>NZ_CP031844.2:0-1427500 GCF_003606345.3 Bartonella krasnovii
ATGGTGGATAAATTGAACTCTAAAGCTAGTTCCTTTAAAAGGGTTTCGGTGAATGTCCTGTCGGCAGAGAACGTAATAAAGAATAGAATGGCAGAGAGTGATGGGGTTGTTTGTAGAAATGCTTCTATAGGGCATTCTATTGTTTCAGAGGAGGAGGGTGCGGCGGCTTTTATACGTGTTATGGCACAATTAAAGGCGCAGGTTGGTGTTGAGGCTTATACCAGTTGGTTTGGTCGTGTGAAACTTGCTGAGTATAGTCATACTCTTGTAAAACTTTCTGTTCCTACAGCTTTTTTACGTTCATGGATTAATAATCACTATGGTTCTCTTTTGACTCATTTATGGAAACAAGAGAACTCAGCAATTCTTCGTGTTGAAGTTATCGTTCGCGGTATGGAGCGGGTTTCAAGAGATGTTGTTTGTAAAACAAGTGCGCCTTCTGTTGTGTTGGAGGAGCCGGCAACCTCATCTTTTGTTGAGAATTGTGTAGAACATTCAGTCAAAAGTTCTCAAGCGGGAGTTTTTGGATCTCCGCTTGATTCTCGCTATACTTTTGAAAGCTTTGTTGAGGGGGCGTCTAATCGTGTTGCTTTAGCGGCAGCACGTTCAATAGCAGAGGGGCATAAAAGTGCTTTGCGTTTTAATCCTCTTTTTATTCACGCGTCTGTTGGTTTAGGAAAAACCCATTTGCTTCAAGCGATTGCCGCTTCTGCATTGAAGCGTTTAACATCTGCGCGTGTTATTTATTTAACTGCTGAATATTTTATGTGGCGTTTTGCAACAGCTATTCGTGATAATGACGCTCTTTCTTTTAAAGAACAGCTTCGCGATATCGACCTTTTGATTATTGATGATATGCAGTTTTTGCAGGGCAAGTCGATACAACATGAATTTTGCCATTTACTTAATATGTTGCTTGATAGTGCAAAACAGGTTGTTGTCGCTGCAGATCGTCCACCAGCGGAATTAGAATCGCTTGATCTTCGCGTTCGGTCTCGTCTTCAGGGAGGGGTTGCCCTTGAAATTGAGGCACCAGACTATGAAATGCGTTTGCAAATGTTGCGCCAGCGGTTGAAGGCGGCACAGAAAGATGATAGCATGATATCAATTTCCGATGATGTTTTGGAATATATTGCAAAAACGGTTTTAGGGTCAGGGCGCGATATTGAGGGCGCGTTTAACCAGCTCTTATTTCGTCAATCTTTTGAGTCTGATTTATCTTTAGAACGGATTGATGAGTTATTAGGTCATTTGACACGTCCAGGTGAACCTAAACGCATTCGGATTGAAGAAATTCAGCGTACGGTAGCACGCCATTATAATGTTTCCAAACAGGATTTATTGTCTAATCGTCGAACACGTACGGTTGTGAAGCCGCGGCAGGTTGCAATGTATTTAGCGAAAGTATTAACGCCTCGCTCGTTACCAGAAATAGGACGCCGTTTTGGTGGGCGTGATCATACAACGGTTTTACATGCTGTGCGTAAAATTGAAGATTTGGTTTGTGGTGATCAGACCTTGGCCAAGGAGCTTGAATTACTGAAGCGATTGATTGGAGAACAGGCTGTATAGCATTTATCATTTCTTTCTTTGAAGAAACTTTAAGAGATTTAATGAAAGGATTTGTTTTTTCTTATGCAGGAGTGACTTGCCATTTTAAAAGAGGTTTAATAAACTCTAACAGGCGATTCTTTAAAAAGGATCTGTTATTTTAATTCTAAGGAATTCTTATCATTTTTGCTAAATCATATGGGGCTTTTATGCGCATTACAGTGGATCGTAATCAATTTCTTAAGTCTCTTGGTCGTGTTCACCGTGTGGTAGAGCGCCGTAATACTGTTCCTATTTTGTCGAATGTTTTGATTGATGCAGAAGATAGTCATGTGCAGTTAAAAACAACAGATCTTGATTTAGAGGTTACAGAATCTTTTACAGTCAATGTTGAACAGGCAGGAGCAACAACTGTTCCGGCACATTTGCTTTATGATATCATTCGTAAACTTCCAGATGGCAATGAAGTTGTATTATCCGTTGATGAGAACCAAGCGAATACAATGTCTGTTGTTTCGGGTTGTGCACATTTTCAGCTTCAATGTCTTCCGAAAGCAGATTTTCCAGAGTCTCTTCCAGGGCAGTTTGGTTATCGCTTTTCTCTATCGGCATCAGGGTTGAAACATTTACTTGATTGTACACAATTTGCCATTTCGACTGAAGAAACTCGCTATTATCTTAATGGTATTTACTTTCATGTTATTCATGATGATGTTTTTAAACTGCGTTTGGTGGCAACCGATGGTCATCGTTTGGCGCAAGTTGAGATGGAAGCTCCTTCAGGAGTTGAGGGAATGCCCGGTGTTATTGTTCCTCGTAAAGCTGTAGGAGAGTTGCAAAAACTTCTTTCAGAAGAAAATTATGGTGAGGTATGTATAGAGCTTTCAGAAACAAAGATTCGTTTTTCTGTAGGCTCTGTGATTTTTACGTCAAAGTTAATTGATGGAACATTTCCAGATTATCAACGTGTTATTCCTCTTGGAAATGACAAAGAATTAGTTGTTAATAGGCAGGATTTTTCTTCTGCAGTTGATCGCGTTTCAACGATTTCAAGTGATCGGGGGCGTGCAGTTAAGTTAACGATTGAGCATGGACAGTTAAGGCTTGTTGTGAATAGTCCTGATTCAGGTAGTGCGGAAGATAAATTATCTGTAACTTACACATCTGCACCACTTGAGATAGGGTTTAATTCACGTTATCTTTTGGATATTGCTGGGCAGCTTTCAAGTGATGAAATGGTTTTTATGTTAGATGAAGCTGGAGCACCAGCTTTGATTCGTGATAATAATGATGCGGATGTGCTCTATGTGCTGATGCCTATTCGCGTTTAGGGAAAATCGTTTTGCAATGCATGGTAAGTCATGTGCACAAAGTGGCTGTGAAACAGCTAAAGCTCTTACGTTATCGCAATTATTCTTCTTTTAATATTCATTTTTCGGGCCAGCATGTGGTTTTCACGGGGCATAATGGTGCTGGTAAGACGAATCTTTTAGAGGCATTATCTTTTCTTTCGCCGGGTCGTGGTTTGCGACGGGCTGCATATTCTGATGTTAGCTTTATAGATGGAGGAGGTGAAGGATTTGTTGTCTTTGCATGTCTTGAATGTGCTCTTTATGGTGAAGTAAAGATTGGTACAGCTTTAGAGGTTAGCGATAACAGTCGAAAGGTCCATATTAATGGTGTGAATGAGCCAAGTGATTGCTTAACAGATTACTGTCATATTAGTATCTTAACACCCTCTATGGATGGTCTTTTTACAGGCCCTTCGCTTGAGCGCCGTCGTTTTTTGGATCGTATGGTTTTAGCGATTGATCCTTTGCATAGTCGCCGCATAGCCGATTATGATAGGGCGATGCGCGCACGTAATCGTTTGTTTTTAGAGGGCAATGAAGATTATGTTTGGTTTGATGCTTTAGAAAAGCAGATGGCAGAATTGGCGACAGCTATTTCTGCGGCGCGTATTGATATTATTCGGCTTTTAAATGACATGTTTACACAAATGCCATCACAGATACCTTTTCCACGGGCTTTATTGCAAGTTGATGGTTTTTTGGAAACAGCTTTAAAGAAACTATCAGCCACTGAAGTTGAAGAGCAATTTTGTGATCGGTTGCAGCGTAATCGCGCAATGGATCGTGCTGCTGGGCGTACATTAGAGGGGCCACATCGCACAGATTTACAAGTTTTTCATGCGGATAAAAATAGAGCAGCAACATCTTGTTCAACAGGTGAACAAAAAGCGCTGTTGACAGGTTTGGTTTTGTGTCATGCACGTTTAACAGGTATGATATCGGAAAGGGCTCCCATTCTTCTTCTTGATGAAATGGCTGCTCATCTTGATTCACATCGACGTGCAGCTTTATTTGATATTCTTGATGATTTAGCGGTGCAAACATTTATGACAGGAACAGATCGCCTTTTATTTGATGACTTAAAGGGACGCGCAGAATTTTTTGAGATTAAGGATGGCGCTTTATTGCTGTAAAAAACATGCTAAATACTTTTTAAATAAGTGATGGTCGAGAAGAAAAGGGTTGCCATGTCTGTTATGATAACGATTTTAAATGGTCCTAATTTAAATTTTCTAGGTCAACGTGAGCCAGAAATTTATGGAACTGAAACTCTAGAAGATATTGAAAAAAATTGCAAAGAATGGGCAAAAAGAGCTAATGTTATCATAAAATTTTATCAAAGTAACTATGAGGGTCAGCTAGTAGAATGGATACAAGAAGCAATAGGACTAAGTTCTGGATTGATCATCAACCCAGCGGCTTATAGTCATACATCCGTTGCTATTCTTGATGCTCTAAAAATGTTTTCAGGGCCAAAAGTAGAAGTTCATTTATCCCATATTTATCAACGCGAATCTTTTCGTCATCATTCTTATACATCTTCAGGTGTAGACGCTATTATAAGTGGGTTTGGAAGTGATGGATATCGTTTCGCGCTTGAGTATATTGCAAAACAATTAATAAGTTGTAAAGGTAAAGAATTAAGAGTTGAATAAGAGTGATATAGACATTGAATTCACTTGATAATTATTTTCAAATCTGTACAATATGAGGTGTTATATTTATGGCAATTTTTAGTGCATATGACGGGGGTAAATGAAGATGAAAAGCTTTGTTCGACAATTAGGGATGCTTGTGGTTTTAGGGGGAGCACTGCTTTTCTCTGGTTGTAAAATGGATGTCCTTCAGCCATCAGGTTATGTAGCACATCAACAGCTCATTTTGATTGTTGTTTGTGTGCTTGTTATGCTTTGCGTTGTTATTCCAGTTATGGTGAGTGTAGTATTTTTAGCGATAAAATATCGTGCATCGAATACGAAAGCGAATTATTCTCCTGATTGGGCGCATTCAAATAAAATTGAAGCTTTAATGTGGGGTATTCCAATTATAATCGTAATGGTTTTAGGTTCATTAACGGCTTATTATACCTATAAGCTTGAGCCTGCAAAGCCTCTTCCAGTAGAGGTTGTAGGTGAAGGGGAGCCATTGCAGATTGATGCTATAGCTCTTGATTGGAAATGGGTTTTTATTTACCCTCAATATGGTGTTGCATCAGTTAATGAAATTTACGCGCCTGAAGGACGTCAAGTTTTATTGCAATTGACGTCAGAAAATTCTGTCAATGCCTTTTGGGTTCCTAAATTGGGTACAGTTCTTTACGCTATGCCGCAGATGAATGCTAAGTTGTATTTGATCGCTGAAGAACAAGGCGTATTCAAGGGGAGCTCAGCAAATTACAGTGGTGATGGTTTTTCAGGGATGCGGTTTAAGTGGCATTCTGTATCTTCGCAGGATTTTGAAGATTGGATTGTAAAAGCTCGGGCTAATGGTCGAGTACTTGATCGTAAATCTTATCGTCAACTTTCTATTGCGCCTCGTATGGGTGATATTGCTGCGAAGGAAAAAGATGCTGAAGTTCGTTATTTTGCACCTGTTGAGCGGCGGCTTTACTATCGTATTGTTAATCGGTGTGTCGATGAAAATACAGTATGTAATGAAGATTTAATGAAACGTGCAGCTGCTCAGACACTATGGGGTGCATTGTGTTCAGTATTTGATCCTGATGTTATTTAAAGGGTCAGTAGAGAAAGAACCCTTTTAATATAAGGTTTCTTTAAAACTTGAATTTCATTTGAAATGGGTTGAGAAATGTTTGGAAGACTTACAGATCCTACGGCAGGTGCTTTTCATGCACTTGCACATGAACCAATCGTTTTGTATACATGTATCGCGATTGTTGTGATTGGTTTAGTTGCTGTTGTTGCTTTAACAGCGCTTGGGTGGTGGGGGATTTTATGGCGAAATTGGATTACAACTGTTGATCATAAACGCATTGGTATTATGTATATAATTCTTGGAATTATTATGCTTGTTCGCGGTTTTGCGGACGCACTTATGATGCGAACGCATCAAGCTTTAGCTCTTGGGAGTGAAACAGCGGGTTATTTGCCCCCTGAGCATTTTGATCAAATTTTTTCGGCGCATGGCACGATCATGATTTTTTTCATGGCTACGCCCATTTTATTTGGTCTTTTCAATTACCTTATACCGCTTCAAATTGGTGCGCGTGATGTTGCTTTTCCCTTTGCAAATAATCTAGGTTTTTGGATTACAGCTGCAGGGGCAATCTTGATTAATATATCACTAGGTGTTGGTAATTTTGGTCGTGGTGGATGGCTCATGTATCCACCTTTTACAGAATTGCAAACGAGTCCAGATACAGGAGTAGACTATTATTTATGGTCACTTCAGCTTTCTGGTATCGCGACAACAATGGGGGCAGTCAATTTTGTTGCGACTCTGATTAAGATGCGTGCTCCTGGCATGACAATGATGAGAATGCCTGTTTTTTGTTGGAGCGCTTTTGTCAGTAATGTTCTTATTTTAGTTATTTATCCTGTCTTAACTGTAGCCTTTGCACTTTTGGCATGTGATCGTTATTTGAACATGAATTTCTTTACCAATGTTGGTGGTGGAAATCCAATGGTGTGGATTAACTATGTTTGGGTTTTTGGTCACCCTGAGGTTTATGTTTTGGTTGTTCCTGCTTTTGGAATTGTTTCTGAGGTTGTATCAACTTTTTCTTCAAAACGCCTCTTTGGTTACACTTCCATGATATGGGCCATGTTAGTTATTTTGATCCTTTCGCTTCTCGTTTGGGGGCATCATTTCTTTACAATGGGTGGCGGTGAAGCTGTAAATACCTTCTTTGGTATTGCTACGATGATTATTGCCGTTCCAACAGGTGTAAAAGTTTTCAATTGGTTGCTCACGATGTATAAAGGAAGGATACGCTTTGAACCTCCAATGCTTTGGTGCATGGGCATGATCTTTACCTTCGTTGGTGGTGGATTAACCGGTGTTTTATTATCGATTGTCCCTGCTGATTGGCAGTTTCATAACTCGCTCTTTTTAGTAGCACATTTCCATCATACAATTATTGGAGGTGTGGTTTTTGCTTATTTAGCTGGACTTGCTTTTTGGTTTCCAAAAGTTTTTGGTTATAAACCAAATCGCATGCTAGGGATTGCATCTTTCTGGTGTTGGTTTATTGGTTTTTATCTTGCCTTTTTTCCTGTTTATGCCCTTGGGCTAATGGGAGCGACGCGCCGTCTTCAGCATTACATGGAACCTAGTTGGCAACCGATGTTTATTATCGCTGCTCTAGGTGCTTTTATTATTTTACTTGGTATTCTTTGTTTTGTGTTACAGGTTGTTTTGGCAATTTGGTACGGTATTAAGCATAAAGGTCACTTACCGGTAACGTTAAATGATTCTTGGGGTGATGCACGTACACTTGAATGGTTTACCTCTTCACCGCCTCCTTCTTATAATTTTGCTCTCCTTCCGAAGATACAGTCTGATGATGCTTATTGGAGTATGAAGAAAAGTGGTTATCAACGCCCGACAAGTGGATTTACAAAAATTCATATGCCATCGAATACATCGGCTGGAATTATTGCTGGCTTCTTCTCATTAGTTGTTGGTTTTGCACTTGTTTGGCATATTTGGTGGCTTGTTGCGATTGGACTGGTTGGTTTTATTGCAACGCTTGTGTGTCATTCATTAACAGGTGATCACCATGGTTATTATATTCCAGCTGAAGAAGTACAAAAAACTGAAGATGCCTTTACAGCTGTTCTTAAAGAACAAGGAGTGACAGTATGAGTGCAGTAACAATGAATAATGTGAGTACTGTGGATAAACTTCACCACGATAGTAGCTCAGTCATGACGTTTGGTTTTTGGGTTTATATTCTTTCAGACTTAATTCTGTTTTCAACGCTTTTTTCAAGTTTTGCTGTCTTTTCTGCTTCTTATGGGGGCGGTAAAGCGGGCAATGAATTTATTGATTTAAAGTTTGTTTTGGTTGAGACTGCTTTTTTATTATTTTCATCCGTCACTTATGGCTTTGCAATGGTCCAAGCACATAAAAACAACATCAGTGGTGTGCGTTTATGGATGGCAATAACCTTTATATTGGGGTGTTGTTTCATTGGTATGGAACTTTACGAATTCCATGAACTTTTGAGTGAGGTATTTTATTACGATCCAAATGCTTATGCAGGTATTGATCCTTCAACAGGTCTACAGCTTTTTGGACGGGAAGTTCTCTCTGCTTATTGGTCAGCATTCTTTGCTTTGGTTGGCACTCATGGACTTCACGTAAGTGTTGGTCTTCTGTGGATGGTTGTGATGTTTTTTCATCTTCGTCGTAATGGCTTGGATCAGAATAATAAAACACGTTTAGCATGCCTTTCGATTTTTTGGCATTTACTTGATATTGTATGGGTTGGTGTTTTCACCATGGTTTATCTATTAGGAGCGTTATGATGAGCATGCAAAATGAAACACATGGTCCCAGTACTGGTTCCTATTTGGTTGGTTTTATTCTGGCTGTATTCTTCACCTTGGGTTCTTTTATTCCTGTGATGTATGGAATGATGGCAAGTTGGGCAATTAGTACAAAGGTTGCATATCTTATAGGGATGGGAATTATTCAGATTATAGTACAAATTGTTTTCTTTTTACACTTGAACTCTGGTCCAGATGCCAAATGGAATTTAAGCGCTTTATGGTTCGCTGCTATTTGCGTTTTTGTTATTATTGGAGGTACGTGGTGGGCTATTTCCCATTTGAATTATAATATGATGGGTGGCTCAGGACGTGTTATTGAACCAGAAATATCAAGAATGGATGATTCTTCAGTATCTGAGAAGTTATCAAACCAAAATATATCTATAAGGCAGCAGCCAGAAAAGATACGAGACTCAGAAATGTCCATGGAACAAACTCCAAGTATGCACTCTCCTGTAGAATAAATAGCTATGAGAAATACCTTTAGTAGAGCTGATGCGGTATGTATCAGCTCTACAGGGTTTGTAGCAAAGGTTCGTAGGATATAGAAGAAGGAGCTAAGTGTAAGATAAAGCGATGAAAAAGTGATATTTTATTTTACAGGGGTTATATTAAAGAGAGCATTGAAGTTATTTTTAATAATTAATGTGTGATTGAAATGGGCAATTTAAAAAATAATCAGAAGAGTTAATGAAAACCATTGCAATGACAGTTATCGGGGCTGGTTCTTTTGGTAGTGCATTAGCGATTGCTCTTGCTCGTAATGGTCATAATGTTTTACTTTGGGGACATAATTCTCAACACATCAAAAGATTACAAGAACAACGCTGTAATCAAGTATATTTACCTGACATTCAATTTCCTGAAAACTTATTCCTTGAAGCTTCACTTAAAACTGCGATAACAGCAAGTGATAATATATTAATCGCTGTTCCAAGCCATGTATTTCATCAAGTTTTGTATAATATTCAGCCTTATTTGGATCAATATTCACGCGTTATTTGGGCAACGAAAGGTTTAGAACATGGTACTGGGCGTCTCTTACAAGAAGTCGCTCGTGAGATCTTAGGTGAAAAAGTCCCTTTAGCTGTTTTTTCTGGACCAACTTTTGCTAAAGAACTCGCTATCGGTTGGCCTACAGCAATGACGATAGCAGCTTCTGATGTTGGGTTTGGTAAAGAATTGCAGCAACTTTTTCATTGTGACAAAAGTTTTAGAGTTTATAAAAGCTCAGATATGATTGGTGTTCAATTAGGGGGAGCTGTCAAAAATGTTATTGCTATTGGTGCAGGAATATCAGATGGCATGGGATTTGGGGCAAATGCACGAATAGCTCTCATCACACGAGGACTCGCTGAAATCAGTCGTTTAGGGGGTGCTATGGGTGCTGAGCTTTCCACATTTATGGGAATGACCGGCTTAGGTGATCTGGTTTTGACATGTACTGATAATCAGTCGCGTAATCGCCGTTTTGGAATATTTCTTGGTAAAGGAATGGATATAAAAGAAGCAGAAAAACAGATTGGTCAGGTTGTGGAAGGGTACTTAAATACCAAGGAAGTACATATGTTAGCGCAACGCATTGGGGTGGAAATGCCTATCGTAGAACAAATTTATCAAATTCTCTATTGTGGTAAAGACATAACAGAAGCGGCTAATACATTACTAAGTCGCACTCTCAAGGATGAAATATAATATTATTCTGCGTTTTTAAATAATTCTAATCATAAAAAAATAGCAACATCCTATGATAGAAATATAAAAGTTTTGGCTATTGTTAAGTATCTCTTTGAAAATAATTTATCATTTCCACTTACATATGTTTACCTAATGTAATGAAAGAGATATTTTAATTTTCTCTTAAACGCTTCTCATAATGATATTTGCAAACAGAATAATAGAAGATTCATTAGAGAGTAGTTTCTTAATTTATATAAGTTAAAAATATCATTATTATTATCAAATTTCCAATATTATTTGCTGTGTAATAGCTTTTGTATGCTAGATGGGGGAGGGGTATCTCTGTTTGTGTAATTTCTGAAAAAAGAAGACAGCCTCATTTAGGAAGGATATGAAGTTTTATAAAAGTCCAGTTCACATCTTTACCATCATTTTTTATTCAGTTTTACGACTTGCAAAGGCATTTAAAAGTATCTTTTAAATAATGGAGATTATTTTATGCTTTCATTAAAGAACGAGAAAAATAATGGAATGAGGTAAAGTATAATCTTTATTATTAAAAAATATTGCGGTAGATACTTTAAAAAAACGTAAGATCTCAATTAAAGAATGATAGCAAAACCGGAAGATGGTTCCTACTTTTATGCCTTTATATTTTTCTCCTATCTAGGATACGGAAACTGCAACAGCAAAAATAGCAATAAATCGTCTTAATATTTATCCTAAATATGTTGCTAATTTGGGGTTGGATCTTGATTTACAAGAAGTAGAAAAAGCATGGGCTTTGTTAGGAAAAAAACTCCATAAAACACAAAACTTTCCAGCAAAATAGATTGGAGAGATAAACCAACTTTTTATAAAACACTTTGCAAAACAATAATAATGAACACAATTGGTTTTGTGTTTTCTTATCCTTATAGAGATAGAGGGGCATACACGTTCTTTGCATTATATTCATAAAGATTAGATTGAGAAAATATATGGATTATCCTTGGCTCGAAAAGTTGAAGAGAAAATATAATACTACAACAGAATTTCGTTTTCCGTGTCATCAAAGGTATTAAAATCCTTTGAAACAAGCCGTTTGCTATCTCGTGACATTTTTTTCTGAAAACAATCATATTCTCTTTGTGAGAATTGTATGTATATCATATGTGCAACAGATTGGATTTAAAAGCCTTCGCCATGAGGTTCGGTCTAGTAGAGCAACACTCTTCAATACACAACTAAAGCATTCTATAGATAATCGATTTTATTTTTTTAGTTAGATGTTCTTTATCCTTCTTGGGAGTCTTCAGTTTTTTTCAGTTCTTCAAGTATCGGCATGGACATGATATTATAGCCTGAATCGACATAATGAATTTCACCTGTAACGCCTGATGACAAGTCAGAGAGTAGATAAAGCGCGGATTTTCCGATTTCATGAATATTCACGGTACGACGTAATGGGGCATTTCGACGTTGATGTGAAAATATTGCACGGGCAGCTGCAATGCCATTACCTGCTAGGGTTCTAACAGGACCCGCAGAAATAGCATTGACGCGGATATTTTGCGGGCCGAAGTCTGCTGCTAAATAACGGACCATAGCTTCTAAAGCAGCCTTAGCTACCCCCATAATATTATAATTAGGAACAACTTGCTGTGAAGCGCCATAGGTAAGAGTTAAAAGTGACCCTCCATTAGGCATAAGTTTTCCTGCTCGCTGAGCAATTTCAGTAAAGGAATAAGCTGAAATAACCATTGTACGTTGAAAGTTTTCACGCGTTGTAACATCAACGTAACGTCCTTTTAGCTGATTTTTATCTGAAAAACCAATAGCATGGACAATAAAATCAATAGTTTTCCATTCTTTTTCAAGTTTCTCAAAGATGTCGTCGACATTTTCAATTTTTTCAACATCACACTCTAGAACTAATTTGCAGCCAAGCTCATTTGCTAGGGGCTGAACACGTTTTCCGAAAGCATCCCCTTGATAAGTTAAGGCTAATTCAGCTCCTGCTTGTGCGAGTTGACAGGCAATTCCCCAAGCAATTGAATGATCATTCGCAATTCCCATAATAAGGCCGCGTTTGCCCTCCATCAAACCTTTCATATTATTCTCCGTAAGACCGTATTTTTTCAATTACTAAGAACTTTCATTTATATATAGCGTTGAAAAATAAGCGTTGCATTGGTACCGCCAAAGCCGAAAGTATTTGACAATACAGTATTTAGTTGTTGATGATCACGTCGTTTACGAACAATTGGCATATCAGCAAAAGCTGGGTCAAGTTCTTCAATATGGGCACTTTCACAGATAAAATTATGATTCATCATTAACAATGTATAGATTGCCTCGTGAACACCTGCGGCTCCTAAGGAATGCCCTGTTAGAGATTTGGTAGCAGAAATGGGGGGACATTGATCACCTGCTCCAAAAATACGTCGGATAGCTTCTATTTCAGGAGGATCCCCAACAGGCGTTGCCGTTGCATGGGGATTGATATAATCAATTTTATCGTGGACTGTTGCAAGGGCCATGCGCATGCATCGTTCTGCTCCCTCTCCTGATGGAGCAACCATATCATATCCATCGGATGTCGCACCATATCCAACGATTTCTCCGTATATTTTTGCTCCACGGGCTTTAGCGCATTCTAGTTCTTCAAGCACTAAAACACCAGCACCGCCAGCAATAACAAATCCATCACGATTAACATCATAGGCTCGTGAAGCTTTATGAGGGGTGTCATTATATTTGCTAGACATAGCGCCCATAGCGTCGAATAAAACAGAGAGTGTCCAATCCAAATCTTCGCAGCCGCCGGCAAAGACGCGATCCTGTTTACCATATTGGATCAGTTCATAAGCATTCCCAATACAATGATTGGAGGTAGCACAAGCTGAAGAGATTGAATAGTTGACTCCTTTTATTTTAAAAAAAGTTGCCAGTGTTGCAGATGCAGTAGAACTCATCGCTTTAGGGACAACAAAAGGCCCAACACGTTTTGGACTCTTTTGGCGTGTAATATCAGCAGCTTCGACGATTGACTGCGTTGAAGCACCTCCAGAACCCATAATAATACCTGTGTGTTCGTTTGATACTTCATGAGGTTCTAGACCAGCATCAGCAATTGCTTGATCCATGGCGATATGATTCCATGCGGTTCCACGTCCGTGAAAACGTAGAGCACGTCGATCTACAAGTTCTTCTATATTAATATCAGGTTTACCGTAAACTCTGCTACGAAAGCCTAACTCGGCATATTGAGGTGCGTAAGAAATCCCGGATTTTGCTTCACGTAAACTGGTTAAAACAGCTTGGGGGTCATTTCCAATCGCGGAAACAATTCCCATTCCGGTTACAACAACTCGACGCATTCATACCTCCTTATTCCATACAGAATAGTAAAAAATTATTCCTGATGAAAATAAATTCAATCTTCTTTGAATAAAGCAACGCGTAAATCATTTGCCTTATAAATAGTTTCTCCATCTGCTTTGAGCCATCCATCAGCTATTCCTAAGACTAAATTTCCCCGTCGAATACGCTTAAAATCTATTTCATATTCAAGAAGTTTGGTTTGTGGTGTTACCATACCTGATAATTTTACTTCACCTGTTGATATTGCTCTCCCTTTCCCTGGCTCTCCTAACCAACCAAGAAAAAAACCTGTTAATTGCCACATACCATCTAGTCCAAGACATCCTGGCATAACGGGATCGCCTATAAAGTGACAATTAAAGAACCAGTGGTCTGGTGTAATATCAAATTCAGCACGAACCATCCCTTTATCGTATTTACCACCAGTTTCACTGATTTGAGTGATTCGATCAATCATCAACATTGGCGGTGCCGGCAATTGCGCATTACCCTTACCAAACATTTCGCCGCGAGCGCAGCTTAGAAGCTCTTCATAAGTGTAGCGAGACTTTTGTTCAGCCATGGTTACTCCATTTATTTGCATATATCTTTATTTCTGCGCTTTTCCCTAATCTACTTTTAGAGCAAATTTTAAAGAGAGGGAAATGATTTTATATCATTTTTAATGACAAAAGCCCTTTTTTATGTATTCTACATAGATAATTATTTAAAAATGGAATACAAGATTGTACCGTCCTGTTCCCATTTTTTATTTTTATCTTATTGAAGCAGGAAGATATTTTGGTTTGTAATATGTCAGGAAGTGCAGACAATTTAGATATGAATGAAGAGCAACAGTCCACAAAAGAGTGTGGAGAGGGTATGCAGTATTATTCCACTTCTACGTTAGAAAAACGTTTGCGTGAAAATGGTTTGCGTCCAACACGTCAACGGTTAGAACTTGCACATATGATTTTTTCTCAAGGCAATCGTCATATTACTGCTGAAGAGCTCTATGAGGAAGCGGTGAGGGCAGGTGTTCCTGTATCCTTAGCAACGGTTTACAATACGCTTCATCAATTTACAGAAGCGGGATTATTACGAATTATTGCTGTAGAGGGTTCGAAGACTTGGTTTGATACAAATACCTCTGATCACTACCATTTTTATATAGAAGGTGAAAGTCATATTCTTGATATTCCTTGCAATTTAGAAGAATTTCCTATTATTGGAAATTTGCCTACACCACCAGAGGGTATGGAAATTTCACATGTTGATTTGATTGTTCGATTGAAACAAAAAAATCAATCTTGTGATAGGGAATAAGCATGTTCAATGAGAAATAAAAATTAAACTTGATGCGTTTGAGCATTCACCAGCCTTTTATTTTTTCATCAGGATAAATCCCCCATAATTGAGGTTGATGAAGCCATCCATGAACATTATTAAGAGTAATTTCGCACCATTGTCCATCGCATTGGTGGATATTGCCGATAACATTAGGCTCCACCTCTGCCACAAGTTGTGCATTATCGGTGGGTTTTTTTCGTAGCATCAGTCTTTTTGTTTTATCTTTTTGCCATGGAATAGTTATAGCCGTTCGTTTTCCTGATAAAAGCGATTGATATACCCACCCTTCATCGCCTTCTGCATCACGAATTTTGCGCCATTGATCATATTCTTGGATGATTTCAATGGGTAGACCCTTCTTTTTGTAGGTAAAAATAATAGAATAGTTGCTTCCTGGCCCAACACGGACATTAACACGCGTAGGTTTAATCGAAGCAAATCGTGGAAGTGGTAAACCGCTAGGTCCTAAATTCTGATTAAAGGTTTGTGCGTGCAACAAACGTGGTGAGCCCAATACAATGACTTTTGCTATTAAGATACATGCAAGCATTAAAACGCGAAACCGACAAGATTTTTTCAAACTGAACTCCTTTATTTTGTTATATATAGGTAATTTAAAACCTGGAAGATAAGATTGGAGACTGATAAAAATTATGCCATATCGCCCGTTAACGAGATCTAAATAATGAAAAAATTGTTACGAGAAGAGGCCAATAAGGCAAATAAAAATTTGAATTTCTGAGTGCTTAAGGTGTTGATGAGGGGATAATTAGAAATAAATATCGGATTTTTAGCGAATTGTATGCGTGAAAGAAATATTAAAATAGCAAAGTATATCGTGGCTGTGAGCAGTTTTTGTATAGGAAATCAGAGCTAAATTTTGTCTCTTTTTTCCAAGAGTGTTTCTCTAAATAAAAAGTATAATTATGCATGTTATGAATACGAAAACTGTTCAGTAAAGAGATTATGGTTTGTCTTGAGAAGATAGTTTTGAATGGATACAAGAATACGCTGAATGAAGCATTTAAGTTTAAAAATATGAGCAACATTATAGAGTAAGGTTGCATATATAAGACCTTATGCAATGCTATTGTTTATCCGTACGTGAGTAAGCAGGTACACCATCATCATTCTATGTCACAGGTCTCAATGTTATACAGTTCCTATTATTTAAAACATTTATAAAATGCATTTTTATTTTATTTGCAGACGCTCCTTGTGTGTCGATGTACAAGAAAAAAGATTGATTCAATATGAGAGGATGTTGAGAGAATTTGCTGTATGCGGCGTTATTATCTGATATGAAAGAAGATTACTTATGGTGATAAGCCAATAAGTTATCAATTTTAATTCGTTATTTAAATTGTAAAAATATTTTCATCAAAAATAGATATATAAGATACTTACACCCATATTAAAATAAGAATGTTTTCTCTGTTTATTCTCAGTTTTCATTTATTTCAACTCAATATAAAAAGGTTTGATAAAATAGGAGGAATTATTCAATATGCTTATGAGTTTAATTACCATAAGTAAAGGGAAAAAGAATTATGTGTTTTCATATCCTTACACACACAGTCACATATTGCGATAATCATTTGTGTTTTGCAAACAGATCTAAAATCTTTGAAAGATGTAGAATATTTAAGGACGAAAAAAGAAAATCATCATTAGATGTGCATACAAGAAACAGTTATTTGAGAGATAAAAAGAAGGAAAAAATTATAGCGAAAATTGATAATAAGATATCTTACACCCCACCCGTATTTTACATAAGAACAAGTCGCTTAATAAATTTCTAAAGTGTCGTTTGTTATCTATTATCGAAAATCACAGGAACGAAGTAAATACCATCTCTATGATAAAAAATTTACCACTTCCTATAATAATATACTCGTTTATATAACTAAAGCCACAGACAACATCACACACGAAAGGCCACACCCCAGAAACGAATTGCAATTGTCTATAAAGATAAAATCTTTGAGTATCTTATTTTCTATTTCTTATGCAATTCCGTAATGCGTCAAAAGCATATTACTTCATTACACCAGTTCGTCCGTTACTAACAAAACCTTCTCTTTGCGCACGCTTACGAGCAAGCTTACGTGTACGACGAATAGCCTCAGCCTTTTCACGAGCACGCTTCTCAGATGGCTTTTCATAATAACTACGCATTTTCATTTCACGGAAGATACCTTCCCGCTGCATCTTTTTTTTCAACGCACGAAGCGCTTGGTCAACATTATTATCACGAACGAGTACTTGCACTATTTATCCTGCTTTTTCAGAGTCATAAATGATAGGAAAACCTACGTCCCTTTGAAGACATATCTAAAAGGACAAAAGCTTATATCATACAAATAAGACATTTGTCTATATAGCTTTTTAAAATTCTATTCTTTTTGTAATAAATGATAGAGTTTACGGTTATAAACTTATGAAAGTCCTTGTATTTGATCGTTTTCGTCAAGATAAATTTTTTCAGCGGCAGGATAATGTGGTAAGCCGGGCATGGTCATAACATCTCCACAAATGACAACAATAAAACCGGCCCCCGCACAGAGACGAACTTCTCGTACAGGAATTTCAAAATCAACAGGAGCACCATATTGCTTGGGATCAGCAGAAAAAGAATAAGGTGTTTTTGCCATACAAATAGGGTAGGGACCAAAACCTTCTTTTTCCCAAGATTCAAGTTGTCTAAGAATAGGAGCTGAGATGATGGCGCTACGCCCACCGTACAGCTTTGTTATAATACAGTTAATTTTTTGAATGAGGGGAATATCATCTTGATAGAGAACTTTAAAATGGGAATCTTGCTCTTCAATTAAGGTGACGAGTTCTTGTGCAAGTGCTACTGCGCCTTTTCCACCTTGTTCCCAATGCTTACAAATAATAGCTTTATGTCCAGTTGTTGCAACTATTTTTTGTAATGTTCTTATTTCAGCATCGCTATCACTGTCAAAATGATTAATCGCGACAACACAAGGAATACCGTAGAGCTCCATATTTTTGATATGTCGTAAAAGATTAGCAGATCCCTTTTCTAAAGCAGTGATATTTTCTTCTGTCAGGTTATTTTTATCCACACCACCATTCATTTTTAATGCACGAATCGTTGCTACAATCACTGTTGCATTTGGTACAATACCTGCTTGCCGACATTTGATATTGAAGAATTTTTCTGCTCCAAGATCGGCTCCAAATCCTGCTTCTGTGACAACATAATCAGCGAGTTTTAAAGCCGTTTTTGTTGCTATAACTGAGTTGCAACCATGAGCAATATTGGCAAAAGGTCCTCCATGAACGAGAACTGGATTATTTTCAATTGTTTGTACAAGATTGGGCTGTATGGCGTCTTTGAGAAGAACTGCCATTGCGCCTTCTGCATTGAGATCAGCCACTGTTACGGGTGTTTTATCATAACGATAGGCAACAATAATTTTTTTGAGTCTTTGTGTAAGGTTTTCTAAATTTTCAGCAAGACAAAGAAGGGCCATAATTTCTGATGCAACGGTAATATCAAAACCTGTTTGGCGTGGAAAACCATTTGTTATGCCCCCCAATGAAATAACGATATCACGCAATGCACGGTCATTCATATCAAGAACGCGCTTCCAAACAATACGACGTGGATCAATGTTTAGAGTATTTCCCCAATAGATATGATTATCGATCATTGCGGCAAGAAGATTATGCGCTGCTGTAATAGCATGAAAATCACCCGTAAAATGTAAATTAAGGTCATCCATTGGAACGACTTGCGCATAACCACCACCTGCGGCACCGCCTTTTATACCAAAACAGGGGCCTAAAGATGGTTCTCTCAAGGTGGCTATTGTTTTTTTGCCAATGAGATTAAGAGCATCATTTAGTCCAACAGTTGTGGTTGTTTTGCCTTCTCCAGCAGGTGTAGGGTTGATGGCCGTGACGAGGATAAGTTTACCATCTGGGTTTTTATTGAGCGATTTTATGTAGGAGGAAGAAATTTTAGCTTTATCATGTCCATAGGGAATGAGGTTTTCATGGGAAATACCAATTTTTTGTGCAATTTCAGTAATATGCTTCTTTTTAGCAGTTCGAGCAATTTCAATATCTGTTTTAGGCATGGAAAAATTCTTTAAACTGAGCTTTTATTAACATTTAGGGTCTGTATTCTATAGATTAATAAGAAGAATCCATAGAGAACAGAAAGTCTAGGATATCATAGAGGTCAATGATATGTCGCGCAAGAGATAATGCTAAAGAACGACAAGAGGAGTTTTAACAAGTTTTTAGAAAAAAGAATCTTTGTATTTTAAGTTTTGGTAAGCTTTTAGCCTGCCTGCGATATTACTTTCAATATCAATGAATGATGAGCATTAGAAGAAAGTTTTTGGGTAATTAAGTTAAAAACTTTTTACGCAGCGACATATTTATTATTCCAGATAGTCTGTTGAAAAAATTGTAGAAGGCAGTAAACCACAATTTGTGGGGGAATGCCTAAAGTCCTTCTTAAGATGGAGAGGACAGAAATGAAATGTTTAGAAGGATCCCTTGATGGAAAAGATAAAAATAAGCACGTAAAAAATTATCCAACTGATTAGAAAGTATAACCAGAAGAAATCAAAAACAAGCGCATAGATTGCGAAAAGAAAGCAATAACACCCAGCAACTGAGGCAATCGTTACGATTATGGCTAATGAAAACGCTTTTGGATTAAATTAAAGACCACAAACATTCCATTTTATCAAAAATTAAAGAAACGACTCACAATAGAATGGAATAAAAAACTATAAGAAATTCAAAAATAGGCACAAAAAATCACATATTAGAAGAATTTCAAGCGCTTGAGTTTGTGAGTAAGATATTGATTTTATTAATAATGGCGCACCCGAAGAGATTCGAACTCCTGACCCCCAGATTCGTAGTCTGGTGCTCTATCCAGCTGAGCTACGGGTGCACACATTTCAACTTTTCGTATGTCTAAGACAAAAGGTTCCTAATCGTTTCATTAAAAAAATGCAAGTGAAACTTGGGCCCTCATAAAAAAAATCTCTTTTTTTATGAGATATTAAAAAGTTATAATATATTATGGGTTCAATTGAATTTTTGATAAGGTCATTTTTTCGTTATGATCGTACAAAGTAATATGAACGATAGTTAACTTGACGTTTCAGTCTATGAACGATAGTCAGCCAAAGATAAGATATGTTTTTGCGGTGGGGGGTAAGATATATACCTGCTGTTTGGTTGTTATGTAAAACGCCGATATTACTGTTGAAAACTATTTCAGGTAAACATGATACAGCAAGGGTAGATGTATGGCGTTATTAAAAAAGATCTTTCCATTGGTGTTATTAATTGTCGTTTTAACGGTCGCTTATCGGGTTGGAAAACAGAGTGCAGAGCAACCTATTTCTATGGTAGATAAAACGGCTATATCATATAAAGCTTCAAAGGGAAAAATAGAAAGGCCACCGGCGCATGTTGTTGTTGACTTTGTAAAAACGCAAGATTTTTATGAACATCTTAACGTTATTGGGAGTGGAAAAGCGCTTGCTGAAGTAGATTTAATCCCTTTATCATCAGGTGTTATCGATAAGCTTTTTGTGTCTGCTGGTACAAAAGTACAAGTGGGAGACGTGATTGCAAAGCTTGATTCTAAAAAGGAAGAAATAGCGGCCGCAAAAGCAAAAGTGCAACGTGATAATAATGCTTTAACGCTTTCACGTATTCTTAAATTACGAGCTAGCAATACAGCAACGGAAGTGCAAGAAATTACGGCACGTTTAGAATTAGATAATGCAAATTTAGTTTTACGGAATGCTGAGGTAGATCTCGAGCGGCGAACAATTCGTGCACCGATTTCTGGAGTTGTTGGTATTCTACCTGTTGATGCGGGAAATAATGTGACCCTTAATACTGTAATCGGTCGTATTGAGAATAGAGAACGTATTTTGGTCGATATATGGATTCCTGAACGATATGTATCGCATATCCATAAAGGGGATAAGGTAACGGCAACATTAACAGCGCAGCCAGATAAAACTTTTGTTGGTCATATTTACGCGATTGATAATGTCGTTGACCCAGAAAGCCGTACACTTCATGTTCAGGTTGAAATCAATAATGAAAAAGATACCCTCATGTCTGGTATGTCCTTTTCTGTTGCCTTACAATTTCATGGTGGATCTTTCCCTATCGTTAATCCTCTCGCGATTCAATGGAATAGTAAAGGGTCATTTGTTTGGCGTGTGAGAGAAGGAAAAGTAGAGTCTGTTCCTGTATCGATTATTCAGCATGAAGCAGATCAAGTTTTCGTGAAAGCCCCTCTGGAAAATGATGATCAAGTTGTTATTCAAGGGGTGCAAATGCTTTATCCAGGAAGTAAAGTAATTATTGATGATCCAAAGTCCCATCAACAGCGATTATCAGCAGTTTATGGAACGAATATACAATGAGTCAAGAATTGAGCACAAAACAGCCAATGTCACAGGCGGAGCAAGGTGATCTTATTGCCTTATTTATTCGCAGACCGGTTTTTACTTTTGTTTTGAATGCCATGATCATCATTGCAGGATTTGCAGCGTGGTTGAATGTTGATGTGCGAGAATTGCCCGATGTTGATACGCCAGTAACAACGGTTGTGACGGTGTTTTCTGGTGCGTCGGCGGAAACAATTGATCGTGAAGTGACAAAAGTTATAGAAGATGCTGTTTCTCGCGTTTCAGGGGTTAAGACGATTTCTTCAACGTCTTCTTTTGGGCGCTCTCTTGTACAGATTAATTTTAATGTTGGTGTTGATTTGAATGTAGCGGCATCTGATATTCGTGATGCTCTATCTCGCATTACTTATTCTTTACCCAAAAATGCAGATGTTCCTTTGATCATTAAAGCAGATTCGAATGCTGCAGCCATGATGTATTTGGTTGTGACATCACCTACAATGAGTATTGATGATTTAACAACAGTTGTAGACGATCAGATTGTTGATGCAATTTCTGCTGTTGATGGTGTTGGTGATGTCCAGGTTGCAAGTGCTCGCACAAAGATTTTTCAGATTGATATAGATCAAGCAAAACTTGCAAGTTATGGATTAACTGTCGCAGATATTTCACGTGTTCTTGCTAATATGACAACGGATGTTCCAGTAGGATCATTACGCAATTCTAAGCAAGCTTTAGTTGTTCGTGCCACTGCACGTTTAACAACACCAGAATCTTTTGAACAAGTTGTTTTAAAGCCTCATGTACATCTTGGTGATGTTGCGCATGTAACTTTATCACCCGATATAGAAAACGTTATTCTTCGTATCAACGGAAAGACAGGGATTGGATTAGGTATTGTGCGTAAAGCACAATCCAACACGCTTAACATTTCTGCGGGCGTGAGAGCCGTTGTTGATAATCTCAAAAGTGTTGTTCCTTCTTCTGTACATATAGATGTTATTAGTGACGATGCAATTTTTATTAAAAGCGCCCTTCATGAGGTTGAGGTTGCATTGATTATAGCTATTTTGAGCGTTGTCTTGGTTATTTTTCTTTTTCTCAGAGACATTCGTGTAACGCTGATACCTGCTTTATCTCTTCCCGTCGCTTTGATTGGTACTATTGCCGCTATTTATCTTGTAGGGTTTTCATTGAATATTCTGACATTTTTAGGGCTTGTTTTGGCAACAGGGCTTGTTGTAGATGATGCCATTGTTGTTCTGGAAAATATTGTTCGATGGCGCAATATGGGGATAGGTTCTCGGGCTGCAGCGGTATTAGGAACCCGTGAGGTCTTTTTTGCTGTTATTGCAACAACATTGACTTTAGTGGCTGTGTTTGTCCCTATCTCTTTTCTTCCTGGACAAGTTGGAGGACTTTTTAGAGAATTTGGTTTTGTTTTGGCAATTTCTATTTTGCTTTCTTCAATCGTTGCCTTAACGCTTTGTCCTATGTTGGCTTCACGTTTTCTCAAAGAACATATTGAGGAGAAAGAAGAAAAAGTCCAACACCATTTTACTTTTTTATATAAATGGGGTTCTTTATTTCATAAGGCTTATACGTACAGTTTGCATAAGTGTTTAGAAAAACCTTGGGCTGTTGTTTTTGCTTCACTTGTTTTTGCAACGCTTTGCGTTGGAGGTTATACGAAGTTGCAACAAGAATTAACGCCAGCAGAAGATAGAGCTCTTATCTTTTTGGTCATTAATGGACCACAAGGTATTTCAACACAATATTTGAACGAGCAGGTAGAGCAAATTGAAGAAAGTTTACAGCCATTACGTGATTCAGGTGAGATTGCTAACAATTACTCTATTGCAGGTATTGGTGGTTCACCTAATACTGCTTTTTTAGTTTTATTGCTTTCACCTTGGGATAAACGTTTACGTAGTCAGCAAGAAATTGTGAAAGATGTTAATGCGAAGGTTAGGCAATTTCCGGCAGTTTCTGTGTTTGCTGCACAGGGAAATTCTCTCGGTGTGAGGGGAACTGGGCAAGGGTTACAATTTGCAATTCTTGGTAATGATTATGCGACATTACAACCTATTGCTGATCAGTTGGTGCGTGCTTTACAAACAGATCGGCGTTTTATTCGCCCACGTCTTACTGTTGATGCCACACAACCGCAATTTTTTATTGAAATAAATCGAAAAAAAGCTTCCGATTTAGGGATTGATATCACCAATTTGGGCGATACATTACAAGCAATGTTGGATGGTAAAAAGATTGGTTCCATTAACGTGGATGATCATTCTTACGATGTTAAATTGATATCGCGTAAAAATCCTATGAAGAGTCCTAGCGATTTAGAAAATATTTTTTTAAAGACCAAAGACAATCGATATGTTCCTTTATCGGTTATTGCACGTTTGCATGAAAAAGCTATCGCTCCCCAATTAAAACGGGAAAAGCGCATGAGTGCTGTCATTTTAAGTGCAAATCTTGCTCCAGGTATCACTTTAGGGGAAGCTTACCAAACTGTGCAGAAAATTGCTTCTCCTTTGTTATCAAAAGGAACTTATGTGGTTCCCTTAGGAGAAGCCGAAACACTTAATGAAACATCTTCCAATTTTATGATTGTTTTTGGCATTGCCTTTTTGATTATTTTGTTGGTTTTAGCGGCTCAGTTTGAAAGCTTTATTTCAGGATTCATTATCATGGCCACTGTTCCATTAGGGATTGGTTGTGCTGTAATTGCTATGCTCTTAAGTGGTGTGAGTCTTAATATTTACAGTCAAATTGGATTAATTTTGTTAATTGGCGTTATGGCAAAAAATGGTATTCTGATTGTTGAATTTGCAGATCAATTACGTGATCAGGGAAGAAACGTGCGTGAAGCTGTGGAAGAAGCAGCAAATATTCGCCTTCGTCCAGTTTGTATGACAATGATTTGTGCCATTTTAGGGGGGATTCCCTTGGTTTTAGCCAAAGGTGCTGGTGCAGAAGCTCGTATAGCTTTAGGTTGGGTTATCGTTGGTGGTTTAGGTTTAGCAACTATTTTTACGCTTTACGTTACACCAGTTGTTTATCTTTTTTTAGGGCGTTTTATAAGATCAAAAGCAGAAGAAGATTTGCGATTAACAAAAGAACTCAATCAAGTTAAATGATGTGTCGAGTAGAAAAGAGTTGAAAGTTTATTTTTATAAAAATATCATTTTCGGATCTTATTTTTTACTTTTATATTCCTTCATTTTTGTATGAGCTATGAAAAGAGTGAGCAATCAAGGAGACGTTTTCTGCTTTGTTATTGTTTGTCCGTAGATTTCATGATCAATAACCGTATAGGATAAGCTTATGGGAGATGGCTTTTCGATTCGAAATGAAAAGGTTTTTGAAGCTGCATTAAGAGCTTTAAAAAGCCATGCTACAAAGGATAGGGTCTATGATATTCGTCGGCATTTTGTAGAAGATGGTCAGCGTTTTTCCCATTTTTCTCTCAGACTTGATGATCTTCTTTTTGACTTTTCAAAATGTGGTGTAACATTTAAAACGTTGCAACTTCTAGATGATTTAGCTGTCGCAGCAGATGTGTTAGGTCGACGTGATGCAATGTTTTCGGGTCAAGCTATTAATACAACCGAAAAGCGCTCTGTTCTTCATATTGCATTACGTTTACCTGCTGACGAAATTTTCATGTTGGGGGGCCATAATCTTATTCCTGATATTCAAAACGTCCTTGAAGATATGGAAAGATTTTCTGAAAAGGTACGTGATGGCAGCTATAAGGGAAGCAGTGGAAAAAGAATTAGTGATATTGTAAATATTGGTATTGGAGGCTCCGATCTTGGTTCTGCAATGGTTACATATGCTTTAAAACCTTATCATGATGGTCCACGTTGTCATTTTGTTTCTAACGCTGATAGTGCCCATATTTCTGATACTCTCTCTATTTTGAATCCAGAAACAACGCTTTTTGTCATTGCTTCTAAAACTTTTACAACGGCTGAAACAATGGCCAATGCTCAAGTTGCCCGTCAGTGGATTTGTTCACATTTAGGGAAAGAAGCTATCCACACACATTTTATTGCCGTTTCGAGTGCACTTGATAAAGTAGCAGAATTTGGCATAGATTCTTCAAGAGTTTTTAAATTTTGGAATTGGGTTGGAGGACGTTATTCAATTTGGTCTGCCATTGGGCTTGTTGTTATGTTTGCAATAGGGGGGCGAAACTTTCGCCAATTTCTCAATGGTGCTTTGCAAATGGACCAACATTTTAAAACCATGCCTTTGCATAAAAATATTCCTATTCGATTTGCTCTTTTAGGGTTCTGGCATCGTGTTATTTGTGGTTATTCATCACGTGCTGTTATTCCCTATGCGCAGCGTTTAGCGCATTTTCCAGCTTATTTACAGCAACTTGATATGGAATCAAATGGGAAGCAGGTCTCGCTGGATGGCAAACCACTAAATTTTTCAAGTGGTCCAGTTGTTTGGGGTGATTCAGGAACCAATGGTCAACATGCTTTTTTTCAACTTCTGCATCAAGGAACCGATGTTATTCCCGTAGAGTTTATTTTATTTATAAAAGGACATGAGAAAAATTTACATTCTATGTATGAGATGTTGCTAGCAAACGGTTTAGCACAATCAAAAGCCTTGATGAAAGGACGTAGTGTTGAAGATGCTCGGCATATCTTGATAAAAAATGGTGTTGATGAACGTGAAGCAGATTATTTAGCACTTCATAGAAGTTTTAAAGGAAATCGTCCTAGTATAACGCTGGTTCAAGATTCATTAACGCCGTTTGCACTCGGTCGTCTCATTGCGCTTTATGAACATCGTATTTTTGTTGAAGGGATTTTAATGAATATTAATTCATTTGATCAATGGGGTGTTGAACTTGGTAAAGAATTAGCAAATGAGTTACTTCCCATTCTTCGTGGAGAAAGTAAAGCGGATAATCGGGATAGTTCAACATTAGGGTTGCTCGCCCATATTCAAGCAAGACGCGCAAAATAAATATAATTTGATTATAGGTTCTGACGATAGAGTGAGAGAGAAATATGAGACAATTCTCTATTTTTTACTCTGTACTCCCTTATCTTTGAATTGGATTTTGGCAATAGAAAATTAAAAAAGAGCAAAAAACAGATTTTACAGGTTTTGCACAGTGTTTATAAAACAACTATCCATGTGAAAAAAAGGCTTTAAATACTGTGCTATCAGAAAGAGATAGATATTTTATGAGAAGATCTTCTAGCTCTAGAGAGGCATTCTCTGAACTTATGGGTAAGTTATCACTTTGGGGCATAGAGTGATTATGAGGAATCATCAGAGAGGATTGGACGGGAAATTTAAAAAAGCTTATCCAGAAAATCAGATTGAGTGGTTATGGAAACTTTAGCAGTGATGTTGGTTTTGTCTCATGTTGCTCGAAAATGAGCACCCAATCTTGTTGTAGTTAGACTAAATTTAGAAGATCTGCTTGCTGAAAGTTTTTATAATTATCATTAAGAGATAAAAATATTTCTTCTTGTTCCATGTATAAAGGGGACACTATCTATCATTCATAGTACCATTGTGCAACGTACTTTAGATGGTTGTCATTTGAAATATGCCTTAGAAAATTATTTGGTAAGGGAGCGTCCCCATATGTATTGGAAAGCCATTTTCTATTCTTTATTACAACTACAAGATAAAAAGGGACAAGCGTCTGCTGCTTTAAATCTTATTAATTTAATCGCAATTGGAATCGCAGGCTTCTATTTGGGGAATGTGTTAGCCCACTATTAAAGTTTTATCATTGGGTTTTATAGTCAAATTATTTGTGCGAGCTTGTTGTCTTTCTTATTATTCATAAACAACTCAGGACTATTTTATTTGTATTTTTTTACTCGCACTATTGATGGGGGCTGATAACCCAAATAATAACACTGCCTTGAATAAATTGATTCCAGACCCTAAACAAAAAGCCAGTGCTTTTGCATTTTCTATATTATACAGCCTCTGTATATTCATAGGGTTTTGCGCATCTTTATTTATTTTACAAGGATTATCTATTTACTTAAAAAGCTTAGAAAGAAAAGAAAGTGCTGTATGAACGATATTCAATTATTACACGCCTTTTTGTGATTATAAGAAGAGAGAAAAGTTTTGCATAAATACTCATAATATTCTCATTCTAAATGCGTACATTGTATGAAAAAAGCTGAGAGGCTTGTTAATATAAAACCTCTGATGAGGATAAAATGCATTGAGTCCGTTAATCAACAGAATTGCAAAGAGCTCTATAATCACCATTGCTTCCAAAACTCTATTAAAGGTTGGTAATTGGCAAAAGTTCTTCCATAATATTTAAAGAGATATTTTATACCGGATCGGGAAATCTAAAGATCGGAAGACGAGGAGCCTAGAAATTATAAAGCTCGTGGGAATCTAATACCAATTTCTAGGGATGCATAATGATAGGTATAAATTGGTATGGATTGGTCAATTTCAAACAAAAAAACCTACAAATGCTGAGCTTTAAGCTATATCATACTGAGCATAGACAAGTTCGTTTTAAGTTAATGGCGGAGAGAGAGGGATTTGAACCCTCGATAGAGTCACCCCTATGCCGCATTTCGAGTGCGGTGCTTTCAACCACTCAGCCATCTCTCCATATGAAGTGCAGAAAAAATCCGCACTATTTAAGTTAAGTATAGTATATGATGTGGGTAGATAACCTTCAATTGTTTTTGGTACAACCTTTTTTTATTTTTTATGGGACTTTATTGACAGAGAATAGAAATTCATTCATATAGGCAGAATATGAGCGTGGAGAAATCTGCGCATATTTTTGTTGAGGAAGGTTTTATCCTTCTTTAAAATTGATTACGACTGATAAAAAGCAGCCTATTTTCCCTTATTTCAAGGTAAAAATTAAATAAGAGCTGGAGTGAACGGAAGGATAAAAAATGTTCGCAGTCATTAAAACCGGTGGTAAGCAATACCGCATTGTTGCTAACCAAGTGGTAAAAGTTGAAAAAGTTAGTGGAAATGCGGGTGATGTTGTTGAATTCAATGATATCTTGATGGTTGGGCAAGAAGGTAATGCGGTTATTGGGACGCCTGTTGTTGCTGATGCACTGGTGAAAGCTGAGATTTTAGAACAGGCACGTGGGCGCAAGGTTATCGCATTTAAGAAACGCCGTCGTCAAAATTCTAAACGCACGCGTGGTCATCGTCAAGAATTTACAACAGTACGTGTTTTAGAAATTTTAATGGGTGGTTCAACGTCTAAAAAAGCAGTTGCAAAACCCATAAAAGAGGAAGCAACGGCAGCAAAAGAAACAGAAAATGCCGCTGTTGAGAAGAAAGTTGAGAAAGCGGTTGAAAAAAAGGCAGCATCGCAGAAGAAAGCGGCTGTAGCATCAAAAAGTAAGAAAGATTAAAGGAGAGCGTCTATGGCACATAAAAAAGCTGGTGGTTCCTCGCGTAATGGTCGCGATTCAGAATCGAAACGTCTAGGCGTTAAAAAATTTGGTGGTGAAACCGTTATTGCTGGGAATATTATCATTCGTCAGCGTGGTACACGTTGGCATGCTGGTGACAATGTTGGCATGGGAAAAGATCATACGCTTTTTGCTTTATCAAAAGGAAGGGTTTCTTTTCAACGGAAAGCAGGTAACCGTTCCTATGTTTCAGTTATCCCTATGGTGGAGGCCGCAGAGTAATCTGTAACATTTTCTCTAGCAGTCAATTGGGGTTTCATTAGATTTTGGAAATTCATTGAATTCGGTTGTAGTTTTTAAGCATTCATAAGCATTAAAAGGGAAAGATAACATTCTATCTTTCCCTTTTTGCGTTGGTACTATGATGAATCTAGAAAGTATACGAAAAATGAAAAAGGTAGAATTGGGTAAATGAATTTTTTCCATGAGGAAAAAAATTGTGCTGTGTTGTGTTTGCATTGAAGGTATTGATATTACGATATAATTTTTTGATAAATTTGTGTATGATAAGAGTGAGAAGAATTTACTTTCTTTTTATGCATGAAGAAGTGCTGAGTGATTTATTTATAGACAGAGACAATTTATTTTTGGAAAATTATTGAGAAATTTAATACAATCATTTTGATAAAGATGAATCTTTTCATGAGCACGTGTGCTGGTGATGGGGCAGGTGGGATCGTTCTTTTAAAAAAGAGGGATAAAAAACCATAAGACTGAATGATTAAAGCTGCTTTAAAGGAAATATGTATTAAAGCGCTCCAGCAATTGAGAGTGAAATTATATTTTGAAGGAGGACTGAAGATATAAAAACAGTCGATGTGCAGTCAGCTATCTTCGAGAGTATTTAGTTCTAATTGCACTCTTTATTGTATATAGTTGAAAATAAATCAGCATAAGGGTCAAGACAGTAATTGTTTTTAAGTTTTGTGCTTTATTTATCTCATTTGTCGAAATGTCTAGAAAGTAAGATTATTTATAGAGCTTTTCTTAGTTTTATTGCTTGATGATCGTGTTTAGAGGATGTGCGTTCTTTGCAAATGCGTATCAGAGAGTATTATGTGTTTGCGATATTGATTGAAGCAAAGGATTAGCTTAAAATATATTAATGTCATATAATTGATGGATGAGTATCGTAGGGTGATCCGCACAGAATTTTAAAGATAGTAAGTTGCATGAAACAATTTTTGATGATGTAATAAATTGATAAGAGGGACACGGAAAGTTAAATCAACTTGAAGGAAGAGTCAAAATGTTAGCTGAGTTACAAGTGATTGAGGAGGATGCTTTCTTAAAGGGAGAATAATGACAAGTTATGTTGAATAACTTTGGCTGAAGAGAGCGTTTTAAGACATAGTTTTTCAGGTGATTGGGGCTGTAAAATTTGAGGTTTTGTCTTTGTAAAGTAAAAGTTAAGAGTTAGATTTGCTTATGATGGTTTAAGCTACCCGCGGGATTATAATATCCAATTATTTTATCGGTTATATTGAGGTATTTAATTACCTCAGTTAGTTTTATTGAATTGCGTAAAACAAAAAGTCATGATGTTGTGCACATCTTGTATTTTTAAAAATGTGACTTTGAAGTGAAATTTATCAGGGGCACTTGTATTCAAATGTGAGGTAGTTTGAATTCATGATGGGATTTGAGAAAGCAGAAGCAATGAATATAGATTTTACTGAGAGTGAAATCTTGTCTATGAAATCTGTACAACTTGCGGCTGCTTTTAATCATAAAAATGATGCGATTTATGCTGCTGCTGAGTTGCTTGTACAGGTTGGCGCTGTTGACAGATGCTATCTGGACAGCATGCTTGCACGTGAAGAAATAACGAATACTTGGCTTGGGAATGGTATAGCCATTCCTCATGGTTTGGTTGAAAATTGTGATTTAATCATCAAAGATGCTGTTGCTGTTATACAGGTTCCAGCTGGTGTTGAGTGGCAAGATGGAAAGAAAGCATATTTGATTATTGCCATTGCAGCGTGTCCAGATCGTTATAGAGAAATTTGCAGAAAATTGACGTCTCTTTTATTTGATAAAAAACAACTTGAAGTACTTGCGACAACTACGGACAAACGGCAAATTGTTACAACTTTATTTTATCAGGATATAAAGAAAGAAAAAACTTTAATTGGTGATCTTTCGATGTGTCAGGAATGGACTTTAGATTATCCAAGTGGTCTACATGCACGACCAGCTTCTCTCTGGGTTGATTTTGCAAAAAGGATTCAAAATTCTATCAGAGTTCGCCATGGTCAATATGCCGTTGAAATGAAAAATTTGGTTGGTTTATTGCAATTAGGTGCAAAAAACGGTGATGTTCTGATTTTTTCTACAGATGCTGCAGAAGGAGCACAACTTCTTCAGGATGCCATTTCTGTTGTAAAAAAGGTGAGTATTAGTGAAAAATGCGTGGTGAGAGAGATGGAATCTCAAAAAGAGACTTTTCATGGTTGGTATCCACGTTTCATACAAAAAGGCATTTCTGGTGTTGGAGCAAGTTCGGGGTTAGCATTTGGTAAGATTTTTGTTCTAAGGCAAAATGATATTTCCATAATAGACCAGCCAATTGATTTTGCAGTTGGTGTAGCATGTCTTGAAAATGCTCTTACAAAAACAAAACATAAATTGGCATCGGTAATTTCTGATATTACGGTGCGTATGGGAGCGAATTCTGCTGCAATTTTTTCTGCGCAAATGGTTTTGCTTGAAGATGAAAATCTGATAGCTCAAGCTTGTCGTTTTATAGCAGAAGGTCATGGTGTTGCTTGGTCTTGGGATAGAGCGGTTCGGCAATTTTCAGATATGTTTTCTAAGGTGGATAATCCTTTGTTAGCAGCACGTGCGGTTAATTTAATTGATGTTGGTCGTCGTGTTTTAGGTGAAATAAATCCATCCTATAGATCCTTCTTTTTAAATGATATTCCAAGTGGTGTTATTCTGGTTACAAATGATCTTTCTCCTTCTGATGTTGCACAACTTGATGGTACAAAAGTAAAAGGATTAGTAACAGCATGGGGAGGTCCACTCTCTCATACAGCTATTTTAGCGCGTACTCTTGGTATTCCGATGGTTGTTGCTGTAGGTGATGATATTTTAGCGGTTCAGTCTGATATTCAAGCTATTATTGATGGTGATAACGGATTCATTTATTTTAACCCTACGCTTGAAGATATTGAAGATGCTCAAAGACATATTGATAGTGTTGCGCAAAAACGTGTTAGTGAGATAAGCGCGTCTCGATTACCAGTGCAAACGACAGATGGTCAAAGAATTCGTATCATGGCTAATGCCAATTATGCAAATCAGGTTCCTGTTGCCTTTGATTTGGGGGCTGAAGGTATTGGACTCATGCGCACAGAATTTTTATTTTTAGAGAATCCACATATTCCGGATGAAGAGGTCCAATTTGATATATATCGGGCGATGATTGCAGCTGTAGGAGATAAGCCATTAATTATTCGTGCACTCGATATTGGTGGGGATAAACAGGTTACGCATTTACATTTATCTAAAGAAGATAATCCTTTTTTAGGTGTTCGAGGAACGCGGCTTTTATTACGTCGGCGTGATCTTTTGGTTCCTCAATTACGTGCTTTGTATCGAGCCGCAAAAGAGGGCGGAGATCTATGGATTGTGTTTCCAATGGTGATGTCTGTTTCAGAGATCGTTACTATAAAAAAGATTGCAGAAGAAATCCGCAATGATATTGATGCACCCAAATTAAAACTTGGTATTATGATTGAAGTTCCAGCAGCAGCCATTATGGCAGATGTGTTGAGCGCTCATGTTGATTTTTTCTCAATTGGAACCAACGATTTAACACAGTATACAATGGCAGTTGATCGGCAAAATCCGTATCTTGTGTCTGAAGCGGATAGCCTTGATCCAGCAGTTTTGCGTATGATTTATCAGACTATTCAGGGAGCAGCACAACATCAATGTTGGGTTAGTGTATGTGGGGGTGTCGCTGGAGATCCTTTTGGTGCGATGATTTTGACTGGGTTGGGAATTAATGAGCTTTCTATGATATCTTGCGATATTTCTTCAGTAAAGGCGTGTTTACAGAGTCATAGTTTCGAAGAGATGAAAATTTTAGCACAAAAAGCACTACAATGTGAAACTGCACGGGCTGTACGCGCTCTGAGCAAGGATATACAGTGGTAAGAACGTGGAAAGAAAAAACACACTCATTGTGTAAGGTTTTAGATCTTTAGTATTATGACTCATTATCTTAGAGCAATTATAGGCAACATATTAATATTTATAGTGATAAATTATCATTATAAATTAAAACTTATGCCTATGAAGTGAAACATAAAAGTGATAAGCAGATAGCTCTCATTTTAAGAGAAAGCAATTTTAAATCAGGTTTTTCGTGGTTAAGAATTCTCATTCTTGGGGGAGGGGAGAGGGGTGAAAATGATTTTTCTGAAAATGAAATTCATATCGTTCTTATTCTATTTATTGTTGGTATAATCAGTGTGAATAAGCGAGAGATGTTTAATTATTTCATTGTGAAGAAAATATAGATCGTCTGCCAATTTAAGAGCAATGTTTTTTCATAAAGCAGAAGGTGTGTAGGTGAACATGAAAATTTATGGTTGGGGATAAACTTTTTATTCCCATTCTTGCATTGTACATAACTATCCACGGGAAAAGTTTTTTCTTAAAAAGAAAGGATGTGCTCGTTATTCAAAAGGTATCAGCTTTTAATTTTAATAAATGAATTTGTTTTTAAAGTTTTGAATGTATAATTTTGGCTTGCACGTTATTTCTTTCTGAGTATAGTGCAAGACTTCTGGAGAGGTGGCCGAGTGGTTGAAGGCGCACGCCTGGAACGCGTGTATATGGGAAACCATATCGAGGGTTCGAATCCCTCTCTCTCCGCCATTTATCATAAAATCAATGGGGGTATATAAAGGTGAGGGAGTTTTAAGCTCTTTGATTTTGTTAATTTTTTTTATTATTTCCAATTGATGTTTTTTCTATAAAAAATTACTATGAATTATCCTTTCCAGAGTCGATAATTCATCATCACTCTCTCCCAAAATTGCTATAATGGCTGGGCAGGTATTTAAATCGATGGTTAAGGGGATAGGCTCGTTTTCTTTAAAAAAGAGCATAAAATGAACCACATTTCCCAAAGAGTGAAGTTTTTGCTTCCACAGGTTAACATCTTTTATAATATGACCATCAATCTTGTTGATAAGAAAAATAATACGCCCTTTTTTCTTAAAACGACTTGGTTTTTGCGAAAACACGCCTGCAATAAGGTTAACGGAGCTTTCAAGTAAGCCATCTTCATAACAATGCGCAAACAAAGTAGGTGCAATCCCTCCGTGGAGGCGAGCCCCTACTTCGATCATCACTGGACCACGCGCGGTTTGCATGATTTCCATATGCGCAGGCCCATATTCAATTCCCATTGCGCGAATACACTGTTTTGCATAAGAGATAAGAGCGGCATAAAGAGGATCTTGAGCATCAAGCACATCAAGCGATTCATAAACAAAAGCACTTCCATTATGGATACCCTTTTTATATCGCGATAAAGCGCATATCTTTATAGCTTCTCCTTTTACAATGGCATCTACGATGTATTCCTCACCCTCCAATTTTTCTTGAAGCAAATAAGCCTCGTTAGGTGTGCCAAAGATATTTTTCTGCGTCCAATCAATCTCAGAGATCCATGTCGCTACTTCCTCACGGTTAGAGAAAAACAAAACACCATCGCTTCCAGCAGAATTGTTTGGCTTTATCACATAGCCGCTGGGGCTTTCAAAATCATCGAGAGTGCAATTGTTTTTTGTAAGAATCTTTGATCGAATATAAGATAAACCCTTTTCACAAAGACGATTTTGCATTGCTGCTTTTTTCCGTCTCCAATCGGTAGTCAAGGGGTTATTTCCAGGACAACCATAATAAGCAGCCAATTGCTCTGCACAGTAAATACCTCGTTCTGCACCTGCTATAACAGCTTTTATTGTGCCGACAGGAAAGCGTTGCTTTATCTCATCGATACTATGAAGTTTTGCTTCGGCCATGCCTTCACCCTGATAAGAAAGCATAAAGCGTGAAAAAGGAATTGGTTGAGAGATAACACCGTAACAAGTATAGCCCAATTTTTGCAAAGCAGGGGCATAGAGAGCACCCGTGGAGAAAGGGTCGACAATAAGAATGGTTTTGTTCATGTTTGGGCCCGCTGTAATGAAAGAAAAAGAACATAGATAAAGATTATCAGCCCGATAAGGGGGAGGAGATAAATGGCTGCTTGGGGGCCCATAAGAGCAGAGCTTGTAAGAAGACCAAGAATAACATAACCCGCCGATTGGGAGAGCGTATAAAGCATGCCACTATAGCTTCCCACCAGCTCTGCTTGAGTTTCTGTTTTTGTTGCTTCAATCATATGTTTGCGGGCGTTAATCCGCATGGTATTCATTGAAAAGCCAATAAAAAAGCAAAAGGCCACAGCCAAATAAGGTGATTGTGTGGTGCTAAAAATAAGATCAGCTAAACCCAATATCAGGGCTGGGAAGATGAATTCAAAGCGCGGGATTTTGATAAAAGCAGCCAAAAAAGCGCCCACACCCGCAACTGCACTGCACAGTCCATAATATTCAGAGCCAAAATCTTTCACACTCTGAAAAAGAATGGTTGCCAATGTATTATAGGCGCAAATGTGAAAGCCAATAAGGCCTATGCAGACGCATAAAAGTTTAAGCTCTTGGGAAAGCTTATCTGTTTGCGGTATAAGCGTTGGTTCTTTATCGGTGGCAGGTGGCAAGCCATTTGTAGTGCACTTGGTACTATATTCATCGCGAAAGATGATGTATCCGGCCACAAGGCTTATGATAATGTCAAATACACAAATGGCTGCAATCAAACCATTATAGCCGATTTCAGCTGCTGCTCCTCGTGGGCTGGTGGCTTCTAAGAGATAGCCACTCAATGCCGCTCCTAAAAAGGCACCAATCTGCACCACTGTTTGCATAATGCGGGAAGCTTTTTGGGCGCTAATATAACCACTAAGCGCGAGTTTAGTATTATAAGTTTCCAGCGTACTTAAGGTGATCAACGAGAGATAACCAATAGAGATAGAAACAGCAATAAAACCCAAAGGGGAGTCAACATAATGAAACAGAGCGATCAACAAAAGAAGGCTATAGATGACAATCCGTCTTTTGTATAAATCTCTCAATCGCAGCGAGGCTTTAATATGTACAAGACCACTTTTTTTCAAAAGATAGGGTGTAAGAGTCCCCAAAGCCATGGTTATCCCTAGAAAAACCGATGAGGATGTTATGCGATAAGCATTCCAAAGGTTACTTAAGAAGAGCACCATATCAGAAAAATAAAGCAGAACAACAAGCCCATAAAACCGAAACATTAGCTGTTTGCGCACATCATTCCCCCATGTTGGCACCTCTTAAAAACACGCAATATTATAATCGGTACACACATTCATAAACAGTTAGTACATCTATTATTGGATAGGTCAAGTTGTTTCGATAGGGGGATGATAATAAAGTTGAACGCTGACATTACTGTAATGATAGTTCATTTTCAGAAATTTGAGTAGCGAAGAAGACGGGTATTTTGCTGGGGTTCTTGCGGAAACCTTTCCGATAAAAGGTTAGTTTGCCACTTGATGAGCACAGCTACGTTTGAGAGTTATCTTTTGTATTTTCAAGAGTGTCTCTGTTTAATGCAAAGGTGTGGGGTATTCTTGATCATTACAGTGATAAGCTTGGATTTTGAGCGGGCAACACTCCTCATTACCAGGCAGAAATTATTTTATTGTCTGAGATTGAGGCGTGCTAGTATAATTTTAGGTAGCGTTTTATACAATCGATTTGGATGGGATGACTTCGTTTTTTTGAAGGTATTATAATGCGTTAAAAGATAATGAGGAGAATCATAGATGTAAGATTATTTTATATAGATATAGAGTTCACTTTGATACAAAAGTTCCAAATTTCCCTGCATTTCATATTGTTTTATCAGCGCAGCCAATTGCTGTAAGTATTTTTCTCCATGGCTGGCAATAGCGCGTTGCGCTTGCGTTGAAGAGCGGCTCATACCCATAAAGGCTTCGGAGGGAATTGTCATTATCCAATTGTGTGTGTATGTAAAGCAACCTTTTCTGGATTGACTCCAAGGCCATCACGCATTTCTTGTAAAAAATCAAAATTACGATAATAACGGGAATAGTGAGGACTCATCTCCTCTAATAATGTTTCATAAGCAGCTAGAAATTGACTATTTTTAAAATCGCGATTGTTTTGAATAACAGCCATAACGCCTCCAGCGCGAAGTTGACTTGAGACAGTGCTAAGCAATAGAGGGCGATCCATCCACTGAAACGCTTGTGCCGCAATAACAAGATCAACCTTGCTGATTTGGGGCAGTAGGCTTTCGGCTTTACCGAGATACCACTGCACAAAAGGAAATTTTCTTTTCCCCTGCTTAATCATATCTACTGAGATATCGATCGCATGATATTGATGTTCATTGCCTAGAAGTTTAACAATTCCCTCTAATGCGATGCCTGTTCCAGCTCCTACATCCACAATGGACAAATGTTTTTTATCTTTAAAAGGAAGCAGCATGATTTTAAATAAGCTGAGGGGATAGCGTGGACGATAGCGATCATAATCATCAGCCAATCCATCAAATTTTTCATTTTGCGGTTGAATGGTCTGTCGCATGTGATGTGGTCCTCCTCACGAATTGCACTGTGTATAAAGAGGCTCTCCTTTGTCCATTATGTCAAGTATGAATTCTAAAAGAAAGTTGAATGGGAGCTGCTCTTTATCCTCTTCTATAGAGTTGATATTTCCCTTTTCTTCTGCCTCAAATGATGCATTTTAAAAGTCAATTATTTTTGCGCAAATCACGCTGAGATTCTATATATTTTTCTAGAAATTGTCTCACTTCTGGTGCAATTACCCCTTGAATGTTTTTTATGAGCATCAAATTTATAACTTGCTTGTGGAAATGACTAATCCCAAATCCTCTATCATAAAAATGAGATCACCTATTCGATTTGTCTTTATTATAAGTTAAAATAATTGATTGAAGCGCTACAGTGTTCTATTCGCGGTGCTAATGTAACTCTTAATGAGAATAGAAATATTTATGAATCTTCAGTATGTTAAGATTACCCTATGTGATATCTAGAGCGTTTCTTTTCATAAAAAATTAATCACGCACGAACAAAATGAGGAGTTTTGTTTCTTTAAATTTAATGAACTAAAATAAGAGCTAAATATATGTTCTTAAATGTGGTTATACTACATCCTGAATGATGTGTGTATGAGGGAATGATTTATGTTCATTGCAAATTTGAAAGAGTGTGCTGCTCTATTCGAGAATAAAATTTTTCTCTATTTTACTCTGAGTAGCTTATTTGCTACATTTGGAAATGGTCTAAATTATATTGCGTTATCATGGCTTGCTTACAGTCAAACGAATTCAATTCGTGGTGTAGCGCTTTTGATGTTCTTTCTCTGGATGCCGAGTATTATTTTTGCACCTATTTTGGGCATATTGGCAGATAAATATAACCGTAAAACGCAGATTATTATTTCAAATCTTGCCAGAGGTTTGGTGATTATGGGTTGGGTAATGCTTGGGTATTTTGGCATAGAAATTGATTTAATGATCTTATCTGCTTCGTTAGGTATTTTTATTTCTTTTTATATGCCATCAGCTGTTCCTTTAATCCAAAGTATTGTTCCTAAAAAACAACTCATCAATGCAAATGCAACCATTGATATGGTCTATGAACTTGGCACGATCATCGGTATGGGGTTTAGTGGATTTATACTTGCCTGTGTAGGAACAAAAGGAACTCTTCTAATAGGTGGTATATTCTTTATCATTGCTGGTTTATTTAATTTTGCAATGAGGGTACCTAAAAATCGTAGAGCTAAAAATCAAAGTAAGCAAAATTGGTGGGAAAATTATACAGAATCCCTTCATTATTTTAAGCAGAATTCATTTCTTTTTATGCCTTATGTAAGCCAGATGATTATTACGACGCTTTTAATGACCATCCCTGTTATTCTTGTCCCTTATACACAAGAGGTATTAAGCACGGATAGTGGGACCTTTGCAATATTTGAGGGGCTTTATTCTATGGGCGTATTGACAGGAGCACTTCTTTCACCACTTCTTTGTAAAGTTTTATCCATAAGGAGAACATTGGCATTTTTATTAGCTGTTATGGCTATTGGACTTGCTATTTTGTCTGTTAATACACACATTTTTGTTGTTTTTCCTGTTTACTTTATGATTGGATTTGGACTTTCGAGTTGGGCTCTTTCAATTTCTTTATCGCAACTCTCTTGTGATCCTGAATACCAGGGAAGATTGCAGGCAAGTTTTAATGGTCTCTCTGGATGCTTTATCCTCGGAGTCTATCTCATTATGGCAAACGATAGCAGTAGCATATCACCACAATCGATATATTTTCTTCAAAGCATTGTTGCGCTTATTGGGGTGTTCATTGTGCTATTTTATAAACATAAAAAACACTAAATTGTCTTTAAATATGTAATCAATATATGCCATGTTTATTACGCATTTATTATTGCCTTTCGCATTTGCCTTTAAAGGAGATGGCAAATACTAAGGTTTGTACGTTTAATGAAGAAAGCATAAATTTGTATTGTTATAAAATACTCTTTATTTTTTGATGATGATTAAGGGGGTGATGCGTTTCTTTAATTCATCGGACTTTTTGTAAGGAGGTAAAGACGCAACACTTTAAAGTTTCTTAAAAGTTTTTTGGTTTAAATACAGCAGAAAATAAAGCATTTTCATCATAATACGGGGAGGATGTGAGGTTATTTTTGTTTTTCAAAATCCATACGAAAAATTGCATCAATTTCATCCTCATTGGAATGAGCACTTCTGCGACGATTCAAGGTTTGCACAATCTCTTTTTTTAAAAGCGCATCTGTTTCACTTAAACGGTGAATGCTGAGTTCCAATTCAAGAGATAAAGCTAAATCTACACACAATTTAAGCTCTTCTCCAATGTCGAAACCGCGTTGATAGTCGTCATAAAGACCAACCAGTGTATCAGATAATTCCTTATCGTATAAAGAGGTCATGTTAGATTCCTCCACGTTACGGTTTTCTGTGCAGCTTTGGTCTGTTTAAGGATCACTCCACGATCATCACTCAGAATTGCCATATATACGAACCTCATGGTTTTATCAATTTTCTGTAAAATACACACTTTTAAATCAATGCCTATATTAAAAACTTTATCACTCCAAGATTTCGAAGAGCCCAATTGTAAATATAGATGGCAATGCGTTCATTGTAGAACTTATAGCATTTAAAATACATTGCAAAAAGGCTTTTAATTTGCGCATAGGAAGAATATTTTGGCAATACACCAAACATCCTGAAATCTCTATTGCCAATTACAGCTAAATCAGTGCCATTGATATCTACAATAAGCAAGCATGATTTGTAAACGTTCAGCTTTTGAGAATGCGTGATAATCTCACTTTTTGTAGAAATGCAATTATTTTGCCTCTTTTATATTGAGTTTTAGACATTAATAAACCTTTTATCTTATAAAAGCTATAAGAAGTGTATTTGCGTATTTTTATAATAAGATTTCAATGGTATATTGCACAGCGTGCAGTGAAGAAAATCGTATTAGGCTTTTACTGCTGTGAAACATATGACTACGTTTTTTGAGAGAGCAGCTGATAAGAACTTTGTTTGATGGATATATAATTGTCCATGGCAGGGTATTGTTTTTTCATGAGAGGATGCCCAAATGTTTTTGACACTGAGGGTCGATATTTGGTAAAGTTTCACGCGTTTTGCTTAGGGATATGAGAGTGGGGGCTTGGCAAAACACTATGGCGGTCGCATTTTTTGTGTAATTGTCATAATTTTCGCTCCTGCTTAAACGGATGCTGTAACATCTGTTTTTGTGGGGTTGTGTATGTGATAACTGCTTTTTTTAAGAGCAATAGCGATAGATATAAATCAATATAATTATTTAGTCAACAATTATATTGATTTTGGAGTAATTTTTTGGCTCGTCCGGAAGCAAAACCTAAAACTAAGTTGGCACAACGTTTTCGTGAAGTGCGTCACGCTCTTGGTTTCACAGAGCGTAAGCAGTTTGCTGAACATCTTGGTATCACTGCTGGCTCTATAGGAACTTATGAAACAGGTATCAGTGAACCTACAGCCTCTGCACTCTCCAAATATCAAGAAATTTGCGGTGTTTCATTAGATTGGCTTGTAACGGGTCATGGCGAGATGTTTTCGGATAGGGCAAAGGCGAAAGCGGCTGGTTTAAAACCGCAAGCAATTCCTGCTGGTTTGATGAAAAAGCTTGGACATTTAGTTTATACAACATATCATGATGCAAACATAACACTTTCTCCTGAAGATGTTGCGGAATTGGCAGCAGAGCTTTACGGAAAATTGCAAGAGCTTATTGAAAACCTCAACGACATGGAAGAAGTCGAAGCCACTTTGCCACTTTTAAAATTGCATTTAAAGCGTAAAATTGAGGCTGAAAAGGCACATAAAACGCCCCAAGGCATATGGAGTTGACAGCCTTCTAAAATAAAATTCTCTTCTGCTATAAAATCAGTTTGAAGAAAAACGCATTGAGTGATAAAAATATCTATAAAAACAATAAGTTATATAAAGTTTTCTTTTTCTTTTTTTCAATATTCGATAATTTCTTATGAAAATAATGATTCTCTAGAATAGGTTATCCCATAACAAAGAACAAGGTTTCACAAGGGTCATATCTACTAGATTATAAAATAAGTCTTAAAAAATTATAACTTATCATATAGATAAGCACAATTGTTATAAAAACAACACTTTTTGTATTTAATAAAAAGTATTTTTGCAAATTTATAAAAAATTATTTTTTACACTCTTGCCATTCAGCTGTTGCGCTTTATTTGAAGAGTAGAATTGCTCTTTAGTAAAACTATTTTTGTTAAGAGATAAATCGCAGTGTTTTTGAATGGAGATAACAGTATATTTTCAAAGTCTTGTGCTTTTATTTATTTTTTAGCTTGAATCCCTCTAGCTAAAAGGATTGGGGACTTTTCTAGATTCGATGTTATTGCAAAGATTTTAGGCTGATGCTGGGTGATATCGGTATCAGAGGGGGAGTTTTATATTGATTTATTGTTTTTTTAGGTGCGCAAACAAGGGTTTTGCCATGAGTGTTTTTGCGCGTTGTAATGATGTTGAGCTCTGTTGGAGGAGGTTCTTATGAAAAAAAAATATTCCACACCAAGTTTAATTAAAGCTGTCTCGCTCAGCGCGGCAATGGCGACACTTCTATCAAGTGTTTCCCCTGTTTTTGCTGCCAACTTTGCCTTCACAGGAGGAGCTAATTTAAGCACAAGTGGTATGGGCGTTTCCTATGCACATGGTAGCCATGGAAGTGTTGTTTTATCTGGTGATGATAATTTTTGTGGTGCAGACAACGTCATTGGTCGTGGCGGCAAACAACAGCAGGGAGTTAGTAATAGTCAAAAAATAACCGCAGAGCAACAATATGAGAGATTCATAAATAATCAAGATTATAGTGGTCGTAAGCCTTATGGTGCGACTGCTGAAAAGGTTACTTGGGGGGGGGATAGTTGGACAACTCCTAGAGGCGGTTATATGGGTGCACTGACTGGTGGGATTCAGAATGCGATGCCTGAAGCTTATGGTGTTTATTCTTTTGCAACGGGCTGTGGTTCTGCAGCAACAGGAAATTATTCCACAGCATTTGGTGCTGGTGCAACTGCAAAAACTGGTGGGTCACAAGCTTTCGGTGTTTCTGCACTTGCGAGTGGTAAAGCAACTGTTGCTATGGGTATCGGATCAGAAGCTTCTGGGGACTTTTCTGTTGCTTTTGGTGGGCTTGCAACTGCCTCTGGTAAAAGTACTGTTGCTGTAGGAACAAAGGCAAAAGCAGAAAAGGAATATGCGATTGCCATAGGCTCAAGGTCTCACGCGAAAGCTTCAGGAGCTATTGCAATAGGTAGCGTTAAGTCTGAAAGAACAGAAGGAGTAAATCCTCAAAGAGAAACAATAGCGGAGGCTGAAAATGCGATTGCTATAGGGTCGCATACATATGCTAAAACAGAAGATTCCGTTGCGGTTGGTGTAAATGCACAGGTACTTGTTAATGATGGTGTTGCTATCGGTGGTGGTTCTGTCTCTGATAGAGATAAGGGCGTTAAGGGATATGACCCTCACCTAGATGGTGAAACGACAGAAAACGGTATGGCATGGGTTAGCACAACAGGAGCTTTTAGTGTTGGTGAAGTTGGTGGTAGTGGTAACGGTAAATTAACACGACAAATTACAGGTGTGGCTGCTGGGAGTGAAGATACTGATGCAGTTAATGTGGCACAGTTAAAAGCTATGAGAGACGTCATAGCAGGAGGAGGAGCTTGGAAACTTTCTGCTAACGATACAGATCCTACAGACGTGAATTCAGGCAATGTCGTAGATTTTTCAGTGAAAGATACAACCGTAGGAGAAGATAACTTAAAAGTTGAAAAAAGTACTGAAAATAATAAGAATAAAATTCAATTTTCTTTGAATAATCAGCTTGAATTAACAAGTGTTACTACTGGTCAAAGCTTTATGAATGATGATGGTTTTATTATTGATAATGGGCCGCGCATGACTATTGATGGTATTGATGCCGGTAATGAAAAGATCACAGGAGTGGAAGCTGGAGAAGATGATACTGATGCAGTAAATTTTAAACAGTTGAAAGAATTTACAGCAGGAATTAAAGCAGGTGGCTGGAAGCTTTCTGTTAATGGCGGTAATACTACAGATGTTGAGGCAGATAGTACAGTCGATTTTTCTGCTGATGCGACTAAAAGTGGCGGTAAAAATATCCAAATTGAAAAAGGCGATAGAAATAAAGTTACATTTGCTTTAGCTGATGACATTAATGTAATGAGTGTCACAGCAGGAGAAAGTGTTATGAGTGCTGCTGGCTTTGGATTTGAAAATGGTGAGGGACCGAGCATAACAGTTAAAGGCATTCATGCTGGTAATAAAACGATTAAAGGAGTAGCAGCAGGGGAAGAAGATACCGATGCTGTAAATTATAAACAGTTGAAAGAAATAAAGAACCAGATAGTTGGCGATAGTCTTGTTAAATGGGATGAGAAGAAAAAAATTATTTCCATTGGTATGGAAAAAGGCGGAACAGAACTTGATATTACAAACAAAGATGGGGATTTTAGGGTAATTGCTGGTGTAGCAGAAGGAAAGAATGACGATGATGCTGTAAACTTTTCACAATTGAAAGAGGTAAAGACACTTGCAGAAAATGGCTGGAAGCTGTCTGTTGATGGTAACAATGCTACAGATGTTAAAGCTGGTAGTACAGTAGATTTTGTTGCCGGTGAGAGTGCAAATGGTAGTAATAAAAATATCAAAATTGTAAAAGATAACGACAATAAAGTCACATTTACTTTGAATGATGATCTTAAGTTGACGAGTGTCACGACAGGCAATAGCATTATGGATAATGATGGCTTTTCGTTTGTTGATGGTGGTCCAAAGATAACAGCGAATGGTATCGATGCAGACAATAAAAAAATTACAAAAGTGGCAGCGGGAGAGCAAGACACTGATGCTGTAAATTACAAACAGCTGAAAGAAATAAAGAACCAGATAGTTGGCGACAGTCTTGTTAAGTGGGATGAAGATGGGAAGCTCATTACCATTGGTGCCGAAAAAGAAGGTATTGAAATAAATATTACTAATAGTAAAGGTCAAGAGCGGGTTATTGATGGTGTTAGAGCTGGAAAGATCAGCCATGATTCAAGAGAGGCAATCAATGGTGATCAGCTTTTAAGTATTACAGAGACTATAGCGGATTTTTTTGGTGGTGATGAGACAGATATACTTAATGGTATCAAGCCAACTTTTACTGTTCATAATAAAGAATATCGTAATGTTACTGATGCTTTCGCTGCTGTCGATACTTCTATTACAGATATTTACACGCAAATTAACAATGTAACAGAAAATAATCTTGTTAAGTGGGAAAAAGATCAGAATTTCATTACCATTGGTAAGGAAAAAGGCGGTACAAAAATTGATATCACAGGTACTGACGGAGAGCGGATCATTGCGGGTGTGAAAGATGGTAACCTCGGAAAGGATTCAAAAGAAGCTGTTAATGGGTCCCAGATTAATGCAATATCTGGAGATATTGCAAAATATTTTGGTGGTGGTACGGAATTTAATAACGGAGTTTTTACAGGACCAAGATATAATTTATCGCATGTTGGTGTAGATGGTAAAGTCGAACAGAGGCAACATAATGATGTTGGTTCTGCATTGACAGGACTTGATGCAAATATCAAGAATGTTAATCAAAATTTGATAAATTCGATGAAAGATGTTGCTTCTTATTTCGGTGGTGGCGCTGGATATGATGAAAATGGTGGATGGCATACTCCTATTTTCAAGGTTATCCAATTCGAAGCTAATGGAACTTCCTCTAAGAAGAACTACACTAACGTTGCTGATGCTTTTGAAGGTGTAAACAATACTTTTACAAATATTCACAATCAAATATCTGATATCAAAGAAAATAATCTAGTTAAATGGGATGAAGATGGGAAGCTCATTACCATTGGCAAGGAAAAAGGTGGTACAAAAATTGATATTACTGGTAGTGATGGAGAACGGATCATTGCGGGTGTGAAAGATGGAGATATTTCAGAGGGCTCAAAAGAAGCAGTAAATGGTTCGCAGCTATGGAAGACAAATGAGAATGTTAAAGGTGTTGAAAAAGACATTGAGCATTTTCGTACGAGAGTTGATGCTATATCGGGTACGGTTACTGATATTAGTGAGGAAGTTTATAATCTTTCTCAAGATGCTTTACTGTGGAATGAAAAGGAAGGTGCATTTGTTGCACGTCATGGAACAGATGGAGAGAAGACAAATAGTAAAATTAAGTTCCTTGCGGATGGTGAGATTTCTGAAGAGTCAACAGATGCAATCAATGGTTCTCAACTTTATAAGATGGGCGATAAGATTGCCAATTATTTCGGCGGTGGAGCTAGCTATGAGGATGGAGAGTGGACAGAACCTACTTTCAAGGTTTCTCAACGCGGTGAGAACGGTAGTATTATTGAGAAAAAATACAATAATGTCGCTGAGGCTTTTGATGGTGTCGATAATTCTATCACGGATATCTATAATCAGATTAATGATGTGACAGAAAATAGTCTTGTAAAATGGGATGAGGGCAAAAAGCTCATTACCATTGGTAAGGAAAAAGGTGGTACACAAATCAGTATTGAAAACATGAATGGTGAGGATCGGACACTTTCTGGTGTGAAAGATGGGAAAATTTCTCAAACATCAACAGAAGCAGTAAATGGTTCTCAGCTTTTTAAGACGAATGAGAAAGTTACCACTGTTACTGAGAACTTATCAAAAATTGCTCAAAACACATCGAAATATTTTGGGGGCAGTACAGATGTACTTGAAGGTATTGAACCAACTTTCCTTATTCAGGGAGAGACATATCGTAATGTTTTTGATGCATTTACGGGTGTGAATGTTTCTATTACAAATATTGATAATAAGATTTCTGAAATGAAAGAAAACAGTCTTGTTAAATGGGACGAAGGACAGAAACTTATCACCATTGGTAAGGATAAAGCCGGTACTGAGATCAATATTGCCGGATATGCTAATGTAGCACGTTCCATTTCTGGTGTAAAAGCGGCAGAAAAGGGTGACGAAGCTGTTAACAAAGACCAACTTGATAAAAGCATAAAGGATATTACGAAAAATATCGAAACAGTAACTGCTGCTGCAGTTCTTTATGATAAAAATGAAGATGGCAGCGTTAATTATGGTAGCGTGACTTTAGGCGGCAATAAGAACAACGGACCAGTTGCTCTCCATAATGTCAAAGATGGTAGAATTTCTGAAAATTCTCACGATGCCATTAATGGTAGTCAGATTAATAAAATATCAGCAGATATTGCGAAGTTTTTTGGTGGTGGCGCAAAATTTGTTAATGGTGCCTTTAAAGGACTAAAATATACTTTATCCGCTATTGTTGATGGTCAGATAGGAAAGGCTAATTTTTATGACGTTGGTTCAGCTTTAACAGGTCTTGATAAGAATGTTCAAGATGTGAATAAGCGCTTAACGAATGTATCCAATAAGTTTAATCAAAAAATTGAAGGCATTTCAAAAGATGCTTTACTGTGGAGCGAAGAAGACGAAGCATTCGTTGCACGTCATGAGAAAAATGGCAAGAAGACAAATAGCAAGCTTAAATATCTCATGGATGGTGATATTTCTAAAAATTCGACGGATGCAATCAATGGCAGCCAGCTTTATTCCATGAGTAACCAGCTTGCGAATTATTTCGGCGGTGGTGCCAAATATGAGAATGGCAAATGGACAGCACCTACTTTCAAGATTGTTCAAGTCAATGAGAATGGTGAAACTGTCGAGAAAGAGCACCATAATGTTGCTGATGCTTTTGGTGACGTCAATAAAAATATGTCAAATATTAATAACCGTATTGATGATGTCATTAACAAGGTCGATTCCGATGCGTTAAAGTGGAATGATAAAGAAAAAGCCTATGATGCTGGTCGCGATGGTAAGCCGAGTAAAATTATCAATGTCGCTGATGGTAAAGTTGAAAAAGATTCCAAAGATGCGGTTAATGGTGGACAACTTTGGGAGACCAATGAACGTGTCTCTGGTGTTGAAAAAGATGTTAAGCATCTTAACAACAGAGTTGATAACATTTCCAATACCATTGCTGATATTGGGGACATAGTTAACAATATTGATGGTAAAGTTGATAATATTGATAATAAGGTTAACGATATTGCTGAGGATGCTGTTCGCTATGACAGAGACGAAAACGGCAACAAGACCAATAAAATCACATTAACGGGGGGAGATGCCAGTGAGCCTGTTGTGATTGATAATGTCGCTAATGGTAAAATTGAGACAGGATCAAAAGAAGCTGTAAATGGTGGTCAACTCCATGACTATACCCAAGAACAGATGAAGATTATTCTCGATGAATCCAAGCAATATACGGATCAACGGATTAGTAATATTACGATTGATGCGATTGACGAAGCTGTTGATAAGTCCAAACACTATACCGATATGAAGTTTGATGTTTTAAACTACAGCATTGAGAGTGTGCGAAAGGAAGCAAGACAAGCAGCAGCTATTGGTTTAGCAGTGTCTAATTTACGCTACAATGATACACCTGGAAAATTAAGCGTTGGATTTGGTACTGGTTTATGGCGCAGTCAATCAGCTTTTGCCTTTGGTGCAGGTTACACCTCAGAGAATGGAAATATTCGGTCTAATGTATCTGTTACGACTTCTGGTGGTCATTGGGGTGTAGGTGCGGGATTCAATATGACATTAAATTGATAATCAACAAACCAAATAAAAAATTCTTTTCACCCTTGTCTTATGAGGCAGGGGTGAACTGTTTTTTACATCTATAAAAGATATGCATAGAGAGATTGATAAGGGATATAATGATAACGACAGGTTTTAAAAACAGAAAAAACGTTTACGATTTCGGCAAAGTTTTCACCTTTTTCAAAAGAAAAGATGAATTAGCCTGACTTTCGACAAAACTATAAATTTACGATTCATCTTCGGGTAAAGAAGAACAGATTGAGTTTGACTGGAGAAGTGATAAAAATGATATGCTAAATTAGCCTTCGATAACTTAAACCATCTCTATTCCCGTCATTTTTCACAGCCTGTGATGAGATTATTTGGGAGAATAACAATGAAGCTAAAAACGCCCCTCTTTACGCATTTTTGAAGAAAAGCCGTAGACTTTATTCATCTATTTTACACAAAAAAACATTTTTGCTTAATACTTTGCTAAAAAGAAAAACTCCCATTTCTTTTCAAGGTATTAGCACTTTATCTATGAATAAAAGTGATAAACAAAAAACTAGAAAAACAATATCACCCTTGCAAAAAATAACGAAAAGCCTGAAAATTAAATAAATATCAATTAATACATAAAAAAAATGAATCTCATTTTCTCAGAGTAACACAAAAAGCGGGGACATTCACGATGACATCTAAATGTGCAATTTCTCTATTTTTTATAATGTTAAAGAAATCCAGACCTAAAAGATTTTTTAGCATTTAAATTTGTCTTTTTTGTGTTTTTAGTTATTTTTTCATTGGGGAATTTGTTATGAACAAATTATATACACAATTAGCGGGGAGTGATTTAAAATTTTCTCGTTTTCCTTTTATTAAAGTTTTGTCATTGACTTCAATCGCTGCACTTTTGTCGAGTGTTTCTCCTGTTTTTTCAAAAAATCTCTCTCCAAGAGAAGGAGTTTCTACGGATATAAAGGCTGTTTCTGTGGTTTCTCCCCAAAGTGTTATCTCTGTTTATGATGAAGCTCCCGGTACAGAGGAGACTGATGCGGTCAATATTGCGCAGTTGAAGTCATTGCAAACCTATGTAAATAAGAGCTGGAATCTATCTGTTAATGGTAAAGATGCTATAGCTGAAGAAGACTCTTCAGTTGCTATAGGCCCTGGGGCATCTGTATCTAATATTAACGCTGTAGCTTTAGGAGCTCATTCACAAGTGACGATGAATGGGGGAGTTGCTTTAGGAGTGTATTCTGTAGCTGATGTTAGTGGTAGTGTTATTGGTTATAAAGCTTTACGAAAAGGTATATCGGATGATCTAGGTTATGTATGGAAAAGTACATTAGGTGCCGTTAGTGTTGGTAATGTTTCTATAATGCAATCGCGGCAAATTACAGGAGTAGCAGCAGGTCTAGAAGATACTGATGCGGTGAATGTTGCACAGTTGAAGTCCTTACAAGATTATGTGGACAAAGGTTGGCAGCTATCTGTTAATGGTAAAAATGCTAAAGCTATTGCTATAGACAGCATGGTAGATTTTGTAGCTGGAAGTAGCAATTTAGAAATCACAAAAGGCGATAAAGGCAATAACATAAAGTTTGATCTGGCAAAGGACATTACGCTGGGTAGCGTAAAAGCCGGCGAGAATACTTTAGATGCAATGGGTTTAAAAATTACGGGTGGTCCACAAATAACGACTGAAGGCATTGATACTGCCGGTAAAAAGATCACAGGAGTAGCAGAGGGTACTAATGAAACTGATGCGGTGAATTTTGGACAACTGCAAAAAATTGAACAACAAGTCGCAGCCAGTAGCTTTGTACAACAGGACGATACAACGAGATACATCACCATTGGTAAGAATACAGATGGCGATAAAATCGATATTACCAGCACAAGTGGTACAAGTCGGATTATTTCTGGTGTGGCAGATGCAAAGAATAATAATGATGCCGTTAACAAAGGTCAGCTTGATACAAGTATAAAAGATATAAATAACGAAATAACAAATAAATATAATAAGCTTACACAAAACATAACGCATATTACACAACAGGTTAAAGACGATGCTTTATTATGGAGTGAGAGTGATAATGCATTTGTTGCTCAGCATGGTGAAGAAAAAGCAAAGAGCAAGCTTAAGTACCTTTTAAATGGAGACATTACGGCTGAATCAACGGATGCAGTTAATGGTTCTCAACTTTATTCGATGGGTAATAATCTTGCCGCATATTTGAGTGATGGCGCTGGTTATGATGAGAATGGCGAATGGAAAGCACCTACTTTTACGCTTAAGACAGTTAAGGAGGATGGTACAGCAGGTGAAGAGAGTTACGATACTGTAGAAAAAGCACTGTCTGCGGTTGGTACATCTTTCACAAATATTCAGAATAAAATCACTAATGAAGTTACCAAGGAAATTAATAAAACAAAAAGTGATGCTTTGTTGTGGAGCGAGAGTGATGGGGCATTTGTAGCTCAGCATGGCGAAGGTGATAAAAAAGCAGAGAGCAAGATTATGCACCTTAAGGCTGGAGACATTACTGCTGAATCAACGGATGCTATAAATGGCTCTCAGCTTTATTCTGTGATCCATTCACTTTCTGCATATTTTGGTGGTGGTGCAGGCTATGAGAATGGGCAATGGAACGCTCCCACATTCTATGTGTCGCAATTCAAGAATGATGGGAATGGTGATAGCAAGAAGGATTATCATGATGTTGCAGCTGCGTTTGAAGGAGTTAATGGAAGTCTATCCGATATCAACGAGCGTATTAATAATGTTGCTAAGGATGTCTCATCGAGTGGTTTAAATTGGAACGAGGAAGAAAAAGCTTTCGACGCTCGTCACAATGGAGAGCCAAGTAAGATTAAGTATGTAGCGGATGGTAATTTATCCAAAGATTCAAAAGAGGCCGTTAATGGTAGCCAACTTTTTGAGACAAATAATAGGGTTACTCAAGTTGAAAACCGTGTAAACAATATTGATCAAAAGGTAGAAAATATTGAAAATACGGTTACAAATGGTGTGGTTAAGTATGATAAAAATGAAAAGGGTGATAAGATAAATAAAGTTACATTAGCTGGTGTGAGTGAAAGCGACCCGGTAGTGTTAGATAATGTAGCGGCAGGTGACTTATCCAAAGATTCAAAACAAGCTGTGAATGGTAGCCAACTTTGGGAGACAAACCAAAAGATGGATGTAGTTCTTGATAAGGCAAAAGAATATACGGATGAGCGTTTCAATGACATTATCAATCACCAAATGGGTGATGTTATTAATGAAGCGAAATCTTATACGGATATGAAGTTTGATGCTTTAAATTACAGCATTGAGGGGGCGCGAAAGGAAGCAAGACAAGCAGCAGCTATCGGTATAGCAGTGGCGAACTTACGCTATAATGAAACACCTGGAAAATTAAGTGTTGGATTTGGTACCGGCTTATGGCGTAATAAATCTGCATTTGCCTTTGGTGCTGGTTATACATCTGAAAGCGGATCTGTTTTGTCTAACGTATCTGTTACCAATTCTGGTGGTCACTGGGGTATAGGTGCGGGATTCAATATGACATTGAACTAATAATCAACATAATACATTGAGTAAAATTATTTCGCCCTTGTCTTAAATGAGGACAAGGGCGAAAGTTTATTTTAAGAAGAAGCCAATAAAATCAACAAATGAGATAACGAAGTCTTTAAAGAAAAATATGCAGTTAGCCGAATAATAAAACAAAACGTACCACTAATGCTAAAGTTATGTTTGCATACCAACTTATAGTTTAATGACAATGGAGATTATCAGACATTAATAGCTTTTATTTTTTACTAAAAAGAAGTTCAAAAGAATATAAAACCAATATGTTCTTTAATTTACAAGTAAACACGCATCAACCTAGCAGAAAATATGCTTCTACAAATTTACTTAAATGAGTTTATTGTCAAAATAACATATCATCACAAAAGTAAAACTGCCCAAAAACCTTCCAACTTTCTTTAAAGTGGATTTTTTATTATGGCTTCGTGCAAAAATAAGCTTTCCCAATAATTCTTAATATTATTATTAAAGAAAAATTTACATATTAAAAATTGAAATATGTTTTTTTTATGTCATAAATATATTTGATTTGATTTTTTTTCATTGAGGCACTTGTGATGAAAGAATTATCTGTCATACTAAAGAAGAATAAGTGGGATTCTTCACCCGTTTCTCAGTCTTTATCTTTTTCTACAAAGCTTTCATTTGGAACTGCAATGGCCATGCTTTTATCGAGTATATTGCCTGTAGCAGCTTCTAATCTTGCTATTACAGCTGCAAAGAATTTGAGTCAAAATTCTCCAGATGTACATTATCCTAAAGGGAGTCATGGTAGTATTGTTTTTTCTGGTGATGATGATTACTGCGGTGCGGATAATGTTATTGGTCGTGGAGGCACTACTGTACGTACTGCAACTGCAATAACTGTGGAAGAAGAATATCGGAGATTTCTTGAATACAGAATAATAAATGGTTTTTCTCCTTATAGTCAGAGTTCAGAGAAACAAAAATGGACTGGTGATGGGAAGACAACTGGCAACATTGGTTATATGGGGAAAGATTCGACGGGTGGTGATCAAAATATCATGCCTGAGGCTTATGGTATTTATTCTTTTGCAACGGGTTGTGGTTCTGCTGCGCTGGGGAATTATTCCGTTGCATTTGGTGCTAATGCAACGGCACGGACTGGGGGGTCGCAAGCCTTTGGTGTTGCTGCACTTGCAAGTGGGAAGGTAACAGTTGCTATTGGTGTGGGGTCAGAAGCGTCAGGAGATGCTGGGGTTGCTTTGGGTGGGCTGGCAACTGCAAGCGGTGAACGTAGTATTGCTATAGGGACAAGATCTAGTGCTCAGGGTGAGGAATCTATTGCCATAGGCAGTGGCACTAAGGGAGAGAAGCAAAACAATTCAGCCTTAGCAATGGGTATACAAGCAATTGCTATAGGTTCTCATGCTGTCGGTTCTCAGGATTATTCAGTTGTTGTTGGTGCAAGTGCGGTTGCATCTGTTTCAAAAGGTATTGCCTTGGGTTATGGTTCTGTTGCTGATGTTGGAGATGGCATTTTGGGGTATAATCCTATGGAGGATGCGCCATCAAAAGATAAAAGTGCGACATGGAAGAGTTCTGTAGGTGCTTTAAGTATTGGTAATCCTAAGGAAAACATAACACGACAAATTACAGGAGTAGCATCTGGTAGTGAAGATACTGATGCAGTGAATGTTGCACAATTAAAAGCGTTAAGAGCAATGATCACAGAACAAGGAAGTTGGGATCTTGTTGTTGCTGGTGCAGAGAACACAGTTATTGGTTCAGGTGAAAAGTTAGAGTTAAAAACCGGCAGTAACAATTTCAAGATTACAAGCGATACCAGAGACAAGAAGGTAACATTTGATCTGGCAAAGGACATTACACTGGATAGTGTAAAATTGGGTGGAGAAGATTTAGCAGAAGCAGTGAATTTCGTAACTTTAGATGCAACGGGTTTAATCGTTAAAGACGGTCCGAAGATAACGACTACTGGTATTTCTGCAGGAAATAAAAAGATAACAGGTGTAATAGAGGGTACTGATGAGACTGATGCGGTGAATTTTGCGCAGTTAAAAGGATTGCAAGATAACGTAAATAAAGGTTGGAGTTTATCTGTTGGTGATGAAAATACTAAAACTGTTCTTATGGGTGATACTGTAGATTTTTCTGCATTGAGTAAAAATTTGAACATTACCAAAGGTAAAGACGACAATAAGGTAACATTTGATCTGGCAAAGGACATTACACTGGAAAGTGTAAAAACAGGTGAAAATACTTTAGACAAAACAGGCTTAATCATCAAAGATGGTCCTCAAATCACCACTACTGGTGTTAATGTAGGCAATAAAAAGATAACAGGTGTAAAAAAAGGCACTGATGAGACTGATGCGGTGAATTTTGCGCAGTTAAAAGAGTTAAAAGATTCGATATCAACATCAACGTCAAAAGACGGCTTGTCTGAGTGGAATAAAGACAAAGTAAGAATAGGTGTTCCAGGTAATAAGGCTGAACGCAAAGGAGCTGTTGCAATAGGACGGACATTGGAGTCACACGAGACATCCGTATTAGCGGATTATGGAATAGCCATAGGTTCGGGAGCTCGGGTTAAAGAAAACGCTAAGGATGCGATTTCTTTTGGTCGTAATTCAGAGGTGCGTACTGAAGCTGGTGTTGCTTTAGGTGCTTTTTCTATAGCTGATCGTGCTAAGTATGTGAGAGGCTATGATCCTAGAACTGGAAAAACTTCAGTAAGAGACCCTAAAAATCCTTTCGATGGAGTATGGGAGAATACCTATGGTGCGGTTAGTGTTGGTGCTTCTAATATCTCAACAAGGCAGATTATGCATGTAGCTGCAGGTAGTGAAGATGACGATGCAGTAAATGTTGGCCAGTTAAAAGCCTTAAGATCAATGATCACAGAACAAGGAAGTTGGAATCTTAGTGTTGGTGATAAAAAGACAATTGTTGGTCCGGGCAATACATTAACTTTGGCAGCTAAAAATAGCAATCTCATCATTACAAGCGATGATAAAGAAAAAAAGGTAACATTTGATTTAGCGCATGACATTACACTGGATAGCATAAAACTAGGGGATAACACCTTAGATAAAACAGGCTTAACCATTAAAGATGGTCCGAGGATGACGACGGCTGGCATTTTCGCAGGAAATAAAAAAATAACAGGTGTACAAAAGGGTACAGAGAATACCGATGCGGTGAATTTTGTGCAGTTAAAGGAGCTACAAGATAACGTAAATAAAGGTTGGAATTTATCTGTTGGTGATAAAAATACCAAAGCTATTCTTATGGGTGATACTGTAGACTTTTCTGCATTGAGTAAAAATCTGAACATTACCAAAGGTAAAGACGACAATAAGGTGACATTTGATCTGGCAAAGGACATTACGCTGGATAGCATAAAACTAGGGGATAACACTTTAGACAAAACAGGCTTAATTATCAAGAATGGTCCTCAAGTCACCACTACTGGTATTAATGCAGGAAATAAAAAAATAACAGGTGTACAAAAGGGTACAGAGAATACCGATGCGGTAAATTTTGCGCAGTTAAAAGATGCGATATCAACATCGACGTCAAAAGATCAATTGTCTGAGTGGAATAAAGACACAGTAAGAATAGGTGTTCTAAATGATAGAGCTGAACGCAAAGGAGCTGTTGCAATAGGACGAACATTGGAGGTTCACGAGACATCCGTATTCGCTGATTACGGAATAGCCATAGGTTCAGGGGCTCGGGTTAAAGAAAAAGCTAAGAGTGGGATTTCTATTGGTCATAACTCAGAGGTGCGTGCTGAGGATGGTGTTGCTTTAGGTGCTTTTTCTTCAGCTGATCGTGTTAATAACGTGAGAGGCTATGATCCTAGAACTGGAAAACCCTCAGTGATGGACCCTAACAACCCTTTCGATGGAGTATGGAGGGGTGCCCATAGTGCGGTTAGTGTTGGTCATTCTAATACCGCAACAAGGCAGATTATACATGTAGCGGCTGGTAGTGAAGATGACGATGCAGTGAATGTTGGCCAGTTAAAAGCCTTAAGATCAATGATCACAGAACAAGGAAGTTGGAATCTTAGTGTTGGTGATAAGAAGACAGTTGTTGATCCGGGCGATACATTAATTTTGGCAGCTGAAAATAGCAATCTCATTATTACAAGCGATGATAAAGAAAAGAAGGTAACATTTGATTTAGCGCATGACATTACGCTGGAGAGCGTAAAAGCAGGTGAAAATACTTTAGATAAAACGGGTTTAATCATTGCAAATGGTCCGAAAGTAATGACGGTTGGTATCGATGCTGGCAATAAAAAGATAACAGGCGTAGCAGAAGGTGCAAACGATACCGATGCGGTGAATTTTGCACAACTGAAGCAAATTGAAAAAGATGTCAAAGAACAAGTAGCTTCTAGTAGCTTCGTAAAACAAAATGCTGATACACAACACATCACCATTGGTAAAGATACAGATGGTGATAAAATCGATATTGCCAATAACAAAAATGAACAGCGTACTCTTACAGGTATAAAGGAAGCCGCACTCTCAGCGGAGTCAAATGAAGCTGTTACCGGTTCACAGCTTTTTGAGACAAATAATGATGTTACAACTCTTAAGAATAACTTTTCTGAGATACAGATAAGTGTGGCAGGAGTTCAAACAAATCTATCAACAATAGCGAATAATACATCACAATATTTGGGTGGTGATGCTAATGTACTGAATGGTAAGGCACCTACTTATACTTTTGAAGACAAATCTTATCATGACGTTGCGAGTGCTTTTTCTGGTGTGAGCAGTTCTTTTACAGAGGTCAAGCAACAAATTACCAATGTAAATAACTCTATCACGAATGTCGAAAATCAAATTAAAAACGTGGTGAGTGAAAGTCTTGTACAACAAGAGAAAGGAACGCAACACATCACTATTGGTAAGGATATAGGTGGTGATAAAGTTGATATTGCTAACAAGAATGGTGATAAGCGTACTCTTACGGGTATAAAGGAAGCCGCACTCTTAGAAGATTCAAATGAAGCTGTCACTGGTTCACAGCTTTTTGAGACAAATAATAAAGTTGCTACTTATTTAGGTGGTGGCGCTAGTTATAAAGACGGTAAATGGAGTGATCCAACATTTAAGGTTCAAACTGTTGATGATCAAGGCAATAAAAAAGATGAAGCTTATACGGATGTTGCTGCTGCTTTCGTAGGGGTTAGTACGTCTATCATGAATGTTCAGAATAAAGTTACCAATGATATCAAGAATAAGTTCAGCGAACTTAATCAAAACATAACGAATATTACGCAACAAGTTACAGGAGATGCTTTATTATGGAACGATGAAGCTCAGGCATTTGCTGCACTTCATAAAAAGAAAGCAGAAGAACAAGAAAAAACAACGGGAGCACAAGAAAATAGCAAAATTACCTTTCTTTTAGATGGTGCTATCTCTAAAGATTCAACAGATGCTATTACCGGTAAACAGCTTTATTCTACGAGCAATACATTTGCGACCTATTTGGATAAAGGTGCTGGTTATGATGCGGAAGGCAATTGGAAAGCACCTAACTTTAAGGTCAAAACTGTTAACTCTGATGGCAAGGAAGAAGATAAGACTTATCCAGATGTAGCGGAAGCTTTTGAAGGTGTTGGTATTTCTCTGACGAATGTTCAGAATAAAGTGACTGAACAGATTAGTAGTGTGATTAACAAATTAGAAAATAAGAATCTTGTTAAATGGAATGAAGAGGAAAATCTTATCAACATTGGTAAAGAAAAAGAAGGTAGTGAAATCAATATCACCAATACAAGCGGTAAGGATCGGACGCTTTCCGGTGTAAAGGCAGCAATAAACAATAATGAAGCAGTTAATAAAGAGCAATTTGATAAAGGGTTGAAAGATTTTTCTAGAAGTCTTCAGTCAGATGATTCTGCTGTTGTTCATTATGATAAAAAGGCAGAGGGAGGAATTGATTATACGAGTGTCACTTTAGGTGGTAAGGATAGAGGTTTCACTACTCTCCACAATGTTGCTGATGGTATTATTGCTGATAAGTCGCATGATGCGATCACTGGCGGACAGATTTATAAAATTGGTGAAGATATAGCCAAATTCTTGGGTGGAAATGCAGCTTTTAGCAATGGAGCCTTTACGGGTCCAACCTATATACTATCTGAAATTTCTAAAGAAGATAAGGTGACAAATAAGTCCTTTAATGATGTTGGTTCAGCCTTTGAAGGTCTTGATGAAAATATTAAGAATGTAAATCAACGTATTAAAGAAGTATCAGAAGGCGTTGCACAGGATTCTTTGAGTTGGAGCAAGAAGAAAGGGGCGTTTGTTGCGGTTCATGGTGAAGATGGTGCAAAGAGCAATAGCAAGCTAACGTCTCTTTTAGATGGGACTGTTTCTCACGGGTCAACAGATGCAGTTACGGGCAGTCAGCTTTTCGAGACAAATAAGACTGTTGCAAAATATTTAGGTGGCGGTGCTGGTTATAGAGATGGCGTATGGAGTGATCCAATTTTTACAGTTACAACTGTTAACGATAAAGGCAAGGAAGAGGAGAAAACTTATCAGAATGTAGCAGAAGCTTTTGAAGGTGTTGGTACTTCTATCACAAATGTCCAGAATAAAGTTACCAACGATATAACGAATAAGTTCAACGAATTTACTCAAAACATAACGAATATTACGCAACAAGTTCAGGGTGATGCTTTATTATGGAGTAATACTGATAATGCATTTGTTGCCGATCATAAGAAGGATGGTGAAAAAACAAAAAGTAAGATTACGCATCTTTTGGATGGCGATATTGCTTCTGGCTCTACAGATGCAGTTACGGGTGGACAACTCTATTTGATGAATGAGCAGCTTGCGAGCTATTTAGGTGGTGGTGCTGGTTATGATACGGAAGGAAAATGGCAAGCGCCTAGCTTTAAGGTTAAAACTGTTAAAAAGGATGGTAACTCTGAAGATAAGAACTATACCAATGTAGCGGATGCTTTAGCAGGAGTGGGGACTTCTTTCACGAATGTGCAGAATAAGTTTACCAATGAGATTACCAACCAAATTAATTATCTTCAATCAGATGATTCAGCTGTTATTCACTATGATAAGAAGGATGGCACCATTAATTATGGAAGTGTAACTTTTGGTGGTAAAGATAAGACTCCTACGTCTCTCCACAATGTTGCGAATGGTATTATTTCAGATAAGTCGCATGATGCAGTCACTGGCGGACAGATTTATAAAATTGGTGAAGATATAGCCAAATTCTTGGGTGGAAATGCAGCTTTTAACAATGGAGCTTTTACACAGCCGACCTATAAATTATCTAGTGTGGATAGTACTGGTAAAATAGCAGACAATACCTTCAATGATGTTGGCTCTGCTTTTGTTGGTCTTGATGAAAATATTAAAAATGTAAATCAACGTATTAGAGAAGTCTCAGAAGGCGTTGCACAAGATTCTTTATCATGGAGCAAGGAAGCTAATGCTTTTGTTGCACTTCATGGAAAAAAGGATAGCAAGATTACGCACATTTTGGGTGGAGATATTACAACTAATTCAAGTGATGCAGTGAATGGTTCTCAACTTTATTTGATGAACAATACGTTAGCGAGCTATTTTGGGGGCGGTGCTGAATATAAAGAAGGCAAATGGATATCTCCAAACTTCAAGGTTTATACAGTGAGTGCTGATGGCAGCAAGGTTGAAGAGCAGAGCTATAAGACAGTAGCGGAAGCCTTTGCTGGTGTAGGAAGTTCTTTCACGAATATTCATAAAGAGCTTAAGAATGAGATTAACCAAGTTGTGGGAGATAGTCTTGTTAAGCAGGATGAAAAGACAAAGCGTATCACGATTGGTGGAGAGAAGGACGGGAGTGAAATTAATGTTGCAAATAGTATGAATGGTGTACGTAGCCTTTCTGGTGTAAAAGCTGGGCTTCTTGCAGCAGAATCTACGGAAGCGATCAATGGTTCGCAGCTTTATTCAGTAATCAATGTACTTACTAGATATTTTAGTGGGGATGCGGAATACAAGGATGGAAAGTGGCTCGCGCCAAGCTTTAAGGTTGCACAATTTACTGCTGATAGTGTGGTCAGTAAAAGGGAGAACTATACCAATGTTGCATCTGCCTTTGAAGGTGTTAACGAAAGCATGATAAAGATCAACAATCGTATTCATGATGTTGAGCAGAGTATTTTCTCGAGTGGTCTAAATTGGAGTGAGACAGAGAAAGCTTTTGATGCGCGCCATGAAGGTCAAGACAGTAAGATTAAGCATGTAGCGGATGGTGAAATATCAGAAGGCTCGAAAGAGGCCGTTAATGGTAGTCAACTTTGGCAGACGAATAAGAAAGTTAAAGAGGTTAAAAGTCATGTCAATAGGCTTGATAAACAAGTAAAAGATATTGCTAGTGTGGCAGATATTGCTGTTAAGTATGATAAAGGGAATGATGGCAAGAAAAAAAATAAAGTGACATTAATTGGTATGAGTGAGAGTGATCCCGTATTGATAGACAATGTAGCGGATGGCCGTATTGAAAGTGGTTCAAAAGAAGCTGTTACAGGCGGTCAGTTATACGATTATACAGATCAGCAAATGAATCTTGTTCTTTCTAATGCAAAGAGATATACGGATGAGCGCTTTAACGATATTGTTAATAATACGGTCAATAATGTTGTTAATGAGACAAAATCTTACACAGATATAAAGTTTGAAGCGTTAAGGTATGAAATTAAGGAGATTCGCAAAGAATCCAAAGAGGCAGCAGCGGTAGGTTTAGCGGTATCGAATTTGAGTTATGAAGATACACCAGGCTCTTTAAGTTTATCGATTGGGACGGGGGTATGGCGCAATCAATACGCATTTGCCATTGGAGCAGGTTACATGTCTGAAAATGGGAAGATCCGATCGAATATATCAGCTACGAGCTCTGGTGGACATTGGGGCATAGGAGCAGGTTTAAGAGTGAAACTGAATTGATAGAAAGTCGTTAAGTTTTTTGATGGGTTTTGAGACTATATTTTCTTGTATGAAAAGTTAAAAACATTTTATCTTTACAATAAGCTTTATAACGCAACATAATTATTTATGAATTCTCATTATTTTTCTAAAGTATCTTACTTAAATTGTTGAAAAAAGATCACACAGTTCTGTAAATATATTCAAATTGATAAAAAGTTTTATTTTTTTGTTGCTATTTTATTATAGAGAGAATATGACTCATAAAGTACCTTAGTAAGACTCATTTTGATCAAATAACAATTCAAAAGGGGGGAAGTAATGCGTAAAAGTTGGAGATACATCAAAGAGCCAAATTCACGTCTCTGCATTACGCTGAATAAAAATATGTTCTAGCAAAAATAAGTATTTCAAGAACATTAAGGCATTTTAAAAATATAACACTCTAACTTAAGAGAGCAAATGGTATTATTCTTTAATGAAATAAAACAAAAATACTACCAAAACTTTCATTAAGTAATCAGATATTTAATAAGTAAAATGCTCTTAATATTTAAAAAAACCAAACACCTTCCTCAAAGGTTAGACAATAAACCGTAAATTTAAACCTTTTAAAGTCTAAATAAGCTCTTTTTATGTTCATATAAACATATCTCCGCATTTAGACGTTATTACAGAAAGTACACATAAAACACATCTAAAGACTCAAAACGCCCAAATATCTTCCTCTCAATTTCATCTGAGTAAATAGATAGCAGCAAAATATGTCTTTTTTATGTCTTGAATGTGGTTTCAGATTTTTTTTCATTGGAGAGTTTGTTATGCAAAAATTGCATGCCACACAAAAAGCGAGTAATTTGAAAGTTTCTCGTTTTTCTTTTGTTAGAGTTTCTTTATTAGCCGTGGCGGCTATATCTTTATCAAATATTTCATCTGTATTTGCTTCGAATCTTGCGATAACAGGAGCAAATATTTTAAGTGAAAACTCTCCAGCGGTAAGATATTCTAAAGGTAGTCATGGCAGTATTGTTTTTTCTGGTGATGATGATTATTGCGGTGCGGATAATGTTATTGGTCGGGGAGGAACCGCTGGTCGTGGTGGGAAGAAAATAACTGCAGAAGAAGAATATCGGAGATTTCTCGAAGAAGTAAAGTTTGGAAATTTTTCTCCTTATAGTCAGAGCGATCAGAAACAAACTTGGACTGGTAATGGGCACACCAGTGGAAACATTGGTTATATGGGAGGTTTGACTGGTGGTGATACGAATATATTGCCTGAGGCTTTTGGTGTTTATTCTTTTGCCACCGGTTGTGGATCTGCGGCACAGGGGAGTTATTCAACAGCATTTGGTGCAAATGCAACAGCCCTTACGGGAGGGTCACAAGCTTTTGGTGTTGCGGCGCTTGCAGCTGGAAAGGTAAGCATTGCTATAGGTGTAGGATCAGAAACAAAGGGAGATTCTGCTGTTGCTTTAGGTGGGCTTGCAAATGCAGCAGGGGAAATAAGTGTTGCTATTGGTCATAAGGCACAATCAACAGGAAAATTTGCGATCACTATGGGTGATCAGGCACAGGCAACAAAAGAAGATAGCGTGGCTATAGGCCGCATGGCAAAGGCCAATGCACTGGGAAGTATCGCTTTAGGTGCCGGTTCTGAAGTGAAGGTTGATGGGGGAGTTGCTTTGGGCGATTCTTCTGTAGCGGATACAGCTGCTGGTATTTTTGGTTATGAACCTCGCTTGAAGAAGGCATCAACTAGTACGGATTCTGCATGGCAAGCTAGACGAGGTGCAGTTAGTGTTGGTACTTTAGACAGAACAAGACAGATTACAAAAGTAGCAGCTGGCACGGAGTATACTGATGCAGTAAATGTGGCGCAGTTAAAGGCGTTGCAGGAGTACGTAGATAGAAGCTGGAAACTCTCTGTTGATGGTAAAAATGCTAGAGTTGTAGGGATAGGCGATACAGTAGATTTTTCAGCTGGAAGTAACAACCTTAATATTACCAAAGGCGAAGATGACAATAATATAAAGTTTGATTTAGCAAAGGATCTCACACTCAATAAAGTAACAGCAGGTGCAAATACTTTTGATGACACAGGCTTAATCATCAAGGATGGTCCGAAAATAGTGAAGGACGGTATTGATGTATGGAATAAAAAGATAACCAATGTGGCAGATGGTACTACGAAAAACGATGCGGTGAATTTTTCACAGTTGCAAGAATTAAAAGATTTGATGTCGTCGAAAGATGCGTTGGCTTCATGGGATGGTGACAGGGTAAGAGTAGGCGCTCCTAAAAATTTTTCCGCTAAAGGATCTGTTGTAATAGGACCACTTTCTGATGAGCTAGAATTGAAAGTGTATCCAACAGTCAAGGCTCAATATGGAATAGGCATAGGTATGAGAGCTGAAGTTAACAGCAAGTCTACTTGGGGAGTTGCTGTTGGTTATGGAGCAAGAGTGAATTCTGTTTCTGGTATTGCTTTGGGTGCTTATTCTTATAGTACTTTTGAAGCTGGGCGTCATGGCTATGATCCTAGGACTGGAAAAGAATCAACTTCGGATAATAGAGTATGGAAGTCTAGCTATGGCTCACTCAGTATTGGTGGCGACTATACTAGTAGGCAGATTATAAATGTTGCCGCTGGTACGGACGATTATGATGCAGTGAATGTTGCGCAGTTAAAAGCCTTAAGATCAATGATCAAAAAACAAGGAAGTTGGGATCTGTCTGTTAATGACGCAGAAGAGAAGACAGCTATTGGTACAGGTGATACATTAGCTTTGACAGCTGGAAGTGAAAATTTAAAGATCAAAAACGATAAAACTGAAAACGGCAGTAAGGTAACATTTGATTTAGCAAAGGATCTCGCGTTAAATAGCATAAAACTAGGGGAGGGAACTGTACCAGATGGTGAAAAAGATGCAGTAAGTCCAATAACTTTAGATGCCACGGGCTTAATCATTGCGAATGGCCCGAAAATAATGGCGACTGGTATCGATGCAGGCAGTAAAAAGATAACCAATGTAGCAGATGCTACTGATACGACTGATGCTGTAAATTTTGGACAATTGAACAAAGCCAAGCAAGAAGTTCAAGAACAAGTAGAAAAGCAAGTTGCGGCCAATAGTTTCGTAAAACAAGATACCGACACAAAACATATCACTATTGGTAAGGAAACAGACGGTGATAAAATCGATATTACCAATAAAGAAGGTGGTGCTCGGACTCTTTCTGGTGTGAAGGCTGGTACTGAAGAAACCGATGCCGTGAATTTTGGACAGCTGAAGAAAATTCAAACAGAAGTCACAGAGCAAGTAGCTGCTAATAGCTTTGTTAAACAAGATTCCAATACAAAATACATCACCATTGGTAAGGAAACCGATGGTGATAAAATTGATATTACCAACAATGTAAACGAAGCACGAATCCTTTCCGGTGTAAAAGCTGGTACTGAAAGCACCGACGCTGTAAATTTTGCGCAGTTAAAAGAATCGACCAGAGGGTGGAAAATTTACGTTGGAGGCGAATTTAAAGAACCTACCGCTGAAGGGGTATCTTCAATTGCTATAGGCTCTGGAGCATCTGCGTCTAATGTTAACGCTATAGCTTTGGGGACGAGATCACAAGCAACAGGGAACGCAGGAGTTGCTCTAGGGGCGGGTTCTGTAGCGGATGATGGTGGTGGTATTTGGGGTTATGATCCTTTGAGAGATGGAGTATCAGAGAGTATAAGTTATGAATGGAGGAGTGCATTAGGTTCCGTTAGTGTTGGTGATCATACTAATAAGTATTCACGGCAAATTACAGGGGTAGCAGCGGGTAGTAGAGATACTGATGCGGTGAATGTTGTGCAGTTGAAATCCTTACGGAGCTATGTGGACAAAGGTTGGAAACTCTCTGTTAATGGTAAAAATGCTAAAGCTGTGGGAATAGATGATACGGTAGATTTTGCAGCAGGAAGCAACAACCTTACCATTACCAAAAGCGAAAGCGACAACAAGGTAAAGTTTGATTTAGCAAAGGATCTCACACTGGATAGCATAACAGTAGGATCTAATACTCTAAACACAACAGGCTTGAAAATTGCGAATGGTCCACAAATAACGACTGAAGGTATTAATGCTGGAGAAAAAATAATCACAGCTGTTGCAAATGGAAAAATTTTTCAAGGTTCAAAAGATGCAATCAATGGCTCACAGCTTTATATTCTTGCTAATTCGATTGCTGCTACTCTTGGTAGTGATACTGTATCTATCAATGAAGAAGATGGGGCTGTTGTAAGCGGCGGTTATTATTCTAATGGTGTTGATGCTGATGGAAATATAACCAAAGATGGCTATCAAACTGTTGCATCTGCGCTTGAAAGCATTGGTCAAAGCTTTGAAAATGTTCTCAACCTTTTTGATAAAAAAGTAGAAGATGTTGTAAAAACGGTTCAAGAAGATTCCTTGTTATGGAGTGATGATGCCGGAGCCTTTGTTGCCAACCATAAAAAGGCTGGAGATGAAGAAGGTAAAGAAAAAACCGCAAGCAAGATCATCTCTCTCGCACAAGGTGATATTAACGCTACCTCTACCGATGCAATCAATGGCTCCCAGCTTTACACTTTAGGTAATAATGTCGCGAAGTCTTTCGGTGGCGATGCTGGTTATGAGAATGGCAACTGGAAAGCACCTAACTTTAAGGTCAAAACTGTTAACTCTGATGGCAAGGAAGATGAACAAAGCTATACAAGTGTAGCGGAGGCTTTTGAAGGAGTTGGTACTTCTTTTACAAACGTTCAGAATAAATTTAGCCAGGAGATTACCAACCAGATTAATAATGCCATTACCAATATACAAGGTGAAAGCCTTATTAAGAAAAATAAAGAAACAAATCTCATCACGATTGGTAAAGAAGTAGCAGGCGATGAAATCAATATTGCCAACAACATGAATGAGGCACGTACGCTTTCAGGTGTTAAGGAAGCAGCAAAAGATAATGAAGCCGTTAACAAGGCTCAGCTTGATACAAACATCAAGAAAGTAGAAGATAAATTAGCAGAAGCAGTCGGTAATATTACGCAACAAGTTCAGGGTGATGCCTTATTATGGAGCAATACTGATAATGCATTTGTTGCCGATCATAAGAAGAATGGTGAAAAAACAAAGAGTAAGATTACGCATCTTTTGGATGGTGATATTGCTTCTGGTTCTACAGATGCAGTCACGGGTGGACAACTCTATTCGATGAATAAGCATCTTGCGACTTATTTTGGTGGTGGTGCTGGTTATGATGCGCAAGGCAACTGGCAAGCGCCTAGCTTTAAGGTTAAAACTGTTAAAAAGGATGGTAGCTCTGAAGATAAGAACTATACCAATGTAGCGGATGCTTTAGCAGGCGTGGGGACTTCTTTCACGAATGTTCAGAATAAGTTTACCAATGAGATTACCAACCAAATTAATCATCTTCAATCAGATGATTCAGCGGTTGTTCACTATGATAAGAAGGATGGCACCATTAATTATGGAAGTGTAACTTTTGGTGGTAAAGATAAGACTCCTACGTCTCTCCACAATGTTGCGAATGGTATTATTTCAGATAAGTCGCATGATGCAGTCACTGGCGGACAGATTTATAAAATTGGTGAAGATATAGCAAAATTCTTGGGTGGAAGTGCAGCTTTTAACAATGGAGCTTTTACAGGTCCAACTTATAAATTATCGTACATTACCAAGGATGGCGTTGTAACAGAAAATTCTCTTGACAGTGTTGGAACAGCAATTGCAGGGCTTGATATTAATATCAAGAATGTAAATGATCGTATTAAGGAAGTCTCAGAGGGCGTTGCACAGGATTCTTTATCATGGAGCAAGGAAGCTAATGCCTTTAGTGCGCAACATGGAGCAGGAGCAAAAACGAATAGCAAAATTAAGTTCCTTGCTGCCGGAGATATTGCAAAAGACTCGACTGATGCAATCAATGGTTCACAGCTTTATTCAATGAACAATACACTTGCGACTTATTTTGGTGGTGGTGCTGAATATAAGGATGGCAAATGGGTAGCTCCAAGCTTTAAGGTTAAAACCGTTAAAAAGGATAGTAATGAAGTTGAAGAGATTGCCTATGATAATGTTGCGGATGCCTTTGCAGGTATGAGCACTTCTATTACAGATATTCATAATGAAGTGAATAACCAAATCTCCAATATTGTTAGTGATAGCCTTGTCAAGCAGGATGATACAGGTCTTATCAAGATAGGAGCAGAAAAAGAGGGCGGTGCAATTGATATTGCCAATAAAAATGGTGAGGCACGTACGCTTTCAGGTGTTAAGGAAGCAGCAAAAGATAATGAAGCCGTTAACAAGGCTCAGCTTGATACAAACATCAAGAAAGTAGAAGATAAATTAGCAGAAGCAGTCGGTAATATTACGCAACAAGTTCAGGGTGATGCCTTATTATGGAGCAATACTGATAATGCATTTGTTGCCGATCATAAGAAGAATGGTGAAAAAACAAAGAGTAAGATTACGCATCTTTTGGATGGTGATATTGCTTCTGGTTCTACAGATGCAGTCACGGGTGGACAACTCTATTCGATGAATAAGCATCTTGCGACTTATTTTGGTGGTGGTGCTGGTTATGATGCGCAAGGCAACTGGCAAGCGCCTAGCTTTAAGGTTAAAACTGTTAAAAAGGATGGTAGCTCTGAAGATAAGAACTATACCAATGTAGCGGATGCTTTAGCAGGCGTGGGGACTTCTTTCACGAATGTTCAGAATAAGTTTACCAATGAGATTACCAACCAAATTAATCATCTTCAATCAGATGATTCAGCGGTTGTTCACTATGATAAGAAGGATGGCACCATTAATTATGGAAGTGTAACTTTTGGTGGTAAAGATAAGACTCCTACGTCTCTCCACAATGTTGCGAATGGTATTATTTCAGATAAGTCGCATGATGCAGTCACTGGCGGACAGATTTATAAAATTGGTGAAGATATAGCCAAATTCTTGGGTGGAAATGCAGCTTTTAACAATGGAGCTTTTACAGGTCCAACTTATAAATTATCATACATTACCAAGGATGGCGTTGTAACAGAAAATTCTCTTGACAGTGTTGGAACAGCAATTGCAGGGCTTGATATTAATATCAAGAATGTAAATGATCGTATTAAGGAAGTCTCAGAAGGCGTTGCACAGGATTCTTTATCATGGAGCAAGGAAGCTAATGCCTTTAGTGCGCAACATGGAGCAGGAGCAAAAACGAATAGCAAAATTAAGTTCCTTGCTGCCGGAGATATTGCAAAAGACTCGACTGATGCAATCAATGGTTCACAGCTTTATTCAATGAACAATACACTGGCGACTTATTTTGGTGGTGGTGCCGGCTATGATAAGCAAGGAAAATGGCAAGCGCCTAACTTTAAGGTTAAAACTGTAAAAGAGGATGGTAACTCTGAAGATAAGAACTATACCAATGTAGCGGATGCTTTAGCAGGCGTAGGGACTTCTTTTACAAACGTTCAGAATAAGTTTACCACTGAGATTACCAACCAAATTAATCGTCTTCAATCAGATGATTCAGCTGTTGTTCACTATGATAAGAAGGATGGCACCATTAATTATGGAAGTGTAACTTTTGGTGGGAAAGATAAAACCGCCACGGCTCTCCACAATATTGCTGATGGAAATATTGCCAAGGATTCACATGATGCAATCACGGGAGGTCAGATTAACACCATCTCTCAAGATGTTGCAAAGTTTTTAGGTGGAGAAGCATCCTTTAACAATGGAGCCTTTACACAGCCGACCTATAAATTATCTAGAGTGGATAGTACTGGAAAAATAACAGACAGTTCTTTCAATGATGTTGGTTCAGCCTTTGCAGGGCTTGATAAAAATATCAAGAATGTAAATGATCGTATTAAGGAAGTCTCAGAAGGCGTTGCACAGGATTCTTTATCATGGAGCAAGGAAGCTAATGCCTTTAGTGCGCAACATGGAGAAAAAGAAAAAACAAATAGCAAAATTAAATTCCTTGCTGCCGGAGATATTACAAAAGACTCGACTGATGCAATCAATGGTTCACAACTTTATTCGATGAACAATACACTGGCGACTTATTTTGGTGGTGGTGCCGGCTATGATAAGCAAGGAAAATGGCAAGCGCCTAACTTTAAGGTTAAAACTGTAAAAGAGGATGGTAACTCTGAAGATAAGAACTATACCAATGTAGCGGATGCTTTAGCAGGTGTTGGTACTTCTTTTACAAACGTTCAGAATAAGTTTACCACTGAGATTACCAACCAAATTAATCGTCTTCAATCAGATGATTCAGCTGTTGTTCACTATGATAAGAAGGATGGCACCATTAATTATGGAAGTGTAACTTTTGGTGGGAAAGATAAAACCGCCACGGCTCTCCACAATATTGCTGATGGAAATATTGCCAAGGATTCACATGATGCAATCACGGGAGGTCAGATTAACACCATCTCTCAAGATGTTGCAAAGTTTTTAGGTGGAGAAGCATCCTTTAACAATGGAGCCTTTACACAGCCGACCTATAAATTATCTAGAGTGGATAGTACTGGAAAAATAACAGACAGTTCTTTCAATGATGTTGGTTCTGCTTTTGCAGGGCTTGATATTAATATCAAGAATGTAAATCAACGTATTAAGGAAGTCTCAGAAGGCGTTGCACAAGATTCTTTATCATGGAGCAAGGAAGCTAATGCCTTTAGTGCGCAACATGGAGAAAAAGAAAAAACAAATAGCAAAATTAAATTCCTTGCTGCCGGAGATATTACAAAAGACTCGACTGATGCAATCAATGGTTCACAACTTTATTCGATGAACAATACACTGGCGACTTATTTTGGTGGTGGTGCTGAGTATAAAGAAGGTAAATGGACAGCTCCAAACTTCAAAGTTAACGTAGTGAATGCTAATGGCGATAAGGTTGAAGAGCAGAGCTATGATAGTGTAGCGAAAGCCTTTGAAGGTGTTGGAAGTTCTTTCACGAATCTTCATAATGAAGTGACGAATGCTGTTACGAATATTAATAATCACATCAACAATGTGGTGAGTGATAGTCTTGTCAAGCAGGATGAAGAGAGTAAGGTTATCAAGATAGGAGCGGAAAAAGGTGGTACCAGCATTAACATTGCTAATAGTGGTGATGCTGCGCGGACCCTTACAGGTGTAAAATCAGGAACGCTTACAGAAACCTCGACAGATGCAGTGAATGGTTCTCAACTTTATTCCTTGAATCAGACGCTTGCGAGCTATTTTGGTGGCGGTGCTGAGTATAAAGAAGGTAAATGGACAGCTCCAAACTTCAAAGTTAACGTAGTGAATGCTAATGGCGATAAGGTTGAAGAGAAGAGGTATGATAGTGTAGCAGCTGCCTTTGAAGGTGTTGGAAATTCTTTCACGAATATTCATAAAGAACTTAAGAATGAGATTAACCAAGTTGTGGGAGAGAGTCTTGTTAAGCAAGATGAGAAGACACATGTTATTGCCGTTGGTGGAGAAACGAACGGTACTAAGGTAAGTTTTGCCAACAGTGATGGTATAGAGCGGGTTCTTTCTGGAGTTAAAGCAGGTGAGCTTTCAACAAAATCGACCGAAGCAGTTAATGGTTCACAGCTTTATTCGATGAGCAATACCCTCGCGACTTATTTTGGCGGTGGAGCAGGTTATGATGAAAAGGGGGAATGGCAAGCCCCAAGCTTTAAGGTTAATACAGTTAATGCTGATGGTAAGGAAAAAGATGAGACTTATCAGAATGTAGCGGAAGCTTTGGCTGGTGTTGGTACATCTTTTACGAATGTTTATAATAAAATTACCAATGAGATTAATAATGCGATTACCAAAGTAGAAGGAGATAGCCTTGTTAAGCAAGCAAAAGAAACCGATCCTATTACTATTGGTAAAGAAGTAGCCGGTACTGAAGTCAATATTGCCAACAAGGATAAAGAGGATCGTACGCTTTCTGGAGTTAAGGCAGCAGTAAATGGTAATGAAGCGGTTAATAAAGCGCAACTTGATCAAAGTTTGGAGAAGCTTTCTAACAGTCTTCAATCAGATGATTCAGCTGTTGTTCATTATGATAAGAAGGAAAGTGGTGAAACTGATTATACAAGTGTGACTTTAGGTAAAGGTAAGGGTTCTACACCTGTTGGTCTTCATAATGTTGCTAATGGTAATATTGCCAAGGATTCCCATGATGTGGTTACAGGTGGTCAGATCAACACGATCTCTCAAGATGTTGCCAAGTTTTTAGGTGGAGATACATCTTTTGAGAAGGGTTCCTTTACAGGACCAACCTATAAATTATCAGAGGTTGATACTCATGGTCAGGTAAGTTCGACAGAGTTTAAAGATGTTGGTTCAGCTTTTGCAGGGCTTGATAAAAATATCAAGAATGTAAATGATCGTATTAAGGAAGTCTCAGAGGGCGTTGCTCAGGATTCTTTATCATGGAGCAAGGAAGCTAATGCCTTTAGTGCGCAACATGGAGAAGGTAAAGACAGAACATCTAGCAAGATTACGCACATTTTGGATGGGGATATTACAACTAATTCAAGTGATGCAGTAAATGGTTCACAGCTTTATTCAATGAACAATACGTTAGCGAGCTATTTTGGAGGCGGTGCTGAGTATAAAGAAGGCAAATGGGTAGCTCCAAGCTTCAAAGTTAACGTAGTGAATGCTAATGGCGATAAGGTTGAAGAGCAGAGCTATAAGACAGTAGCGGAAGCCTTTGCTGGTGTAGGAAGTTCTTTCACGAATATTCATAATGAAGTGACGAATGCTGTTACGGATATTAATAATCACATCAACAATGTGGTGAGTGATAGTCTTGTCAAGCAGGATGAAGAGAGTAAGGTTATCAAGATAGGAGCAGAAAAAGGTGGTACCAGCATTAACATTTCTAATAGTGGTGATGCTGCTCGGACCCTTACAGGCGTAAAATCAGGAGGGCTTACAGAAACCTCGACAGATGCAGTGAATGGTTCCCAACTTTATTCGATGAACAATACGTTAGCGAGCTATTTTGGAGGCGGTGCTGAGTATAAAGAAGGCAAATGGGTAGCTCCAAGCTTCAAAGTTAACGTAGTGAATGCTAATGGCGATAAGGTTGAAGAGCAGAGCTATAAGACAGTAGCGGAAGCCTTTGCTGGTGTAGGAAGTTCTTTCACGAATATTCATAAAGAGCTTAAGAATGAGATTAACCAAGTTGTGGGAGAGAGTCTTGTTAAGCAAGATGAGAAGACACATGTTATTTCCGTTGGAGGTGAAAAGAGCGGCACTGAAGTTACGTTTTCGAATACTGATGGAGCATCACGGACCCTTACAGGTGTAAAGGCAGGAGGGCTTACAGAAACCTCGACAGATGCAGTGAATGGTTCCCAACTTTTTGCGACCAATCAAAATGTTACGGCAGTCACGAATGATCTTAAAACGGTTTCTGAGAATACTTCGAAATTCTTAGGAGGTGGAGCAGACGTGTTGAAAGGTATTGCGCCAACTTATACAGTTCAGGATAAGAGTTATCAGAGTGTAGCGGATGCATTTGGTGGTGTTGATCGTTCATTCACAGCACTTCATGAGGAGATTGCAAAAAATACGAGTGATCTTTCAGACACGCTTAAGCAGAATGCGTTGTTATGGAGTGATAAAGATCATGCTTTTGTAGCGATCCATGGAACTGATGCTGACAAGAAGAACAGCAAGATCACGTTACTTGCGAATGGTAGCATCACTAAAGATTCTACGGATGCGATTAATGGTTCACAGCTTTATTCGATGAACAATACACTGGCGACTTATTTTGGTGGTGGAGCTGAGTATAAAGAAGGCAAATGGGTAGCTCCAAGCTTTAAGGTTAATACAGTAAGTGCAGATGGTGGCAAGGTTGAAGAGCAGAGCTATGATAATGTTGCAGCAGCTTTTGCTGGTGTAGGAAGTTCTTTCACGAATCTTCATAATGAGCTTAAGAATGAAATTAGCCAAGTTGTTAAAGATAGTCTTGTCAAGCAGGATGAAGAGAGCAAGGTCATCAAGATCGGTGCAGAGAAAGAGGGAACAGAAATTACTATTGCCAATAGTGATGGAGCAGAACGTAGTCTCTCCGGTGTTAAGGCAGGGACCCTTTCAGCAGATTCAACAGAAGCAGTGAATGGAGGTCAGCTATATTCCTTGAATCAGACGTTAGCGAGCTATTTTGGTGGTGGAGCTGAGTTTGAGAATGGTCAGTGGGTAGCACCAAGCTTTACGATATTGAGCTTTAACGAAGATGGCAGTTCTGAGGAAACGAGTTATAATAGTGTTTCTGCTGCTTTTGCGGGTGTGAATCGGTCTTTCATGAAGCTTCACCATGAGCTTTCAGATACTGTTGAGCAGAATGCGTTGTTGTGGAGTGATGCGGATGAATCCTTTGTAGCACTTCATGGCAAAGGCTCAGAGAAGCACAATAGCAAGCTGAGCCATCTTGTTGATGGAGATATTTCTGCGGGTTCGACAGAAGCGATTACGGGTAACCAGTTGTATCAGTTGAATCAGACGTTAGCGGCTTATTTAGGAGGAGGAGCGAGCTATCAGGGAGGAGAATGGACAGCACCTCATTTTGAAGTAAAGCAGTTCAAGAGCGATGGCAGTTCTTCTGAGAGTAAGAGCTATGATAATGTAGCTGGTGCATTTGAAGGAGTTAACGGAAGTTTATCTGGTATTAACGATCGCCTTAATGATGTATCTAAGAATGTTTCAACGAACAGTTTGAAATGGAATGATGAATTAGAAGGCTATGATGGTCGTCATAATGGATCTGATAGTAAGATTACGCATGTAGCGGATGGGGATGTATCGGAAGGTTCGAAAGAAGTTGTTAATGGAGGTCAGCTTTGGGAGACGAACCAGAAAGTATCAGCGGTTGAGAACCGTGTAGAAAGCCTAGATCAACATGTTAAGGATGTTGAAAGTGCGGTTACGAACGGAGCTGTTAACTATGATAAGGATGATGCTGGTCATAAGACGAATAAAGTTACGTTGGTTGGAGGGGATGACAGTGCTCCTGTTTTGATAGACAATTTAGCGGAAGGTCGGATTGAAAGTGGTTCGAAAGAAGCGGTTACGGGCGGTCAATTGCATGATTATACGGATAAACAGATGAAGTTAGTGCTTGAAGATGCGAAGAAGTATACGGATGAGCATGTTACTGATATAGTCAACAATGGTGTTAGTGAGTCCAAAGCTTATACAGATATGAAGTTTGAGACATTAAATTATGCCATTGAGGATGTTCGGAAAGAGGCAAGACAGGCTGCGGCTATTGGATTGGCGGTGTCTAATTTGCGTTACTATGATATACCAGGATCTTTAAGCGTCTCATTTGGTAGTGGTTTGTGGCGCAGCCAATCTGCCTTTGCTATTGGAGCTGGTTATACCTCTGAAGATGGAAATATTCGCTCGAATGTATCTATTACAAGTGCTGGAGGCCATTGGGGCATAGGTGCGGGGATTACTTTGAGGTTGAGATGATAATAGAAAAAATTATTATTATGAAAAAAAGAAGAGTGTTAGTGAAGATTCTGTTTGCTCTTGCCTTACTAGGCAAGGGCGGAGTCTTTGCTAATGAGAACAATAGTGTTTACACAATTCATCCACCGCATTTATCGATACCTAAAGGAAAACCAGGTGAAACACGTCGAATTATTATGCAGTTTTATGACTGGACTTTAATTTGTGATGAAAAACAAAAGCTTAAACTTAAGCAAGGTATATGTAATGTGACACAGACTGTTCATGATCAGGAAGGAAATACCATTTTTAGTTGGTCTCTTGTTTCTACGACAAATGGACAAGCAGTGATGCTTTTTCGAACATTGCCAAATTCTGATATAAATGTTCCGATTCAAATGTTTGTGAAAGGTGTAAAAAAACCTGTTCTTATTCATTATACGCAGTGTAGTGAAACAATTTGTTTGGCACAATCACCTGTAGGGCCAATTCTTACTAAACAAATAGAGCAGGACAATAAAGTACGTATTTCCTATAAGCTTAAAGAGGGAAAGGTGTTTTCTTTTACTGTACCATTTAAAGGGCTAAACGCAGCACTTAATTCTTTGCATCCTTAGAAACTCGTCGAGAATTTTATAACAAGAGTTATTTTTTTACGAATCGTTTTGTTATATTTTTGAATGTAAATATAAGATGCAATAAGTGAGAAGTTTTATGTAATATAATAGAAAATTAGGTTAAAGTTTTTCACAAATCTTAGAGTATGAGTGTGTTAGTTGTTAGCAATAAAAAGTTATGAGAAAGACTTAATTTTAAATAGATAAAAAATATGTCTTCCTTATCAATGAGGAAGTGGTTAAGCTCTTTTTTAAGTTTCATATGGCTTTTTAGAGCGGTTTGATTAAATATTAATACTTTTCAATTGAAATATTATAATAACAAGTAAATTTATAATTCTAGAGAATTTTTTGAACGACGGTTTTTCTTTGTATCCACGGGATAACGGCTATCATAATTGCGTTTTGTAGGACTCTGAAGCTTTTATTTCAGCATAATCAAAGTCATTGTGTTGCATATATAAAAGAGGCTCACGTGTGGATAACGCGGTTGAAAAAAGAATTTTTTATGAACTATATCAATGTATAGGTTGTTATAATCTTAAGCGTTAGCAAAGAGTATGATAGTGCTGGTTTGTTACAATAGAGGTATACTCCATGCAAATGATATCAAAATAGCATAACTTACAAAACTGATGTGAACGTAAACGATTAATTTATAGTTTTAAATTTACAAAGAGAAGCATGACTTCACGGAAAAAACGAAAAGATTATACAAAGTTTGAATGATACGAGCGTAAAAAATTTCAATGATAGAAAAAAAAGGAGTTTTTTTGTATTTTATCATTTGATGCCGCATTGTTGCTTTATTTAGGAATGAGCAAAAAAGTTTTCGAGTTTATTGATTGGGGGAAAAGCTCAAGGGATAAGAGAAATGACCCCGTTAAATTATGGTTTAAAAGAGTCAAAGCAAGGAGAATCATACAATACCGAAGAAAAACAGTTGTATGATCAGTGTGGGAATAATAAAAATAACCGCTCTACATTGTCACGAACAGAGACATGCTCTATCCTTGTTGATATAAAGAGACAACAGAGAAAAGAACATTATAAAAAGAAACAGATTTTGATTCAACCGGAGACAGCTTTTGAGTTTCATCGTCAGACAATGATAGGTGCTCAAAAAACAAAAAAACTCAAAGCGCCTTTTCTTCGACGGTTTTCTCAAGTAAAATCTCCACCTCTTTATGCGGCTCTTGATTTGGGAACGAATAATTGTCGTCTTCTTATCGCATCTCCTAGTAAACCTGGATATTTTCGTGTTGTTGATGCTTTTTCTCGTATTGTAAGATTGGGAGAAGGTTTAATAAATAATGGTTTTCTTAATACACAAGCTATGGATCGTGCGATCGAAGCATTAAAGATTTGTCATTTAAAGCTAAAGCAAAGGCATATTAAGCGTTATCGCTTAATTGCAACGGAGGCTTGCCGTTCAGCAAAAAATGGTAAATATTTTATTCAGCGTGTTTTGGATGAGACAGGTCTTGAATTGGAAATTGTTGATCGGCAAACAGAAGCACGTTTTGCTGTTACAGGGTGTAGTACACTTGTTGAACCAAATACTGAGGCAATTGTACTTTTTGATATCGGAGGTGGATCATCAGAAATTGTGCTTCTTGATGTTTCTCAAAAGCGTTCTTTTCGTTTAGCGGGACAAATTATCGCTTGGACTTCTCTTCCTGTTGGTGTTGTTACGCTTGCGGAACGTTTTGGAGGGAATAATATTAGTTTAGATGATTTTGAAAAAATGAAAAGTTATGTGCGAAGGTTATTAAATAATTTTTCAGATCGTCATAAATTAGGAGAATTAGCGCAAGGATCAAAATTTCATCTTTTGGGAACCTCTGGTACGGTTACGACTTTAGCAGGGATGTATCTAAATTTAGAACGTTATGATAGGAAAAAAGTGGATGGCATTTGGATGGATGATGCAGACATTACTCTTATGACAAAACGCTTATTGTCATGGGATATAGAAAAACGTGTCATAAATCCTTTTATTGGGCGGGAGAGAGCCGATTTAGTCTTAGCTGGGTGTGCAATTTTAGATGTTATTCGAGAGGTTTGGCCGAGTCAGCGTTTAAGAGTTGCTGATCGTGGATTAAGGGAAGGAATTTTGATAGAGCTGATGTTACGCGATGGTGTATGGTGTCGTCGTAGAAAGAGTAGAGATTTTAAGCGTTAGAAAAATTAAATGTGGAGACAATGAATAACGATGAAAAAAACAACAAAATCCCCGATGGGTGGCTATGGAGGTTCAGGGTCACATGAATTATATCAACGCGTAAAAAAGAAAGCTGGATCTATTAAAGCTTCGTCACGGCGATGGTTAGAGAGGCATTTGAATGATCCTTATGTTCATCAATCTAAAGTAGATGGCTATCGTTCGCGTGCAGCTTATAAACTCATTGAAATTAATGAGCGTTATAAATTTCTGAAAAAAGGTCAAAAGATTATTGATCTAGGGGCTGCTCCGGGGGGATGGTGTCAGGTAGCGGAGCGTATCGTAGGGTCCAGTGATGAAAAACCTAGTGTTGTTGGTATTGATTATTTGCATGTGGATCCATTGCCTAGAGTCGCAATGTTAGAAATGGATTTTTTACATGCAGATGCACCGCAGAAATTAATTGAAACTTTAGGGACAAAACCGGATGTGGTTCTTTCTGATATGGCAGCACCAACAACAGGTCATCGTCAGACAGATCATTTAAGAACGATTTATTTATGTGAAGTTGCAGCTGATTTTGCTCTTTCGGTTCTCAAGCCTGGGGGACATTTTTTAGCAAAGGCTTTTCAAGGAGGAGCAGAAAACACTCTTCTTGCAATATTAAAACAGCATTTTAAAAAAGTCTATCATGTTAAACCACCCGCAAGTCGATCAGAATCAGTAGAGCTTTATCTTCTAGCGCTTGAATTTAAGGGAAAAAACAAAAATACAAGTATAGCGCCTTCTTTTGAGAAGGCTTAAACTTTACTTAACTTCTTTAAAGGGAATAATTTTTTCTCAAAGAGTTATCAGCGATAGTGGTAGTTTTTCTGTTATCAATGATGCAAAACTGGTAAAATTAATGTATTGCCTATAGAGGTAGAGAGATTGATTCCTCAGTGAGTGCTTCCAATGAAATTTCTTGATCAAGCTAAAGTTTATATCCGTTCTGGTAATGGAGGTTCTGGAGCAGTATCATTTCGCCGTGAAAAATTCATAGAATTTGGGGGCCCTGATGGAGGGAATGGAGGACGGGGTGGTGATGTCTGGGCTCTTGTTGTTGATGGGCTTAATACGCTGATTGATTATCGTTACCAACAACATTTTAAAGCAAAGACAGGAGGTCATGGTAAAGGGCGTAATATGACCGGTGAAAAGGGTGATGATGTCATCCTTAAAGTTCCAGTTGGGACGCAAATTTTTGAAGAAGATAATACAACATTAATCTGTGATTTGACACAAGTAGGGCAGCGCTATCGCCTTGCAAAAGGAGGGAATGGTGGTTTTGGTAATCTTCACTTTACAACATCGACAAATCGGGCACCACGTCGCGCAAATCCTGGGTTAGCTGGAGAAGAGCGAGCAATATGGCTTCGTTTGAAGTTAATTGCTGATGCAGGGCTTATTGGTTTACCCAATGCCGGAAAATCAACTTTTTTAGCTTCTGTAACAGCTGCAAAACCAAAAGTTGCAGATTATCCTTTTACTACTCTTCATCCTCATCTTGGTGTTGTACGTATTGATGGTCGTGAATTTGTTTTGGCTGATATTCCAGGGTTAATTGAAGGAGCCCATGAAGGGGTTGGAATTGGAGACCGTTTTTTAGGACATGTGGAGCGTTGTCGAGTACTTCTTCATTTGATTTCTGCTCAAGAAGAAGATGTTGCAAAAGCATATCAAATTGTGCGTCATGAACTTGAGGCATATGGAAATAATCTAAGTGATAAAACTGAAATTGTCGCTTTAAGCCAGATAGATACTCTTACGATTGAAGAACGTAAAACAAAACAGGAGGTTTTGCAGAGAGTAACGGAACAACCTGTTATGATGTTTTCTGCCGTGAGTCGCGAAGGTTTAGAAAATGTGCTGCGTGCTAGTGCACATATTATTGAAAAGTCACGCAAAGAGGAGATGGGTGGGGATAGCAGGATTGATTGAGATGGCTGTTGGATTGCAAAAACTCACACATTATAAACGTATCGTGGTCAAGATTGGATCTGCACTTTTGGTTGATCCTCAGACGGGTTTACGCGTTGAATGGCTTAAGAGCTTGATCAGTGATGTTGTTGAATTGCATAAAAAAGGTGTAGAGATATTATTGGTGTCTTCAGGCGCTATTGCTTTAGGAAGAACATTGCTACAACTTCCCAAAGGAGCTTTGAAATTGGAAGAAAGTCAGGCATGTGCTGCTTTGGGACAAATTGAATTAGCAAAAACCTATGGGGATGTGCTTGCACAACATGGGCTCAAAACAGGTCAAATTTTACTCACTTTATTTGATACGGAAGAGCGAAGGCGTTATCTCAATGCACGTGCGACGATTAATGTGCTTTTACGTTTTGGAGCAGTGCCCGTTATTAATGAGAATGATACTGTTGCAACAAATGAAATTCGTTATGGTGATAATGATCGTTTAGCTGCACGTGTGGCAACAATGATGGGGGCAGATCTTTTAATACTTTTATCTGATATTGATGGTCTTTATACTAAATCCCCCCATTGTGATCCGACGGCTGAATTTATACCTTTTGTGGCGTCCATTACACATGATATCGAAAAAATGGCAGATGTTGCTGTTTCAGAGTTTTCACGGGGAGGAATGAAGACCAAGCTTGATGCTGGAAAGATAGCGAATGCAGCTGGGACGGCGATGATTATTACTTCAGGTAAACGTATGAATCCTCTGGCGGCAATTGATAGAGGCGAACGCAAGAGTTTTTTTGCGGCTGGTGAGAAATCTGTTAGTGCTTGGAAAACATGGATTTCTGGTCATTTAGATCCGTCTGGTATTTTGACGATTGATCAAGGCGCCATTAAGGCTCTTGAAACAGGAAAATCATTATTAGCAGCAGGGGTTATTGCTGTTGAGGGAAATTTCCATCGTGGGGATACGGTTGCAATTGTTGATACAAATGGGGTTGAGATTGCGCGTGGACTTGTAAGTTATGGCAAAGATGAAGCTGTACGCATTATAGGACGTAAAAGCGAAGAAATAGAATCTATTCTTGGGTATGAGGCACGCTCTGCTATGGTACATCGTAATGATATGATTTTACGCTGTTTGACCAATCCTGTTTAAAAAGTTATTTTTGTTTTATTGTTTTAGTAGAGTGAATGATATGATGACTTTAGAAAAACAAATGAAAGATATGGGGCAAAAAGCACGCTATGCCGCTGCAGCATTGGCTGTTGCTTCTTCTGAGCAAAAGAACAATGCGTTGGAAATGATTGCTTTAAGCCTAGAGACTTACTCAGATAAAATTTTACGGGCGAATTGTCTGGATTTAGAGAAGGCTGCTCAGAATAATTTGAAAGACGCAATGGTTGATCGGCTCAAATTAGACGAATTGCGTTTGGGTGCAATGATAGACAGTGTTCGCCAAGTTGCTCGTTTATCTGATCCTGTTGGACAGGTCATGAGTGCGTGGACACGCCCCAATGGACTTCATATAAGTCGTGTACGGACACCTCTTGGTGTGATTGGCATTATTTATGAAAGCCGTCCAAATGTTACAGTTGACGCGAGCTCTTTGTGTTTAAAAGCGGGTAATGCTGCGATTTTACGTGGTGGTTCGGATAGTTTTCATTCTTCACATGCTCTTCATTGTGCGTTGGTAAAAGGTTTAGAACGCTCTGGTTTACCAAAAGATGCAATTCAAATGGTTGAAACGACAGACCGCGCTGCTGTTGGGGAAATGCTCAAAGGATTGGATGGAGCGATTGATGTGATCGTGCCACGTGGTGGAAAGAGTCTTGTTGCGCGCGTTCAATCTGATGCACGTATTCCAGTTTTTGCCCATTTAGAGGGGCTTTGTCATATTTATATTGATAAATCAGCCGACTTGGATATGGCACGCAATATTGTTTTAAATGCGAAGTTACGGCGGACAGGGATATGTGGCGCTGTTGAGACAGTTCTCATTGACAACAAGGCATTAAAAAAATTTCTTCCAGTTTTAACTGCTTTACAGGAGAAGGGCTGTGAAATACGTGCTACAGAGGATATTGCGTTTCTTCTACCAAATGTAAAATTAGCCTCTGAAGAAGACTGGTCTCACGAATATCTTGATGCTATTCTTTCTGTTAAAACAGTTGAGGGAGTTGAGGGAGCCATTGCTCATATTAAGCGTTATTCCTCAGGACATACGGAATCGATTATTGCTGAGGATATGGAAGTGGTGAAGAGTTTTTTTAAACATTTGGATTCAGCTATTTTATTGCACAATGCGTCCACACAATTTGCTGATGGAGGTGAATTTGGTTTTGGAATGGAAATTGGTATAGCAACAGGAAAAATACATGCACGTGGTCCCATAGGTATTGAACAGCTCACATCATTTCAATATCATGTTAAAGGAAATGGTCAGGTTAGAGCTTGAAAAAACCATTTTTTCCATGGGAAAATCGTATGCCACATGTTGAAAGATCCAATGTTGTGGGTCTTTTTGGTGGTTCCTTTAATCCGCCGCATGCGGGACATCTTCTTGTTGCAAAAACTGCTATTCGGCGTTTACATCTAGATCAGTTATGGTGGATGGTTAGTCCAGGAAATCCTTTAAAGGATTGTACACAGTTACTTCCTTTAGAGGAGAGAATGCGATTAAGTTCTAAACTTATTGACCATTCAAAAATTCGCTTAACAGGTTTTGAGCAGGCTATAGGAAGCAAAGTATCAATAGATACGATTTTTCATATTCTAACCCATTACAGTGGCGTAAATTTTGTATGGATTATAGGGGCAGATAGTTTTACAACGATTCATCATTGGTATCGATGGCGTGATATTGTCTCTATGCTTCCTATTGCAATTATTGACCGTCCTTTAGGCAATAAGGCAGCTCTCTTTTCTCCTATGGCACACATTTATCGCCAGTTTCGTTTAGATGAGAGGAAAAGTGACCGCTTACCCTTTATAAAGCCACCAGTTTGGACATATTTGCATGGACCTTTATCTTTTCAATCTTCAACAAAGCTTCGTTTGAAGAAGAATGATTTTTCTTGAATAATTTATGAGATTCTGCTTCTTTTTAGAGAAAGCTTTTTTACATACGACAATAATAAGAAAGGAATATGGATCTGAAAAACGTTGTACAAAACCACTCTTATGATCTTATGCCTTTAATAGAAAAAAAAGTTATTTCTGTTAAGGAGAGTCTTGAAATTATTCTCAAGAGTTTAGAAGATACAAAAGCAGAAGATATTGTTGCTATTGATATTCAAGGAAAGTCATCTTTAGCTGATTATATGGTCATAGCTTCAGCAAATTCACAGCGTCATGTATCTTCTGTTGCTGATCATTTATTACGCACTTGGAAAGACAGTGGGCAGAAGCTTGCGCGTGTGGAAGGGCTTTCTGGAGGTGATTGGGTGTTGATTGATACGGGTGATATTATCATTCACCTTTTTCGTCCAGAAATTCGTCTTTTTTATAATTTAGAAAAAATATGGATGGCTCCTGATTTAAACAATACAACATCGGTTCTCTTCGGAGATAATTAAAATGCAAATTTCTATTTTTGCGGTTGGTCGTATGAAAAGTGGAGCAGAGCAAAAATTAGTTCAGCGTTATTTGGATCGTTTTTCTAAAAGTTCTGGAGCTGTAGGATTTCATTTAAAGAAGTTACAGGAGATACCAGAAAGTCGTGCTCAAACAGCGTGTCAACGTATGGAAGAAGAGGGAAGGAGACTTGTTGAATTTTTACCTGAAAAATGTCGATTAATTGTGTTGGATGAGCGTGGAGAGTCGATTTCTTCAGCTGCTTTTGCTGAAAAATTAGGGTGTTATCGTGATGAAGGTGTTCGAGATATCATCATTGCTTTGGGGGGACCTGATGGGCATAATGAACAAATAAGGAATCGTGCTGATTTTCTGTTATCTTTTGGTTTTATGACATGGCCACATCAAATTGCACGTATTCTTCTTGCAGAACAACTGTATCGCGCTGTAACAATTGCAAATCATCATCCATATCATCGTTTTTAAATATTTTTGTTCAATTTTTAGCACTTATTTATATATTTATTAATATAGTTTTAGCTGACACCATTTATAAAACATCTCTCGTGTATACGATGAGGTGTCATGGTTAGGCAAATAAAAGAGCTTCTTCATAGAAAGATGCAATATTTATATGGGGAATGCGTGATATTTGTCATTCTGCTCTTGAGTATGTTTTTTTACTTTTCTGTATCGCATGCGGAAGATACAATGAATAGTACAGAAGCACACAAAGAATTAGGAGAAATTCGCCAAAATATTTCACTTTCGCGTGAGCGTGTTGTTTTTCTTATGCGTCAGGTTGAGCATTTAAAAAAAGATCAACGTGTTTTGAGTGATGCACTCATAAAAGCTGCTCAAGAAGAACGTAAGGTTGCAGATGATATTGCTGAAAGAGAAGAAAAGCTTAAAAAAATGATAGGAAAGCGGGTACAAGTCTATCAAAATTTAAAAAGTCGTCGTACTGAATTTGCAGAAGTTCTTGCAATTTTAGAACGTATGGGTTTGAATCCACCTCCAGCTCTTATGATACAGCCAGAGGATGTGTTGGCTTCTGTACGTAGTTCTGTTTTATTAGGGACTGTCATTCCTCAGATGCAAGAGAAAACACGAGATTTAACAGAGAAACTCAAGGAATTGACCAATTTAAGTAACTCCATTACTACAGAATATACGGCGTTAAAAACAAAATTGCAAAGTCAAGCAGAGCAGCGAAAACGTCTAGAGCTTTTATTAGACAAGAAAAACAAACTACAAAAAAAATCAGAAAAAGAACTTACAGAACAGCAGCAAAAAAATATTGCTCTTGCTAAAAAAGCGCAGTCTTTGGAAGAATTGATTTTAGAGCTTGACCGTCAGTCAAAACTTAGTTCTGATTCATCAATACAGATACGGAAAAGTTTACAATTTCTAGAGCAGTCTAATTTTGAAAGCCGAAAGGGTTCTTTACTTTTTCCTGTTTCAGGAAAAAGAATTCGATCTTCTCATAAGAATTCGCAGATTACGCGTTTTGGTGAAACGATAGAAACAGAGTCAGGGGCTATTGTTGTCGCGCCTGTAGATGCTTTTGTTGCTTTTGCTGGGCCATTTCGTTCTTACGGACAGTTAATCATTCTCAATGTCGGAAATGGTTATCATATTATTCTTACCGGAATGTCGAAAATTAATGTAAAACAGGGGCAGTTTGTTCTTTCAGGCGAGCCTCTAGGTATGATGGGGATGCAATTTATTGCAAATAGTGTCGCATTGGATATAGGAAAACCTTCTCCAATGCTTTACATTGAGTTTAGAAAGCAGGGAAAGCCTGTAAATCCAACTCCTTGGTGGCAGACTGAAAAAATGAGAAGGAGCCAAAATGATTCGTAAAGTTATTCTTTTGGTCGCTGGGGTATTGCTCGGCGCCTGTTCAATGATTATGGTGCAGTCTGTTGCTGCGAATAATGAAGATAACGCATATAAAAAATTGGCCATATTTGGCGATGTTTTTGAGCGCGTGCGTAAGCAATACGTCACGGTTCCAGATGATAAAAAGCTTATTGAAAATGCTATCAATGGTATGCTCACATCACTAGATCCCCATTCATCTTATTTGAATGCTGAAGAAGCTAAAGATATGCGGGATTCTACGAAAGGAGAATTCGGAGGTCTTGGTATTGAAGTCACTATGGAAAAAAACTTAATTAAAGTTGTTTCTCCGATGGATGATACACCCGCTTCAAAAGCAGGTATTCTAGCAGGAGATTTGATTTCAAAAATTGACGATGTACAAACAAATGGTCAAACATTGAATGAAGCTGTTAATAAGATGCGAGGGGCTCCTGGAACGCCAATTACCTTGACAATTATTCGTTCTGGCGTTGATAAGCCATTTGAAGTTAAGATTATTCGTGATATTATCAAGGTAAAAGCGGTGAAATATCGCGTTGAGAGTGATATTGGATATTTAAGAGTCATCCAGTTTTCTGAGCAGACATTGGGTAATCTTCTGGCAGCTATTAAAGATATTCAATCTAAAATTCCTGAAGATAAACTAAAAGGTTACGTCCTTGATTTGCGGCTTAATCCTGGTGGACTTTTAGATCAGGCTGTTAATGTTGCGAGTGCTTTTCTCAATAAAGGTGAGATTGTGTCGACTCGTGGACGCAAAAAGAGTGATGTAACAAGATTTGATGCCAAGCCTGGAGATGTTACCAATGGAAAACCACTCATTGTGCTTATTAATGGTGGTTCGGCAAGTGCTTCCGAAATTGTTGCGGGTGCCCTACAAGATCATCGTCGTGCAACAGTTTTAGGGACGCAGTCTTTTGGTAAAGGATCTGTTCAAACGATTATTCCTTTGGGTGAAAATGGCGCTTTACGCTTAACAACAGCACTTTATTACACGCCATCTGGTACTTCTATTCAAGGAACAGGAATTACACCTGATATTATTGTAGAGCAGCCACTTCCTGAAAAATATAAGGGTTATGATGTAAAAGTTGGTGAGTCTGCCTTAAAAGGGCATATCAAGGGAAAACGAGAAAGCAATAAAGGATCTGGTTCAGCTGCTTTTGTTCCAAAGGACCCTAAGGATGATATTCAATTGAATGAGGCTTATAAACTGTTGCGGGGTGAGATGGCAAATGCGGCATTTCCACCAGACCCCAATAAGGATATATTAAAGTGAGAAATGATATCGATAGCTTGCGCGCTTTTGAGGAATATAAATGGATGCAGATGTTAACTTGAAGAGTCTTCCTTATCGCAAATGTGTTGGAATTGTTGTCTTTAATCATGAGGGTCAAGTTTGGGTTGGACGCCGTTTAATGGCGCCAGCTCATGCAGATATTGACGGATCTCATCGTTGGCAGCTTCCTCAAGGAGGAATTGATGAAGATGAAAAACCATTAGAGGCAGCATATCGAGAACTTTATGAAGAAACGGGTATTCGGTCTGTGAAGTTGATTAAAGAAGCACAAAATTGGTTCCATTATGATTTTCCACAAGAACTTGTTGCGTGCACATTAAGCAATAAATATCGTGGGCAAACGCAAAAATGGTTTGCTTTCCAGTTTATAGGAGAGCTCTCTGAAATCGTGATTAATCCTCCACCAGATGGCAATAAAGCGGAATTCGATCAATGGAAATGGATTGATCTAGAAGCTCTCCCTTCGATTGCTGTTCCTTTTAAAAAGCATGTTTATATGAGAGTTGTTAGCGAATTTCGAGGTAGCTTTGGGTCATTATAAAAGCTATATGACTATGAGAAAGCTTTTTTTATGAAGATGCTTTATATGATGTATATTATTTATAGATGATAAACATGTTTCTCTTTATGTAAAGAACAGGAATATAAAATGAAAAAGTTATTTAATTTACTGATAGTTTGTACTCTCTTGAGTATTTCATCTGTTGCTTTTGCAACAAATTCAAAGCCTTCTGCAGCAAAAGAGGCAGCAGCGACATTACCAAATGGAGCTTCTTCTTTGACTGAAACCTATGGCTTGTGGACCATTAACTGTGGATTACAAGAAGGGAAAAAAGTTTGCTTTATGCATCGTCAAGAAGTGAATGAGCAGGGGCGTGTTGTTGTGGCTATGACCCTTATTCTTAATGGTGAGGGTGTTGTATCGGGTAATTTAACAGTTCCTTTTGGCATTTTAGTTTCTAAGCCTGTTCGTTTACAAGTCGATGACGGAAAAGCTGTTATTGAAACCGGTATCCGGACTTGTATGCCAGCAGGTTGTATGGTTCCAGTTGTTTTTGATAAAAGTCACGTAGCAGCTTTACGTGCTGGAAAACAATTAAAGTTAGCGATGACAATTGCTGCTGCAGGTGAACCACCTTTGAATGATTTGTTTGTTCAGCTAAATGGTTTTAGTAATGCTCTTAATCGTTTAACTGCTTTGCAGAAGTAATTTTAAAAATAAAAGCGGCCTTTTAAGGCCGCTTTTATTTTGTGCATATAGATTGATTATTAAAGCAATGAGATTTAAGATTGGCTCTATAATTCAGTGCTTTTAAAGTTTTCAGATTATTTTCTATTTTTTCTATTTTCATTGCGCTATTTTTAATTTTAATATTTGTTTTCTTGGGTAATCATTATCAAATAGATAAGATGAAAAATCTGGACTATTTAGTTTTTATTCATGAGATTTTGGAATATAAAACTATTATTTAATATACAGATTCATTTTAATAAAGACTTTCTATACGCTTTTCTGTTTCCTTGATTGAAAGGGATAACGCATGGTTTATGCATTGCTTCAAACGCTTGATTTGATTTTTAATCTTTATATTTATATTTTAATCGCTAGTGTCGTTTTTTCTTGGCTTTATGTCTTTAATATCATAAATCCGCGCAATCGCTTTGTTGTTTTGATAGGAAGCTTTCTATATCGCCTTACAAATCCCATTCTAAACCCTATCCGGCAGATTTTACCAAATTTGGGAACAATTGATATTTCGCCTATGGTGGTGTTCATTATTATTTATTTTATTCGTAATTTTATGTGGCGCGCTTACATAAATATGTATTTATAGAAATATGATTTAAGGCAAATACATGTTTTATCAGGTTGATAAAAATAACTTGATTTTGTTTGTATATCTCATTCCCAAATCATCCGTTGACAAAATAATAGGGATTGAATGTAAGGATGGTGAGAAACAATACCTGGTTATACGCCTTCGTTCTGTTCCTGAAGATGGAAAAGCAAATAAAGCTCTCATTAAATTTCTTGCAAAGCAGTGGAAAATTCCATCTTCTTCTATTTTTCTGAAAAGCGGAGCAACATCTCGCTACAAACAGCTTTATTTTTCAACACATTTAGAAGAGCTAAAGCAGAAATGGCAATCTTTTAAAGATTGTATATCGTAGAAAAAATAAATAGTAAAGCCTATTAAAAATAGGCTTTATTTTATTAAAATTATTATATTTTTTCATTGCGCTCAACAGCTTGCTTAATGAGTTCATGCGCAAAATTTTTATCGCGCCACCCTTCAATTTTAGCCCATTTTCCAGGTTCCAAATCTTTATAATGCTTGAAAAAATGTTCAATTTGTTGGAGCGTAATTTCAGGCAGGTCTGTATAATCATGAATATTGATATAACGTTTTGTTAATTTTGGCGTTGGAATGGCAATAATTTTTTCATCTTTACCACCATCATCTTCCATCATTAAAGCCCCGATGGGGCGAACATTGATCACACAACCAGGCATAAGTGGACGGGTATTACAGATAAGGACATCAATAGGATCACCATCATCTGAAAGCGTATGGGGGACAAAACCATAATTTCCAGGATAAACCATTGAGGTATGAAGAAAACGGTCAACAAATAATGCGCCCGACTTTTTATCCATCTCATATTTTATTGGTTGACCACCAAGAGAAACTTCCACGATAACATTAATATCTTCTGGTGGGTTTTTGCCTACGGGTATTTCCTTAATATTCATAGAGACATCCTTTCTGGGATAAAGTGAGGCTTACAATCAAATATTTTACCAAAGAGATTATGCAATTAGCTTGAAATTGATGCCCGTGTTTTTTCAAAACGTTTACGTTCATTAGGATCAAGATAAAGTTTGCGGAGACGAATATTTTTAGGGGTAACCTCCACAAGTTCATCATCTTGTATCCACGATAGGGCACGTTCTAATGTCATTTTAATAGGAGGCGTTAACTTTACAGCTTCATCTTTTCCAGAAGCGCGCATATTGGTGAGTTTTTTTCCTTTTAACACATTGACTTCTAAGTCGTTATCGCGTGAGTGTATGCCAATAATCATCCCTTGATAGACTTTCACACCGGCATCAATGATCATGGGGCCACGATCTTCAAGGTTAAAAAGAGCATAAGCAACAGATTCACCGTTGTCATTTGAAATCATAACACCATTAACACGACCAGCAATGTCCCCTTTATAAGGTTCATAAGCATGGAAAAGGCGGTTCATAATGGCCGTACCACGAGTATCCGTTAAAAGTTCAGATTGATAACCAATGAGTCCACGGGTGGGCGCATAAAAAACAAGGCGGACACGATTACCTCCAGAAGGGCGTAATTCCACCATTTCACCTTTACGTTCAGACATTTTTTGTACAACAGTACCGGAATATTCTTCATCAACATCGATAACAACTTCTTCTATTGGTTCAAGAATTGTTCCATTTTCACCCTTTTGCATTACCACACGTGGACGTGAAACACTAAGTTCAAATCCTTCACGGCGCATATTTTCGATGAGAACTGCAAGTTGTAATTCTCCTCGCCCTGAAACGTAGAAAGAATCTTTATCGGCTGATTCTTCAATTTTAAGCGCGACATTGCCTTCTGCTTCTTTTAACAAACGGTCACGGATAACACGGCTTGTTACTTTATCTCCTTCCGTTCCAGCAAGGGGACTATCGTTAACAAGAAAACTCATCGTAACAGTAGGAGGATCAATTGGTTGGGCAGTAAGGGGGGCATTGACAGCTGGATCACAAAAAGTATCGGCAACGGTACCTTTTTGTAAACCTGCAATCGCAACAATATCACCAGCATGTCCTTCTTCAATAGGTTGCCGTTCTAAACCACGAAATGCCAAAATTTTTGAGATACGTCCAGTTTCTAGAAGTTTTCCATCTTGCCCAAGAACCTTAACATTTTGATTGGGCTTTAGAGAACCGGAATGAATACGGCCTGTAATAATTCGTCCCAAAAACGGATCTGCTTCAAGAATAGTTCCAATCATGCGGAATGGTCCTTCTGCGACACGAGGAGAAGGAACATGCCGTGTTACAAGATCAAATAAAGGACTGAGTCCTTGATCTTTGGGGCCTTCTGGCGCTTCAGCCATCCATCCATCGCGCCCAGATCCATAAAGAATGGGAAAATCAAGCTGTTCGTCGGTTGCATCAAGAGCGGCAAAAAGGTCAAAGGCCTCATTAATGACTTCATCAACACGTGCATCCGGTCGGTCAATTTTATTAATAGCAACAATAGGGCGCAATCCTACTTTTAATGCTTTACCAACGACAAATTTTGTTTGTGGCATGGGGCCTTCAGCAGCATCAACAAGTACGATGGCACCATCAACCATGTTTAGAATACGCTCAACTTCTCCACCAAAATCGGCATGTCCTGGTGTATCAACAATATTAATTCGGGTATCTTTCCAAACAACAGATGTCACTTTCGCTAGAATTGTAATTCCTCGCTCTTTTTCAATATCGTTTGAATCCATCATACGTTCGCTTGTACGCTGATTATCCCGGAAGTTTCCTGATTGCTTGAGAAGTCCGTCTACAAGCGTTGTTTTCCCATGGTCAACGTGGGCAATGATGGCAATGTTACGCAATTGCATAAATTTTCTTCTTTTCGTTTAATGAAATTCCATTTGAGGCAAAGTCTTTACATTCTTTGCCTGACTGTTAAAAAAACCTTTTACATGTTTTTTTATAACTTTGGAAGATAGAGACCATATTTTTATGGCAAAACGATTTATCCAAGTCTTTAATGCGCTATGAAGCCTCAATTGCTGAAGTTTCATAAAAGAACTATAGTATGTTGAGTGTTTTATTCTTGAGCTAAGAATTGTCCATAAATCACTGTCAATTGGATCTTTATTGATATGACACAAGGAATTTATGGAAACGGCTTTTAAAGAATAAATAAATGTAAAACTAGATGTGTCATACTTTATTGTTTTGCAAAGAGATTGATAAAAATCCGAGAATATCTTTAAATCTATTGACAACTTTATGACATCGTTATTCCCAATAAAGTTTTTGCTTCTACTGGAGTTTGTTAATCAACATTCAGATTTAATGCAGCCGCATATTTGAGATAAATATCGGGACAATTAAGAATTTTATAAGAAGTTCTAATTTTTATATGCCAATTTAGAGGAAGAGCTACGATCTGTTTGATTTATTTATGAAACGGAAACACAGCTTTATTTAGAAAAAATATGAAGATATCAAAGAAAAATTCTTCTCTTTTCTGTTATTTTTAATTTACACGTATGACTTCAAAAGCATCTCAAAAAAATTTATTTTAAACCATTGAGATTGATGTATCGCCTATACTTTTTGCTTATCATACTTTATAGAATGATACGTCTCATGCAAATAGAACGATCGAAAAAGAATACACGTATTATTACACACTTATATCTTCTTTTAAAGAGAGATACCTGAATATCACTCATCCATTTCATGATAAGACCAATGAATGCTATAATAAACGTTAATGGTGTATTATAAACGCCCTTGTGAAGCGTATAAAAGCCCATTGTTGACTCCTCTATATCATTTTTTCAGCTGTCAATATTGCGACAACTTTTGCATTTGAAAGAGGACATAAGAAGTATGTTACTTCTTTCTTGAATAATTTTCCATCCACATACTTATCACGCTTGTGACCGGCAAGAAGAAGATGACTTTAATTGATATAATATGAGAATAAGAAGACTTATGATGACATAATTTTACGGTACTCGGAGCTATTATTCGAATATAAAAACGATGAATTATCATTATAAACAATGTATTATCTGTGAAACCAATGATTGTATTAGAAAACAAATAATAGAGCTTATGCTCTTATGGAAAGATCTGAAATGATATGACAAGATCTTTCCATAAGGGTATGTTTTTACTTCACATGTTTAAAGAAGAGTTCCTGACAAAATGAGGGACGCTACAGAAAAATAGATTATAATACCCATGACATCGACTAGAGTTGCTACAAAAGGAGCAGAAGCGCTTGCTGGATCAAATTTTAAACCTTTAAGGATAAAGGGCAACATAGATCCAGAGAGTGAACCAAAGGTAACGATACCGACTAAAGCTGCACCTACCGTTGTCGAAACAGCGATCCAATGTTGTCCATAGTCATAGATACCAAGTTGTTGCCAAAGAGCGATGCGTGTAATGCCAATAATTCCAAGTAAAAGACCAAGGGATAGTCCTGTTGGAATTTCACGAATGATCACTTTCCACCAGTCTTTCAGCGTGAGTTCACGTAAAGCCAATGCGCGGATAATAAGGGATGTCGCTTGTGAACCGGAATTTCCTCCTGAGCTCATAATGAGAGGAATAAATAGTGTAAGAATAATTGCTTTTTCAAGTTCTGTTTCGAAATGTTGCATAGCGCTTGCAGTTAGCATTTCACCGATAAAGAGTAAAGCGAGCCAGCCGCCGCGTTTTTTCATCATTTCAGGAAATTTGATTTGCATATAAGGCTTATGAAGCGCTTCCATACCCCCAAATTTATAGGCATCTTCATTCATCTCATCGACCATAGTATCAAGCACATCGTCAACGGTTACAATGCCAATGACATGGTTATTTTCATCAACGACGGGCACAGAGAGAAGATCATGGCGCTGGAAAAGGCGCGCAATATCTTCATGATGTGTGAAGGGCGATATTGTAATGGGCGTGTCATGGGTAGGGACATTAAGAATTTTTTCATCAGGTGAGGCAAGAATAAGATTACGCAGTGAAACAGCTTTGAGAAGAGTTCCTTTTTTAGGGTCAATTACATAGCTGGTATAAACTGTTTCACGCGTTCGCTCGACCTCACGAATGTGATCCAAAGTTTTTTGTATGGTCCAGTTTGAAGGAACCGCTATAAATTCTGTTGTCATCAGTGCTCCTGCTGTATGCTCAGGATAACTGGTGAGTTTTTTAAGTTCAGCGCGCGTTAAGGGTTTAAGCAAGGCGTAAAGCCGTGTGCGGGTTTCTTTATCCATTTCTTGAAAGACATCTGCAGCAGCATCTGCAGACATGCCATCAAGAATTTCAACAGCACGATTTATGGGTAGAAGTTCTAAAATAGCAACAGGTTGTTCAAGTTCTGGTTTATCAAAAAGTTCGATAACATACTCAAGAGGTAGAAGACTAAGAATAGTTACACGTTCCATGATATCAAGGTCATTGATAATATCAATAGAATCAGCAAAATGCAGATTTTTTAATTTTTCAGCGAGAGCTTCAGGAGAAAAATTTTTGAAGTCGAAGGTCGTTTTGATTTCAGTCATGATAAAATACCTCCTGAAAAATTGGAGAGTTATAAATCTAGATAAGATGACGAGATAAAAAATAATAAAAGTTTATGGAAGATCCGAAAAAAACCTCCCCAGCCGTACTTCCAATTGTTAATATTTTAAGTAAAGTCAAGGATAAATTGTAAGTTATAAACAATTTTCTGAAATCATTGAAGGCAAGAATACAGCTTAATTTAGGGATAATACGAAGGTGTAAAGGTAAAAATAACTTCTCATTTTTACCTTTATTTTTTTAGTACAGCTTTGCGATCTTTAAAAAAATCTACAGAAATGTACAGTAGAGATGAAGCCTTTCTTCAAGTATTTTTATCAATAGGCAAATTCATTTATGATGTGCGAGCAAATAATCTTTATTGTTTTGATATCGTATGGTTTAAAATGAAAGAATCCTATGATATTCGAGTTTCTCATTCAATATAAAAAATAATAAATTATTGATTATAAATAAAACAGTTAATTTTGAGAGTGTAGAAACTCTTATTTTTATTGATTTCATGAAGCTAAAGATATTCCTGATTCAATAGAGCTTTGAAAGGTAATGTTGAAAGGCATGAAATAGTCTTAGTATATTATTAATTTGTGTCGTAAAGATAATTGTTGCAGCTTAAATTTATAATGGAGGCATAAAATATTATGACAAAATCAGCAGTGTTGGATTGGAAAGGATTTTCCGGCCTTCCTGATTTTTCTTCTATAAGAGATGAAGATTTCAAACCCGCTTTTGAACAGGCACTTCAAGAAGCCGAAGAAGAATTAGAGGCGATTGCGATGGTGCAAGAAACACCAACGCTTGAAAATTTTTTACAACCTTTTGAGCTTTGTGGCAAAGCGCTTGATCGAGTCTGTTCAATATTTTTCTTGCGCGCTAGTGCTCATACGAATGCATTGATTCAACAGCTCGAACAAGAGTTTGTTGTAAAACTTTCCCGTTATTCTTCAAAAATGATGATGGATGCACGGATATTTGCAAAAATAGATGCACTTTATCAACAGTCGCAGCAGGGCATATTTGAGAGTGAAACAACACGTGTTCTTGAATTATGGTGGAAAAAATTCGTTTGTCATGGTGCAAAACTAGACGATAAAGCTCAGAAACGGCTTGCGGAAATTAATGAAAGACTTGCTTTTTTAAATACTACTTTTGGGCAGAATGTCTTAAACGATGAAGCTGAATGGATTCTATTTCTAAAACAAACAGACTTATCTGGTTTACCAGAAGATCTCATTGCTTCAATGAAGGAAATTGCCTGCGAAAGAGGCCATGAAGAAGCTTATGCTTTAACACTAGCACGCTCGATTGTTGAACCTTTTTTAAAATTCTCTGATCGTCGTGATTTGCGTGAGGTTGCATTCCAAGCTTGGGCTAAACGTGGCGAAAATAATAACAAGAATGATAATCGTTCCCTTATTTTAGAGATTGTTGCGCTTCGAGATGAGCAAGCTAAATTATTGGGATATAAATCTTTCGCAGATTTGAAACTCGATAATACCATGGCTAAAAGTGTTGATTCCGTTATGGATTTGCTGATGCCTGTATGGAAGCGCGCAAGAGCGAAGGCTTCTGCTGAGCAAATTGAATTACAAAATTTTGCCAACAATCTGGGCAGCAATGAATCTTTAGCGGCTTGGGATTGGCGTTATTATGCTGAAAAGCTCCGCACTGAAAAACTTTCTTTCGATAGCGCTGAAATTAAATATTATTTTCAACTTGATCGTATGATTAAAGCGGCTTTTGGGGTAGCAGAAAAACTCTTTGGCATTACATTTGAAGAAAAAAACACTGTTGCACTTTGGCATCCTGATGCACGTTTATGGGAAGTAAAGAAATCTGATGGAAGTTTACTTGGGCATTTCATTGGTGATTATTTTGCACGTTCTTCAAAACGGTCCGGTGCATGGATGAGCCAATTGCGCTCGCAGCATAAATTGGATGGTGGACAAAAACCAATTATCTACAATATTTGTAATTTTGCTAAACCCTCTAAAGGGGAGGTGGCACTTTTATCACTTGATGATGCACGGACACTTTTCCATGAATTTGGGCATGCATTACATGGTTTGCTTTCGGATGTTACATGGCCCTCTGTAGCGGGAACATCTGTTTCACGTGATTTTGTTGAACTGCCTTCTCAACTTTATGAACATTGGTTAACTGTACCAGAGATATTAAAATCTTATGCTATACATGTAAGAACAGGGCATCCAATGTCCCAAGAGTTGATTGATAAAGTTGTAGCGGCGCAGACATTTAATGCGGGATTTTCTGCGGTTGAATTTATCTCATCAGCTCTCGTGGATATAGCTTTCCACCAAGGAGAAACAGTTACGGATCCAACAATTTTTGAGCATAAAGAATTAGAAAAATTGCAAATGCCTGATACAATTATTATGCGTCATCGCCCCTCACATTTTATGCATGTGTTTGCAGGGGATGGTTATGCTGCTGGTTACTATTCTTATATGTGGTCGGAAGTACTTGATGCTGATGCTTTTCAAGCATTTGAAGAAACAGGTGATGCCTTTAATTCAGAGCTCGCTGATCTTTTAAAGCGTTTTATTTATTCTGCTGGAGGAAGCCGCGATCCAGAGGAACTGTATAAAGCTTTTCGGGGACGGATGCCTTTACCAGAGGCAATGATGAATAAACGTGGACTATAAGCTATAACGGCATGGTGTTAACCATGCCGTTTCTATCTTATTTGCTTTTCGTTTTATGGGGAAAATGAGATTTTGTATTTTAAACAGATATTATGGGGAAGAAAAATTATCAGCGCGATCTTTTTGATGCCCATTTGGCGGAAACCATGATTTTTTTATAAAACTTGATTTTCTTCTGCCTAAAAGGTGGGTATTTTGTTGTACGATATCATTGAGGCTCATCGGAGGTTGACGCATCATCTCACTTGGCTCTTGTTTCTCTGATTCTTGTATAAGCTTTTGAAGTGTTTGATCCGTTGAGGATGATCCGTCATGAGAAAAGGCATGAAAATTTAAAATGTTTTTCAATGGTTTTTCTAAATAAGATACAAGTTTTTCCTTTCCTTCAGAAGTGAAATGAATGCCATTATTGGTGCGTAATTTGGCTATTTTTCCATGAATATTATAGCCTGAAAAAGAAAAGTTTCCTTCTTCATCAATAAAACCGCTCCAGATATCGAGAAAATATCCTCCGGCTGTTTCTGTTTCTTGTTTGTAGAGCGCATTAAGAATTTTCATTTTTTGTGTCAAAGTGTCATTTCCAAAAGAAGGCTGACCTATCCATATCCATGATTTTCCAGAGGCATGAAGACTTTCAGTAATTTCGATAATTCTTTGTTTGTAGATGCGCATCCATTCTGACTGATCTGTGTTAATGATGCTATAAGAGTCTGTTATGGGTTGATTGTCATTTGCACCGATCATCATGATAATAACATCGGGGTTATTTTGCTCAATAAGTTTAGAAATGTTGTTTTGCCAAGAATAATAATCTGTTCGCACGAGACCGGAAGCCGGCATTGTATTGTTCATGATAACGATATTGCTATTATCGGCAAAAAACTTCTTAAGGGCATCGGCAACAGCAGAAGCTGCAAAATCCCCTATGACAAGAATGCGCTTTGAATTCTCATTTTTCAGTTTTTGTATGTTTTTTTGTGTTACGATTTTTTTTCTCGGTCTGTCTATTCTTTGTTCTATAATTTGCGGAGATTGTTGTGCCTGTTTGTTTTGTTGTGACAACCATTTGAAGAAGTTGGTTGCTTGACTTGGGGAGGGCTGTATGATCCCCACAATAGAAAGTAAAAACAGCAAGAACATCAAGTATATTAGACGAAAAAGAGACAAAACCTTAACTCTCCATTATTGTTTACGAAGGAGAAAAAGCACTTGAGATGATGGATATCCATTTGTTTTTAAACCATGACGGAGCTGAAAAGCTTTAATTGCTTTGCGGGAGGCTGTTCCGATTTTTCCATCAATATTTCCTTTATAATAGCCCAGTGCACTTAAGCGAGATTGCAATTCTTTGCATTCTTGGAAGGTAAGGGGTTGAAAAGGTCTTTGCCAATCATTGACTAATCCAGGATGTCCAGCAATACGATCAGCAAGAAGGGCAACAGCCAAAGCATAACGATCTGCATTATTATAACGTTTTAGAACAAAGAAATTCTTTGTGACTAAGAATACAGGTCCTCTGGCTCCATCTGGGTATTTTAATATTGCTTGTTCGACTAATGGAGGAAGAGGATGCCCATTGGCGCATTTTATACCTAATTTTTTCCATTGTTCAAAGGAATACCAGCCATTGGGAAGATTTTTTCCTTGGGGAACTTTCACCTCTACTCCCCAAATAAGCTGTGGTTGCCAGCCATTTTTGTGGAGAAGATTAGCAGCAGTAGCCAGAGCATCTGGAACAGAGGTCCAGATATCACGCCGTCCGTCTTTGTCCATATCAACAGCATAGGTGAGATAACTGCTTGGAATAAATTGGGTATGTCCCAAAGCGCCAGCCCAAGATCCAGTGAGTTGAGAGCGTTTAATTTCACCATTTTGTAGAATTTTCATAGCAGCAATCAGTTGTGTATGGGCATATTTTGCACGTTTTTTATCGGCGTAGGCTAAGGTTGCAAGCGAGCGAATAGCATCACGCATGACACTTTTATTGGCTAAAATTTTCCCATAATTGCTCTCCATTGACCAAATAGCAAGCAGAATATTGCGATCAACACCAAAACGTTCTTCAATTTGAAGAAGCCATTTATTCCATTTTTTTGCTTGGCGCCGTCCTTCCGCAATTGCGATATCATGGACACGATTATCAAAATAATTCCATGAGGGCGCAACAAATTCCGGTTGATAGGCGGCACTTTTTAAAACTGCTGGATCAATGGTATTAACACCTTTAAAAGCCATATGAAACGTAGAGGGGGTAATATTGTGAGCAATAGCTGTCTTTCTAAATTCTTTAATCCAGTGCTTAAATCCGCTATCAGCATATGCAAAGGATGCAAAAAACATTAAAAAAGCAGACAAAAGAATGAGAAAGCCAGTGATAAGCATTCTCCGGTTTATTGACCCCTCTAAAAAAGAAAAAGTCTTCAATTCTGTTTTTTGCATTTTGAAATCCCCATTAATATTCAATTTGTTAGGTGTGCAATAACTCTATTTTGTATTTAGTTTAATTGATAATATGATCAAGAAGAGAAAAAAACTGCAACAAATAATTTGTTTAATTCTTTCAATAAATTCTCATATTCTCTTTTACATTCTTGATTGCCCATTATAAGGATAATCAAAACAATAAGATATCTTTTTTACCATTTCATAAAAACATATGATAAATAAAAAGATTATATGAATTCATTGAGGAGGGTGAGTTTGCATAAAATTCGGAAAGCAGTATTCCCCGTAGCCGGTCTTGGTACACGTTTTCTTCCTGCAACAAAAACTGTTCCTAAAGAAATGCTAACAGTTGTTGATAAGCCTGTTATTCAATATGTTGTGGATGAGGCTCGGGAAGCTGGCATTGAGCATTTTATTTTTGTGACTGGACGCAATAAAGCAGTCATTGAGGATTATTTTGATGCGCAAGTTGAATTATATACAAGGCTTGCTGAATGTGGAAAAAAAGAAGATTTGGCGCATTTATACCGTTTACAGCCGTTGCCAGGGACAACTTCTTTTACGCGGCAACAGAAACCTCTGGGGTTAGGGCATGCGCTTTGGTGCGCGCGTGAATTGGTTGCAGACGAACCTTTTGCTCTGTTATTACCTGATATGTTGATACAAGCAAAAAAGGGGTGTCTTTCTGAGATGATAAGCCTTTATGAAAGGACGGGAGGGGGAAATATTATAGCAGTTCAAGAATGCGATCCTAGAGAAACCCATAAATATGGTATTGTGGGGAAAGGCAAACAGATTGCCAATGGTTTTAAAATTACAAAAATGGTAGAAAAACCAGCGCTTGGAACGGCACCATCAAATTTATACATCAATGGACGTTATATTTTGCAGCCAGAAATTTTTAATATTCTTTCCACTCAAGAACGAGGAGCAGGAAATGAAATTCAACTAACAGATGCGATGATAAGGCTTTCAAACGAACAGGATTTTTGGGGTTTTCAATTAGACGGGCGCACTTTTGATTGCGGTTCTAAAGCTGGTTTTGTTGAAGCTAACGTTGCTTTTTCTTTGGCACGTGCTGATATGCACAGCCATGTTTCTGCCTCATTGAAAAATTTACTAGAAACCATTAAAGTTGAACAATGATGTAGATCTCTCATTTAATTTTATTGATTGAATTTGATTATGACAATACCATTTCCTCATAGGGCTTTACAGGGTGCTGTCGCATCGGCACTTAAAACATTTGCCAGTGAAAAGCAAGGGCTTGAAGCCCTTGAAGCAGCTCTTCTTGGCAGTCTTTCATCTTCTTTTGAAGCAGCTGTTCAAACCATTAAAAATGCTCCCGGACATGTGGTTATTACGGGTCTTGGAAAAAGTGGTCATATCGGGACAAAAATTGCAGCAACCTTAGCTTCAACTGGAACACCTGCTTTTTTTGTTCATGCTGCAGAAGCCAATCACGGTGATCTTGGTATGATTGGATCTGATGATGTGATTCTTGCTTTATCATGGTCTGGTGAAACGCAAGAATTAAGTGGCATTATGAGTTATGCAGCCCGTTTTCGTATCCCTCTGATTGCCATGACATCAAGTGAGCTCTCTGTATTAGGGCGACAAGCTGATATTGTTCTCTTATTACCAAAGATAGAAGAGGCCTGCCCTCATGGTTTAGCCCCTACAACTTCAACAATTATGCAATTGGCAATGGGAGATGCATTAGCAGTTTCTCTTTTAGAAATGCGTGGTTTTACCAAAACCGATTTCAAAATATATCATCCTGGTGGCTCTCTTGGTGCAAGCCTTAAATACGTGTGTGATATTATGCACGAGGGTGATTGTATTCCTTTGGTTATGCAGGGAACAGCTATGACTGAAGCTATGAATGTTTTGGTAGAAAAACATTTTGGTTGTGTTGGTGTTATCAACTCAAAAGGTGAACTCATTGGAATTGTAACCGATGGTGATCTGGCTCGGAATATTCATTTTAATTTATCAAAATTTAATGTTGATGAGGTGATGACCAAAGAGCCTAAAGTTGTAAAGCCAAATACACTTGTTGGTGCAGCAATGGCTTTTATTAATGATCATCATATTGGTGCATTTTTCGTGGTTGAGGATAAAAAACCGATAGGAATTGTTCATTTTCATGATCTTTTGCGCATCGGTGCTGCTTAGATTAAAGTTCCCTATCAGATAAAATGTTTATTTTAGGCTAAAATAGATGGAACGATACAAAGTCATGATTTTATTGTGAAGGAGCTTTTTGCTGATCTTTTGTGAAAAAAAGAATGATTGTTCTACGCATTTTTCATGTTTAGAAAATTCTACGGATAGAGATTATATCAGTCTTTTTGCATATTTTAGAGGGGATTTTCTATCAGGAGGAGAAAGGATCACCTCCTGTTTGATGCATGAGCTCCATCTGTTCTTAGGTTAAGAGAAGCTTTACTTTTACTTTGTTGAAGATTTCCGCTTAAGGAAAAACTGCGCTCCTGTATGTGAGGTGCAGAGAAGTTGTGTGGCGTCATATGACATTGTACAATTGACTCTAGAAATTGTTCCACGGAGAATAGAGCGTATTTCAATTTCTATATTTTGGGCATTGAGATAATTATATACCCCTTCTGATAGTTTTTCTTTTGTATCTGCTGCACGCGTTTCAAAAACGCCATTGTGGAAAGAAGAAATAATACCATTCTCATCAACCCATTTTCCATCAATTCCAGTTGACATATTAGGGTTATAATATTGTGAAAATCCACAGGCACTTAATAGCAAAGCGATGATTGTAAGACATAAAATATGATAGGTATGTTTCATTTATTTCACTCTAATTTAGGTTATTTTGCTCTCTATTTTCTATAAAGTTATTAAATTGAGCCATGAGTCAATATGAAAAATTTGATAAAAATCAATGAAAAAGCAAAAAAATAGAAAAAAATGCCTTAATGTTGTATTTAATTAACAGCTTGATGAAATGTGCAAGTGAAACACAAGAGGTGAAATATTTCTTATGGTTTACAACAATTTTTACATTAAGCTGCTGAGTAGTCTCAAAGGAGATTATTGACATTATGGTTGGTCCCATTCTTGTTGCGAGTGAAGATTATGGAAGGCGTATAGAGCTTTCTGCTATGCTCCGAGGTTTTGGTTACCGTGTCATTGAAGCAGAAAATGGCCTCCGTACAATTGATCTTTTACACAGACGTAAAAACATTGTGCTTGCACTCCTTGATGTTGTTATGAGTGATTTGAGTGTAAGTGATTTGATTAAAATGATTAGAGTTGCTGGTGTTTCTGTTCCTATTGTTGTGATAGCACAACAAGAGAATCAGGATTTACTTCAGAAAGCTTTAACAGCTGGAGCTATTGACTATTGGATTCATCCAGTAACATTATTACGTGTAAGAGTTACTTTAGATATTCTTGCCCTTATTTCTGCTTTAGAGCATGAGGTTCGAGATATTCGGCGAAAGAAAGAGAATCATTTATGTTTTTCGGACCTTTGCATAAAAAGTAAAACGATGCAGATCGTTTTAGAGCAATCCAGAACAGCAGCAACGACTTCACAGAATCTTTTGATAGAGGGTGAAATTGGAACAGGTCGTGAGACTTTAGCTCGGATTATTCATCATGAAGGTTTATTCTCAAAGGGTGATTTTATTCGTTTTCAATGTTCAGCGATTGTTGATCCAGAAGAAGAAAATCAGCATTGGTTTAAAGAATTTCTCCCCCTCGTTTCTTCACTTAAAAATGGGACACTTTGCCTTTGTGATATTGATCGGCTTGAACCCATACAGCAAAAACGGTTTGCTCATTATCTTAAAGAAAGGGAAAAGGATACAAAAGGAGAACTTTTTCCTTTTCGGATCATTGCTATTTCAACATCGCGTTTAAAGGATTTGGTTAAAGAGAACTGTTTTTTGCATAGTTTGTTTGAGCAATTTTCTCATCTATCAATTAGCGTTCCCGCTTTACGAGAATTAAGGGATGACTTTCCAGAGATTACACAACGCTTGATCGATCGCATCATAACAGAAACAGGACGATCACATGTCCATGGTTTAGCAGGGTCAGCTCTTTCCTTGCTTATGCAGTATGATTGGCCTGGCAATAGAAATGAGCTTGAAAATTTTCTATTTCGTGCGATTTTACTCAGTGAAGGACCGTTATTAACTGTTCGAGATTTTCCCCAATTAATGGGAAGTTCATTAATGAATGTTCCAAATATCATTGAGGGTAATATGCAAGAAGATAAAGAGCAAGATTCTATACAATTTTTGAATACTGATGGGCATGTGCGTACTTTTGCAGAGATGGAACATGATATTATTGAGAAAGCGGTTAAACATTATAAGGGACATATGAGTGAAATTGCGCGCCGCCTTCATATTGGTCGCTCTACACTTTATAGAAAAATGGAAGAATTAAAAGCGATAAGAAATCAAGATCAAAAGTAAAACTCATAATAAATCATCTTTTGATGATAAGCATTATTTTCAAAAAAGTAGAAGGGCTTTTGATAAAGTTAGTGGGAGGAGTTTAAAAGAAAGCAATCATTTATTATAAATTTTATTGGGCCATTTTATTGTTTGTTTCATTTTATACATTTATTAAAGCTGAGAAATATTTTTTAAGCTTTTAAATATTACAGCTAAAATTTTTACGTCATAGAATTAAATTTATACTCTTTTAAGCAAGAAGTGGCATTTTATCTGCTATACAGTTAAAATAAAATGATTAAGTATTATGGTTCGTATCACGGGTGATGCGATAGCTTAAAAATAGAAAGTTTATCTTCTTTGACTCTTTTACAGATTATTATTGGTTTTATTCTCTTTTTTTTTATTGCATCTATGTTGGCAATTTACACCTATGGGCGTTTTGTAAAAAGTGCTAGGGGAGAATCTTCTTATGCATTGCCTATTCAGAAGGATGAAACCAAGCTTGATCGTATCGTTAGTCAATTGGCTGAGAAAGAAAATGGTTTGGGGGTTAATAAAGATGCTCTTTCCCTCATCATCAGCAATTTAGATGCATTTTGTGTTCGTTCAATAGGTGCGGCAGAAGCTGGACGTAGCCTTGATCTGATGTATTATATTTGGGACGATGATTTAACGGGGCGTTTATTATTAAGTGAAATAGTTGAGGCTGCTGATCGGGGCGTTCGGGTGCGATTGCTGTTGGATGATATTAACGCTCAGGCACGTGATCCAGCTTATATTGCACTGGATAAACATCCTCATATTGAGGTGAGAGTATTTAATCCAGGGAGATCGCGTAAAGGTGGTTTACGCCGCGGTTTAGAGATTATATTACGGGCAATTACTGTAACACGTAGAATGCATAATAAAGCTTTTATTGTTGATGGCAGAGTCGCTTTTGTAGGAGGACGTAATCTTGCAGATTCTTATTTTGATGCTGCTGAAGAATCTCATTTTCGAGATTTAGATTTGATGTTAATCGGTCCCTCCGTTAAAAAGGTAGAAAGTATTTTTGATGATTTTTGGAATAGTGCTGTTGTTTTGCCAATTCATACTTTGGTTATTCCTAAAGGCGCAAGCGATCTTAGCTATTGGAAGGATAAACTACGAAAATTTCGGGATTCTAAGGTTGCAAAAGTTTATTTAGATTATGTCAAGGAGCACATTAACTTTGATTGTTTTATCCAGACAGGAAAGCGGTTATTTTTAGCTGATAAAGTTGTTGTTCTTTCTGACCCTCCAGAAAAAGCATTGCGTAAAAAAGCGAGCAATTGGCTTATGAAGGCCCTTTCAAAGGTTATTGGAAATGCCCAAAATACAGTTCAAATTACTTCACCTTATTTTGTTCCTGGTAAAGTTGGAACGCAGAATTTTAGTAATTTGGTTTCAAAAGGTGTTGATGTCAAAATTCTCACAAATTCTTTGGCCGCGACTGATGTAGCATTAGTGCATGGTGGTTATGTCCCGTATCGTAAGGCATTGTTAAAAAGTGGTGTTAAGCTTTATGAATTAAAAGCAGAAGGCAATTCCCATGGGTTACGATTGTTTCGATCGAGTAAGGCAAGTTTACATGCCAAAGCTTTTTTAGTTGATCGTAAAACAGCTTTTATTGGATCTTTAAACTTTGATCCCAGATCAGCAGCGCTCAATACAGAAATGGGCATTCTTTTTGAATGTGCTCCCATTACAGCAAGGCTAGATTTGTTGTTTTGTGAAGAAACGACGGGCGAAATGAGCTATCATCTTCGTCTTGGTAAGGATAATCGTATTTATTGGGATTTTATTGAAAATGAAAAAAAATATAGCATTGATTATGAGCCAGAAAGCAATTTTTGGCGTCGCGCATTTGCAAAAATAATAAGTTGGTTACCGATTGAATCACAATTGTAAATTTTTATAAACCACACTTAAAAAAGATATTTATTTTTCTTTTCATTTTGTTTGTAGCATGGCATAATTTTTTGCCAATCTACCCTATGAGAACCGCAGTTGTATTTTAAAACTTCTTGCGGTGTTTTGTTATAATATTTTATTATAAAAGGAATTTTGCTATGGCAAAGATTGTTGAAACGGGAACAGGGGCATTGGCACTGACTTTTGATGATGTACTTTTACAGCCAGGTCATTCTCTTGTTATGCCTAGTCAAGTGGATCTTGGGACGCGTATTGCAGCTGATATTAAGCTCAATTTGCCATTACTTTCCGCTGCAATGGATACGGTAACAGAATCGCGTTTAGCAATTGCTATGGCTCAAGCTGGTGGTCTTGGGGTTATTCATCGTAATATGTCTCCTGCAGAGCAGGCAGAAGAAGTCCGCCAAGTAAAAAAGTTTGAATCTGGTATGGTTGTTAATCCAGTTACAATTGGACCTGATGCAACCCTTGAAGAAGCGAAAACTTTGATGCGCTTTCATGGCATTTCAGGTATTCCGGTTGTTGAAAATAGTATTAAAGGTGAGACTGCTGGACGGCTTGTTGGTATTTTGACCAATAGGGATGTTCGTTTTGCATCGGATCCAAAACAAAAAATTTATGAATTAATGACGCATGAGAATTTGATCACAGTGCGTGAAAATGTTCAACTCAATGAAGCAAAATATCTTTTACATCATCATCGTATTGAAAAACTATTGGTTGTGGATGAACAAAATCGTTGTGTCGGTCTGATAACAGTTAAGGATATTGAAAAAGCAAAATTAAATCCAAACGCGGCTAAAGATTCTCAAGGGCGCTTGCGTGTTGCAGCGGCTAGTAGTGTTGGGAATGATGGCATTGAACGTGCTGAACGTCTCATTGACGCAGGTGTTGATGTGTTGGTGATTGATACAGCGCATGGACATTCTCAGCGTGTGCTAGAAACTGTTGAACGGATTAAAAAGATGGCTTCCTCTCCAGCTGTTATTGCTGGGAATGTCGCGACCGCTCAAGCAACGCAAGCATTGATTGACAGTGGTGCAGATGCGGTAAAAGTTGGTATTGGTCCTGGCTCTATTTGTACAACGCGTATTGTTGCTGGCGTTGGTGTTCCTCAACTTGCAGCTATTATGAATGCTGCAGAAGTTGCTGAAAAAGCGGATATCCCCATCATTGCGGATGGCGGGATCAAAGCATCGGGTGATTTTGCTAAAGCTTTAGCGGGGGGGGCTTGTGCAGCAATGATCGGTTCTCTTTTAGCGGGGACAGAAGAAAGTCCTGGTGAAGTTTATCTTTATCAAGGTCGATCTTTTAAAGCCTATCGCGGTATGGGATCTGTTGGTGCTATGGCACGAGGATCAGCAGATCGCTATTTTCAAGATGACGTTCGTGATGAGTTGAAGTTAGTTCCTGAAGGTGTAGAGGGTCAAGTGGCCTATAAAGGTCCTATAGCATCAGTGCTCCATCAGCTTGCTGGTGGGCTGCGTGCTTCGATGGGTTATGTTGGGGCAAAAGACCTCGTAGAGTTTCGTAAAAAAGCAACGTTTGTTCGTATTACTAATGCGGGCCTCCATGAAAGCCATACGCATGATGTTTCGATCACACGGGAGAGTCCAAACTATCGAGGCCCAGTTTGAAGGAATAAGAGCTTAACGTCGTATTGCATGGATGTAAAATCTTCCGAGATCAAGGAAGAGAGAAGGTTCTTTTTTCTGGTTTTTGTTTGGTGTAATAATCCAGAAAAGGAAAGAATTAGAGACTAAAACTCTAATTCTTTCTGTTAGGACTATGTGAAGTAAATTATATAAAGTTAGAATTAACTTTTTGTTGTTTTGCGTCCCACCTTTGACGTACGTTGGCGAGTGTTTGCCTGATCACTTTGGACGGATTTCTTTCCATTGTTTGAGGGCGTTGTATTGTGACGACTTTTAGATGAAGTTGTTTTTCCATTATTATAAGTCATTATTTTCTCCTTTTAAATTATCTGGCAGTTGCCAGTATAGTGAAAACGGTCATGCCAAATAGTGGTTCCAAGCATTTTTTAAAAAGTTAATTTTTTGTTGAGAGTCAGATGAACTTATCTCATCTTGTTAGAAGGTTTTTTCTCCTTTTTCAGAAGGATTATATTTTCAAGATGGAAGATATCGGATTTTTTAGCGTAAGAGGATTTTATGTATTTTAGAAGGATAAAAAGCCAATGGGCAGAAAATAAAAGGAAAAATCTAGATACACTAATTGGGGTCTTATCAAGAAGTATGCTCAGATTATTTTAAAAGTGAATGTAAATTTTTGATGGCTTTGAGAAGGTTTCATTGGCAATAGGAAGATAATATTATTTTTAAAACGGTTTAGGGTTTTATTATTTTAATGGGAGAAGTGAATGCGATTAGGTGGGCGTTTGCAAGCAGCAATAGATGTTCTCAAAGAGATAGAAATGAGGCATCGTCCCGTAGGAGAAGCTTTAAAGGATTGGGGGCTTTCTCATCGCTTTGCTGGAGCAAGTGATCGTGCCGCCATTGGTACAATCGTTTATGATGTTTTAAGACGACGATATTCTTTACAATGGCGTATGGAGAGTGATGAGATTCGGGATATTGTTTTTGCTACCTTATTAGATACAGGAAAAATGACGCTGGAGCAAATTGATAGTACATTAGAAGGAGATCGGTTTGCACCGCAGTTATTAGGGGATAAACAGCGCAAATCTTGGCAAAAGCGGCAACTAGTGGATGCACCGGACTATATTCGTGGTGATATTCCTCAATGGTGCCAAGCACATCTTTATCCTTTATTTGGTGATAACTGGATCGTGGAAGCTGCTGCGCTAGCAACGCGTCCCTCTTTAGACCTACGGGTCAATAGCCTAAAGGCAACGCCAGAAAAAGTGCTGAAAGAGCTATCAAAAACTAAACTTCAATCGTTTTCATGGTTTCGGCAAGCCTTAAGAGTTGCGCCGATTGAAAAATTTGATCGCCATCCCAATGTTCAAGTGGAACCAGCTTTTCAAAAAGGGCACTTTGAAATACAGGATTTAGGGTCTCAAATTGTTGCTCATCTTGTGGAAGCTAAAGAAAGCATGCAGGTGTTAGATTATTGCGCCGGTGCTGGTGGTAAAACATTAGCTTTAGCTTCCGATATGAACAATCGTGGGCAAATTTATGCTTATGATTCTGATAAGGCACGCCTAGCGCCTATTTTTGATCGTCTTCGACGCGCTGGTATTCGTAATGTACAAACACGAGTACAAAAAGAAGAATTGAAGTCTTTAATAGGCCAGATGGATAGAGTTTTGTTAGATGCACCCTGTAGTGGGACAGGAACATGGCGTCGTCGTCCAGATGCGAAATGGCGCTTAACATTAGAGCAGGTAAAACAACGCCAAACAGAACAGAGGGCGATTTTGAATGCGGCGATAGATTATCTTAAGCCAAATGGGCGCTTAGTCTATATTACCTGTTCTCTTTTTGCAGATGAAAATGAGGAACAAATTTCCCATTTTCTTCAACAACATGCTCATTTTTCTCCAATAGATATGCAGACACTTTGGCAGACACATTTTAGTTCTCCGCCTGTACAACCAGTCTTTTCCAATTATGGACTGACGTTATCACCTGCAACAACACAGACAGATGGGTTCTTTTTATCTATCTTGCAAAAAAAACATTGATCCATATTTTTTCATTTTTTATCGTAAATTTTACGAGAATAATCTTTTTCTTAAGAAAACAGGCTTGTGCAAAGAGAAAGATTGAATCATAACTCTCATGAGTTCTCTTTTTTACAATTGTTGATTGGTTTTTTATGAGCATATCACATCCAGACACTGTTCTTATTATTGACTTTGGTTCACAAGTTACACAACTCATTGCGCGACGAGTTCGAGCAATGGGGGTATACTGTGAAATTGTTCCTTTTCAATTGGCTTTAGAAGCCGTGCGTCGCATAAATCCTCAAGCTATTATTTTATCAGGCAGTCCTTATTCCGTTATTGATGAAGGCTCCCCGCGTGCTCCAATAGAAATTTTTGAGTCTGGTATTCCGATTCTTGGTATTTGTTATGGGGAGCAAGTTATGTGTGTTCAGCTTGGAGGAAAGGTTGAAGCTGGCCATGAGCGTGAATTTGGTCGTGCTTTTTTAGAAATCCAAGAGGAGAGTGCCCTTTTTGATGGAGTGTGGGAAAAGGGTTCTCGTTATCAAGTATGGATGAGTCACGGTGATCGTGTGGCAGCTTTACCAGAAGGTTTTCGTGTCATAGGAACTTCAAAAGGAGCTCCCTATGCGGCTATTGCTGATGAGAAAAGACATTTTTATGCAGTACAGTTTCATCCTGAAGTGATCCATACACCGGACGGTACAAAACTTTTACAAAATTTTATTCATAAGATCTCTGCGATTAAAGGCAATTGGTCAATGGCTTCTTATCGTGAGCAGGCTGTTGCGACAATACGACAAAAAGTCGGGAAAAGTCGAGTGATTTGCGGTCTTTCAGGAGGAGTGGATTCTTCTGTTGTAGCAGTGCTTCTTCATGAAGCCATAGGAGATCAATTGACATGCATTTTGGTTGACCATGGATTAATGCGTAAGAATGAGGCGCAGGAAGTTCTTACATTATTTCGCGATCACTATAACATAGAGCTTATTCACGTTGATGCTGCTGATATATTTCTTAATGCTTTAGAAGGTGAGACAGATCCAGAGAAAAAGCGCAAAACGATAGGGCGCCTTTTTATTGAAGTTTTTGAAGAAGAAACTAAAAAAATAGGAGGTGCAGAGTTTTTAGCACAGGGAACACTTTATCCAGATGTTATTGAGAGTGTTTCTGCTATTGGTGAATCGGTCACCATTAAAAGCCATCATAATGTGGGGGGCTTACCAGAACAGATGAATATGAAACTTGTAGAACCGTTGCGTGAGCTCTTTAAGGATGAGGTTCGCTTGCTAGGACGAGAGTTAGGCTTACCTGAGCAGTTTATTGGTCGCCATCCTTTTCCAGGTCCAGGTCTTGCAATTCGCTGTCCAGGGGCTGTGACCCGTGAAAAATTAGAAATTTTACGTGAAGCAGATGCTATCTATCTTGAGGAAATTCGTAAAGCCGATCTTTATGATGAAATTTGGCAAGCTTTTGCTGTTCTTCTTCCTGTCCAGACTGTCGGAGTGATGGGGGATGGTCGCACGTATGAATTTGTTTGTGCGCTTCGCGCTGTCACATCTGTCGATGGAATGACCGCTGATTTTTATCCCTATGATATGGCATTTTTAAGTAAGACAGCATCACGCATTATTAATGAAGTTAGAGGGATTAATCGTGTTGTTTATGATGTAACCTCAAAGCCTCCTGGGACCATTGAATGGGAATAATTGAAATGAAGGATAAGCTTTTTAAGAATAAAATATGATTGAGGGTTTGATATTTAGAAAAATGTAGAAAAAATCTTAAAAAATAATTGTGCTCGTTCATAGGAATAAGCCTTTTGAAAATCTATACACTAATATCGTTGAGAGCCAATATTATTTAAACTATGGTCCTTTAAAATTGAGAAGTGTGAAATTTTGCATGTCTGAGAAAAAAATTGTTGCACACCGTGGTGGAGCGCATCTTTATCCTGAAAATACCTTTTCAGCATTTATTAACGCTATAGCGTTAGGCGTTGATGAGATTGAATGTGATGTTCATTTGCTGAAAAGTGGTGAGGTGGTTGTTTTTCATGATTTCCGTCTAGATCAATTGGTTGGCAAAAAGGGATATATTCACGATATTGATAATGAAACACGCAAACAACTCTGCGTGAAAGGAAGCCAAGAAGCACCTCCTCTGCTAGAAGAGGTACTTGATCTTTTAGGTCCAACCAATGTTGGCTTGCATCTTGAAATCAAAACATGTGGTGAAGTGGAGCGTGAAACAATCTTATCTCAAAAAGCGCTTGCACTCATAAAAAATCGAAACTTAACAGAACGGGTTTCTGCCATTAGTTTTGATCCTTTGATCCTTCGTCCTTTTATTGAAGCAGGAATACCATCTGGTCCATGTGTTGACCATGTTGAAGATGATATGGATCGTCATTTTTCTGAATGGAAACAATTGGGTTACTCTGATTTAAGTTTAGATGGTTCCATTGTCTCACAGGATTTTATTGAAGCAGCTCTTGAAACTGGTTTTACTGTAGGGGTATGGACAATCAACGGAAAAGCTCGATTATCACATTGGCTTAATATGCCAGTACATTATATTACGACAGATCAACCTGATCTTGCATTACAATTGCGTGCACAAAGGTAAAAAATATATTTCTATAAAATCTCTGTATTTTTATAAAGCCAGTGTAATGGAAGAAAGCAGGAAGTATTTTCTTTTGAAAAATGATAACACGTTGATTTTTAATGATAGTTAAACACCTTTTATATTAAGTGAGAGCGTTTAATATCAAGAGATTTTTTTACAATGATCAACTAAAATCATTTGCTTGCATATTACAAGTGGGGTTGGTGGGGTGATAAAAAGCTGTTGAGAAAAAATACTTTTAAAACTCTCTTAAAAAAAGCTTTATTGGAGCATTAGAGGCATCATATAATGACGCCGTTTCGCACTTTTATAAAATGTAAAGATGATGGCATACAAAATCCTTATATACTTTAGCGAAGAGGCTTTATGACTTATTTTGCATAGGAGCGATCATGGAATGTAGATGTATGAAAAGACTTTTTTACAGCATGAAAATTGGTCATACAATATCGTTTTGTTTTACATGAGGGATATGATTCCATTACAGGGAGGGAAACGCTTAAGCGTTTCAAAATAATTTTCTTCATTTTAAGAGAACTTCTATTTGTCTCTTCGTGAAATTCAGTCGTAACATCATTTTAAGCTTATAAGCCGAAAATTATAAGGCAAATAATAAAAGAATAAACAATTATTTTTTTAAAAAAGGAAATCCAGATATTATAGATATTTCAAAAGTCATTAAATGACATTTACGATCTATGCCTTTTTACCTATTTACTTATTTATTTAAGTCATAAATCACCTCACTTTTTTAGCTCATTATAAACGCGTATCTCGTTCATACATAAGAAGGCTTATAATAGAAAAAGAATAAATCTAAACAAATTCATTTGACCTTTTGGTGGTTCCTGTTTAAATGAAAAGATATATTTCTGAAATAAAACTGTCATAGCATATTCATGTATAATACTATAAATCCAGGGGTAGTTTGTATTTCATCACTTCAGAAAGGGTGAACCATGAGTCGTTTTTATCTTTTCATAGCGGCCACGGTTGCTATCATAACGTCCACAGCGGGAGTGACAGCGAGTTTTGCGCAGACAAAAATCAGCTTTTGGCACTCTATGAGTGGTGAATTAGGAAAGCAAACTGAAAGTCTCATTAATGATTTTAATGCAAGTCAATCTGAGTATAAAGTTGTGCCTTCATTTCGCGGCGAATATGAAGAGGGGTTGGTTGCACTTATTGCAGCGTTTCGTGGAAAGAAACAGCCCGTGCTTGCACAAATTTATGATGTTGGTACTGGAACTATGATGGCTGCAAAGGGTGCGGTCTATCCATTTTATCAACTTATGGCTGATACAAAACAAGAATTCGATCCTACAGATTATTTCCCTGCTATTAGCGGTTATTACTCCGATGAACAGGGGCATATGATCTCTATGCCATTCAATATTTCAACACCAATCCTTTATTATAACAAAGATATCTTTAAAAAAGCAGGACTTGATCCAGAACAGCCTCCTAAAACATGGCAAGATATAGAAGATTTTTCTAAAAAAATTCTTGAGACTAAGGCCGCAACGTGTGGTTTTACAATGGCTTATGCAGCTCAATGGATTGGGATAGAAAATTTTTCAGCGTTGCATAACGTTCCTTTTGGGACGAAAGAAAATGGCTTTAAAGGACTTGATTCAGAGCTTACATTTAATGGACCTTTACAAGTACGTATGTGGACAGACCTGAAAAGATGGTCTGATCAAGGTATTTTCCACTATGGTGGTCCTGCTGGTGCGTTAGATTCAACACCAATGTTTATGGCACAAAATTGTGCAATGTTTATGCAATCTTCAGGATCACATGCTGGAATTGTTTCTGAAGCTCAGTTTAATGTGGGCGTTGGTATGCTACCGTATTATAAGGATGTAGAAGGCGCACCGCAAAATTCAGTTATTGGGGGAGCTTCTATTTGGGCGTTGAAGGGTCATACCCCAAAAGAATATGCTGGAGCAGCAGCTTTTCTTAAGTTTCTTTCAAAAACGGAAAATCAAGCAAAATGGCATCAAGGGACAGGTTATCTTCCAACGACAAAAGCAACTTATGAATTGAGCAAAGAACAACATTTCTATGAAAAAACGCCAGGGGCTGATATCGCTATCAAACAGATCAATCTTAATCCACCGACAGTTAACTCGAAAGGGATAAGATTTGGTAATTTACCACAAATCCGTACCATTCTTGATCAAGAGTTTGAAGCGGTTCTTAGGGGATCAAAAACACCGAAAGATGGTTTAGATGAGGCCGTTGAACGTGGAAATAAACTCTTGCGTGAGTTTGAAAAATCCAATCATTAATTTCGTTTTTTTGTTAAATATAAAAGACTCAACAAAAACAGTTGAGTCCTTTTTGTTTACCTTTTTAAAGTCTCTACATTTAAAGAGCCCTACGAATGCAAGAAAAACACGCATATTTTAAAAAGAGTCTCCTTTCTTACGGATTACTTTTTCCTCAACTTCTTGTGACTTTTTTGTTTTTCTTTTGGCCTGCTGCTCAAGCTGTAAAATCGTCCTTTGAGCGTGAAGATCCTTTTGGCTTTACAACAACCTTTATTGGTTTTGAAAATTATTTAACCGTTCTTTCTGATCCTACTTATCGACAATCACTTCTTACAACTGTAGTATTTTCCATCTCAGTTACTGTCGTTTCAATGACAATATCACTTCTTTTGGCTGTCTGTGTTGACCGTGTCGTTCGTGCAAAAAAGGCTTATACAATGCTTTTGCTCTGGCCTTATGCTGTTGCGCCAGTATTGGCCGGCATATTATGGCTGTTTATCTTTCATCCCGCCATTGGGATTATTCCTTTTCTTCTCGAGAAAGTAGGGGTGCTATGGAATTATCGTATTAATGGCACTCAAGCGATGATTTTGATTGTCATTGCGGCTAGCTGGAAACAAATTTCTTACAATTTTCTCTTTTTTCTTACAGGTCTTCAGTCTATTCCGCATTCTCAAATAGAAGCAGCAGCCATTGATGGTGCTGGTCCCTTTAAACGATTTTGGACTGTTGTTTTTCCGCAAATTTCACCAACAACATTTTTCCTTCTTATCATCAATATCAATTATGTTATGTTTGACACTTTTGGTATTATTGATAACACAACTTCTGGAGGTCCTGCGCGCGCAACAAACATTCTCGTCTATAAGATATATGACGATGGCTTTAAAAATCAAATAATCGGTACGTCAGCAGCACAATCAACAATATTGATGTTGATGGTTATTGTCTTAACGTTTATCCAGTTTCGTTGGATTGAACGTCGTGTACAATATTAGAAAACAAATTATGGCTGAAAATTATGGTTGAAAATCGCCCTGTTCTTAAATTTCTAACTCATATCACTCTTATTGTTGGTATTATCATTATTTTCTTTCCAGTTTATGTTGCTATTATTGCATCAACCCATAGTTCAGCGGCATTTAATGCGGGAATACTTCCTCTTTTACCTGGGAAATATGCTCTGGAAAACTATAAAACAATTTTTGGGGATGGCCTTTCACAGCTTGGTCTCCCTAACCTCTGGCCCCTCTTAATAAATTCACTCATTATGGCTCTAGGGATTAGCATTGGCAAAATTATTATTTCACTTTTGTCTGCTTATGCAATTGTCTACATGCGTTTTCCCTTCCGAAAAACTGCTTTTGCTCTTATTTTTGTTACATTGATGCTGCCTGTCGAAGTTCGTATTCTTCCAACCTATGAGGTTGTCGCGAAATTGGGGATGATCGACACCTATAGTGGAATGATTATCCCACTTATTGCATCCGCAACCGCTACATTTTTATTTCGCCAGTTTTTTTTGACTGTTCCTGATGAACTCTTAGAGGCAGCACGTGTTGATGGTGCAGGACCATTTAAATTTTTTAAGGATATTCTCCTTCCTCTCAGCAAAAGCAATATCGCTGCTTTATTTATCATTATGTTCATTTATGGATGGATACAATATCTTTGGCCTCTTATCATAACAACGGATCAAAATCATCAAACAGTCCTTATTATTTTAAAACAGCTTATTGTTGAATCACTACAACATGATCCTCAATGGAATATCCTTATGGCAGTATCGGTCGTTGCCATGGTACCACCTGTTCTTGTTGTTGTCTTCATGCAACGGCTTTTTATCAAAGGCCTTATTGAAACGGAGAAATAATTGTGGCCACAATCCAGTTATCAAATATAAAAAAACAGTATGACAACGGCATTATGGTCATTGATGACTTAAACTTAACTGTTGCTGATAAAGAACTTCTTGTTCTTGTTGGTCCTTCAGGATGCGGAAAGTCAACTTTGTTACGTATTATTGCAGGACTTGAACAAGTTACCTCAGGTGAACTGTGTATTGATAACGAACGAATCAATGATCGTGAGCCAGCTGATCGTGATATTGCGATGGTTTTTCAAAATTATGCCCTTTACCCCCATATGACAGTTCGCGGAAACCTAGAATATGGTCTTAAAAATCGTAAAACGCCTAAAGAAGAAATAAAAAAACGCATTGCACATGCTGCAAAGCTTTTGGAGATAGAGCCATTTCTTGATCGTAAACCGCGACAATTATCAGGAGGACAACGCCAGCGTGTTGCGATGGGACGTGTAATTGTACGTCAACCCCGTGTTTTTCTCTTTGATGAACCTCTTTCCAATCTTGATGCAAAATTACGGGCACAGATGTGTATTGAGATAAAAACGCTACAGCGTTCATTAGGAACAACCAGCGTCTATGTTACCCATGATCAACTAGAAGCTATGACATTAGCCGATAGAATTGTCGTTTTGAATAAAGGAGCTATCGAGCAAATTGGAACACCAATGGAAATTTACGATACTCCAGCAACCATATTTGTTGCTGATTTTATTGGTTCTCCTCCTATGAATTTTCTTGATCGTCATGTCTTAGAACAACATTTAGGGCATTCATTTTCTTATAGCGAAGAAACGGATTTTTTAGCTTTCAGACCTGAAATAGTCTTATTGGGTGAACACCCAGATAAAGGACCTGTTTTCCACACAAAAATTGAGCTTATAAAGCCGATCGGAACAGGTTGCCATGTTTTAACACGTTGGAATGATCTCATTTTTACGATTGAAATTAAAGAACGTTTGACACACGACTATGGTCAAAAACTAAGTTTCACTGTAGCTCATCAAGATTTTCATACCTTTAACAAAAACACTGGAAAGCGTACAAGGAATAAGTAAACATTAATTGATGTGACAAGACTTTCTTTTATGCATCATCATGATAGTGTTGTGTTTTTAGCGCTCTCTATTACATTCATAAAATCAACGTGTACCGATGAGATTAAAAAATTAAAAGTTTTTGTAATGATTCATTGTCACATAATAGTGAGAATGTCGAAATGCTCATATGAAGGAAATTTATCTTTTTACATTCTATAAGAAGAATATTATTTTCGAATATAATAAAGTTTTTTCATTGTAGAACACATCAATAGGTAATAACTATTTACAAACCATTTTTTCTTTCATTTTGAAATGAGATTTATTTATAAAAACAATATGTTATTAATTTTCCCTGAGGCGATAATTTATGTCTTTTATAAAGAATGAATAAGAAAAATAAAGAGAGAAAACTACTCACAAATGGTGGCACTAAATCCCCCATATCTCAGCTTTGATGGGTGATATAAAAAATCCATTTTATCCTTAAAAACGCGACAATGTTCTGAATGCCTTGTATAAAATAGGGACGCTCTGCTTAACGGCAGCATATTGATTTATAATGATAATTCACGGTTTTGTATGTTGAGTGAGAAAATTCCAAATACCATAAGATTTTCCCATTCCAAATCTGTTTCATGTTGAACTCATAAAAATCATTTGTTTTCCGTTATAAGCGAAGAGAGCCATGCGGATAAAAAACTATTAAGAAAGAATTAAAATGCTTTTTATGAATTAATTTACGTGTTGAGAATTATAGCAAAAGAAACATTGGAAAATAGAATAATAATACTCGCGGCTTGGACACCATGAAATAACAACTCCACTTATGACTTTAATTTATAGGATATAAGTTTCCTTCTATAAAAATATTTTTTAATGTTTTGTGATGGCATCAATGATAGTATTCACATTATGCTCCATCATATCGAGATAAGTTGCAGCAGGGCCATTTTCGTTTGACAATGCATCAGAATAAAGGGTTCCACCAATTTTTAAACCTGTTTCTTTTGAAATTTGTTTTATGAGACGAGGATTAGAGATATTTTCAACGAACAAAGCTGCTGCCTTATTTGCTTTAATTTGTTTGATAAGTTTAGCAACATCAGCTGCGGTTGCTTCAGTTTCTGTTGAAGCGCTTTGGGGGGCTAAGATAGTGAAGCCATATTCTTTGGCAAAATAGCCAAAAGCGTCATGAGATGTAATAATGACACGTTTATCTTTAGGGATTGTGGCAATTTTTGTTTTTAGGGCATCTTGTGCTGTTTTAAGCTTTTTGATGTAGGTTTCGGCATTTTTATTGTATTGAGTGCAAGATTGTGGATCAATTTTACAAAAAGCAACAGCGATATTCTTCACATAGATTTCGGCATTGGGAATTGTTTGCCAAGCATGTGGATCAATAACGTTGTGATGATGGTGATGGGTATCATGTTCTTGATTTTTCATTTTGAGGGAGGGAATGTTAGCACTAACCTCGACAAGGAGTGCTCTTGTCCCACTTGCTGTGATAAGGCGGTCAATGAATCCCTCTAAATGAAGTCCATTGATAAAGATAATCTGAGCATTTTTAAGAGCTTGAGCATCATGAGGGGTGGGTTCATAAGTATGGCTATTCGCATTAGGTCCCACAAAAGTGGTTATAGAGATATTATTGCCTCCTACATTTTTTACTAAATCTGCAAGAATAGAAAAGCTTGCAACAACTTTTATTTTATTGTGTGCAGAAGCAGGAAAGGGAGAAAGGGCAAACAATAAAGCACTCAGCAGAACAAATTTTTGAGTAAATTTAGGCATCTTTTTTTCTTTAAAGTGAGGAAGTATAAAAAAGGTGGGGAAACCATGTTACAATAAAACCGCGTGGGCTTATGAGGCAGGAAGCAAGGTAAATAAATCCTGCGGCAATGATGATAGCAGGGCCAGAGGGCAGTGAGAGATGAAAAGAAAGCAGAAGACCACATACGCTAGAAATGATTCCAAAAAGAATGGAAAGCACACAAATAGGGCCTAAGCGTGAAAACCAAAAACGGGCTGTAATCGCTGGAATCATCATAATGCCAACGGAAAGTAATGTTCCAAGCGACTGAAAGCCTCCAACCAGATTCAACACCACAAGTCCAAGCAATGAAATATGAATATATTTACTCAATGGAGAGAGTGATTTAAAAAAGAGAGGGTCAAAGCTTTCTAAGACAAGTGCACGCCAAAAAATAAAAAGGCAGCAGAGTGTGATCAGCATTATGATAGTGATCAACCAAAGAGCCTGTGTATCAATTGCTAAAACTGATCCAAATAAGAGATGAAGCAGTTCAATGGTTGAATCTTTCAGTGAGATAATAATGACACCTGCTGCAAGTGCAATAAGATAAAAAACAGTCATGGATGCATCTTCTTTCTGAAAGCTATTTCGTGAAATTAAAATGGTTGCTAAAGCAACAATAAGGCCGGCGAAAATACCGCCAAGTGTCATAGATATGAGTGAAAAGCCGCAAATAAGAAAAGCAGTTGCAACACCAGGAAGAATAGCGTGGGATATAGCATCTCCTGTTAAGCTCATTCCACGAAGCATCAAAAAGACACCAACAGGACAAGCACTCATAGAGAGAAGGATTGAGCCGATAAGGGCATTTTGCATAAAGTGGAAATCAACAAAGGGGGCAAGAAAAAATGCATACACGTCTTATAGCCTAAGAAAGAGAGAGTCATTAATAGGAAGGAGGCGCTTTCGTGCACTAATACACAAAGGGTTAGCGGTGAGAGGGGACATAATGGGGTGAATGGTATTGTCGAGAAACTGTGTTGTTTCTCCATAAAAAGCGTTTTGTTGATTAATTTGAATCATTTGAGGAAAAAACTCTCGCACGACAAGAGGATCATGGAGTGCTGTGAGAACTGTGCGTCCTTGCTGTTGCCAGTACGTGATCAGTGTAAGAAGGTCTTTTTGAGTATTGCGATCGATACCATTGAAAGGCTCGTCAAGCAATATAATATCAGCATCTTGTACGATGATACGTGCAAAAAGAGCGCGTTGTAATTGCCCACCTGATAATGTTTCAAGCGAACGGCTAGCAAGTGCTGTGAGCCCAACCATTTCAAGCGCATTCTGAATCTTAGACTCATAAGGGCGCTGGTTTTTCCATAATCCACAAAAAGACCATAGTCCTGTTCTTACAAGTGTTTTCACATCAATTGGAAATGTTTGATCTATATCACATTGCTGAGAAAGATAAGCGATCCGACTGTTTTTCGGCTTTATAACTTTACCTTTAAGAGGTTTAATCAACCCAGCAATGGCTTTTAGCAATGTTGATTTTCCAGCACCGTTATCACCTGTGACTGCGACCAATGAACCTGCTTTTAATTTTGCTGAAAAACCTTTGATCGCTATTCTATTCCCATAGCCTAATGTTGTCTTTTTAAAGTGCAGATTCATAACTTATACCATATTTGCTTATTATTTTAGATAACTATGTAATAATATAACGTTTGTCAATAAAATGTTATATTATTACACAATTTTGAGAGCTGAATATTTTAGTGGGAAGATCGTGGACAATTCAAAATAATCGTCGAATTCTCCTTGACGAAAGAGAGAGAGTATATACTATATATAGTATCAAAATGATTGGTGATTCTAAATAAGCACAAGAGAGGGTATTAGTGTGTTTCGTTTGGTATCTAAGTTATTTCCAATGTTATTGTAAAATTATTGAGCAAGGGTATAGCGATATTCTTGCTGAAGTGTTTCTTTTGGAAGGATTTCCTTTCATTTTTGTAATTGATTTTTGCCGTAAAAGAGTAAGACAGAACTCTTGAAAACGGCGGTTTAGAACGTTAGTTTTTAGACAGCAGGAGGGAGTTGTTTGCCAAGCAAAAGATTGTTTTATAACTGGGGGTTCCCATTTAAGTTGTAGAATAATTTCTTATTCTCATCATAGTCTTTAAGGTTATTTGATGAGGGATTCTGTTATGTTTAGGAATCTGTGTGCTATTTGAAAATAATCACACGTTTTGCGTACAATTTCTGTTGTTTGTTATTCTTGAGTATTTATAAAATTATTAGAAAGTTATTAGATTGACTCTTTTAGGGTTGATTGTTTTGAATTGTGAAAGTTGAAGAAAATGTCGATCACTATCTATAGCAAACCATCTTGTGTTCAATGTGATGCTACACGCCGTGCTTTTGATGCAAAAGGTATTCGTTATCGTGTTGTTGATATTTCCTGTGATGAACAAGCCTACAGTTTTGTTCAATCTCTGGGGTATCGCCAGGTTCCTGTCGTTGTTTGTGGTGAAAATCATTGGTCTGGTTTTAGACCAGATATGATTAGTGGTCTTTGTGTTTAATGGGACTTCTTGTTTATTATTCAAGTGCTACGGGTAATACTGAACATTTTGTTTCACAGCTTGGTCAAAAACTTTTTAAAATTGATAAGAAAAAATCATCTGTGTTGGTTGGTGAGCCTTATGTATTGGTTGTTCCTACCTATGCAGATGGTGAAGGCAGAGGAGCTGTGCCAAAAGCAGTTATTCATTTCCTCAATGAAAGTGAGAATCGCAAATTCATTCATGGTGTCATTGGTGGTGGGAATCGTAATTTTGGTCGCTATTATAATTTAGCAAGCAAGATCATTTCTGAAAAATGTTGTGTGCCTTGCCTTTATCGTTTTGAGTTACGTGGAACTGATGAAGACGTTATTTGTGTAAAAAAGGGATTGGAAAGATTTTGGAAACAATTGGGATAGAACAGTCGCAGAAATCAGGTCAGATCACCGATTATCATGCACTGAATGCGATGCTTAATCTGTATGATGAAAATGGTCATATCCAATTTGATATGGATAGGCTTGCAGCGCGACAATATTTTCTCCAGCATGTTAATCAAAACACGGTTTTTTTTCATAATTTGAAGGAAAAAATAGACTACTTGATAGAAGAAGGTTACTATGAAAAAGATTTGTTTGAGCTCTATGATTTTTCTTTTATCAAAAAGCTTTTTAAGCGTGCTTATGCATTTAAGTTTCGCTTTCCCACTTTTTTGGGTGCGTTTAAATATTATACCAGCTATACACTGAAGACTTTTGATGGGAAGCGCTATCTTGAGCGTTATGAAGACCGTGTATGTCTTGTCTCTTTATATTTAGCAAGGGGCGATAAGGCTCTTGCTGAGAACTTTGTGGATGAAATTATTACAGGACGGTTTCAACCTGCAACCCCGACATTTTTGAATGCAGGGAAAAAACAACGGGGCGAATTGGTATCGTGTTTTCTGTTGCGTGTTGAAGATAACATGGAATCGATAGGGCGTTCAGTTAATTCAGCTTTACAGCTTTCAAAGCGGGGTGGAGGAGTAGCACTTTGTTTGACAAATTTGCGAGAAGCAGGAGCTCCGATTAAGCAGATAGAAAATCAATCTTCCGGTGTTTTACCGGTGATGAAACTCTTGGAAGATTCTTTCTCTTATGCTAATCAACTTGGTGCAAGGCAGGGGGCTGGTGCTGTTTATTTACATGCACATCATTTAGATATTATGAAGTTTTTGGATACAAAGCGTGAGAATGCTGATGAGAAAGTCAGAATTAAGACGCTTTCACTTGGTGTTGTTATTCCCGATATTACTTTTGAGCTTGCACGTAATAATGAGGATATGTACCTGTTCTCATCTTATGATATTGAGCGCGTTACAGGTAAACCCTTTAGTGATATTTCTTTGACGGAGCATTATCGGTCTTTTGTTGATGATGCAAGAATTCGTAAAAAGAAAATAAGTGCACGTGTTTTTTTCCAGACCTTGGCGGAGATTCAATTTGAATCAGGTTATCCCTATATTTTATTTGAGGATACTGCTAATCGAGCCAATCCGATAGCTGGGCGTATAAGTATGAGCAATTTATGTTCAGAAATTTTACAGGTGAGTGAGGCAAGTGAATTAGAGACGGATTTAACCTATCGCACTGTTGGAAGTGATATATCTTGTAATCTTGGTTCCATGAATATTGCAAAAGCAATGAAAAGTCCTGATTTCGGGCAAACGGTGGAAGCTGCTGTTCGTGCTCTTACTGCTGTTTCCGATATGAGCGATATTGCTTGTGTACCTTCCATCGCCAAAGGCAATGCTGAAAGTCACGCGATTGGTTTGGGACAAATGAATTTGCATGGTTTTTTAGCGCGTGAGAAGATTTATTATGGGTCTCCAGAAGCAATTGATTTTACCAATATTTATTTTTATACGGTAACCTATCATGCAATACGTGCTTCCAATTTAATTGCACGAGAGCGTAAGAAAATCTTTGCAGGATTTGAGAAGTCCGCTTATGCAGACGGTCGTTTTTTTGACAAATATATTGAGAGAGAATGGAAACCACAATTTGCACTTGTACAAGAGCTTTTTGCACGGAATAATATTTCTATACCAGACCAAAAGGATTGGCAGGAGCTCAAGGATTTAGTCGTTGAATACGGGCTTTATAATCGCAATCTGCAAGCTGTTCCCCCAACTGGATCTATTTCCTATATTAATCACGCGACCTCTTCTATTCATCCCATCGCTTCGAAGATTGAAATTCGCAAAGAGGGAAAAATTGGGCGCGTTTATTATCCTGCTCCTTACATGGATAATACAAATCTGGATTTTTACCAAGATGCTTATGAGATTGGTCCTGAAAAAATTATTGATACCTATGCTGCTGCTACACAGCATGTTGATCAAGGCCTTTCATTAACGCTCTTTTTCCCGGATACCGCTACCACGCGTGATATTAACCGTGCACAAATTTATGCCTGGAAAAAAGGTATAAAGAGCATTTATTATATAAGGTTGCGACAAGTAGCGTTGAGTGGAACGGAAGTGGATGGCTGTGTTTCGTGCAGTCTATAGGAGATAATCATATGACAAAGATTACAACCAAAAATCCTGTTGTTTGCGCTGTCAATTGGAATAGATTGCATGATGAGAAAGATCTTGAAGTATGGAACCGTTTAACGGGAAATTTTTGGTTACCTGAAAAGGTTCCGCTTTCCAATGATATTCCTTCGTGGTCAAGTTTGACAGAGGAAGAACGTAAGCTCACGATTCGTGTTTTTACTGGTTTAACACTTCTAGATACGATTCAAAATACTGTGGGTGCCATTTCACTGCTCGCTGATGCAATTACAGAGCATGAGGAGGCAGTATTGACCAATATTGCCTTCATGGAAGCAGTTCATGCGCGTTCTTATTCTTCTATTTTTTCAACCCTTTGTTCAACGGTAGAAGTTGATGATGCGTTTAGATGGTCAGAGGAAAATATTCATTTACAAAAAAAAGCCAGATTAGTGCTTGAACGTTATGAAGGGAATGATCCACTAAAGAAGAAAATTGCTTCGACTTTGCTAGAAAGCTTTTTATTCTATTCTGGTTTCTATTTGCCTATGTATTGGGCCAGCCGCGCTAAATTAACAAATACGGCGGATCTCATTCGGCTTATCATTCGCGATGAAGCTGTCCATGGTTACTATATTGGCTATAAATTTCAATTAGGGTTTGCAAAACTTGATGAGGACAAAAAGCAAGAAATTAAAGACTTTGCTTTTAATTTGCTCTTTGACCTTTATAATATTGAATGCAAATATACTGAAGATCTTTATGACGCTCTTGGCTTAACAGAAGATGTGAAAATTTTTCTTCATTATAATGCAAACAAAGCTTTAATGAATTTGGGTTTTGAAGCTCTTTTTCCACCTGAAGTTTGCCGTGTTAATCCGGCTATTTTGGCTTCTTTGTCACCAAACTCTGATGAAAATCATGACTTTTTTTCAGGAGCTGGTTCTTCCTATGTTATTGGTAAGGCAGTTGCTACGACAGATGATGATTGGGAATTTTAAGGGTTGTATACAAAGAGAAGGGCGCGGGGTATACCGTTTAAATCTTTGCGTATTTCTAAACGCTTAAAGCCATTTTTTTCAAATAAGTCGCAAACTTCTTTTTCTTGAGAGTAGCCGATTTCAACAGCAACATAACCTTCTGCTTTTAAGTAGTTTGCGGCTTTATCAGAAAGCTTTCGATAAAAATTAAGACCATCTTTCCCACCAATCAGTGCACGCAATGGATCATAGAGCCGCACTTCTTTGGCAAGATTTTGGATATCTTTTTCTGGAATATAAGGTGGATTGGAAATAATAAGATCAAATTGACCTGTAACAGAATCAAACCAATCACTAAGAAGAGGCGTAAAACGATTTATAACATCCGCATTCTCTGCATTTTTTTTCGCTGCTTTAAGAGCACAGTCAGAAATATCCACAGCCACTGCATAGGATTGGGGAACTTGTTTAAGAATTGAAATAGCAATAGCACCGCTTCCTGTTCCCATATCCAGCAGTGTTATTTTTTCTGATTTTTCACTCTGTTTTTTGAGGAGTGGTAAAACAAGATCCACCAGTGTCTCTGTATCAGGACGTGGTTCTAATGTTTCTTTGGAGAGTGTAAAAGATATGCCATAAAACTCTCTTGCTCCTATAATACGGTAGACAGGTTCACCAGCAATACGTCGTTGAATGGCGTTTTCTAATTGTGCAATTTGCTCAAAAGATAGGCAGAGATTTGGTTGAAGAATTCTATCCGACGCATTTGTGTTTGTTATCCATTCAATGAGTATTTTTGCTTCAAGACTGGCTTCAGAAATTCCTTGGGCATGCAATTTTTCTTGAGTTTGTCGGATAACATTGTTGAGAGTATGTGCGTTCATCCATGGTTATCCATTTCCATAAGGAGGGCTGTCTGATGATCGGATATGAGTGCATGAATAACTTCATCAAGCTCTCCTTCTAGAATGCGGTCAAGCTTATAGAGAGTGAGATTAATGCGGTGATCTGTGACACGTCCTTGTGGAAAATTATAGGTACGAATACGCTCTGAGCGATCACCAGAGCCAACTTGATTTTTACGAGAAGCTGAACGTTCATTTTCTGCTTTTTGTCGTTCGATATCAAATAAGCGTGCACGTAAAATTTGCAGCGCTCGTGCACGGTTTTGATGTTGTGATTTTTCTGCTTGTACAACCATAATTCCTGTTGGAATATGCGTGATACGAACGGCTGAATCCGTTGTATTGACATGCTGCCCTCCGGCTCCAGAGGCACGCATGGTATCAATGCGAATATCTTCTGGACGAATTTCAATATCAATTTCTTCAGCTTCTGGAAGGACAGCAACGGTCGCAGCAGATGTATGAATACGCCCTCCAGTCTCTGTTTCAGGGATGCGTTGTACACGATGAACGCCTGATTCAAATTTCAGTTTAGAAAAGACTCCTTTTCCTGAAATACTAGCAATAATTTCTTTATATCCACCAACTTCTCCCTCATTAAGTGAAACAACTTCAACTTTCCAGTTATGGGAAGCAGCATAGCGTTCATACATGCGGAAAAGATCACCAGCAAAAAGCGCAGCTTCTGAACCGCCTGTTCCTGCACGAATTTCAACAATGGCACTTTTTTCATCAGCAACGTCTTTAGGCAACAGGAGAATCTGCAGCTTTTGCTCAAGTTGTTCCATTTTCTGACATAATAATGGGAGTTCTTCTTGGGCAAGATGACGCATCTCCGTATCTGTGAGTTTATCACCGATAAGTGTTTCAAGATCCGTAATTTCTCTATAAAGCGCACTGAGGGTTTGTATGGAGGAAACGATTGGTTGTAGTTCGGCATATTCAGAAGCTAATTTCACATAAGTTTCAGCATCTGGGTTTTGAGCCATTTGACTTTCAATTATTTCAAAGCGCTTTTCAAGTTGTTTTATACGATCTTTTGGCAAAGAAACCATGACAATATTGGCCTAATTTGTTTAATACTTTTGTTATCATACAAGCAGTTGATTACCTTACAGCATCAGATAAAAGAGGCTCATAAAGTAGAAAAACTCTCTTGCCAATGAAAACGATAGCTTTTTTTGAAAAATTTGTAAAAAATCTGATTTTCATAACGCGCATTTTTTGATGACACATGTGAAATCAGCTACTCAAAAGTTGTTTTCTTCCCATAAAGTTCAAGGCGATGGTGAATAATATCATAGCCAAGAGATTTAGCAATTTCTTCTTGCAACTTTTCAATAACATCAGAATGAAATTCAATAACTTGCCCTGTTTCCACATCAATGAGGTGATCATGATGTTGGCCATCTGCTTGCTCAAAACGAGAGGGTCCACCACTAAAGCTATGACGATGAATTGTCCCATTTCCTTCTAACGTTTTCATGGTTCTATAAACTGTTGAGAGCGAAATACTCGAATCTATTTTGTGAGCACGTTGAAAAATTTCAAATGCGTTGGGATGATCATTTGTATCAGTCAAAATATCAAGAATAATGCGCCGTTGGCGTGTTACTCTTAAACCTGCAGCGCGTAATTCCTGTTCATAGTTTCGCTTTTTATCCATCTTCTTCATTGTTTTTAAACGAAGGCACCATGACAATGTTTGTATTTTTTTTCTGAACCACAAGGGCAACGTTCATTGCGTCCAACTTTACCCCATGTGGTAACATCGTTGGGATCACGGTCTTTTGGGTTAACAATTTTATTTTCTTGTGTTCGTGCCCATAAAGGTGGACCATTTTCTTGATTTTGATCATTAAAGACAGAAGAATCAGCACCAGCTTGCTCAGGCATGACTGGTTCCGTAGGTTGTTGAATAATTTCAAAGCGCATAAGCTTAGAAGTGACAATTCGGCGTAAATTTCTCAACATACTTTGAAAGAGTTCAAAGGACTCTGTTTTATACTCGTTAAGTGGATCGCGTTGTGCATAACCACGAAAGCCAACAACAGAACGCAAATGATCTAAACTTACCAAATGTTCACGCCATAACGTGTCAATGGTTTCGAGCAACATTGCTTTATGAAAATAAGCCATAACCTCTGGAGTATAGCGTTCAGTACGCTCATTTTCGAGTTTTGTAACAGCATCTAATATACGCTCTAAAATCTGTTCTTCGGCAATCCCATCTTCTTTGGCCCATGTCTCGATTGGAAGCTCAAGATTAAAGAGTTGTTGAAGTTCCTCTTCGAGAGCTTTTATATCCCATTTTTCAGAATATGTTCCTGATGGAATATAAGTTTCTACAAGATCTTCCACAACTTCATCGCGCATTTCATGGATCATTTCTGATAAATCGTCTGCGTTCATGATCTCCATACGCTGTTCAAAAATAACCTTGCGTTGGTCATTCATGACATCATCATATTTTAGAAGATTTTTACGAATTTCAAAGTTTCGTGCTTCAACTTTTTTTTGTGCTTTTTCAAGGGCTTTATTAATCCAGGGATGGATAATAGCTTCATTTTCTTTCAATCCAAGTTTTTGCAGCATGCTATCCATACGGTTGGAGCCGAAGATACGCATGAGATCATCTTGAAGAGAAAGAAAGAATTTTGAGCGACCAGGATCGCCTTGGCGACCAGAACGCCCACGAAGCTGGTTATCAATACGACGGCTTTCATGGCGTTCAGTTGCAATAACGTAAAGTCCCCCAGCGGCTAAAGCTTCTTCTTTAAGTTTTTTGACATCTTTTTTGATTTCTTCAATTTTAGCCGCCCGTTCTTCACCATCTGGCATATCCTGTAATTCTTGTCGGATACGCATCTCAACATTCCCACCAAGCTGTATATCAGTACCACGACCAGCCATGTTTGTCGCGATAGTAAGAGCGCCGGGAACTCCTGCTTGGGCAATAATATACGCTTCTTGTTCGTGATAGCGAGCATTTAAGACTCTAAAATCAGTAATGCCCTCTTTTCGCAAACGCTCTGCCAATTGTTCTGATTTTTCAATAGAGGTTGTTCCAACAAGAATCGGCTGTTTTTTTTCGTGCGCTTGACGGATATTATGTACAATCGCTCGATATTTCTCTTCTGCAGTTCGATAAATTTCATCATCTTCGTCAAGACGTTGTACTGGTAAATTGGTAGGGACTTCGACAACGTCAAGACCATAAATATTTCTGAATTCTTCGGCTTCTGTTGTTGCCGTTCCAGTCATTCCAGATAATTTTCTATACATACGGAAATAGTTTTGGAAAGTGATGGAAGCCAGTGTTTGATTTTCTGGTTGAATAGCAACATGCTCTTTAGCTTCTAAGGCTTGATGAAGTCCCTCAGAATAACGTCGTCCAGGCATCATACGACCTGTAAATTCGTCAATGATAACAATTTCATCATTGCGTACAATATAATCCTTGTCACGGACAAAGAGTTTATGAGCTTTAAGAGCATTATTAACATGATGAACGATAGCAACATTTTCTATGTCATAAAGACTTTCACCTTTAAGATGTCCAGCTTGTTCGAGCATTTTTTCAATTTTTTCAGTACCAACTTCAGTAAAAGTTGTTGTTTTTTGTTTTTCATCTATTTCATAGTCTTCTGGTGTTAAGGCAGGAATAAATGTGTCAATAAGGTTATAAAAATCCGTACGATCTTCTAGAGGACCAGAAATGATAAGAGGAGTACGTGCTTCATCAATAAGAATCGAATCCACTTCATCAACAATTGCATAGTGATGCCCACGTTGAACCATTTGATTACGATCAAAGGCCATATTATCGCGCAGGTAATCAAAGCCTAATTCATTATTTGTTGCATAGGTGATGTCGCATGCATAGGCTGCTCGACGGGCATCACTATCAAGGTCATGGAGAATTACGCCTGTTGTTAGTCCTAGAAAACCAAAAATTTTTCCCATTGTTTCAGCATCACGACTGGCGAGATAATCGTTTACTGTCACAACATGAACGCCTTTACCTTCCAATGCATTGAGATAAATTGGCAACGTTGCCATTAATGTTTTGCCTTCACCGGTACGCATTTCCGCTATACCACAGTCGTGAAGGACCATTCCACCAATAAGTTGTACGTCAAAAGGACGCATATCATAAACACGTTTTGCAGCTTCACGAACCGTTGCGAACGCTTCCGGTAAGAGTAAATCAACACTTTCACCTTCACTAAGACGTTTACGAAAGATTTCTGTCTTTTGGTAAAGCTGCTCATCGCTTAATTTTACAAATTGTTCTTCCAAAGCATTAATTTGTGCAACTTTTTGGCGGAGTGCTTTGAGACGTCTCTCATGAGCTGAACCGAAAAATTTACGTGCAAAAACACTTAAACTGACCATCTCTGGCCCTTTCTTTTAATTGTTATCATTCTTGTTAGGAAATTCATATGATTTCCCCATGTTCCACATTTTCTTTAAGTTTTCCGATATCATGAAATGCAGATGGTACCATTATACTTGCCGGTGTGCAATTTTTCACTTCAAATTGTAAAGTAGAGATAAGAGGCTAAGGGCGCTATGTCAACTTTAGGTATGTTATTAACGGATACAATTCAAAGTAATTTAAGATATAACGTGCCACTTTTCTCTATTATTATGTTTTTCATTTGCCTTAGATAGGGTTGAAAAAACTGAGATAAAAGAGCAATTTTATATTTTTTAAAATAAATTGCTAATTTATTTCTCTACGTTTAAATATTAAAGTGTTATGGTAAAGAAAATTGGAATCTTGAACCTGCCTTGCATTTTTAAGGAGTATATTTATGAAATTTAACTTTATCACGCTGTTTTTAGCATCAGCTTTATTGGCAAGTACAAGTTTAGGGGTGAGGGCCACAGAAGATTTGAATTCATCGCCGAATGATTTAAAGACTTTGGAAAAAGCTTCTGAAAAAGCTGTTTCTCCTTCTCATGTTATGGCTGTTATTGATGGGAAGGATATCACAGCAGGACAATTGGATGAGTTAGCGCTTGAAATAAATCCTAATTTAGCCCGTTTTCCCGATGAACAACGCCGTATCATGGTTTTAAAAGCCTATGTGGATATGCAGGCACTTGCAAAAGCGGCAAGAAGCAAAGGTCTTGATAAGAGTGAAGCTTACGATAAACGTATGGCAGTTATGCGTGACAATGTGCTTCAACAGCTTTATTTTAAACAGGCGATTGTTGACAAAATATCGGATACTGATTTGGAGGCTCTTTATAAACAAGAAATTGCTGCTTTACCTAAAGAAGATGAAGTTAAAGCGCGTCATATTTTGGTCAAAACCAGAAAAGAAGCAGAAGCCATCATTAAGCGTTTAAGTAAAGGCGAAAATTTCGAAGAGATTGCCAAAAAAAGTTCAACAGATGGTTCCGCTGCTGTTGGGGGTGATCTTGGTTATTTTAGCCATGGTCAAATGGTCAAGCCTTTTGAAGATGCAGCATTTGGTTTGAAAGTTGGCGAATACACGAAACAACCCGTTGAAAGTCCTTTTGGTTGGCATATTATTAAATTAGAAGATCGTCGTGTAAAACAGCCTCCTGCATTTGATGATGTTAAAGAGATGTTGCGTACACAGTTGATAAAAAAGCGCTATCAAGAACTAATTGTTGATTTGCGTAGCAAGATAGATGTGAAGTATCCTGATCCTAATGTTACAAAAATCATGGAATCGCTTAATCAAAATGGAACGCTTATTCCCGATGAGACATCCGACGAAGAGGATACGGAATAACGAGAAAAATAAATAGATAGCCTCTTTAATAGATAGTTTGCTAAGTTTTTTTCAAAAAAAACGAACAGTTTTCTATTAAGAGGTTATTAAGCTGCGGTCATTTTATTTATTTTTATAGAGAGCATATTGTGGTCTTTAAAATCTCTCCTTTGATGCCCCAAAACATCCAAGAGCTTTCCCCATTGTCTGATGTACGGATAGCGACAGCTAAAGCTGGGATTAAATATAAAGATCGTACAGATCTCCTTTTTATTGTATTCGATAAACCAGCGAGTGTGGCAGGTGTTTTTACACGTTCAAAATGTCCATCTGCTCCTGTAGAGCATTGTCGTGCATCGCTTCCCCATGGGGTTGCAAGGGGGGTTATTGTGAATTCTGGAAATGCAAATGCTTTTACAGGAAGCAAAGGAAAGAATACAACCAATGAAATCATCTGTGCAGCAGCGAATACTTTAAAGGTTAGAGAAAATGAAATTTTTATAGCTTCTACAGGTGTTATTGGTGAACCAATGGATGCATCGGCTATTGTAAATCTTTTACCAAGTATGGCAGAGACAGCAGAAGAGGGAAATTGGTTGGAAGCTGCAAAAGCCATCATGACAACTGACACATTTCCAAAACTTTCTACGCGTACCTTTAATTGTGGGGGGGTGAATGTTACCATTAATGCGATTGCAAAAGGTGCTGGAATGATTGCACCCGATATGGCGACAATGCTCTCGTTTGTTGTCTGTGATGCGACTATTTCTTCGGATATGCTTCAATCCATGCTATCAGAGGCGGTTCAAGGTTCTTTCAATTCGATTACTGTCGATAGTGATACTTCGACATCAGATACACTCATGATATTTGCGACAGGAAAAGAACATTTTCCATGCCTTAAAAGTCAATCTGATCCACGTTATGGCATTTTTGTAAAACAATTGAGTGAACTTCTGCATGAGCTAGCACTCCAAGTTGTATGTGATGGTGAAGGCGCACGTCATTTAATTGAAGTAAATGTAAGTGGTGCTACAACAGATAAGGCTGCCAAGACTATTGCTTTATCCATTGCAAATTCACCGCTTGTAAAAACAGCTATTGCTGGTGAAGATGCTAACTGGGGGCGCGTAGTTATGGCAGTTGGCAAGGCAGGTGTTGAAGTCGATCGTGATCTGTTGACAATTTGGTTTGGTGAACATCGTGTGGCAGTGAATGGCGAACGAGATCCTGCTTATTGCGAAGAAAAAATAGCTGCTTATATGCGAGGTAAACACATCACAATTCGTGTTGATATCGGTTTAGGTGAAAGTAGTACGACGGTTTGGTCTTGCGATTTAACAAAAGAATACGTTATGATCAATAGCGATTATAGAAGTTAACGGATACATCATAAATTTGACATTAGATATCTGTATATTTGAGGGAGAGTAGGGAGTATTTTAACACTTTTATTTTGAAGTAGAGGGTGATAGGGAAAAGGTGGTTATCTTTATCCTGTTTGGAGAGCGATATGGGTACAAAAAGTTCACTTCTTCTTGTTGTTGCGTGTGCATTGTTAGATCAAGATAATCGTGTTCTGCTTACCAAGCGTCCTCAAGGAAAATCACTCGCTGGTTTATGGGAATTTCCTGGTGGAAAGGTTGAACAAGGCGAAATTCCAGAAATATCATTAATTCGTGAATTAGAGGAGGAGCTAGGTATTCATGTTCAGGTGGATAATTTACAGCCCTTAACATTTGCAAGCCATAGCTACGAAACATTTCATCTCCTAATGCCCTTATATCTTTGTCGCCATTATGAAGGTGTTGCTAGAGGGCGAGAAGGGCAAAATTTAAAATGGATTTTTATTGGTGATCTTGAGAGATATCCTATGCCTGATGCTGATAAACCATTGGTTCAGATATTAAAAAATTATCTTCTTTAAGGTATATAGGAATAAAATATTGTTTAAATATAAGTAGTTATTTATAATTTCTCATATTAGATGGAAAAGCTCAATCCTGTAAAATTTTCACATTTAAAATCTATGGATGCTCAATCAATCAAAACCATTCTTGCACGCTTCAAGCGGAGAGCTTCATGTGGGTAAAACAATTTAAAAAAAAACATGAAATTTGTGCTGAAAGAATACTCTCCAATAGCTAAGAGATTATCGCAACATTGAGAATTGGAAAAATTTATAAATGGTAGCTTTGCATAATTCAGGAGCATAAAATGGTGCTATATAATGGACTTACACTGTTTATGCATATGTCGTGAGTTGAGCTTAGGAGTGCTAAAAGATATCAGGGGTATTTATTTCATAAGATATCGATAATAAGAAAAATTCAAAAGACTCTTTAGAAGAGAATGCTTTGAGCTTGTTATGAGAGATTACTTTACATGTTCAACACTTTAAGCATTATCGTCATACATTTAATATAATAACATAGTGTTTATAAGCATAAACTATCCTTTTTCTGTTGATATTCCCTGACTTTTAATTCAAAAAAATTTCGATAACGTACAAAGAATTGTGTGTAAGAAAACGATTTAAAACAAATAAAATATGCGATTAATAGACGATTAAATATCAAAACATTCAATGATTTGTTTTCTATAGGGGGATATTAGTTTCTTGAATTGGACGACGTTTTGCGATGGGATATCGTTGATATGTTTTAGCGACACGCATAATGACTTCTTCTAGGGGTTCAATCGTCACGTCCATAGAAAAGCCATTTGCATGAATAACATTTTCATGATCAACCATAATGGCAGCATGACCTTGCCAAAAAATTAAATCACCTCGTTGAAGTTTATCATTTTCTGAGAGTGGAGTTCCTATAGTTTTCTGCTGCATGTCAGTATCGCGTAAAACCATTTGACCGGTCATCATCATAGAAAGCTGGATGAATCCTGAACAATCAAGCCCAAAGCCACTGGCTCCACCCCAAAGATAAGGCGTGCGGATAAACATTTCAGCAACGGTAACATAATCTTTATACACGTGTCCGATGGGACTAAGCTGATTACTAATGATAGCTTTTCCGTTTTCAAGTATAGAATACAGAGTTTCACGGACTTCGACTTCATCAACAACAGTTACCTTACTTCCCATGGATAAAGGATATTCCATTGGTCCACGCAAATCAGCTTGAAAATATTGAAAAGTACGTGGGACTGAAACGATATGCGTTTGCTTTACGGTTGATGTACAAAGCGCTGTTGTATCAATATAGCCAACATAATTATCTTTGAGGGATTGCCCCCAAGACATCGTTTCTCCATGTTCAAAGATAAGAAGTTCTTCCCCGAATAAGCACTCTGTCTGCCTTTCGCTTTTTTTATTGTTTTCTTTAAACAGTCCAGCAACAGGAACATTAACACGTCTTTTTTCACCTTGCACAAAGCGCTGCGCTGTAACCTCTGTTTCAAGACGTTTATCTGCTAGATCTTCTCTGAATGCATGTAACCTTGGATCTTTAGAGATCATTCGTTGCCCTTTCATGTTTGTCTTTAAAATAAGTTTATAACCACTGTAAAATCGCAGAGCTTTTCATCTTTAAATAAAGCAAAGAGCATCACTAGAGACGGTAAGCAGTTATTTCTAAAGCCTCACAATTGTCCATTTTTATGGATATTTTATGTCAATTTTTAGTTTTTAAAGAGATTATAAAGAGCACGAATAACTTGTGCAGATCCTCCCACAGGATAGCCTGGTTTTTCTTTAGGAACCCACCCATAAAGATCAAAATGCGCAAAATGTTTGGTTCTTTCAACGAAAGAGTTAAGAAATAAAGCAGCCACTATAGAGCCGGCATAGTTATTTCCCGTTATGTTGTTCAGATCAGCATTTGGTGAGGATAACATTTCCAAGTAAGGTTTCCAAAGGGGCATTTGCCAAAGAGGATCGAAAACAGAGTGAGCAGACTGAGAAATCTGTTGTGCCCATATTGCATCATTACAATAAAATGCGGGAAGATCTGGTCCTAATGCTATACGTGCTGCTCCCGTTAAAGTAGCCATGCAAAGCATGAATTGTGGGCTTTCTTCATCACCATAGGCAAGTGCATCAGCAAGGACAAGTCGCCCTTCAGCATCTGTATTCCCCACTTCAACAGTTAGACCTTTACGACTTTTGAGAATATCACCTGGTCGGTAAGCATTCGCAGAAATTGCGTTTTCTACAGCTGGAATCAAAACACGCAGACGGAAAGGCAATTTCGCATCCATAATAAGTTTAGCCAATCCCAAAACATGTGCTCCACCTCCCATATCTTTTTTCATAAGCAACATGTTATTGGCTGATTTAATATCCAGCCCTCCCGTATCAAAAGTTACGCCTTTGCCGACCAACGTTATTTTAGGATGATGCTCTTGCCCCCAGTGTAATTCAATCAATCGTGGTGCAGTACTGCCTGCTCGTCCTACGGCATGAATCATCGGAAAGTTATGGGTTAAGAGATCATCTCCACAAATACTGTGGACATGAGCACCGTATGTTTTCCCTAGTTGTCGTGCCTCTTCTTCAAGAGTATCAGGGGTCATATCATTAGCTGGAATATTGATGAGATCACGGACGAAGAAGACAGTTTCATAAATACGTTTGAGCTCATCAAAATCAACGGACTCATTGACATGGATAGATAATGATTTTAAAAGAGAATTTTGGCGATAACGGTTAAATTGATAGCTTCCCAGTGCCAATCCAAGATAGGTATTTATTTCATCAGAGGTTTCACCTTCTAAATGCCAGTGACCAGCAGGAAGTTTTTGAGCAAGAATACCTGTGATAAAGGGATCGCTCCCATTGCCAATTCCAAATAAAACTTTTTTTAAATGTCCCGTTTCGTGAGGAACAAAGAGTATTTGTCCTGCTTTGCCAGTAAAATCATTAACTTTTATCCATGCTGTCGCTGAGGCATCAAGTGATAAGTTAGCAATATTTCTTGGATTTACTAGGATAATAGGGCAACTGTTATCAATACGTGTTGAGGTAAAATGAATGGAATGTTGTTGCATAGTTATGAGATCCTTATAGTCGTCTAAGTGCGACATACTCGACCAAGTGATTTTTTCCCTTTCTAAGAATGAGATTGGACCGTGGTCGTGTTGGCAATATATTTTCTTGTAAGTTTTTTAAGTTAATCGTTTGCCAAATATTTTCAGCAATTTTTAAGGCTTCTTCTTCATGCAGGAGTGCATAACGATGAAAATAGGATTCAGGATTTTGAAAAGCTGTTTTACGCAAACGTTTAAAACGTTCCAAGTACCAGTGTCGAATGACTTCTGTTTCAGCATCGACATAGATTGAAAAATCAAAAAAATCTGAAACAAAAGGAATGACTTTTCCATCTTTAGGAAGATCACTGACTTGCAGAACATTAATACCTTCAATAATTAAAATATCAGGGCGGTCAATGATAATTGTGTGATTTTTTAGAACATCATAAGTCATATGAGAATAAAGAGGAGCAGGGACATTTCCAATACCTGCTTTTATAGCCGAAAGAAAGCATAGTAATTTTTTGATGTCATAGGAATCAGGAAATCCTTTACGATTCATACGATTTTTTTGTTCTAAGATCGCATTAGGATAGAGAAAACCATCTGTTGTGATCAGATCCACTTTAAGACTAGATGTCCAACGTTTTAACAGTTCTTGAAGGATACGAGCGGTGGTAGATTTTCCTACGGCTACAGAACCTGCAATTCCAATAATAAAGGGCGTTTTTTGACTCTCTTCTTGGTGGAGAAACTGCTGACGTTTGTGAAAAAGTTCCTGCACTGCTTCAACATGACATGAGAGCAGACGTGATAAAGAAAGATAAATGCGTTGGACTTCTTCAAGATCGATAGGATCATCAATAGAGCGTAAACGCTTAATTTCATCAAAAGTTAAAGTAAGAGGTGTATCCGCACGAAACTCTGACCATTCTTGTGCTGTAAAAACACGATAAGGTGAATATCGGTCAGAAATGGATTTGACCAAATTATCTTCCTGATTAATTTTTTTTATAATCGTATCAATCATTTTTATTAACTTATTGTCCAGTCATTCCAGTATGTACGGATTTGTGCCAATGAGTACCCTTGTGCCAAAAAAGCCCATAAAAGCAGACGTGCTTTTACGGCTGACAAATAACCAGACATAAAAGCTCCTGAAGCAATCATATCGATTTCTGAACCTTTATAGCCATAAGTTATACGAGTTGTTGAGCCATTACAACAACGGCTAGCAATAATAATTGGTATTTTTTGTGCGTATTGTTGTACAAGATCTGCTTCTTGAAAACTACAGTGTCCTGCACCAAAACCAGCGATAACAAGTCCAGCATAATGTCCACTTTCAAGGCAAAGTTTCATTAATTGTGCATCAGATGATAAAGAGGAATAGAGAAGTGCAATTTGATGATCATAGTTTTGAGGAAGATCAAATGTTGTAGGAAAAAATTTTCGGTCATTGAAATAAATAACTTTTCCCTCTAAAATAGTCCCTACAATACCTATCATGCCTGATTGAAATGTTTCAACCTTGACAGTGTGGCTTTTATAGAGCCAATAAGGTGAATGAATCGTATCATTAATGACAACAAGAACGCCTCTGTTACGACTTTGTGGGGTGGCCGCGACACGCGTTGCTGCTAAAACATTAGCGGGTCCATCAGCGCCTGCTTCATGGGGTAGCCGCATAGCGCCAGTAATAATAAGTGGTTCATCTTCCTTCCAATAAAGAGAAAGAAAAAAAGCAGTTTCTTCAAGAGTATCAGTCCCTTGCGTTAAGACAATTCCTTTTGCACCAGCGTTTATTTGTTGTTTTGCCCATTCTATTATTTCAAAAAGAATTTTGAAAGATAAAGATCCACTGGGTATTTGCATTAATGTTTGTGCATGAATATCAGCAATATTATTTAAATCAGGAACACTTTTTATGAGGTTATCTGAGGTTAAAGTTGGTTGCATGTGGCCAAAACGATCGGCAGTCATTGCAATTGTTCCACCTAAGGTTCCTATAGCTATTTTTTTCATAATTTTCCTCTATAAAGGCACAAACTGTTTACATAAAACTATTTAGCAGTAATTTATATTGACAACAATAATATCATTTTTTCAATTTCAACAAATTGAGTGATGCTAAATCATTGTGTTTTGCTGTATATGTTCTTAAATAGGACAATAGACATTGAGTTTTACATTAAATAAAAAGATAATATTAAAAAGAGAAGTAATATTTAAGGAGTGTCCTTATGACAGAACATAAGCCAGACATAATGTATGGTACAACGATTATTACGGTACGAAAAGGTGGCAAAGTTGTGATGGCTGGCGACGGTCAGGTTTCTCTTGGACAGACGATTATGAAAGGCAATGCACGTAAAGTTCGTCGTCTTGGGAAGAACGGCGTGGTTATTGCTGGTTTTGCAGGTGCTACGGCAGATGCTTTCACATTACTGGAAAGATTGGAAACAAAGCTTGAGCAATATCCTGATCAGCTTATGCGTGCATGTGTAGAGCTTGCGAAGGATTGGCGAACAGATCGCTATTTGCGTCGTTTGGAAGCAATGATGCTCGTGGCTGATAAGAAAGTAACTTTAGCTCTAACAGGGCTTGGTGATGTTTTAGAACCAGAAGATGGAGTTATGGCCATTGGCTCTGGAGGAAATTTTGCTCTTTCAGCAGCGCGGGCACTGATGGACTTGGATTTGGATGCTGAAACGATTGCCCGTAAAGCTATGACTATTGCCGCTAAAATTTGTGTTTATACCAATGATCATTTTACGATTGAAACATTGGATGCAGAATTATCTTCTTTAGAGAAAGCTATTTAAATGTGTGTTGTATTTTCCCCTCGTGAGACTGTTTCTGAACTTGATCGTTTTATTATTGGCCAAAATGACGCCAAACGTTCTGTAGCTATTGCTCTGCGTAATCGGTGGCGTAGACAACAGCTTGAAGAGCCGATGCGTGAAGAAGTAATGCCAAAAAATATTTTAATGATAGGACCAACAGGTGTTGGTAAAACAGGGATCGCACGTCGATTAGCAAAACTTTCTGGAGCCCCCTTTGTTAAAGTAGAAGCGACTAAATTTACTGAAGTTGGTTATGTGGGGCGTGATGTTGAGCAAATTATTCGAGATCTTGTTGAAATTGCCATTTCTCTTGTGCGTGAAAAGAAACGCGATGAAATAAAAGAAAAGGCTCACGTGAATGCTGAAGAGCGCGTTTTAGATGCTCTTGTTGGTAAAACAGCAAGTCCGGCTACCCGTGATAGTTTCCGCAAAAAATTGCGTGAGGGTGAATTAGATGAGAAAGAGATTGAAATTGAAGTAGCCGATAATAATAGCAATAGTGCTTCAACCTTTGATATTCCTGGTATGCCTGGGGCGCAAATGGGGATTATGAATTTATCCGATATTTTAGGCAAAATGGGCAGTCGTACAAAGGTGCGTAAAACAACAGTAAGGGATGCTTTTAAACCGCTCATTGATGATGAATCTGAAAAGCTCCTTGATCAGGAACAAATTATTCAAGAAGCGCTTCGTGTAGCTGAAAATGACGGTATTGTTTTTATCGACGAGATTGATAAAATTGCAACGAGGGATGGTGGAGCCAGTGCAGCGGTTTCGCGTGAGGGCGTCCAACGTGATCTTTTGCCTTTGGTGGAAGGAACAACAATTGCTACAAAATATGGGCAAATCAAAACAGATCACATTCTCTTTATTGCCTCTGGTGCATTTCATGTTTCCAAGCCATCTGACTTATTACCGGAGCTTCAAGGACGTTTGCCTATTCGCGTAGAATTAAATCCTCTCACAAGAGAAGATTTACGACGCATTCTAACAGAACCAGAAGCAAGCTTGATTAAACAATATATTGCTCTTATGGCAACGGAAGAGGTTCATTTGGAAATTACCGATGATGCGATTGATGCTTTAGCAGATATTGCTGTAGATTTAAATGCAAGGATTGAAAATATAGGGGCACGTCGTTTGCAAACTGTTATGGAGCGTGTTTTAGATGAGATTTCTTTTACGGCACCGGATAGAGCTGGAACATCATTTAAAATTGATGCTGCTTATGTGAAAAAATCTATTGGTGAGCTTGCTGCTGATATCGATCTTTCCCGTTTTATCCTTTAGAGATATTGCTGTTTTGTTTATCTGCGTGCTTCAATAATTTTGAAACCATGGGCTTGTTCATGGATCAACACTGTGCGGAAAATATCTTTTAACAATGTTTCATAGGGTAAGTGGCGGTTTGCAACAAGAAGTAGACTGCCACCTGGCCTTAGGCATTTTTCAGCATTTATAATAAAATGTTTTCCTAAGAAGACATCTGTTGTTTGTTGTGTGTGAAACGGTGGATTTGAAATGATTGTGTCATACAGATTTTTGACAGGTTCATGCACAAGGTCATGCCAATAAAAATGAATTGGAAAAGGAGCTGTTGCGAGGTTAAGGTGTTGCTTTGCTGCTTTCAAAGCGTTGTAGTCTGCTTCATAGAGATCAAGAGTCGTAAGTTTTACATCGCTTTCAAGTGCAACGTGAGAAAGATAGCCCCAGCCAGCTCCAAAATCAGCTGTTTTCCCAGAAATAACTTTGGGCAGATAAGAAGCAAGGGCAGCAGATCCTAGATCAATACGGCCATGTGAGAACATACCAGAAGTGGTTTGAAATTTATCAAAAGAAAGCGGTGGTGAGCGCAATTGTGCAATATTTTGTTTTTCTATTTGTGGAGGAACTTGCAGCCAAAATACGAGACCATGACTTTTAGACAGTTTATGGGTAATGGGAACAATTTTTTTGACCCATTTCATCATTGAAGCAGCACCAGCTGTTTTATTTCCACTGATCACAATCCATCCACTGGGTTTAACGCATTCTAATAAATCAAGGAAACAATTTTGGTTAAAACCACGATATTTGCTCAGGTGCAAAAGCGCACCATCATAAATGAGAGTTTTATCTATTTGAGGAGAGCAGTGAAATTGAGTATCGACAAATTTTAAAAAATCTGGTCGCCAAGGCGTGATGACTTTTAAATTTTGTGCCCATTCTGGAGCAGGGACCTCCGTTAAACCGAAACTTAACCAGCATTGGTTTGGATCTGGATAAGGGAGAGCATGATTTTCAAAAGGTAAAAATGATAACACATGTGATTCTTTCAAAGAAAAATGCCACTCCAATGTTGGGATGGCATTTCATTATTACGATAAGAAGAAAAAATTACTCTTCTTTTTTCTTCCGACGACGCTTATTTTCAGGCTGTTTTTTTTCATCCATGCACTTTTCTTCTCTCACCGATTGATCATCGGTAATTTCCTTTCCGGTTTCTTGATCAACAACCTTCATTGATAACCGAACTTTTCCACGTTCATCAAAGCCCATAAGTTTAACCCAAACTTTATCACCTTCCTTCACAATATCAGTTGTTTTGGTGACACGTTCTGATGCAAGTTGAGAGATATGAACGAGCCCATCGCGCGAACCAAAGAAGTTTATAAATGCACCAAAATCTGCAGTTTTTACAACTGTTCCTTGGTAGATAGCACCAACTTCAGGTTCATCGACAATAGAATGGATCCAGCGTTTTGCTGCTTCAATAGTTTTAGCATCAGCAGAAGCAATCTTAATGGTACCATCATCTTCAATATTAATTTTTGCACCAGTTTGTTCCACGATTTCTCGAATAACTTTACCACCAGAGCCGATCACATCGCGAATTTTATCGACAGCAATATTCATAACTTCAATACGTGGTGAAAATTCGCTTAGTTCAGCGCGTGCACTGGTTAAAGCTTTGCTCATTTCATGAAGGATATGGATTCGGCCATCTTTGGCTTGTTCAAGTGCGATTTTCATAATCTCTTCAGTAATACCGTCAATTTTGATATCCATTTGCAAAGCAGTAATACCATTTTCTGTTCCCGCAACTTTAAAATCCATATCCCCAAGGTGATCTTCATCTCCTAAGATATCAGACAGAACAGCAAAGCGTTCTCCTTCTTTAATCAAGCCCATGGCAATACCCGCAACGGGGCGTGCTAAAGGAACACCAGCATCCATGAGAGCAAGCGATGTTCCACAAACCGTTGCCATAGAAGAAGATCCGTTAGATTCAGTAATTTCTGAGACAGCACGAATGGTATAAGGAAAAGATTCTTTTGTTGGCAACATGGGGTGAATCGCCCGCCATGCTAATTTCCCATGTCCAATTTCACGACGACCAGGAGAACCAAGGCGTCCTGTTTCTCCTACTGAGAATGGTGGAAAATTATAATGGAGGAGGAATGTTTCCTTATATATTCCGGTTAAGGCATCAACATATTGTTCATCTTCACCAGTTCCCAAGGTTGCAACGACAATTGCTTGTGTTTCTCCGCGGGTAAAGAGCGCTGATCCATGTGTACGGGGTAAAATACTCACTTCCGATTGAATAGGGCGCACAGTAGAAAGATTGCGTCCATCAATACGCCTTTCTGTATCAAGAATGTTTCCGCGAACAATTTTTGCTTGCAACTGTTTAAATACGGTTGCAATTTGGTCTGTACTAAATTGACAGTCTTCTTCTGTTTCTGGCATAAACTTATCGATAATTTCTGTTTTTAGTGCATCAAGTGCAGCATAACGTTCTTGCTTATCAGTAATTGTGTAGGCCTTTCGTATACTTTGTTCGGCCATTTTCTGCATTGCTTTTTCAAGGTCAGAAAGATCTTCAGGAACAAAATCACGCGGATCTTTTGCAGCAACTTCAGCAAGCTTGATAATGGCATCAATGACAGGTTGAAGGCCTTTGTGACCGAACATTACAGCACCCAACATAATATCTTCTGGTAACTCTTGTGCTTCTGATTCAACCATCAAAACAGCACTTTCTGTTCCAGCAACCACAAGGTCAAGTTTTGATTCAGGCATTTCATCGATATGAGGATTGAGAATATATTGTCCATTACAATAGCCAACGCGGGCACCTGCTATAGGCCCCATGAAAGGAACCCCTGACAAGGTCAATGCGGCAGAGGAGGCAATCATCGCAAGAATATCGGGATTATTTTCAAGATCATGCTGTATAACGGAAACAATAACTTGTGTATCATTTTTATAACCCTCAACGAAGAGAGGACGAATGGGACGATCAATCAAACGAGAAACCAAAGTTTCATTTTCACTTGGACGACTTTCACGTTTTAAATAGCCCCCAGGTATTCGACCAACAGCATAGGATTTTTCTTGATAATTAACGGTGAGTGGAAAAAAGTCCTGGTCTGGTTTTGGGCTTTTTGCTGATACAACGGTTGCTAAGACAATAGTTTCTCCGTAGGTTGCAATCACGGCACCATCAGCTTGACGTGCTATTTTCCCTGTTTCAAGGGTGAGCGGACGCCCGGCCCATTCAATTTCTATCTTGTGCGTTTTGAACATTTTTTATCCTTAATGACCAGTGTTTAAATCTTTGATTGCTCACATTCTGGCTTCTTTGTGTAGTACATTTTCAAGTTCTGAGGTGGACAACAAGTTTACTTCCATTTTTGTTGCGAGAAGAGAGAGATGAATCGCCTTAAATACGAAATGATGAGCAGCTCTATCCCATAATAACTTGTCAGTTTTTAAATTTTTATCTAAAGGCAACATGTTAAAAAAATGGGTGGTTTTTTTACACCACCCCATTTTTTTAGCGACGCAAACCTAACTTCTTGATAAGTGTCTGATAACGATTTTGGTCAATTCCTTTAAGATAATCAAGAAGGCGCCGGCGTTGGGACACCATCTTTAAAAGACCACGACGAGAATGATTATCTTTTTTGTGAGATTTGAAGTGGTTTGTTAAATTAGAAATACGTTCAGAAAGTACAGCAATCTGTACTTCTGGTGATCCTGTATCACCAACTTTATTTGCGTATTCTGCGACAAGAGCTTGTTTACGTTCAGCTGTAATCGACATCGTATTATCCTTTCAAAAAATGAAGAAATATAAAGTCACCCATAGCCAAGATGTCGTCCAGCCAGGGTCTGCGAGAAAATAAGAAAAGTCAAAGACTCTTACCTATTTTTGCTCTTATATAGTAAAGAAGATTAAAATACTAGTCCTTGACAGCATTTTGAAGTCTTTCTTTAAATAAAGCTTTTGTTTTGAAATATTGATTTAAATAGGGTTTTATGAGAAGTTTTTTAAAGATTTATGCATTCTTTTGATACGAAGATTATGAGCGTGTATGTAGTAACAAAAATGACAAATACCGATTTGGAGGAAAAAGATGCAGAGCAGTTCAACATTCAAACTTTTCCGTAATTCGGTATTTCGAAATTTATGGTCATCTACTCTTATTTCTAATTTAGGAGGGCTAATACAGGCTGTTGGAGCAGGGTGGTTAATGGCGTTAATTAGTTCTTCGCATTCCATGGTTGGGTTGGTTCAGAGTGCGACAACATTACCACTTGTTATGTTTTCTTTGATGGCAGGGGCATTAGCGGACAATTTTAATCGGCGTCAAATTATGTTGTGCGCACAGATTATGATGATGGTCATATCCATGAGTTTATCTATTTTAGCCTATATGGGATTTTTAACACCTTGGCTTTTATTATGTTTTACGTTTTTGATTGGATGTGGCACAGCCTTTTATAATCCTTCTTGGCAAGCAACTATAGGAGATATAGTGAGCAGGGAAAATATTCCCGCTGCTGTTAGTTTGAATAGTGTCGGCTTTAATTTGATGCGCAGTGTCGGCCCTGCTATTGGGGGTGCCATCATTGCAACTTTGGGGGCATCTGCCGCTTTTTTGTTTAATGCTATAAGCTATATCCCTCTTATTGGTGCATTATTTTTCTGGAAATCGAATTATGAAAACAACCCATTACCAAGAGAAAGGCTGTTAGGGGCTGTTTCAGATGGTTTGCGTTACGTTGCGATGTCGCCTAATCTCCTGAGTATTATGGTCCGAGCGTTCCTTTTTGGTATAGGGGCAATTTCGATTTTAGCTCTTTTGCCAATTGTTGTGCATAAAGTTCTCGGAGGGAATGCCCTTCTTTATGGTACATTGCTTGGTTCTTTTGGGTTAGGAGCCATGACAGCAGGGATTATTAATGCATTTGTACGGCATCATTTGCGTTCAGAAACAATTATTGCAAGTGCATTTATTGGTTTTGCCGTTTCTTGTTTTTTATTGGGAATAAGTCGCTCACTGATTATTAGTCATATTGCTTTATTTCCTGCAGGTTTATGTTGGGTTTTGGCATTATCATTGTTTAATACATCTGTACAACTCTCTACACCACGCTGGGTTGTTGCACGTGCTTTAGCACTTTATCAAACGGCATCTTACGGGGGGATGGCTATTGGTAGTGCAGTTTGGGGAGTTTTGGCTGATGGTTATTCTCCAACAATTGCTTTGAGTGTTTGTTCTCTATTCTTGATTGTTGGGGCTCTTGCGGGGGTAAAATTTAGAATTCAAGAAATCCCTCAAATCGATTTGAATCCTCTTGATCATTTTAGAGAGCCAGAACTCTTACTCGATCTAAAAGCAAGAAGTGGCCCGATTATGATCATGATCGATTATCAAATTCATGAAAATGATCTGGAAGAGTTTCTTAAAGTGATGACGCGCCGACGTCATATTCGTTTACGTGATGGTGCGCGCCAATGGGTTCTTTTACGAGATCTTGAAAGACCTGAATATTGGACAGAGGCTTATCATATGTCAACATGGGTAGATTATTTACGCCATAATCACCGTCGTACAAAAGCGGATGCTGAAGTTAATAAGCGTTTGCGACATTTAAATTGTTCTCCTAACGGTATAAGGGTGCATCGCATGATTGAACGACAGACAATCCCCCAAGTCAATGAGATGCTCTTAAAAGTTCCTTCAGATCATCTTCCTTAAGGTTAGAGCAGCTTTTTAATATGGTTGTTATATTCTTTGGATCAATTGGTTGGCATAAGCACAAGAAAATAAATATTTTAATGATTAGTGTATTTCTTTATAATGGCACTTTGTTATTTTTCTAGTGATGACTCCAAAAACCTTAAGCTTTTCTCATTTTGAATCGATTGATTTTATTTATATTGATCAATAAAAACTATTTTCTTGCACGTAAAAACGGGACTAATGTGTGAGTAAAAATGAGAAAAAGCTTCTTATGAAGCTTCTTAAATACGAAGATTTTAAAATTAAGGGATGGCAAAGTGTATGGTGGTGTTGGCTTGTAGCACTATTTTTAAATTTTGATATGAATGAGATGAGCATAGAGAAATAAAAGCAACATATCTCTCTCTTATTTGATAGGGAATAATATCTTTCAGTAAGAGACTGTTAGAAGAAAGAAACACTTAAATTGTGAAAATCCGCTTTGGTTTAAATAGACCTTTATCAAGAGTGCCAATAGCAAGAAGTTGTTCCTTATAGAGGGCGCAAGCCTCCTCTTCATCAAGGGGTGTTTTATGGGCATACAAAGGAATAGAATGCCCTCTCATGACTCTTTGCGCTTGGGTTTCAGTAAGCGGATAATGAGGAAGACAATCTAAAGCAGCTCCCGTTTCAATTAACAGTTCATCGAGCGTTGAGAAGTCTTTTTCAAAAGAACTCTCATTTGCATCCGTGGTGTTTTTATTGGGCGATATTGCTTCTTTTAGTTCATCCCATGTAATGAGATCCTCTTCATAAAAAGGTGCAACGGCAATACGTCTTAAATCAGCGATATGCCCATAGCACCCCAGATCACGTCCTATATCGCGTGCTAGCGAGCGCACATAAGTTCCTTTCCCGCAGGTTATTTCAAAGACAGAGTGCTCTTTGGTAGGCATTTCTATTAACTCGAAAGTTTCTATTTCTACTTTACGGGGCGCAATTTCAACGATTTCTCCTTCACGCGCTAGATCATAAGCGCGATTTCCAGCAATTTTAATTGCTGAAAATTGTGGAGGTGTTTGCAAAATGACACCTGTATATTGAGGAAGAAGAGCAAGTATTTCTTCTCGTGTTGGACGTTTGAGAGATGTTTTTGTTATTTTTCCTTCTAGATCATCTGTTGAACGTTCTTGCCCCCAAGCGATATGAAAACGGTATGTTTTTTTGCCTTGCATCACGTAAGGAACGGTTTTGGTTGCTTCACCTAAGGCAATAGGGAGGAGACCAGAAGCAAGAGGATCAAGCGTACCCGCATGTCCTGCTTTTTGTGCATGAAAGAGCCATTTGATTTGTGAAACAGCTTCTGTTGATTTCATTCCTTTTGGTTTATCAAATATGACCCAGCCAGAAACAGGACGCCCCTTTTTTTTGCGTTGCCGTGCCATTTCTTTAATCCTCATCTTTATCCCTATGAAGATCACGCGCAACCTCAGGTGACCGAAGGAGGGCATCAATTTTTGAAAAATTATCAAAACTATTATCAAGTCGGAAACGCAGTTCTGGCATATATTTCATTTGTCGTAATGTATGACTGATTTCTCCACGGAGAAAACGACTATGTTTATTGAGAGCATCAACAACATCGGTATGGGAAGAATTTTTAAGCGTGCTGAGAGGCGATACAAAGCAAGTAGCAATTTTTAAATCTGGTGACATGCGCACTTCAGAGACAGAAATGACAACATTCTTCAAGACATCATCAAGCAAAACATCACGCTGTAGTATATGCGCTACTGCATGACGTACTTGCTCTGCTACTCTAAGTTGCCGTTGTGATGGTCCTGCATTTTTCATCAAAGTTTTGTCCTTGCACCAAGACCTCTTCTTTTGAACACTCAAATAAGGAAAAAAAGAGACATTGTGTATAGAATTCCAATAATTTTTCTCATTTTTAAATAGAGTAAAGACTATTGGACTATTTTATAATGTACGATTAATATGTTCGATACGGAAAGTCTCAATGATGTCTCCTGCGCGCATATCCTCATAATTTTCAAAGGCTATTCCACATTCTTGACCACTTTGCACTTCATTGACTTCATCTTTGAAACGCTTGAGTGTTTTCAGTTTTCCTTCGTGAATAACGATATTATCGCGGATAAGGCGAACACCAGCTCCTCGTTCTATTTTACCTTCTGTAACACGACATCCAGCCACTTTTCCGATTTTTGTAATATTAAAGACTTCTAGAATTTCAGCATTACCAAGGAAAGTTTCACGCTGTTCTGGTGAGAGGAGACCAGACATGGCCGCTTTGATGTCATCAACAAGATCGTAAATGATGTTGTAATAACGAATTTCAATTCCTTGTGTTTTAGCAAAATCACGTGCCTGTTTATTGGCTCTAACATTAAAACCAATAACAGCTGAGTTAGAAGCTTCTGCAAGAGAAATATCACTTTCGGTAATTCCTCCAGCACCAGAATGTACAACACGCGCACGAACCTCATCATTTCCTAATTTTTCTAATGCTGAAGCAATCGCTTCAATTGATCCTTGCACATCCCCTTTGATAATGAGAGAAAATTCCTTAATACCAGTCGTTTGCAATTTTGTCATCATCTGTTCGAGAGAGCCACGCGAACCGGTTTGTCGCGCAACAGCTTTATCACGTGCTAAGCGCTGACGGTATTCAGAAATTTCGCGTGCTTTTGCTTCATGCGTGACAACAGCAAAACGGTCTCCAGCTTGTGGCGTTCCTTGCATGCCTAAAATTTCAATAGGTGTAGAGGGAACGGCTTCTTTGACATGGCGACCATGGTCATCAATCAAAGCACGCACCCGCCCCCATTCATTTCCGGCAACAATAATATCAGAAGGATGTAATGTACCTTTTTGAACAAGAACGGTTGCAACAGATCCGCGCCCCCGATCAAGTTTAGCTTCAATAACAACGCCCTCTGCAGTTCGTTGAGGATCTGCTTTTAGATCAAGCATTTCAGCCTGAAGAAGGATAGCTTCAAGAAGTTTATCAAGATTTTGACCCGTTTTAGCGGAAACTTCAACGTCCAAAGTCTCACCACCCATAGTTTCAACAAACACTTCGTGTTGTAAAAGTTCTGTACGCACTTTTTGTGCATTAGCAGCGGGTTTATCAATTTTGTTGATAGCAACAATAATAGGGACACCAGCAGCTTTAGCGTGATTAATTGATTCAATTGTCTGCGGCATGACACTATCATCAGCGGCGACAACAAGAACGGCAATATCAGTAACACGAGCTCCACGGGCACGCATAGCAGTAAATGCAGCATGCCCTGGTGTATCAATAAAGGTAATTTTTTGACCGTTTTGTTCTACTTGATAGGCGCCAATATGCTGCGTAATACCACCTGCTTCACCAGAAACAACATTTGCTTTGCGAATAGCATCCAGAAGAGAAGTTTTTCCGTGGTCAACATGGCCCATAATGGTTACAACAGGAGGACGCAGCTGCATATTTTGAGGATTATCTGTTATATTAAAGATACCTTCCTCTACGTCAGATTCTAAAACACGTTTAACAGTATGACCAAATTCAACGGCGATGAGTTCGGCAACGTCCGCATCAATAACATCGCCAGGTTTCATCATTTGTCCTTGTTTCATTAAAAATTTAATGACATCAACAGAACGCTCAGTCATACGTTGTGCGAGCTCTTGAATGGTAATTGTTTCAGGAAGAACAACTTCACGAGAAATTTTTTCTCTTGGTTCTTGGTTTTGTGCACGCTTAAATTTTTCCTGTCTGCGTCGCATTGCAGCCATTGATCGCCCCCGCGCACTTCCTTCATCGTCTAGTGCACTATTAAGAGTTAGTTTTCCACGGCGTCGCTCATCGGCTCCTTTGATCACTTTTGGTGCACGTATTTCTGATTTAGCAGGATTAGCACGTCGGCTATGCCGTTCTTCCTCTTTACTTTCATCTATTTTGCGCTTTTCAATCACAGTTGTGTTTTTAGGCGTAATAGGAATATCTGTCTTTTCGATGAGGGGAGGCTCAGAAAAAACAGGCGGAATCTGTATTGGCGATTTTTCTTCCTCTTGTTTTTGAAATCTTTCTTTTTCTTTGATTTCTTTCTCTAAAATTTCTTCACGCTCTTTAGCGCGTATCGCTTCTTTTTCAGCTTGTTCTCGTGTTATTTTTTCTTGGATGTGTGCTTCTTCTAAGGCGCGAAGTCTTGCTTCCATCTCAGCCGATGAAAGATTGCTTTTGGCCACAGATTCTTGAGGTTTTTTTTCCTCAAAACGGGGTTTAGAGCGCTGGGGTGCAACATGCGGTTTTGTAATAGGCTGTTGTACTTCAGCTTTTTCATCAGGTCGCGTAATTTTACGTCGTTTTGTTTCGACAACGACAGCCTTCGTACGGCCATGGCTAAAGTTTTGTTTGACCGTACTCGTTTCCAAGACAGACCGCTTGAGAGTTAGTGTCTTCTTGCCTGTTGTTTTGTCGTTGTTATTTTCACTCATTGTACTTCCTTCACGGCTTGTGCCGTCATCTCACCGTGTTTACTATGCTTGTCATCACGATAGCTGATCAATTTATATGTCGTCTTAAGAAATCCTTCCGCAGCCTTTGTGTCCAATAAGGCTGCATGCATGACAGGATTAGAGCCAAAAGCCACACACATTTCATCACTTGTAAATAAAGATATTGTTTTTATCGTCCGATTTGTTTGTTGTTGTATTGTATGGATGGCCTGTGCAATTTTTCGTTTTCCATCTTCTGTTGTTTCTTTAGCATGAAGTACAAGAATAACTTGACCAGAGCGGATAGCAGCGTCAACTTTGGTTGCTCCTATAACAACAGCTCCTGCTTTTCTTGCCATGGAAAGGCTTGAAAGAGCAGCTTTGAGTAAAAGCGTATCAACAATATGCACAAGATTTGGTGCAACCTCAACATCTGTTTTAAAATTTTTATGAAAAGCTTTCTGTTTGATCGCTTTATCAATAACAGCATGATGAGCAGAAATCCAAACGCCACGCCCTGGTAAATTCGCTTTAAGATCAGGAACAATTTGGTTATTGGGACCAATAACAAAGCGGATCAGCGTTTGTGCTGAAGCATTTTGCCTGGTCACAATGCAAGTCCGTTCATTCATTTAAAGTGTATCCACATCCAAATCATCTGTTTTTTCATTTTCTGCAGAATTTTCATCTTCTACAGGATTTTCTGTAATAAGATCAGCTTGGTCTATCCAGCCTGCTTGTACACGTGCTGCTAAAACCATAGCTTCTGCGTCCGCGCGTGTAATGTCAAAAGGGGTTAAAATACCAGAAAAACTTTTTGTTTGTCCTTCTTTGCGTTCTCTCCAACCAGTTAAATCATCAACGGCATAGCCAGCAAAGTCTTCTATTGTTTTTACACCATCCTCTCCCACAGCAACCAGCATAGCACTTGTCATTCCAGGAAGTGTTCGCAATTCGTCAGAAACCCCAAGCTTTTTACTTTTTTCATCAAGTTCTTTTTCCTGATGTTCGAGATATTCGCGGGCCCGACTTTGGATCTCCGCAGCGGTATCATGGTCAAAACCATCAATAGAAGCAATCTCTTCAAGATCAATATAGGCGATTTCTTCAATAGAAGAAAAACCCTCTGAAGCCATAACCTGTCCGATCATTTCGTCAACCTCTAAGGCTTCCATAAACAATTTACTGCGTTCAGTAAATTCTTTTTGACGATTTTCAGATTCTTCTTTTTCCGTTAAAATATCAATATTCCATCCCGTTAGTTGCGAAGCTAAACGAACATTCTGTCCGCGTCGTCCAATAGCAAGGCTGAGTTGATCATCTGGAACAATGACTTCAATGCGTTCCGCATCTTCATCAAGAATGATTTTAGAAACTTCAGCAGGTTGCAGAGCATTAACGACAAATGTTGCAGCATCAGGCGACCAAGGAATAATATCAATTTTTTCACCTTGTAACTCTGCAACAACAGCTTGTACGCGGCTTCCTCGCATTCCCACACAGGCTCCAACAGGATCAATGGAACCATCGCGTGAAACAACGGCGATTTTGGCTCGTGAACCTGGATCACGGGCAACTGATTTGATTTCTATAATACCATCATAAATTTCTGGAACTTCCATCGTAAAAAGTTTTACCATAAATTGAGGATGGGTGCGTGAAAGGAAAATTTGAGGTCCACGCGTTTCACGGTGTACATCATTGACAAAAGCACGAATACGGTCTCCATAGCGGAAGGATTCACGGGGAATGAGTTCATCACGACGCACAATAGCTTCACCGCGTCCTAAATCAACGATAACGTTGCCATATTCCACACGCTTGACTGTACCAGAAATAATTTCACCAACTTTATTTTTAAATTCTTCATATTGCTGATCACGTTCTGCGTCGCGTACTTTTTGTACAATCACCTGTTTAGCAGATTGTGCCGCGATGCGTCCAAAATCCATAGGAGGTAAAAGATCAGCAAAAAAATCACCAATTTTTGCATTTTCTTGACGTTTGAGTGCATCGGACAAAGTAATTTCCGTTGTATAGTCTTCAACAACATCAACAATTTTAAGCAGGCGTTGTAATTTAATTTCACCTGTTTTGGAATTTATTTCAGCACGAATATTGGTTTCTTGACCATAACGAGAACGTGCTGCTTTCTGAATAGCGTCAGCCATCGCAGAAATAACAATTTCACGGTCGATAGACTTTTCACGTGCAACAGCATCTGCAATTTGCAGAATTTCAAGCCTGTTAGCGCTTGTAGCCATCAATTTTCTCCTTCTTTGTGTCACACGATGGGTATTCCCCAGTGATATTATTTTTTGAAATTGAGCGTCTGTATTGAGTCTGTAGGATTATCTTCGGGAATGAATTGTTGACTTAAATCTTTATTTTTTTTCAATGCATCGCGAATAAGCTCATCGGTAAGTACTAAATGCGCGCTTGTGATATCACAAAAGGAAATAGAGGTATACATGGCTTCTCCGTAAGCAGCTTTATCAGTGTTTAAAATAAATCCATCTTGCGTGATATTGGTAAGTGTTCCACGAAATTTTCGGCGTCCATCAATGGCTGTTTTGGTTTCAATTTTTGCAAGATGTCCTTGCCAATGAAAAAAATCGGATTTTCTTACCAATGGACGATCAATTCCAGGAGACGAGATTTCTAAATGATATTTACGTTCAATAACATTCTCCACATCAAGGAGAGGGGAAACAGTCCGACTAACAGTTTCACAATCCTCTACGGTTAGAGAACCATCAGCCCGTTCAACCATAATCTGAAGTGTTAAACCATTTTGTCCAAGAAGCTTCACACGAACCAAACGGAAACCTAAAGGCTTAAGCAATGGTATGACAAGAACAGCAACCCGCGCCTCGATACCGTCTTCTTCAAAAAGGCGTGGCTCATCAAGATTGCTTATTTTTTCAGCTTCGTTCATACATTTTATCCAAGTTATTTTCACTAGTCTTATGATATTAAAAAAGAGCAGGCCCCACGACCCACTCTTCATCATAAGACCAAGAATTTACTTACTGATACTCTTAAATTCAAAATTTTTCAAGATGTTTATGAGAAAAGCGCTTGATCTTTTATTTCTTGATAAAAGTGAGATAGGTAGGCGTTCGTCCTTCGCGTAAAGCTTTTGCTTCATAGCGGGTTCCTTTCCATAGTGGATAAGGGGTCTTCCAATCTTGGGGGCTTTCAGCGTTCCATTCAAAGTGATCATGGTGTGCACAATGATAGAGGGTCCAGTTTACATAACTATCTATATCGCTAGCAAAGCGAAATTTTTTTCCCATTTTAAGAACGCGAGCAAAACGGTTAAGATTTTTTATATTGATGAAACGTCGTTTCCAGTGTTTCTTTTTCGGCCAAGGATCAGGATAGAAAAGATCTATGCCATCAAGTGAGTTATCAGGGAGCCAATCAAGCAGGTGTGTAGCATCATCATTATAAAGGCGAAGATGATTTTGATGGTGTGTATGCTGTTCAAGGGAGGACAATATTTTTGCTATGCCATTGATAAAGGGCTCGATGCCGATAAAACCGGTTTGCGGAAAATGCTCCATTTCATGGAGTAAATGTTCACCACCACCAAAGCCAATTTCAAGTCGAATTTCTTTTACTTTGCTTGAAAATAAGGATGTAAGATTTGAGGGAGGGGGGACATTTAAATCAATATTAAAATTGGGGAGAAGCGTTTTTATACGCACAAGCTGACTGTTTCGTAGCTGCTTTCCTTGTCGGCGACCAAAAAAGGCTTCACTCTTGCGTGTATTATATTTAATCATGGGATTTTGATCATTGTTTGAAGCGTTTTCACGAGATCCGTTTTTTCCCATGAAAATGAACCATCATGTTTTGGTTTTCTCCCAAAATGACCGTAAGCTGCTGTTTTTGTGTAGATCGGTTTATTAAGGTCAAGGTGTTTTCGAATTCCAGTAGGGGAGAGGTCCATTATTTTGCGAATGGCTACTTCAATAACCTTTTCATCAACTTTTCCTGTTCCATGAAGATTAAGATAAATCGACAAAGGTTGTGCAATTCCAATTGCATAGGAAAGTTGAATCGTGCATCGCTCTGCTAAATGAGCAGCGACAATATTCTTAGCTAGATAGCGTGCCGCATACGCGGCAGAACGATCAACTTTTGTTGTATCTTTTCCTGAAAAAGCACCGCCTCCATGGGGGGCTGCACCTCCATAAGTATCCACGATAATTTTGCGTCCCGTCAATCCAGCATCGCTTTGAGGGCCACCAATGACAAATTTTCCTGTTGGGTTAATATACCAACTGCATTGAGCAGCAATGGGAATATCATGTAAAGCTTGACGAATATAAGGCTCAACGACTGCACGGACTTTATTGGAATCCCAACTTTCGTCAAGATGCTGTGTTGAAAGAACGATGGATGTTACCTCTATAGGTTTTCCATTTTTATAGCGTATGGTGATTTGGCTTTTAGCGTCTGGTCCTAATTTACTCGTTTCTCCTTCTCCTTTATGGCGGGCTGCGGCAAGAAGTTTGAGAATCTTATGCGCATAATAAATTGGCGCAGGCATAAGGTCAGGCGTTTCACGGCAAGCATACCCAAACATGATGCCTTGATCACCTGCTCCTTCTTCACCATGCCGATCTGTTGCATTATCAACACCTCTTGCAATATCAGCGGATTGAGGGCGCAAAAGAACATCAATTTTTACGGTTTTCCAATGGAAGCCTGTTTGTTCATAGCCAATAGCGCGAATAGCACGGCGCGCTGCTGTCCGAAATCGCGTAGGGTTAATGAGTGGGAAGCCAGTTTTATCATAGATAAATTCTTTATTTTTATCTTTTTTTAAGAGCGTATCGGGAACACGAACTTCACCGGCAATAACAACACGGTTTACGCTGACGAGAGTTTCACAAGCAACGCGCACTAACCATGGATCAGTCCCAGTTTTTTGCGCTTCTTTATAGATCATATCAACGATTTCATCAGAAATACGATCACAAATTTTATCAGGATGTCCTTCCGATACCGATTCGCTCGTAAAAAGATAATCTTGATGCGGCATAGGAACTCCTTCAAAAAAGAAAACAAACAATTCAATTAATTGCCTACTAAGGGCGATACGGTTTGCCAATTCCATAGCAAATCGTCAATGCAAATTTATATGAATGAGAGAGGAAAAATATAATTTTAATTTTATAGCTTATCTGCCAAATCTTCCTCAGAAAGCGCTTTTGCCAAGTCAATGATTTTGCGACGCACTTTAGCATCAGATATATTCGTAAAAGCCCGCATGAGCTGGATACCTTCGTTGCTAGAACAAAAGTCCATAAAATTGTGATCACTTTCAGCAAAGCCCTCTACCTGTTGGGAGGTAAGACCTTTATCAAAAAAGTAAGAAACAGGAACATCCATAATTTCTGCTATCGCTTGAAGACGACTAGCACCAATACGGTTTGTTCCTTTTTCATATTTTTGGATTTGCTGAAAAGTAATACCTAATTTTTCACCTAGTTTTTCTTGAGTAAGTCCTAAAATATTACGACGTAAACGGATACGAGTTCCAACATAGATATCTATAGGGTCAGGTTTTTTTCTAGTTTCGGTCATAATGCAACTCTTTAATTTCCAGCACTTTTCTTTTAAACCAACATCAGATTTATACGAGGCTGGTTTATCATATAATTAAAATAACATGTAATACTTTTTCCCAATATTACTGGTACACGCAACATAATACCGTGCAAGGAGCACTTGAATCATTTAAGTTGTTTTGTAAAACCAAAACCAATACGACACAATAGCATAAGGATAAATAAGATAAAAGTAGAGAAAGTTCTATATTCATTGCTTCCTATAGGAGTAATGGATGATGGAATTTTTGAATCAATAATGCCCACAGCATTTTGTTGAAGAGCTACAACGATTCGTCCATAAGAATCAATAACAGCTGATATTCCATTATTGGCTGCTCGTATGAGGGGAATTCCCAGTTCAACGGCACGAAGTTGTGCTTGTTGAAGATGTTGATAGGGACCTGGTGTTACACCAAACCACGCATCATTTGTAACATTAATGATTGCTTGAGGTGGGGAACCTTTAAAAGTCATTTCATGAGGAAATATTGCTTCATAACAAATCAGTGGGAGATAAGAAAATCCGTTTGGCATTGTGACAGTTTTGCGCACTTGTGCAGCACTATATCCACCAATATTATCAGCAAGAATACGCAATCCAATCTTTTTTAATAAATTCTGATAGGGAAGATATTCACCAAAAGGAACCAAATGGAGTTTATCAGAAGTGTGTAAAATATTCCCTTGAGCATTAATGACTGCAATTGTATTAAAATATTGTGTTTTGGAATGAGAAAGATCATCACTGGCGCGTATAGCTCCGATAATAGCCCATTGTTTAGGTTTTAAAAGAGAGGCAATATGCATTGTGACAGATGAGTTATCATAGAGAAGGTAAGGAACGGATGCTTCGGGCCATACGATAAAATTGGGTTCTGGATTTTTACCAGTTATCGGTGTTGCACTCAGATGCATATGCGCTTCCAACATAGCTTCTCGTGTATTATCGCGCAATTTTATATTTTGTTGGATAGAAGGTTGAACAATGCGAACCCAATAATTGTTCTTTTGATCTTCAGTTGTATCCTCTATCGTATGGAGACGATAAAATCCAAAACCACTGTGAATGAATATGAGTGCTAAGCAAAGAAAAAGTGCTGCTTTCTTTTTTTCATCCGTGAGTAAAACTGTTGGCAAGCTGTAGGTTAAGACGGCAAGAATATTCATTCCATAAAGTCCCACGATTGCATCAGTCTGCATGAACATCGGGGTTGGCATGGCTGTATAGCCAAGAGCATTCCATGGAAATCCTGTGAATAAGAATGCACGCAACCATTCGGCCAATCCTAAGGCAAAGGCTAAAACAAAAAAGCGTGCTATTCCTTTTGTCCATAATAAACCGACAATGAAACCAGAAAGAAACCAATAAAGAGAAAGGTAGAGAGGAGGAAATAAAATGGCGAGAGGGACTGCCCAACCAAAAGAATCTGGATCTGTTAACAAAGCATTGCAGAGCCACCAAAGTCCGCAAATAAAATAACTAAAACCAAAGGTCCCACAGCTTAAAGCATAGGTAAAAAAATATTTTTTATTGTTTGGGGAGGACTGTATTGAATCAAGAAAAACAATAAAAATAGGAAAAGTTAGAAAGCAAAGAGGTGTTAAATAAAAGGGTGGAAGAGCAAAGGAAGTAAGAGCACCACACAGAAATATCCCCACCTGCCGCTTCCAGCCGGTAACAGAGAGCGAAAAAACAATAAAATTGTTTAAAAACGCTCGACTATTCTCTAGAGATTGCATTGTTTTCAAGCTTCTCATTTTCTGGAATGCGAAAAATGCGCAACCGCTTAATTCGGCGTTTATCAGCTTCTAAAATGCGAAATTTATAGCCAGGGACAGCTTCGACAACTTCTCCTTTTGCAGGAATACGATCAAGAATGGAGACAATTAAACCACCAATAGTATCAACTTCATCACCATATTCTCCTACGATAAAATCAGGTCCAAGAGCTTTCTCTACATCTTCTAATTCAGTTCTTGCATCAACAAGCCATTTATTGTTGTGTTCTCGTACGATAGCATTGTCGACATGATCATGTTCATCTTCGATATCACCAACGACCAATTCAACAATATCCTCCATTGAAACGAGACCATCTGTACCCCCATGTTCATCAATAACTAAAGCCATTTGTGTTCGTGTGGTTTGCATCCGTGTTAATAATTTGCTTGCAAGCATAGAACTGGGAACAAAGAGAACGGTTCGGATCAAATCTAATTCACCGATAGGGGTATGTAAATCTGTATGGTTTAATTGAAGCAAATCAGATTTTTGATCAATTTTTGTAGGGTTTATAATGAAGCGAGTCATATAATTAAGAATATCGCGGATATGGATCATGCCACGTGGATCATCTAAAGTTTCAGCATAAACAGGTATGCGAGAATGACCAATTTTTGCGAAACATTTAAGGGCTTCTCCAAGCGAGGTATTTATTTCCAATGCTTCAATTTCAGAACGCGGTATCATAACATCATCCACGCGTGCTTCACGCAAGCGTAAAATATTATGCAGCATAGTACGTTCTTCAGGTGAGAAGAGGGCGGTATCTTTTTCACTGTTAGTAGTAAGTGCAACGGCAAGATCATCGCGCAGTGATGTAGATGCACAATTACGACCCCGTAAGAATGAAAACAAATGATTTATCAGGGAATATTTTTCTGTATGATTCGTCTGTTGAGAGTGATCTTTTTCATTATTAGAAGATGTTTGACTATTGTTTTGTGTATTTATTCTGTTGGCCATGGTTTTAAAATCTTCTAAACTTTCTTTTTATAATTAGGTGAATGAGAGGCTTTAATTGGTATGCTCGTCATATTGATATTAAAAGTTAAATTTTATCATTTATAGATAACTCAGCGTAAGGATCTCTTATGGAGAGCTTTTGAAGGATTTCTCTTTCGAGCATTTCCATTTGATGAGCTTCATCATTGGTTTCATGGTCATAGCCAAGCAGATGCAAGATACCATGAACGATCATATGCGTTAAATGGTCTTGAAAGGTTTTTCCTTGTTTTTCTGCTTCGAGCACAACAGTTTCTCGCGCAATAATAATATCACCCAGCATGGGACCAGGAGGGTCTCCAGCTTTAATTGGGAATGCTGGAAAGGATAATACATTGGTAGATTTATTCTTACCCCGCCATTGAGCATTGATTTGTGCCATATGTTCATCATCAGTAAAAAGCAGGCTAATCTCGCTTACAACATTTTCCAATGAAACATGATGCATTGTTATCGTTAATGCTTTTTCGGTGATATTATAAAGCATTTCCTCATCATTCCACCCTACGCTTTTAATCATTATATCAATAATAATCATGATGAATCAAATTCATTTTTTAATGTATCATATGCGCGTGATTTTTTTATATTTTGTATTTCAGAATCACGATCATAAGCATAAACGATAGCAGCAACGAGCGGGTGGCGTACAACATCTTTTTCCTCAAAGCGCACAATTGCGATATTTTCTACATTTGAAAGAATACGGATTGCTTCAATGAGACCTGATTTTTGCCCCATAGGCAAATCAATTTGGCTTACATCACCGGTAACGATCATACGCGTTCCTTCCCCAAGACGTGTGAGGAACATTTTCATTTGCATGGGTGTCGTATTTTGTGCCTCATCAAGAATAACAGCAGCATGGGAAAGCGTTCGCCCGCGCATAAAGGCAAGAGGAGCAATTTCTATGACACCAGAAGCTAAAATGCGTTCTATTTTTTCAGCAGGCATCATATCATAAAGTGCATCATAAAGTGGTCGTAAATAGGGATCGACTTTTTCTTTGAGATCACCAGGAAGAAACCCCAGATGTTCTCCAGCTTCAACAGCAGGACGCGAGAGAATAATTCGCTCAATGATACCACGCTCTAGAAGCATTGCAGCATGAGCAACAGCAAGATAGGTTTTTCCTGTTCCCGCTGGCCCTATACCAAACACAAGTTCAGTATGCTCCATAGCGCGTATGTAAGCATCTTGTGTTGGAGTCCTTGCATGAATTATTTTTTTATGGGTACTCAACCGTGCTGATATACGTTTCGTTGCAGATTTGTGTGTTATCGTGTCTTCTTTTTGCGTCTGTGGTATAGTTGCCATAGCAATCGCTCCTTTTATATCTGATAAAGTGAGCTCTTGATGTGTTTTTGCACGTTCATAAAGTTGCTGCAATACATATTGCGCATGCTTTATAACAGAAACATTTCCATGGATTAAGATTTCATTACCACGCGGATGAATACTCAGTTTGAGTTTTTTTTCGATATAAGCAAGATTCTCGTCAAATTTACCAAAAACCGCTTTTGCATATTTATTATTTTCGAAAATCAAAACAACTTGACTCGTATCTGAAGCGCTTTCTTGTTCCAAGGGATCAATTTTTTCAACGTCAGCATTTGTTTTTTCTTTAACGCACTTTATTTTTTCATTTGAAGCTTTCAGCCTATTCTCCATATCTACATAAATATTACGCATTTTTTTGAGTAAACTCTATAAAAGACAAATTTTCTTTCATAAAAATTCATTTTTTAGATGTAATTATTTTATTTGAAAATAAAAGAGTTTTCCAAAATTTTTATTATTAACAAGATGATAGAGGCCTATTTATCTATTTGTTACTTCACCGACAAAACTATTTGAGCTTGCATTTTTAATATGAACTTCTATCACGCTACCTGTAGAGGATTCTGTATCGACGACAACCGGTAAAAGCCAAGGGGAACGCCCCACCATTTGCCCTGAGTGACGTCCAGTTTTTTCGATAAGAACATCCGTTTTTTGACCGATTTTAGAACGTAAAAACGTATCTTGCTGTTCGAGGAGAAGAACTTGTAAATGTTGAAGTCGGGCATCTTTTACAGATTCATCAACATGATTTTTCATTGTGGCTCCCACTGTTCCAGGACGGGGGGAATATTTAAAAGAATAAGCTGAACTGTATTGTACTTGTTGAATAAGCTTAATGGTTTCTTCAAAGTCTTCATCTGTTTCTCCTGGAAAACCTACAATAAAATCACCTGAAAAAGCAATATCTGGTCGTGCGTTACGAATTTTTTCTATAAGATGAAGATAATGAGAGCTTTTGTGTTGGCGGTTCATGGCTTTTAAGATGCGATCTGAACCGGATTGAACAGGAAGATGCAGGTAAGGCATTAACATATCAAGATCTCGGTGCGCGGCAATAAGACTCTCATCCATATCACGCGGGTGGCTTGTTGTGTAACGCAAACGCTTTAAACCATCGAGTTTTGCAAGATGATAAAGAAGATCACCAAGACGCCAGGTTTTGCCATTTGCACTTTGTCCATGCCAACCATTAACATTTTGTCCAAGCAGCGTAATTTCTTTAACACCCGCTTCAATGAGTTGACGGGCTTCTTCGGTAATTTGCTCGACAGAGCGCGATATTTCAGCACCCCGCGTATAAGGTACAACACAAAAAGTGCAAAATTTATCGCATCCTTCCTGTACTGTTAAAAATGCGCTAACACCGCGTTTTCTTACTGCACGTTTATTATGAGGCGGCAAATGAGCAAATTTATCTTCAACAGCATAATCTGTTTCAATAATTTTTTTGCCTTGTTTGGCTTTTTCTAACAATTCTGGTAAGCGATGATACATTTGCGGACCAATAACGAGATCCACTGTTGGAGCGCGACGCAAGATTTCACTGCCCTCAGCTTGTGCAACACAACCTGTTACACCAATTGTCAAGGGTTTATCAGATGTTCGTTCTTGACGCATAACGCGTAAACGACCCAGATCAGAATAAAGTTTTTCTGCTGCTTTTTCACGAATATGACAGGTATTAACAAGAATAAGATCGGCATCATTGGGCGTTTGTGTTGTCACATAGCCTTGCGCACTGAGACTATCAGTCATCCGTTGGCTATCATAAACGTTCATTTGACACCCATAGGTTTTGATAAAAACCTTTTTAGGGGCAACAGGAGATGTATTTTTAGGATTTACTTTATTCATAATGCTTGTCTAAATGTTTTTCACATAAATCTCAATCTATTTGCTTAAAAGTTTTTGCATGATAATTGCATCACCACGACCATTTTTTGACGAATAATAGGCTAGACGTTCAGAAATTTTTTGAAATTCAAAACGTTGATAAAGGGTTAAAGCAGAAAGGTTTGTGGATTCTACTTCCAAGAATAATTTTATAGCGCGTTTATCGTGAAGATAGCGAATTGTATGATCAATAAGTAGGGTAGCAATTCCTTGTTGACGATAATGAGGATGGACAGCAATTGTGATAATTTCTGCTTCATCAAGAATGAGACGGCATAGGCAAAAGCCTAAAATTTGGTCAGATTGATTGATAAAAAAGACTTTATATCCAAAGATAGAGTGATCTGTTAAAAAGGTATCAAAAGTTCGTTTTTCCCAAGCAGGGGTAAAACAATGTTGATGAATTTGGTGAAGAGCAACACTATCCTTAATGTGTAGTGAAGCAATTCCAAAACGCTTTTTTGTCAATGAAAATTTAATCATTATTTTTTCGTGGTAAAGCAAAATTGGTTTGTTGTTTTGCATCAGCGTTGCGTAGATAGAGGGGGCGAGGCGAATTTTGTGGTTGTTTGTTTGCAGCAAGATAAGCATAGTTTATAATATCCGCTGTTTCGCAAGGAATTTTTTCTAGGATAATTTTTTTATTTATTTTATGGTTTTTAATATGTTGCTCAATGATATCAGCGGCTGGGCCAGTCAGTTGGGTTTTTTGGGGCAAATCGTCGAGGATATTTTCAATTGTTTTTAACTTCGGTTCTCCCAAAGGAGTGAGATCATTATGGAAATTTTGATGATAGAACATCTCTCTCCCTGCTTCGATAACAACAGTAATTGCTGATGTAGTATTTTTACGGGTTGTGACTTGTACTGCTAACGCTTCAAGTGCACTCACTCCAACGGCTGGTATCTCAAGTGCTAATGCTAAAGCGCGTGCCGTGGCAACACCAACACGCACACCAGTAAATGATCCAGGTCCAACATTGACAGCAATACGCTCAACTTGATCAAGTGTTATATTGGCTTGTGTCATTATTTGTGTAATCTGCCCGATAAGTCTTTCAGCGTGTCCTTTATTCATGCGCTCATCGATACGCGCAATAACGGAATTATGACGAATGAGCGCAACAGCACAATAAATTGAAGCAGTATCGATAGCAAGAACAAGCATAAAAACATTTTAATTGAATAAAACGATAAACAAAAAGTCTACGTTATTTTTAATCTTTCTTATCGTTGTATAGTTCATTTGTATAAAAGTTGCTAGTACCAATAAGCAACAATATCTTTTTATGGAATAAGGCAAAATGTTGATTTGATCCTTATTTGTGTTGTTTATCAAGAAATTGATTTATAATGATACTTTATTGTTTCTATGTTTAATTTAAATCCATAAATCAAAACCATTTTCCTACATATCATAAGTAGAGTTAGTGTATGGATAAAATTATTTAAGAAAGGATTATTTAAATGAAAGAGTTGTTCAACATTGGAAGCTAGAAATAATATGATGCTACCATTTGGTGTTTCATAAGCATAAAGATTGGGCTGTACAATAGATTTTATCACGTCATGGATGGATTTTAATTATATTTTTCATTAACACTATCGTGAAAAAGAGCATGTGCCTTGAGAGGTGTCTTTTTAACACGTATATGAATGTGCAACATACATATATTCTATTTTGTGCGTTTTGCTTTGCGTGAGAGGCGTAACCTCATTAAAGAACACATTTCTATCGGTTTTTTATAAAAACTTTCCATTTGATTAAGAGAAGAGATGAAAGAAATGGCATTGTTTTATATGAGTTCTATATTTTTATGTTACGCCGTTGCAAATTATTATAGAATAAAAAGTTAATGAAAAAAAAACAATAATATTTCAAAATGTTATATGATTCAAATCATTCAATTGTATCATGATAAGGCTACAAATACCGAGAATAATTATAGAGCAGGTTGAAGCTAAAATAACGCGCCATCCTGCTTTTTTTAATGAGCGAATATCAACGCCTAGTCCTAATGCGGCCATTGAAATGACCGTGAACAATTGAGCAATAAATTTGATAGGATTTAAAGCGGTTTCGGGGATAAGATTACTTGAGCGGACCAACATCATTATAATAAAACCAATAATAAACCATGGAACGAGAGTATGCCAACGAAAGTGTATTTGTTCTGATCGACGATAGATGAGTGACAGAGCAAAAATAAGAGGTCCTAACATGAGAACGCGTACCAATTTAACAACGGTTGCAATTTGGACACTGGCAAAAGAAACAGATGCGGTAGCTGCCAAAACTTGTGGTACAGCATAAACAACCATGCCGGCAAGCACACCATATTGGTTAAAGGATAAATTCAGAAATGGATGTGCAAAAGGGAGGCATAAAATAATAAGGATCCCCAAAAGAGCTGTAAAAGCAATTGATGCAGCAATCTCTTCGTGTTTTGCTTTAATGACAGGGGCAACGGCAACAATGGCTGAGTTCCCACAAATAGCATTTCCGCAAGCAACGAGCATTGCCAAATGTTTAGAAAGTCCGAAAACTCGGCCGATGATAAAGCTGAGAATAATGGTTACAAATATAACGAATACAATGCTTGCAAGTAAACTCCAACCAGCGGAAAGAACGGCATGAATACTAATGCTTGCTCCTAGAAGTACAATCGCAACTTCAAGAAGTGTTTTGGCACAAAAGTTTATACCTTTTTGAAAATAGGTTGGCATTGTAAAACAACTACGGGTAACAGACCCTAAGAGAATTGCTAAAACAAGACTTTCAAGCCATGCTTGCCCAAAGAGCTGTTTTTCTAAGACTTCTAAACCATACGCTAAAGCTGATATGAGTAAACATACTAAAATACCAGGACCAAAGCTGTTTAAAAGTGAGAGGTTTTTCTTTAGCATTTGAATATTCCCCCATCATTAAAGAGCTAAAGGCTAAGATAAAAAAGTTTTAAAGATTTGTTCTTGCTTGTACAGCCGCTGCTAAAGTTCCATCATCAAGATAATCAAGCTCGCCTCCTACAGGAACACCATGGGCAAGTCGCGTAATTCTAACTGAAAAATTAGAAAGCTGATCGGTGATGTAGTGAGCGGTTGTTTGTCCTTCGACAGTCGCATTGACAGCAAGAATAATCTCCGTGATTGGGTTTTGTACAACACGTTGTATTAAGGTGTCAATGTTGAGTTCGTCGGGACCTATTCCATCTAAGGGTGAGAGTCGGCCACCCAATACATGATAACGTGCTGCTAGAGTTTTTGCGCGCTCAAGAGCCCACAGATCAGCAATGTCCTCAACAACAATGATCGTTGTATCATCGCGTCGCGGATCAGTACAAATTGAACAAGGATCAATGGTATCGACATTGCCACAAACAGAACAAATACCGACTTTTTCTATCGCTGTTTGTATTGCTGCTCCTAAAGGCTCCAGCAAAGTTTCCTTTTTTTTAATAAGATGAAGCGCAGCACGACGCGCTGAACGCGGACCAAGACCTGGTAACCGTGCTAAAATCTGAATGAGATGCTCAATTTCAGGGCCGGCAATGTATTTAGACATATATTTTGTTCCATACATTAAAATGGAAGCTTGAAACCTGACGGAAGCGGTAGCCCTGCCGTCATGCTTTTGGTTTTCTCTTCTAGTGCGTTGTCAATTTTTGTTCTTGCTTCATTATAAGCTGCCATAATGAGATCTTCAAGAATTTCAGCTTCTTCAGGTTTGAGTAATGAAGGATCAATTTGAATTGCTGTTATAATATTTTTGCCATTTAACGTAATATTGACGAGGTCACCCCCTGCAGTGCCGGTAGCTTGCAGGCTAGCCATTTCCTCTTGAATTTTCTGCATTTTCTCTTGCATTTCTTTGGCTTTTTTCATCATGCTCATCATTTCACGCATAGGAATAGGTATCCTTATTCATCATTGCTATCATTTTTATTTTTAAAGAGATCAGTATTTTTAAAGGTATTGGGGGGTAAATCAAGGTCATTTTTTTCTCTATTAAGTCGAATATCGACAATTTTTGCTTCTGGAAAATGGTTGAGGATTTTTGCGATATCCGGATCTGTCTCAGCATTAGAAAAAAGAGACTTTTGAATCGCTACACTTTCTTCCTGTAAAGTTGGACCGCCTCCTTCATTAACAAAAGTTATTACATAGCGTTTTTCAGTCCATTGAGAGATTTTTTTTTCGATATCATGAGCAAGAAATTGTGGGGTATTTTCAGAAAGCCTTAAAGTAATATGTCCATTTTCAAAAGAAACAGGATGAACAAATTCTTTAACAAGGAGTTTGAAAGGCACGTCATTATATTGTTCGGCTAATTTAACAATATCGTGTAAAGAATTAATCACGAGGGATTTAGGTTCAGTAATCTCTCCTGTTGTTTGCGTGACAGACTGCGATAAATTCGCATTCTTTTCAGAAAGTTTAGTCGATTGAGAAGTTTCTAGAGTTTCTGTTACTTCTTGGGCGTTGGTTTTATCAGTCGTTTGATTTTTAAAGAAACTTTCTGGCTTTAAGGAGTGGTCTAACGGGGTTTGCAAGGATGTTTTTAAATCTGATTGATTGGGTAATGTACATGAAACGCTCGAGGAAGCATGGCCATCAGCTGTTGTCTCTTTTGTTATATTATTTGCATTTATCGATTCTTTATGAGAAGAGTTTGAAACAAACGTGAGAGGCATTTTTTCTTGTGTAAGTTTTTTTAAAGCTTCATCAAGAGTTGGGAGATCGGCTGTGTGTGCAAGACGAATTAAAAGCATTTCAGTTGCTTGCAGTGGACGCGCAGTTTGATTAACTTCTTGTAAGCCTTTAAGTAACATTTGCCAGTTTCGAGATAAAACAGGAACGGAAAGTTTTTTTGAAAAGTCTAAACTTCTTAAACGTTGTTCTTCAGTCAGGGAAAAATCTTCTACTACTTCTGGTGTGAAACGTAAACGTGTGACCAGATGATTAAAGTCGGCTAATTCTGTTAATATTGTAAGAGGATCAGCACCTGCATCATATTGACTGCGTAATTCATGTAAAGCACGGACAACATCGCCTTTCATGATAAATTCAAAGAGATCAATAATACGTGCTTGATCCGCTAATCCCAGCATTGTACGCACGGCAGCGGCATTAATATTGCCATTACTATGGGCAATTGCTTGATCAAAAATGGATAATGCATCACGTGCAGATCCTTCTGCAGCACGAACAATCATAGAGAGTGCTTGATCTTCTACTTCGACCTTTTCATATTTCGCAATTTTGCGCAAATGCGCACTCAAAGCTTTTGATTCAATTCGTCGCAAATCGAAACGTTGGCAACGCGAAAGAATTGTAATGGGAACTTTGCGAATTTCTGTTGTGGCAAAAATAAATTTCACATGGGATGGTGGTTCTTCAAGCGTTTTCAACAAACCATTAAAGGCTTGCGTTGAGAGCATATGGACTTCATCGATAATATAAACTTTATAGCGCGCAGAAACAGGACGATAGCGTATTTGTTCAATAATTTCACGAATATCGTCAATGCCGGTATGGGAAGCGGCATCCATTTCTATAACATCAATATGGCGCCCTTCAATAATTTGTGTGCAATGTTCCCCAAGAGAGTCTAAGAGGGTTGTTGGTTGGTCAATATCTTTTGTTTTATAATTGAGCGCACGTGCCAAAATACGTGCTGTTGTAGTTTTACCTACACCACGAATCCCTGTTAACATCCACGCTTGCGCAATACGACCTTTTTCAAAGGCATTGGTGAGAGTACGCACCATAGCTTCCTGACCAATGAGGTCAGAAAAGTTTTGAGGTCGATATTTACGAGCAAGAACACGATAGGCTGTTTCTACCGGTGCATTTTCCATGAATATTTCCAACTTCGAAGTTTTTTATGTGTACATTTTGATCATACACAGAGCATAGGTCAATACTGTACTCTCATATAAAAGGATTTTTTCTCAATCAATGTACTTTTATGGGATCACTTACTTAAAAATAATCAAATCGCTTTACATGCTGCATAAAAACGCTGCTCTAAGGATTAAATGCTTTTCTAAAATATAGCAAGAAAATCGCTTCAGAAAAATAGGAGGCCGGCACGATGACCCGTACCAGAACTCGTTGGGGCTGCTTCTTTCCAGACCTGACCCAGTTGGCGAGTAGTTCGTCCACCACCAACCTCCCAAGCCCATATTGTCGATTTAGAATGAAAAATCAAGCTCAGAAACAAAAAATATAACACAAATCCAAGAATTTTTCTTTTGATCTTCATTCTTGTAGAATAGACAACAGAAAGTAATGGAGATTTAAATTTTCAGCAATAACGCCTCCACTGATTGGCTATGAACAAAGCTTTTTTATACATCTAAACAACGCTAATATATTTTTGAAAATATTATTAAAAATCTCCTGCATCACAATCTAGACCAATAACTCTTTCCTTAGTAATATTTTTAAAAGTATAATATCCTGATGGAGGAAAACCTATATCGAGGGACTTTACATCTTTGAGCATAAAGATTTTACGTTCTTTATCATGTGTTATTTTCTTTTCATCATCTGCAGTAATGTGTAGCTTATTGACGTCAGAAGGAGATGAGTATGATAAAGTAAAGGATGCTTTTTCGGGTTTAAATGCTTTGCACCCATATTCAGCACCTTGCTGTATTTCATCGGATGCACCAATCGTAACAGTTTCATTGGTCTCAAAGTTCCATTCTCTTTCGCCAAATCCAGCAAACGCAACACTAGAGTAAGCGAGAATATTTGCAGTTAATAATCCTTGCATGAAGATTTTTTGCATTATTTTTCCTTTTTTAACAAAATGAATCACAAGTCAGTGTTTAGAAATAGGAAGGTTCAAATGCAATGTAAAAAATATGGTTAAACGACATCTTATAGTTTTATAAAAATACGTTGAAAATTATCTGAACTCAAGAGACTTGAATGATCTATTATCTCAAGTATATCCTTATGATAAGTTAAATTATTTTTATGAGCTCATTTAGAAGTTCGTTATCTTTAGGAAATGATATCTTTTCTTAAGAGTCTTTCTTTTATATAAAGAAACATGGAGTATAGGTGCTTTCATTTTTGGTTATTGTATTTTTTCACATAGGTCTTTGTATGCGTTGAATTGCTGTTTATCATAATATAATTTGTTAAAAACCATTATCGAAGCAATTTATATATTCCGTTATCGGATATTATTATTCTTTTTCTGCTTTAGCTTCATGATGAAGCACGTTGAGCGTAAAAAACGAGTTTCTCTAAGACACATTCCATTATAGGATTTTCAGGATGTCTTTCGGTATCCATAAAAAATGATGGTGGCTTTGTTGCTTTTATATATGCGATGTTCGATCGTTTTGTGCTGGATAAGTACCGATAATACGCAATTCAGCAGAAAAGAAGGATAATTCTTCTAAGGCAAGTTTCATCATGGGATCTTCAGGATGTCCTTCAATGTCAACAAAAAATTGTGTTGCATTAAAATTTCCACCAATTTGATAGCTTTCTAATTTTGTCATATTAATACCATTTGTTGCAAATCCTCCCATAGCCTTATAGAGAGCAGCAGGAACATTGCGCACTCGAAAAAGAAGACTGGTGATGATTTTTTCACCATTTTTAGGTTTTGGGACATGTCGTTTGGATCGTGAAAGGATGACAAAACGCGTAATATTATGAGGGTTATCTTCAACATCTCTTTCAAGAATATCAAGCCCGTAGAGTTCTGCTGCGATCAGAGGGGCTAAGGCTGCTTGTGAACGTTGAGCACTTTTTTTGATAAATTTTGCAGCGCCAGCGGTGTCAGCAGAAACAACAGGTTTCCAACCGTTGTTTCGGATGATTTTTCGGCATTGTGCAAGGGCATGCGTATGACTGTGGACGGTTTTAATTTCGTCATGGGTAACGCCAGGCAAAACCATGAGTTGAAAATGGATAGGCAAAAAATACTCATCAATGATATAAAGTGATGATTGGGGTAAAAGATGGTGAATGTCCGCAACCCGTCCAGCAAGAGTATTTTCGATAGGGATCATAGCAAGATCAGCTTTCCCACTTTCTACCAAATTAAGGGCATCTTCAAAAGTAGCAGAGGGTACAGCATCCATATTGGGGAACATATTAGAGCAAGCAATATGGGAATTAGCACCGTATTCTCCTTGGAAGGAGATTTTATTGGTTTTTTTGAGTGTTCTCATGCTAAAATCTTACGTACTCTATCGAGATCAGATTGTGTGTCTACGCTTAAAGGAATCGTATCGACTATTTCCACATCGATACGCATATTATGCTCTAAAGCCCGTAATTGTTCAAGTTTTTCACGCATTTCAAGCGTAGAGGGTTTGAATGATACAAATTTCTCAAGTGCTTCGCGCCGATAAGCGTATATTCCAATATGATGATAAAGAGGACCATCTCCATAGGGAGCTGTGGCGCGCGTAAAATAAAGAGCACGAAGGCGATTTTGAGAAAGAGGCGTTCCAATGATTTTGACAACATTGGGATCTCTTTTTTCATCTTCCTCAATGATTTGAGCCCCCAAGGTTGCGATATCAGTAAAGCTATTTTCTAAAGGGCGTAGTGCACTGATGATTTCATGTGGCATGATCGTTGGGAGGTCCCCTTGTATATTTAAAATAGCATTGTAGCGTTGTTCAGGATCAATATGCATTAAAGCTTCATAAATACGATCAGATCCAGACTTATGATCACTTCGTGTTATGAGATATTCATGCCCATACTCTGCAACAACTTTGGCAATATCATTGTGATCTGTAGCAACGATCGTACGCCCTATTGCTGCTTTTTTGGCTTGTTCTGCGACATAAACAATCATCGGCTTTCCACCGATTTCAGCGAGAGCTTTTTGGGGAAGGCGCGTTGAGCCTATACGGGCAGGAATAAGAATAATCGGTTCAAGAGCCATTGTAAGATTCCAAATGTCGTCTGTGATACATTTATGATGTTGTGTGTTATAAAGAAAAAGCTTATACTAAAAATGGTAATGAAATCATGAACATTTGAGTTTTTATGAATCGCTCGAAAGTTATCTATTTTATTTGTGCGTGTTTATGCGTGGGGGTTGTTGTTGTAGGAATTTCTACGCTTAGTGATATAGTTTACGATTATTCTCCATCAGCCCAATATCATCACACCGTTACCAAGAATGATACATTTAAAGAAAAACAAAAAGAATCTGACATTGCCATATCACTCAATAGCCGCCTTCAACAAGGAAATTTTGAAAATGGGCGTAAAATTTTTCGTCAATGTGCCATATGCCATACTTCTGGACGCAACCAGGCAGGGCGTGTGGGGCCAGTTCTTTGGGAGATTGTTAATCGTCCTTTGGCCGCAGCGGCAGGTTTTGCATATTCACGGGCATTGCGCGCACATTCTGATCAAAAATGGGACTTTGTAACGTTAGATCGTTATCTACATTCTCCACATAAAGCATTCCCTGGAACTATTATGTCTTTTCGTGGAATTAAAAATGACCAAGACCGTGCTGATCTTTTACTTTATTTACGCAGTTTGTCCGATCATCCTGTTACCATACCAACGGATAATGATAAAGAAAGTGAGCCAAATTAACTTATATTATAGAGGCTCATTTTAGAAAGAAGGATGATTAGTTTGTTTGTTTATGATTTTAGTTTCAAGGTTTTATTGCAAGAGCTCTTACTTGATGTTTTGATAGGGAAAAACGCCTTTCATGTAAAACAGCATACGCTTAACGTTGCATATTTCTCCGCTTGTTTTAAAGAGATCTTTTAAGAACGTTCACTCTTTACACTGACTATCTACAGATTGGTTTTCAAGATCCATTTAAGTCACTTTTTTCACATATACTTATCTGTGAAATTATCGCTGAAGGATTATTCATTCATGAGCGATAGCTTTCTGCTTTTAAATATAACAATTATGTGGTTAAAGCTCTCCAAGAGGTTTAACTTAATTTTTCTATATGGATTAATCTCCATGTGTTTTTCTTATAGACAGAGACTATTTGATTGTTCTTATACGTGCAATAATCCTAAGCCGCATTTTATGATGCTTGATAAATAGACATTTCTCTTGAGGTTAGAGGTGTAGGTACAGATTATTGATCTCATCAAGAGTATTGATAACTAAAATATGACTTAGATTATTTATTTATGGATTATGGTTTGAAGAAAGCACTTTCATGTGAAGCGATTTTATGCATGAAGGGCAAAATGGTTGAATAGATTTCTGTAGATTATATTTTTAACTATCTCAAAAATTCTTTACAGAAAAACATTGATGGCAGCACGCGTTTGCACGAGTATCTAACCGTTTATAAAAGAGGACATGAAATGACGTTGATAATCATTATAGAGGAGATTTTTTTCACAAAAGATCTTTAATATTTGTAATAAGTTTAATTGTTTACAGTGTTTTGATGATTTGCGGTAAAACATCAGGATTCCAGTTTCAATACATATCGCAAGAGTCTTGAAAGCCAGTAGGGATAAAATTATGATTCTCCAAGCTTCTTAATACGATGTATTTTCTCTGGAATTTGTTCGTTTATAGGTAATAATATTAAATTGTGCTAATAATCCGTTATAGAGAAGAATCTTTCCTACGAGTGGATCTCCGATGTTTGTGATCATTTTAATCGCTTCCATGGCTTGTAGGGTTCCAATAACGCCGGGTAAAACACCGATGATTCCAACTTCAGCACATGTTGGGATAGTATCGGGAGCAGGAGGGGTAGGAAACAAATCGCGATAGTGAGGATTATTGTCTTTATACGGCATAAGGACGGTTAATGAACCATTAAAACGTTCTACAGCGCCGCTTATTAAAGGCTTTTTGCATTGGGCTGCGTGATCAGCAAGAAGATAGCGTGTGGTAAAGTTATCACTTCCATCAACAATGATATGGTAGTCATTGAGCAGTTTATCCACATTACTTTTATCTAAGCGTAGGGCGTGTTTTTCAACCATAACATGGGGGTTTATGGCTTTTATAGTGCTTTCAGCACTGTCTGTTTTGCTTTGGTTGATTGCATTTGTCTTATGAATAATTTGGCGTTGTAAATTGGAAAGTGAAACGGTGTCATTATCGACAATTCCAAGGGTTCCAACACCTGCCGCAGCCAAATAAGTTAAGACAGGTGCTCCAAGGCCACCAGCACCCACAACAAGAACACGCGCTTGTTTGAGCTTTTGTTGTCCCGCACCACCAATCTCAGGCAAAATGATGTGACGTGCATAGCGTTTGATTTCTTCATTATTGAATTTTGTATCTATTTCTTGTGTCATGAATTTTCTCTTGTCATTGTTATTTTATTGTTTACTAAGTTTATGGTGCATAGACCAGTCTGCTTTTAGGATAGGGAGGATTTATTTATGAAAATTGCCATTCAGATGGATCATATTTCAACGGTTCGGATTCAAGGAGATACGACATTTGCTCTCGCTTTAGCAGCACAAGAACGTGGACACACTCTCTTCCATTATACTCCAGATCGTTTATCTCTGTGCGATGGTTGTGTGATTGCACGCTTAGAGTCATTGACTGTCTATGATGAAGAGGAAAAGCACTATCAATTAGGAAAGCCGGTTCGTACTGAATTAAGAGATATGGATGTAGTTCTTTTGCGCCAAGACCCGCCTTTTGATCTCAATTATATCACCACAACACATTTATTAGAACGTATTCATCCAGAAACACTTGTTGTGAATGATCCAGCATGGGTACGCAACAGTCCGGAGAAAATTTTTGTGACAGAATTTTCTGATTTGATGCCTGAAACGTTAATTACCAAAGATATTGAAGAAATAACTGCTTTTAGAGAAACATTTGGCGATATTATTGTGAAACCCCTTTATGGAAATGGGGGCGCTGGTGTTTTTTATTTAAAACAAGATGATCGCAATTTAGCATCGTTGTTGGAAATGTTTGCTGATATTTATCGTGAGCCTTTTATTGTTCAGCGTTATTTAGAGGCAGTACGAAAAGGAGATAAACGGATTATTTTGCTTGATGGTACGCCTGTTGGAGCCATTAATCGAATTCCGACAAAAACAGATGTGCGTTCTAATATGCATGTTGGAGGTCGTGCGGAAAATGTTGCGTTAACAAAACGTGATTATGAAATTTGTGAACGCATTGGTCCAGCCTTAAAGGAACGTGGTCTTCTGTTTGTGGGAATTGATGTGATTGGAGATTATATAACAGAAATCAATGTAACATCTCCTACAGGAATTCGTGAAATTAAACGCTTCTGTGATACAGATATTGCACATCTGTTTTGGGATATTGTTGAGTTCAAACGTTCAAATTAATTTATACAGGATTCAATCATGGTTTTGTTAAAAAAATGATCCATGTTGTTTTTTTATTTTGTTATGTTGCAAATGTGAACTAGAATGACTGTATGGTATACATTAAGAGGTTTTTATCCTCAATTTTTAGGGAGTTTATAGATGAGCAGAGTTTTATCAATTGGAGTGGGATTGATTTTTTCATTACTGCTATCAGCAAATGTAGGCAATGCACGAGATCAAATACAAGTTACTGGCTCATCTACAGTTTTACCTTATCAAAAGATTGTCGCTGAGACATTTGGGGAAATTTATCCTCATTTTAAGGTTCCTGTTATCGAATCGGGTGGAACAGGAGCGGGTATTAAGGAATTTTGCCGTGGTATTGGGGAGAATACCGTTGATATTGTGAATGCTTCACGAGCAATGAAATCGAGTGAATTGCAGTCTTGTTTTGAGGCTGGTGTGAAAGATATTGAGGAAATACGCATTGGATATGATGGCATTGTTTTTGCAACAGATATAAAAGGTCCTGATTGGAAATTACGGCCAGTAGATGTTTATAAAGCCCTTGCAGCTCGCGTTATTATAGATGGGAAGTTGCAGCCCAATAATGTTTTGAAATGGAGTGCTGTCAATAGTGCTCTTCCTGATTGGACGATAACAGCCTATATTCCTGGAGAAAAGCATGGAACGCGTGAAGTTTTTGAGGAAAAATTACTTGCTGTGGGCTGTAAAGAGAGTGGGGCAGTTGAGGTGATGAAGTCTTTAGGGATGGATGATAAGAAGATACATGCTGCTTGTATTGCGGTCCGTAAGGATGGAAAAGCGGTTGATATTGATGGTGATTATTCTGAAACATTGGCGCGTCTAACTTCAAATAAAACAGGGGTTGGCATTTTTGGTTTGTCTTTTTATCAAAATAATGCTGATAGGTTAAAGGTTGCCGATATTAATGGTTTTGCGCCAACAGTTGAGACAATTTCTAGTGGACAATATCCAGTTTCTCGTCCACTTTTTTTCTATATTAAGAAAGCACATTTAGATATTATTCCAGGTTTGCGAGAGTACGTTGACTTTTTCCTTTCTGAACAAATGATTGGTCCAGATAGTCCTTTGGCTGAATATGGTTTGATTGTTGCTCCTGAAAAAGAGCGCCAAGCACAGCGTTCTAATTTTTCTGCTGGTCGAATCATGATGTTGAAATAATTTTTATTGTCGTTTCAGAGTAAGAGTTTTCGGTGCTATTTTTTATAAAAACTGAAAGATAAAATGCGCATTTCCTTCATTGTTTTTTTGTTATTTCTTTTTGGATTTTGTGGCTTTTGTGTTTCTTATATGCGAGCACGTACTCTCGAATACAAACAACATAAAATGCATTCTCGTGCGTATTATTATGGCTGGTGGACTTTTTTGATCACTGTTATTCCAGCTTTTATTTTTTTAATTTTGTGGGATGCTGGGAGTATAATTTATTTAGAATATAATGCCTCTCGAGAACTTGGGGTGTATAGTGCGCATATAACAGAACCTGTCAATCATGAGCTGCTTTGGGAGATACTTCAAAATCTCGTCAAAATAATTCATTGCTTTGAAGGGGATCTCTCCACCGCTTCCTATAAGGAAGTGCAGGCACAATTACTTGCAAAAGGATTAATGTTGCCTCATGAAGCATCGGATGATGTATTCAAAATAGCGCGGTCATGGATTTTTTCTTCTCAAAAGCTTCAATTTATTGGTCATGGTTTCCTTTTTGCTATTGCCTCCTTTGGTTTTATCTATGGAATAATACAAATTGCACCTCATCAACGTGCGCGCAATAAGGTTGAATCTTTAATTATTATTGGATTGGCGTGTGCTTCTATCGTGGCAGTTTTGACGACAATAGCCATTGCACTTTCTCTGCTCTTTCAGACAATAAGCTTTTTTCAGTCTGTATCCTTTTCAAATTTCTTTTTAGGAACGGTTTGGGATCCGCGTTTTTCCGCAAGCGGTTCAAGCGATGAAGTTGGACAATTTGGTTTAATACCGCTCCTTGCTGGTACACTTTATATTGCATTTGTTGCTATGTTCTTTGCTGTACCTATAGGATTATTTTCAGCTCTTTATATGGCAGAGTATGCTTCTGCGCGATTGCGAGCAATTATAAAACCATTATTGGAAGTTCTTGCTGGCATCCCAACCATTGTTTATGGTTTTTTTGCTTTGAAGGTTGTCGGACCATTTTTACGTGACTTGTCTGTTTCTCTTTCAGGTGGGGGCGGTTTTATTATGGCACAAAGTGTTTTGACTGCTGGTGTTGTGATGGGAATTATGTTGATTCCTTTTGTTTCTTCTTTGTCGGATGATGTTATTACGGCTGTTCCACGCATATTACGTGAAGGTTCTTATGGTTTAGGTGCAACGCAATCTGAAACAATTAAAAAAGTCGTTATACCTGCAGCACTTCCAGGGATTATGGGGGCCATTTTGTTGACAGCATCGCGTGCAATTGGTGAAACAATGATTGTGGTTTTGGCGGCAGGTGTTGCAGCAAACTTAACACTCAATCCTTTCGAAGCAATGACCACCATGACAGTTAAAATTGTTAATCAATTGACCGGTGATTTTGAGTTTAATTCTCCACAAACTTTGGTGGCTTTTGCTTTGGGAATGACACTCTTTGTGATGACGCTCTTGATGAATATTCTAGCTCTTTATATTGTGCGTAGATATCGGGAACAATATGAATGAATGAAGATTTTTTCCCTCGTCGCAATATTAGTCTTAAGCGTCGGTATAGGGCTGAACGTCGTTTTCGTGCCTATGGTTTGATTTCTATTTTTATTGGTCTGTTTTTTTTATTTGCGCTTTTATGGTCGATTATGAGTCAAGGCTATACAGCTTTTTTTCAAAGTGAAATGACATTATCGATTTATTTGGATGAAAAGATTATTGATCCAAGTGGTCAACGTCAAACAAAACCACAAGTCCTCATAACCGCGAATTATCCGCTTCTTGTACGCAATGCTTTAGCAAAAAAACTCGGTGTTAATCAAAATGATCATGCTTCTCTGCGGGACATTAACCGTATGTTTTCAAATGGTGTACGTGTTCAACTGCGTGAAATGGTGACAAAAAATCCAAAACTGATCGGCACAATACAAAAAATCAAAGTTTTGGCAGCCGCGGATATTGATTCTGCTTATAAAGGGCAGATTGATCTGCATGTAGCAGAAAAAAACCGTAAAGTTTCTAATCGACAAGTAGAATGGATAAAGCGTTTAGCGCATGATGGTACGCTTTATAAGACATTTAATATTGGTTTTTTTACATTTGGCGCTTCAAGTCGTCCTGAGACTGCGGGATTAGGCGTTGCGATCATTGGATCTCTTTATATGATAGGCGTCGTTTTATTGGTGTCACTACCGATAGGCATAGCAACGGCTCTTTATTTAGAAGAATATGCACGCAAAAATAAATTTACAGACTTTATTGAGGTTAATATCAATAACCTTGCTGCTGTTCCTTCGATTGTTTTTGGTCTTTTAGGACTTGCGGTTTTTGTTAATTTTTTAGGATTACCACGTTCAGCCTCTTTTGTTGGTGGTCTTGTTTTAGCGCTCATGACTCTTCCCACAATCATTATTGCAACACGTTCTGCTTTGCGGGCTGTTCCTCTCTCTATTCGTGCAGCAGCTTTAGGGTTAGGGGCATCAAAAACACAAATGATTTTTCATCATGTTGTTCCTTTAGCAGCGCCTGGTATTTTGACTGGTACGATTATTGGAGTCGCTCAGGCTTTGGGTGAAACAGCACCTTTGCTTTTGATTGGAATGGTTGCTTTTGTTGTGAATATTCCTACAACGCCCATGGATCCGGCAACAGCTTTACCGGTTCAAATTTTTATGTGGGCGGGTGAAGCAGAGCGCGCTTTTGTTGAAAAGACATCGGGGGCTATTATTGTCTTAATGATTTTTCTTGCGATCATGAATATTTCTGCAGTTTTTTTACGTCGACGGTTTGAACGCCGCCAGTAATTTAAATAAAATAACAACTTTGATAAGATTTTTGTAAGGTGAGTTTTTGTTATGAAGATTAAAATGCGTGGTCAGGATGTAAAGGTTTCTTATGGGGATAAAGAAGCACTTCATGGTATTACCCTTGATATTCCTGAACATCAAGTCACAGCTTTGATTGGTCCCTCAGGATGTGGAAAATCGACTTTTTTGCGTTGTTTTAACCGGATGAATGATACGATTGAAGGGGCTAAAATAACGGGTCTTATCACTTTAGATGGAGAGAATATTTATGACCAGAGAATTGATGTTGTAGAATTACGGGCCCGTGTTGGAATGGTTTTTCAAAAGCCTAGTCCTTTTCCAAAATCTATATTTGAAAATGTTGCCTATGGTCCGCGCATTCATGGTTTGGTAAAAACGCGTTCTGAATTGCATGATGTGGTTGAAAAGAGTTTGAGGCAGGCTGGTTTATTTGAAGAAGTAAAAGACCGTCTTCATGATCTTGGAACAAGTTTATCGGGAGGACAACAACAGCGTCTGTGTATTGCGCGTGCCATTGCGGTTAGTCCTGAAGTTATTTTGATGGATGAACCCTGTTCAGCTCTTGATCCCATTGCAACGGCTCGGATTGAAGAGCTTATCGATGCGTTGCGGCAAAATTATACAATTGTTATCGTAACACATTCCATGCAACAGGCAGCACGTGTTTCTCAATATACGGCCATGTTTCATTTAGGGCATTTGGTTGAAGTTGGTGCAACTGAAATAATCTTCACTTCACCAAAAGAACAACGGACGCAAGATTATATTACGGGGCGTTTTGGATAGGTGAATTGAGGAGTGTAAGATATGTCTATGAACCATACCGTTCGTTCTTATGATGCAGAGCTAAAATATCTAAAAGCAAGAATTACAGAAATGGGGCACCATGCGGAAAGAATGATTGAACGTTCTGTTGCATCGGTTGTCTGTAGTGATCTTCAACTTGCAACAGCAGTGATTGCTGATGATTTGTTTTTAGATGAAGCAGAACGTGATATTGATGAAAAAGCGGTTGCTATTATTTGCAAGCGTCAACCAATGGCTGTAGATTTGCGTGAAATTATTGGAGCCATTCGTATTTCTTCTGATCTTGAGCGGATTGGGGATATGGCTAAAAACATTGCTAAAAGGACAGTTGCCCTTTCAGAAATACGTCAGTCCGCCTCCTTTTATCATGGGCTTGAAACAATTACAGCTTTAGCTCTCAATCAATTAAAAGAAGTTTTAGATGCTTATACGAGTCGTCGATTAGAGCGTGTTGACGCTGTGCGTGAGCGTGATGAGAAGATTGATGCTTTGTATACTTCTCTTTTTCGTGAACTTTTGACATACATGATGGAAGATATGCGCAATATTACGGTTTGTACGCACTTACTGTTTTGTTTAAAGAATATTGAACGAATTGGTGATCATGTTACCAATATTGCTGAAATGTTGCATTATATCATAACGGGTTATCATATGTCTTCTGATCGTCCTCGCGATGACCTTACGTATAAAGTTGGTGTAGGTGAGAAGAAAAGAGATTAAATTTTTCTGAGATTTTTAAAATTCGCTTGTAGATACAGTGAGCATTTTTTTTTACAATACAGAAGCTTTAAAAAGGACATAATACCATATGATGAAGAAACACATAGAAGCACCAAAGAGTTTTTTAGGCTAACATGGCAAATTGTTAAGTATTGATTTGACATTTTTGTATACTGGATGATACCATCATCTGGATTATAGTGGTTTTTTTTGATCATTTTGTTAAAAATTATATTAAAGGGGGGATCTGTGTTATTTTTTCAATATTGATGCAAAGAGTTTTGATATCCAAATCTTTTTCGTGTTTAGAATGAGCAGTCATATTATTTTATTGCGATTGAAACATGTGGGTTCTCTAGGCCTATATTGTGCTACGAGGAGTGACAATATTGATCTATAAATTAAGAGTATTTTATTTTTTATTTTGCATAGATAGTTTTTGATTACCACTTGTATTAAAATTTTACTGAGTGGTAACAGTTAGCTGTATACTTTATTGAGAGATACACCTAAAGCTCATTTTAAAATTTGAATAGCTCAGAGATTACAGGAATGTGTTGCCTAAAATGAAAAAAAATCGTTGGAATGTCTTTGTTACCTGTTGCGTAGCACCCCTGGTTGTTGTGGGGTGTGCTGCAAATCATTTAGATTCTGGAAAAGTAAATAATAAGAAGACAAAAACAGTTACGTACCCATTGACAGAGCGCCAATGCCTTATGCGCGCGATGTATTTTGAATCAAATCGCTCAAGTCGTGAAGGAATGATTGCCGTTGGGACGGTTGTTATGAATCGTGTTAATTCAACCGCTTATCCCAAGACAATTTGTGGTGTTGTTGGTCAATATAAGCAATTTGCGCCTGGTGTTTTAACGCGTCCTATGACGGAGAAAGCATCTGTTTCTCGTGTAAGAGAAGCTGCTGATGCAGTTTTACGGGGTGAACGAGATAAGAAAGTTAAACACGCTAAGTTTTTTCATACCGCTGGTTTATCTTTTCCTTATAAAAACATGCACTATGTTCATGTTGCAGGGGGGAATGCTTTTTATGAAAAGCGATCCCGCGATGGATCACTTCAAGTTCCTACGGATAATCGTCCTTATGATGTTGCTTACGCCTTTGCTCAGGAACGTTCTGGTTATGCACCAAGCTTTATCGATGAAGGCTTAGAAAGTAAGGGAGTAAAGGCAGAGAAAAGTACCTCTCCTTCAACAGCAGTAGCACAGTCTAAGACGGGACAACCTATGTCTTTTGCTATGATCCAGCTTGATAAAGTTCCCATTCCAGCCTATGCGCCTCGACCTCTAGCGAGGAAAGAGGAAAATAAAACAATTATGACGTTGCCTTCATCAGATCAGTTAAATGCAATTGTTGCAATGTTAGAAAAACGACACAGAAACTGGTAAGTTTTTGCGCGACCGAAGAAGAGTCTTACACCCCATTGCGGTTTATGAATTAAGTAAACTCTTTAGTAAGAGTAATACGCATAAATAGACGTAGAGAAAGAATTGATAAGGATCTAGAAAAATAATTTAGAATATGGTGGCGTAAGAATACATTTTATTTAAAGAAGGGTATAGGTAATGTATTTTGATATTCATGAGACAATTTCGCCTGAAATGCTTAATCGTCTTGCAGAAGTTACGGTAAAAGTAGGGTTAAATTTACAAGAGGGGCAGGATCTTGTTTTGACTGCTCCAGTTTCAGCATTACCTCTTGTTCGGCGTATTGCATATCATGCTTATAAGGTTGGTGTTGGTGTCATTACACCAATTTTTAGTGATGATATGTTATCGCTTACACGTTTTGAAAATGCCCATACGGCTAGTTTTGATAGTGCCCCTTCTTGGCTCTATGAGGGAATGGCGAAGGCTTTTGAAAATGGGGCCGCACGTTTAGCGATTGTTGGTGATAATCCGTTACTCCTTTCCAATCAAGATTTTGATAAGATTGCGCGATTAAATAAAGCCACTTCAATGGCTTATCAGCCGGCACTCAAGAAAATATCGAATTTTGCTATCAATTGGTCGATTGTTGCTTATCCAACAGCAGGATGGGCTGAGGCAATGTTTCCTTCTTTACCGCTTAATGAGGCGATTAAAAAATTAGCTGATGCAATTTTTTTTGCTTCACGTGTTACAGGAGAAGATCCGGTGCAGGCGTGGACTGTTCATAACGCAAATTTGAAGAAACGGTCATCTTGGCTTAATGAACAGCGTTTTTCTGCTTTGCACTTTACAGGACCAGGGACTGATTTAACAGTTGGTTTGGCAGATGATCATGAATGGCATGGGGGTGCATCCGTTGCAAAAAATGGTGTTGTTTGTAATCCTAATATTCCGACAGAGGAAGTTTTTACGACTCCTCATGCTTATAGGGTTGAAGGCTTTGTTCGCTCAACAAAGCCTCTTTCCTATCAAGGAACATTGATTGATAATATTGAAGTGCGTTTTGAAGCAGGGCGCATTGTTGAGGCCAGAGCATCAACAGGTCAGGAAGTTTTACAGCAGGTTTTACAAAGTGATGAGGGGGCAAGCCGATTGGGTGAAGTTGCCCTTGTGCCTCATTCTTCACCAATTTCTAAGAGTGAGCTCCTTTTTTATAATACCTTATTTGATGAAAATGCAGCCTGTCACATTGCTTTAGGACAGTGTTATTCCAAATGCTTTTTAGATGGAGCATCATTAACATCAGAAGAGATTACAGCGCGTGGTGGTAATAAAAGTGTTATTCATATTGACTGGATGATTGGTTCTGGTGAAATTGACATAGATGGTATTACGCAGGATGGTGTAAGAGTTCCTATCTTTCGTAAGGGCGAATGGGCTTAATTCTGTTATGCTGTAAAAGTAAAACACGTCATTTGAGGTTGATAGGTCTCCTTGACAGGGCAAGTGTTTCTAGGGTACGTAGATGAATATTCAAGATAGGGCTTGATCGTGTAAAAGCTTTCGTTAAATGAGTTACATGAGTATGAAGCCAAATAAAGTTCATTCAACAAGAATCACGGTTATTTACAGGACAGATGGGATAAGTTTTTATTCTTTGAGGATGGGGAAGGGATCAATTGCTCAGTGATACGACTGGAAAGTGCATAATTATTAAAGAGGAGTGATGCCAGAGCTTCCTGAAGTAGAGACAGTTCGTCGTGGACTTAAGTCTGTTGTTACTGATGCAAAGATAGTATCTGTCAAACTTAATCGTAGAGATTTGCGCTTTCCTTTCCCTGAGGACTTTTCTGAACGGCTTATTGGTAGAAAAATTTTAGAACTTGGTCGGCGGGCGAAATATTTATTATTTCACCTTTCTCAGGATGAAACGATTTTAAGCCATTTAGGAATGTCGGGGTCATGGCGTGTAGAGAATGATCTTTTAAGAAAAACTTTTTCAACGACCAATAAATTGGTTAAGCATGATCATTTTATTATGGATATTCAGACAAGGAATGGTGAAGTTTACCATCTTATTTATAATGATGTGCGTCGCTTTGGGTTTATGCTTTTAGTTGATACGGACAAGCTTTATAAACATCCGCTTTTAAATAAGCTAGGGCTTGAACCTATGAGTGATGCGTTTTCTGGTCGCTATTTACAAAAGGCTTTTGTAAATAAAAAAATGTCTCTCAAGGGGGTTTTACTGGATCAGTCTATCGTTGCGGGGCTTGGAAATATTTATGTTTGCGAGGCACTTTGGCGGAGTCGTTTGTCTCCACAGCGTGATGCATTTACATTAGCATCAAAAACGGTATATGCACGTGAGTTTTCCGATTCTTTAGCACAGAATATACGAAATGTGATTTCTGAAGCTATTTTATCTGGTGGCTCTTCTTTGCGTGATTATGTGCATATAGATGGTTCCCTTGGGTATTTTCAACATACTTTTTCAGTTTATGGACGAGAAGGTAAGGAATGTTTGGAATGTGGAACGCCTATACTACGTATTTTACAGGCTGGGCGTTCAAGTTTTTACTGCTCACAGTGTCAAAAATGAATAAGATATCTTGCAAAATCCTACAAGAGGCTTAAAGTTGGGTTCTTACAATTATATAAATATATGAGGCTTGAGAGGTTTTTTTATGCTGAATAAAGTACTAACACATCTTGATGGAAATATAGAAAAGAGCCTTGAACGCCTTTTTTCTTTTTTACGCTTTCAATCGATCTCTACAGACTCGGCTTATAAGGACGCATGTCGTCAAGCCGCTGATTGGTTAGTAGAGGATTTAAAAAGCATTGGTTTTGAGGCATCACGGCGTGATACACCAGGGCATCCAATGGTTGTTGGGCATCATCCAGGACCTTCAGAGGATTGTTTACATGTATTGTTTTATGGACATTATGATGTTCAACCTGTTGATCCGTTGAGTTTATGGGAGGATGATCCATTTACACCTTCTTTAAAAGAGAGAGATGGAGAAAAAGTTATTTGTGCTCGCGGCGCTTCTGATGATAAAGGTCAGTTGATGACATTTATTGAAGCGTGTCGTGCCTATAAGAAAGAAACAGGACAGCTTCCTGTTAAAGTGACTATTTTATGTGAAGGTGAGGAAGAGTGCGCTTCTCCTTCTCTTATTCCTTTTTTAAAAGCAAATAAAGATGAACTTAAGGCAGATTATGCATTGGTTTGTGATACATCCATGTGGGACGCGAATACACCCTCTATTGCTCTTTCTCTTCGGGGAATTATGGCGGAAGAGATTATTATTACAGCAGCGAATTGTGATTTGCATTCTGGTTATTTTGGGGGTGTAGCAGCCAATCCCATTCGTATTTTAGCAAAAATTTTGGCAGGACTTCACGATGAAAATAATAAGGTGACACTTCCTGGTTTTTATGAAGGTGTAGAAGAAACACCTCCACATATTTTACAATCATGGAATGCACTTAATTGTACTGCTGAAAATTTGCTTGGTCCTATCGGTCTTTCCGTTCCAGCAGGTGAAAAAGGACGAAACATTTTAGAGCTTGTGTGGGCACGTCCTACCATGGAATTTAATGGTATTAGTGGGGGCTATGAAGGGGAAGGGATGAAAACGGTTATTGCCTCTCAAGCGAGTGCAAAAGTATCATGTCGTTTAGTCCATAAGCAAGATCCAGAGAAAATACGCCAGGCGCTGCGTGATTACGTACGGAGCTCAATTCCTGCTGATTGTACGGTTGAATTTAAGAATTATGGTTCTTCTCCAGCACTTCAGTTGTCTGAAGATTCATCTTTTATCAAGGAGGCGAAGGATGCTTTATCACAAGAGTGGGAAGTTCCTGCTGTCTTGACAGCCATGGGGGGGTCGATTCCAATTGTTGCCGATTTTCGGTCAATTCTTGGTATGGAAACTCTTTTGGTTGGTTTTGGATTGGCTGATGACCGTATTCATTCGCCTAATGAAAAGTATAATCTAAAATCGTTTCATAAGGGGCAGAGGTCTTGGGCGCGCATTCTTACCGCTTTAGCAAAGAGGAGGGTGAATGGCTGAGATTCGCGTCCATCAAGGTGATTTGCCAAACCTAGACAATTATAAAACTGATGCTATTGCGATTGATACTGAGACTTTAGGATTACAACCACATCGTGATCGTTTGTGTGTTGTTCAGATTTCTTCTGGAGATGGGACTGCTGATATTATACAAATTGCTAAAGGACAAAAAAGTGCTCCTAATTTGGTCAAGCTTCTTAAAGATAACGCCGTCACAAAAATATTCCATTTTGGGCGTTTTGATCTTGCTATTTTAGCGCATACATTTGGTGTTATGCCAGAGGCTGTTTTTTGTACAAAAATCGCTTCAAAGCTCACACGTACCTATACGGATCGTCATGGATTGAAAGAAATTTGTAATGAATTGCTGAATGTGAATATCTCTAAACAGCAACAATCTTCGGATTGGGCGGCAGAAACGTTATCACAGGCACAAATTGAATATGCTGCATCGGATGTGTTATATTTGCATCGTTTAAAGGTTATATTTGAAGAACGTTTAAGACGCGAAGAGCGAGAAAATGTTGCCAAGGCATGCTTTCAATTTTTGCCTATGAGAGCTAAGCTTGACCTTTTAGGATGGGCGGAAGTTGATATTTTTGCCCATAGCTAACTTTAAAAATTGGCTTTTAATAGAAGTGAAGATGCAAGAGGACAAAATGCTGATATTGTGGGCGTTTTGTCCTTTTTTCTCTCATCTTTGATAACATAAGTGCTCTTTGATTTGAAGTTGAGGCAATAAAAGCTCTTTTAAAGAGAGGCTAGGAATATATGGTGGGTTGAAAGGCTTAAATCTCTAAAATTGGTATACAGCCTAATAGGGAGAGAATATGAAGCAATCAATGTAAAAACAATTCTCATTCTTATCATCACTAATTCTATTTTACGCCTTTCAAAAGTATCTACAGCAATATCTATTAAGGAATGCAGATTACGTATTGCCTCTGCTTTTATTTTTCACATTCTTTAGCGGAGTCACGCCCCTCAAGCAAAATACTCTCCTAAACGAAATATATTTGGGGTGCTCATTCATGTGTTTTTTTTAAGAAAGCTTTCTTAAGGCATCCACACCCATGACACGGCAGCGTTCATGAATGTGATATAACGATAAAGCTTCCAATATGATATAAAATCTATTGAGCACCACTATTTTTATGCTTATGGAGTTAAAAGCCACTACCATCACATATTTTGTCAACACCCAATTTTGTGACAAACCTTGGTACTCTTCATAAGAGGCGTTTTAAATTGTACAGTTTCACTCTACTTAAGCGTGCCCACTTGTAATATGCACAAATAATAAATGGTTTTGGTTAATTCAACATAAGAGAATTTTATGCTATTTGGGGGGATAATTCAATATAGATAACGCCATATTATCATTATAAATCAAAATGTTGTAGACTTAAGATATAAAAAATGATCACGATTATACTGAGCAATACAAAGAATGATATCTAGAAACAAGTTAGCAAAAGCATGCTTTTGTTCAAGTCAAAATATTATAATCACTTGCGTTTAAAGGGATTCATAAGAAAAAGTACCTTTTTCAAGACTTTTATCCATATATCAACTTCATTTATGATATGGAGGCGGATAATTTAACTTAATTGTACCATGAACAAATTTGAAATGGGATAAGCTTGTGATACTGAGAGCACTCATTCAATAGGGGGAATAATAAATTATACCTATAAATCAATAGGTTGATATGATACCTGTGACCTTTATTGTCCCACAGACGATACTTCGTGCTTTTATTCATTGCCAAACAAGTGTTTTCTATGTTGATTAGGCAGGGTAATTTGCATTTATTTTAAAATTAAAATGCTCCAAAGCTGTGTTTTTTTCAGAATTCTCACTTTTTATCTATAAACATGCTATTTTTTCTGGAAATTGGCAATGAAGACGCTAGGTAAAATCCATTATGGATATTTCTACGAGGTTAAATTTATGAACATAAAATATTTTATTACAGCTTTTGCTACTCTTTCTTCAATCTCTTTTGCTCAAGGGTCAGGCCTTTCGTCTTCTCACAAGTTTATAGAGGGCATATCTGCTGTTGTTCTTCCTAAAGATCTTTTTTTTAGGGAACAGTTGAGCAAGATCTTATCTGAAGTTGTTCAAATGGAACTTTCTTGCATAAATAACAGTCAATGCATGACAGCAGCGAAGTTAGTACCTGTGTCACATTCTGGTAAAAAAAAGTTTCCAAAACCTAAAAAAAGACCAGAAAAAAAAAGCCGGCCAAACTTATTTGAACGAAGTCCAATGAGTTATTAAAAAGTAAGAAAGCAACACCAGAAAGTTTATGTCTGGGAATTGAATAAAGGAGATATTGTTTATCGCTTTAAAACAGGGGGAGTTATTTATTTGCGAAGGGTATTATGATTATCTGCGGGGAATGAATGGTGCTGTTTGGGAAAGATAAGGGTAGGGAGGTTTTGGTGAAAGAATCCACTGTAGAATGGCGCCTGCCCGTTATAAATTTCATTGAATTATATAACGTGGAGATTTTGGATTATTCTATTATGTATGTCACAAATTCTCTCATTTGAAGTTTGGTTATATAAAGGCATATAAATCCCCTTTATTTAAGTGTTTTTAGGATACGAGTTGGATCAACAATAGGATTTGGTCCATACGCCCTTGAGTTAAGTAAATCACATGAGTGGGAAAACTAAGACAAGCCCGTTTAGCAAGAATTTTGGTTGTTTGCTGGCAGGTTTCAATTATAGACAAAATATTTTTTGTTTGTCTGTGATTTAAAATATCAGAGAGCTTTTCTGCCAAATTCATGATTTGTAAAGCAAGGTTTTGTTTGAAAACTTTAAGAAAAAGACTCTCATTTTTTCAGCTTGAGGGAGGTTTTCATATAAGTTTCAATGTTTATAAATTGTTTTTTCAATTTAGTTTATAAAGAGGATGAAATTGAGTGCCGACAAAGAAGGTTGAAGCTTTGAAAAAAGAATTTCTATAGGGTTGAGATAAAAAAGGTCAATCTTTCAAAAACAATAAATGCTTAAAGTAAAAACAAAGAGCGGGTAAATTGAATATGATTTTGTTGTAATCCATGAAGTATTTAAAACTTTGTTTATGTGCGGATACATCCTTTATAATAAAAAACTCTCAAAGAGCTATGCGTATTTTGTCTTCCAAATAATGAGCTAAACACATTGTTTGTATAAATATTTGTATGAATTTAAATGGCACAGTTGCATTTGACTTGTTCTCAAGATCGTAATAGTTTTCTCACTGTCCTTGATATTAAGAGCTCTCATAAGAAGTCATTTTAAACTTTTTTACGGTTTTACACGCACACACCTGCTCGTTTGTAATGTGGAAGTGGGTGGTTTTGGTTACTTTAAATAAAATGATTTAAGATGAGAGTATCTTTTCCATAGACAATAGCACATGCTTTCTACGGTGATGCCATAGTTTTTTTTAAATGCGTAAAGAAGAAAAATGTGGCGAGAGGAACGCATTTGTGCATGGGTATCGTTTCATTTTCATTGGCTACAGATCAAGCAATTAAGAGCACTTTGATTGGATTTTTGTTTTTTTTATAAGTGTATCATTTTTACTACAGATATCTGAAGTTTGGGCTCTATATGACATGACGTGTTCAAATAAATATTCAGCTATGGAGAAAAAATATGAATATGAAATGGTTAATAACAGCTTCTGCTTTCGCTTTTGTTTCAGTTTCAGCGGCGCAAGCAGCAGATGTTATTGTTCCCCCAAATCCAACACCGGTTGCTCCCGTTATTGTTGCTCCAACTTTTTCTTGGACAGGTTTTTACGTTGGTGGGCAGATTGGTGGTTTTTCGGGTAAAACGAAGATGGATATTCTTGCTAAAGGACAAAGGATTCCAGTAAATAATGATTATTTACCTAAATTATCTGGTTTTATGGGTGGTCTTTACGGAGGTTCCAATATCGATCTCGGCAATGGCCTTATTTTAGGTGTCGATACAGATATCATGTGGTCTAATAAAGATGACAAAAAGACAGGAGAAACATTTGTCATTACTCCAGATCAGTTCAGTTATATTAAGAAGATATTAAAAGACGCTTCAATTAATATTGATGAAAAGGCACTCAAAAATGGTGCTAAACGAACACACAGTTTCACTTTTAAAGAAAAGTGGGCTGGTGCAACGCGGGTACGTATTGGTTTTGCTGCTGAACGTATTATGCCTTATGTTGCTGGTGGTATTGCTTATACACAGCTTCAAGATAATATATCGATTTCCATAACAGGCAAAGATTCAGACAAAGATTCAGAGAAAGTCATAGCTTCTGGTGCTCTGTCCGATGAGACAAAGACCCTTGTTGGTTACACCCTTGGGGCTGGTGTTGATTTAGCTATGACCAATAATATTATTGTCCGTGCGGAATATCGTTACTCCGATTTTGGTAAAAAGAAATTCTCAAATGATAAATATGAGACTTCTTACAAAACCAATGATTTCCGTGTTGGTGTTGCTTACAAATTCTAACAGATGATCAGTTAAATAACAAAGAGGCTCTGTCAAGGAGAGAGCCTCTATCATTTTAATGTTGCTATATTATCACACATCCCATATTTTATCGTAGATATGAAAAAGGATTATTAGGGTTTTATTTAAAAAATTTTATAAACAATAAACAAAAATTACATTTAAAATCAATAATTTATTTATATTCACAGTTTATAGTTTCCCGTATAAAACGAAATTATGAAGTGATTATATCCTCGGCAAACTCTCCATTTCCTGTGACTGTGTCATTTTTACTACAGCTTTTCTCCGTGTTATCTTGTAGCACTGTGCTCATAATAAATTAGGAGCAAAGTTTATGAATATAAAATCTTTAGTAACAACTTCTGTTATCGCTATAGCTACAGCTTCTGCAGCACAAGCTGCTGATGTTATCATCCCTCGTGAAACAGCCCCAGCAGTGATTACAGCAGCCCCTGCCTATTCTTGGACAGGTTTTTATATCGGTGGTCAAGTTGGAAACTTTTCAAGTAAAGTTGATATATATGATTCAGAATCAAAAAAGAAAATTTCAGATAAAGATTGGACAGCTAAGCCTTCCGGTTTTATGGGTGGTATCTATGTAGGCTCTAACGTAGATCTTGGAAATGGTATTATTCTAGGTGTTGAAACCGATGCAGTCTGGGCAGACCGCGAAGAATCAAAAAGCTCTTCAACAGTCATTGGGACAGATGGTCTTGCTGATTTTAAAGATGAGCTTACAGCAGCTAAAGCTACGTATGCTTCAGGGAAAAAAATCGATGATATCAAGACGGATGACAAACGTGTAGAGGGGTTCTCTTTAAAAGAAAAATGGTCTGGTGCTACACGCGTTCGCGTTGGTTTTGCAGCGGTTGATCGTATTATGCCTTATGTTGCTGGTGGTATTGCTTATACACAGCTGCAGTGGGTCGATTTCCTTAAGGCAGAAACAGCTGGTGGTACTGAAGTCGCTTCTGCTAAGCTATCTGATCACTCAAAAACGTTTGTTGGTTTCACCATTGGTGGTGGTGTTGATTTCGCAATGACAGACAATGTTCTGTTGCGTGCTGAATACCGTTACTCAGACTACGGTAAAAAAGCATTTAAAAAGGATGGGGATAAAGTAGCTTACAGAACCAATGATTTCCGTGTTGGTGTTGCTTACAAATTCTAATTTCATAAAAACAAAGTTATAATTATGAAATAAATCTTTCAGAGGCTCTGTCAAAGATAGAGCCTCTACTTTTTCTGTGCTATATTATCACACATCCTATATTTATTTACGGATGTAAAAGATACTCTTCTTTTCTTAAAAATTTCTCATAAACGATAGATAATAATCACGCTGTGTATTCAAAGTTTTATCTATGTTTATAACCTGCAATTTCTTATACGAAGTGAAACTATGCAGTGATTTTATTTTGGATCATTCTCCATTTTTTATGATTATATTATTTTTTCACGACAAGGTTTCTTCGTTTAAACTTATAATACAGTGCTCATAAATAATTACCCAATTAAAAAATCCATTAAGCTCTTTCAGAAAGTTTCTAACCATTGCTGGTGTTTTTTTACAACGCTCAATATCAACTATAATACATTTCTTATTAATTGCTTGGTATGAAATATTGCCTATTGTACATCAGACTGAGTTCTCTCTTTCTTGTGGCCAATTTAGAGAGGCTATGCAATCAAATTCAAGTTTAGATTTAATGTTCTTACCCCATCTGTCGATAGAAAAGAAAGGGATCATGCCACCGCTTTGGGGAGAGAGCTTGTAGATTTTTTAGTTAGAGGATTAAAGTCGTAGGCATTGGCAATAAAAAGAAAAATAGCAAACCTCTTCAAGAGAGATATTTTCGACACTTTTATTACCAATATAAGTTTTCATCATAGTTTTTCAAAGTTCGTCATAAGAAAAAAACATATTCTTTACTATAGTAGCAATTATAAATTTATCATTATTGTTTTTTATTTCATGTGCAATTTCCCTATGGTGTAAATCACACTTTTGTTCTTGAAAAATTATTTTTGTTTTTAGAAAGAGGAGAGATGTCTTCAGGGATTCTCGTATTTTCGCAAATATAGGTTAATCCACAAATCTCGGTATATCTAGAAATCTTAACTTTACGTAAACTTCAGGATTTCCGTAAACTTGATCACAGATTTTAGAATAAAGATATATTTTTTACATTATCATAAACACGAGCATAATCATACCCTCAGTAATTATCATTATAAGATAGTTTTCTTCTTTTCAATATAACCACCTAGATCATCAGCCTTGATATAACCAAAATCACTTAAGGCACAAAAGTGGTGTAAAGTAATGCCATAAAAAGTAAGGGTTTTATTCGTAAATTTGTATTTTTACAGACTCTTGTTTATTAACAAGTACAGTTTTATTTACCATGTTAGAGGGCATTCTAGTGTTTTTTTTGATATAGTTTTCATAGTGAAATCATTGTCGTGATTTAAATTTTCCATTAACACTCTATAAGGAATACTGGGTGTTAGAAAACATGACATATAGTCCGTTACTATGCTGTTTTATTGTCAATTAACTTATGCATTTCTTAAATATTTTTTTCAAATCGATAGCTTAAAAATGTCCTCTATTCTAGTCAGTTTTTTCTATCAATTTTTATAGCTATAATTTTCTATAAATGGCTTGTGTATTTTTTTAATTTTTGCTTTTTATAAGATTAGAAATATTCTTATTCACGTACCTTAACGCCTAAAAGCATTACAACGCCTTCTAAAGGAAACCATAGTCCTTTTTTGGGGGGGTAGATACTGCATTACCATTCATAGTATTATTGTTGATGGGGGCAGGCATATAAAGAAGAGCTCCATAGCAGCAGTCACAGATCCTTATATTGGAAGATGTATAAGTCTTGCTAATATCCAGATTTTAATCAAGCAATTGACCAAGGTTTATTTGGATAAAGGCTATGTTACAGCGCGTTTTTATATTCCAGATCAAGATATCAAAAACAGTAAGACGCTCAAGCTTGTTGTTGTTGAGGGAAAGCTTTCGGATATTTATTACAATAGTTTTCCGGCTTCTGCTTACAATAATGTTGTGTGGAGTGCTTTTCCGGGGCTTAAAGGCCATATTCTCAATATGCGCGATATTGAACAGGGGCTTGATCAAATCAACAGGCTTTTTTAGCGCACGCTCAAAGTGAGCTTCTTTCGGGTGGTGAAGAGGGGAGCACCATTGTCAATATTAACAATCAATCGGATAAAGCTTTTAAGGTTACTGTTTTCCATGATAATTTAGGACAATCTTCCACGGGTTACGCCCGGTATTATGCGGGTTTAAAGCTAGAAAATATTTTAAGTCTCAATGATGCATGGGATTTTGGTTATCAACGGAGTCAAACAGATTATTGGAGTGGGAGTAAGCAAGAAGGCCATAGCAATAACATTTCAGCAAGTGTAAGTATCTCATACGGTTATTGGACCTTCGGTTTGAATGGCACTGTTTATAATTACCAAAGCATTATCCATGGCAATTTTACAGATATTGAGACGACAGGGGGTTCCAGTGAGTTACATGCCAGTACAAGTAGGGTTCTCCACCGCGATAGTGTTTCTTTGACGACTTTGAATTTAGCTCTTTCCTACAAAATAACCAACAATTACCTTCTTGGGAATAAAATTGAAGAGGGGAGCCGCCAATATAGTGTTGCCAATTTGAGGATATCACATTCTCGTCAGATGTTAGGAAAAACCTGGATTTTTGATATTAGTTATTTGCAAGGACTTTCGCTTTTTCATTCGATTAAAAAAACTGCTCCAGGAGCGGGGATACAGAGCCTCAATTTGCCAAATTTACTGGTACGATCAGTGTCATGATGCCCTTTCAGGTGAGTGGGTGGAATTTTGTCTTAAACAATTTTTTCAGTGGGCAATATTCACCGCAATAATTTATTGGCGGCAGAGCAGATATCTTTTGGGGGTGCTTCCAATGTTCGTGGCACGCGTGAGAGTTTTATTTTTAGCAATAACAGTTTTTTATCCGTAATGACTTGAGGCTGCGTACCATTCCGTGGCGCAACAATGGGGTTCTTAAAAAGACTTTTGGAGAACGTCGCCCTTATATTGGCTTGGACTATGGTCGTGTTTTTGCACAACCTTTGTATGATTTTACAAGCCGGCACCATCGTTATATTTGCTAGCTCCCAATGTCGCCAGACCTTGCTTAAGACGGTTCATAAGAGACATTTTTTAGTCTTTTTTATATAGTCTTTTCCTACCACTACAGCCCTGCTTTTGATGTGAAAGAAAATTTTTTTATTGATTTTAAGATAAACAGATTTGAAATAAAAGAATCTTACGATGTTCGAAGCTATCATTCAACATGCAAAACAGCAAATTATCATTATAAATCAATTTATTGTCATGAATGAACAGCTTGCCGGTTGGACTAGCGAGTGTTAAGCTTGCAGGGAGTATGATTTCTCTTGATGCCAGTTATTCCATATTTTCTGAAGCACATTTAAGCACAAAAAGTCAGACACATTTTTGCGCTTTTGTTTTTTATGATTTCAGATACAAATAGAACATTAAAGATATACTATGTTATTAAATAGATGAAACTTTGATGGTATTTGGGTAAAAAAGTCAATGATTATTTTACTATTTGGGCTGGCATTGATTTATCAATGATAAGCAATATTCTGTTATGTGTAGAATACTGTTATTAAGTTTAGGTAAAATAAATTTATAAAAAATATTACTATTAACAGTTATACGAAAATTGAATGAAAATGGACCCAACTTTAAGACACATAATTTTAGTATGATTTAGTTGATAAATTTTCATTAAGTGCAAAATTAAATAGTTAAGAAGCCTTGTTTTCATAATTTCTTTATTTTTTTGTGAGTGTGTCATTTTTGCTACAGATATTTCAAAAAAGATGCTCTATATACATTTCATTTTGGATATTTGGAGAGATTTTATGAATACAAAACGTTTAATAACAGCGTCTATTTTTTCTTTAATTTCAGCATCGACAGCGCTAGCTGCTGATGTACTGATTCCTCATCAGACAGCACCATCAACTCCTTCTTCTACTATTGTTGCGCCCACTTTTTCATGGACGGGGCTTTATTTGGGTGTCCAGGCTGGTGGCTTTTCGAGCAAGTCCGATATGGCTCTTGTCGATCAAGAAAAGGGTTTTCCACTGGATAAAGAGTTCTCTCCTAAACTTTCAGGTTTTGCTGGTGGTTTTTATGCAGGGTCTAATATTGATCTAGGTGACAGCTTTATTTTTGGTATCGATACAGATTTAATGATATCTGGAAAAAAACACACAAAGACTATTAATATAGGTACAGATGATAACGTTACAGTAGAAAAATCAGTGGGAAGATTCCGCAAATCAGCAGCAGCAAAAACTTCATCACAAACAACGGGGACACAAACACAAGGCACTACGGGAGTAGCACTTAATCCGTTGGTACCAGAAAAAACAACATCAGCCTCAGGGACTTCACCAGCGTCAGCTGCAGGATCTCCAGCAGCAGGCGCAAGAGCTCCATCATCTCAAACAGTAGAAACTAGCAGTCCTGGTAATGTTAATTCTACAATACAAGGAAAAACAGTGACGGTGGGAGGAGAACCAGGAGTTTCAACAGCATCATTAAAAACGCAATCTGCATCGCCAACGATGCAATCAGGCTCTGCCAAACAAGTGATGAGAACAGTACCATCGTCATCGGCATCATCGGCAAGAACAGATGCACGACAATCATCCGTAACAGTGGGAGAAACTGGATCAAGTTTAGCTGCATCTAAACCAACACCTGCACTTACTGGCACAGGAGCAGGAAGTCAAACATCAGGAGTAGCAGCCTCCTCTGTCTCACCAACAAAATCAGAAACAAGTCAGACAGTAGTAAAGTCTCCTACATCAGGACAACCATCGTTAGCGGAAAGAACAGTGCCAGCCGGGCCACTTACACTCGCGAGATCAGGATCATCTAATGGGTCAGAGACAAAAGCCTCCAACGGAACAAGTGGAACCCAACACGGGGGGCATCATAGTGCCCATGGTAGTGGACATTCTAATCCGCATGGTGCGTCTCACCCAGGTGGTCATGGCTCTGGTGCTAACCCACACGGTTCACATGGTGCTAACCCACATGCTTCCCGTCCTCATGGAGCACAGAGTGTACAAGCGGCGGATAAGAGTGATTCCAGCGTATATGGTATAGAGCAAATGAAAAAGATGGCTTCTGAACTTGGTCTTGAACAAGGAGATGAAGTTGAAACTTTAAATCATACTTTCAAGCAGAATTGGGGTGGTGCTACACGGGTACGTATCGGTTTTGCTGCTGATCGCTTTATGCCTTATCTTGCGGGTGGTATTGCTTATGGTCAGTTTCAAGACACTGTATCAGTATCTGTTAAGGGTGAGGATGGAACCGTTGTTTCTTCTAGAAACTTAACCGATGAAACTAAAACCATGATTGGTTACACTCTTGGTGGTGGCGTTGATTTCTCAGTGCTGGATAATGTGATTGTGCGTGCAGAATATCGTTACTCCGATTTTGGTAAAAAGAAACTTGCAAAGGAAAAACTTGAAATTAACTACAAAACCAATGATTTCCGCGTTGGTGTAGCTTATAAATTCTAATCTATTTTATAAGAGTGAATTTTTAAGAGGCTCCACTATCAGTGGAGCCTATATTTTTTTAGGATCATTTTTTAGTTTCTTTTTTTGCAAATTTCATGATAAAGCCCATAAAGTGTGATGATATATTTTCTTGATCGCTGCTTAATACGAATGATAAGCTCGGCTTTCCCTATAGATAAAAACCAGAGTTGCAGAGTTCAGGGAAGTTATGCAAAAATGAAATCGTAAAAGTGGACAGGAATATTTCACAATGACTGTGAAAAATGAAACAATAGATTATTCAAAAACTCTTTATCTCCCACAGACAAATTTTCCTATGCGTGCAGGGCTTCCGCAAAAAGAGCTTGAGTTAATGGCGCGTTGGGAAAATATAGGACTTTATGCACAATTGCGCCAACAAGCAAAAGATCGTCCATTTTATATTCTTCATGATGGCCCACCTTATGCAAATGGCCATATTCATATCGGGCATGCTTTAAATAAAGTTCTAAAGGATGTGGTTGTCCGTTCATTTCAAATGCGGGGGTTTAATGCAAATTATGTCCCTGGTTGGGATTGCCATGGGCTTCCAATTGAATGGAAAATTGAAGAAAAATATCGCGCACAAGGAAAAAATAAGGACGAGGTTCCTCTTAATGAGTTTCGTCAAGAATGCCGTGAATTTGCACAACATTGGGTAAGCATTCAAAGTGAAGAATTTAAACGCCTTGGTGTCGTGGGAGATTTTAAGGCACCTTATACCACAATGGCTTTTCAAGCAGAAGCACGCATTGCGAGTGAATTAATAAAATTTGCGATGTCAGATCAGATTTATCGTGGTTCTAAGCCGGTGATGTGGTCTGTTGTGGAGCGTACAGCTTTGGCAGAGGCAGAGATTGAATATCATGATCATGAATCAGAGGTGATTTGGGTTAAATTTCCGATTTTTGAAGCAAACTCTGATGATTTATATGGTGCTTATGTCGTTATTTGGACAACAACACCATGGACAATTCCAGGCAATCGCGCCGTGAGTTATTCTTCGCAGATTTCTTATGGTCTTTACGAAGTTGAAAGTGCTGAAAATGACTTTGGTCCTCAAGTGGGAGAAAAGCTTCTCTTTGCAGATGCTCTAGCCATGAGTTGTGCAGAAAAAGCCAAACTTGTTTTAAAACGCTTACGTGTTATTTCTGCTGACGAATTGAAAGCTCTTGTTCTTTCTCATCCGCTCAAAGGTTTGGCTGGAGCGTATAATTATAAGATTGCGCTGCTTGAGGGCTCCCATGTGACAGAGAGTGCGGGGACAGGTTTTGTCCATACAGCACCAAGCCATGGGCGTGAGGACTTTGAAATTTGGAATGATTATAAGCTTTTATTAGAGCAAGCGGGGATTGATACATCGATACCGTTTCCTGTTGATGATGCGGGTTTCTATACGAGAGATGTTCCGGGTTTGGGACCAGATCGTGAAGGGGGGCCAGCACGTGTTATTGATGATCATGGCAAAATGGGTGATGCCAATAAAGAGGTTATTAACGCTCTCATAAAAGCAGATAGGCTGTTTGCACGTGGTCGTTTAAAACATTCCTATCCTCATAGTTGGCGTTCAAAAAAGCCGGTCATTTTCCGTAATACACCACAATGGTTTATTTCAATGGATAAAGACTTGGGAGACAGTTCAACTTTACGCAGTCGTGCTTTAGAAGCTATTTCGAAGACGCGTTTTGTTCCGTCTTCTGGTCAAAACCGTTTATCTTCTATGATAGCAGATCGTCCTGATTGGGTTCTTTCTCGGCAACGGTCTTGGGGCGTTCCTATTTGTATTTTTGCTAATGAGGATGGTGTTGTTCTCAAAGATCAGCATGTAAATGAGCGTATTTTACAGGCTTTTGAAGCAGAGGGAGCAGATGCATGGTTTGCTGAAGGAGCACGTGAACGTTTTTTAGGTAATCGTGCGCATGAGCCTTGGGTTCAGGTTTATGATATTCTAGATGTTTGGTTCGATTCTGGAGCAAGTCATAGCTTTGTATTGGAAGATCGGGCTGATTTAAAATGGCCTGCAGATGTTTATTTTGAAGGTTCAGATCAACATCGTGGATGGTTTCAATCTTCTCTATTGGAAAGCTGTGGTACGCGTGCTTGTTCTCCCTATAAGACAGTGATCACACACGGTTTTACTTTGGATGAGAATGGTAAGAAAATGTCTAAATCCTTAGGCAATACGGTGGTTCCCCAAGAGATCATTAAAACATCTGGAGCTGATATTTTTCGTCTCTGGGTCATGACAACTGATTATTGGGAAGATCAGCGTTTAGGCAAAAAGATCCTTCAAACCAATGTGGATTCATATCGTAAACTACGCAATGCAATTCGTTGGATGCTTGGAACTTTAGCCTACGATGAAGGAGAAGAAATACCTTATTGTGCACTACCAGATCTTGAAAAATTTATATTACATCGGCTTTTTGAACTTGATCAATTGATTAATCATGCTTACGATGAATTTGATTTTAAAAAAATTATGCGTGCATTATTAGATTTTTCAATCATTGAATTATCGGCATTTTATTTTGATATCCGCAAAGATTCTCTGTATTGCGATGCACCTTCATCACAAAAACGGAAGGCCTCTTTGCAGGTTGTTCGTGAGATTTTTGAGCGAATGGTGACATGGCTTTCTCCCATGTTGCCTTTTACGATGGAAGAAGCTTGGTTAGAGCGTTATCCAGAAAGCCAATCGGTGCATTTGGAACAATTTCGCTCTGTACCAAAAGAATGGCAAAACGAATCTTTAGCTGAGCGTTGGAAAAAAATTCGACAGGTTCGTAAAGTTGTGACAGGAGCTTTAGAGCTTGAGCGTGCTGATAAGCGTATTGGATCCTCGTTAGAAGCTGCTCCTATTGTTTTTATTTCCAATCCAGTTCTACGAGAGGCATTAGAAAATGTAGATATGGCAGAAATCTGTATCACCAGTGCTCTCACAATTGTGCAGGATACAATGCCTTCTGATGCTTTTACTTTGAATGATGTTGAAGGTGTTGGGGTATATCCAGAGAAGGCGTTGGGGAAAAAATGTGCTAGATCATGGCGTTATACACAGGATGTTGGGAGTGATCCGGCTTATCCTGATGTCTCTGCTCGTGATGCAGCTGCTTTGCGAGAATTAAAAATTCTTGGCAAGATTTAAAGTTTTAGATCAAGGGAAAGAAATGCAAGGAGATTTCCCATATTGATGAATATTGTTTTTTATGGTAGGGAGTAAATTCCGTTGTTTTATCTGCAGGGGGGGAAATTTTGTGTATGGACCGTTCTCTTATAAATAGCGGGAATATTAATCAGCCATATACTTGGGAAATGGAATAAGCAGTGAGAAAACGTGAAGTAAAAATATTTCCAACAGGAATTTTAGGTATATGCTTTGTTTTAGCGGGATGTAATTTATCTGCTCCTACCTATGGGACAAATAAACCGGTTTCGATACAGTTTTTTGAAGATGTTGCTAATATTGCTTCATTAACACCAGTAAATAACAGCAGTCAGATTGTTATGAAACCCCGCCCAGAACTTGTGATACCAAGTCCTAGCGCACGCCGATTTTTACCGGTGCCCCAACAAGATAGATCTGTCAATAGAGGCGCAGCATCAAAACAGCATCAAGGAAGTCGTTCTTTTCCTCACAAAGGGTCTTCAGTTAATGGCTTTAGTAATGCAAAACAACGACAAGAATATTTACGTCGTCAAAGAGCACAAATTGGAAGTCCAAAATACCGTCGCTATCTCACAGAGCCGCCTTTAAGTTATCGCCAACCGGCAAAGACTGCTCCTATTACTCGCTAGGGAAAAGGAAAAATATTAAAATATGTGAGATATTCTTCCTATTACTTTATAAGACTAAATAAGACTAAGTCCTCCTTCACGCAGAGCTTTCCCTTTGCGGTAGTGGGGGCATGAAATAGCAATAGCATCGAGAGAGTGTGCTGTGTTTTCCTCATAAGAAATATTTCTCAAGGTTCTCAAATCTATTTCACACCATCGCTCGTTTGAAGGATATAACGGTAAATCCATTGTGCACAACCATCTTTATGCTTATGAAGGAGTAGGCTGTTATCATCATTGTTTTGCTAGCTTTTAATGTTGCGATAGCCCGCGGCAGTGGAGAGTTTACATAAGGTATATTTTTAGCCTTTTCTAAATTGTTTTTTATTCAGAAGGTAATCTACTTTGCGATGTGCTAAGAAGAGACTTTTATTGATTCACCATAAACAGCTTTGAAATGAGCATATTCTAGAATCTTTTGGACTTTATATTTTATAAATAAAGCAATGAATTATTTTATAAATGAATGAATCAATCTAATAGAAGCACTATGCAGTGTTAAAAGAGTGTTAGAGGAAAAATGCTTCAAAATAGCTTTCGCTATATCAGAAGGATTAATCATCTTTTTTAAGGAATAGAATGGTTTCTAAAGAGTAAAAGCTATGATAAAGAATTGTTTTTAGCATCGCTTTTGGATAAAAAAATCTTTAAGTAATTGAGCAGCTTCTTTTTCTTTAAAGCCAGAATAAACTTCAGGTTTGTGGTGGCAGGTTTGTTGCTGATAGAAACGTGGGCCGTTTTCTATAGCTCCTCCTTTGGGATCATTTGTTGCATAATACAGACGTCGTATGCGTGCAAATGAAATGGCAGCAGCACACATAGCACAAGGCTCAAGTGTTACGTAAAGATCGCAATCAGAAAGTCTTTCGCTTTGCAATGTTTCGCAAGCCATACGGATTGCACGCATTTCTGCGTGTCCTGTCGGGTCATAGGCAGATTTTATAAAGTTACCAGCACGTGCGATGATAGCTTTTCCACGTGTAATGATAGCGCCTACGGGAACTTCATCTTTTTTTGCAGCCCACTGCGCTTCCAAAAGGGCTATTTCCATGGGCGTTAAAGTCATAGTGTCCTTTCTACTGACGGCATAGAGAGTTTAAAGATTTTTCGATAAGGAATGTTATAGCATGAATAATTTATTACGCTTTTATAATGAAAGGAATACCTTTATTTTTTAAGTGTTTAAAACAAACTTGCAAATCAATGGATACGTTATTGTTGTTAAAGGATAGAAAATGATAAATGATTGTGCTACTCCCTTTTTCAGGATAAGCGGTATGGTGCATATGAATAATTTTCTGAACATACTGGCAAAAATTGGTTTGAAACGCAAATGAATGAAAATAATGAGAGTGAACGGATTGCTAAAAGGTTAGCGCGTGCGGGTGTTGCCTCGCGTCGAGATGCAGAAATGATGATTGTTGCAGGACGTGTTTCTGTGAATGGTATAGTTGTGACAACGCCTGCTTTTAATGTTAGCCGTTCTGATGTTATTAAAGTTGATGGCAAACCTTTACCTCCTATAGAACGAACGCGTTTATGGCTTTACCATAAACCAGCAGGGCTTGTCACCACGAACCGTGATCCGGAAGGTAGACCTACAGTATTTAGTCATTTACCAAAAGGAATGCCGCGCGTTCTTTCTGTTGGAAGGCTTGACATTAACACGGAAGGACTTTTGCTCTTAACCAATGATGGTGGTTTAGCGCGCGTATTAGAGCTTCCTGTAACGGGGTGGGTTCGCAAATATCGCGTTCGTGCTCATGGAAGAGTAAAGCAGAGCACGCTCGATAACCTTAAAAATGGTATTGCGATTAATGGTATTTTTTATGGTTCGATTGAAGCCTCAATTGAACGGGAACAAGGGTCTAACATATGGCTTTCTGTTGCTTTGCGAGAAGGGAAAAATCGTGAAATAAAGAATGTGTTAGGGGCATTGGGATTATCAGTTAATCGTTTAATCCGAGTCTCTTATGGCCCATTTCATCTCTCTGATTTAGAAGAAGGAGCCGTACAAGAGTTAAAAGGTCGGATGTTACGAGATCAGTTGGGAGAGCGTTTGATTATGCAGGCCAATGCTGATTTTGATGCTCCTATTCTGAAACCTTTTTCAAATTCTGCAGTTGTTGCGGAAAAGCAAAGACAGAAGGATGTTTCTGTTGCCAATGATGGTTGGGTTTTCTCAAGTGAAAGAGCGATACGGCGTAGCACGAGAGGTCGTTCTGTTGAGCATGGTCGCGCACGGTTAAGGACAAAGCCTTATGAAAATGAGAATAAAGGAAAAAGTGAGGAAGGAAAAGCGGAGCGTTTTTTACCGCGTTCTCGTCGTGCGAATGTTTGGATGGCTCCTGGTGCTCGTCCGCAAAGTGCACGGAGGAAACTGTCCTATAGTGAGGAGAAATCCCATGATCATAAAAGCGATTTGGCTGGTAGAAAATTCTTTCATCGAGGCAAAGAAAAATTAAAAGACAATCACTTGAAGAAAGAGAAGGGGGAGAGTTTTATTCAAAAACGTGGCAAGACATCTTACGATGAGACGCGTGTATTTGGTAAGAAAGATCACTTTTCTAAGGATAAAGAGAAAATGATAAGAGGTGGTCGTGATGAGTGTTCTTTTGAGAGAAAGAAAAAGGTAAAATCATTTCGTGATGCTTTGAAAAAATCTAAATCACATCAAGATGGTGCAAAAACTTTGAAGAGATTTGGAGGTCCGCGTGCGGATCATCGGCGGTAAATTTGCTGGGCGTGTTTTGTTTTCGCCTGTTGATCAGTCGATTCGTCCAACGAGTGATCGTACGCGAGAAAGCCTTTTTAATATTCTTTCTAGCCGTGAAGAACAGTTTTGGACCAATAAACGCATCCTTGATCTGTTTGCTGGTACTGGTGCTTTAGGCATTGAAGCCCTTTCACGTGGAGCAAAGGCTGCTGTCTTTGTTGAAAACTCGGTTGAGGGGCGTGGGTTGCTTCAAAAAAATATCGAAGCCTTTGAATTACAGTCGATCGGACGAGTTTTGCGTCGTGATGCAACCAAACTTGGTAAGATTGGAACAATGCTTCCATTTGATGTTATTTTTGCTGATCCTCCCTATAGCCGTTGTTTAGGTGAACGGGCTTTTGTAGAAGCTTTGCAAGGGGGATGGGCAAAAGCGGATACACTCTTTATACTTGAAGAAAAAAAAGATACAATCATTCATTTACCTGACGTTTTTTATCTAGCTGATGAGCGTTTTTATGGTGATACAGCAATACGTCTTTATAAATTACAATTGCTTACATCTTGAGAAAGCTCTTTTTTATTTGGTAGGATGAAAAAACTTCTTTACAGTTTCCTTTATTTTATATGTTTTTTTAAAGGTTAAGCAGAAAATCAATAAAAGATTTTAATGTTAAAGAAATTGATGTCTTTTAATTTTATTATGCTTTTTGTCTCAATCTCTCTATTTTTTGAAGCTTTTTTATAGCTCTAAGAGCAAACTTTTTACGATATACGCTCTTTATAATATAGAGAGATACCTTCTAATCTTCTGTCCAACCCAAATTGCTCTGAGGTGTAAATAGTATTGTACCTGAGTTAGCAGTATGTATTGCTGCTCATTTTTGTAAGTTATGGGCTGATTTATTAATCTCAGAGACATTAAAAGCAAAACGCATTATCAAAGCTTTCGTGTATTATGAACTTTACTACCAATCAATATTTTATCAACAGTTGAAAGCTTTAAGCTATGTAGTCTACATTGATGTTTTAAATGGTGCGTAAATCCTCTTTTTGTTATTGTATGGATTTAAAAAACACATATTTTTATTTAAGGTAGACAATAATGTTCATCTATACTGAACATTTGTGTGTTTATTTTATTAATATCGCTTGTTGATTTAATCATTCCCTATTAAGTGCACTTGAAAAGATTAAATATCTTATCGTTATGCAGTTTTAAGAGTAATTGATATATTACTCTTTATCACTGAAGAGACCGGGTTTTGTAAAAAGGGGAGGTCATCATGTTTAAATGGACCTATAGTGAAGAAATTAGTACACAAGCAAGTTCAGAGCAGATTTGGTCTATGTGGGAAGATGTAGCGACGTGGCCTTGCTGGGATAGTGAACTTGAATGGGTAGAGTTTTCTGGTGCTTTTAAAGAAGGCGCTGTAGGACGCATGAAACCTAAAAAAGGACCAATAGTAACTTTTACGCTTGATAAAGTCATAAAAAATGTTTGTTTTTCTGATTATGCAAAACTTCCTCTTACACGCATGAGTTTTGATCATGAATATATTTATTCAACCAAATCTGGTTCTTCAAATAACAAAATTCGTCATACCGTAACGATGTCTGGTTTACTTTCTCCTTTCTTTGGAATGATTATTGGATCAAAAATTAAGTTACATCTTCGCGATGCAATGATTGAAATGAGCAGACGTGCTCTTACTGAAAATAAAGCTCAATGAAATCAGTTATGAGTATATCACAAACCAATGAGCTTTTTAGTTCGCTATTGAGCACGTTATCAAAGCGTCTTAGGGGATTAATTTTTTCCTAAAGACCTTATAGAAGTCGTAAAATTTTATTTTTTATATAAAAACTTATAAGATGATTTTTTCATGGAAAATAAGAAAATTTTAGAAACTCTTTTCTTCTCTTGTGAAACTGTAGCCAGTATTGTCATTTCATTAGGAAAGAGCTTATAGAAGTAAAGCAATATCCAAAAAGATAAGTCGTTTTCTTGATTCTTGTGGAGACATTAAAGAATGCTATAGGAATGAAGGAGGTTATTTGACACTTCAGAAAACAAAAGGCATGTGTTTTAGGTTGTTTTATGCTTTTTGAATTTTTGAAGATTTTGGCTTAAATCCAAGAGTTATTGCTAAGTCTTCTATTTATTTACGAGTTTTTTTGGGTGATCTGATTGTGAGTTGCAGATTGGGCTTTTAAAATGATAAAGGCTGATGAGAAATCTTGAAACTAAAGAGATTTTACGACATATTGCATCTTTTCATAAAGAAGCTGAAAGGAAAGTGATTTAATGCATTAAAAAAAGAATGCATGAGACGTGCATAATTTTATGAATGAACAAACAAGAATTATATTCTGATGTATATGAATTTTTCAGAGTGCTGATCAATGTAAATAATAAAATATTTTAGGGAGTCTATGAATGGCTGACAAGAACCAGATTGAGAAAGCGGTTTCATTGGTTGAAGCGGCAAGGCGTTCTGGGGCGGATGCTGCTGATGCTGTTATTGTTCATGCGCATTCCACCAGTGTATCTGTTCGTTTTGGGAAAGTCGAATCGACAGAAGCAGCTGAGAGCAATGATTTTACTCTAAGGGTTTTTGTTGGAAAAAAAGTAGCAAGTGTTTCTGCTAATTTAGCGTCTTATCCGCAAGAACTTGCAGAACGTGCTGTTGCAATGGCTAAAGCTTCTCCTGATAGTTTATTTGAAGGTTTGGCAGATAAAGAGTGTTTAGTTAAGAATCCTAAAGATCTTGATCTTTTTGATGATTTTGTACCTAGCAGTCATTTTTTAACAGAGGATGCTTTAAAAACAGAAGCAGCAGCTCTGGATGTTAAAGGCGTAAGCAATTCTGGCGGCGCTGCAACAGCGTATGGCCGTAGTGGTTTTATTCTTGTGACCAGCGATGGTTTTTGTAGTGCCTATCGCTCCAGTTACTTTTCACGTTCTTGCAGTGCTCTTGCAGGGGAAGGGACACAGATGGAGCGGGATTATGATTATACAACAGCTTTACATTTTTCTGATTTAGAGGAAGCAGAAACTGTGGGAAAGAATGCAGGGCTTGGTGCTGTTAAGCGTGTGGGGGCTGTTCGTGCAGCAACAGGAGGCGTTAATGTTATTTTTAATCCGCGTACAGCTCGCGGAATTGCAGGGCATATCGCTTCTATGGTCAATGGAGCTTCTGTGGCTCGTAAAACGAGTCTTTTACAGGACTTCTTAGGTACGCCAGTGATGAAGCCTAATGTTAATGTAACTGATCAGCCTTTGCGATTACGGGGAAATGCTTCTCATCCTTTTGACGGAGAAGGGATAGAGGGGCAAACACTCAATATTATTGAAAATGGTATTTTAAAAAATTGGCTCCTTTCATCATCCACAGCACGTGAATTAGGGCTTAAAACCAATGGACACGGTGTGCGTTCGGGGTCATTGGTGCAGCCGACAAGTACAAATTTTGCTATTGAACCGGGTTTAGCATCGCCTTGCGATATGATAAAAGATTTAGGAAATGGATTTTATGTGACAGAATTATTCGGCCATGGCATTGATTTTATTACTGGTCAGTATAGTCGGGGTGCTTCTGGTTTTTGGATTGAAAATGGTGAAATTGCTTATCCAGTGAGTGAAGTAACACTAGGTTCTGATTTGCTCCATATGTTAGCACATTTAACACCTGCCAATGATATTGATCGGCGTTATGGGACAGCGGCTCCAACATTGTTAATTGAAGGAATGACACTTGCAGGAAAATAACACGCATCATTCTTCAGATTTAAATCTTTTGCGTGAGGTTTGTCGAGAGGCAGGAGATTTAGCAATGCGGTATTTTGGATGCACGTTGGATGTTTGGATGAAAGAGGGGAATTCACCGGTCAGTGAGGCAGATTTTGCTGTTGATCATTTTTTGAAAGAGAAGCTTCTTGGGGCACGTCCAAATTATGGATGGATTTCAGAAGAAACAAAAGATAATCGAGAACAAAAAAGTTATGAGCGCTCCTTTGTGGTTGACCCTATTGATGGAACACGAGGTTTTCTTTCTGGCAGTCCTTATTGGTGTATTTCGGTTGCTATTATTGAGAATGGTCGTCCTATTGTGGGTGTTCTACAATGTCCGGCTCAAGGAGATGTTTATGCAGCTGTCACGGGTGGAGGGGCAACATTAAATGAGATAAAACTTCCTCGTTTAGCCTTTCAGGCTCATCGAAAATATAAAATTTCGCTTGATAAATCGCTCGCACAAAAATTACCCGATGATTTTCTCAATCGAGTCAGTCTTTATCATTATCTTCCCTCTCTTGCTTATCGTATTGTTCTTGTTGCTCAAGACGAGATCGATATTGTATTAGTTCGTCCGAATTGTCATGAGTGGGATATTGCTGCGGCTGATCTTATTTTGCAGGAGTGTGGGGGGCGTTTTTTATCGCTTGATGCTCCTTTATTATTTTACGGAGTTGAACCTTATCAATATGGACTTTTAATTGCTGGTAAAAATAATTGCTGTCAGGATATGATAGATGTTGTTCATCAAGCAAAGTTAGTTTAATCACATAAAATCACGCTAAAATTATCTGAGTGATATGGAGGCACATATGACCAAAACCAATAAAAAAAAGCAATATTTACACCTTGTATTTGGTGGTGAATTAAAAAATCTTAAGAGTAATCAATTTAAGAATCCTGATGATTTAGATGTGGTTGGTATTTTTTCAAGTTATCAATCCGCTAAAGAAGCATGGCAGGCAAAGGCACAAAGCAGTGTAGATAATGCGTTACAACGTTATTACATCGTGGATTTACATCAGTTTTTTGATACTGAAACAGGCGATGCAGAATAAAGCTTGAATATTTGGTCATTATATCTGCTATCTTATATTCGTTTATCGTGCTCTCTCAGAGGCGTGTCCTTTAAGAAAAATAAAATACCATAGAAGAAAATGCTACTACTATTGTAACTCATATGATTTCTTAAGAAAATATTTCTCAAGGCGTCAAATCTATTTCATAGTGGTATTCGCGCAAGGGATAAATCTGTATATATATATCACTATCTTTTACGCTTAAAATATGAACAAATATGCAAGTTTTCATCTTTGTACATTTTGTCAAAATATTAGAATAAACTTTCGCACTTGGGATAGGGCATAAGAGGCATGCTTACTTCTTTTTTAAGTATTTTTTATCTATGCTCCCTCTATCTGTGGTGCGTAAGTAAAAGGTTTTGATTGCTTCAATATAAGGGGGCTGTAAATAATTGAAGGGCAAGTAACGCAATGGCAAATCATTATACATCAATATACTACCTAATTATACGAATATCGTGTGATTAAATTTCTAAATTCAATGTCAGAGTGCGTAAAAGAATTCAAAAAAGAGGTGGTATGTTTAAGTGCCTTTGGTAAAATATAGCATTTACAGATGACAAGATGGTTTGCACAGGTTTTTATTGTGAAAGCAATGAGGTTATTCCTTTATTTATAAGATAGATTTAGATGACAATTGCAAAGGCACAAAGGCGCGTGTTACTCATTTGTTATCGCTTTTTTTACATAAGCAGTATTGTCTCGGAATTTTTTGTTCTCAAGTTGAAATTTTTTTCTCTATTTTTCTTGATTGTGCAAAGATAAATATAGAATTTATAAAACAGTGTAAGCGTAACATGATTGTCATTGGAATAGAAAGTGTACAGCATGTCATGTTTATAAAAAAGTTTGAGTATTATTAACGTGTGAAATGCCTTTAAATCTGAGAAAAAATATAGCTATGAATGTGGATATTTCATATGGAAGAATGAAGAAAGCTGGAAAAAGACATTGTATAGTCAATGGCTTACCTATTCTATTGTATTTTGTATATATGCTATTCTTATAGGAAAATTAAAAAAGATGGGGATAAAATTATGTTCCTTTTCTCTTTGTGTCTTTAATTTTTTCATAGGAGAAATGTTTTTATCCAAGATACGGATAGCTTTAAAAAAATATGGATGTAAACCAATAGTGTTGATAAATTTTTTAATAAAATAAGCCTATAGATATCTCAAAACAGCTAAATGAGGTGATGTTAAATGGTAGAATTAAAGGCACATGTGGCTCTTTTAACCTATCGGGTGATTGGCTTTTGCTTATATCCTGTTATCCCTTTTTATTTGTTTTTTCGTGCTATTCGTGGAAAAGAAGAGTGGTGTCGCAAAAAAGAGCGTTTAGGTAAAAGCTCCCTTCTACGTCCTCAAGGTTCATTAGTTTGGTTGCATGCAGCAAGTGTGGGAGAAACACTTGCGCTTGTTCCACTTATTAATCATATTTTATCATTAAAAATAAATGTGTTATTGACAACGGGGACGGTAACATCTTCTTCTCTTGTAAGAAAACATTTTGGGAATCAATTGATTCATCAATATGCGCCTTTGGACTTAGATTTTGTCGTGCGGCGTTTTATTCGTCATTGGAAGCCTGATCTTGTTTTGGTTTGTGAATCAGAAATTTGGCCTCTGCGTATTAAAGAACTAGCCAAAATGCGTATTCCGCAGATTCTTGTTAATGCCCATATGTCTGAACGTTCTTTTAAAGCGTGGCAAAAACGACGCGTTTTTGCCAAACATATTTTTAAGGATATTGATTTGGCGATTAGTCAAAACGAAAGAGATGTCGTTTATTACCATACACTTGGCGTAAAATCTGTTATGTTTTCTGGTAATCTCAAGGCTGATGTTTTTCTTGTTGAGGATCAAGCATTGCTTGCACGTTACCGTAATGCTATCGGAAACCGTCCAGTTTGGGCCGCTATTTCAACACATGAAGGGGAAGAAGAAATAGCTTTTGAGGTTCATAAGATTGTTAAAAATTATTTGCCAGATTTATTGACAATTATTGTACCACGTCATCCTGAACGTGTAGAAGATCTTATCAAAAAATGTGATAATCAGAGTTTACGTTTTATTCGGAGAAGCAGAAATGCTATTCCAGATATGAATACCGACATTTTATGGGGAGATACGATTGGAGAAATGGGACTTTTTCTTCGTTTATCGAAAGTTTCTTTTGTTGGTAAGTCGTTATGTGAAAAGGGGGGACATAATCCATTGGAATTGGCTTTGCTGGATTCTGCTATTTTAACGGGACCTCATGTTTCAAATTTTCAAGAGATGTTCGAACAATTTTTAACGCGTGATGCAGCATATACGGTTCAAGATACAAAACAGCTTGCAATTCAAGTGTATAAACTTTTAACAAATGAAATATTGCGAAAAGAAATGGTTGATAAGGCTCATGAGGTCGCAAAGGGTATGGCAGGTGCGCTTGATCGTACATTAAAGATTTTAGATCCATTTTTACAACCCCTTGTCATACAAACAGGTTTACGTCAGCGTCAGGGTGGATATGCATATTAACGCCCCTCATTTTTGGTGGAAAAATAAAAGCTTTTTGCGTTTTTTATTAGCTCCAATTTCATGGGGATATGGTTATTTTGCACATCGTTTTATGGCAAGACAGCCTCCCGTGATTGATCTTCCGGTTTTATGTATTGGAAATTTTACATGCGGTGGTACGGGTAAAACACCAGTTGTTATTGCTTTTGCCAAAGTAGCTAAAGAACTTGGTTTTGTTCCTGGCGTTGTATCACGTGGTTATGGTGGAGATGTCAAAGGAGTGCATCTTGTAAATGATAAAGATGACACTGCCCGCGATGTTGGAGATGAAGCTCTTTTACTGGCACAGCATGCTTTTGTCGCTGTATCGGCTAATCGTTATGCTGCAGCACAACGGCTGAAAAAAGAGGGATGTAATCTTATTTTAATGGATGACGGTTTTCAAAGCCGCCGCCTTTATATGGATTATGCGTTACTTGTTGTTGATGCGATGCGTGGTTTGGGTAATGGAGCTGTCTTTCCAGCAGGACCTTTACGTGTCCCATTAAAAACGCAATTTTCTTTTATGGATAGCGTTTTATTGATTGGTCACCAAGATGGAAGTGACAATGTTGTTTTTCTTGTTGCGCAGACTGGAAAGCCTTTGCATCGTGCTCATCTTAAGGCAATTGCTTCTGATGAGGTTTCAGGAAAGTCATTTTTAGCATTTGCAGGGATTGGTAATCCAGATAAATTTTTTCAATCCATTAAAGAATTGTCTGGTCATGTGGTACAAACTTATACCTATCCAGATCACTATTTTTTCACTGATAAAAATTTAACAAGCCTTGTACAAAAAGCTCAAACGCACAATTTATGGCTAGCGACAACAGCTAAAGATTATATCCGTATACAGACAATTCATACGCAAAAAGATTTGAAAAATCTCATTGTTTTTGATGTAGAAGTTGATTTTCTGCAAAAGGATTTCTGTCGCATACTCCTTGAGGAGGTCATAACCCGCTTTAGAAAACGTTCCTATGAATTTTCCTATCAGAAGGGCAAAGGCTAAGTTTATAGCTTTTAAGGGGCTATTCTTTTTGTGTTTTTAACAATTGCTTGAGGTATGGGTTGCATTCAAGTTCACGGTGATAGGAAATTTCACAACTAGCATATGCTTCTTGGCGGTGATGATTCCAATATTTTAAATCATCTATAGGGATTTTTTGCCCGCTAACGGCACAAATGGTATAGGTCCCATATTCCACAATGTCATATCCATTATTAGAATAACGGACTTTTGCTTCGCGTTCACCATTGGAAAACATTTTAGTTCCTTTTTATTTGACAGTATTATTCAAAAAAATGCCATAAGATATATTATAAAGTCGAGAGTTAATTAAAAAATATTTTTTTTGTCAAAATGGTTAAGCATTTATTTTCTGCCAAAAAGCCGTTCTATATCTGCTAATTTAAGTTCAATATAAGTAGGGCGTCCATGATTACACGTACTTGTATTGGGTGTTGCCTCCATTTGCCGTAACAGTGCGTTCATTTCTTCGGGATGTAAAAGGCGTCCTGACCGTATTGAGCCGTGACAAGCCATCGTTGCGGCAACATAATTAAGCATTGCTTTTAAATTGTTTGTTGTATCATACTCAGCAGCTTCATCAGCAAGATCTTTAATAAGGGCTTGCACGTTGATCTCTCCTAACATAGAAGGTGTTTCGCGTACAAGAATTGCACCAGGTCCAAATGGTTCTATTCCTAATCCAAATTTTTGCAAAGCATCTTTGTGCGTTAAGAGGCATGTTGCATCCTCTTCAGAGAGTTCTACAATTTCAGGAATCAGTAATAATTGTGAAGGAAGTGGTTTGGTATAAATGGCATTTTTAAGTGCTTCATAAACCAATCGTTCGTGCGCAGCATGCTGATCGACAATGATCAAACTATCTTGAGTTTGGGCGATAATGTAGTTTTTATGGATTTGTGCTCTGGCTGCACCTAGAGGATAAGATAACTCTTCTGATGAAGGTATAGTGCTTGGGTAGGTAGCACCACTTGGTGTATTTAAGCCCTCTATAATAGGCGTGGCATCTTCTTTTAAACCAAAAGAGCTGGTATTCTCCAATGGTTTGTGAATCATTGAAGCGGCGGCAAAATGATGAGACTGCGGGCTATAAGAAGGGGATTGGTGAGCGTTTTTTAAATTGCCTAATGGTTGTTGTATCAACGGCTTTTGTGTTTGAAAAGCTGTAAGCATTGCTTCAGAACGAGTTGAAGTCGGACGAATACCAGATTGCTGCAATGCTTCACGAATTGCTCCAACGATTAAACCACGAATTAATCCTGGATCACGGAATCTCACATCAGCTTTGGCTGGATGAACATTAACATCGACCTCGGTAGGAGGAAGATCAATAAAAAGAATAGCGACAGGATAACGATCCCGTGTCATGACATCAGCGTAAGCACCTCGAATTGCTCCCCATAGAAATTTATCACGCACCGGACGTCCATTAACATAAGCAAATTGATGAAGACTATTATTTCGGTTGAAAGATGGCAAACAAGCAAACCCCGTTAAGCGTACGGATTCGCGTTCAGCATTCAGTGCAATACTGTTAGGGGCAAATTCTTTTCCCATAATTTGGGTAATACGTTGTAATTGTCCTTGAGTATTATTTTCTGTCGCAAACAGTTCCATAGATGTTCTGTCTAGTCCTGAAAGAGAAAAACGGATATGTGGGAATGCGATAGCAATTCGCTTAATCATATCATTAATAGCATTTGTTTCAGCCCGATCAGTTTTCATAAATTTTAACCGTGCAGGCGTGACAAAGAAAAGATCTCGAACTTCAACAATTGTTCCCAGATTTGCAGCAGCTGGTTTGGGTCCTATAATTTTTCCTGCAGTCACGGAAATTTCAGCAGCATTCTCAGCCTCTTTTGTCCGTGAAATGAGTTTGAGTTTAGCAACAGAACCAATAGAAGGGAGGGCTTCTCCTCTAAATCCAAGGAAACAGATATTGTGTACGTCATCGGTAATCTTTGAGGTACAATGGCGAGAAACAGCTAAAGTTAACTGATCAGCAGAAATCCCACAACCATTATCACTTACCTTTATAAAATTTTTTCCACCATTTGCTGTAATAATTTCAATGCGTGTTGCACCGGCATCAATAGCATTTTCAACAAGTTCTTTAACGACATTTGCCGGTCGTTCAATAACTTCACCAGCGGCGATTTGGTTAATAATATTTTCGCTAAGATGGCGTATAATCATATAAATTCTAACAGGACTCTTAAGGGGGTTATAGAAAATTATGATAACATCATTTGTGTAACATTCAAGAATGGGAAGGTATAAGATGTCTTATTTCTAAACGTTTCTTATTTTTTCAAGAGCGTATTATACTAAATGTTTTTCATTGTTCGAAATATCAACAAATTACTTGGAAAAAATAGAAAAAATAATTTTTATCATCCTAAAATAACTTGCACCAATTTATCATCTAAGTCAAAAAAGAAACAGTGTAAAAAGGGAAGGCAACATATATGGCGCGTCTAAGCGGTATTTTAGCAGATAGAGATATACAAGCTTTGATTGATAATAACTTTCTGAAAGCGCACAGTCCGTTTGATAGGTCTCAAATACAACCAGCAAGCCTTGATCTTCGTTTAGGGGAGAAAGCTTATCGTATCCGTGCTTCCTTTATGCCGGGCCTTGAGGCAAAAGTTTTAGATAAGCTTGAACGGTTAAAGTTGCATGAGTTTGATTTACGAGATGGCGCTGTTTTGGAAACAGGGTGTGTTTATATTGTTCCGCTTTTGGAAAGTTTGGCTTTACCAGAGTTTTTATCTGCTATTGCCAATCCCAAAAGCTCTACGGGACGATTAGATATTTTTACACGGGTCATTACGGATAATGCTCAAGAGTTTGATAAAATTTGTGCTGGTTACCATGGTCCGCTTTATTTGGAAATTAGCCCACGAACATTTCCGATTTTGGTGCGTACTGGCTCGCATTTATCACAGCTTCGATTTAGAAAAGGACAAAGTTATTTAAATGAAACTGAGCTGTATGCTTTACAAAGGCAAGAAACGCTGATATCGGATGATCTTCCTAATATTAGTGCTGGAGGTATTGGACTTTCCATTAATTTAAAAGGAGACAAAAACGGGCTTATAGGCTATCGTGGTAAACATCATACAAGTGTTATTGATATTGATAAACGTGCCGCTGCCCGAATTTTAGATTTTTGGGAGCCTCTTTTTGATCGTGGTCAAAGGGAGCTGGTTCTTGATCCTGATGAGTTTTATATTTTAGTCTCACGAGAGTTTGTTCATGTGCCTCCGCTTTATGCCGCAGAAATGACCCCTTTTGATCCCTTAGTGGGTGAGTTTAGGGTACATTATGCAGGTTTTTTTGATCCAGGGTTTGGGCATATGGAAGCGGGCGGTAAAGGAGCAAGAGCGGTTTTAGAAGTGCGGAGCCATGAAGTTCCTTTTATCTTAGAGCATGGTCAAATTATTGGTCGTTTGGTCTATGAGCATATGCTTAATCGACCATCAGCCCTTTATGGGCATGATGTTGGGTCACATTATCAAGCACAGGGTTTAAAATTGTCTAAGCATTTTAAATGAGTTGAAAACGGTGAATTTTGATAAAATATATGTAGGAAATGTATTTTAAGTAAGAAAATGTTATTCTTCACAAAACCGGTACTAAACATTCTATTTTCAGTTTTAAAAGTCATAATAATTGCACTCTCATTTTAGAGGATATGAGAGACACTTTTACTTCTTTTTTAACAGTTTCTATCCATGAGAGGTTCGTTTTTGCTGAACAAAAGAATAATTTTGATTCTTACTCAATATGTCATGCATATATATTATGATAATAAATCGACCAGTTAATAAAATCCGATATAACAATAATGGATTCTGCTTTTAAAACAGACATGCAAGAATTAGATGCTTTTATTAACTTCATTTTCTAGAGCTTAAATATTTTATTCCGTATAGAACTGATCATTAAGAGCTAATAATTAATTTTTACTACAATTCAGTAATAGTTTTTAATGAGGAATGTTCTAAATTTAGGAACTCATTTATAGTTATTGGCGGAGAATTATTAGAGAGGAAGCCCTTTTATTTCTATGAAGATTAAATTTTTTGATGTACGTCACAGATTTATTTCAAGTATGCATAAATACTTTATAGCTTTGGGAGAGGAGAAAATTATCGTTTATACTTAATGAGTATAGACTTCATCTTATTATAAAAGATAGTATAAATAATCTTTAGAGGGAGAAATAACTTAAAATCATACCGAATCAAAGGGAGAAGCAATCACTTTTGAAGAGATACTTATTTACAGGAAGTGTAGTACTTCAATTGCACATGAATAATATATGAGTGAGTATATTATTGCTCCTATTCCGTACTGTGAGGTTTAAAATTTGGGACAGAGAAAGAAAGACGTTGTTTTTATCAATGAGTTTTTTTAGAAAGTTGCAATCTCTGTTACCTCTATCTATTCAATAGAGCGTTTTAGGAAGATATCAAATAGGAGATTGGGGCTCTTATATTTTTTTAGGATGTCTTCTCTTTTTATTTAGGAACAATGGTGTCATCAATGATTATTTCTTCAACATTTGATTATCGCAAGGCTGCAAAGCGTCGTCTTCCTCCCTTTCTTTTTCATTATATTGATGGTGGAGCTTATGCTGAAGAAACGATGCGACATAATTGTACAGATCTTCAAGCACTTGCACTACGTCAAAGGATTCTAAGGCAAGTTGGTACTGTTGATCTTTCAGTCAAACTTTTTGATCAGACACTTAATTTACCGGTTATTCTTGCTCCTGTTGGGCTAACGGGCATGTATGCACGCCGTGGTGAGGTACAAGCTGCGCGTGCAGCCGTTGCAAAAGGGATTCCTTTTACTCTATCTTCTGTTTCAGTTTGCCCTATTGCAGAGGTGCAGGAAGCCGTTGGAGATGCATTTTGGTTTCAACTTTATGTTCTCAAAGATCGTGGATTCATGCGTGATGCATTAGAGCGCGCTTGGGCATCTGGTGTTCGCACGTTGGTTTTTACAGTTGATATGCCAGTTCCAGGGGCCCGTTACCGTGATGCGCATTCAGGGATGTCTGGTCCTTATGCTGGATTACGCCGTTTTTTACAAGCTTTTACACATCCACATTGGGCTTGGGACGTTGGTATTATGGGGCGCCCCCATGATCTTGGAAATATTTCCACTTATCTCAAAAAGAAGATTGCATTGGATGATTATGTTGGTTGGATTGGTGCAAATTTTGATTCATCAATTAGCTGGCATGATCTACAATGGATTCGCGATTTTTGGAAAGGAAAAATGATTTTAAAAGGTATTCTTGATCCAGAAGATGCGCGGGAAGCAGTACAATCTGGTGCTGATGGAATTGTTGTTTCCAATCATGGTGGACGCCAACTCGATGGTGTCTTATCAACGGCACGAGCATTGCCAGCAATTGCGGATGCTGTAAAGAGTGATTTAGTTATTTTAGTGGATTCTGGTGTGCGCTCTGGTCTTGATGTAGTACGCATGATCGCACAAGGCGCAGATGCTGTTATGATTGGTCGTGCTTTTGTTTATGCACTTGCAGCAGCAGGTGAGAAAGGTGTTACTCACCTGCTTGATCTTTTTGCCAATGAAATGCGGGTAGCTATGACATTGACAGGTGCTCAGACAATCAAAGAGATTACGCACAAAAGTTTAGCGAATACAGATGTTTTTAAGCAATGAAAGTTATATTTTTATACTACTTTTAGAAAAAGAAAATTTTTTATAAAAGAGCATCATTGTATATGTAAATATATATTGGTGGTTAACGTTAAAGAAAAAGGTCAAAAATCTCTTCTATAAATTGACAATAAATACCCAATAATAATAGTAAAAAGTACAAATAACACTTCATAAATCTGTTATTCACTTTGTTAAAACGCATTCTAAGGATAAAAAGGAAAAAGCGCTGCGAGCAAAGGAATAACAACTGTTGATATAGAAAAAATAGGTATAAATAATGCTGTAAGTATTTTTCCTCTCCTATTTATAAAAAACATAATACACTATATTTATTTAATATAAAATTAAGCACATACAGTTTATAACTAACTTTACTTTAAAATAAAAATATATTATTTAATAATTTATAAATTATAGTGAAAATAGAGATATATTGTAGACTATCTATAGTATTTATACTTATATTAATGAATAATATATTATATGGACATGGTATTGTTTTTTATAGAATATGTTTTTTAATCTTTTTAAAAATGTATCCACTAGAAAGCAAGACAATGCAATTTAATGTTTTTATCAGTCTCTTTTTTTGCATCCTCAATGATTTATGATGCGTTTAAACTGGACGAGCGTATTAAGATGTAGTTTCATGTTTTTTGTATCTTATGTCATTGCTAACATAGTTTTCATTATACCTTCTTGACTTATTCTATAACTTGCTAAAACAATCCTATTAGCTTCCATTATAGATTGGCTCATCCGGTATTTCTAACGATACAAATTTGCATACAATGCTTATATTTCATAAGTAATCTCGTAATTGCTTCTCCAAGTTCCCCATGAATGCTATGTTCTTTATAAACAACGATAGATTTGTGAGATTTACAGAGTTCTAATATAAATGCAATCATCTAAAGATTGGATTGTTGTTACACTTACAACTGTTGATATAATTTCATATTTTTTGATAACAGAATCTTTGTGATATTGATTTTTACAGCATTACTTAAAGCATGATTATGAATATTTTTAATAGCGTGCTTACTTAAACCTATATAAATGGACGCAGGATTACTAAGAGTAGAAAGAATTGCGATTTCCATTTGATCGAATGATTACGACGTAAGTAATTGGATAATATTTATTTTATCATTAAATGAAAAAGAAAAGTTTTTCTCTCTTTTAAATAGAGGACGGGTTATCACTTAGCCATTAGGGGGAGTTTGTAAGAAACTTGTTTGATGTAAGACAATTTAACATCGCGGCCATTTTTTATCATTTGAAGTCGTAAAAAGATGGCTACAATAGATAAAAAATGATTGGATATAAAAAACTATATTTCTGTTAGTTTCACACCAGTTGCTGATATTGGTGACAAAAAAATTTTACAAAAACAATCATCAAAATTTATTTGAGGATGTTTCTTATAGCATATACATAAAATCTTTTGTCGGGGTATTTTCTTTAGACGGAAATTCATTCTATTCGCTGAAATCGGCAAAAATCTTTCAAGTAATGCCGTAAACTTTTTGGAGGATATTATAACGCTACGATTGTTCTTTTATGAAAAGGTTAGCGTTTAAACGAATTGCTGTGAATTGTTTCAACGCTTAATGAAGAAAGAAGCAGAAATTTTTACGAATTTAGAAGGGAGCAAAAAACTTTATCTTTACAAGCGTATGAGTAGTGAGAAGATAACCAATCTCATACGATGAGAGTTGAAATCCATTGTCGCATTCGGTTTAAACTTTTCCAATTTGAAGGTATACTGAAACTTATTGACGATCCTTTGGCAAGTGTTCGCATTGAACATTTAAGTTGGCCCTGTTTCTATTGTACGTTTTAGACGTCCCAATACCTTGTTTTTGACTCACCCTATTGTGGTATTAAAGGTTATTATGGAAAGTATTTGTGTCAGCGGAAGAATTATCAGATGATGGCATGTTTTTTTATAAAGAAAAGTGCCTTTTGGCTTTAAACAATATGCTAGAAGTTTTAAAAACTTTTAGTTAATTTCATAAAAGAGATTATACCACCTTATATAGATTGCTCTTAAAATAATACAATTTCTGTTAACGAACGGAGCATTACCAATTTTGATTTCTAAAACAGAGAAACAATATGAATTAAAGTTTTTTAATTTCGAAAGTCTGTTGAGAATTTTTCCATAATCTTTTGAAAAAAGTAAACTGATAGAAGGATTTGTATCAAAATAGAGAAACTTTTCTAGCAAGTTACGAATAAATTTAAAAATATATATTGAATATAAAAAATGTTACAACGTATCAGCAGAGAGTGCATTAGAAATGAGAGTAAAAGTGAATAAAGAGGCACAAGGATACATTTCTACTATCTTTTATAATCCACTAAAAATAAAAGTTAAAGCAAAATTTTATATCAAAAATTAAAGGAGGTCTAAAGAACGGCCCCAAAAAGGTGAATGGGCAATGCGTGAAAAGGTGGATAAGAAGGTAAATTAGAAGACTATTTCATAGATTGATCAGCAGCATTCGTAAAGTTTTTCCTCAAGATAGATATTGTGATAGAAGAGGGGGGGTGAATATTTGAAAAATAATATGCATCTTTGGTTATTTCATTATACACATCACGACAAGCGCTATGAAATGGAGTTTGATCTTATCACAAGATTTTCTTTAAAAAAGGCACAAGAACCTGCAAGACATTATAATAATATTTTCAAAGAAGGTACTGGTATTATTGTTTTCAAGAAATTATGCTGGCGCTTTTTTAAAAGTAAAAAGCTGAATTAAAAAATGAAGGCGAAAACGGGCGTTTACTTTCTCCATTGGGATTGTATGTTATTTAGCAGATAGAAAGCAGCTTACCTATAGAAAAATCATATTATCCGCAATGCTCTTGCACCACTTTAGCATGAAAAAGAAAATATAGTGCGAAAATATTTACTCTATCTTTAAAAGCATTGTGGTAAAAAATTGAAACAACGTCATTTACAAAAAGCCAATATCTATGTAGAATTTTGCGGATTGCTTTTTTAGGCAGAGACAGATTTTTAGAGATAACTCTTGCTGAAGACAACTTCTTATATCAAAAGATCTTTTAAGGGCAATTCACAGCATATTTTCTTCTCTTGTCACTCCAATAAGATCAAATAGACTACATAAAGTGTTTTAGCCCATTAAAAGTCTGCTTTTAATTTGAATGGATTCATCTCTTTCAAATTTTTTCATTGATGAATGTTTCAGAGGAATGGCATTTTTATTACTTCACTTTTCGTGTATGTTTCCACCCACATAGACGCTCACCTTGTTCGTTATGTTTTAAGATATCTCTTGCCAAATTTGGACTAATGGCATTAATGTCTTGTCGATTCAAATAAATTGGCAGCCATCCAATACAAGAAGTTCGTTCATTCGTCGCGCATCCAGTTAGAAAGCTTATTGCGCACATCAGCATCACTTTTCTTGTTAATTTCATTTTCTACCTCAAGGCGTGTTTTTGCTGTATTAAAAGCTTCTTTTGTTTGTTTTTGCTTCTCAACTTTTTTCCCAAGGAAAAAGGCTTTCGCTAAAGCTATAAAAAAAGCTGCTATGATTGCTGATGTTGTCGTCAGATATTTCTTTATCCATAAGATCATAGGCGATGTTCCTGAAAACGTTTAGCAATATATATCATCGCTGTACAAGCAGCTAAAACCATAATGCCTGCTAAAGCCCATTGGACAGGACCATTTCCTGCAAAAAGTCCTCCAAGCCCTGAAAAAGAGCCTATAATTGGTGCAAGAGCTTCTATTTTACAAATCCCCGTTACGCCTTCTGGTTCTACAACATGATAATTAGGCGCAACACGAGCTCCTTTCGCCCATAACCCTGCTTCGGCTGCCCGACGATTGACAAGACCTTGGATACGTTTCCCGCCTACTCTTGTCCATTTTTGCAATTCAGTTGGTACCGCTTCATATTCATTGTTATTGAGCTTTTTTAAAAGTGTAGATTTGCAAAAAGCTGTTATTCCTACATTATATGAAAATGACACTAAAGCTGCGAATTGTTCATCACTTAAAGGAACAGTAACAGCTTTTTCAACAGCGACCTCACACTCTTTCAAATCCTGACAAAGGATTCTCTCAGCCTCTTTTTCTGTAATTTGCATGTCTTTATGGACACTTGGGGTGCCAGCTGCACTTGTATGCCCATAGCCAATTGTCCATATTCCACCAGAATCCTCATAGGCCTTTAAACGTAAACCCTCCCATTGCTTAATCAGTGCAAGCCCTTCTGTTGATATTTTTCGCATTATTCTTAATCCTATAATAAAGCCTACATAAAGCAGGACGTGAATTCAAAACTTACATCTATTCAATTTTAAAGCACAAAAAAGCTAGAGGGTTTAATTGAGATAAAACCATCTTAATGAACTTTATTAAAACTCATATAACTTTTTATTATAGAAAAACTCCTTAAATAATATTCATTTTGTATTAATTATTTTCCTTTTAAGCCTAAACACAATAATTTTTAACAAACCACTTTATAAATTTATAATCAGATACTTCACATATAAATATAATTTATCTAGAATAACTTAGAGGAAAATTATTTAAAAAAACAAATACTTTTAGTAAAGAACCTCTTTTCAAAAAAGTAAGGAATATAATAATTAATGAAATAATAGGCATTGATTCTTAAATAATTTCATAATCCATAATTTATCCCATAGAAACTTTTATAAAAACAAAAAAGGCACTAAAGTTAAACACTCTCTACCTATAAATTATCTTAGAATCAATATATCGAATACATAACGTATTATACATATTTAATCAAAAAAGCTATAGTTAATTTAATTGTTCTTTGTTTTTTCTCTAGTTTCTTAATTTACCTAAAAAAATACCTTCATAAAGGATTTCGAATGAACTGTTACGTAAATTTTTTTATAAATAAAATATATCTACATGAAAACATAGTGGGATATTTTATCTCTCTCTTATAGTCTGTTCCTAACTGAAACAATATATTAGAGGAGCATATTCAATCTATAGATCAATGATATTTAATAACTTTTAAAAGAATATTGTACTGTAACAAACTTGAACGGTAAGTTTTGGTTATGTATTTTTTCATATGTATAACGCCTTCATCTTCTTCATATGAAGCGTTTTGGTCAATAATATTATCTTGTCTAGTGTTGTATTAGCTAGGTTTCCAACAACATCTTAAACCAATTAATCAAGCTTTTGAAATCTTTTTAGGTGCAATAACACAAGGTATACAAAAGATTTTTATAAAAGCTACTTGAAGTTAGAAAGGGAATTGTTCCCTCCCAGCATTTTCACCTATTTACATAACATAAAAAATAGAAAGATAATAATATGCTTTGTGATAATGGTGATAGATATGTTTCACCCCATGAATGTGCACAGCTTTTTAGTATATCCACAAACGATACGTATTTAGAGGCTTCAAAGCGTTACTTCCAGAGGCATATAAGTGAGGTAGAGCCGTAAGATGGAGAAAAAAGATGTTAGCTTTTACTTAGAAAAGTACGGAGAAAATAATAACAAACTAAGTAAAATTATATAAGCCTCAAGAGATAGTCTAAAAGGTGGAGAAAAACAGAGAATCAAAAGAAAAGCTTTCAATGTATTAAAAACAAAAAGTGGTGCCGCATGCCGGATTCGAACCAGCGACCCCATCATTACGAATGATGTGCTCTACCAACTGAGCTAATGCGGCATAGGTTTGTGAGTCAATAAGACAAAACTAATTTGAGGGTAATAGCTAAAAGTATGTATAAAAGCAAGTATGCGTTTTTTTCAATAATTTATAATATGTGATAATAATTGAAGGACGAGAACTGTATAAAATTCATGGAAGCAGTATTCTTGTGATTGTAATGCTATAAAATGTTTCCCGCCGATTTATGATAGTGTTCAAATGAAGAAGCTGTGAAAACCTAGATCTTTACGATAAAAAATGGTGTTAAGATATCTTGGTAAAGATAAAAATGTTTTTTGATTCTAAGATAAGAAAGAAATTTATTGAATAAGTGCTCAGGAAACTAAAATTTATCATAAACCTTATATAATGCGAAAATAAGACGAAAGAAGTTGGTTGAAGCTACTTTTCAATTTTGTAGGAAAAAAAGAAGGAAAGTTAATAAAATTAATCATGTTTTTTATTTTAAGATGGTGTCTGAACATGTCGGATGAAAATCGGCTGATAGAATGAGAAACGAAGTTAGCTTATCAAAAGAAGTTCATTGAGGATCTTTCTCGTGTGGATACTGATTAATGGAAAGTTTTGGATGAGATATCTAAAAAGTTAATGTTTTAGCGAGACAATTTTCAGATTCAGAGGAGAGCAGCCTTATTGAAGCTGTTATTTTGCCATTTTCTCAATAAAGCAATATGCTGATTTATAATTATATCTCTATTCAACTTGAATTAAAACTTTGAATACCGTAAGCTTCTCTTATTTTAAATCTCCCCTATGTTGAATAAGCCAAACAATGTTTTTTGCAGGTTACAAGCGGGAGAAGCCCGCGTGGATAAAAACTAATAAGAAAGGGCTAAAAATATCTCTTATGAATCATTTCAAATACCAAGGGGTGTAGCAACGTTTTAGGGCTTGAAAAGTATGTGAAGGTGTTGGCTTGTTACTCTACCAGTGTAAAGATTGAGGTGCTGAATGGATTTACCACTACATCATTCATGGTTGATGTCATGAAATAGGCTTGGGCATATTGAGAGATGTTGTTTTAAAACAAGCGTGTGAATGTGTAACCCAATGGTATTTTATTTTATGTGAGGGCTATGCCCCTATGAAGACACTTTTTATATATGATTTCTAGTACTAAACTTAAGAAAGCTTTTTAAGTACAAAATGCAGCTACAGAAAAATCTAGAGGCTTCAATCTATTTCAATTTTCCTATGCAGGATTTTCTTATAGGCGCGGATTAAATTTATTTGTTAATTTCTTTGAATTGATGCAAATAAAATGATGTGGTCGCTATCGATTAAAAATCATGATTAAATATATATACTTACTATAATAAAGCGTTTTAACCCGTTTTTATAATCAAATGGCTTGTAGTTGTGTTGATAGGGTAAGGGACTCTAGGCTACATCGGTAGTGTATAGTACAGTGAGCTCTAGAAACCTTTTTCAAATTTAAATGTATCCTCCATTATATGTATATGATATTTTTTGAAAAGGTTTTTGTTTTTCGTAAGTTAAGATACAAAATATTATCGCTAAAGCAGCAAAGATAATCCATGCTGGTAGATAAGTGAGAGTAATACAAATGGAGGATAAAAAATCAGGCATTATCTTACATAGAGATTGATTAAGGTTATAGATATCTGTTTGCAGAAGATTTACTAGAATTTTATTAAGGGGGGTTATCGTCCAATGTGATGTGATGACGGAGTGTGCATTATCAATAACGAGCGCTATAATTGTTAGTGTAACAAAAATGAAAGCCATTAATTTTAATAAAGAACGAAGCATATTTCTTCCTGTAGTTTTAATGGAACATTCACATAATGCACAGAAAGATAAGGAGTTGCATTATGACAAAAAAAATAGATTTATGTTCTGTTTTATAATTTCTATTGAAAAAAAATATGTTGAAGATATTATCGCCCCTTCGTGTAAAGATTACAATCAATATTGAGGGGGGAGTGAAGAATAATGCTTAAGAATGCGGATAATGAATTGAAGCGTAATCTTCAAAATCGCCACATTCAAATGATTGCTTTGGGTGGTGTTATAGGGACGGGGCTTTTTTATGGATCAACAGAGGCAATTCAATTGGCGGGTCCTTCGGCTATTCTAGCTTATCTTGTCGGGGGGCTGGTGATATATTTCATTATGCGAATGCTTGGTGAAATGTCTGTAGAAGAACCAACATCGGGTGCTTTTAGTTTTTTTGCTTATAAATATTGGGGGAGTTTAGCAGGTTTTGTAACAGGTTGGAATTATTGGTTTCTTTATATTCTCGTCAGTATGACTGAACTTACAGTGATTGGATTTTATCTAGATCATTGGATTCTATTTGATCATTGGAAGTCATCTTTTATTGTACTTTTGTTTGTCACATTAGTTAATTTATCTAATGTTCGTTTTTATGGCGAATTTGAATTTGGTTGTGCTTTAATCAAAGTTGCTGCTGTTATTGGTATGATTATTTTTGGGATTTTTCTCATTGTCACTGGAATAGGGGGAAATCAAGCGAGTATCCATTATCTCTGGGATCAAGGCGGTTTTTTTCCTTATGGAATTATCGGGGTTATTTTAGCAACTTCTGTAGTAATGTTTTCTTTTGGAGGAACCGAGCTTATTGGTGTTGCTGCTGGAGAGGCCTCTAATCCACAAAAAACAATTCCGGCGGCTATCCGTCAAGTTATGTGGAGAATTATAATTTTTTATATTGGTTCTATCAGCGTTATTATGATAATCAGCCCGTGGAATATGATTGGAAAAAATAGTAGCCCTTTTGTTACAATTTTTGAAACTGTAGGAATTCCTGCTGCGGGTCATATTTTGAATTTTGTGGTTATTATGGCGGCTATTTCTGTTTATAATAGTGGCATTTATTCGAATGGTCGTATGCTTTATAGTTTAGCGATACAAAAAAATGCACCACATATTTTTAGTAAACTGAATGCTGCTCGTGTTCCTTATGTTGCTATCCTTTTCTCATCGTTGTGTACGGCAATAATCGTCGTTATTAATGCTTTCGTTCCTGATAATAGTTTTATGCGAATTATGGCTCTTGCAACTGCTGCTGCACTTATTACTTGGGCTATTATTGTTATTGTTCATTTGAAATTTCGAAAGGCCCATAAGAACAGAAAAAGAAACTTTATTTATGCGTTTGGTTTATATCCTTACGCGAACTATCTTTGCTTATGCTTTCTTGTTTTATTATTTTGTATAATGCTTATAAGTGGGTTTGGGAAAAATGGATTAATGGCTCGACTTTTGAATATGGTAGGAATAAGAATACCTTTTTTTGAGACATATATTCCTGTCCAGATGCCTGATATGAGTTTGGCAGTTATTATTATTCCTCTATGGTGCTTATTTTTACTTTTAGGCTATAAGCTTAAGCGATAACAATAGCTGGAGTAATATAAAGGGTTTGATTGGAATAAACCTTGGGAATTATAAAATTTGATAAGGTAACACAAGTCTTTGGTGAGTTGTGTGTTTTAAAGAATATTACTATACAACTTACCGAAAGGCGTATCGCCATTATTGGTGCAAATGGTTCTGGAAAAAGTACATTTGTTCGTCTTATCAATGGGCTTCAATTACCATCTCAGGGGTTTGTAAGTGTTGATGGGCTTGATACAAAGCGCGATGCAAAGGCGGTAAAGCGTAAAGTAGGGTTTGTTTTTCAAAATCCTGACAACCAAATTGTTTTACCCCTAGTGGAAGAAGATTTATCTTTTGGTCTTAAAAATTTGAAGCTTAGTAAAGATGAAATTAAGGAGCGTGTAGATGAAATTTTACAGCGCTATGATCTTCAAGCTTTTAGAGATCACCCAGTTCATTTATTAAGCGGTGGACAAAAACAACTTGTTGCCATTTCCAGTGTAGTAGCAATGAAACCAGACTATATTGTTTTTGATGAGCCAACGACATTACTTGATTTACGAAATAAACTCCGTGTTGCACAGGTTATAGAAGAGTTATCACAAACAGCGATTGTTGTATCACATGACTTGGAATTTCTCAAAAAATTTGATAGAGTGCTTGTTTTTGAGAGAGGGGAGATAGCAATTGATGATGTACCTTTTGTTGCTATCAAGGAATATATAAGAAGAATGTCATGATCGGTTTATATATTCCAAGGGATACATTTATTCATAGTTTAAGTCCTGGAGTTAAGTTATTATTTCTTACGGTATGTGGAACTTTTATAATAATGGTTTCATCTATACCACTTCTTGGACTATTTTTATTACTTTTAGTCTTATTCTATAGAATCGCCAAGATCCCTTTTCGTACTGTGATAAAGCAGTTTAAATCGGTAGGATTACTTTTAGTTCTTCTCTTTGCATTTCAGACTCTTTTTAGTAGTCTGCTTACAGGGGTCGAGGTCCTATTACGCCTTATTATTCTTTTTTCTTTATCATCACTTATTTCATTTACAACAAAAGTTTCAGATATGGTGGCTTCAATTGAAGCAGGGCTTCAGCCATTTCGGTATTTTGGTATAAATCCATCAAAAGTAAGTATGGTTATCTCTATGGCTATCCGCTTTATTCCTCTTTTGAGGGAAAAGTTTACTGAAGTGCATGAAGCACAGCAAGCACGTGGACTGAATACGAATATTGTCGCTCTTGCAATACCTTTAATTATACGAACCATAAGAATGGCTTCAGAAGTAGCGGAAGCATTGGAAGCGCGTTCTTATGATACTGATATTATTGATAAAGTATCTAATAATAATCAAAGCTTTTCATAATGAAAGGATAATAAATGAATACAAAAGACTTAGCCTATGTTGCTTTATTTGCTGCTATTTATGCTGTTTTGGGTCTTTTCCCACCTATCCATCTTCCTTTTTTGCTGGGGGTACCTATTACAGCTCAGTCGATGGGACCGATGTTAGCAGGATCTATACTTGGAGCAAAAAGAGGGGCTTTAGCGTCACTTCTTTTTCTTGTCCTTGTTGCGATTGGACTGCCTCTATTGCCTGGTGGTCGTGGTGGAATCAGTGTCTTTGCAGGAATTGCTAGTGGTTATCTGATAGGTTTTCCATTCGCTGCTTTTTTTATTGGTTTAATGGTTGAATTGTTTTGGCAACGGTTAAATCTTATAACATTATTTGTGATAAATGCTGTAGGTGGTATAGGAGTTGTCTATGCTTTTGGTGTTCCATGGACAGCATATATGACGAAAATCTCTCTACTAAAAGCTTTAATAGCGTCATCGGTTTTTTTGATAGGCGATAGTTTAAAAGTACTGATTGCATCCTTTGTTGCGCTTGCAATTAAAAAATCTGTTCCTCTCATTTATAAAAAGAAAGAGTAGTCTTTATTTTGGATATATTTAAATTATCTTGAGATATTTCTCGTGCTGTAAAATGTATTCTTAACTCAGAATGTTGTTGTTAATCAATGGTAACAATAACTAAAGATTATTTCATAATGAAGGAATGGTTTAGTGAATACAAAAGATCTAACCTATATTGCTCTATTTGCTGCTATTTACGCAGTTTTAAGTCTTTTTCCATCTATTCATCTGCCTTTTTTGCTGGGGGTACCTATTACAGCGCAGTCTATGGCTCCGATGTTATCAGGATCTATACTGGGAGCAAAAAGAGGAGCTCTAGCATCGCTTCTTTTCCTTGTTCTTATTGCAATTGGATTGCCTCTATTGCCAGGAGGGCGTGGTGGAATCAGTGTGTTTTCAGGTGTCACCAGTGGTTATTTAATCAGTTTTCCATTTGCGGCATTTTTCATTGGCTTTATGGTTGAGTTATTTTGGAAACGGTTAAACTTTATAATATTATTTTTGATAAATATGGTGGGTGGTATTGGAATTGTCTATTCTTTTGGAATACCTTGGGTGGCTTATATGACACAGGCTTCTTTGCTAACAGTTTTAATAAGTTCATTAGGTTTGTTAATTGGTGCTTTTATAAAAGTTCTGATTGCATCTTTTGTCGCGCTTACCATTAAAAAAACCGTTCCTCTCATTCATTCAAAGACAGGATAGTTATAATTTTAACTGAAGCTTTGTATTACATTGCATGAGAAAGATAGAATAAAAATAGCAATAAGATCAATCCCTCTTTATTTTAATGAAAAGGTATATCCAGTACAGAATAATTTATTATCTTATATGTTTATTATAAACTTTAATTTTGTTTAAAAAATATATAAAATTTATTTAATAATAATCAATATAAAACAGTTTTTTTCACATTTTATTAAATAAAAGTTATAAATAAAATATATCTAATAGTAGTTTAATTTATATTATAAATATGTAATTTTTAGTTATAAAAATAGAATACATTATAATTTTTTATTTTTTATTAAATATAATATAGACATAAAAATAGAATTGTGTTAATTCCATTATGAATATTTATTAATGGAGGTAATTTATAAAAATGGTTATAAAATATTTCTTTGCCATATGTGCTATATTGTTAACTTTTTTATCTGTTGTGAAAGCATCTGAATATACAACTTTAGTAGAACGAACATCTGTTACTGTTAATACTCCTATTTATAAATCAAATTTATTTTTTAGTAAACAGAGCAGTCATTTATTAAATAAAGTTATTTTACTAACTCACCCTAGTAATCATAATGTACTTTTTGAAAATATGACTTATTTTTTTCAAACAGCAAAACGTGTATATATTAATTTAGGAATATACTTATATTCTTCAATATTTTCTATATTCAAATGGTAGATTATTAATTTTTTATAGATAAAAATAATTATTATCATAATATAATAGCTAACATGATATTTAAGTACTTATAATAATAAACAAATTATGTACATCTATATTATAAGTACTTTATTTATTATAGCAATAGGTTACAGTATATAATTATTAAGTTATGAATTAATAAATTTTTATAATAAGTTTTAAAAAAATACTTATATTTTTGTAAAACAATGAGAATAATTATTTTTGAACTTTACACCAATTGATTTTAAAATTTTATCTTGTTGAAAGAGTAGTGTAAGTTTTATTTTTGAAAAAAGGTTTATAAATTTTTTAGAGAAAAGGATGTTGGCTAAGTACAAAGTGGTCAATCGTTTGATCATTTTCTTTTAATTTGGCTTTCCGACTTTCAAAAGGCATTTCTCAAGGCACGTTACACCTATTTTGTGACGATGCTTGTGAATGCTATAATACTAAAGCCTCCACGAATAATATATTTGGACACCAGTATACGAAGAGAAAGTTGATACCATTATATATTTTTGTCAGTTTTAATGTTGCTATAGCTCTTGGCACTCTGAGATGGTTCATAAAGTGTTTTCTATTCACATGCTAGCTCCCCTTGCGATGTGTAAGAAAGAGATTTTAAATGAGAGATCTATGATATTCAGGTTTTTCAATTAACAGACAAAACGATAAATCATTATGAAAAATTAATGTATTTTATGTTTAAAAGGATTTAATATAAATTTAAGAAACTTTTGTGAAAACGCATTATCGCTTTCTTTGATGCTTTTAATAGTTTTTTACTGAAGATTTCGTATTTCTTAGTTCTTAGAAAGAGTAATTATCCCTGTTGGATAACTTTGATAGAGATAATCCCATTAATATAGCAGATATCATCGAAAATTTTCAGGACCAAATTAATGTTGAAGTATAATAATTATAATAAACTTAGAAAGATTTTTTAAGAATTCATTTTGTTAAAAACAAAAGAACTTTGAGTATTCGAATCAATGAACATACCTTGAGAAGAAGTCTTGACTCCACAATAATTAAGAGACACGCTGGAAAATCCTATTCCCTTACTTTTATTCACGCATCCCTCACCTTTAAAAATACTAGTGAAAACAATAAACTGTTAGGAATAAAAAAGAGAGTGGTGCCCAGACGCGGATTCGAACCACGGACACGCGGATTTTCAGTCCGCTGCTCTACCTACTGAGCTATCTGGGCATGCTTCATAAAAAATATAGAGCGTGTGCGGTTATAACATTAAAATTTTCTCTGTCCAGTCATCAAAAGAAAAATAATTGATTTTTTAATAAATTCATCTCCCTATTCTAGAGAGTTAGCAATGAATCTTCATCGTAAAATAAACTTGATAGGTATGTTGTGATAGATTAGTGTACTGTTATCAGAATGCTATCTTATCGTGGTGATAATACGAAAAAAATTAAAAGAATCAATTTAGAGGCATGATTAAGAAAGATTTTTTTACAAAGTTTCCGTGAATTTTAAGCCTACGAAATAATAGAAAACATTTTTGATTTTTTTCTAAAAAGACGTTTGATTAGTCTTTATAACAATTTGTTTTCCTTTATAAAGGAAACAAAACATCGAAAAGGGGAGAAATAATGATAATGTTACAAAAACCAAACAGTCGTCCCAATAATACTAATTTTTCTTCAGGTCCTTGTAGCAAACGACCTGGTTGGACTTTTGATGTTCTTAAAAGTGCATTAGTTGGGCGTTCACATAGATCAAGAGAAGCAGAATTAAAACTTGCTGAAGTTATTAATTTAACCCGTGAGATTCTTGAGGTTCCTTCTGATCATCGTATAGGAATTATGCCAGGTTCAGATACCGGTGCTGTTGAAGCCTCTCTATGGTCTTTATTAGGTGAGCGTGGCATTGATATGGCGGCGTGGGAAAGTTTTGGATTTGGGTGGAATAAAGATGTTGTTGAGCAATTAAAGCTTTCTGATGTGCGTCGTTTTGAAGCCCCATATGGTGAAATCCCAGACTTAACACAACTTGATTTTGATCGTGATGTTGTTTTTACATGGAATGGGACAACTTCTGGTGTACGTATTCCGAATGCGGATTTTATTCCGGATAAGCGAGCAGGATTGACCATTTGTGATGCAACATCTGCAGCTTTTGCACAATATCTTGATTTTTCAAAATTAGATGTTGTTACTTTTTCGTGGCAAAAAGTTTTGGGAGGTGAAGCAGCACATGGTATGGTGATTTTAAGTCCTCGTGCTGTTGAGAGGCTTGAGAATCATGTTCCAGTTTGGCCTATGCCTCAACTTTTCTGTATGACAAAAAATGGAAAATTAAACGAAGATATTTTTAAAGGAAAGATAATCAATACGCCTTCTATGCTTTGTGTTGAGGATTTTCTTGATGGATTGAGGTGGGCAAAGTCTCTAGGAGGGGCTGCGGCATTAAGAGCGCGGGTTGAGAAAAACTCTTCTGTACTCGATGCCTTTGTCCGTAAAACACCATGGCTAGAATATTTAGCAAAAGATCCTGAGGTACGTTCTAACACATCTATTTGTTTAGATATTGTGGATCCAGTGATTACGGCTTTAGATACTGAAAAGCGAGTATCTTTTATAAAAGCAGTTGTGAATCGTCTTGCTGAGGAAGGTGTTGCTTATGATATCGGTTCATATCGTGATGCTCCTCCCGGGATTCGAATTTGGGCGGGTATAACAATCGAGGCTTCCGACCTTGAAATTTTAACACAATGGCTTGAATGGGCGTTCCAACTTGAAAAGGCAAAGCTTTAAATAAGACAGGTGATTTTCACAACGCGTTTTGAAACAGAAAAAGGATACGAGAGATTATGATGATCTTTCGTATTCTTATATTAGAACGACTTCTGAATCATTTACATGAATTGTAATAGATTAAGAGGGAAAATGAATGTTTTATCAGGGGAGAAAAGCATAAATTGAAATTCTAATTTTTTACTTTTTCTAACAAAAATGACAGATTTAGAATATTTTGGTATTTGCTTATCTTTATTATTATAAATGTAAAAATTTAATTCCTTGAAGATTGAGAAAATCTGAAATGAGGAGTCGCACTTACTCTAAGGTTTCGTTATAAGGAAGTATTTGTTTTTGGATACGGTTTTTTTTGACCAAACACGACGGAGAAAGTTATGGCCAATGTAGTTGTTGTGGGTACACAATGGGGTGATGAAGGCAAAGGTAAAATTGTAGATTGGTTATCTGAGCGCGCAGATATCGTAGTAAGATATCAGGGGGGGCATAATGCTGGCCACACATTGGTTATTGATGGAGTGAGTTATAAATTATCACTTTTACCATCTGGTTTAGTTCGTGGAAAATTATCAATCATTGGTAATGGTGTCGTTGTTGATCCTCATCATTTTGTTGCAGAATTAAAAAAACTATGTGATCAGGGGATAAAAATTACACCAGAAATTTTACGGATTGCTGAAAATGCTCCCTTAATTCTTTCTTTGCATCGTGACCTTGATGCAATTCGAGAAAGCGGTTTATCAGGTTTAAAAATTGGGACAACAAAGCGTGGGATTGGACCGGCTTATGAAGATAAGGTAGGACGTCGTGCTATCCGAGTGATGGATTTAGCAGAAAAAGACACGCTTATGGCTAAGATTGAGCGACTTTTGAGGCATCATAATGCTTTGCGTCGTGGAATGGGTGTTGCAGAGATTGATTCTCAGGCACTTTATGATGAATTAATGCAAGTTGCAGATAAAATTCTGCCCTTTATGGATTGTACGTGGCATCTTTTAGATGAGGGCTATCGGGAGGGAAAGCACATTCTTTTTGAAGGGGCACAAGGTGCTTTACTCGATAATGATTTTGGAACTTATCCTTATGTAACATCATCGAATACAGTTTCTGGGCAGGCATGTACAGGATCTGGGATGGGACCTAGAGTCATTCATTATATTTTGGGTATTGCAAAAGCTTATACTACACGTGTTGGAGAGGGGCCGTTTCCGACAGAGCAGATAAATGATATTGGTGAATTTCTTGGGACACATGGACATGAATTTGGTGTTGTAACGGGTAGAAAGCGTCGATGTGGTTGGTTTGATGCAGTTTTAGTGCGTCAGATGGTAACAATTTGTGGTGTGCAAGGTATAGCATTGACAAAACTTGATGTTCTGGATGGTTTGGATGAAATAAAAATTTGTATTGGTTATGAGCTTGATGGTAGAAAAATTGATTATTTACCTTCTTCCATGGGAGCTCAAGCCCGTGTAAGGCCTATCTATGAAACATTAGAAGGTTGGAAGGAAAAAACAGCTCATGCATTGAGGTGGGAAGATTTACCGGTGCAGGCTGTTAAATATATACGCTATATCGAAGAGCTGATTAATACAAAAGTAGCTTTATTATCCACAAGCCCAGAGCGTGAAGATACTATTCTTATTACAGATCCCTTTGCAGATTGATGATTGTTTTTAGGTTTTTATATAGATTCTTTGTTCATTTCTGTGTCTTTTAACAAAGAGCTTTTTAAAGAGCGCGTAAGAGAAAGGTGTAAAATAACATTGTTTATTTTTCATATTCATTTTACACTATTACGATAGTTGCACCGATATAAATGACAATTAATGTATGAGGCTAAAAAGTGTTTTGGCTTTAGGGCTGGGGTTTCTTTTCTCAGTTTAAGAGAGATTATAGAGGAAATGGTAGATTTCGTTGGAATCTTAAAAAAAGCAATTAATGCGCGAAATAATGTTACACCACAAGTGCGTAAGAGGATTTATAAACGGGCTATCGAAACGTTAGAACATCAATTTTTAACAGCGAAAATGCCGCAAGAAATAGCAGATGAGCAAAGAAAGATTCTCCAAAATGCTATTGAAACTGTTGAAGAAGAATATTTAGCAGTTGAAAAGAAGTTGCTTTCTTCAGTTATTGGGTGGAATCCCATAAATATAAATGAAGATAAAAAATATATAAAAGAGACTATATTACCAAAGAATAATGAATTTTCAGGGATAAATACAAAAAGCAAGCAGGATTTTGTTACATGTCCAAAGGGTAACAAGGTATTTGATGATCCTTGTGTATCGGATATGCCAGAGGCAGAGCCTGTTAATATGGAGGCTTATGTCCCTTCTGAACATGTTAATCGCTATGCGTTAAAGGATTCTCCTTCACAAGAAGATAATCCGCATATTGTTTCGCATATTTTTTCTCAAGCTTTACGTCGTGCTAATAAATCATTGGTGCAAAGGCGTATTGTGATAGGTGCTGTTTCTGTTGTGAGTTTTATTGTTTTAACGGTTGGTGTTTTTTTTATTGGGGGGCGTGTATTTGTATCAAATGATCACCAGTTGTTGGAAGAAAATCTTCAAGCTTCTCATGGGTTACCAAAGGTGCTTTCGGTTAAGAGAAAGTTAACACAACGCTTATTAGAAGATGGGAGTGAAGTTGATGTTGGTTTAAAACAAGCGGCAGATTCTTCCGATGAAGAAGGAATATCAACAGTTGTAGCCAGCAATTTGCAATCGCTTGAAAAATCAGGTGAAGCTGTTTTTTATCAAGCACGGACAAATTATGATGCAGAAAAGGTAGCAACGGGAAGTGTTCGCTGGACGCTTATAAGGGAATCTCGTGTAAAGGAGGCTCCAGAAGAAATGGCTATACAAGGTGATATAACAATTCCCGATGAAGGGCTATCATTACGGTTAATTTTACGTCGTAATACCGATCAGTCATTTCCTGCTGCATATATTATGGACCTTATTTTTATTCCTTCGGATAAATTTTCAGGTCAAGCGATAAGCAATGTTCAAGCATTGACTTTTAAAGCAAGTGAACAATCCATTGGACAGGCTTTAACAAGAACTATTTCTGCAAAGATTAACGATGATTTTTTTCTTGTTGCATTGAGTAGAAATCATCCATTTCTCGATCGAAATTTACAATTGATGCGAAAATTAAATTGGATGCGGTTGGTATTAACGGATAAAAACGGACGTATAAATGAGTTAACCTTTGCAAAAGGTCCAACAGGTGAGTCCATTTTTAATGAAGTTATTGGGAAATGGCTTTCACAACAAGATAAACTAACAGTTCTAGGGCAAAAGAATAAAACATAGGTGCAAATAAGATAAAAGGTTATTCCTCACCATCCATTTTATTCGCACCTAAACGTACTCACTAAAGCGCACATATCAATAACTCAAAGAGTTTGAGAGATTCATTTAAAAGTACAAAGCCAATAGATAGCTTTTTCATTTCCAATTTAAGAATACGCAAACCATTGGCTTTATACCTAATTTTGAAGTTTTATACTGGACTTTGAGATAAAGCAGAATCTCTGATAGAGTTTTGCACTTTTTCAAATGCACGCATTTCAATCTGTCGTACTCGCTCTCGACTAATGTTAAACTCACCAGAAAGTTCTTCTAGAGTTAATGGTATATCGCTTAAACGACGTGCTTTGAATATGCGTTTTTCACGTTCATTGAGATTGTCTATAGCATTGCTAAGCATAGAACGACGATTTTCCAATTCACTTTTTTCAATTAAAATTTGTTCTTGATTGTTAGACTCATCCACCAACCAATCTTGCAACTCGCTGTTTTCTCCTTCTTTTGTACGAAGAGACGCATTGAGTGAAGTATCACCACCAAGTCGACGATTCATCGATACAACTTCATCTTCTGTGACATTCAACTGGGTCGCAATTTCTTTTACTTGCTCTGTATTAAGATCACCACCATCAAGTGCTTGAAGTTTATTTTTTAACTTACGAAGATTAAAAAACAAACGCTTTTGATTGGCCGTTGTCCCCATTTTCACCAAACTCCAAGACCGCAATACATATTCTTGGATTGATGCTTTAATCCACCAGATTGCATACGTCGCCAAACGAAAACCACGCTCTGGTTCAAAACGCTTGACAGCCTGCATGAGTCCAATATTACCTTCTGAAATGACTTCCCCAATGGGGAGTCCATAACCGCGATATCCCATCGCAATCTTAGCGACGAGACGCAAATGACTGGTAACCAACCTATGTGCAGCTTTTAAATCATTATGCTCACGATAACGTTGAGCGAGCATATATTCCTCTTTTGGCTCAAGCATTGGAAAACGACGCACTTCCTCTAAGTAACGGTTTAACCCGCCATCACCTGTGATTACTGATAACAAATTCATATGGGCCATATAGCACCCTCCTTTTATCTGAATTCCCTAATAAGGCAAATTCCATGTTTAAGATAACCAACTATCCTTGTAACTTCACTCTAGCATATTTTTCAATTTTGTTCAAAAAAAGATATTTTATTGTGAAATCTTGAGATGGAAAAAAGTTTCAATTCATTTTTTTAAAGTGCTTAATAAGTTTAGCCATATCTTGGGGCATTGGTGCAGAAAACGACATAACTTTACCGGTAGAAGGATGTTCAAAAGTAAGATTTGCAGCATGGAGTGCTTGTCGGTTGAATTGATCGATTATATTTTTGAGAATGGGATTAAGAGTGTTTGATTTTGTTTTAAAAGCATTTCCATAAACCGTATCACCGACGAGTGGATGTCCGATATGCGCCATATGAACACGAATCTGATGGGTACGTCCGGTTTCCAGACGACATTCCAGAAGACTAGCAAAAGGTGTCGAGTCTGCATGAGTCGCATATTTTTCAAGCAGTGAAAAATGTGTAACAGCATGACGTGCATGAGGATTTTGGTTATGGACGACAGTTTGTTTTGTTCGGTTATGAGGCGAACGGCCAAGTGATGCATCAATTGTCCAGATGTTGCGATGAGGTATTCCCCAAATTAAGGCATGATAGCGTCGATCTAATGCACAGGTTCGTCCATGATCAGAAAATTGAACACTGAGACTTTTGTGAGCCAGATCATTTTTTGCAACAACCATAACACCGCTTGTATTTTTATCAAGGCGATGGACAATACCAGGACGTTTAATACCACCGATACCAGATAAGCTATTCCCACAGTGGTGAATAAGGGCATTAACCAACGTACCAGTCCAATTACCATTGCCAGGATGAACAACAAGACCGGCAGGTTTATTAATAACAATGACATGATCATCTTCAAAAAGAATGTCCAATGCAATGGCTTCAGCGCTAGGTTCTGCATCACGCAGGTCAGGCATCGCCAATTCAATTATTTGGCTAGGTTTTAATTTTGTTTTTGGTTCCTTTATGAATTGACCATCAATTTTAAGACAGCCTTCACGGATGAGGGTTTGCAAACGTGAACGTGAGAGCGCATTATGATATTGTTTTGCAAGCCACTGATCAAGACGTTGCCCAAGAGCACCTTCATCCGTTATTTTCTGTATGACCATACGATTCCTATTAAGTCTTTAATAAGATTTTACCAGTACGAAATTGCTTTGCTATCGAGAAATTCTTTAATTCCCCAATGCCCCCCCTCACGAGCGCGCCCAGAGAATTTCACACCTCCAAAGTAGCTTCCATCAGGTAATCCATGTCCATTAACTTCCACCATACCGGATCGTACTTGTGCCGCAATACGACGGCATTTGTTGCGATCTTGTGATTGAATATAGTTTGTAAGACCATATTCAGTGTCATTTGCTAAAGTGATGGCTTCTTCTTCTGTACTAAAGGAAAGAATCGAGAGAACTGGACCAAAGATCTCTTCTTTGAAAATACGCATATGAGGTTTTACATCAGCAAAGACTGTTGGACGGACATAATAACCGCGTTCCATCTCTATAGGTAAACCAGTTCCCCCTGCAACAAGAGTTGCCCCTTCATCAATTCCTGATTGGATAAGATCTTGAATTTTGTCATACTGTTTTTTTGAAACGACAGGTCCAATATGATTACCTTCTTGCCAGTTTGGTCCTACTTTTGTTGTTTCTGCAATATCTTTGGCTATTGTTACGGCTTTGTCATAGATGTTTTGTTCCACAAGCATGCGAGTCGGTGCATTACAACTTTGTCCACTATTATAAAAGCAGTGTCTTACACCACGCTGAATAGCATCTGAGTCGGCATCAGCAAAGATGATATTTGCGCCTTTCCCTCCAAGTTCCAGACAGACTCTTTTTAAAGTAGCACTGGCATTTTTAGAAATATCTTTTCCTGCTCTGGTTGAACCAGTAAAGCTGATCATTTCTAGATCAGGATGTGCTGAAAGGTAAGAGCCGACAGTTGCACCATCGCCATTGATTAAATTAAAAACACCGGCAGGAAGCGCGGCTTCATCTAAAAATTCAGCAAAAAGCATAGCAGAAAGAGGTGCAATTTCAGAGGGTTTTAGCACCATGGTACAGCCAGCCAAGAGAGCGGGGATAACTTTAAGAGTTACCTGATTCATGGGCCAATTCCATGGCGTAATTAATCCTACGACGCCGATAGGATCGTAGTGAAGGATTGCGTGTTCATTTCCCTTTATTAAAGTTTCTTGGAATGAAAACTCTTTATAAGCTTTGATAAAGTCACGAATGTGGGAACTGCCGGTTGCGGTTTGCGCATTAAGCGCCATATCAATCGGTGCTCCCATTTCCATTGAAATGGTTTTAGCCATGTCTTTGGAACGTTTTTCGTAAATCTCTAAAATTTTTTCAACGAATCCAAGGCGCTCGCTTGGTGGTGTTATTTTCCATTTTGGAAGCGCTTCTTTCGCTGCATTAATTGCTTTATCGGCATCTTTTGTGCTTCCAAGGCTAATGACAGCACAAGCTTCTTCTGTTGATGGATTAATGACGTCAAAATCGTGAGGCGTACTTGGGTTATCCCATAAACCATTGATATAAAATTTCCGTTTATTAAACATAATTCGCTCCCTTTTTCTATTTTGTATTTATGTAACTATGATTATCTTAGTCTAAGCCTTTTTAAGTGGGGATAACAAGGATAATCTTATAAAAACGTGAGAAATTAGATTGTATTATGATCATCAAATATGGGGGTTAAATAGAGCAATGCTTCTATAACTGTTTGTATTATTGGGACTAATCGTTTTTATAAAAGGGGAGGCGAAGAGGGGTATAGATAACTTTCTTGACGCTTTTTATCATGAAGTTTTTTCAAAATAAATGGAATACACGCGATAGGACATTATAAACCTTAGCAATTGCTGTCATACACTTTAAAAGAAAATATTATGCATTTTGACCTTATTTTTTTCATTAAAAAGGAACCATCAGCAAAAGGTTATTAACCTTCATATGATAGCTTCTATAAATTCTTTTTGAAAAGGTCATTTTTCTCATTGCTATAAATTTGTTGGGTTCCCATGCATAATTCGAAAACAAAATCTATTTCTACGTCTGTTTTGTCTGATAATGGTACGAAAGGCGCATCAAAAGAAGATTTGTCTATTAAGATTACAGATATATTTCCTTATCCGGAAGTGTGGAAAAAGGCATTTACCCTCGGAAAAAATGTCCGTTTTACACGAACTCCAGAAGTTGAGATTTTACGTCGTCGTATAGAAACAGATCCAGTTTTTGCAAAACAATTTAAAATTTTTACGAAGCAAGATCGAAAAAAAATTACAGATGTTACGCATTTTAACAAGAAAACAACAAATATTCTATCGACAAAAAAAGTCATTAATCCCCTCTCGATAGAGAATAAAACCTCAGTTTGTCATTCAACAGTTTTAAAGCAGTTGTCACAGGAAGCTATTAGCATACCATCAGCCAATATTTCCCTTGAGGAAGATAACCAAGAGCATGAATTATACGTGAAAAATGAGCTACAAAAAATAAAGCCTGCTCTACACCTTTCTGATGATGCATTTTTTGAGTGTGGGTCTTTGATATTTGAGCCTGTGGATACTCAAACTTCAAAAGAGGATGGTACACCGGTTGATGTAACAAATGAAACGAAACATGATACACTTGATATCCCTTCTACCTTTGATGACTCAATAACGGCTCTTTACCGTGTTCTTGAATACCGTTTTCCGCAACTCTATGATTCAATTACATCAGAATCTTCAGCGGAAAGGATGAGAGGCGTTGAGCAAATTTCTGATTTAATGAATACGAGTAATGATCCTATAAGGGAATCTAAAGAGTATCATTCTAAGCTTTCTGTTGAAGATTCCACTCATATGTTAAATGATACTGAGGTATTAAGTAACACTGGGGATACTATAGAGACAGAGGAACCCCATAATACTGTTGCCCATAATGCTATAGATTGCCAAACAAAGGATGTCACAAAGAATTCAAAAGAGTTTTCTGTGATGCAAGCAAGCGATAAAACGAAAACATTGCAATCTACCCGCGCGCCCTTAGGCAATCATAATTCTTCTTTTATGAAAAATATTCAATCTATTGACTGTGATGTTTATGAGTTTCCCCCGATTAGTTTATTACAGAAACCTGTTTTCCATGAAGGGACGGTGATTTCTCAGGAAACATTAGAACGTGGCGCTGGACTTTTGGAAAGTGTTTTGGAAGATTTTGGCATTAAGGGTGAAATTATCCATGTCCATCCAGGGCCAGTTGTAACAATGTATGAATTTGAGCCTGCTGCAGGTGTAAAGTCATCGCGTGTTATTAATCTTTCTGATGATATTGCACGTTCTATGTCTGCTATTTCCACACGCGTTGCTGTCATTCCTGGACGGAATGTTATTGGGATTGAGTTGCCTAATGCGGTTCGTGAAACTGTTTATTTACGGGAATTAATCCAAACGCGTTCTTTTCGTGAAAGTGAATTTAAGCTTGCTCTTGCTTTGGGGAAAGGAATTAATGGGGAACCTGTTATTGCCGAATTAGCGAAAATGCCTCATTTATTGGTTGCAGGGACAACCGGATCAGGAAAATCTGTTGCAATTAATACAATGATTTTATCGATTCTTTATCGGATGACGCCCCAGCAGTGTCGTTTGATTATGGTTGATCCTAAAATGTTAGAGCTTTCTGTTTATGATGGCATTCCACATCTTTTAACACCTGTTGTAACAGATCCTAAAAAAGCGGTCACCGCTTTAAAATGGGCGGTTCGAGAAATGGAAGAGCGCTATCGCAAAATGGCGAAATTAGGTGTGCGTAATATTGATGGTTTTAATGCACGCGTTGCTCTTGCGGCTCAAAAAGGTGAAACGATCATGTGTACTGTACAGTCGGGTTTTGATAAAGAAACAGGGGAAATGCTTTATCATGAAGAAGCCATGGATCTTACACAGCTTCCTTATATTGTCGTGATTGTTGATGAAATGGCTGATCTTATGATGGTGGCAGGGAAAGAAATTGAGAATGCCATTCAGCGTTTAGCGCAAATGGCGCGTGCAGCAGGTATCCATCTGATTATGGCAACGCAGCGTCCTTCTGTTGATGTTATCACGGGGACAATTAAGGCAAACTTTCCTACCCGCATTTCTTTTCAGGTTACATCAAAAATTGATAGTCGTACGATTTTAGGTGAACAAGGGGCTGAAACGCTTTTAGGTCAAGGAGATATGCTTCATATGGCAGGGGGGGGGCGTATTGTACGCGTTCATGGACCTTTTGTCTCTGATGAAGAAGTTGAATCGATTGTTGCTCATCTTAAAATGCAAGGAAAACCTGATTATTTAGCAACGGTCACGGATAATGAAGACGAAAACAATGATGATGTTTCTACTGGTACGACGACTGAAATTTCTGAGGAAGAAAATTTTGATGAAGAAAGTGAGAGACTCTATAACCAAGCTGTAAAGATTGTTATGCGTGATAAAAAATGTTCAACATCTTATATACAGCGCCGTCTTTCAATCGGTTATAATAAAGCAGCTTCTCTTGTTGAGCGTATGGAGGAAAAAGGTATTGTGGGAGCCGCCAATCACGTTGGAAAACGTGAAATTTTACTCAATGAAGGAAAATAAATGAGCATATTTAAAATATACGATTTTTAAAATGTCAGATAGTCATTATTTAAAGAGCGAATGTGTGTTTTATTTTTTTAAGTCAGATCTGACCATCTATTTATTTTTTGAGAGCCCTATTAAAAAAATTGAGTAGAGAATAATAAAGCAACCTTTTAATGGCTCATGAGAAGAACAAGTTGATACAAAAGGGGGGAGATGTTTGTAACATTTCTCGAGGGTCTTGAATGTGAATAAATGAAATAAATCTTTGATGAGAAAACAGATGATTTTTGTTTTTTTCTGTAGTGGTTTTAATGAAAAAGGGTCTTTAAAGTATTCTGGAAAACATCATAAGAAGAGTCTCCAAAGATCTTGGATGCTTTAAAACGCTACGAATTTATGATTATTGGATGTCTTTGCGTAAGATAAGGTGTTTTTACGAGAATCTTTATTTATTTTTTTAGCTTCTGATTTTAATAATATAATATATTGAATTACAAAGATAATTTATCTTTATTCCTATTGAATAAAAGCCTCAAGTATCGTAAAATTTTCTCGTCTCAAGTCTGTTTATATTGAAACAATCAAAATCGTTTTGTACTTCATAGTAGAAGCGGTGGAGGATAAAAAAATATTTAAAAGGAATAAAAATACCTCTTATGAACATTTTCCAATACAAAAACTATTGGATATATTATGGACTGGGCGAGTATAATAATAGTGCGAGCGAGCTCTTTTAGAAGAATAAAAAGGTAAAATCATAATGCTGTGTTATTCTTTATGAGGTCTTTACATTACAACATTACCGATGCCGCCATAATAAAATAAGCTTGGAACAAGGTGCTTCTTTAAGACAGGTGTATGAGTACATGAAATAAGTACATTCTTTTGGGAGTTACTATTTTATGTGAGGGGCATTTTTCTTTGTAACAAGCTTTATTACAACAATAGGGAAACAAGTAATAGTGTTGGAAGATTTTTTACTCTTGTTTTGTTGGTGAAACAGTCAAAATTTTGCTACAGATAATTGATAATGAGATATCAAGTTTTTAACGAGAGCAGGTATTTTTAAATAAATTAGCATTATTCGTTTGAGAGTTAATCCAACACTTTTTAGTTTTAGTTATGTCATTAAAAGCAGATGAGTTAAGTACAAGTGGATTAGAATGTAAGCAAGAAGCTTTTTGTTTTACACCAGAGCTTTTGCCTCGGCCTTTTACATGGGAAATTGATTGCAACGGTTTATTTTGTGAAGTTTCAAAAGAGTTAGCTGAAGTTGTTGGGCCTCTCTCTTCCTCTATTTTAGGATGTAGTTTTCATGAGCTTGCTTATCAATTTAATGATGATCGATATCTGGTTCTCAGTCGTTTTATTGAAGCAGCTATGCCGTGGAGTAAAGAGATTGTTCAATGGCCTGTTGATGGTTGCTCAAAATGGCTTGATGTTGAATTGTCGGCTTTGCCAATTTTTGATGTTAAAAAGCAACTTAAGGGGTTTCGTGGTTTTGGGATTTTAAAAATACAAGAAAAAGTTCAAGAAAAAAGAGATGGAAATCTGGCGACGGAAATGCCGCATCTTACGGAGATAGAGCGCTCAGCTTTTCGTGAGATTGCAGAGCAATTACGTGATGAATTGAACTCATCAGTAAAAGAAGAAAACTTTGTTGAAGAAACAACTATTCAGTTACCACATCCACAAACATTGCCAGTAAATGCTATAGAACAAGTGCTCATAAAAGAACCCGCTGCAGTTTTATCATTGTTGGATACAGCAACAGATGGTGTTTTATGGTTAGATGAACAAGGCTTTATTCAATCAGCAAGTAAGGCTGCTTTAGCATTAATGGGTTATGAAATAAATGAACTACGAGGACAACCACTCTCTTCACTCTTTACTTTGCCAAGTCGATTTTTGGTTGAAAAATATTTTAAATTAATCCGTATAAAGAAAAAAAATCAGATTTTAAAATGCAGTGAAACAGCTGATTTAATGACGAAAAGTCATAAAAATAGAACTGTTTTTATAACGATTGTATTTTTGGCACAGCAAGGCAATTATGCTGTTATGTTGCGTGATATAACAAAAACAGTTCTATCAGAAGAAAAAAAAGCAGAAGAGAATAAAATCGTCGGAGTTGTTCATGAAATACGGACACCTTTGAATGCTCTTATTGGTTTTGCAGAAATTATGAGAGAGGGCCGTTTTGGTTCGATAGAAAATGAGCGTTATCATGGATATTTACGCGATATTATCTCCTCTGGAAAACATATATTATCACTCATTAACCAATTACTAGAATGTTCAAAGATCAATTACTCTGGTTCCGATAACCAGAGTAATTCTTCCCTTACTTCTGAAACATTTGATGTGATATCTTGTTTACGTGCAACGATAGCTTTTCTTGAAACTCAAGCCAATCATAATGGTATTATCATGCGCATTGTTGCTCCACCACATGTTCCATTTATTCCTGTATCACAACAAATGTTTCGCCAGATTATATGGAATCTTCTTTCCAATGCTATTCGTTTTACCCCCTTGGGTGGTCAGATTATTATTCATGTTTCTTACAGAAAAGAACGCGTAAAAATTTCAGTGAGTGATAATGGTATAGGAATGAGCCAAGAAGAGATTGTACAGGCCCTACAACCTTATGGTCAAGTAGAGCGCAAAGATGGTCGATCTGGTGACAGTGCTTTTATGGGTACAGGCCTAGGACTTCCTATGTGTAAGGCAATGGTGGAAGAAAGAGGGGGAGAATTTTTATTGTTCTCAAAACCCAATCATGGAACAACTGTGGAAATGTTTTTTCCTCGTGTTCCATGATATAAATCTTGTATAAATTTACTTTTTCTTAGCTAGAAGGTCTCTAATTTCTGTTAAAAGTTGTTCTTCTGAAGAGGTTTTTTTGGGGTTTTCTCCTTCTTCTTTTCTACGAATTTTATTCATAGCTTTAACGAAGAAAAAAAGAACCCAAGCAATAATGAGAAAATTGATCAATAAAGTGATAAAGTGCCCATAGCTAATAGTTGCTCCTGCTGCTTTGGCTGCACTCAAAGTCGCTTGTTTTTCGCCAGCAAGTTGAATAAACATATTAGAAAAATCAATTCCACCTGTAAAAAGCCCAATGATTGGCATAAAAATATCATTGACCACTGAATTGACCAAGTTACCAAAAGCGCCACCGATGATCACACCAATAGCAAGATCAATCATATTACCTTTTAGGGCAAATTCTTTAAATTCTTTAAGCATTGCGGTTTCCCCTTTATGTAAGCGATATACGGTAATTTACTTACCGCTTTTGATGAAAAAGGAAAGGGCAGATTTTATCTTCAGAATTATACTACAACATTAATATTATTTTCCAATAACTTTATGCGGCTTAATAAATAGCTCTATGAATTCTATTTGAAATACATATTTCTCATAGAGGAGCTTTTTTGATAAAAACGGTATCTTCTTTCAGGAAGCTTCGTGAATAAAGTATTATATATTGGTATAAAAAGAGAATTGAGAATAAAAAAATTATGTTTCAGCTCTGATGGGCAAATGGATCGATGAAGCGGCATAAAACTTACAGTTTGCCTCCTCTTAACTCAGCAAGCGATAGAGAAATGAGGAGCATAAGCTTATCTAAAAGCTATTTGTACTTTATTGCATAGGTTGAAAATGATTATAATTTTAACAGAAAATGACGCATTGATTTATGATGATAAATCATCCCTTTTAACTTAAATCATAACGTTGAATATCGTAAAATTTCTCCATTACAGTCTCTTTCATTAAAAAAATCAAATACTTGCATGTCATAAACAGGGCTGGTACGTTGGTAAAAAACACGAAAGAAATAAAATTCCTCTTATCAATCGTCTCAAGTACTAAGAGTTGTAGAAATATTCAGAATAAGCAAAATGTGTGATAGTGCTGGCTTGTTGTGCCATAAGCGTAAAGATGCTTGTGCTCTATAAGTTTTATGTATTTTATAGGGCTTTATCGTTATATCCAATCACGGATGGTATCGTGAAATAGGGTGAACAGCATTAAAAAATATTTCTTTAAAGAAAGAATTATCAATCCAATGTGGAGTTCTGTTTTATATGAAGGGTTTGCCTCCCATTGGAGACATATTTTATCAGTTGATAAATATGAGAGATATAGGTTTTACAAGATCGTTTTGGTTTACAAGGCGCGAGTACGATAAGTGTATGTTTAATGATCAACTGTCATTACTTAAACTGTATGTTAGACCAAGCATCGATAGATGCAAAACTGTATTTTGTGCACCAGCAATGGTAACAACACAGATTCTTCAAAATTTTATTAATATATTACAAACGGTTGAATACTACGCTGCTAAATGGCGCAACAATGGTATGAATGTAAGATGATTTTACGAACTATTTACTCTCAATGCTAGGAGAAAAACAGCTTTATGGAGCAACCTTTTTTTCTGTTGAAAACGATATTATACCAAGGAATTTAGGGAATAGAGATCATTTTCTTTTATAAAGGGATTATGAGCTTGCTTGCAAGAGATAAGATCGTAGTTTGTTGAAGAGCTATTGATATCTCAAGTCATACGTCATATGGGCATTTCATATTTTATAAGATTTAGGATTTACAAACATATTTAATTACTAACAATTGTGAAAAGAGAAAATTATTTTCTATTCAGGTTCCGTAAAAATTCGTGTGAATGCCGATGAGGTGATAAGCTTTCTTATGAAAGGGTGGGGTATTATATGAATGATATGCTCTTTTAGCGATCTTTTGTGTTAAAAGGTGTATGTGAAGTGTGATGGATCATTTTTATGTTGTGGAGAAGGATTGATGAGTTTTTTTCGTTGTATTGGCCGTTCTGCTTTATTTATGTTGGATCCAGAGCATGCGCACCGTTTAGCGATTGTCGGATTAAAAAGTGGATTAAACGGTTGTCAAAAGATTGTTGATAAGCGATTGTGTGTAAATATTGCAGGCCTTGAGTTTAAAAACTTTATCGGTCTTGCCGCGGGTTTTGATAAAAATGCAGAGGTTGTTAATGAAATTTTTCGTTTAGGATTTGGTTTTACTGAAATTGGAACAGTGACACCAAAACCTCAGATTGGCAATCCTAAACCACGGCTTTTTCGTTTAAAAGAAGATGAAGCAATTATTAATAGAATGGGTTTTAATAATGACGGGCATCAAGTTGTTTACGATAGACTACGAATATGTCAAAAAACTGGTGTTGTAGGGGTCAACATTGGAGCCAATAAGGATACGGTTAATAAGATTGACGATTATACTGTTGGCATTGCTCATTTTTATGATGTTGCGAATTATTTTACGGTTAATATTTCTTCTCCTAATACACCAGGTTTACGCGATTTACAGACTCGTGATAGTTTGCATCTTTTGTTGAATGCCATTTCACAAGCGCGAAAGGAGCAAGAGAAAAAGCATGGATTTTCGATTCCACTTTTTTTAAAAATTGCACCAGATTTATCAGAAAAAGAATTGGATGATATTGCTGAAGAAATACAGCATTCTGATTTTGATGGTCTTATTGTTTCCAATACGACTCTTTCACGCCAAGGACTTAATAATGTACATTTCCGAAATGAAGAGGGGGGACTTTCTGGGCGTCCACTTTTTGAGCGTTCTACGATTGTGCTTGCAAAAATGCGTCAAAAGTTAGGAAAGGAGATTGCAATTATCGGCGTTGGCGGTGTAAAGAATGCTGAAACCGCTTTGGAAAAAATAAAAGCAGGCGCAGATTTGATTCAATTATATAGTGGAATGGTTTATGAAGGCCCAAATCTTGTCATAACTATTCTGAAAGAGATTTTGCAGATGATGCAACAAGATGGTGTTGACAACATACAAGGCTATCGCGATCATGGTCTTGAGCATTGGGCAAAATTTTCTTTGTAAAAAACATTTTTTCTTCACAAAAAATTGTAAGATTTTTCTTAAGGGGCTTGCAAACTTTATTGATCTTCCTTATGTCACATAAGCAGAGAATAAATGTTTACAAAATCGTGAACAGTTATGATAGATTTTCTTTTATGCGGTTGTAGCTCAGTTGGTTAGAGCGCTGGTTTGTGGCACCAGAGGTCGTAGGTTCAAATCCCACCAACCGTACCATTTATCTTTTCCAACTTTTCTAATTCTTAATTTTTGACGATTTTTTGCGTGGTTAAAAGCCGCGCTTGGCGGGCTTTTTTGCATGTGAACCATCATGGAGCAGAAACCTTGCGCGGATGATCTTTCTCAAATTTTTCCAAAAACGGAATGATACGATCAATAATCGCTTGAAATATAAATGGGTTAACTAAATCTATGATTCTGATTGTAATTGCAAAAATAAATATTTCTATCATTATATTTATATATTTTTAGTATATTTTGTAAACTAAGAAAATCTTATTTTACTTTCATTATTATTGTTCATAATATAAACTACTAAGTTTAAGAACATAAAATAAGTAAGCATAAATTTACTAATATATGCCATATTTTTGACGTAATAACCTAGATTTCGTCAACTATATATTATAAATATGAACTTGCATGAAAGTGCATTCATATTTCCAGGGATATTTCGGTGGCTGATTATAGGTAAACCGTTCGGGCGCGGGGACATAAGTAGCCTTGGGAGGATTTGTTTATACACTAAAATTGGACAAAATAAATGGGAAGTTCAAGTTCACATTCAGGTGGTTTGTACGGTGTTGGAATATTGACGGGCTTTTGATGTAGTTCTTTGGGTTATCCTAAAGTCTAGAGCAGCCACCCCAAGAGGGGTAGTTTCTGGAGCAATAGTAGCCGGGGTCCGTGGTGCATCCGCGGGTATTGCTAAAGCTGTTTGGGATTGTGTTCGCTCTAAGTGGTGAAATTGTTGTTTAACCTGGCTTTATTAACAAGGTAAAGACCTTGCTAAGGGGTACACTATCAGCCTCTTAGCAGGGAGTTTTTCTCCGGCAATAATACCTTGGTATGTTTGGGAGGGCAAGGCGCTTTAAGGAAATTATATGTCTGACTTTGCTGTTGGATCTGCGTTCAAATTAGATAGTGCTTTCATACTCGCTCAATTAGGTGCGGAGGAAGTTTGTATGGGTTACAGCAGTTTTGTGAATGAATCACAAAAAGAACATTAAGTTTTATATTCAGGGGTGGGAAGGAGGAATTGTCTTTGCGCGTGTTGTATATGATTGCCCCCGATTGGGATCACGATTATATCAAAATTTGGGAAAAGGATAAGGAATGCGCACCGTTATTAGAGGAACGCGTCGTTGGTTCAGCCTCAGGAGCGGCAGATCATCAGATTATAAAGCTTATGAGGCAAGTAGAAGATGTGGTAAATTTTGTTTATAGCGGTAAAAAACCAGTTGTTGAATTTGCTGACCTCGGTGCAGCGATTGACTTACAAAAAATGCTCAATGACATAAATAGTTATTCAGGTCGTTACAGGGCGCCTATTTTTTCAGTTAAGGGACAAAAAAGGGTTATTGATTACCATAATTCTTAGGTCAGAAGGTTGCCATGTTTAAAATTCTTTTTATCTCGCTGGCTATGTTTGCATTAGGTTTGGATGCTTATGTTGTTGCCGGTCTTCTTCCCAAAATTGCCGTCAGCTTTGATTTGAGTGAAGCCGCGGTAGGGCAAGCTGTGACAATTTTTACATTCTGTTATGCGCTTTCTGCCCCTTTTTTTACTCTGCTTTTTGCAATGAAAGAGGCAAGAAAAACTCTGCTTTATGCACTGCTCGTTTTCTTTGTTGCTAATGGTGTAAGCGCGTGTTCTGTCAACTATCCGATGTTGCTTGTCTCTCGTGCTATTGCTGGCTTTGGGGCTGGTTTGTTTTCTCCTATAGCTATGGTCGCTGCTACGCATCTCGTATGTGCTGAGAAGAAGGGGCGCGCATTAGGCATGACACTTGGTGGTATGAGTTGTGGGACAGTGTTAGGCGTGCCGCTTGGTTTGCTGATTAGCGATTATTTTAGCTGGCGTGCCAGCTTTGGGTTGGTGGTTTTATTTTCAATAATAGCTTTTGTTGGGCTTTGGCGGGGGGGTGCCACGGCTTGCAATTGCTGCGCCAGCGTCTGTAAAAGAGAGAATACGGGTCTTAGCAGATAAAAGAGTTTTTATTACAGTTTTTATTACTCTTCTGACAGCGATTGCGAGCTTAGGCGCATATACTTATATGATCCCTATTATTGCAAGATCTGTTCCTAATCTCGACATGGTTGCCGCTTTTTGGGTTTGGGGTGCAGGTGGCGTTATTGGGAGTTTTTCTATCGGTTATTTAATTGATAAAACGAAAGGTACGCCTTTATTATTAGCGCTTCTTGCATTCATGGCCATGGCGATTTTTTCGTTGTATTTCGCGCAATATTTGCACAGCATTTTATTTTTCCCGTTGTTTGTTTGGGGGATGACAGGGTGGGCTTCTTTGGCGCCGCAACAGCATAGTTTGTTATCCTATCAACCACAACATAGTAATGCTGTATTAGCGCTTAATGGTTCTTGTAATTATCTTGGAAGTGCATTAGGCGCCTTATTGGGGGGGGTGGTTGGATCGTTTTTATCGTACAGCTATATACCTTTATTCGCTACCCTTATTCTTATCGTGGCTTTTTTACTAAAGATTATGTTAACTAGGTGCCTAGAGCCATGAGCCGCGGTGATGCTAAGCGTGTCTCGCAGCTTAGCTGTAATGGTTGACCAATTTAAGCAGCGCTTGTAGGTGCGAAAGAGAACCCTGTACTTTCTAAATACAAGGGCAGTGGCCTAGAGGCATCGTAATTAGGTGTAGGGACATATACGGTGAGTTTATTGCGTTAATTTGAGCTATGTTAGCCTAAAAGTCTTTCTTTAGACAAAAGTGCGTTGGCCTCGCACGTATTATTTATTCGGTGGGGCTTGGCAGGCCTTCAAAGTTAGCAGTGATCTCAGCGCGGTTTGCGACACTTGCTGAGAACATTAATATTTCCTGTTGGTTTGCGCGCATTTTACTTCTGAAAAAATGAGAACGTTCGAACCGATGTAACGCGTGCAGTACCAAGAGAGACGTCATTTCTGCACTAATCGGGGGGGACCACTGACCCCACGCATATGGGAGCCTGCAATATGCTATCTACGCTTTCTAGTGTCCCTCCTTTCTATTATCCTCCATGAGATTGAAGCCGGAAAGCTGAGGCGGCGGTAACGCATTATTGCAAGGGGGATGCACCATGTTAACATAATAATCTCTTTTATTCCGTGGGAGTATTTACTCTTGGGTTATCAATAGAAACATTTTAACTCTGGTCGAACGCTCTATTATCTTGACTGTGATTTTATTGTCCATTATTGCTGTGAAGATTAAAATTGTCCAACAGGGGGAGCCCGTGATGATTACGAACATTCTGACAGTTATTGTCCTGTTTGTTAATTATTTCGCTGGATGGTCTACACTTTTATTGAACTACCCCACAGTTTTTTGCTATCTGTCACTTGCTCTGGTTTCATTGATGAGCTTGCTGGTAAAGAAACCCTTTACTATTTTTTATGCTCATGCTGGTATTTCTGAAGAAAAACGCAAACATATCCTTTTTTATCTCATCAATAAATATATTACATGGATTTGGGTCATCATCTTTTTTGCCAATGGTCTTCTCGTGACTTTTTTGCATGGCCCCCCCCCCCCCAAGCTTTGGTGGGGCACTATGGGCTTAATTTGTGCTGGTATTCTTTTTTCTAAATATCTTCCTAACATCATGCAATATTTTTATCGCGTCAAACATCATGGAGCATAATATGTCATTGTTTAATATTCTGACTGGAACCCCTTTATGGGTCTGGGGGTTGCTTATTTTTCTCATTGCGTGGGGAGTAATCGCATTGAAAGATAGGGAAATGGGAGTTTACCGCCTTTTTCTCTTGCCGGTGGTCTTTCTTTTTTTGGGCGCAAGCGATGTGATTAACAAGCTGGCGTTCCCGCTCTGGGGAGCAGTCTCAATGTTGGTGGGGCTGATGATCGGCTTTGGCGTTGGCTGGTTGCTCTGGCGTGCCACTCCGCGTTTAAAAATCAAAGAGGGAACGGATCTCATTATTCGGCCTGGTACACCGTTGACGCTGATATTTATTCTTATCACTTTTGTCATCAAATTCACATTGATTGTTTTTCTCAATGTTAAACCTGATTTGAAACATGCATTTGATTTTAACCTTCTTTTTGGTCTTTTAAATGGGTTCACTGCTGGTGTGTTTTGGGGCGGCACATTAAATTTATATAGATCATTTCGAAAGAATCCAAATTAATCCCTATACCATTAGCTGTGGGGGCTTCCCATTAGAACTATCTCAATAGAAGCTTATTTCTAACAACAACGCTGCATACAAATGCAGCGTTGCCTCGTAGTTTCAAATTTTTTTTATCTCAGCGCGTGAATACGTGAGGGAAGTGATATATCTGACTATGACTTATTGTGTTTGGCTATGCTGCATGTGAAGCAATTTTAAATTTACCCGTGGTGATATGTCGTCAAATTAGAAATTCAGTGCTTCGATTTCTCAGAAATGTGACGTGCACCAGAATATAACCATATTGGGGATGGTTTTGTGCCAATTGATAAGCTTACTGATAATGTTTGTAAGTGCCATAATAAAGCACAAAGAGAAATAGAAAACCGCCGTCTTTATTATACGAAACAGCGCGCCAACTTAGAACGCGAAATTATTGCTTTTGCAAAGCAAGGCAAAAAAAGCAAAATGATCAAAATGTGGTAATGCGAATTGATCTAGCTAACTTGCGTAAGCGAAAAGAGGGAAAACAAGCACAAGAAACTTTGCAAAATAAAGAGAACAGCTTATACGACATTTTGCATGAAAGTAAATTTGCAGAGGATACAGAAATAAATAAGATAAAAGGAATTGCGACGTACAAAAGAAATATTCATAGACATATTTTCTAAGCATAACGGAGAAGAACAAAGATGAGTATAATAGCGGGTGATGGATTAACTGGAGTATAAGTGGGTATTGCTAGGGCGGTGTTTTGGGTTAAGGATTGCGCTCCGTACGCTATAAGCTCTCTGCATCCTTTATATAGGTGTTGAGGTCATCGCTCAATGCAACGTAAAGGGTCTGTTTTGCCTTTAGCGCTTGTTTCACTTCTTTCATAGTTCCGCTGCTCTATCAGCCATTATGGTGATAATTTCCTCGTCCAAAGAACAGATCAATTGATTGCGTCATAGGGTATGTGTGCCTTTTCCGACCAATGTTTTTTTTAAAGCAGCTGTTACCTCGTGGCAGGGTTGGGTGTGTCTATATGATCAGCCTGCCAAAGAAATGGAAGCGTTATCGCTATAGCCACCAATAGTACTCCAGCGATAGAGATGGCAGCAAACTGCAATGATATAAAGGAACCAAGGACACCAACCAAAAAGCTTCCGACCGGCATTCCAGCATAGCCTATCACCCGAAAAGCAGAATTAGCTCGTCCGAGAAGTTGCTTTGGTGTGAGGCGCTGCCTGAAGGCGGTAACACTAATAAACCATAAGCTTGCTCCAACACCAGCAATAAAGGTGATACCCCATACGACGAGAGCACTTTTTGAAAAGGCTGGAATAAGTAGCAAGGCAACCGTTCCTAAGCCGTCAGTGAGAACAGCTAGACGTACCGGTGCATAGCGTATACGCGGCGCAAAGAGGGCACCTGCCATTGTACCAAGCGCGTAGGCTGCAAACATCACACCATATTGGCTGCTATGGAGGCCCAGATACTGAACGTCGGTAACGAAGAAGATGAACGAGGTTAGGAATGCTCCAAATACCACCGATAGAAAGAATGTGAGCAATGTAAGGGAGGTGAGATGCCGATTTGAAAAAATGAAACGAAAGCCGGCAATGATATAACGGAAAGTGATGTTTTCTTTATCAAATGCTGGCGATGTGGGAACAGCACGGCGAGCGGTAAAAATCAATGTGATAAAAAGCACGATTAACAGGCCGAAAAATAGCAATGTGCTATACCCTAAAATGCTGCTTGTTATGACAGGAGCAAGAAAATAGGAGACCCCGAAGTCTAAAAACAAAACAATTGAGTAGAAGGTCATCAATCGTTCTCCCTCCATGATAAGTGGTGGAATTGTCATGATATAAGCTTCGGCAGAAACGACGATGAATCCAGCAATGGTTGCATAGAAGAAAATTTGTTCGGCTGGAGCAATCTGTATCATAAGCAGTACGAACAGGATAATATGCAGTAGCATGAAGATGAGGAGAGCGGAGGTGGCCAGTTTTATTTTGTCGCAGCGATCAAGTAAAACGCCTGCAAGGATGCCGAAAATTGGCCATGCTAATGAGAAGAGACCTTGCGCCCAACTTACTCCGACTACGCTATATCCAGATTGTCTTGCTAATAGCGGGATGGCAGTGCGCAAAGCACCGCTGAGTAAGGCGAGCAGACTAACGGTTAGGCAAAAATAGCGTATGTTCTTATTGGCAAAAAGCGTGAACATTCTTTTCTCCTTAAGATGCCACACAGATTTCCGCTGATCCATCAAGTATGGTGGTTGTATTCAGCATGTTTGCGACATAGTCGTCCAAGATATACCTATCTGCTTGAGGTAGAAGAAAATACATGAGGTTGGAATACCATTGCCAACCACACAGAGTTAGCTGGAGATTGTTATCACTTTCTACGATGAGACCTGCGCCTATGAGCTGTTGTAGGTTATTGTATATGAAAGAGGGGAGTGCGATCCAGTCAATTCTTTCTTTTTTGGCATAGCCATTATAAAGTAGCCGCATACACAAAGCCTTGAAGGTTTGTTGCTCCGCTGATACCCAATTGTAGTATACTTTGGATTTTCCTTTAAGTTGTATGTCAGTAATGTATGCGCTTCGACTGGGATTGGCTCGTGTGACGCGTGAGCCGAGAATCGATAGTGCTGACGTCCCGAAGCCAACCACAGGACCGTCATGATAACCATGCAAATATTTGTGATAGTGGAAGTAATTAGCTGAACTTGTTTTAGCGAGCGTTAAAGGAGTGTTATTGGAAATTTTGATATAAGAATGCCCAATACATGGTGCATAGCTGCAGCTGCGCATAACGATATCGCTAAATAAGCGTAGCATCTGTCGATGCTGTAGACTGGATGGTTTTGGCCCTTTTTGTGCGTAAAATTTATGCAGTTGCGATGTGATAGCCAGATTGTTGATTGCATAGAGCTTGATGATTTCAGGGTGAAGCTCGCTGGCTTGCTTCAAATCGTATAATAGTTCTTCGGCTCGCAGGCTGTACATGCCATATAGTATGTCGAAACCGACAGGTCCAATTATCTCTTGTGACCAGTCCACGGTATTTTTGATTTGTTTACATGTTGAGGTGAGGTTAAACAATGAGCGGAAACGCTCAATGAAACTCTGTACACCGAAGTTGATCCGGTTAATGCCGGTCTCACGGGCAGCATAAAGTTTATCACGTGTGACGCTCTTCAGTTCGCTTTCCAGTGTAAACTCGGCTAAGGAAGAAAGCTCAAATTCGGCATGCAATACTTTTCCGATGTGTCGGATATTATCTGCGGACAAGAGCGACGGTGTAATGCCCCCTATATAGATGCTGCGGATGGGCCCTCTAAGCGAGAAAATGAAATTTCCTTTGGTTCTGATCTCTGTAGTAAGCGTTGATATATAAGCTTTGATTTGCTTAAGGTGCTTGTAGGCTTCTTTCTGAAAGGGACAGAAGGAATAGATAGTTTCGTAAAAGGGAATATACAAATAAAGAGAAATGGTATGCACTTGTGAAATCTGCTTACTTTGCGCTAGCTTATTAAAATTTAGGTAATCGTAAAATTCATTTGAAAGAGTGCGAAATAACAGATATATGAAGTTATAAATCAACTTGAGTTGATCGAACTTCACAAAAGAATAATTCACGAGTTGCATAGCTTCCCCCCCTCAATTTCTCAACTCGCAATATATTATTGACGTGTGACTGGTGATCCAATGGCCCGAGTGTATTATCAAGGACTTTCACGGAACATAATGAATCTTCCTTTGTAGAAGTCATATGTGTTACACATATGACTTAATTATATGAACTGGCTAGCTTGTTTAAGAGGCAATGTAAAGATAAAAAAATGTCTCTTTATAAAAGAACGTTCTCTTGCAATCTTATAGCCTGATATTGTAATTAGTATCCTGTTTTACGTGGTGGGGCTATGAATGCCTAGAGCGAGAAAAAGCAGTTTTTAACGGACGTGCGGAGCATCATTGTTATGTTGCTGGGGCTTGGGATTTGCGTCTGGTCATGAAATATCATTAGCGCAAAAAGATGGTTTTAAAGGTAAAGATATATTTTTAATATTCCTATAAAACTTCGAGAAGAGACAGAATTATCTATTAGAAAATATATAAATGTCCAGTGTGATAATATTATCGAATTACATGACATCATCGCTCTTGCCCGCTATTTTGACATAGCGCTTAAAATCTCATTGAGATTGTGCCATATCCTGGCAAATGAGGATAGATCGCGTTTTGGTATGACTGCGGTGGACTTACATGCCGCATTGTCTTTGCTAGAATCCAATAGAATTAGGCTTAATGGGGAGCATTTGCATGTGGGCTCTAATTTGAATTCGACTGAGTTAATTGTATCCACCTTAACTAAGGCTGGAAAGGATATTTACGCATTGAAGGATCAGATAAGTTTTATCAGTCTAGGCGGGGGATATCCAACTTCCACAGAGTTCTGCGATGCTGTGATGGTCAATGACGAATACCCTCGTAAAATTTATGAGGCATTGTCACAATTGGGTTGTGATTTACATAAGCTTACAGTAATTATTGAACCTAGGCGTGTTATATCTGAGATTATGGTTATTTATTTTCAATTGGATAAAATTGTCCAGTTTTGCGTTAGTAAACACATTTTATGGGTAACATGTATATGCTGTCCAATGGCTTCTGTAGACATTGATTCTAATTTGCCATTAATGACGATGTCTTAGTAACTCATAATGCTCGTCAGCTAAAATCACAAGATTTATGGAAAAATTTCATTCCCACTGCCACAGATCTATTTTGGCTATCGGTTGAGGGACGTGTATGACCTCTCAGTTAAGAGATGGTGCTTTATATTCTGCGTATTGATTTTGAAACTAATTCCATTGTACAAAATCTTCGAACAGGACGATTAGTCCCTCGTTTATTTTTTATATTTTTAAGTGGTCTTTCTTGCCAGGAATTCGTTTTTTAGGGGGAGCATATCAAGTTTTGTACCAAGAAATTTTCCCCCAAATTTTATTGAAAATACTGCAAATGGATGTGCAAGATGAACAAATACTTGCTGAGGATATTTTATCAACGATTGTAGCTGTTTTGGCGCGTAATGTTGTACAAAAAAACGCATGGCATGAAGTCCAAAAAAACAATAAAGGCGCATTGCATTTCTCCTTTAAGAACAGGGCATCTCCTCTTAGCTTAATGGGGGCTCGTTATGCATCCTTTACGCAAGATTTGCGATGGAAAGACTTGACGAAAAAAGTCAATGCGTTTTGTTTAAAAGATCTAGACTTAATATGCCCTTCAATAGGGAAGGGTGTTTCACAATGTTTGTTGTGATGAAGAAATTGCTCTCTCTTGGTATGCCACTGGCTATTGGGTTTATCTCTCAGATGATGATTTCCTTCACAGATGCAGCACTTGTGGCGCATTTAGGTGTTCAAGCCTTGAGTGGTACAATGTTAGCTCTGAGTATGTTTAGTTTTGTTATGTTATTGGGACTAGGGATTATTACCGCTGTTGCACCAAAACTTGCGGAAAGCTTTCGCAGACAAGATAGATATGCATTGAAGGCATGGTTTGATCAGGGAATATGGCTTTCCCTTTTGATTGGAATGATGAGTGCGATTATTTTACTCAATACGAGGAATATTTTATGTCTTTTCGGCCAAGATGAGGCAATTGCCCATATAGCGCAGGAATATAATAGTGGCGCTGCTATAGGGGTGGTGTTTTTTTATCTTTATGTAAATAGCCGCGGATTACTTTCAGCAATTGGTCATCCAAAGCCCTTAACTTTTGTTATGCTTGCAGCTATTCTGGTAAATTTTCTTATCTCTTGGCCGCTTATTTTTGGTATAGGTCCAGTAAGCGGATTTGGTGTCTTTGGTGCTGGGATTGCGAGTAGTTTGATCCGTATTTTGATTGTTCTGGCAGTAGCAATAATTCTGTCCCGCAATTCTACTTTTAGTTCCTTTCACTTTAATTATTTAAGACCAAAGTTAGAAATTGCACGAATAATACAATTACTGCGAGTAGGGATTCCCATTGGTATTCGTATTCTTATTGCGGAGGGCTTTCCTTCTGTCATTGCCTTCATGATTACGGCTTATGGGGTCGAAGCTTTGGCTGCGCATACGATTGGAATGCGTCTTGATATGCTTATTTCTGTGGTAGCTTTGGGGATTTCCAGTGCAGCCGCGACCATAGCAGCGTGGTATCGAGCAGATGAGAATCATATGGCTCTAAAACAGTTACGTATGAGTATCACAGTTTTTGCTGCAGCTTATGTCTTGTTTTTATCAGGGATTGTATATCTCTCTTATGAATTTATCCTTACAACCATCTTTGATATTTCTTCAGTCCGCGTTGTTGTTCTCTCTTGGGAGTTGCTTCCGTTTGTCTTATTGTCTTTTGCTTTTGGCACTTTAGGAGCTATGCTCAATGGCATACTTGTGGGTTTGCTTGATACGTTTTGGTCAATCATTGTGGTCACAATAAGCTATTGGGGGGTAGGCTTATTTGGAGGCGCGCTCTTGGCATATTTTTTTGAATATGGCTTTATGGGCTATTGGCTTGGCATGATTGGCGCAAACTTAAACGTTTCTTTCTTTAATTATATGCGCGTGGGTTATTTAATAAAACGCAATTCTCTGTTTGGAGTGGGGTGAGTGTTATAAAAGCACTCTAAGCACTCACTGTGAAGGCATAGCTCCTCATCCTCCATAGAGGTTGTTTACTTCTATGGAGATAACAGCATAGGTTACAAAACTTACATCATATTGAAAAGGGGGACCTTTGATTATGACCTCAATATGATCTGTTGAGTTTTGAAAATAATATGCGTTTATGAGAAACATTCAGCCTTACAATGAGAAATAAGCTCGGTAAATGGGAATAGTTTAATACTGTAAAAATGACGAGAAAAGTATGTCTATATTTATAAGCTGTTGAGGGGTCATTTTAAAAAAGTTATTGTTTCTATAAGTTAAGGACAATGGCGGTGTTAAAGTGCGTTTGTCAAAATAATCGCCAGCTGCTGATGGTGTTATTCTTGCAAGTCCTGCTTGCGCGGACAAGGGAGAACTAAAAGTAGATGCCAACATAATCCCTTACGAAATTGGTTTTTATTATGTCTAAATAAATTATGAAGAAATTTATGTTTTAGTCGTCCGTGATAATACTTGTTTGTGCGTGATCAAGCCTCATGTAAAGGAATTTTCAAATTACCCATGGTGATATGTCGTCAAATTGGCGATTCAGTGCTTCGATTTCTCAGAAATGTAGCGGGCACTAGAATATAACCATATTAGGGATGGTCTTGTGCCAATTGATAAGCTTACTGATAATGTTTGTAAGTGCCATAATAGCGCACAAAGAGAAATGAAAAACCGCCGTCTTTAATTATGCAAAACAGCGCGCCGACTTAGAGCGCGAAATTATTGTTCTTGCAAAGCAAGACAAAAAAAGCAAAATGATCAAAATGTGGTAATGCGAACTGATCTAGCTGACTTGCATAAGAGCAAAGAGATAAAACAAGCACAAGAAACTTTGCAAAATAAAGAGAACAGCTTATACGACATTTTGCATGAAAGTAAATTTGTAGAGGATACAGAAATAAATGGGATAAAAGGAATTGCAACGTACAAAAGAAATATTCATAGACATATTTTATACTAAGCGTAACGGAGAAACGCAAAGATGAGTATAATAGCGGGTGAAGATAAAATAGAAGGCATGAGTCAAAGCCCAGTTAATCCAGACATGGAGAAGTTAAAAGCAGTATTTCCGCAATGTTTTGCTGAGGGCAAGCTAGATATAGACCAGCTTCTTAATCTATGCGGCGAATATATCGATAATGATTTTGAGAAATTCAAATTTGAATGGAAGGGCAAAGGAGCGAGTTTAAAGCTTGCACAAAAACCTTCACTTGCAACTTTGCGTCCGAAGCGCGAGGAGAGCGTAAGCTTTGATAATACACATAATCTTTATATTAAGGGCGATAATCTTGAAGTATTAAAGCTTATCCAGCGGGCTTATTTTGGCCAAGTGAAGATGATCTATATAGACCCGCCCTATAATACGGGGAATGATTTTATCTATGATGATGATTTTAAAGACCCGTTGGCGCGCTATAAGGAAGTGACGAGCCAAACGACCAAATCGAATCCTGAGACAATGGGGCGGTTTCACACGGCGTGGCTCAATATGATTTATCCGCGCTTGCGTTTGGCACAGACCTTATTGCGTGACGATGGGGTGATATTTATCTCGATTGATGATCATGAAGTGCATAATTTGCGCAAAGTGTGCGACGAGGTGTTTGGCGAGGAGAATTTTAGAAACGTTTTTATCCTGAAACGTTATGATAAAAATATCAATAGTCAATTCGTTCAAGATGGATTGGTTAGCTTTAATACTGGTTTTGAGTATGTGCTTTGCTATGCTAAATCTAGCAAATTTAAATTTAACCCTGTGTATCGGGAAGCGAGTGAGAAACGGCAGGCAGCAGGATACTGGAAAGGTTTCTGGAATAATGCTGATCGTCCAACGATGCGTTACGATATTTTAGACTTTACGCCAAATGAGGGGCAATGGAAATGGTCAAAAGAAAAAGCAGAGGAAGCGATTGCAAATTATGTTGATTACTTAGAAAATCATTCCTCTATTTCACTAGAAGAATATTGGAGAAAGACGGGTTGCACTAAAAAATTTATACGTAGAAATCCTTCTGGCAAGGGGAAAAATATGGGCGTTGAACATTGGATTCCGCCTACAGAAAATATTTTACGAAATACAAACTGGTTAGATCATTTTGCCTCTAAACCGTTAGAAGATTTTAAGGGGGCGTTCGATTTTCCGAAAAATCCAGAGGCGATAAAGGTTCTATTAGAAAGTAGTACAAGCGAGAACGACATAATCCTCGATTTTTTCGCGGGCTCTAGCACGACCGCCCACGCGGTGATGGACTTAAACGCGCAAGATGGCGGCAATCGTAAATTCATCATGGTGCAATTGCCTGAATTGTGTGATGAGAAGAGCGAAGCTTATAAGGCTGGTTATAAAACTATCTGCGATATAGGAATTGAACGTATTCGCCGCGCTGGTGCACAAATTAAGCAAAAGCATAAAGCAGAACTCATAGGTGAGCAGCCTCTAGACACTGGATTTCGTGTGCTAGAGCTCGATAGTTCTAACTTTCCCATATGGGACGATAGTCCGATTGATCCGAATGCACTTGATGTTAAAGAACAATTGCGAATGCGCTTTGATCATGTTTTGCGGGGGGTAAATCCCGAGCACTCTCATCAAGATATTATTTTCGAGATCATGCTTAAATATGGTTGGTCACTGGATTTAAAAATTTATCCTTTACCAATCAATGGAAAAAAATTCTATTATATAGGCGAGAGCGAAGGCGATGTCTTGGTGATTATAGCCATAGATCCGCCTTTTGAACCTGAAGATGCGGAGGAGATGATAAAATATTTGCCCGTAAAAATCGTAGCGCTTGATGCGGCCTTTGAAGGTGATGAGGCGCTTATTAATTGCGACTTTATCTTTAAAGACAATGAAGTAAGTTTTGATAAAATTTAAACTATAAAGAGACGATTGGGGCGTCGATATGAAACTTAAATTTAAAAAACAAGAATTTCAAAATGATGCGGTTAAAAGCGTCACTGATTTATTTAAAGGACAAGCGCGAAGAGCTTCTTCTTTTTCCTTGCGTTCCGAACCAGGACAATTAGCGTTAAAAGAATTTGGCTATGGTAATCAATTATCGATTAGTGATGAAAGCATATTAGCAAATTTACGAGAGGTGCAACAGAACAATAAACTCTTGGTGAGTAAGACGCTAGAGCAAAAGCAGTTTTCTATTGAGATGGAAACGGGGACAGGCAAAACCTATGTCTATAGCAAGACGATTTTTGAGTTAAATCAACGCTATGGCTTTACTAAATTTATTATTGTCGTACCAAGTGTTGCGATTCGCGAAGGGGTATATAAATCACTGCAGGTAACGAGGGAGCATTTTCAAGCAGAGTTTGATAATCTGCCCTATCGTTATTTTATTTATAATTCAAAAGATCTTTCGCAAATTCGCCAATTTGCAAACTCGACCAATATTGAAATTATGATTATCAATATTGATGCATTTAAAAAAGCAGAAAATATTATCAATCTTCCGCAGGATAAACTGAATGGCGAAAGTGCTATGCGCTATATCCAAGACACAAATCCGATTGTGATCATAGATGAACCGCAATCAGTGGATAATACAGCAAAAGCGAAGGAGGCTATTGTAAGTCTTAATCCGCTTTGTGTTTTCCGCTATAGTGCCACGCATAAAGATGAGATTAATCTTTTATATCGTCTAACACCTGTTGATGCTTATAAAAAAGGACTGGTGAAGCAAATTTGTGTCTCTTCTAATCAGATAGAGAAAGATTTTAATCGTCCCTATATTGCTCTGAAAGGCGTATCACACGAACATGGCTTTAAGGCGCGGTTAGAGCTAGACGTTGCCGGCAAAGGCGGCACTGTCAGCCGCAAGACCATGACGGTTAAACCAGGGGATGATCTGTATCTCATTACGGGCGGGCGTGAGCTTTATAGGGGGTACATTGTTTCGGGTATCAATTGCATGGCGGGGGATGAAGCCGTTGAGTTTTCTGATACTGAAATTGTTAAATTTGGCCATCCGCTTGGTGATGTGAATACAATAGAGCTTAAACGTGCGCAAATTTATCGCACTATAGAAACACATTTAGATAAGGAATTGCGGCTTGTACCTTTAGGGATCAAAGTTTTATCACTTTTTTTTATTGATGAGGTGGCTAAATATCGTAGCAATGATGAAGAGCCCGCGCTTTATGAGCGTATGTTTGAAGAATGTTATGAAGAGCTGTTGGCGAAAGAGAAATATGCACTCTTGCGGACTAGGTTTACGCAAAATGTTCGAAACGTGCACGGGGGTTATTTCTCGCAAGACAGGAAGGGAGTGTATAAGGATACAAAAGGCGACAGCCAAGCTGATGATGACACTTATAACACAATTATGCGAGATAAGGAGTGGTTATTATCTTTTGCATGCCCCTTACGTTTTATCTTTTCGCATTCAGCATTGAGGGAAGGCTGGGATAATCCGAATGTGTTTCAAGTGTGCATGTTGATTGAGCAAAAATCGAATTTTACTGCACGGCAAAAGATTGGTCGCGGTTTGCGCTTGTGCGTAAACCAACAAGGTGAGCAGGTAGAAGATAAAGATATAAATGTGCTGCATGTCATGGTGAATGAAAGTTTTGCTGAGTTTGTGAGTACATTGCAAAAAGAATTAGAGGCAGATATTGGTTATAAATTTGGTACATTGCAGATGGAGCAGTTGGTTGGCCGTATGTATGAAGATGTAAAATATGTGGCCGCTAAAGTGGAAGTGCCGCAAGCACAAAAAATTGTTAAAACGCTTGTTGCAAAAGATTTGATTGATGAGGCGGGTGTCGTAAAAGTAGATCAAGATTTAGTGGCTAGTGAATTTGAAGCTATAGCGACGTCGGAAATGCCACGCGAGTTATATCAAGAAATTGTCAAAAAAATTAATGCAGGCGCGCTTATTAATGTTGAGACGCTGCAAGATCTGACGTATACAATAGCTGTCATGGAAACAAAGACTCTGTCTTCGCAAGAGGCTGCTGGTATATTGGTTGAGTTGCGTGAAAAAGCCTTGCTTACATCAGCAGGGAAAATTACAGATACATTAAAAATGCAATGGGCGGCTGGGACGTTGGATTTAAGTGAACGTTTTAGTAAAGGGCAGAAGCAAGCTGTGCTGCAGGCGTTAGAAGCAAGCCAAGCCATGCCGATTATTCGTAATGCTACACGTGAGGTGCGGGTTAAGCTTAAAAAGCAAACAGTTATTTCGCCGGAGTTTTTATCCTTGTGGGAGAAGATCAATAAAAAGACCACTTATCGTGCAAAGCTTGATCACACAGAGTTTGTTGCCAAAGCAGTGGATGCAGTGAAAAAAATGGCGCCAGTTGCGCCTGCGCATTTGGTTTATCAGACAGCAGAGATAGAACTGGATAGTTCTGGTGTAACCTATGAAGAGAAGTTATTAAAGCAGAGTGCGCTTGATTATAGTTCGTGTGCACTGCCGAACATCATACATTATTTGACCTTAAAGCTGAAATTAACCGCAAAGACAATTATTGGTATTTTGATAAAGAGTGGTCGTGAGCATGAGTTTGTGAAAAATCCACAAGCTTTTTTAGAGCGCATAGAAGAAATACTCAATAAAACCCATGTTAATTTGGCAATTGATGGCATTAAGTATTTAAAGCTAGTTGGGAAAGAATATAGTGTGCAAGAGCTTTTTACCAGTAAAGAGCTTGTGGCGAATTTAGAGCGTACAGCTGTTGTGAGTGAGAAGAGTGTGTATGATCATGTGGTTTATGAAAGCAGTGTGGAGAAAGAGTTTGCACAAAGTCTTGAAAATGATCCTGAAGTCAGATTGTTTTTTAAACTGCCAAGAAGTTTTAAAATAGCCACTCCCATTGGTTCTTATACGCCGGATTGGGCGGTATTTTTAGAGCGCGAGGGCGAACAAAAGCTTTATTTTGTTCTGGAGACAAAAGGAGCAAGCAGCGAGTTTGATTTGCGCCTTAAAGAAATACTGAAGATTAAATGTGGCAAAGCGCATTTTGATGCACTGCAAACGAGCGTTGTATTTAATGACCAGCCGGTGACAAATTGGCGTGCATATAAGCGTGGGGTGTCGGCGAGGGACGGTGTGACGGGGACGCCAAGTACTGAACTCGTCGCTGCGGAATGAAGGGGGTATGGGGAAGAATAAGTGGCTTGTAGCAACACGTTATATTCTTTTGAAATAAATTTATGAATTTAAAAGTTTGAAGAACTTGATAGGGTCTATTTTTAAAGCAACAATAAAATAGATTAATATTCGCGGAGAGTGTTTATGGAAGTTGCAATTCCCCAAGCTTTGTTGTCTGATGCGTTAGAAATCAGCCGCTTTCTTGTTGAGACTTGGCATGATACTTATGATGCAGTGCTTGGTGCAGATGTTGTTACAGCTCAAACGGATAAATGGCATAATATTGAAGCTATAAGTGATCAGATCAAAAATGTGGTACCTTGTTCTTGATAGCAAGGTGGATGGACAAAATTGCTGGCCATATATTTTTTGATTGTTCTGATAAGGATAAAGCTTATTTAGCAAGGCTTTATGTGCTACCTTCCTATCAGCGTTTAGGAATCTGCGAAAAACTGCTTGAACAAGCTATAGCGATCAATAAGATACAAGGTAGGATTCATCTTAAAGTGAACAGCGAGAATATCAAAGGCCTTTCCTTTTGTGAAAAATTAGGTTTTAAGAGAATTGGTCAATTATACGAAGATGGGGGAACACTTTTGATTATGGAGAAAGAGATATAAAAAGTTTTGCTTTTTTAAGTCATTAAAAGGGATAATATGTGTCTCTATTTGAATTTTTTACGTTAAAAGTTCTAAGCGCGGAATAATAACTTGTATTACACAGATTGCTCTTTGCTTTAATGTTGCATTAGTTCTCTTTATTATAAATGCATGCGGTTTATGCGAGGCAGGGAATTCGCAATCTGTTAATTTACAATTTTACAGCAACATGTGGGGTATATTCTTTAAGTCACTTCCATAATTTAGAAGCTGTTGGTACAGAAATGTTAGCTCCCTTGTGCTGGTAATGAGGGTTGGATGACGTGATTATCGCAGCGCATTTTTGTTCTCATCAATCCGAAACCAAGTTATTTCAGACAAGGGCTAAATATGTGTTTTGGGATTATTATTTTGATCAGTCATAGGTACAATTTTTAAAAGGTGGTCCATATGGATGGGTTTGGAATATAGTATTTTTGGGGGACACTCGCCTGCACAATGCATTTTCGTGTTGGTTGATTGAGCAGCTGGTCTCATGATCAAAGCCACCACCGCATGTTGTTGATGTTTTTCGCTCACGTGCAGATGATAAAATAATTGCTGAATGTGTGCAGCGTAAATAAAATTGATTCTACATCTGTAAGATGAGGTCATAAAAGGCGATCATATGGCCGGCGGCGGTCAATGGAAAAGAGTTTATGATCATGTGATTTGTGAGAGCCGTATTGAGAAAGAGTTTGCGCAAAATCTCGATAATGCCCCTGATGTAAGATTGTTTTTTAAACTGCCAAGGAGTTTTAAAATTGTAACGTTCATTGGCTCTTATACGCCAGATTGAGCAGTATGAGCGCGCGAGGGTGAACAAAAGCTTTATTTTAGCTGGAGACAAAAGGGGCAAACAGCGAGTTTGATTTGCGCCTTAAAGAAATGGCGAAGATTAAGTGCGGAAAAGCGTGTTTTGATGCCCTGCAAAATGGATGTTGCTTTTAATGATCAAGCCGGTAACAAATTGGCGTGCGTATAAGCGTACTTTGCTTCAAGGGGTGCATAATTTCCAAGTGCTGCGGTGGTTGTTGTAGAATGATTGGTGCATGAAATACTTTAATATGGGCGCGGGGGAAGAGCAAAGCTTTTTATATCAAAATAATACATTGACAAAAAAAATTAGCTATAAAGTAGCTATAATGTGTACTTCATGTTATTTAATTGTTTTCATTATGATTGATGCGTGAAATACTTAGCTTAAGCGTGGGGAGGAGAGTAAAACTTTTTACATCAAAATAACAAATTGACAAAAGGTAGCTATAAAGTAGCTACAGTATGTGCTTCATGTTAAATTTAATTGTTTTCATTTAATACAGGAGGTAAAGTTATGAAAAATAAAGATATGTATAAACCACTGAAAAAAATTCAAATTAAGCGGGTTGATGTTACTGCGCTCAAAACTCTGTCAAATGAGCAGAAAATGGCTACTCGACGCTCCCTTGCGAATTGAGGTTTAAAAAAACTATAAAGCTGGTGGCAAAAAAGCTGCCAGCTTTATAGCTTTAGGATATATTAATGGCGATAGATTATGAAGTTAAAAAATTGCTCTATGGCTGTGCGGCAATGAGCGGGGTTCGGCTGATTACAGGTTCCTTCCATGCTTTTTTTTGGTTGTCTATGGGCGTTAGTGTAACACAGCTCGCTTTGTTGCAAATTGTGTTTAGCGTGGCTATTTGTATTTTTGAAGTACCGTGTGGGATTTTAGGAGATAAAATCGGCGTTAAACAAAATGTTATCTTTTCATGTTTCTTTTTTTCACTCTTCTTCTTTTTATGTATCTACGCGCCTAATCTTTCTGTCTTAATTCCGGCAGAAATTATTTATGCTTTAGCCTTTGCTTTATGTTCTGGCGCTGATAGCGCGTGGATTAAAGGTTTAATCGACGGCAGTCTTTACAAGGGTAGTTTGGTCTATCACCAAGTAAACGCCTATAAGCGGGAACTAACAGCATTCATGAATATGATTGCTGGTGCACTAGGTGTTCTTATTGTTTTGTCTATGGATAATTATCAGTCGGCATATTATTTTTGTTCTTTTGGGTTTCTCGTGCTTGTATTCTGGTTTAGTCGGGTGAGGGGAGTGGGTATTGCATCCGTTGGGAGTAGTCAGCTAAGAAACTCAGGTTCTTTGTTGCATGCAACAGAAGCTTTTGTTTATTTAGTTACCTCAAAAATCGGGTTATATTATATATTGATATGTGGTTTTATTGTTGCTGCCTTGCAGCCAATATTTCATTTTTGGCAACCTTTTATTTTGGAACAAACAGGAGCATTAGATAATGCAACAGGGAAGACTAAAATTCTTATTCTTGGCCTGTGCTTTGTGTCTTATAGTTTTGTCAAATACTTATTTAATCGCTTTGTCATTAAATATCTTATGCAAAAATATGCTCCTATGGCGATAACTTTGTGCTCGCTAGTCCTGAGTGCTGTTGTTATGCTTGCTCTGCTTCTTGTTGCGAACAGTTGGGCTCCCATTATTTTATTCACCATATTTCACAGTTTTTTTTCTGTCCCTGTGACGCAGTTTGAAGCAGAATTTTTTAAACATATTCAACAAAAGAACGCGAATACGGTTTTATCTATTGTGAGTTTTCTTGCGCGTATTTTTGGTATTTTAGCGCTTATACTGATTGGTTGGTTGGCAAGTAATATTGGTATAGAAGCAGCTTTTTGTTTCGCTTTGCTTTGTATATGTTTGGTTATCCCGCTTAATTTGGCCTGGCTTTATACTGATAAAAAGTTAATAAAAGGCGAGGGGGCTTGAGAGTGAAGATACAGTTGAACAAGGCCTTGCCTATGACTTACATAAAGACACAGGAAAAAATAGTGTGTGGGTCATTTTATATGGATTTCATCGAAATGAATAGCGGTCTATCATTTTTAGGAGAGATGCTTACAGATTTGAATGCGCCAAATAATTGTGCTGCTATAAGCCAGAAATATCGGAGCGAACATATCAAGAGGCTTATGATATTGATGTTTTGCTAAAGAGTGGGCGCATATTAGATTTTGTAAAAAAAACGCAAGCTTTTTTAGAGTGCGTGGAGGAAATCTTCAATAAAGCGCATGTCAATCTCACTATTGATAGTATTAATAAGCTGGCCAAGACTATAGCGTGCAAGAATGTTTTGCAAGTAGCGAACTTTTGGCGAATTTAGAACGGACCGCTGTGACGAGTGAGAAAAGCATGTATGATCATGTGGTTTATAAGAGTAATATTGAGAAAGAATTTGTGCAAAATCAATGATAATGTCTCAGAAGTAAAATTATTTTTTTATTACCAAGGAGAGCTTTAAAATTGTGACGATCATAGGCTCTTACACGCCGGATTTGGTGGTGTTTTTAGAGCGCGAGGGAGAACAAAAGCTTTACTTTGTGCTGGAGATCTGTTTAAAAAATCCTATAAGGAGGAAATTATATGATGGAGCTTAGTGATTATTTGCGAAGTTTGAAGACGTTTGTTCGATGAGTCATGCTGATTTTGTGGCGCTGATGAAACAGGATAATACGCCGCTCGGTGGTAACTATACTGTTGATTATTGGATAAGGATGCTAGCATTCATCACGAGTCTGTGTTGTTGGATCTTGCTGGCTCTACCGGTTACAGTTTGCGTTATTATTTTGAAAAAACTGGATCTTCTGTTGAGGGCATTAGTATATCTGAAGTAGCAATCATTATTGCTCGCGAGTTAGCAGCTAAGCTTGCAGCGGATGGCCGTTTACGCTATCAAGTTTCTGACGCCTGCAGGCTTCCTTTTTATACAGAAACGTTCACTTATGTACTCGGTGAATGTAATTTTGCATTTATTCGAGCAAGAGAACAAGCCCTGTCTGAGGTCAGTTGTGTTTTGAAAGGAGAGGGCGTTCTTTGTACTTCAAATTTTTACTATAGAAGGACGCCTAGCGATAAAATGATTATTGACATTTATAGCGCCTAGGATTCAAACTTGATCCTGCTTGGACGCTGCATTATTGGCATGACTTTTTTGGCAAAGCAGGATTGGAACTGGATCATGAAAAGAATGATGAATTATTGTCTTGTCCCTATGAAGAGCTTAAAGAAAATCTTCGTAGATATATTAGAATTGCAAATAAGTTTACTTGTCAGCTTGAGGAAAATACGCAGGAAGCATTTTATTCAGCAGTATCTTGCTATCCGTGCTCCTCTTAATGCTCAACGAGATTATCAGGGAGTTACCATACAGGTATGGCGCAAAAAATAGTAGATCAAAATATTATCATGGCAGCTAAACGACTGTGTGAACGCCAGCCTTATGGCGACGAGCCATTTTTTATATTCGATGTTGATTCTGCGCTGGAACGGGCTCTGCGTTTGCAAGCGGTCTGTCAGCAATATTTTCTGGACGCAGTTATTGCTGTTTCGGTTAAGTCATGCTCGTTAGGTTTGTTGTTGCGACTAATCGCTGAGCACGGACTTAGCGCAGAAGTATGCTCGGCAGATGAGCTTCAGCTAGCTTTAAAGGCTGGTTTTACTGGCGATAAGATTGTATTGAATGGGCCTTATAAATCTCTCAACGATCTTTCTCAAGGGATTGCTAAAAATGCACTGATTCATGTCGACAGTCCGCACGAACTCAAGGCCATAATTGATCTGGTTTCTGATACTGACCGCGTAGTGGGTCTTGGCTTAAGATTGGCACATTTTTACAAAGATAGCCAGCGTTCTCGTTTTGGCGTGACAGTGGAAGAATTTGAGGAAGAAATCGTTCCCTTGCTGCAATCTTGCAAGAATGTTTATCTTAAGGGCTTTCATCTTCATATCGGTTCGAATCTGGAAAGTCCGGTACGAATTATTGAGAACTTGCGTGATTGGCTTCCCTTCCTTTTAAAAAATATGCCTAAGGGAGGATATCTTGATATAGGGGGCGGATTTCCAGCAGACTCCTTCTCAGCAGATGCTGAAGTTATGGCTACGAAACCACGGGAGTTTTTTCAAGGAATTTTTAATGTTTTATCTGAACAAGATCCCACTTTACCTGCTAGATGGAAATTGTTTTTTGAGCCTGGTCGGTATATCAGCGAAGATCATGGTTATGCTGTAGGGAAAACTGTGAGTATTAAAAAGCGCGGTCAGGTCGATATTATACAGACAAATATCGGCATTAACTGGATACCTTCTGCGCGTGTTTGGCATCATTCGCTTGTGCCCTTAGAAGAGAAAAAAAACGCTCGTGGTAAACATGGTCAGATATTAGCAGGTTTTAACTGTTTTGAAAATGATTGCCTTTTTCCCAAGGAGGATTACGGTTTGGGCCAAGATCAGTTGTTTATTATTCGCGGTTGCGGTTCTTATGATTTACAAACTGCTCATGAATGGACGCGTCTTAAACCTCCCGTATATGCTTTATACAAAAAAGATATCGTAACAGCTAGGCTTGCAGAAAATGCCTTACCAGCTGGGCGAGTAGACTTATTGCATGCAGAGGAAGCTATTAGTGTGGATAAAAATATTCAACTCGCACCCGCGTCCTCGAGATATGCTTCCGAACTTTTTAATATCATAGATCGTAATAGAAAAGAATTCAGTCAATATATGGCTTGGCCACGTTATGTTATGAATGAACATGATGAAGCTATTTTTCTTGACGTTTGCTTTTTGCAACATCAGAAGAATGATGGAAAAACATATGCTATTTTGTTTGATGAAGCTCCAGTGGGATTACTTTCTTTCAATAGGATTGATAGTGGTAATAAGACCGCTTATATCGGCTATTGGCTTGATTTAAAACTTCAAGGAAAAGGGATTATCACTAAGTCTGTGAGAGCCTTGATACAGTCTTATTTGAAATCTGGCGAAATCAAAAGATTTGTCATAACATGCTCCGTAGACAACCAAAAAAGCAATGCAGTAGCACAGCGCTGTGGCTTTGAGCTTGAGGGCAGATTGAGAAAAGCTGAATTGTTGAACGGCGTTTTTCATGATCAGAATATTTATAGCTTTATAATGTCTGATTAGCTAAAAAAGTATTTCTTGATATATTGTATGGGTTGTACCGATGAGGTAGGTCGTCAATACTAAATAAAATTCAGTCGCGCAAATAAGAAGTCATATGGACAGTGTCTGGAGAGGGGCAAAAAAATCATTGAGGGGGCTAGTGCTTTAAATCAAGCTAGATTTGTTAGCAGAATAGGAAATTTGCCTTTCGTTCAGCCGTCCACCAATTCTGGGTGCTTCTCGTTGTTTCAAGTGTTTATCGCAGTTGCGGTAAGGCGCAGTTAATGAGACGCTATGATTGGGTATCTTGCTGTATAGATTTAGCAAGCAGAAGTGGCGGTGCGTATCGCTTCTTTGTGTCCATGAAGAGTAGAGATGTCATAATTACGTTGAGCATCCACTATAAGATTTTATACGATTATTGCTTGCCAGAATGGCTTTAGGTCTTTTGTTTTTTACAAACAGAACGTTAGTATCGATGTATCGCGATAGTGCCATTTTTCACTATGTTTAATATGATAAGCAGCTTATAATAATAATAAGGTCTCTTTCACCTTGATGGGAGTTGCATATTCTCTAAAATGAAGTTGATAAGGGTTTTTAGTAACGCTTAAACATGAGATGATACCATAAGAGCGGGCTTTGATTGTTTTTTTAATTGGTGTGTTATGGCTGTAAAAAATGGTAAACAAATGAAAAAAAAGAGCTCTAAGCCTGTTTGTGGTTTTCTTAAAAATTTACGAGGTGTAAGAAATTGGGAGCAAGTTTCGCAGTGGCTCGCTTTCCGTAATGTAGAAGATATTGAATGTATTACGCCTGATCAAGCAGGAGTACCCCGCGGCAAGATGATGCTTTCTAAAAAATTTACCTCGGAAACATCATTGGCATTACCTTCAGCGGTTTTTGTCGCAACAATCTCAGGAGATTATCCTGAAGATGGTCATGGTTTTGAATATCCCAAAGCAGATGGTGATCTACGCCTTGAACCTGATTTGTCTACATTAAGTATTGTACCATGGGAAGATGCCCCCACAGCACAAGTGATTTGTGATCTTGTCTATCAAAATGGACAGGTTGTGGATTACACACCACGAAATGTTTTACGAAAAGTCATTGATTTTTATACGAAAATGGGACTAAAGCCTGTTGTTTCACCGGAAATTGAGTTTTATTTGGTAGAAAAAAATCCTGATCCTGATTATCCTTTAGTTCCTCCAGTTGGTCGTTCTGGACGTTCAATTGGTGGGGGGCAGGGCTATTCGATTGCCGGTGTGAATGAGTTTGATGAGTTCATTGATGATATTTATCATTTTTCGGAAGCACAAGGGTTGGAGATTGATACACTCATTCATGAGGAAGGGGCAGGTCAGTTTGAAATAAATTTACGCCATGGTGATCCCATCGAATTAGCTGATCAAGTTTTTATGTTTAAACGAACAATTCGTGAAGCAGCACTAAAGCATAATATGTATGCCACTTTTATGGCCAAGCCTATTCAAGGGCAGCCAGGTTCTGCGATGCATATTCATCAATCAGTTGTTGATAAGAAGACGGGTATGAACATTTTTACACAAAAGGATGGTGAAGAAAGTGTCTGTTTTCGTCATTTTATTGGTGGATTACAAAGGCATATGGCAGGAGCACTTGTAATGCTTGCACCTTATGTAAATTCTTATCGACGTCTTATGCCTGATATTTCAGCACCTGTTAATTTGCGATGGGGATATGACAACCGTACCACAGCGTTTCGTGTCCCTCGTTCTGCTCCTCAAGCACGACGTGTTGAAAATAGGCTTCCCTCATCAGATACTAATCCTTATTTAGCGCTTGCGGCTTCTTTAGCTTGCGGTCTCATTGGATTACAGCAAAAGCTTGAACCCGATGAGCCAACAACAAGTAATGTGAATGCTGATAACATTGAATTACCGCGTGGCCTTATTGAAGCGGTCAATTTATTTGAACAAGATACAGCGATACGTGCTATTCTAGGAGATGTGTTTGTCAGTACTTATGCTGCAATCAAACGTCAAGAGTTTGAAACTTTTATGGAAGTAATTAGCCCGTGGGAGCGCGAATATCTCTTGCTTAATGTCTAAGGTTTATCACGATGATTGGCTCTAATCCAATTTCTCCAGGACTTTCTTGGTATGAAGATACTTTAAAAGAACGCCCCTCTTATCCTTCGTTTTGTGAAGATAGAAAATGTGACGTGGTCATTATTGGGGGTGGATTGACAGGCCTTTCAGCTGCTTATCATTTAGCGAACACTGGAGTAGATGTTGTTTTATTTGAAGCTTCACGTTTTGGTGATGGGGCTTCAGGGCGCAATGGTGGACAATTGGGAACAGGGCAACGGCAATGGGTCGAAACATTAGAGAAAAAATATGGTTTTGAGCGCAGTAAAGTGTTATTTGATTTAGCAGAAGAAGCTAAAAAGGATATTTTATCTTTATGTGCGATGCCTGATTGCCAATGCGATTTTATGGTAGGACAGCTTTCTGTAACCCATAAAAGGCGTGAGCTTCTCTCTTATCAACACCATATTGAAACGATGCAGCGTTATGGCTATCACGCGCTTACCTTTATGGATAGGGCTGAAACATCTAGGCGACTTGGATCGTCTTTTTATTGTGGTGGTATTTATGATGCGGGTACCGGCCATATAAACCCCTTAAAATTGACTGTTGGGCTGGCAAAAAGAGCTAAAAATGCTGGTGCTAAGCTTTATGAGAAGACACAAGTAACAACCGTGAAGAGCAAGGGAGCTCATTGGACAGTAATAACAGAAAAAGGAAGTATAACAGCAGAGTATGTTTTACTCGCAACGAACGGGTATAAACTTGGTTTGCAGCATTTTGTTCAAAAAAATATTGTTTCTATTCGCTCGTATATTGGAGCAACGGAACCATTACCAAAGAACAGTTCAATTCTCATGAGGGGTGAATCAGTTGATGATTCCCGTTTTATGGTTCGCTATTTTCGCAAAAGCATCGATAATCGTCTCTTATTTGGTGGTGTAGAAAGTTACAATAATAAGAATCCTATAAATTTAGAAAAACGTATAAAACGGCAAATTGCTGAAATTTATCCTCAATTACACTCTATCAATTTAACTCATCGTTGGGGGGCAACGGTTGCCATCACGGTTGAACGTATGCCTTATGTTCGCCAACTTTTCTCTAAGATGACTTATTGTGGCGGTTATTCAGGGCATGGCGTTACGCTTGCTCCTTTTATGGGAAAATTATACGCAGAATGGTTGACTGGGAATCATGAACGTTTTGCCCATTTTCAGAACTTAAAGATTTCATCCTTTCCCGGAGGAAGCATTTTGCGTTATCCGTTTATATTTTTAGCAATGCGTTGGTTTTCTTTAATGGACCATTTTTAACAGAAACATTGATTGAAATGTAGAAAATTAATGGCTTATTTAGGTTCTGTCTGCTTTAATGATGAAAGCTTTTATAAGTAATATAGGATTGAATAATCGAATAGAAAAATAAATAAGTTCATGGTAAGTAAAATTATTCCAGTCTCTCCCTTTGATTGTATAGTTTTTGGTGGTAATGGTGATTTAGCAGCGCGCAAACTTATGCCTGCTCTCTATCATTGTCAGTGTGTTGGGCAATTTAATGAGCCCACGCGTATTATTGGGGTTGCGCGCTCTGCGTGGAGTAATGAAGAATATCAAAATTTTGTTCGGGATTCTTTAGAAACACATATTCATCCCAAAGAACTCAATTCAACTGAACTCCATCGTTTTCTTGCGCGTTTGATTTATGTTTCTGTTGATGTTACCTCAAATCAAGGGTGGCAAGATCTTGCGCTGGTATTGTCACAAGATTCAACGGATATTCGAGCTTTTTATTTGGCTGTTGGTTCGTCACTTTTTTCTGATATTGCGATGAAGTTGGGGAAAAGCAATTTGGTGACGCCACAAACAAGAATTATCATTGAAAAACCTATTGGCCGTGATGTAAAAACAGCCATTTCGCTTAACGATGCATTTGCAAGTGTTTGTAATGAAGATCAAATCTTTCGCATTGATCATTATCTTGGCAAGGAAACTGTTCAAAATCTGATGGCATTGCGATTTGTGAATACACTTTATGAGCCGTTATGGAATTCCAATTATATTGATCATGTTCAAATAACGGTTGCTGAGTCTTTAGGTTTGGAAGGGCGTGCAGAATATTATGAAAGTGCAGGTGCACTACGCGATATGGTGCAAAACCATATGTTGCAATTGCTCTGTTTGGTGGCGATGGAAATACCATTTACGAATAGAGCAAATGCTGTGCGTGATGAAAAATTGAAAGTTTTGCATTCTTTAACGCCTCTTGATGTTTACAATGTAGCTCAACATACTGTACGTGGGCAGTATCTTTCTGGTGTCTTGAATGGTATTTCTGTGGGATCTTATCTTGATGATCTGGGGAAAAAAGTAAGTAAAAGCGAAACATTTGTAGCACTTAAAGTTACAATTAATAATTGGCGCTGGGCGAATACGCCTTTTTATTTACGAACTGGTAAGCGCATGTCCACGCGGATGTCTGAAATTGTAGTTGTTTTCAAATCCATTCCACATAATATTTTTAATGTGGATTCGGATGAGATTTTTTCTAATCGGCTTGTTATTCGTCTCCAGCCTGATGAAGGCGTCAAACAATGGTTGATGATTAAGGATCCAGGTTCTGGTGGTATGCGATTTCGTCATATACCCTTGGATATGAGTTTTGCTTCCGCATTTTCTCAGCGTAATCCTGATGCTTATGAACGTTTATTGATGGATGTTATTCGTGGCGATCAAACACTCTTTATGCGTCGTGACGAAGTTGAAGCGGCTTGGCATTGGATTGATCCTATTATCGAGGGATGGCAAGCAATAAAGCAACCTGTTCATGGTTATAGTGCTGGTTCATGGGGGCCACCTGCTTCGACAATTTTAATGGAACGTGATGGACGTATATGGAATAATTTAGTTTAGAGCAATAAACAATAAGTATGCATGGAATGAATATTGACCGTTTAAATTTTGAAACACCCACGACTCTTGCTTTAGCGTTGGCTGACCGTGTTGCAGCAGAGCTTAGTATAGCTGTTCTTGAGAGAAAACGCGCGATTTTAGCGGTTTCTGGTGGAAAAACACCAGAATTGTTTTTTCATTATTTATCAAAGGCTGATATTGACTGGCAAAATATTATCATCACTTTGGTTGATGAACGCTTTGTACCTGCTCACCATGAGCGTTCAAATGAACATATGGTACAGCGTTATTTGTTACAAAATTGTGCTGTAAAAGCGCGTTTTATAGGACTTTATCATAAGGCACGCACCGTTGAACTTGCGGCTTTTTCAGCAGCAAGCCGTGTTAATACTTTACCTAAACCCTTTGATGTTGTTGTTTTAGGAATGGGGGTTGATGGACATACGGCTTCCTTTTTTCCTGATGCTGATCGTTTAAAGCAAGCACTTGATCTTCGAACACAAGCACTTGTTTTACCACTTCATGCCAAGAGTGCTTTTGAACCAAGGCTCTCACTAACTTTGCCAGTTATTATGCAATCTCGTTGTATTATTCTCCATTTTGAAGGTTTTCAGAAACGCGATTGTTTTGAAGAAGCTTGTCAAGATGGATCTGAAATAGAAATGCCGATTCGAGCAATTTTGCGTAATTCCCCTCATCTTGTGCAGGTTTATTGGTCACCTGCAGAAAATGAAATAAGTGAATCAGAATGTGAGAGACAAGGGGAATAGAAATGCAATCTCTCTTTAATAAATAAGGGAGAGAAACAATGAAAGGGGGGAAGTAAATATGGCACTTTCCAAGACAATTGCCACAGTTACACGAAGGATTTATGAACGCTCTCTACCTACACGAGAAATTTATTTAGAACGCATCGCGAACGCACAAAGCCATCGTCCCAAGCGGAGTTTTTTGGGATGCGCTAATCAGGCTCATGGTTTTGCTGCTTGTGGAGCAATAGACAAAGAGCGTTTGAAGGGAAATATCGTTGGAAATATTGGTATTATCACGGCCTATAACGATATACTTTCAGCGCATCAACCTTTTGAAAAGTTTCCTCACTTAATTAAAGAAGCAGCTCGTATGGTTGGTGGTGTTGCGCAGGTAGCAGGAGGTGTTCCTGCGATGTGTGATGGTGTGACACAGGGAAATGCGGGAATGGAGCTTTCCCTTTTTTCGCGTGAAGTGATTGCAATGGCGACAGCGATAAGCTTATCACACGATGTTTTTGATGCTGCACTGTATCTTGGGGTTTGTGATAAAATTATACCTGGTCTCATGATCGGCGCACTAACATTTGGTCACTTACCAGGAATTTTTATACCCGCTGGTCCTATGACAAGTGGTCAAGGCAATGATGAAAAAGCAAAAATACGTCAACTTTACGCGGAAAATAAAATAGATCGCCAAACTTTGTTAGAATCAGAAGCTCGTTCTTATCATGGACCAGGAACATGCACATTTTATGGAACAGCTAATTCCAATCAGGTGATATTGGAAATGATGGGGCTACATATGCCGGGTGCTTCTTTTGTCAATGCAAATACACCGTTGCGTGATGCTCTAACAAAAGAAGCGACAAAGCGTGTACTTGAAATGACCGATATCGGTGATCATTATAGACCACTTGGTATGATCATTGATGAGCGTTCTTTTGTGAACGCTATTGTAGGATTAAATGCGACAGGAGGTTCTACCAACCATACGATTCATTTGATTGCCATGGCTGCTGCCTGCGGTATTCAATTAACATGGCATGATATTGCAGAAATTTCGTCAGTTGTCCCTCTTTTAGCGCGGATTTACCCCAATGGTTTAGCTGATATTAATCATTTTCACGCAGCTGGTGGTATAGGATTTGTCATTCGCGAGCTCATTGAGGCGGGTTTAGTGCATGAAGATATTTCTACAGTTTATGGTAAAGATCTCAATGCTTATGCCATTGAAGCAAAGCTTTCTGCTGATGGCTGTGTGGTACGTGAACCGGCCCTCAAGGAAAGTGGTGATCATAAGGTGTTAGCAGGGTGGAAAAAACCATTTCAGCCTGACGGTGGTCTTCGTGTTTTATCGGGAGATTTGGGAACAGCTATTATAAAAGTTTCATCCGTTAAACCAGAATATTGGCAAATTAAAGCACCAGTCCTTGTCTTTAATGATCAAGAGGAGCTCAAAAAATCTTTTCAATCTAGAGCATTACATGATAAAGATTTTATTGCTGTTATTCGCTACCAAGGACCAAAAGCCAATGGGATGCCAGAGCTTCATAAATTAACCACTATTTTAGGCGTTTTACAAGATCGCGGTCAAAGGGTAGCATTGATAACGGATGGCCGTATGTCCGGAGCATCAGGAAAAATTCCCGCTGCCATACATGTGACACCAGAAGCTTTGGATAATGGCCCTATTGCGCGGTTGCAAGATGGTGACATTGTTTTCCTCGATGTTCATAGGGGTAAATTAACTCTTTTAGAGGATTTAGAAAAATTTAATGCGCGAACAATCACACCTCCTGATCTTTCAAAAAATGAACAAGGTGTTGGACGTGAACTCTTTCGTGTTTTCCGTCAATCGGTTAATCGTGCAGACCAAGGGGCATCTGTTTTTATGGCATGAGAAATGCAAAAAGAAACAAGGTAAACCATGCACAATGAAATCATGCACAATGATTGTTAAAATTTTTAGAATTTTGGTATAGGAAGATTGTGTAGTCGGGCAGCGGCTTTGAGTGTATTAACCATAAGCATAGCAATTGTCATTGGTCCAACACCTCCTGGAACAGGGGTAATTGCAGCAGCTTTTTCTTTTACATTTTCAAAATCGACGTCTCCAACAAGACGCGTTTTTCCTATACCTTTTTCTGGTGCAGCAATGCGGTTAATACCAACATCAATAACAATTGCACCATTTTTTACCCAGTCTTTTTTAATCATTTGAGGACGGCCTACAGCCGCTACGAGAATATCGGCACTCCGACATACATCATCAAGGTCACGGGTACGACTATGGGCAATTGTCACAGTAGCATTGGCTGCTGTTAAAAGGGCAGCCATAGGTTTTCCAACAATATTAGAACGTCCAACAACAACAGCATCAAGTCCAGATAAGTCTTGTCCACATTGTTGTTCAATCATCATCATAGCACCAGCTGGTGTGCAGGGAATAATAGCATCATCAAGTGCATTTGCTGTGAGTTTTCCGACATTGACATAATGGAAACCATCAACATCTTTTTGGAAAGAAACGGCTTGTGTTATGCGGTTTGTATTGATATGGGCGGGGAGAGGCAGCTGTACCAAAATACCATGAATTTTTGGATCAGAATTTAAAGTTGCAATAAGTTGAAGGAGCTCTTTTTCTTGCGTTTCTTTGGACATGGCATGTTTGATTGAAAGAAACCCACATTCTTCAGCTTTTTTATTTTTTGAGGAGACATAGACTTGGCTTGCAGGATCGTCTCCAACGATAACGACAGCGATGCTAGGTTGTATATTATAGTTATTGCGGAGTTTTGTTGTTTCAGCCTTAACTTTCTCAATAATCTCTTCAGCAAGTTTTTTTCCGTCAATAATATTACTCATGAGAAAGATCCTTTCGGTAAGGCTGTTTGTTCTTTTGTAAAGCATTTTCTAATAATAGGATAGAGTTTTATAGCTATATTCATAGGGAAACAGTGAGAATGGTTTGATAACGTTGTGGATTTATAGTTTTAGAAGGGTTTTAAATAATTGCTTTATAAAGAAGTAGCAATATTGCTGTTTAAATAAACTTTGGATAAAGAACAAAAATAATGAAAATACAAAGTGGATATGGTGAATTATAGGGTTATAAAAAGTCTTTTAACGATTATTTGAGTTTTTTAATCTGTTACTAGAGGAATACGTGTAGAGGGATATTGTGCGCATCAGAATAATAAAATTTTTGAGCGGAATTTTTATTATAATTATCTTTTTATTTGGGGTGGGGATTCTTGTTTTACCTTATCTTGTCTCTACAGATGTGATTCGTGTTCGTTTAGCGCAAGAGCTGAGTACATGGACAGGTTATAATGTGCAATTGCGTGATCCACCGCGTTTAAATCTTTTTCCTTACCCTAGAGCATTGCTTTCCGGTGTTACTTTAACATCAAAAATGGATGATGTTGCGCCATTAATGGAAGCTGAATCAATAGAAGTTGATCTTTCTGTCGTTGATCTTCTTTGGGGACGAGTTTCTTTTTCAGAAACGCGAATTATGCGTCCTCAATTTGCTATGGAAAAGCCCGTTAAAACAATGGCAGATTTTTTTGATCGATTTTCGCGCTCACAAGGTGCTTTAGGATTAGCCATACGCAAGGCGCGTGAAATATTAAAACAAAATCCTGATCATCCAGAGATAGAACACCTTTTAAAACAACCTTTTGGACGGGTTGTCATTAAAAATGGTGCTCTTGTGTATCAAGATAGCCTTTCAGGGGTAGCGGAAAAAATCACAGGATTAAATGCGACTTTAGATTGGTCAGAATCGACTCAAGAAATACGGTTGCGTGCAGATGCTCGTTGGCACGGAGAGTTTACAAAATTGTCCATTGATGCTGCACAAGCATTGTTGCTTCTGGCAGGAGGAAAAAGTCAAATTAAGGCAACTCTTAATTCTGTACGAGGGGGAATAACTTTTACAGGACAGGCGCGGTTATCTGAATATTATATTTTTGACGGAAAGGTATCGATGCGTTCTCCGGGATGGAATCAGACTGTGTCTTGGTTTGGAGGGAAACAATTTTGGGGACATAAATTAAAAGCCCCTATTGTCTGGGAATCTCATTTTTTAGCGCGTCCAATGCATATCCAAATGAACAACGTTACATTTACGATAGGAAAAGACAATGCACGTGGGGCTTTGGAACTTGACTTTCAAGATTATGTACCAAATGTCATGGGTTCTTTAGCATTTGATAACCTAGACTTTAATCTTTTGGGCTCAATGTTTTCTTCAGTTAAAAAGAAAAATTCATTCTTTGATATGGCGCTTTTTGATCGTATTGGAGTGGATATACGACTTTCTGCGCCTCAAGCCAAAATAGAAAATATTTTACTCACAGATTTAGCTGCTGCGATACAAATAAAAAATGGGTATGGAATTTTTGATCTTGGACATGCAAATATTTGGGGTGGATCCGTTCAAAGTAATATTGAAGTTACGCCGGCTGGGCAGAAAATCCGTATTGGAGGAAATATTTCAGGATCTTCTATTGATACACAGGAGGCTTTAGAAGCTTTAGGATTTATGCCATTTGTACAGAGCAAAACAAATTTTACCGCAACGATACAAACACTTGTGGGTTCTTGGATGGAAGTTTTTACAAAAATGCAGGGTAGATTAACACTAAAGATGTCTTCTGGTCGGCTTTTAGGGTATGATTTGAATGAATTACAAACAAAACTTTCAAGAAAACAACCATTTCTTTTAAAAAATAATGATTCCGTCTCTACAAATTTTGATCACTGGGATATTCAGACAAGCTTTTCAGCAGCTACGATAAAGATAACAGAATCATTGATGCGTACAACAGACTTGAGTTTATCCATACAGGGGGGGGGTACAACTGCTCTTGCTCAAGGACAGCAGAGCGAATTGATATTACAGGCACAATTGCAAAAAAATCATAGATCAGAGACTTTATGTAAAGATGTTCAATGTCTTGCTAACAGCCTTGTATGTCCTTTTACATTTTCTCTGAGCTCTAAAGGACAAGATCATGGTAATTTTTTGATTACAAAAGACATTGATACAGATTAAACATTATTTTTTATTTGCACAACACGCTATTCTATAGTGATAATTCATCTATTTGCAATTTAAAGTCGTTTTTAAATTTAAACAAGAAATTTCAAGATCATAAGATTCTCTTACTTTCTATTCGTGATGAAACTAAGAAGCTTCTTCTTCGTCACATAAGTGCAGTTGTTATTTAGATAAACAACTGAAGAGAGGGATAAAAATACCCCCCTCCAGAATCTTTTCAATACAGGAAAGTCATTATGAGTGCAAATCTTAGAAAATTGCTGAAAAATATTTTGTTGCCTTAAAACGTTAAGGGTATATCAGCCAGAACTTATTGAATCTGAGAAGAAATACCATAACCATCTTTGGTAACTGTATGCTTCCCATCTGCTCCAACAGAACCAATTCCCACTGTAATCAAAATAAAGGCTAAGAGGGTTGTAATCGTAATAATGGTAGCTTTTTTAGCAGACATATCTTTCCTCCACTGATGCATCAATGACTGAGTGCAAAGATGAATGGTGTATTATTTAAACTTATATGAAAGCAGAATCGCTTAACGATCTATTGGTTCCTATCATTATCTTATAAAGCTAAAAAACTCTATAATTCTTTAATATATTATAGTTCTATAGATATAATTTTTTCTTTTTGTTATATATTTTTCTTCATTTCTTGATGACGGTAGTGAGCATTGGCAAGATTTTATGCGCATAAACTATAAACTTAAAAGATTATTTATCCGACAGACATTGGCTTTGAATGAAGAAATAAAGATAGAAGGAGCACAAGCTTTTTATCTTGTGCATGTTTTGCGGATGAAAGAAGGGGCAGAAATTCTACTTTTTAATGGACAGGATGGTGAGTGGCTTGCTAGACTTACTCTTGTTAAGAAAAAATTTGTTTTGGTTCAGCTTATTCATCAAGAAAGATTACAAACGACGCATTCCAGTCTTATTTACTGCTTTGCTCCACTCAAAAACGCGCGGTTGGATTATATGGTGCAAAAAGCTGTTGAAATGGGGGTATCGATTTTGCAGCCTGTTATAACGCATCATACACAGGTTACGCGTATCAATATGGCGCGTATGGAAGCCAATGTTATTGAAGCTTCTGAACAATGTGGTATTTTATCTCTTCCTAAATGTGTATCAGCTCTATCATTAGCAGAGCTTTTAGCAAGTTGGGATGAGACACAGCCTTTATTCTTTTGTGATGAAGAGTATCAATCGCATAATCCATTATCTCCTTTTAAAAAGTGTGATGTTATAGCACCTGGTATTCTTATTGGACCAGAAGGTGGATTTAGTGAAGAAGAGCGGAGCTTTTTAAAAAAGCATCCTTTTGTGGTCTCGATATCATTAGGTCCACGCATTTTACGCGCTGATACTGCCGCTGTTGCGGCTTTGGCTCTTCTTAATGCTACTGTGGGGGATTGGTCAATGGATTGAGATGTCTCTAAAATCACTCTAAACAATTCATTTAAGATGATAATACTAATGATAGGATACGATAAGTTATGGCGCTTGATGTAATGGATGAAAGTGAAGTTTATAACTTAGATTCCTTGGTTAGCTATTTCCAAGGGGGGTGTAAAGTAGAAGAAGATTGGCGTATTGGCACAGAACATGAAAAGTTTCCGTTTTATAGAGAGGGTTTTCGTCCTGTTCCTTATGACGGAGAGAGAGGAATTCGAGCGCTGTTAGAGGGGATGCAAAATGCTTTAGGATGGAAACCTATTTTAGATGAAGGGAATATTATTGGGCTTGTAGGATCAGTTGATCAGGGGGCTATTTCTTTGGAACCTGGGGGACAATTTGAATTATCTGGGGCACCATTAAAAACAATAGGCCAGACATATCATGAGTTGATGGAACATTTAACGCTTCTCAAAAAAATTGCAGAACCATTGGGTATTGGCTTTTTGGGGATGGGAGCGAGCCCAAAGTGGACGTTAGCTGAAACGCCGAAAATGCCTAAATCACGTTATCAGATTATGACTGATTATATGCCGAAAGTTGGGCATAATGGCCTTAATATGATGTATCGTACATCAACGGTTCAGGTTAATCTTGATTTTTCATCTGAAAGTGATATGCGGCGAAAAATGCAAGTATCCATGAAATTACAGTCCATTGCGACCGCCTTATTTGCAAGTTCACCTTTTACAGAAGGACGTCCAAATGGCTTTTTGTCATGGCGTTCTGAAATTTGGCGTGATACGGATAATGACAGGACAGGTGTTCTTCCCTTTATATTTTCTAAGCATTTTGGTTTTGCTGATTACGTTGAATGGGCCCTTGATGTTCCCATGTATTTTATTGTACGTGATGGCCGTTATTATGATTGTACACATATAACGTTTCGTCAGTTTATGAATGGAGCATTAAGAGGACAGGTTGCAAATTCAATCCCAAACATGGGAGATTGGATTAATCACTTATCAACGTTATTTCCTGAAGTTCGTTTAAAAAGGTTTTTAGAAATGAGAGGCGCTGATTGCGGTTCTTGGAAGCGCATCTGTGCATTGTCGGCTTTTTGGGTTGGGCTTCTTTATGATAGAGAAGCGCTTAACGAGGCAGAGGCTTTGACCAAAGATTGGTGTTTTGAAGAAGTTTTGGAGATGCGTGAACGCGTTCCCAAAGAAGGGTTTAAAACCCCTTTTCGTCAAACCATTCTTTTAGAATTAGCTCGTCAAGCTATTGCGATTGCACGCAAGGGCTTAAAAAATCGCAAACACTATGATGCAAATGGTTTTGATGAAACAAACTTTCTTAATCCTTTAGAAGAGGTTGTAGCAACAGGGCAAACAGATGCTGAAAAACTTTTGTTTCATTATTCTTCTATTTGGAATGAGTCTGTCGAACCTCTATTTTTAGAATGTGCCTATTAAATTGAAGGCAAAGAAACTTTGTACTTTTTTAAAACTGTATCATAGTGGTTTATTTGTTTTAGAGAGAATATCCTTCTTTCTTTCAACATTGCTCATAAGGAATACAATACAAAGATCTCAAGCATACTGAAGATTACTACGATTACGATACTTCCGTAACCTTTATGTTATATCGTTGTGCTAGAAATGATTTGCTCTATTTAGCTCTTTATCAAACATTTTTTATCTGCTTTGCGCATTCCTCTTATGAAGAGGAGTAGAAAATAATTTTATTACTTTTAAATAAAAAATATTATTTATATTTATAGGTTTAACGTTATACTTATAAAAATACGAAGTATTTTATTTTGTAGAGTAAAAATACAAAACCTTAGTTTTTTATGCTGGTAAGCCACAAACACTTCTTTTATTATTTAAAAACGTATAGTACGCTTACTAACTGCCTGTTGCCTCTGCTTTTTAAGAGCAAGAGTGCATGGGGATTTGTATACCTTTTTGTGACATTACACGATATCATTATACAGTCATCATGAAGGCAATAGCTAGATTTTTTAATGGGTAGGAAAATTACAGGAAACCATTTTCTCTATACGGATAATTTGTTTTTTGGGATTAATGCCCGTTGGAGAATCTAGAAATTTTTTACGTATTCAAACATCGGATTACTAAAAATCTACTTCAAGTCTTGCGAGGAAAATGTCTTTTATCAATAAATAAGAAGCATCCTATTTTATTATTTAGCAAACCCTCATATTGGGATTCCTTACCTAAAAATAGTAAAGCATCCACAAAAAAGAGTAGCTTTGAGTAATACTTTAAAATATTTAATTATGAAAATTCATTTGTTGTTCTATTCAATATTTCTAAAATAATCCCTTATCTTATTCTATAGATGTGACAGGTTCTATTTTACTCTTATATATTCTTTTGCTATTTCTTCTTTTTCGCGATATCCTGAACTTTCACAGTTTTTATTGAGATATGACTGATAAAGTTCATCGTACAGATTCAGATCGTTCACTTTCGTATATCCAAGTGATATTAGTACAGCGAACAAAAGTATCAATAGAGAAGATAAAACAATAAATGTTATGGTACGTTTCATGAGTGATTTAACTCCTTATCTTTGATAAATAGACCGATATTGAATACGGCTATTATAACGGTTGATATCACTTGGTTTAGTTATATCGATAAGATATAGGGTATTTTTGTTGGTATTGTGTTTTAGGTTGTATCAAATAATAATATGCATTACTGATTGCATTGCCTTTTCAATAGGCATTATGGTTTTTAAATCCTTCACATTTGCGATTTTTTTTTGTTATTGAGAGGGAATATTTTTATGCCTATAAGAGAATTTCTAAAAACAAAAAAGTTTCTTCTCTAAAAGCTTTTGGGAGCGCAGTCCATAGAATTTGTAAGAGGAGTTTGATGGTTTATTTTTCGGAAAATTCATGAATGTTTGTTTGTTAATGAATCATTTTAAAGAAAGCTTTCCTTAATTCAAAAGGCAAAAGAGATTGATAAGGACTTTGATAGAATAAGATAGGTTGGAATTATTCAGTATTAAAATGCAATGAAGGGTGTTCATATTTCTCTTTTTAAACTATTTTATAACCTCTGTAATTTTAAAGAGTAAGGAGATAAATTTACTTATTTTCTTTAAGCAGTTATTCGTAGATAAAAAATTCTCTTTTAATCTATAAATTAAAAAAATAATGACTTTTTAAAAGCCTTATAAGCTTTATACATTAATTTAAATATTATGCATTGATTTTGAATTATGCATATTATTCACCATAAATTATAACAATAGTGGATATAGACTGGGCATAGACAATGACGTTTAATTTTTTCATCAATTTATTTCTATTTGTTATTTTTTTATTGTGGATTGCCCAAAGTAAGAGAATGCAATGGAGTCTTTCACGCCGTGTCATGCTGGGGCTTGTCCTTGGCTTGATTTTTGGTGGTGTTTTGCAGGTTATTTATGGAGAAGGTGAAGTCATTTTATTGAAATCCATTGAATGGTTTAACATTGTTGGGAGTGGCTATATCTTATTACTCCAAATGATTGTTATGCCACTGGTTTTTATCTCTATTGTTTCAGCTGTTGCTCATTTGCATTCTGTTTATGCTGTTGGAAAAATGAGTATAATGACTATTTCAATATTGCTTTTTACAACGGCTCTTTCAGCATTGGTTGGCGTTTTAGTCGTGAATGCCTTTGGTTTAACCGCAAATGGTTTGGTACATGAAGGGCAAAATTTTTCTACTGTTCTTGGAGAGCGTATTTCTCAACTTGGAGATATGAATATTCCAAAGATGATTTTATCCTTGATTCCTAAAAACCCCTTTGCTGAGTTAAGTGGTTCTAAGCGTACATCAATTATCAGTGTTGTTATTTTTGCGTCATTTTTAGGGGCTGCGGTTCTTCTTTTGAAGAAAGATGAGCCAGAAAAAGGGGAAAAAGCACTTTTATTTATTCAAGTGGCACAAGCTTGGATTATGCGGTTAGTTCGTCTTGTGATTGCTTTGACGCCTTATGGTATTTTTGCACTTATGACGAAAGTAGGAGCATCTTCTCATGTTGCAGATATTTTAAATTTACTCGTTTTTATTATTGCTTCTTATGTTGGTATTATTTTAATTTTTGGCATTCATGGTGTGTTGCTCGGCATTTTTGGGGTTAACCCCTTCCGTTTTTTTAAAAAGGTTTTGCCGGTTTTGACATTTGCTTTTAGCAGTCGTTCAAGTGCTGCGAGTATTCCTTTGAATATTGAAGCGCAAACACAGTGGATAGGTGTACCGCAATCCATTGCGAGTTTTGCAGCTTCTTTTGGGGCAACAATTGGACAAAATGGGTGTGCTGGTCTTTATCCAGCAATGCTTGCAACCATGATTGCACCGACCGTGGGGATTAATCCTCTTGATCCTACTTGGATTGCAACGCTTGTTGGGATTGTAACATTGAGTTCCATTGGTGTTGCTGGTGTGGGCGGGGGGGCTATTTTTGCAGCATTGATTGTATTACCAATCATGGGCCTTCCTGTTACTTTGGTCGCTGTCCTTATCTCTATTGAGCCACTGATTGATATGGGACGTACCGCTCTAAACGTGAGTGATTCAATGATAGCAGGAACGATCACCAGTCAAATATTACGAACAACGGATAAAAGTATTTTTGAAAAATGATTTTGGGTTATATTTTTTTGGATTTAAAAACATCTATAAGAGATATTTGCCCAGAACCAGGATGTAGAGGTTTTTGTTGATTGGGATGAGGAGCCCAACCAGAGAGCCAGATGAAAGAAAAATGGGCACGAATACGTCCATCAGGATCGCTAAATTTTTGTGCATAGATTTCAGCAGCGCGGAGAAAAAAGCGTTTAGAGACAGGGCGTCGTGAGCGATTGATGAGGGCGTTTTGCATTCCCATCGCTTTAAGATCGTGCATAAGGTCAAACATTGTATTATAACGTATTGTAATCTCTTCAACATCGGTTACAGGGAGAGCAAAGCCAACACGTTGTAAAAGATCGCCTGCATCACGAATGTCGACAAAAGGGTAGATTCTAGGACTTGCTCCACCGTAAATTTCAATTTCAGCTTGTAGGAGACATTCACGTAATTCTTTGAGAGTACCAGCTCCTGTCATAACAGCTAGAAATAAGCCATCTGGTTTAAGAGTGTTTTTTATCTGGCTTAGAACACCAGGGGTATCATTCGTCAATTGTAATGAAAGAAGTGAAACAATAAGATCGCAGTAATTTTGAGGTAAATCAAGAAACTCTCGATGACGTAAATAAAATTTTTTATCATAGCTTTTATAAAGCGTATCGGTTTCAATACGTTCTATAGAACAAACCTTTCCAGATTTTATGAGAGCTTGCGCGGCAAGATCTGTATGGCTGTGTAAATCAAGTGCTAATTTAAAGAGACGATCAACAGTGCTAAGACGTTGATAGAGATCTTCTGCCATGAGAGAGAGTAAAAAGTCATATCCTTTTTTTGCTTTTTGGAAGGCGCGTTTTCGGAATTGTTCAATGCGGTTATGATCAAAAATTAAAGGATGGGACATATTATGGAACACTTTCGATTTATGAAAGAATATATTTTGAAAAGGTTCATGTTTGTGCGTGCTCTGTCAAGTTTATAATGTGAAATAAAAATAAGTTTATAGGAGCTTAAGAGTTTTTAAAGAAATTAAATTTATGAATTGAGGAAATACAAAGGAACTTTTGTTCTACGGGAAACTTGTAAAAGCCTAAATTTATAATGTTTTACTTTCGAGAAGCGGCTTTAAATAGCGGGGATATACTCAGTCAATTCATTGAGCGTTTTAAAACGATGCTTTATCCACCAATTTGTCCTGGATGTAAGCAAAATGTTTCTACTTACGGCACGATTTGCTCTAAATGTTGGAAAGACCTCCAATTTATTACGAAACCTTATTGTCCTGTTATGGGGACGCCTTTTGTGTGTGATATGGGGGATGGTTTTCTTAGTGGTGAAGCACTGCGTAATTCTTACCCTTTTTCACGTGTTCGCTCAGTCATTGTTCATAAAGGACTTGCACGCACTTTGGTAACGCGCTTAAAATACGGTGATTATATAGAATTGGCACCATTTATGGCCAATTGGATGATATCTGCTGGACGTGAGGTTATTGATGAGTGTGATGTCATTATTCCCATTCCATTGCATTTTCGTCGTTTTTGGGAGAGGCGTTATAATCAATCTGCTGAGCTTGCCCGTTATATTGCAGCATCACAAAAAAAGCTTTTAAAACCCGGTTGGCTTGTTCGCTGTCGACATACGCGCCCGCAGGTTAGTCTTTCTTCAAGAGAAAGAAAACTTAACGTAAAAAATGCTTTTAAGGTTTCGCATAAAGTTAAAAAATACCTCAAAGGATGTTCTGTTTTACTGATTGATGATGTATTTACAACGGGTGCGACAGTTACGGCGGCAGCTGCTGCACTAAAATATGCAGGTGCACGACGGGTTGATGTGCTAACATTTTCGCGTGTTCTTAAGGAAGATTCTATTTTTCCTTCTTCTCAATAGGAACTTAAAGTTGATATTATAAAAAAATACTTGAAGGATAATACTTATGAAAGAGATAATCATTTATACACGTCCTAACTGTCCTTATTGCACAAAAGCACGTGATTTGCTTGATAAAAAGGGTGTAAAATATACAGATATTGATGCTTCCACATCTCTTCGTCAAGAAATGGTACAGCGCGCGAATGGACGTAATACATTTCCACAAATTTTTATAGGTGATTATCATGTTGGCGGTTGTGATGATCTTTATGCTTTAGAAGCTGAGGGAAAACTCAATTCTTTATTATAAGATATATAATCGCTGTAAATAATATATCTTTAAGACTATTACATTCCTTAAGACCGTTTTGCGAGAAGGAGATAGTTAACATCCATGTCTTTTGAGCGATTCCAGCTGTCATTTAATGGATTATAAGTAATACCTGTCTCATCAATAACAGTCAGAGCGTTTTGTGATAAGAATTTTTTAAGTTCTCGAGGTTTTAGAAATTTTTTATAATCATGGGTTCCTTTAGGGAGCCAACGGAGGATATATTCAGCGCCTACAATAGCAAGCCCCCATGCTTTCCACGTGCGGTTGAGTGTTGCAACAAACATCAATCCTTGTGGTTTTAGCATTTTTGCTGTCGCTTTTATAAAGAGATTAACATCAGCGACATGTTCAACAACTTCCATATTAAGGATGATATCAAATTTTTCTCCTTCATTGGCGAGTGCTTCTGCTGTTGTCGTGCGATAATCAATTGAAAGGTTATTTTGTGCTGCATGGATTTTTGCAACTTCAATATTCGTTTGTGCAGCATCAACACCTACAACGATAGCGCCAAGACGCGCCATTGGCTCACATAACAATCCTCCTCCACAGCCAATATCAAGAACTTTCAAATTATCAAAGGGCGTCAGTGAAATAGGATCACGATTAAATTCTAAACAGATTTTTTCTCTGATGTAAGCAAGACGTGTTGGATTAAATTGATGAAGAGGTCGAAATTTTCCTTGTGGATTCCACCATTCTGTAGCGATACGTGAGAAGTGATCAATTTCACTTTGATCAACAGTTGTTTGTCTTTCCTCTATCATGTTGCCTTCCTTTTATTTTTAATGATCAAGTCCAGTAGATTTTATACAAAGTCAAGAAAAATTAATATAATCATAATGCAACTTGCACAAATGATAGATATTCGCTATGTCGAGAAAATGGTTAGTTGATAGAGCATCGTATTATCGTTTGAGATAAAAGATGTAAAGGTAAGAGTGTTATTAATGGCGCGCATTGTCATGAAATTTGGTGGAACATCTGTCGCAAACATTGAATGTATTCATAATGTTGCTCGACATGTTAAAAGAGAAGTGGATGCAGGCCATGAAGTTGCTGTTGTAGTCTCTGCGATGGCCGGAAAAACTAATGAACTTGTGCAGTGGACGTGTGATGCTGCGCACGTCCGTAGAGATTCTCGTGAATATGATGTTGTGGTTGCTTCTGGTGAGCAGGTTACTTCAGGTTTGCTGGCTTTAACACTTCAAGAAATGGGTGTTAATGCACGTTCCTGGCTTGGCTGGCAGATCCCTATTCATACAGACAATGCGCATGGTCGTGCGCGTATTACTGATATTGATGGATCTTTTTTAATAGAGCGTTTTCAGGAGGGGCAAGTTGCTGTTATTGCTGGTTTTCAGGGGGTAGCTCCGGATAATCGGATTTCTACCTTAGGGCGCGGGGGATCAGATACAAGTGCTGTTGCTATAGCAGCGGCTGTACAAGCTGACCGTTGTGATATTTATACCGATGTAGATGGTGTTTATACAACGGATCCACGTATAGAGCCAAAGGCGCGCCGTTTACCAAAAGTAGCTTTTGAAGAAATGCTGGAAATGGCTTCTCTTGGAGCAAAAGTTTTACAGGTTCGTTCTGTTGAATTGGCCATGGTTCATAAGGTTCGTACCTTTGTACGTTCAAGTTTTGAGGATCCTGATGCATTAGGCATGGAGGATCCAATGAGTTCTTCTGGAACACTTATTTGCGATGAGGATGAAATCGTGGAACAACAAAATGTTACTGGTATTGCTTTTGCTAAGGATGAAGCACAAATTTCACTGCGCCGGCTTGCCGATCGTCCAGGGATTTCGGCAGCAATTTTTGGTCCCTTGGCTGAAGAGTGCATTAATGTTGATATGATTGTGCAAAATACTTCTGAAGATGGCTCAAAAACGGATATGACTTTTACTGTACCATCAGCTGATGTAGAAAAAGCCGTTGCACTTCTTGAGAAAAATCAGAAAGAAATTGGATTTGATGTTCTCCAGTTTGAAAGTGATCTTGCCAAAATATCTGTGATTGGTATTGGAATGCGCAGCCATGCAGGTGTCGCGGCTACAGCTTTCAAGGCTTTGGCTGAAAAAGGTATTAATATTCAAGCAATCACGACTTCTGAGATTAAGATTTCTGTTTTGATTGATAGCGCTTATACTGAACTTGCGGTGAGAACATTACATGCTGTTTATGGATTGGATAAGAGTTAAGTATTTTTAAACGCTCAATTTTAAGAACATAAAGTTTTCATATGTATGAATGATTTGCTTTATAAGCATAATTTATATTTTTTAATTTAATGAGAATAATGAATAGAGTGAGACTCTTTCATTAAAAATTTTCTTATGATGGAGAAAAAACTTTTCTCGTGCGTATTATAAACAAGATTAGTATAGGAGTAAAAATAATTTAAGAGACAACATAAAATACTTCTTATAAATCGTCTAGATATAAGATAAAGGAACAAGGAAAACTGTTTACAAGTAAGTGTTTTGAAGAGAAGAAGAATGCACCTGAAAGGAGATTTTATTTCATAATTAATAGTATAGAACTTACAGAATTTTCTTTTTATTTGGTTCAAAATTAAAAATATTATCCTAGAAGTCAATAATTTATAAAAATTTCAAGCTCCTCCATTGAAGGGGAGGATACTCTTGATGTTATGCCGCTGATATTAAAAGATAAAATCCTTGTTTCTAAATAAGAGGATTTTGGATGTAAAATGATGTAAACTATATGGATGGAGAGAAAATGTATCTTAATAAAGATATTTATAATTCCATGTGGTCTCTAAAAAAATATTCTGGCTCTTTTATTGCTTTATGTGGATTCGATGGGAGTGGAAAGACAACTTAAACAAAAGAAATTTCTCATCATTACTCACAAAAAAAACATATCATACAAACTTTTCAGCCTAGTAATTGGTATAGAAATAAACCAGAGGTTAGAGGTTATTTAGAGAGTGGAAAACAAATTGATCCATTGCTTTTAGCGCTTTTAGCCGCAACAGATAGACGCAAACATACGCTTGAAATTATCGAACCTTCTTTAACTTCATCGCAAAATTTATTAATCAGTGATCGATATGTTTATTCTAGTCTTGTTTATTTCTACGCTCGAGGTCTTTCTCTTGAAAGTGTGATTCAATTAAATCAAGCTATTCCAAGATCTCAGATTACCTTCTACCTTCATTTGCCTCCTGCTGCTCTTATCGAACGATTGCAAAAAAGAGATGGTTTAGCCTTAAAATACGAAGAAAAATGCTCATTTATTGAAAAAGTTTGTGAAGGATATCACTATTTATCAGAAATAGACGAACGATTTATCGTCATTGATGGCACCGCCTCTATTTCTTTAATCCATAATTAAATACGACACCATATAGACAGGGCTTGTTTTGACAATAAATAAAATATACCCATTTTAAAAATTTATCTGTAATCTATTCTCCTTTATGATCTAGTTTCTATGTGAGATCTAGAATTTTAAAGGTTTGCTCACGATAATTTAAGAGTATTGAAAAAAATATTATATATCTTAATATTTTAATTGAAGCGATGGGTAATCATTAAAGTAACGCACTTTTTTTAAAGTTTGGAAGAGGAAAGCTCTTCCAAAAAGATTATTAATCTCTGTTGTGATCATGATATTTTCATTATCGTAGAGGCGAATATAGCGATATAAGAACAACCTGTAGAGATATGTTCCAAGCATGTTTGAGGGCAGCGAATAAGCTAAGGGCAAAGGAATAATAACAGCAGCTTTTTTTGAGATTTTAATATTCTTACCTCTGTTAAATGAAACAACAAAAAGCAAATTTTAACGTTTTTATGGAGTTTTTCAAATCGCTCATTTAATCAGCAAGAACGTGAGATAAAAATATTTTAGCAAGCAGATACATCCATTTCAAGAATAGTAGGCAAAATCTTGGTTATGCTAAAAATCATTTCAATAAAGAAGATGATTGTTTGGTTTTATTCGGAACTATGAGAGATGTCTTTATTACGCTTAATATAAATAAAGCCATATCCAAGACCAATAAGAGCAGATAAACCAGAGCCACAAAGAACCCCAATTTTTGCAGCATCGAGCAGGATAATATCTTTAAAGGCGAGCATTGAAACAAAGATAGACATTGTAAAGCCAATTCCTGCTAAAAAACCAATGAGCAAAATACCAGCCCATGTTAATTGAGGAGGAAGACGACATAGTCCTGATTTTACGGACAGATAACTAGCAGTGATAATACCAAGGGGCTTTCCAACAAAAAGACCAATGACAACACCAAGAACAATTAATAATGATTCATGAGAAGAAAGATCAAAGTTCGCAAAGCTTACACCTGCATTTGCAAAGGCAAAAATCGGCATGATACCGTATGCGACCCATGGGTGCAAAGTTTTTTGAACACGTGTTACTGGCGCAATCATGGCCCGTTGTCCTTTACGCATTTTTTTCAATGCAGTTGAAATATGATGGAAATCTGTTTTTGTGTTTTTTTCTTGAAGAATTTGCATAGCGTTGCTGAGCATGGTCAGTGGTGCTACAAGAGTACGGGTAGGAAAAACAGGAGTCATCATACCCAAGATTACACCAGCAAGTGACGGATGAACGCCTGTTACTAATAAACCCCACCAGATGATTGCGCCAGGTAAAATGTACAGCCATGCTGATGCAAGCCCGATCCATTGAAAAAAGAGTACCAGAGCAATACCCGCTCCTACAATCATTAAACCGCTCGGATCAATGTTTGTTGAGTAGAAAAAAGCAATAATAAGAACAGCGATAATATCATCAATAATCGCTAATGATAGAAGAATGATATGAAGATTAGAAGGAATTTTTTTTCCAAGAAGAGCCAGAATACCTAAAGCAAAAGCGATATCTGTTGCTGTTGGCACAGCCCAACCGTGGACATGTCCACCGTTAGAATTAAAAATAAAATAAATGATAGCGGGGACGCAAACGCCGCCTATTGCAGCAACAATTGGTAAAATTGCTTGTTTAAAATCGGCAAGGGCACCTTCATGAATTTCGCGTCGAATTTCCATTCCTGCGACAAGAAAAAAAATAGTCATAAGGGCATCATTAACCCAGAAATGTAAATCCCATGAAAGAGTGAAATGACCTAAATTAAAGCCAAGAGGTGTATGCCAAAAAGATTCATAGAGAGCAGCATATTGAGAATTAGCAAAAATCAGTGCAGAAGCAGCAGCGAGTAAAAGAACAATACCACTAAGAGCTTCAATATGGAGAAAACGCTCGATAGCAGAAAGCGCTTGATTGGTGACACGAGAAGCGCGATTAGGCAAGCGATTTGAAGATAAATCAGACATGAACAACTCCAAACTATCGACAATTTTATATTTCTATATTCTCTGTGTTAAGTGACTCTATCATGATGCTTTCTGTATCATATAAAAGCAAAAAGAGGAATAAAGTTCTCGATTTATAGACAAAATCATTATCTCTAAAGCACAATATGTTTAAGGTTTTGCTTCATTTTTAATAGTGATGTCTACTTTGCTTAAAGCTTTGGATAGATCATTTTGTAGAACGGATTCGAGATCAACCATTGCGAGCCCTTTATTATCTTTTGCTTTAATCTTAATGATCAATATTTGTGGATTTTTAGCAAATTCACCTAAGGATTTTGAAATTTTTTCTGCTTCGTTTTGATTTTTTAGCAGCATTTTGGGGGTTTGCGTCATCATTAAATAGAAATCGTCATAGAGTTCTTTTTTAAGATCATGTTGGCTATCATTAAGGTTTTTTGCAAGATAAGAAAAAAGTTTATCAATGAAACCCGCATCCCGATATTGTATATCAATTTCATTGATACCAAGGTTTTGGGAAGCAGCAATCATAATATTTTGTTGACCAGAAAAAAGTTTTTCATCAACATCAATAACCTTAGCTGATATGTTTCCAGATCCAACGTCCTTCATATTGAAAGACATTGCATCAAGAAAGAGCATACGTTTTTTCTCATCATAAGAAATATCAATTTTCCCTGAAAAATCAATTTGTTCAAATCCCATCTTTTTTAAAAGTTCTAAATCTTTTTCATTCATTTTTTTAGGTAAAACGGAAAAATTATCAAGAGAAAGAAAAAGCTTTTTGGGGATAGGATGTTTCCACAAACTTGGTTTAAGTTGAAATGATTCAAGCTTTGCTTTCAATGATGGGATATCAACGGTGACATTATCAACTTTGACATCTGCTGAGGTAATGGCAAGCAGTATGTTTAGAAGGAGACCATTTTGTGCTCTTTTTTCTGCGACCTTATTATTCTCTTTCCTTGCATTAAGATAAGCTTTGAGCAGTTTTTCAGGCGTTTGTTCAAGCGGTTTCATCTTTAGACCAGATGTTTTAAATTGGCCGAGGAAGAAAGAACTATTTTTTTCTGCTTCTTCAAAAATATCGACACTTATATTGTTTAGAGAAATAGGACCTGTAACGGTTTTACCTTGATTGAGAGCGTTATTTTTTCCGAAAATAATAGAATAGGCATAATTGATGTCGATATCATAAGCCTTTATTGTATCACTTTTAGCCATAAGTTGCATCTGTTTATCGCCATTGACTGCGAGCGTTTTAAGATCCATATTTTTAATACTAATGGAATGGATATGACCGTTTTTAAAATCAGAAAGCTGGAAATTCTTGACTTCAACTGTTTCTGTTCGTTTATTTTTATTTTCTAGAGAAATCTGTATATTCGGGGCACTTATTGAGGCAAGATCAATACGCATCACTGATTGTAAAAGACGTGATGTGATTGTTCTGTCTTTATCTTTTAAGGATACATTTTTAAGAGAAATTTGGGGTATTTTTACATGAATATTATTATGCTTTAAATCAACATTATAAAATGTAAAAGCTCCAGGAATAAAGGAAAGAGGAGGACGGGCAGAAATGGCACCAATTTTCAGTGATGTACCGGCTGGAACGGGGAGTGTAACATTCTTCAAATTAACTTTACCTAGAATGCTGACTTCAGATGTTTCTGCTTTTATGGCTCGACGGGCTATCTCTTGTTTTACAAAACTGTCAAGATAGGGTTTTGCGATATAAAATCCACCAACAACTATAATTGCTAAGATAGCAATAAGTCCAATAATGCAAGTGAGCCAATATTTCAGGTTACTTTGATACCCACTATTAAGCTTGACCATTCTTTCTTCTTTCATTTTTATCACTCTTTAAAATTGAGAGTGAAGATAAACTCTTTTAAGCAACGACAAAGGTTAAAATATAGCGTGTACCAGTTTCAACAGTCATCTACCCTCTATATTAGAGTTATTCTCATCTTTTTTGCAATATCGCTTTATCAATTTTTTATCACTTTAAATTATCAGAAAATATTTCTATGTCTGCTTTTATCTTACTGCTGTTTATAGGAATATTTAAAACATATAAAGTTATGTTTTGATTCATTATAACTTAATGGGGAGAGGTGAGTATTATGACAGAAAATCAAATAATGGCCTTTTCGATCATTGGTCTCATGATGCTTGTATTTATTTGGGATCGATTTCGTTATGATCTTGTCGCTATTTGTACATTATTAATAGCGTGTACAGTTGGTCTTGTCAGTCCAAAGGAAGCTTTTAGCGGTTTTAGTAATGATATTGTTATTATCGTGGGAAGTGTGTTTGTTGTCAGTACGGCTGTATCACGCTCTGGTATAATGGAATTTATTATTCAGCGGATATGGCCAGATGTGAAATCGGTGCGCTTTCAATTAGCTTTTTTGGTTTTTTCTGTTGTTGTTTTATCAATGTTTGTTAAAAATATTGGTGCTTTGGCTATAATGCTTCCGATCGCTTTTCAGTTTGCTCGTCGTTCTCAGGTTTCTCCTTCTGTCTTTTTGATGCCCATGGCCTTTGGCTCTTTATTGGGGGGGCTTATGACACAGATAGGAACATCTCCCAATGTTGTTATTTCAGCGATGCAAGAACGTTTAGCAGGAACACCTTTTACGATGTTTGATTTTACACCAGTTGGTGCGGTTATTGCGACGGTTGGTGTCTTATACTTGGTCTGTTTTTATTGGCTTTTGCCAGTGCGTGTGCGTTCAGGTGGATCGTTTGATGATGCCATTGATATTCGTAATTATATTGTAGAAGTGCATATTTCAATAAACTCACCCATTGTGGGGAAAAGTATTGTCGATTTGGTTAAGCCATCAAGTGGTGATGTTATGGTGACTCAAATCATCAGAAATAAAATATCTATTTCACCACTACCAGATTTTGTTTTATCTGAAAACGATATTGTTTTGCTGGAAGGATCGCATACAGGAATAGATAGTGTGATGAACTCTGCGCGTTTAGAGTTTTCTAAGGAGCGAACTCTTTCTACAGGGGATAAGGATAGTGATATTGATATTATTGAAGCGGTCATCACGCATAACTCGCCCCTTATTGGCATTAGTGCGAAAGAGTTTTCACTCTTTGACCACTATAATGTCAATTTGCTTGCGTTAAGTCGTCAACATGAAAGGGTGCGGGCAAGACTTGATGATATTATCTTTCATCTTGGAGATGTGATTGTTTTACAAGGACAAGATGCGGTTATTCCAAATTTATTAAGGGGATTGAAATGCTTGCCCTTAGCAAAACGCAATATTGTGTTTGGAAATTTACGGCATGGTTTTATATCTTTAGCTATTTTATTTATAGCCATTATTTTTACAGCTTTTCATATTGTTCCAGTTGCTTTTTCTTTCTTTTCTGCTGCAGCTGCAATGGTTATTTTTCGCATTTTGCCCGCGCGTGATCTCTATCAGGCATTAGATGGTCCAATATTAGTCCTATTAGCGGCTCTTATTCCAGTAAGTGAAGCGTTAGAGAGAACGGGATGTACAGATCTCATTGGTCAATGGCTGAGTCAACTGGCAATATTTTTCCCACCATCTGGTGCTTTAGCACTGATGTTGGTGACAGCTATGTTGGTCACGCCATTTTTGAATAATGCCGCAACGGTTATGATGGTCGCCCCCATCGCATCAAGTTTTGCTCATTCTCTTCATTATAAACCTGAAGCTTTTTTGATGGCTGTTGCCATTGGTGCGGGGTGTGAATTTCTTACACCTATTGGACATCAAAGCAATATGCTTGTTATGGCGCCAGGAGGATATCGTTTTAGTGATTATCCACGTTTGGGGGCTCCCTTAGCGGTGTTGATCATTATTGTTGCTGTTCCCATGCTTATGTGGGTTTGGCCATTACAATAGGATATTTTTTGAAAGCTTTAAGGATAGATTCCAAAAGATTGTTCACCGTATGAAGATAAGTTGAAGAGATATATAAAAAATTTTATTTAAAGCCTAAGGAGTATATTTAATGTTATTCTACAATTGAAGATAGGGAACGGGTTATTTAAAAGATTGTCTTTTGTATACATTGAATTAGGGAAGAATGATTAACATTATCAACAAGCGCATGTACGCCATTACGGTCATGATCTTTTTTATAAATTCAAATTATATAAAAGTTGTTATGTGAAGCAAAAGGATATTTACATCATTTTTAATTGATACAGTTGCAAAAGACTAACCGATTGGAATACATATTGCTTTAAAAATAAATAAACGGAGCAACTTAAAGTTTTTTCGTGAATGAGGGCTACCATCTTTGTTCATTTATGCTTAAAAGTGTAGAAAGTAAATTGTTTTACAAGGTATGTTATATGTCGTATGATAGTTTTATTGCTGAAGTTAATGCAGAATTTCGTCAGGAAAAGGCGCTTGCTTTTTGGAGACGGTATGGTTTTTCAATTATTGGGGCCGCTGTTCTTTTCATCCTCATGATAATTGCTTATCAAATTTATCATCATGCGCAAATAAAGAAAGCTAGCCATATTGGTGATGCATTTGTACAAAGCCTTAATTTTGCGGATACACGTCATTTTGATGAGGCGATAAAGCAATTGGAGAGTATTAAAGACTCTCATTTTGGAGGATATCCTTTTCTTGCCCGTTTGCGGGAGGCTTCTTTACGCATGGAGCAAGGTGATCTTATCAAGTCGGTGGAGCTCTTTGATTCTGTTGCAGCGGATGAGAATGCACCGCAGATTTTACGGAAAGTTGCAAAAATTCGAGCTGCCTATGTTTTAGTTGATACAGGGACCTTGGAGGATGTCGAAAAGCGCGTTAAAGATATGACAAGTGATATTGAGCCTATGCGTATGTCCGCACGAGAGGCTTTAGGCTTAGCTGCTTATAAAGCAGGGAAGATTGATGAGGCCGTTGACTATTTTCAGAAAATTTCTGCGGAAGGTATGCAGAGATCAAAGATAATAGATCGAGCTCGAATGATGCTTGAGCTTATGCAAGCTGAGGGCAAGGCAAATAAGGAATAAATCGATGAGCCTTACCATTGCTATCGTTGGTCGTCCCAATGTTGGGAAATCAACACTTTTTAATCGTTTGGTTGGGCAAAAATTGGCTTTGGTTGATGATAAGCCGGGTGTAACACGTGATCGGCGTATTCATGCGGCAAAACTTCAAGATCTACGTTTTGATGTGATTGATACGGCTGGGCTGGAAGAAGCTGCGGATCATACCCTTGAGGGGCGTATGCGTTCTCATACAAAAGCTGCGATTGATGAAGCAAATCTTATTTTATTCGTATTTGATGCAAAGAGCGGAATAACACCGAGTGATTTAAATTTTGCTTCACTGGTTAGAAAATCAGGAAAACCGATTGTGCTCGTTGCCAATAAGTCTGAGTCAAAAGCGGCAACAGGGGGAGAGTATGAGGCGTGGTCATTAGGTTTGGGAGAGCCGTGTCTCATATCAGCTGAACATGGTTTGGGATTTAGCGATCTTCGTGATGCCATTATAGAGGCTGTTGGGCCAGAGTGCGCTTTTGGCAACAACAAAGAAGAAGATATGACGATACAGCCAGCTTCTGCTGGTGATGATGTAAACAATTCGGAAGAAGAGGGGCTTATTTACGATGAAAGCAAGCCTATTCGGATTGCCATTGCGGGGCGTCCCAATACAGGAAAATCCACCCTTATCAATAGTATGTTGAAGCAAGATCGGTTGTTAACAGGACCAGAAGCAGGGTTGACCCGCGATTCTATTTCTGTCGATTGGGAATGGGGTGGTCGTCGTATTAAACTTTTTGATACTGCAGGTTTACGTCGAAAATCGAAAATTCAAGAAAAATTAGAAAAGCTATCGGTTGCTGATACTTTACGTGCCATTCGTTTTGCAGAAGTGGTGGTCATTGTTTTTGATGCAACGATGCCTTTTGAAAAGCAGGATTTACAAATTGCTGATCTTGTGATTCGTGAAGGACGTGTTCCAGTTATTGCTTTCAATAAATGGGACCTTATTGAAAATAATCAGACCACATTGATTGATTTGCATGAAAAATGTGCGCGATTTCTTCCTCAAGTTCGCGGTTTGAGAGCTGTCCCTTTATCAGGACAATATAGTCAAGGGATTGATAAACTTATGGAAAATGTCATGATGATGCACCGTGTATGGAATCGTCGCATTTCCACAGCTAAATTGAATCAATGGCTTGAAACTGTTGTAGCACATCATCCACCACCGGCTGTTTCAGGACGTCGGCTTAAGGTTAAATATATCACACAGGTGAAAACACGTCCTCCCGGATTTATGATTTCTTGCTCACGGCCCCAAGTTATGCCCCAGTCGTATTTGCGTTATCTTGTTAATGGATTACGTGAAACATTCGATATGCCTGGTATACCAATGCGTTTATCATTACGAGCTTCTGATAATCCTTTTGCAACACGTTCTAAAAAGAAATAATAGCTCTTTATTTTTAAAGTGAATGAAGTCTATAGAATCTTTAAAATAAGCCTTTTCATAATTTATAGTGTTCTAAATATCGAAAATTAAATGATAATTTCAACAGACAAACCTCTTCTTTTTCATAAAAGAAAAAAGCTTTATTTACTAACATATTGATAAACCAGCAATTATTTATCATGCGTGCTATAGAACTTTCTCAGTTTAATTTTTCTTGATAAAGATTCTTTATTTGCATGTTATGAGAAGAATTAATAGGGATATTGAAGAAAGAGCACACAATCCTTTTAAGAGTGTATTTTAATGTAAAAATGAAGACAATATGAGGGGAGGGAATATACGTTTGAAGAGAGCATTAAATTGTCTTTTCATAAAACTAGGGTATTAACGAGCGCTTTTTATGACGATGTTTTTTTAATAAAAAGCAAAAATATCTGCTAAATCTAACAATATTCAATTCTAAATAGTGAAATTCAACAAGCAGAGTAAAATTGTATAGTGGTCATATTCAGGTTTGATTGTGTTTTATTTTAAATTATAAATTTATTATATCTCAGACTTAAAGAAAAATTTCTTTATGCTTTTAAGTTCAGTTTATGATAGGGCCTATAAATAGGTATTAACGTATAAGATCTAGCGAATGATTTAACATTATTTTCAGCTTTCAATGGTATATCAATTTTCATGAACACATGATGGGTAAAGCTTACACAATGTGATTCACAACCAGTGAATAGGTGTTTAGTCTATTAGGTTACTAAGAATAAGACATCAGTTGTGTTTGTGCTATTTTATCAAAGTATTACACGATATGTTTTATATGTTTTGTGTAGATGAATTCACATACGTTCAGAATATTTAAAGGATAGGAAGAAAAGATATGCCTTTATGTTTTTTTAAGACGCGGGCTGTTGCAACATTGGAGTTGAAAAAGTGTATAATGGTGCTGTTTTGTTGCTTCAGCATAAAGATAATGGGCTTATGAATTTTATATTATTCACAGAAGCTTTTTAAAAAAGCATGTTGAATTGAAAAATATGTTATTTAGGCGATAAAATTTATACGATAATTGGTGATAGATTTCTTTTAGTATCTTGACGAATAAATTCGGGAACAATATGATGCACACGATTTTATGAGATGCATTTTTACTTTGCTTTTTGATGAAGGAGCCAATGATGGCGATGGGCGAAGAACCCGTTATAAGTCGCAAGGAGGCTGAGGAGAAAAAGCAAAGAGAGTGTTTTCATTCAGAGGATTTGGAATGTCGTAGTAAGAACTTAAGCGTAGCTTTAGTGCGCAAGCAGGCATTAAGGAAGCGTGAGCATAAGGATAGACGGGAAAAATCACAAGGAAGGGTGGCGGATGCAATTAAGCTTTCCAGTGAGTTTCTGGCAAGTGTTATCGTTGGTGTTGTTTTGGGGGTAGGGTTTGATAAGTTAGCAGGTTCATGGCCATGGGGATTGGTGTTCTTTCTCTTTCTTGGATTTGCTGCTGGTGTATTGAGTATTCTTCGGTCTGTGGGGTATGTTCCCTCCAGTCAATTAGGGAAAAAAGGCGTATTGCGCCAAGATAAACAAAATAAAGGGGCCAGTGAGAGGTCCGATAAATGAGGTTGAAGTGACAGCGCATGCTCCAGATCCTATTCATCAGTTTGAGATTTCACGACTGATTAAGATTTCCATAGGAAATATGGATTTATCATTTACAAATGTATCATTGTTTACAGTCATTACGGTTGTTATAACTTCTGTTTTTCTCTTTATTTCATCATCAAGTCGTGGATTAGTTCCAACGCGGATGCAATCTCTTTCAGAAATGGCCTATGAGTTTGTAGCGTCGACTCTGCGAGAATCATCTGGTGTGCAGGGAATGCAATTTTTCCCTTTAGTTTTTTCTCTGTTTACTTTTATTTTGGTTGCTAACTTTATTGGTCTTTTCCCCTATTTTTATACGGTGACCTCACAGATTATGATCACGTTTTCGTTGGCAATGGTGGTTATTTTGACGGTGGTTGGTTATGGTTTTTATAAGCATGGAGTCAGTTTTTTGAGATTATTTGTTCCCAGTGGGGTTCCTGTCATCGTTTTGCCTCTAGTGACAATGATTGAGATTATTTCTTTTCTCTCCCGCCCCATCAGCCTTTCGCTTCGTCTTTTTGCGAATATGCTTGCTGGCCATATTACGCTCAAAGTATTTTCAGGTTTTGTTGTTTCAATGATTGGGGTAGGAATTGTAGGTGTTGGTGGTTCAGTTTTGCCCCTTATTATGACTGTGGCGATTACGGCTCTTGAGTTTTTGGTTGCATTTCTTCAAGCTTACGTCTTTACAGTTTTAACATGTATGTATCTTAATGATGCAATTCATCCAGGACATTAATAAACTGGCGGTTTTCCGTCGAATAGTGCAATTTCGCTTTAAAGGAGAATAATATGGAAATGGTGCTTGCAGCAAAATATATTGGCGCTGGTCTTGCTTGCTTTGGTATGGCTGGAACAGCTTTAGGACTTGGTAATATTTTTGGGAGCTATCTTTCTGGTGCATTACGTAATCCATCAGCCGCAGATAGTCAGTTTGGACGTCTCGTCTTTGGTTTTGCTGTGACAGAAGCTTTGGGTATTTTTTCATTGCTCATTGCTTTATTACTTCTTTTTGGGGTTTAATCATTATCAAAAGGGTATATTTGTTCTCACTATGAAAAAAGATTTACCCTTTTAGCTCTCAATCAGGAATTGTTTGTCAATTATCATTGGTTAGAGAGGGTTTAAGCTATTTAAAGGATGAAAGAAGATGTTTGTTTTCAGCGCTTATGCACAGAACACTGAAACGTCGGTAGAACATATCAAGAAAGTGGCAGAGCATGCAAATCGTGTGTTTCCGCCTTTTGATTTTGTTCATTTTAGTTCGCATTTTTTCTGGTTAGCAATTTCTTTCGGACTTTTTTATCTGTTTATCTCTCGTGTGATTGCACCGCGTATTGGGGGGGTTATTGAAACACGTCGAGATCGAATTGCATCTGATTTAGATCAGGCAATGCGCATGAAGCAGGAGGCAGATACTGTTGTTGAGACTTATGAGCGTGAATTAGCAGAAGCGCGTTTGAAAGCTCATACCATAGCACAAGCTGCTGGTGAAGAGTTAAAACAAAAGGCGGAGCTTGAACGGAAAGAAATTGAAGAGCGTTTAGAGAAAAAGCTTGAAGATGCTGAAAAACAGATAGCAAAAATTCGCGATAAAGCGATGCAAAATGTTGGTTCTATCGCTGAAGAAGTCGCCCTTGAAATTGTGAAAAAATTGATTGATGTTGATATCAGCAAAGAGGCTGTTCGTTCAGTTGTTAAAACTGTGGATTATTGAGGAACAAAGATGAGTGATACTTTTTGGGCTTTTGTTGGATTAGTTCTTTTTTTAGCTCTTTTAGTTTATTTCGAGATTCCGCAGAAAGTTTTACATCATCTCGATGCACGCGCGAAGCGTATCAAAGATGAGCTGGATGAGGCTCTGCGCCTTCGCGAAGAGGCACAGGAAATATTAGCTGAATATCAACGCAAGCATGCGGAAGCAGAAAAAGATGCGCAGGAAATTATTGCAGCGGCAAAGCATGAGGTTGAATCCGTTATTGCTGAGGCCCGTACAAAAGCGGAAGAATATGTAAAAAACCGCAATAAATTGGCTGAGCAAAAAATTGCTCAGGCAGAAGCGGATGCAATCCGCATGGTCTCTTCGTCGGCTATCGATTTGGCAATTTCTACAGCACGTACTCTTATTGCAAAGGAATTAGATTCTAATAGAGCAAATGAATTCCTTAAAGAAGCTCTTTCCAAGGAATCATTGAGCAAAATGAAAACGTATCTTAATTAATGGCAATTTTAGAGATAAAAAGAGATAAAAAACTGCTTTTTTAGGTGCGTAATTTTTTCTATATCAAATTCCTTATCTATTATGTGGTGACGCTAGATTTTCTGAATAAAAAAACATAAAAACAATGAGTTATTATATAAATAAGGGAATAGTTGAGTATAATTTTATTATATTTTTTTACTTCTATCCCTAATTTTTTTGAAGCTTTTTTTATTGCTTCTAGTGCTAGCCTTTTTCGGTCTGCGCTCTTTGTGTAAAGAGATGCCATTTGATCTTCTGTCCAGCCAAAAAGTGCTTTCAATTGTGATACTGTTGCACCCGAATTAGCGGCGCGTGTTGCTGTTAATTTTCGCAAATCGTGTGCTGACTTTTTAATTCCAGCCGCATTACAAGCATCTCTAAATGCATTACCAAAGCTTTCCTTGATAAATTTTTGATTAGTTTTACTACATATAAATGTTTCATCACTAATAGGAACAGCTTCAAGCATTTTGGCTAATTGCGGTAAAATAGGAAGAAAGACATCTGTTTGGAATTTGCTTTTTTCTGTTTTGAGATGAATGATGTTATCATGAAACTTGACAAATTCAGATTCATGCTTGTCTATTCCTAATACAACCCCAGTCGTTCTATGGGCTTCATCACAAATGATCAGATCAAATTCGGGTAAATATATTCCTTTTGTGCATCGGAAATCACTTGAATGGAATGATAGGTCGAAAAGACCACGCTCATCACATCAAGAGAGGTTTTATTGGCTTTACGAGTAAGTTCTTGTGAATCCGTTGTAGCCGGTAATATAAGATTAGAGGCGTCCACTGCAGCCTCATCATTTACGACGCTTGCCAACTTGTGTATTCGAACACACCGCAAAGGAACGAAAGGGAATTTCTGTATCAATGGTCCATTCACGGATTGTTTGTGACATCAAAGCAAGGGAGGGTATCAGAAACAACACACGCTTGCCTTTTCCGGCGAGAGTTTCTGCTATCTTAAGGCTAGTAAAAGTTTTTCCCGTCTCACATGCCATAATAAGCTTACCACGGTCTGCTTCTTGCAAACCTTCACAAACTTTCTCAAGCGCTTCTATCTGATGATCTAAAAGCTTTTTTTTCGGTTGTTCTTTAAAGACGGCTTGACCTCGTTCTTTATAAGCCCCCCAATCAATTTGACTGTTTTCTAAATCAAACAGATTAATCTGTTGAATACGAACCTCTTGACCATCACAAGTGTTGTTCGCATTGTTACTCCAATTGCTTTCAGTGCTATCAACCAAAATACGACGCGTAAAAATCTTTTTCCCAGAAGCAGCTATAAAGCTATCAATATCTTCTTTTTAATGATGTGAGAAGCATCATAGCATTTACATTGAATAGCCGCATAACCTCCTCATCACGGATTGTAGCGACCAAATCAATACCGATGTCACGCCCATCTTCATCATGTTCCTCAGCCCATTCCGAATAAGTCTGAACCTTTTCGTATTCCTGCTTTTGTAAAGGGTTTTCCGATAGATAAACTTTCACAAGATTTTCAAACAGCGTTCCCAATTCACGGGATGGTTTTGCTTGTTGACGGTAGAATTCTAAGAGAGAGCGTAAAGTGATTTATTTATTATCAAAATTGTAAGGGCAAAGCATAAAGAATAGACTCAATAGCAATATATTATACTAATTAATTCTCTTCAAAAGAATAAAAATGAAGTTAGTTAAATCCATTTTAAACAAATAGCGAGTGCAAAATAGAAGAGAATTGCTACCCCCTATAGGGCTTTATAAAAGAATTTATGAGTGCTGTTTATCAAAAACAGAATAGTGGAATTTGCTTTTCGTTTCACACATCATTCAAGACAAATGCAATGTTTTTTTGAAATTATAATATTTTCATCAAAAAAAACTGCTCATAGTTTTCTACCTACTGTGCTGAACAAGTAAAATATATCACAACAAGCCTAATGAAGTATATTTAAGGTTATAGAAAAACTGTATATATCACAATTTATCAGGATAATGGATTGTTGCAATCGTACATTTTTTTGTATATATCGCCGCTGAATATGAAAATGAACGAAGCTTTAATTTTCTTGTTGCTAACTTAATGCTAAGCGGTGCGTAGCAAGAAGAAGCAGTGTTGTTATTCGTACTTCCCATCTATAATCTCAAAAGCATTATAGGTGATGAATTTCCAAACCATCAATTTTGAGGGCTACTGTGTTAGCTACATTACCTAAAGATATACGCTCTTTAATAATACAAGCGCCTATGGCTGGTGTATCGACGCCTGAGATGGCGGCTGCCGTATCTAATTCTGGTGCGGTTGGTTCGATAGCTATTGGCGGATTGGGGCCGGATGAAGCAGTTTTGTTAATTCAAAAAACGAAAGCACTAACTGATCGGCCGTTTAATATTAATCTTTTCTGTCATGATCCTTTTTTGCGTGTGGATACAGCAAAAGATTCTCATTGGCGAACTAAGCTAAACGACTGTTTTTTAGGTGGGGAAACAGTTCTAAATACTCCTCTTAAGAATATATATGCCTCTATTAAAAATAATAAGGCTTTAGCTATCGCTGTCGCTGCACAATCCCCTGATATTATTAGTTTTCATTTTGGTGTCCCGGATGATGATATCATTGACATCTTTCGGCAGACCGGTGCCAAACTTATGGCTACTGCAACTTGTCTTGAGGAGGGGAAAGAAATTGCAGTTAAGGGGTTGGATGCAATAATTGCTCAAGGCTTTGAGGCAGGAGGACACCGAGGACAATTTAATCTTTCACGATTCGACGAGAAGTTATCAACGCACGTCTTGACTCGGCTTTTGGCCCAGCACTTGTCACTTCCTATAATTGCTGCGGGCGGTATAATGACCGGAGCTGATATAGCGAGCGTTATGCTCATGGGTGCTCAGGGAGTACAATTAGGCAGTGCCTTTATAGGTTGTAGCGAAAGCGGTGCGAGTCATTGTCATAAAAATCTTTTGAAGTCTGATAAATCCATACCAACCGTTTTGACGCGAGCCATTTCTGGGCGGCCTGCGCGGTCAATAATGACATCATTTGTTCAATGGGCGATGAGTATTACGGATAAGGATATTCCAGAGTATCCTTACGGTTATGATGCTTTCAAGCAGTTGCAAAAAAGTATGCTCTTACGAGAAGATCTTGATATAGGTCCTTTTTGGGCAGGGCAAAGTGCTTTCTTGGCGCGTTTTATTCCGGCAGCACAAATTATCGCAGAGTTAGAAAACGAGTATGCTCACTATATACAGGGCTAAAAAAAGTGAATCTGAAGCTAATATGACAATGAATAAAACGGTCAAGTACGTATTGAGTGGATTTGCGGCATCCTTGGTTGGCATAGGTTTATCACGCTTCGCTTATACGCCTGCAACACCTTATCTTATAAACCAAGGTTGGCTTGATGAAAATCATATTTTTTGGGTAGGTTCTGCAAACTTTTTAGGTTACTTCATCGGTGCTTTTTCATCCCCTTATATTTTACGCCTCACTTCTCCAAGATATGCATTGAGATTAGCCTTCTTCATGAGTGGGTTATCTTTTTTATGCTGTTGTTATCCATATGGAAGCTTGTGGTTCATGATATGGCGTTTTATTGTAGGTTTGTCGGGGGGGGTCTTAACAGCTGTGGCTGCTCCGACTTTGTTATCAGCTATAGACCCAAAAGAGCGTGCTCGTTCTGGTGGTATAATGTTCTCAGGAGTGGGATTAGGCTTGTTATTGTCTGCTTTGTTTACACCCATGATAGCAAGTATTAAAGTATATTATTATTGGGGAGCGCTTTTTTTAATCACTCTTATATTTTTTATAATAACCTATCAGTTTATACCCAACACGAATTTTGAGCGTATTAAAAAGTCGTATAAGTCTAAGCGAATAGATTATTTCATATATCTAACATACGGCATAAACGCTGCAGCGTTTATGCCGTATATATTGTTTCTTGTGAATTTTGTTTTGCTTCGCACAATACCATCAACCTATTTTGCTTCTATCATTTGGCTAGTTTATGCCTTTGGTGCGTTTTTAGGAGCCATAATATTGGGCATAGCAGCCAAGAAAACGTCGTATCGCTCAGTGATCTTTTTGATGAATTTTGTGCAATTATTTGCCTCGTGTCTATTGCTATTGTTTCCTGATTTGAAGATCGCGTTGTTACTACCAGCTCTTATTATGGGTGCCGCTACCCCTGGCATTGTGCCTTTATATCTTGGTTTAATAGGAGAATTGTCTTCATCTGATCCACAAATTCAGCAGATTATCTGGAGCAGAGCGGTATCAGCATTCGCCTTATCACAAGCAATAGCTGCGTATATATTTACTTGGCTTTTCTATATAATGGAGAATTATATCTTAATATTCTCTATTTCATCATTTCTTCTTTTTATTCTATGCGTGGGGTTTATACAGGAAAGATACTATGGCTATAAACAGAAAAAAAACCATTAATTGTGCTATCATCGGTTTTGGGGCTCGTGGCATTAGTTTTTATGAGAGGATAAATGCCTATGCTCGTCGTTATATAAGTAGTGTACATATAAACCTGACAATATTTGATCCCAATGAACATGGTTGTGGATCTCATTCGCCAAGACAAGCAGATTATCTATTAGTCAATACAGTTGCATCGCAAATGACTATGTTCTTAGATAAAACTTGTAAAGTTTCTGGCCCATATACCAACGGCCCCTCATTTGCTCAATGGGCTAAAGATACAGGTATCCGTAAAATAGGTTCTAACTTCTATCATATGGCTGAAGACTCAGATGTTGGAGCACCTATAGACGATAATGACTATCTATCACGTGCTGAATTAGGGAATTATTTACAATTCGTTGTAGATCTATTGACAGCAAACAGACCGCGTAATGTAGATGTGTCCATTATCAGATCTCATGTGATTGATATTAAGCCATTATCAGAGCGTGAATTTATTGTTGTGGTCGATGGGGATTATAAGCAGTCATTTGAATTTATATTTATGACTACTGGGCATGGTACTAATATACTCACAGAAAATGAGCAACAAAAAACAGATTTTGTTTCTTCAAATAAGCATAAAAATCCCAACTTAGGATTTATAAGATCTCCTTATCCTTTATCCATGATAGAAAGTGTTAGCCCTGATGCTCGAGTGTTGGTGCAGGGTATGGGACTAACAGCGCATGATGTTATAGCCGAGCTAACTGTTGGAAGAGGAGGCCGATATAAAGAGAACAGAGGCCGCTTGGAATATATACCATCAGGGCGAGAGCCTGTCATCAGTCTCTTCTCAAGACAAGGACTTCCATTTTCTTCTAGAGCCATAAATGAGAAAGGGACCTCTGAGGCTTATACAGCTGAATTCTTTACATTAGATTACTTCAAATCTCTGCGACAGAAAAAAAAGAAATTTGATTTTTTTGAAGATGTTCTTCCAGTCTTGAAAAAGGAAATGTTGAGGGCATACTATCATGCCGTGGGTAAGACTGAGTGCATTGACTATGAAGATTTTAGAAAAATTGACGAAATATTATATCCCTTACAAGGCGTTGTATTCAAAAATGCTGTTGATTACAAACGCTATATCTATGAATTTTTGGAAGACGATCTCAAAAATGCTTACGCAGGAAATGTTTCTGGCAGTGTCAAAGCAGCAGCTGATGTCTTGAGAGATGTGCGTGATACCATGCGCTATTGCGTTGAATGGGGTGGTTTGACACCAGAATCGCATGCTCGTTTTGTAAGCGACTTTGTCCCTATTATGAATCGTATAGCTGTTGGTCCGCCTTTAGTGCGGAACAGGCAGTTGCTTGCTTTAATCGATAGTGGTTTGCTTCGCATAGATCTTGGTCCTTCACCTATTTTAGAAATTGACGAGAAAAATTCTGTTTTCCGTATTGTTAGTACGTTCTCAGAAGAAATGACGACTCAGGTTGCAGATGTTGTTATCCAAGCAAGGATAGATCCATTTGACATCAATCTTGAGCGCTCACCATTAATCAGAAACCTCTTTAGTAAGGGGTTTCTCACAGAATATGTAAATGGAGATTATCATACTGGTGGCTTGAATATTGATAGAAATTATAACATTATCGATCTCAATGGCGGTGTGAGAAAAAATGTGTGGTCTTTGGGGAATCCGGTTGAAGGTCCTTGTTTTTTTACCTTTGTTCTGCCACGACCAGGTGTAAACTCTCGCTTTCTGTTGGATTCGGATAAATGTATCCAGCAGATGTTTAATGAAATAGAAGTGAATTATGTCACATCTAGGTAAATTTAATCTCTTAAAAAGTATTTGGAGGCGCTAAGTAAACAGTGAAGCGTGGTAAGGATATTCGGCAGCGTGTTTTGGGTAACTCATCATGTTGATGATTGGTGAAAAGAAGTCAACTGTTGATAAATTTAAGAAACCGTTACAAGAACGGATAACTGTTTGTGTGTAGGGATATCCCAATTGAGGCGAAAAGGATAGAAGTTTCGCTACTGTGTTCATCCTTATGGATATGGGAGTGATTCTTAAAGTAAAAGCACATGTGAGAGACGCACTGAACATTGGTTAAACTAAGGGAAATTATGTGAGGTTAATATTCATCTAATGAATTAATTTTATTCGCTTGCTTGTACACCACAAGGGGGTGGTGTGTGGAGGACTAGAGAAGAGAGGTGGAAAAATACCCTTTATAAATCACCTTGGAGTTGTCGCAACATTGTAAGTCTCACTCTTAACTTGAATAGAGTGCACGTCATTGTTAAGCATTTCTGCTTTATCCTGTGGCAGCAAGGGGCAAATTTGTTTAAGAAGTTTTCTGGATTTTCTCTATCGTTATGGTAATGATGAGGCTATTATTAGTGCGCATAGCCATGGTAGCTTAAGAGGAGGCAATGCGATGCGTGACTTTGAAGAGCGTAGCATCTACAGTATATCCAAAAAACAGATATCTATCTAGCTGATAACTCTCTATCGATAGCGAATGCACACTATTATGTAAGCAATGGCAAGAAAGATCATGTTTACTTATAAAACCATGATCCCATTGGTACAGGAACTTGTCACAATCCACCTACGGCTTATAAGATATCCTTGAGGTTCTCCTATGTATTATTCTCATCAGCAATTTCAATGATAGAACAAGGGCGCGCGCTACTCGGCCATACCACCCATAAATGTTATTAATGATGCGAGTGATGTGTGTAAACATAATTATGGAACACATCATAATATAATAATTTATACACTTCATGCGATCTTAGATAATTTAGGTTTAGGTTATTTATGGAGAAAAAAGAAAAAATGAATACATTGTTTAAATTATTAGATGGGATAGTTTTGTTTATTATAGCTGGATATAATTTTTTTAAGCCTTCTCCAGGGTACATATACATGTGGGAGAAGCCAGGAGCAGATTTTACTCAAGTAAGAAGAGCATTATTGGAATGTGGAATGCCAACCCCTTATGATGAGGATTCAGAAAATAGAAAGGTAAACATTAATGCAAAAGCAACAATTTATGCTTTCATGCTTTAATCAGGTTTTCACTATAAACATGAGGAACTTTCGAGAGCAGGAGGGTGGTGTTATACTTTTAAAGAAGAAAACCTTCCCATTTGTCGTCCATGTGCAGTCATCCTACAGCGCAGTGTCAAGAAGCGCTTAAACAGCCCGTTTTGTAAAAAATATAAAAATAATCGTAAATGCCGACCTTAAGTTTTGCTGCCGATGAAAACTACAATCCTCTCTTTTATGTGTTCCCATGCTTGTGCGGCATGTTTCTTCAACAAATCACCTAACCCTTGTCTGTGAAGCAATATGATATAGGGGATATACTTAATAATCTTGTTATTTTCATTACAGGAGGGATTTTGCACTTTTACAGTCTGTTAAAATAATATCGTTTTTTGTCATAGTAAAGTCCTTTCAAAAGTAAAAAAAATGGGAATAAATCATGCACATTTATTAAGCACATTATTGAATCATTGAATAAGGTATTTTATTCATAAAAAATAATATGTTATCATATGAAATATAATGTAATAATTTATGAATCTAGTTGAGACGATATGAAAAAATAGAGAGATAAAGTTATCCACAGATCATGGGGTTATATACTCCATATCTTAAGATTAACCCGTGACATAAGCTGCCCATTTATCCATATAGACACGGCGTTGTTCTAAATAATCAGTCCGATGATAGGCACGCTCTACTTTACCACCTACCGTATGACTTAGAATGGTTTCAGCGAGCCAATTGCGTAAACTAGAATGAAATCCATGGGGACATGCTTCAAGGTTATTACGTCTTATATTATATATTGAGATATACATTTCTGCGCAAGAGCTCCCCCGACCGGTTACAGAAAAAAAGAAATCATTGCGAGAAAGCGAGCGCGCTTATTTTAGAGTGTCTAATGCTTTTGTTGATAGAGGCACGCGAAATCCTGTTGTAGCATCACGCTTTCCTTTCATATTTTCAGTAGGAATAGCCCATATTTTTCCCTCAACTTGATCTTCATAAATATACGTATAGGGGGTGGTACGCCCCCCTGTAAGGATAAGCAAGCGCAAAGCCCGTTGTGTTAGGGTTGATGCTTCGCAAAGTGTTTTATAAAAAGACGGAATCTCTCTCCAATCCTAAAGCCGTCGCATGTTTGAGACAAATATTGAGACGAGTAAGAGCTCTATTAGCTGTTGCAGCCTTTGTATGCCAAATAGGAGAAAGAGTATTACGTATTTCTGTTTGTGTAATCTCTGAAATGGGCAGAAAGCCTAATTTAGGTAGAATATAAAGTTTTAAGGATAGAAATCATTTCCATCTTTGCCATCATTTTTAATTCAGTTTTACGACTTTCAAAAGTATTTAGGGCAATATCTTTTAAATAATGAAGATTACGCATTGCTTCACGTTTTTGTTTATTGCGTTCTTTAATGGGGTCACGACCTTTGCGTAAAACAGCACGCCACCCAGTTGCTAACTCACGGGCTTGTTTTAAAGAAATATCTCTTAAAGCACCCAATCCCATTTCGCGACGGCGTCCGTGAAGGGTATAACGGTAAATCCATTGAGCACCCCCATCTTTACGCTTGTGAAGTAACAAGACGGCACCATCATTATATTTACCAGCCCCAATGTTATGACAGACCTTGCATTAAAACGGTTCATAAGAGCCATTTTTAGTCCTTTCTTATACAATTTTTACCTACACGCCAAGCTCTGCTTTTGACGTGCAAGCAGGTGATTTTGATTGATGCAACATGAACAGATTTGAAATGAGGGAATCTTACATTATTCAGGACTCTCATTCAATATGAATAACGATATATTATCACTATAAATCAATATGTTATATAAAATTAGAAGAGCAGCACGCTTTTTGTTTCTCCAACGTTGTGTCATGTATGGGAAAAAAGATTATATTTCTTTTGACTTTGGCAAAAAAAGAGGGTGGTCTTTAATCCTGATAAGTTTTTGGCAAGAATGCGACGTGTTAGATAAAAGCTTCTAGATACGGTCATCCTAAATTTATCTTGGAAACGGGTTGTGGAGCTATTTGATGCGCACGATAGTTTATTTTATTTAGACCCACCTTATTTTATAAAGAAGAAATGCTATAGTTTTGGGAATTTCATTGAAGATGATTTTGATAGCATGGCAAAAGTTCTTAAAGGTATTCAAGAAAAATTTTTCTTGAGTCTGAATGATTATGATACTGTAAGAGAGATCTTTAAAGATTGTGACTCTTTAGAATTAGAGATCCTTTGGTAAAGTCTTACGTAAACTTTGCCTTGATCACTCAGAACGTCTCTTAGATATAGCTTAAGAAATTAGGTATATCTGTATCGTTTTTATCTTCAGTCAAGATTAGCAAGAAATCTGTACCGGTTGGTATGGAAGACAAGATCATAGAGCTTTTTATGGTTTAGATAAAGGGAGTGCTTCACTGTTAAGAAAAGAAGCCTATACATACCGAAAGAGTTTTACAATAAAACCTTCTGATTGATTTAGATGTGAAGCTGTTGGCATGTTTGTTAGAAACTTAGAAAATTTTTTGCAGCGGGATGTAGGAAGATTAAAAAACTATAGGAAAAATTCGGTAAAAAAAAGAGGCATTCTATAGAGGTATATTGCAAAATCCTATTCTTCAACTTTTATTCGAGGATTCCTAACAGTAAAAAAATATACGTAAATACAATAAATTATAACTTTAAAAAAGGTTTATTAAATTTTAGTCTTAACTTGGTTATGCATTGAGCTTAGAGGGCCGTACTCTCTAGGTAAGACTTGTCTTTTAATTCTATTCATGAAGATTATAATGAGGTGTGCTACTGTCTTTGTGTTTATGAAGCGATAAGTGAGACTGTTATTATATTATCCGTTAAGATATTGTGGTGATTTTTGTATTGAGTAACTGCTTTTATGTTTAGCAGTTTTATGAAAAAAGCATTTCTCATTTTTTAAGGATCTTTTTTATCTGTATGTTAACCCCTCTTATAAAGACGGTTATGCTTCATGATGGGAGAGTGTAAAGTAAAAGACTTTTATTCTATATCCTCATTGAATATGGAAAAGCGATAAGTTAGTGATTATAAATCAATAATTTTTTCTTGATGATTTATTCAATTTTTTAATCAATCATTATAATGTGTCATTAACGATAAAAAATTCTACTTCTTTTTAAAGTTAGAGCAAATTTCACGGGGAAGTTCTTTATAGTGTTTTGAAATATTCATTAATAAAAAAATTTATCTTTATTATTTTTGTCAGTTCATAGGATATTTTAGTTTTAAAGGACAAGCTTTGAGAAGTCTGCAACCGCTTGTGTAATTGTGTGAGTGCGTTTGAGAAGAGCAAGACGGTTTGCACGAACATCAGGGTTTTTATCGTTCACCAATACCTTTTCAAAAAATAGATCAATCAATTTTCCAAGTGGTGCTAGAATACCGAGTGCAAATGATAAATCTGTTGTATTGATGGGAACAAGAACTTTTCTTTCTACTTCACAGATTGTATGATAGAGCTGCTTTTCTTCTTTCTCAATAAAGAGTTCAGGATTAATTTCATTGGCTATTGTTATGCTTTTTTGAAATTCATTTTCAATAATATTTGCAGTACGTTTTACAGAGGCTATAAAGTGCATTCCATCATGGGTATTGATAAAAGCGATAAGAGACTCGACATGACGTGCAACCAATAAAAAGTCATCAGAATCTTTGTTTAAAACGGCTTCAAGAGCATCATAGCGAATCCCTTCCTCTTTTAGATGATTTTTTAAACGATCATGAAAAAAGAATAATAGATCTGATAAAATATACTCTGTTTTTTCTGGAAGAAAATTTTGCAATTGTGGATTTTCTTTTTGAGGGCTTTCATATTTATTGTTTTGTTGTACGAAAAGATTTGTTGCCAACTGAAACAGTGGCATAAGATTGATTTTCCAGTCCCGCGAAAGAACAAGTCTAATAATTCCTAGAGCTGCTCGTCTTAATGCATAGGGATCTTTCGAGCCTGTTGGTTTTTCATTAATGAGCCAAAAGCCAACCAGCATGTCAATTTTGTCGGCGAGCATAACGGTTATAGCAAGTGGTTCTTGTGGAAGACGATCTGTTGGTCCTTGAGGTTTATAATGCTCTTCAATTGCGACAGCTACGCGAGGATTTTCCCCTTGAAGAAGAGCATATTTTTGCCCCATAATCCCTTGCAGTTCAGGAAATTCTCCGACAATTTCCGTTTGCAAATCAGCTTTTGCAAGGATTGCTGCACGTTTTGCTAAGAGAGGATCTGTTTGTATTAAAGGTGCAATTTCTTGGGCGAGTTTAGCGATGCGTTCTACTCTTGCACCTTGCGTACCTAATTTAGCGTGAAAAGTTACATTCAAATGATCAAGCCGCGCCATTCTTTGATCAAGAGGTTTTTTTATATCAAGATCAAATTTTTTTACAGAAGATTCCAAGTGTTGAATATCGGGCAAATCACGCTGATCTGTTTGCCAAAAATAGAGGGCATCCGAAAGACGGGCACGGACAACCTTACTATTTCCTTTTGAAATTGCTTTGCCTTCATCATTGGCAAGAATATTAGAAACGAGAATAAAGTGATGAGAAAGTTTTACATTTTCCCCTTGTTTACGGGTAACAAAACATTTTTGATTGGCTCGAATGGTCAAGCGAATAATTTCTGGAGGAATATCAAGAAATGATTTGTCAAAATCACCCATAAGAATAACAGGCCATTCAACGAGACCCGTAACTTCTTCTAGGAGGAGATTATCTTGAACCAGTTCTAAACCGTTTGCAAAGCAAAGATTTTGGGCATCCGCTAAAATAATATTCTTTCGTCTTTCGGCATCCAGAATAACTTTATGGGTTTCAAGTTGCATCACATAATCATCAAAGCGGCGCACTTGGAATGGTTTTCCGTCACTTAAAAAACGATGACCATAAGTGAGATTGTTACTTTCAAGAGAACCAATTGTAAACGGGATAACATGCGTTTCACCAATTTCTGGTCCGAAGACGCAAAGAATATTTTGTAAAGGCCGAATCCACTTTAGAGCACCACTTTTTGTAGAATCTTTTCCCCAACGCATAGATTTTGGCCACGGAAAGTTGCGGATAATATCTGGTAAAATATCGGCAATAATTTCTTCTGCTGCCCGTCCTTTTTTTACAATTTTAGCAATATAAAATTCCCCTTTTTTATCATCATGTCCAATCTGCGCTTCAGAAATATCGTTGAGCCCTGTTGCACGGAGAAAACCATCAATTGCGTTCTGTGGTGACTTTGTACTAGGGCCTCTACGTTCCTCATAGATATCTTTTGAGCGTATAGAAAGTCCGCGTATGTCCAATGTTAGTCGACGGGGGGTCCAATATTCACGAGCAGCTTTATAGGTCAATCCAGCATTAACAAGTTGATCTGTAACAGCTTTTTTAAGATCAGCAGCAGCTTTTCGTTGCATACGTGCGGGGATTTCTTCACTGAAAAGTTCAAGAAGAAGATCAGACATTAGGCTTCTCCAGTATATATTTGTCCAGCTTCTGTGAGTAAGAAGGCTTCCCCACAACGGCGTGCGAGATCACGAACACGAAGAATATAATTTTGTCGTTCAGTTACAGAGATAACGCCACGTGCTTGTAAAAGATTAAAGATATGGCTCGCTTTAATACATTGATCATAGGCAGGAAAAACACAGCGATGGAATGCATTTTCTTTATTGGGTTTTCCCGCATCAAGAAGTGCATTGCATTCGCGTTCGGCATCGATAAAGTGCTGGTGGAGCAGTTTTGTATCAGCAAATTCGAAGTTATAATATGAATATTCTTGTTCTGCCTGTAGAAAGATATCTCTATAACTTATTTTATTTTCTTTCTCCAAACCATTAAAGTTAAGATCATAGACGTTATCAATCCCTTGGATATACATCGCTAGACGTTCAAGACCATATGTGAGCTCTCCTGAAACTGGGGCGCATTCAATGCCGCAAACTTGTTGAAAATAAGTAAATTGAGAGACTTCCATTCCATCGCACCAGCATTCCCATCCGAGCCCCCAAGCGCCAAGGGTTGGGCTTTCCCAGTCATCTTCAACAAAACGAATATCATGCAGTTTTGTATCAAGTCCGATAGCTTGTAGCGAATTTATATAAAGTTCTTGTAGATTAGGAGGAGAGGGTTTGAGAAGCACTTGGAATTGATAATAGTGCTGTAAACGATTTGGATTCTTACCATATCGGCCATCTGTTGGACGCCGAGAGGGTTGGACATAAGCGACTTTCCAAGGCTGCGGACCTAGAGAGCGTAGCGTTGTTGCTGGATGAAAAGTTCCAGCGCCAACTTCCATATCGTAAGGTTGCAAAATTGCACACCCATAGTGGGCCCAATAATTTTGCAAAGTTAAGATTAGCCCCTGAAAAGAACGTTTAGGGTTAAGATACTCAGGCAGTTTCACACTTTATACTCTTTAAATATTGAACGATACAAATAGAGGCCAAAGAAATTTTAGTCTCTTTGTTTATTATTTATGTGGTTTACGGTTAAGCATTGTTTATTGCAAACCAAATTTCAATTTTTTTTGAATTTGTTTAGAATTTTCTGGTTCTCCGTCAATTGCGTGATTCCATTGAAATATTGCTTCACGTTTACGTCCAACTTTCCAATAGGCATCCCCTAAATGATCATTCAATGTTGGGTCCTCAGGTTGTAATCTGACAGCATTTTCCAATATTTGGACTGCTTTGTCGTACTCTTTTAGTTTATAATAAGCCCACCCTAAAGAATCAAGAATATGGCTGTTGTGAGCTTGTAAGGCAGAAGCTTTTTGCAACATATGGAGCGATTCTTTAAGCTTCTCACCTCGCTCTACAAGGGAATAAGCTAAATAGTTTAGAACCTGCGGTTGGTTTGGAAAAAAATCAAGAGCTTTTCGCAAGTCTCTTTCTGCTTTTGGCCATTGTTTTAGACGCTCAAAAGCAATACCACGCTGATAAAAAAGTTTCCAATCATCCTGCTGAAAGTTCTTTATCTGGGCGATAGCAGAGTCTAGAGTTTTAGTAGCTTCAAGAAATTTATGATCCTGCATGTAAAAAGCAACAAGCGTTATTAAAATATTACGATCATTGGGAAACTTTTTATTTAACAATGTCAGTAGTTTTATTGCTTCTTTGTAATTGTTGTTATTGGCAAGAAGAAATGCAAGATGAATTTGCCCATCTTTATAATAAGGAGATTTAGGGGATAAAGCGTGATAAAGTTTTATGGCTTGATGAGGATCATCCAATTTAGCAGAAATATGTGCGAGCTGAAACAGTGTTGCGTCACTTTGAGGATATAAAGCGAAAGATAATTGTTTAAAAATACGTGCTATGCGCCCTGAGTTTTTATGGTTGAGAGCTGTTCCAAAATTATACAATACCTCGGCTGCTCCTTGTTGAGGTGTTTTAATCAACCTTTCTAAGAAAACATTTTTTTCAATTTTTTCTCTAAGGTTTTTTAAAATTTCCCGTGCTGATAACATTTGTTCGCCATGCTGGATTGTCTGAAGAGCTTGTTTACGCATATTATGGCGCAGTTGGAATGAGGCATAGGCTATCACAATACGTTCATAGGTATTAGGAGCGATAAGAGTCCCCTGTTTGTTATTCAGTGCTTTAATAAAATATTTTTTTGCATCCTGTGGTTGTTCTGCAAGGTCGCTCATAAGTGCTAGATGATAAGATATAAAAAGCTCATACCAGACAGGACCTTTGAGCTTCTTAAGATCAGCAATTGCCTGAGATTTTTGTCCAGATCCAAAAGTAACCCAAGCACCGATGAGTTCAGGTATTGGGTTATTAGCTGTGGGAGGTTCTTTTAATTGTAGAAGAAGCTTAGCATTCTTATAGTCTTTTTTAATGAGACTTTCTATTGACAACGTTAAGGAAACAAAGGGAGTTATAACATTTTGCTCTTTGAGTTTTTTGGCTTGTTGCACAGCTTCTTTAAAGTCTCCAACCGAGAGCATAGCTTCAAGGAGCTCTTTTTGTGTTTCAATGTTATCAGGTTGATAAACGAGTGCCTGTTTAAAATAATTGATCGCAAGATCCATTTTATTTTCATGATTTGCAACCCTTCCAGCTAAATAAGCACCTGTAAATGAGCCTGTATGAGTCGCCGTGTTTATTTTACTGTAAGTGGGGGATGGTATCAGCATGATACCCACGATAAAGAGGGTAAAAAGTCGGGATACCGTTGCAGAACACATAGAACTAATCCTTTTCAAGATAATCAATCGATTGTATCGTTTATAAATTATATCTCATTACTTTTTAAAGAAATATTGCGATTTTTGCAAAGAATCAGTTTACGCGCGCAATGCAAAACTCAACAGTTTCAACGAGAGCATTGTAAGCAAGATTTTCATTCATGGGAATAAGAGAATCAATTGCATTTTTTCCATAGATGCGTGCTTGTTCTATGGTATCTGTAATACTATTATATTTCTCCATTAAGTGTTGCGCGTATGCAAAGGCTTCGTTATTGCTCTTGCCATCTTCAAGTGCTTCTTTCCAGAAAGCCTTTTCACCCATATTTCCACGCTCATATGCGAGAATCACGGGCATTGTGATCTTTCCTTCCCTAAAATCGTCCCCTATATTTTTTCCCAAGTTTTGAGCACTACCACTATAGTCAAGTGCATCATCAATCAATTGGAAAGCTAATCCTAAAGATGTTCCATAATCACGTAATGCGGAACGTTCTTTATTTCCATAGCCAGCAATAATGGGCCCTACTTCAGCAGCCGCTGAAAAAAGTGCTGCTGTTTTTGCATTGATGATTTTCAGATAATCTGAAGGGCTGGTTTTGATATTTTTTGCGGCGGAAAGTTGCATAACTTCTCCCTCAGCAATAATTGCAGCAGCATTTGCTAGGACAGAGAGTGCTTCTATAGAGCCAACATCGACCATCATTTTGAAAGCTTGTCCTAATAGGAAATCTCCAACAAGAACACTGGCTTGATTTCCCCAAATCATTCGTGCTGTAGATTTTCCACGTCGTAAATCACTTTCATCAATCACATCATCGTGTAACAAGGTTGCTGTGTGCATAAATTCAACGGCTGTTGCAAGCCTTATATGCCCATCATATTGATAGCCGAACATATGAGCAGAAGCTAATGTGATCATTGGGCGTAAGCGTTTTCCTCCTGATGAAATAAGATGATTGGAAATTTCAGGGATCATCTCAACTTCTGATTTTGCCATAGAGAGGATAAATTGATTGACTCGCATCATATCATCTTTTGTAAGACGAATGAGAGATTGCAGAGATGCTTGATTATTTTGTGTTTGATTTAATTTTGTGGCTACACTCACAATATGTTGACTCCTAGAGTATTGCAATGGACATCTATGAATTCTATTTTCTTAAATATTAGCATAAAGGGGGTTTTGTTTTGACTCAAGCTTTTGATGTTGCTTTGAAGTGCAGACTTTGAATGATCTATGCAAGAGTATATTTTAAAAGCTTGTATAATATTGTTTTTATGAGAGGTAAGGAAAAAATTTGCAACAGCCTTATTAAAGGCATCATTGATAAAAAAGTTCAGTTTATAATGAATATTAGGCTTTAAAATGGATACAACAACGAATCAGATTAGTGAAACAATTGACAGTTTTCATCGCGGGAGATTTTATTTGGTTCAACCTCATAAACATGGTCATCGTTCTGGAATGGATGCTATGTTATTAGCCAGTTTGGTTCCCACTGATTTAAAGGGTAAGGTTGTTGATTTAGGGGCGGGGGCTGGAGCAGCAGGGTTGGCTGTAGCTTCGCGTTGTCCGCAAGTTCATGTTACGTTGGTGGAACGCTCATCTTTTATGATATCTTACGCACAAAAAACACTTATGCTGAAACAAAATAAAAAGCTTACTGAGCGGGTTTGTTTATTAAAAGCAGACGTCACCTTCAAAGGGAATGCTCGTATAAAAGAAGGTTTGATAGATAATAGCTTTGATTTTGCCATTATGAATCCACCTTTTAATAATCCTACCGATCGCAAGACACCTGATAAACAAAAATCTGAAGCACATGTTATGCCTGAAGCGATGTTTGATAACTGGCTACGCAGTGCGGCGGCTATCGTTAAGCCAGGTGGGTATTTAGGGCTTATTGCACGTCCACAATCACTAACGGATATTTTGCATGCTTTAGAAGGGCGCTTTGGTGGTATCTGTATCATTCCCATTCATGCATGTGCTACAGCTGCAGCAATTCGTATTTTATGTTATGCAAAACGAGGCAGCAGAGCAGCTTTATCAATTTTACCGGCGTTGGTTATCCATGAGGGTAGTAATCATGCTTTTTCACCGCGGATTGATGCAATCAATAATGGATGTATAAGTTTGTGGGAACTTTTAAAATGATATCTTGTATTTTTCACGTTATTATTTAAATTCGAATTTAACCTTTAACCCTTGAAAGGGAAATTAGATTTTGACTGAAGTGGGATGTGATACTGTATTTTGGACTTGTTTATGCACTTTTGTGTTTAGCTATGTTGTACCCTTTTTATTATCTTGTCTTTTCCCTAACTTATAAGGAAGTTTTGTTTTGATGGAAATTATCAAAAATCTTATTCCGCATCGTTTTTATTCTAGTAAACTTGAAATCCCTGTGGTGCGTCTTCATGGGGCGATTATGGACTCAGCGACACTGATGTCACGTACGCTTTCACTGGGCAGGTGCGCGAATCTTTTAGAGAAGGCTTTTGCATACAAAAAAGCTCCGGCAGTTGCACTTATTCTTAATTCTCCTGGTGGTTCGCCCGTGCAGTCGCGTCTTATTTTTAAGCGTATTCGTGATTTGGCAGAGGAAAAAAAGAAACAGGTTTTGGTCTTTATCGAAGATGTAGCAGCATCGGGTGGTTATATGATTGCTTGTGCGGGGGATGAGATTTTTGCAGATCCTTCTTCGATTGTTGGTTCCATTGGAGTAGTCTCAGCTTCTTTTGGTTTTCCGGAACTGTTGAAAAAAATTGGTGTCGAACGGCGTGTATATACAGCCGGAAAAAATAAAGTTGCATTAGATCCATTTCAGCCAGAAAAAAAGGCAGATATTGAGCATTTGAAATCTCTACAACTTGAAGTTCATCAAACTTTTATTGATTTGGTTAAAGAGCGGCGTGCTGCAAAATTATCAAATGATCCAGATATTTTTACAGGAATGTTTTGGAGTGGGAAGAAAGGCGTTGAACTTGGCCTTGTTGATGGATTAAGTGATGTGCGCTCTGTTATTAAGGAGCGCTTTGGAGATGATACAAAACTTCGATTAATTACACCTCCAAAAAGTCTTTTAGGACCTAAAACACCTGCAGGGGTTACAGCTCATGCGGTTTCTACAGCAGTAGATAGTATGTTTATAGTAGCACAAGAGCGTGCACTATGGCAGCATTATGGTTTGTGATGAAGGATAATTATAAGATATGCTCAGGAAAAATAGGAATTTTGCCTAAAAGCAGTTATGAGAGAACAAACTTGAAATGATACGAGTGATTGCATTCAGTTTATGTGCGGTAGCTTTTCGCCTTTATTATTTAATGAGAAAACGATTGCGGAAGATATTACAAGGAGGGGGGATAGAAAAAGCCAAGTCTAGCATAAAAAAACGAGGTACATTGGTAAAGGATATCTGTACCGGTGAATATTGCGTCAGATGATACGGGATGTGCAAACCTCATTCAACGGTCCTTTTTATGTGTTTACACCCATTAAATTGAATTTAGCTCTGCATGTTGTGGGGCAACGTGCTGATGGTTACCATTTAATAGAAAGTTTGGTTTATTTTAGTCTTAATGGTGATTGTTTGAGTTATACACCTTGTGAAGAGGATCGCTTCGTTTTAACGGGTCCGTTTGCAAAAAAACTTGTATCTGATTCAGATAATTTGGTTATCCGCGCACGTGATTTTATGCACAAGACCTTTCCTGAAAGCGCTAAACCGGCTTTTTTAAAACTTGTGAAAACATTACCTGTTGCTTCTGGTATTGGTGGAGGATCAGGTAATGCAGCTGGGGTTATAAGCATGTTGTGTCAACAGTGGAATCTTGATTATTCTTATGAAAAATTAGCAGAAATGAGCTTAGTTCTTGGTGCTGATGTCCCCATGTGTTTTTTGGCATTGAAATATCAGCAGCCACTTTTTGTCAAAGGGATTGGCCAAGAAATTATACAACTGAAAAAGGCCTGTTCTCTTGCGATAGTATTGGTTAATCATGGACAAGAGATTTCAACACAAGCTGTTTTTAAAGCGTTAGACAAGCGCCACCATCCTTCTTTAAAAATTAATCCAGATGCTTTAGAGAGTGTTGATTCATTGGTTGAAGCTTTACAAGAAACGCGTAATGATCTTTTTTCTCCAGCATTAAAAATAGCACCTCAGTTAGCTGAAGTGTTATCTATATTGGATGAATGTGGGTCTCTTTTTTCTCGTATGTCTGGAACGGGGGCAACTTGTTTTGGCATTTTTAAAAATCAACAAGCAGCGCAGCAGGCTGCACTTTCTATTAAATCGATACATCCAAACTGGTTTGTAAAACCGATTATGACTTTAGGAACAATTTAAGAAATAAAAACTTTTATTTCATCATGGTTCTATCATACACAATAAAAAAGGTAACCAAACAAATGTGTTTTTTGTTTTTATATCTTTTGTGCAGGAATTTACACAATGTTTGAAGAACGATTAAAAACTGTAACGCTTGCAAAAAATAAGCAGCCTACAAAAATAAATGTGTGTGTATTGTATTTGTGACTTATCAAAGATGTTTAAATTGCCGCTTCAGCCAAACTTTTCGTATGAATTGGATTTGCAAAACCAAGGTTTTTTGCATATAGCAGGGGTTGATGAAGTAGGGCGGGGACCTCTTGCTGGACCTGTGGTAACAGCGGCAGTCATTTTGGATAAAAATCATATTCCTGATGGGTTAAATGATTCAAAAAAGCTTTCGTTTCTTCAGCGCAATAAACTTTATCATGAAATTTTGCAAAGCGCCTTAGCCGTTTCAGTTGCTAGTCTTTGCGCCCATACAATTGATCAATCTAATATTAGAAAAGCAACTTTGGAAGCAATGCGTCGCTGTATTATAGGGCTAGCTGTTCCAGTTCACTATGTCCTTGTTGACGGACGTGATATCCCCTCTCAGCTGCTCTGTCCCGCAATGGCCTTAATTAAGGGTGATCAGCGCTCGCTTTCAATTGCAGCCGCATCTATTATTGCGAAAGTAACGCGTGATCGTATGATGGAATGTGCTGGACAAGTTTATAAAGGGTATGGTTTTGAGAAGCATGTAGGGTATGCAACGCTAGCCCATCGTACAGCTCTTGATAAAAAGGGTCCAATTATAGGATTACATCGTTATAGTTTTGCGCCACTCAAAGGGCGTTATAGGAATGATGTGTCATGACGATTCGACCACTTAATAGCGTTTCGATAAAAGAAGCAATAACGCTTCTTGGACAGGGCAGGTTAGTCGCACTACCAACGGAAACTGTTTATGGATTAGCGGGCGATGCAACCAATGGAAGGGCACTATCTTCTATTTTTTCTACAAAAAAGCGTCCACAATTTAACCCTCTTATTGTGCATGTCAATGGTATTGAAATGGCGGAGCGCTATGTTGAAATTGATTTTATTTCACGCCAACTCATGGAAGCGTTTTGGCCGGGTCCTTTGACATTGGTTTTACCCTTAAAAGAACAACATGATATCCATCCTTTAACGACTGCTGGTTTAAATACATTAGCTATTCGTTTTCCAGACAGTCGTTTTGCGGAAGTTGTTCAATGTTTTGGCCGTCCACTTGCGGCTCCTAGCGCGAATCAATCGGGACGTCTTAGTCCTACTTCGGCTGAGGCTGTTTTTGCATCTTTGGGAGAATCTGTTCCTTTGATATTGGACGGAGGAGCGACTAGAATAGGGCTTGAATCAACGATTGTTAAGATTTGTGGTGAAGATATTTATCTTTTGCGTCCAGGGGGACTTGCGGCTGATAAAATTGAAGAAGTTGTAGGAAAGTCGCTAAAACGGATAGATCAAAGGGCGGCGATTGAAGCCCCAGGGATGTTAAAGTCACATTATGCTCCCAATGCTTCTGTTCGTTTGAATGTAGAAAAGGTAGAAAATGGTGAAGCGCTTTTAGCATTTGGTTCAAAGCGCGTTATGGGAGCTGAAAACGCGGTTTTTAGTTTAAACCTTAGCGAAGAAGGAAAGTTGGAAGAAGCAGCTTCTCATTTATTTCAATACATGAAGGAATTGGATTCATTGAAAGTGAGATGTATTGCCGTAGAACCTATTCCATCATATGGATTAGGGGAGGCTATCAATGATCGTCTTATACGGGCTGCAGCTCCAAGGGAGAAATGAACATGGAGCAGGAATTAATTGAGAGATTTCGAGAGATTGTTGGGGCTAAGTATGCTATAACAGATCAGACATTAATTACACCGTATTTACTTGAAGAGCGAGGGATTTTTCATGGCAGAACCCCCTTACTTTTACGCCCATCTTCACCGCAAGAAATCTCATTGATTATGCAGTTAGCGAGCCAAACACGTACACCAATCGTACCTCAGGGTGGAAACACAGGGCTCGTGGGGGGGCAACAACCAGATGAAAGAGGAGAGAGCGTTCTTTTATCCATGGAGAGATTAAATAAGATAAGAGCGATAAATCTTGAGGGGAGTTTTGTTGTTGTAGAAGCTGGTGTTATTTTACAAGATTTACAAAAAAAAGTAGATGAATCAGGTCGTTTTTTTCCTCTTTCTTTGGCATCTGAAGGCTCTTGCCAAATAGGGGGAAATCTTTCATCGAATGCTGGAGGGACTGCTGTTTTAGCCTATGGTAATATGCGTGATCTTTGTCTTGGCTTAGAAGTTGTTTTACCGGATGGTCGCCTTTTGGATGATTTGCGCTTTGTTAAAAAAGACAATAGCGGTTACGATTTGAAAAATCTTTTTATTGGTGCAGAAGGTACATTAGGTATTATAACCGCAGCTGTTTTGAAGATTTTTCCAAAAATGAAAGCAAAAGCAATTGCTTTGGTAGGATTACATAGCCCAGAAAATGCTCTAGAGTTTTTATCACTGGCTCAAGAATATGGGGGAGGGATGGTGACAGGTTTTGAGCTTATGGGAAATCTCAGTTTTCAAATGGCTTTAGATTATAAGATGTGTGAGAAGTCTCCTTTTGAACAGAAACATGAATGGTATGTATTAATGAATATTTCATCGTTGCAAGGAAATGATGAAGCATTCTCCGTGTTGAGTATTATTTTAGAAAAAGCCTTAAAGAGAGCGGTGATAGAAGATGCAATTGTTGCACAATCTTTAAAACAGCAACATTTTTTCTGGCAATTGCGCGAAGCTATATCATCAGCACAGAAGTTAGCGGGAGGATCGATTAAGCACGATATTGCAGTACCACTTGCTTCCATTCCTGATTTTATTGCTAAGGCTGCACTTATTGTTGAAGATGTCGCTCCAGGGGCAAGGGTGGTTTGTTTTGGACATATGGGAGATGGAAATTTGCATTATAATGTTACACAACCGATAGGTGCTGATACGACAGCATTCTTGCAGTTATGGTCAAAAATGAACCATCGCATTCATAGGTTAGTAATGGACTATCAAGGTGCATTTTCTGCTGAGCATGGAATTGGTCAGCTTAAGCGCGAAGAACTTCGTTCTTTTAAATCGCCTGTCGCATTGGATATTATGCGAGGGATAAAAAAAACACTCGATCCTTTAGGAATAATGAATCCTGGAAAAGTATTATAATTTAAGAATACTGATCTATATTTTTGTTTAGGTTTTAATAACCAAAAAAGAAACAAGTTGTTTTTTTATTCAAACTTTTAATAATCCAATGAGAAAAAGTTGCTAAAAGGTGTATGTTATTTAAGATAAATTGGGACACTGTATATGGCTAATCAATGCTTTAATCAGGCAAAAGCGGTGCTTGAATTTCGATTGGATCCGTGCCATTTGCCACAAACGACGACATATTTCTCATCCAGAACAGGTAATAAGGTCATTTGTTCATTAAATGAGCGCGGTGTTTTTTTTAAAACAGATAAACCTTCAAGCTTATCGCAGTTAGTACCCCCTTGTCATTTCAAAGGAATTGCGGCGCGTACTGTAAAAACACGTTCAGGAGAAAGAGCTGTTGCATTAGAGTTACTTCATGTAGATGAAGAATTTTGTATTCCACTTTTGGTTTCCAGAGATTTAAATAATGTTCTTCTGGATTGGCGATTATGGGCGGATACTTACGGCCTTCCCATGCTTATGATTAATGAAGATAATCGTATTGTGGTTGTAAAAGATCGTTCTGATTTACATAGATTTTTTTGTACAATGCCGCATTCTAAACAAAAGCGTTTTTTACTTCGTTATAGCAATCCGTTAGGTTTGCGTTTGGTGATTGCGAATAGAATTGCGCTTTAGTAACATTCATATGCATTCATTTTTATGCGACCAATAAGCCTTGATCTTGTTGGACCGTAAAACGCGATTCTTTAGCACGGGTGAAAGTCATGCGAGCTGCATACATAAGGTGTTTTTAGCAGATGAGGTAAATATTCTTAGGTTTGTTTATCTATCCTTACACCAGTAAAGCTCATGAGTGGGAAGACAAGGGGAACCAACTCAATAGGAAATCTGACTATTTAGAAATCAGTTCTGGCAGGCATCTTTGTTTTTTAAAGGCAAAGAGGAATTAAAAGATTAAAAATAAAGTTTTTTTGACAGTATATGTTCGTGGCAGGAATTGACAATATTCAATGTTTTTTGTTGATGATGTGATTTTTGGTTTTACTACATCGTTAAAGCATGCGCAGATTGCTAAGAATGTTTTTTTATTTTCTTTTGTATAAAGTAAGTTATTGATTTATAAAAATAATAAATTATTTTCTTGTACCTTAGCAGGGGGATTCCCATGTGGATAAAGATCATTAAAAGAGTAAAGACTCTTTGATAAACTTTCTAGACAACAAGGATTATTATAACATTGGGCGTTGGATACAATGGGGGTATCAGTTTGTGCCTTTATTTATAAAGATGGTGTAGTTTGATTGATACTCTCCATGATTAATATCGTGAAATGGGAAAAAGAGCATGAGAGGGATATTGCTTTGTGCACAAATAACATGAAGTACATTTTTTAGGTATTTTATTTTTTTTAAGAAAAATATACACGTTTTTTCCAAAATTATGGCCAACACAAAACAAGTAAGAAAATTTGTGTATCATGCTGTTAGGTGAAAGAATGAAATCGTAAAAAAGAATACCAAAAGATTTAGTTTTCTCGCGCAATGGCGCGCCATCCGATATCACGACGAACAAAGCCTTCTGGCCAATCAATAGAATCAACAGCTTCATAAGCACGTTTTTGTGCGTTCGTAATCGTTTTTCCTGTTGCTGTTATATTGAGAACACGTCCACCATTTGCAATAAGTTCTCCATTGCGTAATGCGGTACCAGCATGAAAAACTTTCACATCGGGAAGCATGTTCACTTTATCAACGTTACGGATAACAGTCCCTTTTTGGGGAGAGCCTGGATAACCATTTGCAGCCATAACAACGGTGAGAGCAGCTTTTTCAGACCACTGAGGAGGTTTGTTTTCAAGGTTTCCTTGAGCAGCAGCAAGAAAAATAGGCAGAATATCCTCTTTAAGGCGCATCATTAAAACTTGACATTCAGGATCACCGAATCGTACGTTAAATTCAATGAGTTCGGGGCCTTTTTGCGTTATCATCAATCCAACGAAGAGAATGCCTTTAAAGGGGGCGCCCATTTCATGCATGCCTTTTAAAGCAGGTTCAACAATTTCTTTGAGGGTACGATTCACCATTTCTTCGGTCATGATGGGTGCTGGTGAATAAGCCCCCATACCACCGGTGTTTGCTCCAGTATCTCCATCACCCACCCGTTTATGATCTTGAGCAGATCCAAAGGGAAGGGCAATTTTACCATCACAAAGACAAAAGAAGCTTGCTTCTTCACCTTCAAGAAAAGATTCTATAACAATTTTATTTCCTGCATTGCAGGAGGCACTTTTGAAGCAGGCATCAACGGCGTTCAATGCCTCTTCTATCGTTGTGGCAACCACGACACCTTTTCCAGCTGCTAAGCCATCTACTTTAATGACAATGGGAACACCTTGTTGATGAATGTAAGCTTTGGCTTTAGCCGCATCATTAAAGCATTGGTAACTTCCTGTCGGAATGTTATTCTTACGACATAAATCTTTTGTAAAGGCTTTTGAACCTTCTAGTTGAGCAGCTTTTTGAGTCGGACCAAGTACACAGATATTGGCGCTATTAAGAGAGTCGGTTATACCTGCAACCAATGGTGCTTCTGGTCCTACAATCACGAGATCAATAGAATGTGCTTTACAAAAATCAATAACAAGGGGGTGGTTATCAATGTCTAAATTAATATTTTCACCAAATTCTGTTGTTGCAGGATTTCCAGGAGCACAATATAACTTTTTGAGCAGTGGTGATGCTGCTATTTTCCATGCTAAAGCATGTTCTCGCCCACCTGAGCCAATAAGAAGAATATTCATTGCTTGCTCCTCTCATAAAAGATGATTAATCTCATCTCCTTCTCATAAGAATGAAATGTCTCTATCGCAAGACTAAAGGTAAATCATTTGATGAAAAAAAATAAAAATATTCCTCATGTTCAGTCCTATAATAGCCAAGGACGGGTTATGGATGCTTCTTCCAAACAATGGGTCTATAATTTTCTTCCCTGTTCTTTATGGTTTTATGCGCAATTAGCGCGTTGGGATCGGCCTATCGGATGGCAATTGTTAATGTGGCCTTGTTTTTGGTCAACAACAATGGCTTTTCTCTCATATGACATGCATTATGAGCCTCTTTTACCAATGTTTCTTCATTGGGTTTGGTGTCTTTTTCTTTTTTTTATAGGATCTATCGCTATGCGAGGGGCAGGATGTACTTGGAATGATCTTATAGACCATAAAATTGATTCTCAGGTAGAGAGAACACGTTCACGCCCATTACCGACAGGTCATGTGAGTCGGTTTCAAGCAAAAGTTTTTATACTTGTACAATGTTTGGTTGGTTTAGGCGTTTTATCACAATTTAATAGGTTTAGTTTTTTTCTAGGCATTTCGTCTTTAATAGCTGTTGCATTTTATCCTTTTATGAAACGCGTAACCTATTGGCCACAGTTTTTTTTAGGTGTTGCATTTAATTGGGGAGCATTAATGGGGTGGGCCGTTGTGTTTGGAAGTTTAAGCTGGTCACCAATTTTACTTTATGTGGGATCAATCTTGTGGACCATAGGATACGATACCATCTACGCACATCAAGATAAAGAAGATGATGCTACTGTTGGTATCGGTTCTACAGCGCTTCTCTTTGGCAAAGGAACCAAGCATGCGTTAGTCTTTTTGTATGGTGGTTTTGTCGTATTCGTGAGTTTAGCATTTTATTTAGCTAAAGTTCCTCTATTGGGCTTTTTAGGAATTTTTTTAGCAAGCATCCATATGTTTATTCAAATTAAAGTCATTGATATAGATGACAGTGCACAATGTCTTAAGCTTTTCAAATCCAATTCGCTTATTGGTTTTGTGATTTTTGCTGGTTTAGTCTGTGGTGGTCTATGGATGATATTTTATCCTGCAGTTTAAAAACACGTTAGATAAAATCATATGTTCTGTGATAATGGGGAGAGGTATGAAAATTCAAAGATACTTTTACTGATTTTAAAGTTTATGATTCTTTTGAATTTTCAAAGTTTGTTTGTATTTGAGGGTTGTTATTCCAGATTTTTCTGGTTCGAAATAACGAGTTCGTCAAATTTTATTGAAATAAAAATAGACTTATAAGAGGAGTGAACAACTTTTTAATTGAAAGTGCACTTTCTATTCATTCATCAGAATCAAAATATATATGATGATTTTATTATTCTAGGTTTCCTTTGAATATTACTGTTTCTCTTATCAAAAGTTACAAAAGTAAAATCATCGTTTTTCTGAAGATAGTATTTTCTCTTCAAGAAGTTTATCGCTAACCATTCTTCGAGTGGTGGAGAACATTATCAACCAACGTTTATTGTAAAAATAAAAATTCTTCTTTAAATAAAACAAATTATCTCTTTATTAGAATTTTGCACATAGAAAATAATCGTTTAACCGTGAGGAAAAACCTTATAACGATAAAACTTGAACGATTAAGGGTAGAGTTTTTGTCGTTTCCAATTATTGTGTTCAACACAATCGCGGGTAAAAAGTAAGCGATCATGTAAACGAAATGGGCGATCACACCAGAACTCTATAGAAAGGGGTTTAACACGAAACCCAGACCAGTAAGGTGGTCGTGGAATTTTGCCTAGAGGATAACGCGCAGTATATTGGGCAATGGCTTTTTCGAGTACAAAACGATTTTCTAATGGTTGAGATTGTTTTGATGCCCATGCACCAATTCGACTCCCACGGGGGCGCGATTGGAAATAAGCATCGGCTTCCTGCTGACTGACTTTTTCAACAATTCCTCTTATTCTGACCTGACGACGAAGCGATTTCCAATGAAATCCTAAAGATGCTTTCATTGATTTTAAAATTTCTTTTCCTTTTTGGCTTTCATAATTGGTATAGAAGACGAATCCCTGGGGATTATAGTCTTTAAGGAGAACCATCCGAACATTAGGGAGTCCTGTTTCGTCAACTGTTGCAAGTGCCATAGCATTCGGATCATTTATTTCACTTATCGTTGCCTCTTCAAGCCACTTTGCAAAAAGTTCAAAAGGCTTTTGCATTTTCATAAAATGATCATCTGTTGGTATTTTATCGCTCATAGTGTCTCCAAATGTCAGTGAGCATAGGCATTTTCTCATTTATTTTTTATCAAGAAGTAAAGTACCATTTTTTCTTATTTTCAAAAAGCCAATGTTTTCATATGTTTTTAAGGAGTATTTTTATGATGTTCTCATTATTTTTTATCTTTAGCATAGACAACAATGAGCTATATTAAATAAATATCTCATTTTATCTGGTATTTTAGTTTCTTGATAGACATATAAAGAAAAGAAGAAACTATTTTCTAGAATAGACTGATGAAGTTATGAGGAATATTAAGAAATATATCCGTTGATATTTTGAAAACGAAAAAATTGGAAAGAGGGCAATATGCGTGATCCCTACACGATTTTGGGTGTGGCACGTACCGCAAAACCACAAGAGATTAAATCAGCATTTAGAAGATTAGCAAAGAAGTATCACCCAGACCATAATAAAGATGATGCAAAGGCTAAAGAGAAGTTTGCTGAAATTAATCAAGCTTACGAAATTATAGGTGATAAAGATAAAAAAGCACAATTTGACCGCGGTGAAATTGATATAGAAGGCAAACCGCTTTATCAAGCCTATGGTGCTGGTGAAAATTTTAGCAATAAACAAAATCCCTTTTCGGGAAGAGCAAAAGGATTTGACTTTTCTTCTTCAGGGGGAGCAGGTTTTGATGCGAGTGATATTTTTCGCGATCTGTTTGGAGGGGGTGGTAGCTTTTCAAACTCCACACACTATAATCATAATCGCCCTCAACAAGGAGCTCATATTCGTGCTAATCTTACCATAACATTAGAGCAGATGGTTGGCGCAGAAAAAGTGGAAGCTGTCTTTCCTCATGGAAAAAAGTTAAAAATTAAACTTCCAGATTATATTGAAGACGGGCAAACTATTCGTTTAAAAGGTCAGGGAGAAGAGGTCCCTCATGGGCAAGCAGGAGATGCGTTGATAACCATTCAGATTCAAAAACATCCTCGTTTTCGGGTTGAAGGAAGGGCGCTCCATCTTGATTTACCAGTTTCTCTTAAACATGCTGTTTTGGGAGCAAAAGAAGAAGTTGAGACATTGGAAGGATGTGTGGTCTTAACGATACCTGCTTGGTCAAGCTCTGATCGCGTTTTGCGGTTGAAAGGAAAAGGGCTTCGTTTAAAAAATGGTACAAGAGATGATCTTTATGTGCATGTTCGTGTTATGTTGCCGGAAGGTGGAAATGCTGCGTTAGAACAATTTTTGCAAACGCAAAGGGATTAGTTTTTAAAATTTTCAGATATAAAAGCGTAGTTTTTGTTTGATTTTAAACCAATTACTTGAAGAAAAAGTTGACCTGTGTCATAGGCAGAGGAATAATATTAATTTTAAGTAACAATGGGGCAGTACTGATGGCTGAAGGTAATGGTTTATTGTATGGTAAGCGTGGTTTAATCTTAGGGTTGGCTAATAATCGCTCCATCGCTTGGGGAATCGCTAAAGCAGCGAGTGCTGCAGGAGCAGAGCTTGCTTTTACCTACCAGGGTGAGGCAATGAAAAAGCGCGTTGAGCCTTTGGCTGAAGAATTAAAGGGGTTTGTTTGTGGACATTGTGATGTTTCTGACAGTAACTCTATTGATATGGTCTTTAGAGCTGTAGAGAAGAAATGGGGCAGACTTGATTTTTTAGTTCATGCTATTGGTTTTTCTGATAAAGATGAATTAAGTGGCCGTTATATTGACATCAGCGAATCAAATTTTATGATGACTATGAATATTTCTGTTTATTCTCTAACCGCTCTAGCAAAGCGTGCAGAAAAGTTGATGGTAAATGGTGGGTCTATCTTAACACTAACCTATTATGGTGCGGAAAAAGTTGTTCCCAATTATAATGTCATGGGGGTTGCCAAAGCAGCTCTTGAGGCTAGCATGAAATATTTAGCGGTAGATTTAGGTCCCCAAAATATTCGTGTTAATGCGATATCTGCTGGACCAATTAAAACGTTAGCGGCTTCAGGTATTGGTGATTTCCGTTATATTCTAAAATGGAATGAATATAATGCGCCCTTACGTCGTACAGTATCCATTGAAGAGGTGGGTGATTCTGCCCTTTATTTTCTTTCGGATTTGTCTCGTTCTGTTACCGGTGAAGTTCATCATGTCGATTCAGGTTATAACATCATCGGTATGAAAGCCGTTGATGCACCAGATATTTCCGTTGTTAAAGAATAAGTTTGGTTTATAGGATTTGTATTGGACAGCGGTGATTTGACCAAATTTAAAGTAGCCAAGAATATTTGGGAATAAAGAACTGTTTTGTTGTATAGCTCAAGAGGTATTGTCGTTGCGTATATTTGACAGAGAAACGGGTCTTTTTTGATGTCGCATAATACATTTGGTCATTTATTTCGTGTAACAACATGGGGTGAAAGTCATGGTACTGCTCTTGGTTGTGTCATTGATGGTTGTCCACCCGGAATTATTTTTACGCGTGCAGAAATTCAAGCTTATCTCGATAAGCGTAGACCTGGGCAATCCTTGTATACAACACAGCGCCAAGAACAAGATCAAGTAGAAATCCTTTCAGGAGTGATTGCTCAGGAAGACGGAATAACATTAGTTACAACAGGCACACCAATTTCTCTATTGATTCGAAATACGGATCAACGCTCTCAAGATTATGGAGAAATTGCTCGTCAATATCGTCCTGGCCACGCTGATTATACTTATGATGTTAAATATGGTATTCGTGATTTTCGAGGCGGAGGGCGTGCTTCAGCACGTGAGACAGCAGCGCGTGTTGCAGCTGGTGCATTTGCCCGTAAAGTTGTCCCTCGTTTGGTTGTGCGAGGAGCCGTGGTAGCAATTGGTCCTCATAATATTAATCGTGATCGTTGGGATTGGTCAGAGGTTGAGAATAATCCTTTTTTTACAGCTGATGCAGAGATGGTTCAAATTTTTAGTGATTATATCCGTAAAATCCGTAAAGATGGTACATCTGTTGGTGCTGTTATTGAGATTGTTGCAGAAAATGTTCCGGCAGGTTTAGGAGCTCCTGTTTACGCAAAACTTGATCAAGACATTGCATCATACCTTATGTCAATTAATGCCGTCAAAGGGGTTGAAATTGGCGATGGTTTTGCTGCAGCCCGCTTGAGAGGAGAAGAAAATGCCGATGAAATGCGGATGGGAAATGATGGAAAACCACTTTTTTTATCCAATCATGCTGGAGGTATTTTAGGGGGAATATCGAGTGGACAGCCGATTATTGCACGTTTTGCTGTAAAGCCTACTTCATCAATTTTAAAACCTCGTCACTCTATTGATGTTGATGGTCATGATGTAGATGTTATAACGAAGGGACGTCATGATCCATGTGTTGGGATTCGTGCCGTTCCTGTTGGTGAAGCGATGGTTGCTTGTGCACTTGCTGACCATTATTTAAGACATCGCGGTCAAATCGGGTGATTGAGAAGGTGAATAATGGCGTATAATGAAGAGAAAATTATTTCTGCGCTTAAAGCTTTTGAACGTGGTGAAATTGTTGTGGTGACAGATGATAATGACCGTGAAAATGAAGGTGATTTAACGGTTGCTGCAACCCATTGTACAGAAGAAAAGATGGCATTTATTCTTCGTCATACAACGGGTATTGTTTGTGCTCCCATGCCAAAAGAAGAAGCGCAACGGTTTAATCTTGCTCCTATGGTACGAGATAATAACTCTGTACATGGGACGCAATTTACTGTGACTATTGATTTTAAACACGGCATAACAACAGGAATTTCAGCGCATGATCGTACATTAGCGGTGCGTAATCTTGCAAATTCGAATGCAAGTGCGGATGATTTTGTTCGTCCAGGGCATGTTTTTCCTTTGATTGCGCATGAAGGGGGGGTTCTCATGCGTTCAGGCCATACGGAAGCTGCTGTTGATTTATGTAAATTGGTTGGTTTAGCACCGGTTGGTGTTATTGGTGAGTTAGTCAATGATGATGGAAGCGTTAAACATGGCGATCAGATTATAAAATTTGCACAAGAACATCGGTTGCATATCATAACGGTTGCAGATTTAATTGCTTACCGACAGCGTAAAGAAATATTGATCAAGCATGTTGGAGAAATGCCGATTGAAACACCTGTAGGTCCGGCTATTATTCAAAGTTATCAACTCCCTTGGGAAGCTGTTCAGCATATTGCGATTATTTTTGGTGATATCCGTGAGGGTGAGGGTATTCCTGTGTATTTACATCATGAAAACATTATAAACGACGTTTTTTGTCAATCTTCAGATATCATGGTGATGATGCAGCGTATGATGGAAAAAGAAAAACGTGGCGTATTTGTTTATTTGCGTGAAGGATCTGTTATACAATCAACGATTGGCATTCAAAACATGGCAAGAGACAGTTTAGAAAGGCATGTGCAGGCGATTGAACGCGAAGAAGAATGGCGCAAAATTGGTTTAGGATCACAAATTTTAAAATATTTAGGAATAGGTTCTGTTATTGTTTATGCTTCTAAAGAGCATCATTATGTAGATTTAGAAGGTTTTGGAATTCGTATATCTAGAACAGATATTTTTTGAGGTTCATATGAAAAAAGAGATACAAGAGGGGGATATTACAGCCTTAAGCTTTGAGCAAGCGCTTAAGCAACTTGAAGTTATCGTTGAAAACTTAGAACGCGGCGATGTACCTTTGGAACAATCTATCGATATTTATGAACGTGGTGAAGCGCTTAAAAAACATTGTGAGAAACTCTTGAAAGTCGCTGAAGCCAAAGTTGAAAAAATTCAGCTTTCACAGGAAGGTTCTCCAGAAGGAGTAGAACCACTTGATGCGCAGTAATATTAAATATTTTTGGATATTTATTGTGGGGCTTAAGAAATGCAATAATCTTCGTTGATAGAGAGTAAATTTTATTAATTTTTTATAAAATAAGTAAAAAATAGGAAAGATCATCAATCATCTCAAAGAAAGAAGAGTATTTTTTAGTAAAAAAGATGTAAAATGTTCGATAAAAGAGTAGAAAAGACATATTTTTATTGTTGCTTATCTTTTGAGTTAAGATAATAGGAAGGATTTTTTTTGTCTCAGGTCTTAACACCATTGCTTGACCGTGTTTGTTTTCCGCAAGATTTGCGGGCATTACCTGAGTCCGATCTGGTACAATTAGCTGATGAGTTGCGGAGGGAAACAATTGATGCGGTTTCTGTAACAGGTGGTCATCTTGGGGCGGGACTTGGTGTTGTTGAGCTTACAGTTGCGTTACATTATATTTTTAATACACCAGAGGATAGGATTATTTGGGATGTTGGTCATCAAACCTATCCGCACAAAATTTTAACAGGACGTAGAAAAAAAATTCGCACATTACGTCAAGAGGGGGGCCTATCAGGCTTCACAAAACGTTCAGAAAGTGTGTATGATCCATTTGGAGCGGGGCATTCATCGACTTCTATTTCGGCGGGGCTTGGCATGGCGGTAGCAAGTGCTTTGAAAGCAGAGACAAAACGCAATATCATTGCTGTTATTGGGGATGGTGCAATGTCTGCGGGTATGGCTTATGAAGCCATGAATAACGCTGGCGCTTTGGATGCACGCTTGATTGTCGTTTTAAATGATAACGATATGTCTATCGCACCGCCTACAGGTGCTATGAGTGCGCATCTTGCGCGATTAGTCTCTCGTCCTTCATATCGTCATTTGCGTGAACGCGTAAAGGTGTTGAGCGAAAAGTTGCCAAAGTTTTTTTTGGATAAGGCACGTCGTTCAGAGGAGTTTGCGCGTGGACTTTTGGTTGGGGGAACGTTATTTGATGAGCTTGGCTTTTATTATGTTGGCCCCATAGATGGGCACAATTTGGGGCATTTATTGCCTGTTTTAAAAAATGTTCGCCAATATCCTAATGGTCCTGTTTTGGTGCATGTTGTAACGCATAAAGGAAAGGGATATCCACCTGCAGAAGCCTCATCTGATAAATATCATGGTGTTAACCGTTTTGATGTCACGACAGGAAGACAGGTTAAAGCATCAAGTAATATTTTATCCTATACCAAGGTATTTTCTAAAGCTTTAATAGAAGAAGCTTGCCATGATGATAAGATTGTTGGCATAACAGCAGCGATGCCGACAGGAACAGGCCTTGATGCTTTCGCAGAAAAATTTCCTAAAAAGATGTTTGATGTTGGAATTGCTGAGCAACATGCTGTAACTTTTGCGGCCGGACTTGCTTGTGAAGGATATAAACCTTTTGTTGCAGTTTATTCTACTTTTTTACAGCGTGCTTATGATCAAATTATTCATGATGTATCAATTCAAAAATTACCGGTACGTTTTGCTATTGATAGAGCCGGTTTTGTGGGGGCAGATGGGGCAACACATGCTGGAAGTTTTGATATTGTTTTTTTAGCGACACTTCCTGAGTTTGTTGTTATGGCGCCTTCAGATGAACTTGAACTGATGCATATGGTGCGTACAGCTGCAGCTTATGATCAGGGCCCTATTTCTTTTCGTTATCCACGCGGTGAAGGCATTGGTATAGATTTACCGCAACGTGGTGAGCTATTAGAGATTGGCAAAGGACGTATTCTGCGTGAAGGAAATAGAATCGCCTTGGTGTGTTTTGGAACACGGATGTCAGAAGTGTTGCGAGCTGCTGATATGTTGGGAGCTAAAGGGTTATCGACGACGGTTGCAGATGCACGGTTTGCAAAACCTTTGGATAAGGATTTGATGCGTCGTTTAGCACGTGAGCATGAAGTATTAGTGACCATTGAAGAAGGGGCAATCGGTGGATTTGGAGCGCATCTATTACAATTTTTAGCACAAGAAGAGCTCTTAGAGCATGGCTTAAAAATTCGTACACTAAAACTCCCTGATGAATATTTGAATCATGGCTCACCAGAAAAAGTTCTCTCAACAATTGGGCTTGATGCTATGGGTATTGTCAATACGGTGTTGACAGCTTTGGGGCGCGAGATTTTAACAAGATAAAAACTCGAGTATGAGATGGCTTTTAAAAAAAGGCTCGATATTCTTTTAGTTGAAAAAAATTTTTTTACGACACGTTCCCGTGCACGTGATGCTATTATGCGTCAAACTGTTAAAGTTAATGGTGAAGTCATTTTTAAAGCAGGGCAAACCTTTTTTGATAATGCAGAGATTGTCGTTTGTGATCCAGCACAGAATTATGTTTCACGGGCAGCATTAAAATTGATTGCAGCACTTGATGCATTTCCGATCGTAACGGATAAAGTGACAGCCATTGATGTTGGTGCATCAACAGGTGGTTTTACACAAGTTCTCTTAGAACGTGGAGCAGCACATGTTATTGCTGTTGAGGTTGGGCATCACCAATTTGATAAACGTTTATTGGGCAATAGCGCTATAACCTTATTAGAAGGCTTGAATGTTAGAGATCTTCAACAGCAACATTTAGGCGGGCGGGAAATTGATCTTATTGTTTCAGACGTTAGCTTTATTTCTCTCAGACTTGCATTGCCTCCCGTTTTGTCTTTAGCCAAAAAGGGAACTCAAGCTGTTTTATTGGTCAAGCCTCAGTTTGAGGTTGGTCGTAAACACCTTGGTAAGGGAGGAATATTAGATCCATCAAGAGCTAAAGAAACCGCTGAAGAGCTTTTTGTCTGGTTAAATACTCAAACAGGGTGGCGTGCAAAAGATTTACTTCCTTCCCCTATTACTGGTGGTGATGGCAATGTAGAATATTTACTATTCGGAGAAAAGCAACAGTGAGTGACAATGTCATAATCGACCATATAGGAGCAAATGGTTACGGTGCTGCTAAGACGCCATACGGCTTTGTTGATGTTCCTTTTACTTTGCCAGGAGAGTGTGCAGAAATTATTGTTCATGGAAAATATGCAACATATATAGCATTAAAACAAAAATCACCAGAACGCATTGATGCTCTTTGTCAGCATTTTGGAGAATGTGGAGGGTGTGCCCTTCAGCATTGGCGCGCTGATGCTTATCGTGTATGGAAACGACAATTGGTTGTTGATGCGCTTAAAAGCTATGGAATTAATAGTGTGGTTGCACCTTTAATAGAATGTAAACCCTATAGCCGACGACGGATAACCCTAACAGCATCCATGACCCCACAAGGTCAAAAAGTTGGTTTTAACCGTTATCTTTCTCATGAGATTGTAGCTATTGAGGAATGTCTAGTAAGTCGTCCAGAGCTTATTACTCAGTTGCATAATATTAGAGAGCTCTGTGCTTTTCTAAGCAGTTCTGTCAAACGGTTTCATGTTACGATAACATGCGTTGAAAATGGCGTAGATGTTGCTTTAAGCGGTTGCGTTGTAAACCATGAATCACTTCGTCAGAAAATGATCAATGCAGCTCTTGCCTGTGGGATTACACGCTTATCTGTTGACGGTGAAATTTTGATTGAACGAGAAAAACCAGTTATTTACTTTGGAGATGTCCGTGTCGAATTTCCTTCTGGTGGTTTTCTTCAAGCAACCTGTGAAGCCGAAAATATAATGGGCAATATTATTTTGACTCATTTTAAAAAAACAAAGAATGCTCTTGATTTGTTTTCAGGGGTAGGAACATTTACCTTGCGTATGGCAAAAAAGATGAATGTTCATGCGGTAGAAAATAATGAGAGTGCATTAGAAAATTTGAGTTCAGCAGCCCGTTTTTCAACAGGTTTAAAAACAGTCACTTGTGAAAAGCGCGATCTTTTTCGCTATCCACTTTCTGTAAAAGAACTTGAGTGTTTTGAGAGTATTGTTTTTGATCCTCCTCGTGCAGGAGCAGAAGAACAAGTCCGTGAACTGGCGAAGGCAACAATACCCCGTATAGTGGCAATTTCGTGTAATCCTACTACATTTGCACGTGATTTATCTCTTCTTATTTCAGGGGGATATGAAGTAGAAAAAGTCACACCCATTGATCAATTTTTATGGTCATCCCATGTTGAAATTGTTGCTGTTTTGAGCAAAAAGAAAAAGAAGAAAGGTTGGAAGCTTTAGCTTAAAATTTTTTTTAACGCTATGAAGATTCTAAAAAAAGCTTATTTTCATATTATTATAAAAATCTCTTCAAAATTTATCTACAATAATAATTTTTTTATTGAGTTAAGAGCACTGAATATAGGAATCCTGCTTATTTGAGACTTTTTGATTATGAAATATAAAAGACAGTGTTACCCCATAAAAGATGAGCATATTACAAAAAAAGGTATATTTGAGGGGATATCTGAACAAGCCAGCACCACCATTATATTTGCCATCCCCCAATATTGTGACAGCCTTTACATTTGAGACGGTTTATGAGTGGCATATCTTTCTTGCACAGCTTTACTCTACACGGATCTCTCCGTTTGTAGCGTACAAACCAATGGTTTTGATTGATTCAACATATACAGATCTAAAATAAGAGAATCCTACGGTATAAAGGTTCTTATTCAAGTTGAATGACGTTAGATTATCTTTAAAATCAACGCATTGCATATAAAAAGCATCCTCCCTCATAAATCGTTTGAATAGATGGGAAGAGGGCAGTATTGGGCAGAAATGAGTAAACTTATTCTTAAAGCGCAGTTCCACCGATTGTCATATTATTGATTCGCAGATGAGGTTGCCCAACACCAACAGGAACATTTTGCCCTGCTTTTCCGCACATACCAATACCATTATCCAGTTTACTATCATTTCCAATCATAGTGATACGTTTCATAGCATCCGGTCCATTTCCAATAAGAGTTGCACCTTTGATTGGTGCACCAATTTTACCATTTTCTACGCGGTATGCTTCAGTACATTCAAAGACGAATTTTCCAGAAGTAATATCCACTTGTCCTCCGCCAAATGAAACAGCATAGATACCACTTTTAAGGGAAGAAATGATTTCTTCAGGTGTTTTATCGCCTCCTAGCATGATTGTATTGGTCATTCGTGGCATTGGGGCATAAGCATAGGATTCACGCCGTCCATTTCCTGTTGATTTACTTCCCATAAGTCGTGCATTAAGCCTATCTTGCATAAAACCAACGAGTTTTCCATCTTCAATGAGAACGTTATATCCTGAAGGGGTCCCCTCATCATCAATAGTTAGAGAGCCTCGGCAATGAGGAATTGTTCCATCATCAACAACTGTCACACCTTTTGCGGCAACTTGTTGTCCTAAAAGTCCAGCAAAAGCAGATGTTTTTTTGCGGTTAAAGTCGCCTTCTAAACCGTGACCTACGGCTTCATGAAGCATAACACCAGGCCATCCATTAGCTAAGACAACATCAAATGTTCCTGCAGGTGCTGCTTCTGCTTCTAAATTTATTAAAGCCATACGTAAGGCTTCATCCGCGGCTTGTTTCCAATTGTCTTCACAAATAAATTGATTAAATGCTTGTCGTCCTCCACATCCATAAAAGCCATTTTCACGTCGATTACCTTCGGCAGCAACCACAGATATAGAAAGCCGTACAAGAGGACGCACATCACGAACCAGATACCCGTCCGCCCGTAAAATTTCGACATGTTGTAGTGAACCAGAAAGAGCAACAGTCACTTGATGCAATTTATCATTTTTTGCTCGTAAATAAGCATCAATTTTTTGCAAAAGAGCACTTTTTTCTTCAAAGGATGGAGCATCAAGGGGATTATGCGGTTGATAAAGTCTTCTATTTGTTTGTTGAGGAGCTATGCTATAAGGTCCAGCGTGATTATTATAGGTAACAGCTTTAGCTGCTTCACAAGCGCGGTTGAGTGCAGCAGCTGATAATTCACTAGAATGTGCATATCCAGTCGCTTCTCCAGCAACGACACGCAGACCAAACCCCATATCTTGATGGAAAGAGCCGTTTTTAAGTTGTCCATTATCAAATAAAAGGGTTTCGCTTTCTTTATACTCAAGGTAAAGTTCGCCATCATCCGCATAATGAAGTGCTTCCTGTACAAGTGATTGTACTTTAGAGGAAGCAATATCAAAATGATCAATCAGCGATTTCATAAGAGTTATCCTATTTTTATTGGGGGGTTAGAAGATTTTTTATTGATCTAATTTAAGAAGTTCTCAAAATAGATGAGGAGATTTTAATTATCCCATGTGCGTTGATTTCGTTCATGTAGGTAAAGTTGCATAGGCATCGCCAAGACCATGTAGGTCAACGAGGCCCCCAATTCCTTGTTCAGGGGTTGTAAAGACAAAATAGGTTGCCATTTTTCCTTTTAAAAAGAGTTGTAATATATCCTCTTTAAGAAAAGCTTCAGCAACACAATTATCACCAAGACAACGACGATATTCCATTCGTCCCATATTTTTACCGTCAATTTTAATTCCAACGCCAGGACGTAATTCAACGCGAATTGGGACAAAAACACGCATTAAAGCCCCTTGCTTTTGAGGAAGTTTATAAAACGTAACGCGCAAGGTAATATCATGACGACCTTGTGTATGAATGTTTTGTACAACTTCACACTGCATATTAGGTGTTCCTGGTGGTAGAGCACAAACTTTTGTCCATGCACCATATGTTTGTGGAGCGGGAACATTTTGCACATAGGGCGTTTGTGCAAAAGCATGATTGACCAAACTACTAAAAAGTGTGTGAAGAACAGCACCAATAAAAAAAACTTTTTTGAGTAATTTATAAAGTATCACAGAAAATCCTATTCGATTCAACATATACACAATCATGCATAGATTTGCATAAAAAATGAATTCCCCACATAAAACCTATAACACAAAAATAGCATTTACCAAATATAGCCAGCTCTATGCAAGAAATAAAGAAAAATGAGAAGAAAGAGCATTTTATAGGAGATAAATTTTAAGCATGGCTTTATGATGTTTGGTAAGATACATTTTTATGATAAATTTGTAATGTAAGAGAAAATGTCGATTGAAAAAATGTATTTTTGTTGCAAATATTTCTATCTATTTTTAGGGGATGCGTACAAGAAGGGGTATGCTATATTTTCTTTTCTCAAAAATACGATTGGTCTTAATGGGTCATTCTCATACGCTAGATAGTAAGATAGTATTTGCCAAATAATATTTGTTTGTGAATGATAAAAATGGAAAAGGGTTTTGAGTGGAATGTTTGTTTCAGGAGAGTTATCGGTTGCGAATGGTAAATCAATACCACCAAAGTCCAGTATTGGTGATTATATCACATTATTAAAGCCACGTGTTATGTCACTTGTGGTCTTTACGGCGCTAGTTGGTTTAATGGTGTCTCCCCTTCCCATTAATCCGTGGTATGGTTTTTTAGCAATTTTATGTATTGCTGCTGGCGGCGGCGGTGCGGGAGCACTGAATATGTGGTATGATGCTGACATTGATGCCGTGATGGAACGAACCAAAAAACGCCCTATCCCTATGGGTAAAATCAGCTCCCAAAAGGCATTTATTTTTGGCATGATTTTGTCTCTTCTTTCAGTTTTGGTTATGGGAAGCTTCATTAATTGGTTTGCGGCATTTCTTCTTGCGTTTACAATTTTCTTTTATGTCGTTATCTATACAATCTGGTTAAAGCGCATTACACCCCAAAATATTGTTATTGGTGGTGCTTCTGGAGCTTTTCCACCAATGATTGGATGGGCTGTAACAACAGGGACAGTAAGTTTTGATAGTTTTTTATTATTTTTAATTATTTTTATGTGGACCCCCCCTCATTTTTGGGCTCTTTCTCTCTTTTCATCTCTTGATTATGAAGCTGCAGGTATTCCGATGATGCCTAATGTACGAGGTGAATACGCAACAAAAAAACAGATCTTATTTTACACTATTTTGATGGTACTATGTGCCACTGCCCCATATTTTACCGGTCTTGGCGGAATTTTTTATGGTATCTTTTCGACAATTTTAGGCATTATTTTTATTTATTATGCTTATCGTTTGTGGAAAACTGATACACATGACAAAACCATTTTGATGGCCAAAAAGACGTTTTTCTTTTCATTACTTTATTTGGCTGCGATCTTTGGAGCTCTTTTAATTGAATCTCTCGTTTGGCATTTTATCGACCTTTAGGAAAATAAAATGAAAAAGTAAATTTTAAAAAAGCTTTTTTACAAGAAAATGCTGTAAAAAGACACTCACTGTAGAGTGTGTTCTTATGCAAAAAATGATATTGCACATTTTTTTAAACATTGCTTATTCATATATAATGATAGCTTGTTTAAATATGAGACTAAAGCTATAGAGATGAAGGATGATGTATGTCTGGATTTCCCCCTTTAACGATACGTCTTTGTGGTCCACGTGGATTTTGTGCGGGGGTTGATCGTGCTATCCAGATAGTTCTCCTTGCTTTAAAAAAGTATAGTGCTCCTGTATATGTTCGTCATGAAATTGTACACAACCGCTATGTGGTTGAGGGATTACAGCAAAGGGGAGCTGTTTTTGTTGAAGAGCTTGATGAGATTCCAGAGGAACATCGTGGTCAACCGGTAGTTTTTTCTGCCCATGGTGTACCAAAATCTGTCTCAGAAGAGGCACAACGTTATAATTTGTTTTATCTCGATGCAACATGTCCATTGGTTTCTAAAGTTCATAAACAAGCGATACGGCATCAACGTCATGGTCGTCATGTGATATTAATTGGTCATGCTGGTCATCCCGAGGTTATTGGGACAATGGGACAACTTGAAGATGGGGCTGTAACGCTTATTGAAACGATAGAAGATGCTTTGCATTATCAACCAAGTGATCCAGATAAATTAGGATTTGTTACACAAACAACGCTTTCTGTTGAAGATACAGCAGGAATTCTCAATGTATTACAACAACGTTTTCCTACATTAGTAGCCCCAGCGGCTGAGTCAATTTGCTATGCTACAACGAATCGACAAGATGCGGTTAAGGCAGCAGCAAAGGGGAGTGATTTGTTTTTGATTGTTGGAGCACCAAATTCTTCTAATTCACGACGTTTGGTAGAGGTTGCCGAAAAGTCCGGTGCGCGGCAAGCCATTTTAGTTCAGCGCGCTGATGAAATTAATTTTGAAAACCTAAAAGCTCTTTCTGTTGTTAGCCTTTCAGCAGGGGCTTCGGCACCTGAAATTATTATTGATGAAATTATTTCAGCGTTTCGTGCGCGTTATGATGTGACTATAGAATTAGCTGAAACAGTGGTAGAAACGGAAAGATTTTTAGTAAGTCGTGAATTACGTGACGTCATTTTAACACCTCAAGATATGGCATTTGTGAATGGTCAAACAAATAATGTAAAAAATGAAAATAAAAATACAGACCTTTCTACAACGAAAGCAGAATAATGGCCGTTTATACAGATATTCATCCAAGTGATTTAAAAACATTTTTAACACGTTACGCAATAGGATCACTTTTGTCTTATCAAGGGATAGAGGAAGGGATTGAAAATTCTAATTTTATGCTGGAGACAACACAAGGGCGGTTTATTTTAACACTTTATGAAAAGCGTATTTCAAAAGATGATTTACCTTTTTTTTGTCGCTTGATGCAGCATTTGGGTCAGCGTGGAATTCCTTGTCCGCAACCCGTTATTCAAAATGATGGAACGATGATCGGTGAACTAGCAGGACGTCCTGCTGCTATTATTACCTTTCTGGAAGGAAAGTGGGTCCGACAGCCTGATATAGGCCATTGTGGCGAAGTAGGTATGGGGTTAGCGCAATTGCATTTAGCAGGACAGGATTTTACACTTAGTCGTAAAAATACGCTTTCTATTATGGACTGGCAGGTGTTATGGCAACGTTGCCAAATCACAGAAGATACATTGTTAAAAGAGTTTGGACAAAAAATTGAGTCAGAATTGGCTTTTTTACAAGAAAATTGGCCATTCAATTTACCAACAGGCATTATTCATGCAGATTTATTTAATGATAACGTCTTTTTTGTGAATCATCGTCTTTCTGGTATAATAGACTTCTATTTTGCTTGTAATGACTTTCTTTCTTATGATTTAGCGATTTGTTTAAATGCTTGGTGCTTTGAACCTGATCATTCCTATAATCTTAACAAAGCACGTAAATTATTGGAAAATTATCAAAAAATAAGACCCTTGGTTCCTTTAGAATTGGAAAAGATTGTTTTATTGACTCGCGGTGCGTCTTTACGTTTTTTACTCACACGTCTTTATGATTGGTTTAATACACCGCCTGGTAGCTTTGTTATTAAGAAAGATCCATGGGAGTATTGGTACAAGCTGTGTTTTTTCAGTAACGTAAATTCGATAAGTGAATTAGGTTTTTAAATTTTATGGCTAGTCAACAAAAAGTCGTTGAAATTTATACAGATGGTGCTTGCTCAGGAAACCCTGGAGTTGGAGGCTGGGGGGCAATTTTACGCTGGAATGGTCATGAACGTGAGATTTATGGTGGTAAGGCTCATACAACAAACAATCAAATGGAACTTATGGCCGCAATTTGTGCATTAAAGGCGCTTAAAGAGCCCTGTTTGGTCGATCTTTATACAGACTCAGTTTATGTGCGTAACGGTATATCTAAATGGATTGAAGATTGGAAAACGAATAATTGGCGTACCGCATCAAAAAGGCCTGTAAAAAATATGGAGCTATGGCAAGCTCTTGAGGATGCTTGTTCTTGTCATACAGTCAGATGGCACTGGGTAAAAGGGCATGCAGGCCATCCAGAGAATGAACGTGCTGATGCTCTTGCTCGCAAAGCAATTGCGCAATATCGCAAAAATGAACGTTTTCCAGAATAATTGTTGTTTGAGAAACTTTTCTCTTTTATCATGGGATAGCAAGAGGTTTTGATTGCGTATGGAATATAAATGTTCCACTTAAGGCGTGATCTTTAAAAGAAATTGTATAAAAAATTTTATGGTTTGTTTCTTCTGGTACGAAATAGAGTGGAGCGCTAAAGAGTGTATATTCTGCATTTTCACTGATTTTTTTTGCTACTCCAATTTGCATTTCTCCTCCATCTAAAAAGAGAGAGCAAGGCATGGTTTTATTGTTATTTTGTATTTTTATCAGGAGGGTATTATTATTTTTTTCGGCACTTATTTTTAGGGCATTTTGAGTCATGTGCGGTAAAGAATCTTGAGCATTTTTTAACAAGGAGATGGGCAGAGATTTGTTTTGAAGAGCAGATGACAAAAAATCAAAGTTAACAGTCAAAGGAAGACAGATTTTATGGCATAATCCAAGAGTGAAAGTACCGCTTAAATTTTTGCTTGAAGAAGATAGATTAAAGGACAATACCACTTTATCTTTATAGCCTAATGACCAATCATTTTCTGTTTCAAAAAGCTGTGGAGTAGGGTAAAAAATTTCATAAGAAACTTGTTGGTTGAAGTTAAAAAAGGGTGCCATTCCTGAATTACCAGGATTACGCCAGTACGTTTTCCATCCTGGTTTGAGCACAATTTCAATAAAGCCTTCTCTCACTTCAGAAAGAGAAGGTTCAGTGATTGCTAATCGAATACGACCACCCTCTGATTCATACCAAGAGGTTGAGAGAAGCTTGGGTTTTTCTTCTGTTTGAGCATTTACAGAAATGTTAAGTAATTCTAAAACTATGAATGTTAAGCTTAAAGTAACGAAAAGCTTTTTATAAAAGAAAGTTGCGATATTTTTTAAATTTGTAAATATGTGACTTTTTTTCATTGGAGTTTTATTTTCCTAGTGTATTAAATGGACGAACTTTTATCATGTAAATTATGGAGAATAACAGATTAATGAAGCAGTGTAATGGCTTTTTAGGTGGACAATTGCTCATAGCAATGCCTGGAATGAATGACAAACGCTTTATTCGTTCTGTTATTTATATTTGCGCGCATTCTGATGCTGGGGCGATGGGCATTATACTCAATAAATTACATCATATTGATTTTCCAGAGCTTTTGCTTCACCTTGGTGTGATAGATAGTGGACAAAAAAAACAGCTTTCTGAACCAATAAAACAATTTCCAGTTCGTTATGGTGGTCCTGTTGATCCTTCGCGTGGTTTTGTCCTTCATTCAGATGATTATGCTTGTGAAGAAACTGTTTTTATTGCAGATAAGGTTTGTTTTACGGCGACAATTGATATACTAAAAGCGATCAGTTGTGAACAAGGTCCACAACATGCACTGGTAGCATTAGGTTATGCTGGATGGAAAGCGGGGCAACTTGAGGCAGAAATTTCTACAAACGGTTGGTTAATCAGTTCGACATCACCGAGTTTTCTTTTTGAAAGTGATTTAAGTTGCAAGTATGATAAAAGTTTAACACGCATGGGGATTGATCCAATCTATCTTGCTTCTGAAATGGGACACGCGTAGAGTTTTTTCTGAGCTTTTTAACTTTATACGTTATGCTATCCCTTATGTTTTTATTTTAAGGAAATATCCCCTAGTATGCCCAAGTTCATTCCGCGATGGCATTTATGAGTGATCTTATGGTAAAATCATTGTCCCCATTTTATGCCAGTAAAGTAACAAGCTGGGCACTATCGTTATATTTGTCAGCTCTCAATGTTGCGATAGCGTTTGGCAGTTAAGATGATTCATGAAAAGGCATTTTCTCCCTTTTTTAATAGTTATTTATCTACCCAGGCTCTCCCTACTTGTGATGTAGAAGCAAATGGTTTTGATTGATTCAACATGAGAGCAATTTTGAAATAAGAGAATTTTATGGTATTCAGAGTTTTAATTCAAGTTAAATAATGATAACTTATTATTATAAATCAATATGTTGGCTTATAAGGGAAATGGTTTTGAACGAGAGTGATTAACTCTTCTATAGCAATTGGTTTCGTCACAAGTGTGCTTTGAACATATTTACAGCCTTCTTGACGGAGGAAGATTGCTTCTTTTTCATTTTCAACGCCTTCTGCGATAATTTGTAAGTTAAGATCTGTTGCCATATTAATGATAGATTTGAGAACGATTTTCTTCTTGAGAGAATCAATTGAGATAAGTGAACGATCAAGTTTAACCATATCAAATGGATAACGCACAAGATAGGTCAGTGATGAATAACCTGTTCCAAAATTATCGAGTGCGAGATTCATTCCAAGTGTTTTAATTTGTTCGAGAAAGTGTGCTGATTGTTCAGGATTATTTCTTAAGACAAATTCAGATATTTCAATCATCAAGCGCCCTTTGTGGAGTGGATGGCGAAGCAGAGCAGCACGCAATTGACTGATAAAGCGAGGATGAATCATCTCTGCACTTGGTAAATTAATTGAAATAAAGAAAGATTGTTGGGAAAATTTTTCTTCTACATTTATAAGATCGATAATAGCATTATCGATGATAAATTGTGACAAATCCATAACGATTTGTTCGTTTTCTACGATCTTTATGAAATCAGAGACATTTAATTTTCCATAAGTTGGATGATGCCATTCCACAATTGTTTCAAAACCAATAATATGTCCGTCTGATAAATTAAGAATAGGATGGTAGAGAATTTTCATCTCATGACGTTTTATGGCATAATGAATATCTTTTTCCAGAATATTCTGCTCGAGACCCAAAGTGCGAAAATTAGGGCGAAAAGGTTCAATATGATTTCCCCCCATTTGTTTTGCACGAATCATTGCTAGCTCACTATCATTAAAAATATCTTTAGCCGTTGATCGGCTTTCACTCCATGTAACCAATCCGATAGACGTTGAAAGGATTATTTTGTTTTCTGAAAGTGAAATAGGTGATGAAATTGTTTTGTGCAAATTATCTGCAAACGCTGCAATCCTTTGTGGTTCAGTCTCACTGAGTAAAATAATTGCAAAACGGTCTGCTGAAAGGCGCGATAAGGTATCTTGAAAGTTAATAAGACGATTTAAACGACGGGCGATGATAAGAAGTACAGTATCTCCAACGGCTATGCCTAATTTACGATTAATTTGGCGAAAATTATCAAAATCAATCATAAAGACGGTCGGTCTAATTTTAATATTTGCTTTCGCCAAAGAGGTATAATTTTGTAGCCTGTCAAAGAAAATTTGTTGGTTAGGAAGGCCAGTTAAGCTGTCGTGTATCGCATCATGCAATAAGCGTTCTTCAGATTTTTTATGGTTTGTAATATTGACAATGGTTCCAATGACACGTGTGATTTTCCCGTCTTTTTGCATTGCTGGACGTGCGCGAAGAGAAAACCAATGATAATAACCACCACCAGAAGAAAGCCGAAAAATTTGATCAATTCGCCCTTTTTTATTTTTAAGAATAATATCCAATACGGCTTGGAAGCGTTCACGATCATCATAATGCAAAGCTGAAATCCAGTTGCGCATCGTTCCATTAAGGTTGTGAATTTCAGTACCAAAAAGGGTTTTCATATTTGGATGAACAACAATACGATCACGCTCAATATTCCAATCCCAAATAATATTTCCAGCTCCTTTTGCTGCGAGAACTTGTTGTTCAAGGTCGGAAAATATTCCTTCATGGAAAGCGTCATTAGAAAAAGTTTGTTGTAGAACAGTAAAGCTAATGAGAAGAACAATGAGCACTAATCCTCCTGCTAATGCTGGCTGGATAATATCATTGTTTAAATGTCCTGCTATGCAGGCATAGGCTCCCACACACCAAAAGCTAATAAGCAACCATGTTGGGATAAGCATAATGGCGCGGTCATAACTTCGGATTGAAAAATAAATGATTAACAGTATACCCAGCACAGTGGTAAGGCCAAATGATAGACGGGCAATTCCTGCTGCTCTGACTGGATCATAAATAGCAAAGGCTCCTAAACTGCAAAAGGCAATAATCCAGGCGATAGCACCATAACTAAAATGATAATGCCAGCGATTAAGATTGAGATAGGTAAAAAGAAAAATGAAGAGTGTTGCAGCAAGTGCTACTTCTGTACCTGCACGCCAGATTGGTTGTGTTGTGAGTGTAACTGCAAAGAATTTATTTAAAAAGTTAAAGTCAATACCAATATAAAAAAGCACTGCCCAAGCGACAGCAGCTGTTGCAGGAAACAGCCCTGTCCCACGGACAACAAAGAGAACGGTTAACAAAAGCGCTAAGAGACCTGATATCCCAAGAAGAATACCGTGATAAAGTGTATAAGAATTAATGGCGTCCTTATAAGCTTCAGGTTGCCATAAATAGATTTGCGGTAGATTTTCAGAGTTAAGTTCGGCTACAAATGTAACAACAGCACCCGGATTGAGAGTAATATGAAAGATATCAGAGTTCATACTCGGCTGACGATCGAGGGAAAAACCTTCACTTGGTGTTATAGATTGAATCCGTTCTGATCCAAGGTCTGGCCAAAAAAATCCAGAGTGCGCCATGCGGTAATGAGGTGCAACGATGAGACGATCGACTTGTTCATCTGTTGGATTTGCAAGAGAAAAAACTGCCCAGTTTCCGGAAAACTTTTCACTTTTTGCCTGCACTTCAATACGCCATACAATGCCATCTGGTCCTGGTGCTGTGCTTGTTTGAAAAATAGAATTGTTTGTATGATGAATCTCAATTGCTTTTGAGAGATCAAGAGCAGCATCCTGAGAAGAAATTTTAACAGGTTCAATAGCATGCGCTGATGTAAGATGGACAAAAGAACTAACGACGATAATGAAAATGATGTCAATTATTTTACGCAAACTCTTCACAATGTCCCACTCTCAATATTTCAGGATGTTTAATTTTCATTTAGATTTTTGAGAAAAAACGTCCACCTTTTATCATTTATTTATAGAATAAATTGTGATCACTTCCTCTTAAAGTTATATGATTTTATATATAAATAGACCATGTATCCATTTGCTTCCATGAAATTTGAAGCGAATGGGATTTTATATTTTAGAAGTGTAAAATTATACCATGATTTTCTAAATTTTATGGATATAAACTTTACTTATTAGAATCTCTATCACATGAAGGAGGAATTGGATAGTTTTGTACGCCTCTTTGCCCAATATTTCCAAAACTTATTTAATGAAAAGAGTTTTAATGCTAAATCTTTATGATTGAATACATTCATACTCATTGTGATGCTTCTTTTTTAAAAAACAGTTTTTTACTTTAGCTTATATGAAAGAGCTGATGTTAAGTCATCAAAATTCATAAGGGGGCCTACAGGTCCGACAGCAGTAAGCGTTGGCGTGCAATTTGTAAAAAGGCGATGTGCTAAATCAGTTAATCTTGTAGGTGTGATGAGATTGAGGCGTTCAATTGTTTCCGATATTGGAATGGGACGACCGTAAAGAAGTATTTGGCGAGCAATAAGATGTGCTTGACTAGAAGGATTTTCCTGTGACATTATGAGATTAGCACGATATTGCGTTTGTGCTCGTTGGAGTTCGTTAGTGTGAATGTTTTTGCTTGCTTTGGAAAGTTCATCAAGAATCACAGGCAGAAGTTTTTTGAGCCCTTCTTGTCCAGTCGCTGCATGAACACCAAAAAGTCCGGTATCTGAAAATCCCCAATGAAAAGCATAAATAGAATAGCATAATCCACGTTTTTCTCTTACTTCTTGAAAAAGACGTGAGGACATGCCTCCACCAAGAATGATTGAAAGAATTTGGGTTGCATAAAAATCACGCGCGTGATAGGCACGCCCTTCAAATCCTAGAATAACTTGCGTATCCATTAAATCGCGATATTCACGAAAGTCGCCACCAACATAATTTGCAAGATTAGGAAGAGAGGCGGTTGAATAGGGGCGAAAAGTGCCAAGACGGCTTTCAACTTCTTTTAAAAAGCTTTCATGTTTTACAGCGCCTGCCGCAACGACAACCATACGGTCTGCACTATATTGTTTATTGATGAAATCATGAAGATCAGCAGATGTAAATGATTGAATAGTTTTAGCTGTTCCTAAAATAGAACGACCAAGGGATTGATGACGAAAGGCTGTTTCTGTAAAGTGATCAAAAACAATATCATCAGGTGTGTCATGGGCGGCACCAATTTCCTGAAAAATGACTTGTTTTTCTCGTTCTAGTTCGTCTTCGTCAAATTTTGAATGCATCAAAATATCGGCTAAAATGTCGATAGCAAGTGGGATATCGCTTTTAAGGACACGTGCAAAGTAAGCTGTTGTTTCAATACTTGTTGTGGCATTGATTTCACCACCAACATCTTCAATATCAGTTGCAATTTGAAAAGCGGTACGGTTTTCGGTTCCTTTAAAAGCCATATGTTCAAGCAGGTGGGCGATACCATGCTGTGCGAAGGTTTCATTGCGTGAGCCCACTTTAACCCATATTCCGAGTGCGACACTATCAATCTGTTGCATTGTATGTGTGGCAATCGTCAAACCATTACTAAGGCGACAGACTTCTACATCCATGTATTTACGACTCCATTAAACAAGCTAAAGACCTAATTGTTAAGGGTATTAGAATATTCTTGATTTAAATTAATGCAGCTAACTTTAATAAGATGCACGCGATTTTAAAGAAATATAATCTTTTACTATTTTTTCATCATTAGCAAGACTTATGAAGTGTTCTTCAGCTTTCATGACATCACTGAGATGAGATGGCCATGAGGCGTGAAGTCCGCAAGCATTTTTAATCGTATCAGGAAATTTAGCAGGATGAGCCGTGGCAAGAACGATCATTGGAATATGTGGTTTTTTATTTTCTCGCGCTACTTTAAGGGCAACGGCTGTATGTGGATCGACAAGATAGCCACTTTCTTTATAGACACGATCAATTGTTTGTGCTGTTTCCGCCATGTTACTTTTTCCAGCGGAAAAGAGAGAACGAATATTTTTGAGTTGTTTTTCATCAAGAGTGAAAGATCCCGTTTTTTTCAAGTCTTCCATTGCATTGCAAATTCTCATTGGATCACGATTACCGCTTTCAAAGAGTAAACGTTCAAAATTAGAAGAGATTTGAATATCCATAGAAGGTGAAGTGGTATAGACGATTGGTTGTGTTTCGTAAGTACCGCTGATCAATGTACGTGAAAGGATATCATTATCATTTGTTGCAATAACGAGTTGAGCAATGGGTAAACCCATACGCGCAGCGACATAACCTGCAAAAATATCACCGAAATTTCCAGTAGGAACAGTAAATGAAACAGCTCTATCAGGAGCACCTAAAGAAAGTGCAGATGAAAAATAGTAAACAATTTGCGCCATAATACGCGCCCAATTTATAGAATTAACACCTGAAAGGGCTCTTTTTTTACGAAAATGATGATCATTAAACATTGCTTTGACAAGAGCTTGGCAATCATCAAAATTTCCTTCAATGGCAATGGCGTGAACATTTGTACTTTGATTGGTTGTCATTTGCCGTTGTTGAACAGGTGATACACGTCCTTTAGGAAATAAAATAAAAATATCTGAGTGCTCTTTTTCCGCAAAAGCGTGTATCGCAGCCCCCCCTGTATCACCTGATGTTGCAGCAATAATTGTTGCACATCTATTTTTTTTAGTCAAAATATAATCCATCAGTCGAGAAAGAAATTGCATTGCCACATCTTTAAAAGCTAAAGTAGGCCCATGAAAGAGTTCAAGAATAAATTCATTTGTTCCAGTTTGTTGTAACGGACAGATTGCTGGATGATGGAAGGTTGCATAAGATTCAGCAATCATATTCTCAAAAGCTGTATACTCGATCTCATTATTTACAAAGGGCCACAGAACTGTTTTAGCAATCGTTGTATAAGACTGCCCACGAAGTGCGCGTAACGCATCAAATGATAGTTGCGGAAATTTATCTGGAAGATAAAGTCCACCATCACTTGCCAGCCCTGTCATGATCGTTTCCGTAAAGCTTAAAGCAGGAGATTGCCCTCTCGTGCTGATATATTTCATAAGTTTTATCCTTTTTTATTCCTGGCAAATTGATGAAGTTATTTATTTCATGTTTTTCATAATATTTAAATTATTAAATGGATAGAAGCTTATTTTCTTCTTTTTAACTCAATAATAAAAGAAAAATAAAAGAAATGATTTTAAACATTTTTATTTTTGAGATACATTTAAGATATAAAAGTCAAATGTTCACAGAAAACCTGTTACAATTGAAATCTTTTTCTCTATTATCCAGAGCTATTTTATGCTTTTCTACTTTGTAACAATTAAATTTGCTAAAATGAATATTGAAATGATAGACCTTAGAACCCACACTGGAAAACCTATAAGGTAATTTTATGGCATTTCGTGCGAAAATTTATATTTTGAATAATCTTTGTTTAGCTTAATTTATCAGCCTATGTACGAATAAGTATTATATTTTTGTTATACAGTATGGTAACCTAAAACTTATCCATAGAAAGCATAAAAACAGCCTGCCAAATGATGGAAAGCAGGCTGTAAAATGTTCCTATTTTAAATAGAGAAAATAATTGAATATCTTTGAACTAGTTACCTTTAAGTTTTCCTATTGCCCATCCAATTATTCCGCTAAATATAGCCATAATAGACCCAGTCAAGAATCCAAAACCCAAAGCGCCTACTGTAGAAAAAACACCTATAGTAATGGGTTCAAACACTTTCTCAACTTTTCCTTCAATAGCAGATTCATTTTTTACGCCATGAGTAAAATTGGGGACATAAAAAGTAGCGATACTGATAGCTTTTTTCTCTACTTGTTCCATGAGAGAAATAGTTTCCCATTGAGCATCATTTTTCAAATGATTGGCATGAACATTGATAACTTGTGAAAGTAAAAAAGAAATCACTATTAAAATATTCAATAAATAAGTTTTTAATAATTGAATCATCATTTATCACCAATACTTTTATTTTAATTATAATTGAATAGATGCATTGATAGAATAAGTACACATTAAGAGAAATATAAGTATTTAATTTTCATTCTTAATGGGATAATTCTTTGTTTTTATCATCAACAATGAATAAGAACAGAATGCATTTATAGTTTATATTTCATACGAGAAGATTTTATTCCTCTGAAATTTCAATTTTAATGAGATTTAAAGTACGATATTATTTTGCCTATTATCCATCCTAAAAACATGCCTGCTGTACTTGCAGCATATCCAATTACCATCCCAATACCAAAAGTCCCTATTGTAAGAGGCTCAAAGACCTTTTCAAATTTTCCCTCAATGGTCGTTTCACCTCCCACATCATGATTTAGATTTGGTGTATAGAGAGAAACGGAATGGATGACATCTTTTCTTTTCTGTTCTATTGCTGAAACAAAACTATTCTCACGATGAGTGCTCTTTTGCGAATATTTTGCATTTACAGTTACAACCTGTGAAAGAGAAAAGGTAAACATCATGAAAATAATTAATATATGACTTTTAAATAATTTAATCATAATTTACCTCAAATACTTTATACTATTTAATATATATGCGTAAATTTATATTTTGGATATTTGGATTTAATCTACATCATTTATATTTTTAGTAAGAATAGCTTCATTATGTAATTACTTGCAATGAAATAATAATACATAATGAAGCGATTATTCTAGCGTTATACAATATATTGAATTATTTGAACATCAATACGATATCCTTTATCCAACCTATGATCGATCCTAAAAGACTTATTCCATATCCGGTAGCTAATATCGCTACTACTATAGTCATAGGTTCAACGACTTTTTCAACTTTTCCTTCACCCATTGTTCCATTTTCTATTTGATAACTTACAGATGGAGTATAGAAAGCAGTTGTAGAAACCGCATCAGATTTCGCGTTCTTTAGTGCCATTAGAGGAATAGACAATTCCTCTTTTGGGGGAGTGTTTTCTAAATAATTTGCATTAACATTTATGGTTTGTGAAAGAAAAAAAGTGCTCGCTATAAAAAAACTTAAGACATAATTTTTAAATAATTTTACCATAACTTTACCTCAAATACTTTTAAATTATATATGTAAGTAAATATACAATATGTACACATAACTTACTTTATATGGAATCTGCATATTTCATTATGTATTTTTAGTCAATATTAAAAATATATAAATTAAAATATAACTATACATTTTTATAAACATTATTGTAAAAAAGTAACAGTAATAATTACAAAAAATATTTTTAAAAAATTTTATTATGTCTCATATATAAAACAATATGTAGTAATTATATATTTTTTTAAATTCATTAATATATAATAAAAATATGAAAATTATAATTTATACGAAAAAACTCTCAACACTGAATATAAAAGACATCGCTAGAATATTATCAAATATATTTCCTTTTAATTTATAGATAATAAAAAATATACAGTTTTTGATAGTGAAGTAGAGTACGGGTTGAATAAAGATGAATACTATGATCTTTTCGTCAATATGAGTAGCGCGACCGCAGATAATATTCAGAAGAACATCAATAGAGATATATTTGTGCGTGTACTCCAAAAGTTAACATTGGATAATATTTAAAAAATTTTCTTCCGTCCAAACTGAAAAACTACTTTTTTAGAAAGGACGTTTTTATTAAAGTTGGATTACTTTTGAAAAAATAAAGTTTCATTACGCATTTAAAAAGTTTATTAAGTGCTTTGAGAAAATTTTAAGCTGCTACTGCTATCTCTTGACGGTATTCAACCTTAGCTATTATATGTTTCATATTGAAATATTTGTTAAAAAAAACGCTTAGCTTATTTTATAAGGATACGTGTGAGTAGTATAATGATAAGACTCTAAGTTCACAAGTCCTCGCCATCTTTATTTTTATAAAGGAGTAAGATGGTACGCTGGGCTCGTTCCTAATGTTGCTATAATTCTTGGCTCTTGAGGTGCTTCATGAAGGGGTATTTTTATTTATTTTTTAATTCACTTAATATATTCAGATTTGAAATAAAAGATTTTTACGATATTCATTTTTTGTTTAATCTGGATAAAGTTAGATTATGATTATAAATCAATGTATTGCTCATCATTTTCTTGATAAAAATATTTCCTATAAAATTGCATATCCTTATAAAGACATATTTTCTTAATCTTTATATAATTTTAGAAGGTTATGGCAATTGATATTGTTAAAAGATTTTTTAAGCAGCAATATCAATAAACCTTCAACAAGTTTATGAGATTTGGATTGAGAAAGTATAAGCCCTTATAACTCGGAAAGGATGCTTTTGTCATTTTCAATAAACTTTTGTGTTTTACAGATTCCGCGAATTTTAATGTATTCGCCTGTGGTCAATACGAACAGAGCATACAATTTTATCATGTTGGGTAATGATTTAATAAGCTGAGGGAGGATGATTTTTACATAGCAATTTTCACATCTTATTGAGCAAGGGGTCATAATATTCTTTTCTTTGACAAATCTAACCATTTATGAAGATGGGTGACTGATGTTGGGATTAGGAATATTGGATTTGAGAAAGATAAGCAATTTACCGGTAGGTTTGATTTCCCAGGAGGTTGAATTTCTATACATTCGTATCCTTGCTTCTTTTAAAGCATGTGTAATGGTTAGATTTATGGTTTCTGGGCAAGGGCCCATATTTTTTCTTCTTCACATTATTAAGATGCAATCGCTTTATGTTGAAAATCACGTATTTATTAAAGTTATTAGAAAAGAAGAGAAGCGAGAAGGGGAGGATATTTGGGTAAAATATCCTCTTATAAGAATTTACAAACTGATATCTTCAAGAGTTTTTTTTATAATAAATCGCGCCATACAGCCATTGCTTCTAAAACTTCTCCTAAATGAGCATGTTTTGAGATAACTGTTTCCGCACCAGCTTCTGCAAGTGCATTAGAGTGGCCAAGATAGCTATGCGAACCTCCTGTAAAGCCGATGACACGCATGCCTGCTGCTATAGCGGCATGGACACCATGAAGTGAATCTTCTATAACGATTGTGTTTTGCGGCTCTACCTGTAATTGTTGTGCGGCAAAAAGGAAAACATCAGGTGCTGGTTTCGTTTTTTTTGTTCCAACTTCAGGTGCTGAAAATATTTTACCTTCAAAAAGGTCATAAAGATCAACAGTGGTGAGCATTTCTTTTATATCTACGCTCTTTGCATTAGAGCAGATACAGTAGGGATAGCGCGTTTGAATTATTTCTACAGCTTCTCTTACATCATCAATAGCTCGTAATTCAGTTTTTATTTGTGTACGAAAAATATTGGTCATCTGATCTATGAGATGAGCAGAAACTGGTTTTTCTGTTTCCTGTTCAACGTGTTTAAGAATATCGCGAAAGATAAGTCCTGCAAAACGCTCACTCAATTCTTCGGGTGATATTTCATATCCTGTTTGTTTGAGCAATTGAGATCCAATTTTTGCTGCAAGATATTCAGAGTCGACGAGAACTCCGTCACAATCAAAAATAATAAGATCTATCTGAGGCATAAGATATTCCTTTACATGTTACGAGATGGACAATTTTCATGAAAACAATACTAAGATGACCTTATTTCATAAAAATATGCTTTGAAAACGATTTTTAATTTTTTTACAAAATAAAAGTTATAAGAATAGTACATTAAAAAAATAAAAACGAATATCAATTTTGTAGAACTTTAACGATACGTTTACTCTATTTTGTAAATATGGATGGGTAATGCGGGCCTATAAACTATTTTGATTGATTATAGGGCAAATTCAGTTCATTTCGTTGGGTTTTTCATGACAGTTATTCAGCTTCAAAAAGATTTCATTCGTACTTCCTCACAGATGCCATGGCGCAATAAAATTTTTAAAGGAGATTGTGTTGCCGTTTTAGAAAAATTGCCAAAACATTCTGTTGATATGATTTTTGCAGATCCCCCTTATAATTTGCAATTGGATGGTGCTTTATACCGCCCAGATCATTCGCTTGTTGATGCGGTTGATGATGCATGGGACCAGTTTGAGAGTTTTGCTGCTTATGATGCTTTTACCCGAGCATGGTTGCTTGCGTGTCGTCGTGTGTTAAAACCCAACGGAACGCTTTGGGTTATCGGATCTTACCATAATATTTTTCGAGTTGGTACGGCATTACAAGATTTAGGTTTTTGGATGCTTAATGATATTATTTGGCGTAAAAATAATCCGATGCCTAATTTCCGAGGGCGCCGCTTTCAAAATGCCCATGAGACGCTGATTTGGGCTGTGCGAGATCAAAAAGACAAAAAGTACACATTTAATTATGATGCTTTAAAAGCAGCAAATGAAGATTTACAAATGCGTTCAGATTGGCTTTTCCCTCTCTGCACTGGAGCTGAACGTTTAAAGGATGATTCAGGGCGTAAATTACATCCAACACAAAAACCACAAGCATTATTAGCGCGTATTATCATGGCTTCTAGTAAGCCTGGTGATGTTATTCTTGATCCGTTTTTTGGTTCGGGAACAACAGGTGCTGTTGCTAAGCTTTTAGGGCGTGATTTTGTGGGGATTGAACGCGAGCAAGATTACATTGACGCAGCATGTGAGAGAATTGCGGCAATTAAACCTCTAGCGCAACCAGAACTAGCAATTTTGGATAGAAAAAAAGCAGAACCACGTGTAGCATTTAATAGTTTGCTTGAAGCAGGTTTACTCTATCCTGGGGAAGTTCTTTATGATCGCAAGAAGCAAGTATCTGCTATTGTAAGAGCTGATGGTACGATTATGCATGGTGGTGAAGCCGGATCAATTCATGCAATGGGGAGAAAGGCTCAAGATTCGCAGAGTTGTAACGGTTGGACTTTTTGGTATTATGAGGAAAATGGACGATTGAAATCCATAGATCATTTAAGAATGATCATACGCTCACAAATGTTAAAAACAGGTGTTTTATAAACGAAGAAGATCACTTCATTATATTGATCACCAATGTGTAGGTGCCCTTAATTGAGAGAGACGTAAGGGCATTTTATGCCTTTAAAAGCGTTATTTATATGCCCGTTTTTCTTGCAAAGTGGAAAGTGAGTGTTTTTTTGTATTTCTTGTAGAAAAAATCAAGGTGAAGAATCTTCATTCTACACTTTTATTTAAGTATAAAAATAGTCAAATTATTGATCGATATAGTTTTATGAAAATCAAATAACAGAATTAAAAAGATTCATGTAGAAGTTCAAAAAAATTAAGTTCTTTTAAGGAGGGAGCATGTACATTTATGGATGTCGTGCAATATAGCAATATATTAACTTATAACGATAATTTGGCATTATTCACCTTTTGAATTAGCTTCTCGAATATTGTCAGATTTTTTATTTCAAACCTGTTTTATATTGAGGCAATAAAAATCATTTGTTTGCACATTATAATCGGAGCCTAACCTAGAGCAAAAAAATTCTATAGAAAGGACTAAAAGTACCTCTTATGAATCATCTCAAGAGCTAAGGGGGCTGTAGACAAAATTGGAGACTGGTAAAGTGTGTGATGGTATCGGCTTGCTTTTGCGTAAGTGAAAAAATAAATCCTGAAATTTAAACCTAAGGTTTCTAAGCTTTTTTTATTCCTGCTTAATTCTTATTTGTAGGAAAAATTGGTTATTTCACGTTCTTAAATTTTCTTTTACAGATGAAGAAATGGTCGCTAGGGATATCAAAGTCTCCATTAACAAACATTTTTACCAATAGGGACAGTCATTTAAATCTAAAAGAATTGGGCAGTGCTATGGAGATAGCTTTTTTCATAACAGTAGGGAGCGCTTCTTCAGCAAGATGTTGAATGTTGCACCACCAACCATCTTCACAATTTGTTTCATGAAGATCGTCAGTATAGTAAACATCGAGTTTTAGAGAAAAGTGAGTAAAAACATGGGTAATTTGTCCTTTGAATTGCCAATTGGCAGTAAAGGGTGCATTTTGAAGTCCACTTTCGTTGTTTATGCCAATATTATTAGGAATTTGGGTCATTCCACCAAGGAGCTTTTGTGTTTGTCTTTTTTCTAAATAAATTTGTCGCTTTTTATTAAGGACCACAAAAGCAACACCTGTTTTTAAAGGGCGTTCTTTTTTAGGAGCTTTAACTGGAAAAGCTTCTGTTTGTTGCATCTTTGCCGCTTTACATAAATTTTGAAGAGGGCAGATAGAACAAGATGGTTTGCGTGGAGTACAAATTGTTGCTCCCAAATCCATCATTGCTTGAGCAAAGTCGCCAGGACGATTTAAGGCAATAATTTTTTGTGTTTTTTCTTTAATTTCAGCTTTTGCTTTTGGTAATATTGAAGTAATAGCAAAAAGGCGGGCGACTACACGTTCAACATTACCATCAACCACCGCTACAGGGTGGTTAAAGGCAATTGCGGCAATGGCTGCGGCTGTATAATCTCCAATACCTGCGAGAGTTCGTAAGGCCTTTACAGATTGTGGAAATTGTCCTGCGTAGTTTTCAACAAGCTGTCTTGCACATTTTTTAAGATTACGTGCGCGTGAATAATAACCAAGTCCAGCCCATGCTTTCATGATGTCATCTTGTGAGGCTTTTGCTAAAGAGGAAAGGTTAGGCCAAAGTTTTAGAAATTTTTTAAAATAAGGCTTAACCGTCTCAACGGTCGTTTGTTGAAGCATGACTTCAGAAAGCCAAACGTGATAAGGATCAGGACGGATACCTTGTTTTTGCTCTTTGGGGGTAATCCGCCATGGGAGATGTCGGTGATTTTGATCGTACCAAGAAAGGAGGTGCGAAGAAATTTCATACATGATTGTTTTCAAGCATAGGGAGATGTAAAATGCAAAAGAAAAAAGCATTTATTGGGCTATGTTTTTTGCTCTTGTATTTTTATTGTTGAGATTTTGCTGAGGAAAGAATGTCTATTTTGTTGATATTATATAAATTGGAAAGGTAATAATTTTTTGATGAAACAAATGATTATAATTGAGTAAATGATTGAACAATGATCTAAAAATGAGAAAACAACTAAAAAAGCATGCTTTTTATTCTCTTTCGAGGACGGTTCTGCAAATACTTGATCCAGTTTTACGCAAACGGACAGGGCTTAATGTTGCGCTTATAGAGCATTGGCCACAAATTGCGGGCTATGATATCAGTAAACATACAATACCCCTTAAAATTATTTGGAAACGTCGCGCCGATCAAGATGAAGTTTTTAAGCCTGCAACGCTTGTTATCGCATGTGAAGGATTTGCTGCGTTAAAATTGATGCATGAGACAAAGGAATTGCTTCATAGAATTAATGGATTTTTTGGTTATATTGCTATTGATCGTATCAAGATTGAGCAAAGAAGTCTGTCGATTTTTATGAAGCGTGTACCTATAAAGCTGACTTTGAGTGAAACAGACAAAAAATGCTTGGAAAAAATGCTCGAAGGAATTGAAGATAAAAGCTTACGCCAATCACTTTATAAACTTGGCTGTTGCATTTTCTTGGAAAAAAATAATAAATAGCAAGATATTTTATATATTATTCCTTATAATATATGCAAAAGCATTGGATTCCTATTCGTTTAATAACAACAGAAAAGTATTATTTATGGTAAAATATCGTTCTTGTTTATCTCTCGGAATAATTTTTCTCTTTATAACGATTGTACAAAACAGTGTAACAGTTGCTTTAGCACGTAGTCCCAAACCTGTTGCAACGGTGGATATGGCTGAGCTTCTTCAATCGGGTAAAGTAAAGGATCGCTTTGAAGGAGAGGCAGATGCTCCAGTCATCATTGTGGAGTATGCTTCGTTGACATGTACGCATTGTGCGCATTTTTATAATGATATCCTTCCTCAAATTCGTAAAAAATATATTAAAACAGGCAAAGTAAAAATGATTTTTCGCGATTATGCTTTTGATCCTCGGGCAACAGCAGGTTTTATGTTAGCACGATGTGCACCAGAAGATCGCTATTTTCCTTTGATAGAAGTTTTATTTCAAAAACAAAATGAGTGGGTTTGGGTAAAAGATGCTCTGACACCATTGAAAAAAATTAGCTTAATGGCGGGCTTTACAGATGAGAGTTTTACTGCGTGTTTGAAAAATCAGGCCATTTTAGATGAAGTGAATGCATCTTTTGAGCGTGGTAAAGAACTTGGTGTTACAGCAACGCCTACTTTCTTTATCAATGGAGATAAATATGAAGGAGCCATGAAAGTAGAAGACTTTTTTTCGCTGATTGATGGTTATCTTAAAAACTGAGTTTTAATCCTCCAAAAGGTGGATAAGTGAGATGTGTGGTCATTTCTCTTTTGGAAGGATTGGTGTTGTGCATTTATGAAGTGATTATAGAACGATATTCTTTGTTTTGCCGATTTTAAAATCAAATCATTGCATTTAAATGATCCTAGCTTGAATGATGTTTTGATGCTGATATGGGAGGATTTATATAATGAAAAAATGGGTTTATAGTTTTGGAGATGGCAGCGCAGAAGGAAGCGCAAGCGAGCGTAATCTTCTGGGAGGTAAGGGCGCTAATTTGGCGGAAATGAGTAATCTCGGTTTGCCGGTACCGCCCGGATTTACTCTGACAACAGAAGTTTGTAATTTTTATTATGCTCATGACAAATCATATCCAGAAGAGCTACAGGAATCTGTTAAGAAAGCACTAAGACGCGTTGCTGAACAAACAGGACGTGAATTTGGGAATGAACAAAGACCACTTTTGCTTTCTGTTCGTTCAGGGGCGCGAGCTTCTATGCCAGGGATGATGGATACAGTGCTAAATCTTGGCATGAATGATGAAACTGTCAAAGCGATTGCTTTACAAGCCAATAATGAGCGTTTTGCTTATGATAGTTATCGACGTTTTATCCAAATGTATTCTAACGTTGTTTTGGGGTTAGACCATTCGTATTTTGAAGAGATTCTTGATGAAGTAAAAGCACACAATGGTTACACTGTTGATACAGAAATGACAGCAGATGATTGGAAAAATGTTATTACTTCTTATAAAGCCTATGTTGAAAAACAATTAGGAAAACCTTTCCCACAAGATCCTGAACAACAGTTATGGGGGGCGATTGGAGCTGTTTTTTCAAGTTGGATGACAGCACGTGCAGTTACTTATCGCCGTTTACATGGCATTCCTGAAAGTTGGGGAACGGCTGTGAATGTGCAAGCTATGGTTTTTGGTAACATGGGAGAAGATTCGGCAACAGGTGTTGCTTTTACACGTAATCCATCGACAGGGCAAAAAGAACTTTATGGTGAATTTTTAGTTAATGCACAGGGGGAGGATGTTGTGGCGGGTATTCGAACGCCTCAAAATATTACAGAGAATGCGCGTATTATTGCTGGTTCAAATAACCCGTCTTTAGAAAAAATCATGCCTGAAGCTTTTTTTAAGTTATGTCAGATCGCGCAGAAACTTGAGCAGCATTATCGAGATATGCAGGATCTTGAATTTACCATTGAAAAGGGTAAATTATGGATGTTGCAGACTCGTTCAGGAAAACGCACAGCTCGTGCAGCTCTCAAGATGGCAATTGAAATGGTTGAAGAGGGGTTAATAAGTCGTGAAGAAGCTGTGATGCGTATTGATGCAAAGTCACTTGACCAACTTTTACACCCAACACTAGATCCCAAAGCAGAACGTTTGGTTGTAGGACGTGGTTTACCGGCTTCTCCTGGAGCCGCAACGGGTGAAATTGTTTTTACCTCAGAAGAGGCAGAAACAGCAGCGGCTGAAGGGCGCAAAGTTATTTTAGTCCGTGTAGAAACAAGCCCAGAAGATATTCATGGGATGCATGTAGCTGAAGGAATTTTAACAACGCGTGGCGGCATGACAAGCCACGCTGCTGTTGTAGCACGGGGGATGGGGAAGCCATGTATTTCCGGTGCTGGAAGTGTACGGATTGATTATAACACAAATACGCTGCTTGCTTCAGGAGAAAGCTTTAGAAAGGGTGATATTATCACAATTGATGGTGGCAGTGGGGAAATTTTCAAAGGGAAGGTTGCGATGTTGCAGCCTGAGCTTTGTGGTGACTTTGCAAAGTTGATGGAATGGGCTGATGGGATGCGACGTATAAGAGTTCGCGCCAATGCTGAGACACCATCTGATGCCCGTATGGGGCGTTCTTTTGGGGCTGAAGGTATTGGTCTTTGCCGTACGGAGCATATGTTTTTTTCTGGTGAACGTATCATTGCCATGCGTGAAATGATTTTAAGTCATGATGAAAGTGGACGTCGCAAAGCGTTAGATAAACTTTTGCCAATGCAGCGTTCAGATTTTAGTGAATTATTTGAAATTATGTGTGGTTTACCTGTGACCATTCGCTTGCTTGATCCACCACTCCATGAATTCCTACCAAAAACCGATGCAGAAATTCTTGAAGTTGCAAAAGCGATGGGGGTTTCTGCAGAAGCGCTTGCTGAACGTGCACAGCAGTTGCACGAATTTAACCCTATGCTTGGATTACGAGGATGTCGTTTAGCCATTACTTATCCTGAAATTGCTGAAATGCAAGCGCGGGCGATTTTTGAAGCAGCAGCAGAAGCAGCCCAAAAATCTGGATCTCCTGTTATGCTTGAAATTATGGTGCCACTTATTGCGCTTAAATCTGAACTCGATTTTGTCAAAGCACGTATTGATCAGGTTGCTGAGGAAGTGATGAAAGAAAAGGGAAGCTCTATTCAGTATATGGTTGGGACGATGATTGAGCTTCCAAGAGCAGCACTTCGAGCTGATGAAATTGCAGAAACGGCAGAGTTTTTTTCATTTGGAACAAACGATTTGACACAAACTACCTTTGGAATTTCCCGTGATGATGCTGCTCCTTTTTTGGCAACCTATTTTCAAAAAGGTCTTTTAGAACAAGATCCTTTCGTATCTATTGACCGTGATGGTGTAGGAGAACTGATTGCTATTGCTGCACAGCGTGGACGCTCAAAGCGTGCAAAAATAAAGTTGGGAATTTGTGGTGAACATGGAGGCGATCCTGCGTCTATTGCTTTATGTGAAGAAAATAACCTAGATTATGTTTCATGTTCTCCTTTTCGAGTTCCAATTGCCCGTTTAGCAGCAGCACAGGCTGCAATAGCAAAAAGAATATAACAGGTTAATATTTTTTTATGTATCGTGACCACCGAAATAAATTTTTATGTACGTCCTTTTATTTTATTCCTTAAAGAAAATAAAAAGCATTTCTAGAATGCACTATAATTTATAGCATGTGAGAAAGTGTATTTTTTGAGAGAAGTATGAAAGAAAATATGAGGCAAGATAAAAAGGAGTTATTATTAATAGACTTTCACGTATGGATGGGACGCTTGATAGAGAGTGGGGCGCTATCGTGTGTGTTTTCTTTTTAACAGGAGGAGCGCCTCACACAAAACAGAATGCTTCAAACAAATGCATTTATTTTGTACATTGATGACCTGTTTTGAAGAAATGTCTCCTAATCCATTTCACATTATTATTCGTAGAATGGGATTATGTAAAACTTCTTGTAATTATAAAATTTCCTCAGAGTTTATAAAACTATCTGTGCGCTACCAGATTTATGTTTATGAAGAAATATAAGGTTATATAAGGTATTGATTATAAATATAATTTATATATTTCTCATATTGAATATTCTCCCGATTATCATAAAATTTCCTCATTTCAACTCCTTTTATAATTGAAGTAATCAAAACCATATTTTTTGCTTTTTATAGGCGGGGAGAACTATGTAGATAAAAAATTAAAGCGAAGATATGCTTTTTTTATGAATCATCTCAAGTACCAAGAACTGTTGAAACATTGACGGTAGGGACAGTGTGTAATGATGCCAGCTTGCTTCTTCATAAGTCTAAAGATGATAGTGCACAGTGGGATTGCTATTATATTATTAGCGGGCATTATTGTAAAATGGGCCTGGGTAATTTGAGCGATGTTTCTTTTAAAGAAAGCCCCCTGAATGGCAAAGTATATTCCGTTTGGGACGTTTTGTTTTACGTTAGAGGATATTCCAAAAAGACACGTGATAAATAAAAGCGTGAGGCAATACTCTTCATTCTTTAAAAGAAGGAAGGGTTTTAGATGTCTTTGAAAGCCGTAAAGCTAAATGAAAAGAAAATGACCAAGATGGCAAATGATTTTTATTCTTAAAACTTTTATGTTCTGATCAAATTAAGCTGACTTCCTATTTTAAGACATTACCCAAACAGAGATATACGCGCTTGCACCCATTTGGCATACAAAGGCTATAAGTAGATAAAGTGCACCTTAGCCTTTATCTCAAACATGCAATTGAATGAGGATTTAAATGTTGATTGATAGGCCACAACAAAAGCGCGGGCTTTTTTTTAGGAAATAACACCATAAAATATAAAACTTTTTCAATAATGGATTGGAGAAATATGCCGGCTTTTTATAAAACATTTTGCAAAACAATAGCCATAATATCACTAGCTTTTCGTCTCCTTATTCTTACAGGTGTTCGGACATATTTTTACGTTATATTCACCAAATCAAATTGGCAGTATATGAATCATTTCTGGCTCAAAAATATGAGAGGAAGGCGTGATGCAACAACAGCGTTTCGTGTTTTTTATCATTAGAAGTAATAAAAACTTTAAAATAATGTCCTTTGCTCTCTTACAATGTTTTCTTTTTTCAGCAATCGGTTATGATCCATTTGCTAGCAAATTGTATGGCTCAATATATAATATATAAGAAAACCATTCTGATTATTTAATATAAAAAGATTTCCGGTAAAGAAAAAATTTTATATTCGGGGGAGTGAAAAAAATGATCAATTATCACTATCAATTAAGAAATTATTTTTATAATACAGGCGATTATCTTTAATTTAATAAACCAATTTCACGCATTTTCATTAAAATTATGGGATTAATTTTTCCTGTGATAGGAAGATCAAACATTTTTTGAAACTGTTTTAAGGCTTCTATGGTTTTTTGATCCTCTATTCCTGTGACAAGAACTTCCTCATGACCAAAATTATGTAAAGCTTTTTGCACCTGTAAAATATCTTCAATAGAAGGCTGTAAAGTAACTTCTTTCACATTTGTTATATTTTGTTTTGTTGTGTTATTTGCCATTTCTATTTCGCTCTGTTTAATTAATATCGCAATTTCATCTGTTGCGGGACTGGACAAAACATCATTTTGCATTTTTTGAGTAGCTTGTTGTTTCCATAAAGCGATAGCACGCTGTGTTTTAGGTCCATCCAGTCCATCTAAAGGTCCATCATAAAGCCCTAATTTTGCGAGTTCTTTTTGCTTTTCCAGCATGCTTACTGATTGATGGGGAAAAGGTGGATTTGTGTTGTGATGACTTGAAGAATTTAATGAAGATACATGAGAGGATTCTTGTGATTTTGATTCTTTTTCAGATAGATTAGAACTTTTTCCTATATTTTGGGTAGAAGAAAACTTTATTTGAGTAAAAATATTTTTATGTGGTGTCATTTGCAAAAATAAAGCATTAAATGAAACAACTAAAAAGCTAATGCTAAAAAGAATAGAGCCAACAAAAAATAAAGTATTTTTTCGTGTATAGAAATAAAGAGTTTTTGCTATCCAAAAAATAAAATAAAAAATTATCAGAAGAAGAGTGATAACAATACTATTATGGTATTTACGATGTTTTACAGTTTTTTTTCGGGATGTCTTTCTCTTTGTTGCCATTATTTTTTGGTTTTCAATTTTATTAATTTCATATTTTACAAATCTTTAATCTGTATAAGAGAGCATTAAATGATTAACACTCAAGACCCTATAGTATTTTCAAACGAGCATTATCACATTTAATCATCTAAGCAATAATGCTACGTTATTCTTCATTTTGGCACATATGTTTGCCTATTCTTTAAAATCAAGTTGAGAATATTTTCCTATAACGCTAAAGCGATGATAGCCATTATCATTCTTTATAGCTTACATATAGAGAGTTACTTATCCGTAAACGATTTGGTAAGAGAAATTTCCTCTTAATGGTATTATATCTTGGCATAAATTCCTTCTATTCATATTCACTTATTTTTATAAGTATCAATTAAATTGATGTTTACAATATTATAAAAAAATCTTAGCTTGAGATGAAATCGTAATATATGCCTCTATTTTTTATATTTCAGCGACATGTTGATCGTATTTATGATGTGTCAGTAAAAGTTTTATAGACAGTATAAATATCTTATCGACACGAGAGCCAGAATAACAGAGTTTCCCCTTTTTAACCCTTGTCTTATCGCTACATTTTCTTGTGGAATAAAAGGCTATAAAAGTGTAAGGTGTACATTTCTACGCCTTATGCACGATCATGATTATGTATCTTATTTTTTATCATAGTTCCTTATATAATAATCCTCTAACTATATGATATTTTGTATGATTTTGGTGTTATTTTTTGCCGAATAGAAATATATCCCACTTTTTTATACAGTGGCATCATATCATATTTATAAAAAAGCTAATGATATAGGCCCAATAAATGAATACTAAAATTTATAAAAAATTCATTTTATAAATTTTTTATAAAGATGCAGTGTGTAAAATACCTCTTTTATTGCCTTTACCACTGCGGTACATTAATTGCTCATGATACGTTTTTTAATTAAATTATCATTTTTTTTGTTTTTTGTTTTTGTTATTATTTCATTTTTTGTAGCAAATCCAGGCACTAACCATTCTTCTAACTCAAAAAATAATGAGACAACAACAAGCGATGTAATTATTGCGTTTAAGGAAGCTTTAAATGATTTAGGAACATTTTGTGACCGGAATAAAGAAACTTGTAAAGTAGGAAAGTCCTTTTTAAGTTTACTTGGCGAACGCGCATATTACGGTGCAAGAGCTGTTTATGAATACTTAGGGCATATATTAGGGAATAAAAATAATATAGAGATTTCTCCTAATGTTTTCCAGGAAATGGAAATAAAAGAATTCTTACAAAACCATACAATGCTATCTTAAAATAAGAATTTTTAACGTTCTTCATATTCATTATGTTAGGAGAATAAATATTTATCTACCAATAAATATATTCAACATAATTATTAAAAGGAAACAGGACTAAGATAATGGCGGAAACAATCGATAATATTATAGAAAACTTTTCGCTTTTAGATAATTGGGAAGATCGTTATCGTTATGTCATTGAGCTTGGCCATGAATTGCCACCTTTTCCAGAAAGTGCTCGAAACGATGCCCACAAAGTTCCTGGTTGTGTTAGCCAAGTGTGGCTTTTATCGTCACGTAATAATTCAGAAGATCCAATATTAACGTTTCAAGGTGATTCTGATGCCCATATTGTGCGCGGACTCATTTATATTCTTTTGGCTTATTATTCAGGAAAAAAAGCTTCTGAAATTCGTAACTCTGATGCTCAAGATCTCTTTGAGAAACTTGGCTTAAATGAAAATCTTACACCACAACGATCCAATGGTCTGAAATCAATGATTAAACGAATCCGTAAGGAAAGCTATATATAATTTCCTTTCTACAAGCTGCTATACACACAAAAACTTCACAGAAAATGTGCACTCTAAAAAACAACTTTATATAAATTTATATAGGAACTATTTTTCAAAAAATATGATTATTTAGCTTTTTTCCGTTTGCTTTTGCGTCCAAGCCCCATCTCTTTGGCTAAAGCTGATCGTGTTTTTGCATAATTAGGCGCTACCATAGGATAAGAACTGTCTAATTGCCATTTTTCACGGTATTCCTCTGGCAACATTCCATAATGTGTCATGAGATGACGCTTGAGAGATTTAAATTTTTTCCCATCTTCAAGGCAAATGAGATAATCAGGAAATACTGAACGCTTTGGATTAACGGCAGGCCTTTGTTTTTCAACTTCGACTTCAGCTAATTCTAGATTCCCTGCTTTACGAAAAGCAGCATGGACATCAGCAATCAAACTTGGCACTTCAGTCGGTCGAATAGAATTATTACTCACGTAGGCAGCAACAATATCAGCAACCAATGTAATAACTAAATTGCTTTCAGTCTCTAAGACTGCACGATGTTCCATTCTTGTTTCCTTTAATTTAAAATCGAGTAATTCAAAATCGAGATATAGTGCATATACTCATAATATAAAGATCTGATGCACATAAGTTTCATATTGTACAAAAATCTTTTTTGTCAATTCAATTATTCTATAAAATTACCAAAACACAAAAAAATCAAATAAATACCTCTTTTTTGTCATAATATACAATAAGAAAAACGAAATTCTTACATGTTAAAAGATAGTTTTATTCTATAATAATATCATACATAATATATAATATATCACAAATATAAAAAAAATATAAGATAAAAATTATTTATTTTTTTGAGAATGTAAAAATAAAATTAAAAATTATAAAAATATAGTATATAAAATATTAATTTTATTTTAAATAATTATAATTTTTAAAATATTATTTTGTGAAGGATAAATTTATTTTTATAATTTATATTTATAAAATTAATAATAAAAAATAAACTATATTATAAATATGACAAAATACCATTGCTTATATTATTAATATAGACCTTAAAACATGAATAATACTTTTTTATTTTTTTCATTAAAATGATATTTTTATATATATTTGTTATAGTCTGTAAAATTATACATCTATACTGTATCAAAAAAATCAATTCTTTCTCTTTTAAATTAATTGTCTTACTGTCACTTCCATTATAAAAGTGGTATTTCTCCCTCGAAAACAATAGCTATGACAGCTAATGAATAGAAGGGTATTAATTGTATAAATGATCGCGATGCTATTTTTGCGAGTGCGTCGGAATTATATTTTTATACTTGCATCAATAATTGTGATTCTAACATATAAACGAAGCTATTAACATATTTAAATATAGGATTGTGTATGACCCGCACTTTTACAATTCCTCCCAAAGCATCTAAAATCACTCATAAGGAAATACATCATGGTATTCTTCGTGATGATTCCTATCATTGGTTACGTGCACCTAATTGGCAAGATGTTTTTAAAAATCCTAACTGTCTTGATCCTAATATTCGACATCATCTCGAAAAAGAAAATGCTTATCAAGAGGCTCAAATGGCTGATACAAAGCCATTAAGAGATTTGCTTTTTACCGAAATGAAAAGCAGGATTAAAGAGAATGATAGTTCCGTTCCTATAAAAAATGGACCTTTTTCTTACGGATTTTCTTATGTTACCGGAGGGCAACAACCACATTATTTTCGGACACCAAGAAATGGTGGAGAAAGACATGTTTATCTTAATGGTGATCTATTAGCTGAGGATAAAGAATATTTCAATTTTGGTTCAGTCCAAGAATCTCCTGATCATAGGTATGTTGTGTGGACCTATGACAATAAAGGATCAGAATTTTATACAGCTAAAATTCGTAATTTAGAGACATTATCTGATTTTACGGACACCATAGTTGACACATCTGGACAAATTGTGTGGGATGCTCAATCTGAAGGTTTTTTCTATACAAAGGTGGATGAAAATCACCGTCCTTCAGAGCTCTATTATCATCGCTTAAACACGGATCAATCACACGATAAACTTATTTTTCGTGAAGATAATCCAGGTTTTTTCTTAAATGTAAGCGGCTCTAAGCTTCATGATGTTATTTATATCAATATTCATGATCATGAAACCTCAGAGATCTGGTTAATTCCTGCTAATGCGCCTCTTAGTGTTCCTCAATGTGTACGAAAACGGCAAAAAGGTGTTGAATATTCACTTACAGAAGGCGGTGATGTTTTTTATATTCTTACGAATTTAGATAATGCAAAAGACTTTAAAATTATGGTTACACCGTATTCGGATCCGCAATCAGAAAATTGGTCAGAGCTTGTATCCCATCAGCTTGGACGTTTAATCCTATCCCATGATGCATATCAAGACTTTCTTATTTGGCTTGAACGTTTTGAAGGGCTTCCTCGTATAAAAATTATGGAGCGTACAACGAAACAAATCCATTCCATTGCCTTTGATGAAGAGGCTTATTCTTTAGGTCTGCAAGGTGCAGCGGAATATAATAGCCAGTTCATTCGCTTTTCTTATTCATCAATGACAACGCCTGATCAAGTATTTGATTATGAGGTAAAAAGTCGAAAACGGATATTATTAAAGGCGCAAATAATCCCCTCTGGCCATAATAAAGATGAATATATAACGCAGCGTATTATGGCCACCGCAGAGGATGGTGAAAAAATTCCCATCTCACTTTTTTATCATAAAAATACACCCCTTAATGGTTGTGCACCTTGTTTGCTTTACGGTTATGGTGCTTATGGGATTTCTATACCTGCCAGTTTCAATAGTAATGCCCTCTCTCTCGTAAACAGAGGTTTTATTTATGCTATTGCCCATATTCGCGGGGGTAAAGAAAAAGGGGTTGAATGGTATGAGAAAGGAAAGCATCTTTTTAAATATAACACATTTACCGATTTTATTGCTTGTGGGCGCTATCTTGTAAACAATAAATTCACAGCCCATGATCGGCTTATTGCACATGGTGGTTCGGCAGGAGGCATGTTGATGGGGGCGATTGCCAATATAGCACCACAGGATTTTGCTGGGATTATAGCTAATGTACCTTTTGTTGATGTTTTAACAACGATGCTTGATGCTTCCTTACCCCTAACGCCCCCAGAATGGCCTGAATGGGGAAATCCTCTTGAATCACAAGAAGATTATAATCTTATAGCTTCTTATTCTCCCTATGATAACGTCAAAGCACAAAAATACCCCCCTATGCTTGTGATCGCAGGGTTAACAGATCCTCGTGTAACTTACTGGGAACCTGCAAAATGGGTAGCAAAATTGCGTGAGTTAAAAACAGATGATAATGCAATTTTATTGCGTATTAATATGGATTCAGGCCATGCTGGTGCGGCTGGACGTTTTTCAAAGTTAGAAGAAGTTGCTTATATCTATGCATATATTCTAAAGATAGCAGGAAAAGATCGTTGCTAATCTATAATATCTTCATTTGTCAGTCCCTATAATTTATAAGGTTATAGGGACTGATAGACGCTAAAAAATTATCTAAACAGCTTACAATCCGCAATCTTCATAAAGTTTTAAAACATAATCCCAATTGATCAAATGATCCACGAAAGATTCGAGATATTTCGGACGAGCATTGCGGTAGTCAATGTAATAGGAATGTTCCCACACATCCACACCTAGAATAGGTTGAGCATCATGAACCAAAGGATTTTCACCATTCGGCGTTTTCATAATTTCAAGCTTACCATCTTTAACAGCAACCCATGCCCATCCAGAGCCAAATTGAGCACCAGCAGTAGCAATAAAATCAGCACGGAATTTGTCATAGCCACCTAGATCAGATTCAATAGCTTTTGCTAGTTTTTCAGGTAGCTTTTTACCACCACCATCTTTTTTCATCCAATGCCAAAAATGGTTATGATTGTAATATTGCGCTGCATTATTAAACAAACCAATATTTTTTCCAAAACTTTTTTTAACAATCTCTTCAAGGCTTTCATTTTCCAAGCCTGTGTCTTTTATAAGGTTGTTGGTATTGGTAAGATAAGCGAGGTGATGCTTATCATGATGATATTCAAGTGTCTCGCGTGACATATAAGGCGAAAGAGCATCGTAATCATAAGGCAATGCAGCCAATTCAAAAGCCATTTAAAAATCTCCTCGATTCTAATTGTTAAGCTCACTCCAAGAATCTAATTTGCCATTTGCAGCATCTAAAAGCAAATGTTGGATGCTTTTATATATGTTAATTAATTTTAATGTCTCTCTTTTTGTAAAAATTCTCAGCTTATTAGTGTGTTATGGTGTTTACAACAGTATATTAAGTCATATTTTTAAAAAAGACTTTTCAATGCACTTAATTTCATTTCATAGCGCTATTCATAAATATAGCATATAAAATCATTGGATATTATCATCTTTACGTTTAATGAAAGAGCAGGGCGGGTCATCATACACTTTGCTAACCTCCAATGTAGCAAAAGTTTTTTAATTGAGAAAGATGAGATTTGAATATATCAAAAAAAGCAAAGCATATGCTCATTGATTACAGACATAAATGATAAGATTTTCATTTTCTGTTTTTAAGAAATTAATAAAAAGAGCAAAGTAAGAGAAAAATAATTGATGGATAAATGGTTGTGACTTGTGCTAAAAGAATAACTGTCTATTCGTTTCTGTTGGGAATTTGTATCGTTGCGTATCGTACAAGGTGTAGAGACTTTAATAATAAAAAAGTAAGATCTTTTATTTTCAGATATTGCGTCTCTTCATAGGAATCGCTATAAGGTGCAAAAAACGGCTGTAAAGCATATTTTTTTGGGGTATAGCCAAGCGGTAAGGCACCGGTTTTTGGTACCGGCATTCCCTGGTTCGAATCCAGGTACCCCAGCCATACTTTAATGAAATCAATGAGTTATCAGAAAGTACGGGAATTTTATTTCCGTTGATTCCTTTAACTTATTTTCTGTCTATCCCGAACCTTTTTGAAGTTTTTTAATTGCTTCTATTGCGAGACGTTTGCGATCTGCGCTTTTTGTGTAAAGAGATGCCATGTTATCTTCTGTCCAGCCAAATAGTGCTTTCATTTGTGAAACTGTAGCACCAGCATTAGCTGCGCGGGTGGCCGCTAATTTTCGCAATCCATGCGCTGATTTTTTAATACTTGCTGCATTACAAGCTTTACGAAACAGATTACCAAAACTTTCTTTAGTCAGTTTTTTACCTTCTTTTCCACAAATAAATGTTTCATTACCTATAGGACCAATTTTAAGAGTTTCTGCTAATTCAGGTAAAATTGGTAAAAAAACATCTGTTTTAAATTGGCTCTTTTCTGTTTTGAGATGAATAATATTATCTTTAACATCTTTCCAGCCAATGCGAACGGCATCACCACGGCGTAAACCCGTATACAAAAGGACGTCAATCCATACACGTTCATGAGTACCGACAGACCAATGATGATAATATTTATCTATATCTTCTTCTAACCATGGGGTGAAACCTTCTGCGTTAAAGGATTTTGGCGGTTTTATGTTAAAAGCGGGGTTTCTGTTTAAAAGAGCATTATCAACCGCCCAATTAAAAAGACCGTTTAAAGCCGTTAAAAAGTGTCTTGCAGCTGCGGGAGTATTGCGTCTTCTTTCTACAGCATCAAGAATATGTTGTTTTTCTATACTTTTATAGGCGCGATTACCAATATGTTTAGAAATATTATTTAGAATTCTATATTTAACTTTTTTCGTTGACTCTGATTGATTATGCCATTGCATGCTTTGTAAATACTGATGTAATAACCAATCGAAAGAGCCCTCTACAAGTCTGTTTTGTTTTGTTTTCTTGGAGGTGCCATTTTGCGCTTGCTTAAGGGCAAGTGTATAATTGTCAACGAATTCTTGTGTTCCGTAAGTTCCTGCAATCCGAACCCGTGGTCCATGACCAATACGTACATACCATATGATTTTACCATTGCGTGTACGTTCAAGAACAAGATATGGTGGACGACGCTTTGGCATGGTTAGAATTCTATGCCGTCAACAGAGGGGCAAGAAGGGTGATTACTACATTCTTCTTGTTCATTTTCAAGAGGAGGAAAATCTTCAATACTGTAAGCATTATTCCTTGTTGTTGGTGATGTTATAGTTTTATTGATATGAATTAATAATTCTCCAGTAGGTTTTATTTCTACAACCTCTGCGCCTTGTTTTTTGGCTTCTCTTAAAGCGCGCGCAATGGCTGGTTGTGTTATGGTAGGTGGGCGGTGTGCCATGTCAGTTCCCCTTAAATTTAGCTGCAATTCACCCGTGTTGTGAATCATGATTTTTTTTGAAAATTGTGGTAAGAGGGTGGGGGTGCTGGGAGGAGAAAGCACCCCCATAACATCAAGCGGCTTTCGCTAAAATCTTTTGCATCTCTTGGTCTATTTCTGCTAAAAAGATTTCGACCGCTTGATTGATTTGTTCGATTTGTTCTTCATCACGATTGATGCGTTTGATCTTCATTCTCAAACCAGTGGATTTGCCTACAAAGTTTGGATTATAGCTCATGAAATCACACCATTTGCGCCCCGTACAAGCCATTTGAAATTGCATTTGTGCGTAATATTCTGACTTGATATTGCCATCTATAAAAAAGCGTAGATGATTTGATGATTGTGGGCATTTAATCTCAATTAAACCGTCCTCACCAATAAGCCCATCAGGACTAGCACCAGCCATTTGGATTGTAGGATGTTGAATGAAACCACACCTTGTGACCTCTGTATCATAAATGAATGCATATTCTCTCAAGGGATCTTCTTCATAGTCAATGCCCCATTGCATAGCGGGCGTTATATAAGATTGGCTTATTTCTTCTGTTAATCGCTCTGTCATAAGTTTTATTTTGTAGTCTTCATATTTGCTTGTAGGCATTCCCTTGGCTGTTTTACTGAGTACGTTATAAACGTTTGAAGCGGTGACTTTACCTAAACGGGCTTGAAACCATTCTGCTGTTCTTTGTTCCATTTCACACCGCCTTTTGTTGCTCTTGTTGTGCTTTATTCATTTGAGAGCGTTTCTTTTTTCTCAAAGCAAACAAAACGGTTTGGGCTTGTTTAAAGACATCTGTGTGAGATTTTTTACGCCTATAAAAGCAAGAATATCGTTTTCCTTTGTTTGTGTATGTTCTATTAATTCTTTGATTTCATTCATCTGTTCAAAAGAGATACCAGCAAGAATTGTGGCTCCATCTGTATCGTCTTCTTTTCTTGCTACATTAAGAAGCATGCCTAGCAGGTATCTTCGTGCATAGGTAATTGTAGAGCCAACCGCTTGTATGCTGTTTTTGCTCCCTGTAGCGTCAAAGGGAAATGTTCCTTGTGTTGATATTTCATTGCCAGATATATGCTTTAAAGTCATTTCTACGGTTATACCGTTTGAATTCTGTTCTTTGATCTGAGAAAACAAGGCAAAGTGATGTTTTGTAAGAGTTTCCTTGATTGCATCAATATATTTATCAAGCGTTGTATAGATACTTTTAGTATGTGTATTAAGGGCATTTTGTTCGATGTTTTTATATTCCATTTGCATAGCAGAAAGATCACGGACAAAGTCTTGGCGCTCTTGTCGTTCTATCTCCTTTTCTCGCAATTCGAGAAGGCTCTTGAGACGCTCCAGATCAACATCACTTTGTAAGGCTCTTTCTAAAATAAGTTCCATAGCTGTAGAGTTGGTTTCACAAGTATTTGTTTTTTCCATTAATTCCGTTTGTGTGGTACTTTGTTCATTCATCTTGATTTCCTCCATTTAAAGCGCAACTCACCCGTGGCGTGAATCACGCATGTGTTAAAAGTTGTTTTGTTTGGTTGTTAAAAATTGAATTTCAGAGGCGGTATGATGTCATCAACTTCTAATATTGATATAAATCTACGTCCATCATTAGACTTAAGTGCAATAAAGATTTTTTCTTTAGCATTAGAAAATCGTTCTATTTCAAATCCAATACATCTAAATACTTTGCTTGCGTATGATGCATATGTACATCTAGGTGTGTGATTTGATATCATTTTCTTAAAATTATCTTCACCTAAAAGGTCCTTCATGACGTCTTTAGGAATTATGGTATCTACATAGGGGTCACCTTCATATCCAGAGATAGTTATACAAAGTTCTCCGGGGTTTTGATCACTTCTCACAACTGTCTGTACACACCAAGTAGGTTTAATTTCATAGCTATACATGATTACCCCCTACCTTAAAACGGTGTCGTTTCCGGATACTTTTGTATTTCCGGTTACTTTAGCACTATCACAAACAATAGAACCACCAAACACACGAGCATTACCAGAGACCTCTGCGTGACCGCCAACCGTAGCTTTTTCATAAACATGCGCTCCGTCATAAATCTTGGCTTCACCAGTAACTTTAGCCTTTCCAAAAATACGAACATTAAAAGAAATTTCTGCAAAGCCAAAAACTTTGGCGTCATTAAAAATTTCTGCATCATCATAAACAAGGGCATTCCCATAAATCTTAGCATTGTCATAAACCTTGGCATTATGATAGATACGTGCATAATCATAAACCCGGGCATTATTAGCAATCCAACAGTCGTCTTCATGGTTTAAGTTCCTTTCATGTTCAATAAAGCCACCTAGGTCACCAGTCTTAATATCTCCAAAGTCTCTTAAAGCACGTATGCGGTGGAGAGTGTGACCATCAACTTCGATTGACTCATCTGTTAGTTCATATTTCTTTTCCATGATTTATTTCCTTTAAGTTAGACTCTCCCTTTGCCGCTCTTGAAAAGAACGGCATTGGTTTGTGTGATAATTTTTTGAAAAAGGGGTGTTTTTAGAAACGTGACGTATAGCTTGGGTAGTTTGGAAGGACATTCCAAGGAGTTAAACGGTGCTGTTGTTCATAAGTACCGTAGACCTCATCATTATATCTTTCTTTTGCTAAATCATCTAAAATTTCATTGTAGATATCACTTTCGCGTATAAAGTAATGAACCTTGCTCTCCTCATAGAGATGTTTGATATTTTCTTCTACATATGCGTCTGCAATTTCTTCAGAAATGTCTTCACAACTATTTTCAGAAGGATTTATACGAAAGATTTGGATAACATCATCTACCCCATTAACAATGCTTAGAATTTGACTTGCATCAAGCGGTCCAGATTCTGCAATGTGTTCATCTCTATCGAAGTAAACTGAATGAACTAAGAGAATTTCATTAGAATTTATGAGAATTGGCTTTTCCATAATTTCCCCTCCCTAACGCCTAATAGCGATTGTTTGTGTTAATTTATGGATACTAATGTAGCGTATTTAGGAACTTATGTAAACATAAATGTAACGATTTTAGAAACTTTTTATATAAATATAAAAAAATCACTTAAAAAATTAAAGCTGTAATCACTAAAAAAGAGGGGGATATGCTTAGAATAGCTAGAGCTTTAATAATACAATTTTATTGGGTTTAAATATTCTAAAATCTTGGTGGTTTTATCCAGTCTATAGGTGCCGCCCAAACTAATGCAATATCTTTTATTTCTGGATATAATCTATTTAAACTCTCTAAATTAAATAAACCAGGTTTACTACCGTGTTTTATTATTTTGACAAAACAGCGTCCATCTTGCGTATAGACAATTGCTTTTTTATTAAGAAGTAAACTTGGAGAAATGTTTTCTGAATAAAATAAAATAGATTTATCCTCAATGAAAGGTTCCATTGAGTCGCCCTCAACTTTTACCGCGTATGTATCTTTTGTAATGTATGGGGGGATTTCTACTTCTTCAAGCCAACCGTCTTCGTAGGGGATAATTTCTGAACCTGCTCCTACATAACCCATTAAAGGTATAGTTTTTTTTCGTGGAAGAGGATATTTTGTGATTTCTTCAATTGCCATACCCTCTTGCATACTTATTCCTCGTTCACCCGTTAGCATTTTATTGACGGCAGAGCGATAGATAGAGCGCTGCATCTTCTCACTTAGTTGTCTAGCAAGCGATGATTGAGACAATCCAGATTCTTGTAAGGCTTCACTTAGCCAAATTTTCATAATGTTATTCATGGTTTCCATTATATCTTTATTAGAAAAAAAATCTTTTGTGGTTTTCGTTACATTATCTATTGATTTTGTACCTAAATAAGCTACAACGCGAATTATGAAACAATTTTATGAAATAATAAATCTGTTAGGTGGGGTTCGTAGAGTATCTCAGTTGCTCGGAGTTCATAGAACACGTGTGTATGCCTGGCTGCGTCCTGTATCAAAAGGTGGAACTGGTGGGAGAATTCCGACAAAACATATCCCAATTCTTTTAAATGAAGCCAAAAGAATTGGAGCACCGATTAAGGCAGAAGATTTTTTCTCGTTTTTTTATGGAGGGCAATCATATGAGACTATATCATCTCAAGCATCTGCTTTCACACCTGCTTCTAGAGATAATAACGAGCACCAGCAGCACAATTTTTAAAAACTCAATCATACACGCTCTGTCATGATGCACGCATAAACACACAACAGCCTTAAGGGGGGATTATGATCACGCATGCACAAACTATTCTCTGTCTTGATCTAGGGACCAAGACTGGCTGGGCTATATGCGGTGCTGATGGTCACATAACAAGCGATACAGAACATTTTCAATCGCGCCGTTTTGAAGGCGGTGGTATGCGTTATCTGCGCTTTAAGAAATGGCTTACTGAACTAAAGAGGTCTGTTGATGAAATTGATGCTGTGTATTTTGAAGAAGTACGCCGGCATGTGGGGACTGATGCAGCGCATGTTTACGGTGGCTTTCTAGCAACTTTAACGGCTTGGTGTGAACATCATCAGATACCGTATGAAGGTATTCCAGTTGGTACGATTAAGAAAGCGGCAACGGGGAAGGGGAATGCTTCAAAAGAAGAAATGATTAAAGCGGTGCGTGCAAAAGGGCACGCGCCTAAAGATGACAACGAAGCAGATGCTTTGGCAATTTTATATTTAAAGAAAGAAGGGGGCACACATGTCCAGTAAAATACCATGGACAAGGCTTTTTGCTGATAAATGGATTTTTGATCTCACTTATTTGTCTTCTATTGAAGGCAATATATATATGAGGTTACGGTTGCAAATGCTTCACACTGGTAAGCCTCTTTTAAATAACATTAAGGTTTGGGCTAATTATACTGGTTACTCAGTAAAAACATTTGTCAAAGCATTAGACGTTTTACAGAGCACTGGTCATATTATTCGTTTAGCAGATGGTCGTTTATGGAATCTAGATGTTGAAGCAGAATTAAATGATAGCGTAGGAAAATCAGAAGCGGCATCAAAAGCTGTTAGTGCTAGATGGAAAAAGTCTAAAGAAAAAAACGTAAAGTGTAGTACGGAATCTATACAACATAAATACGGAAATGATACGGATTCTATACGGAATGAATACGAAAGCGATACGGAAACGATACCATATAACATTAACAATAACAGTTATAATAAAAAAACTAATACTATCGTATTAGCAAAAAAAAGAAATTGGTTCTGAAAATTTAGAAACAACCGATTTGGTTGAAGAGCCAACAGAAGATGATGCTCTCAAAAGCCAATCAGAACAAATCGAAATATCATCAAAAAACCAACCTCCCATTCACGAGCAAGAAAGCGTTCCGAAAAAAGCAAAACGTGCGAAAGCTAATCGAGGTTGTCGATTGCCAGATGATTTCGAACCCGATTACGATTTTGCCATTGCAGAGGGCTTGCCTCCAGAGCGTATCAAGGTCGAAATCGCAAAGTTTCGAGATTACTGGCGTTCAAAAGCTGGAGCAAATGCAACCAAAATCGATTGGCAAGCAACGTGGCGTAATTGGGTACGCAAGGCGGTTGATGATTTAGAAAAAACACAAACAACAATGGTGGAAACAATGAAAACTTTTCAAAAGATCAAGGAACTCGTGGTGGTACCGGAGAGACAATCCGTAACCTTATCCGTGAAGCAGGATTTAGTGAATCCACTTCAAAACATTGCACGACAGATGGCGCAATACGTCACAAGGGAGTATCCATGGGCCTTGATCAGTGGCGTGAAATTGACACCAGCTCTAGAGGAACAAGCTTTCGAAACTTATCAGACAGTTCAAAACTTACTTACCTTGAAAGCGTCTGTTGAAGACATTGCTGAGGCTCTTGATGTGCTTGAAGGTGGCTTGACAATGCAAAAAGTTTCCAATGCACAAGCACGTGCAAAGGCTTATATCGCTGCTCTTAACGGCATTTCACTCTGGTCTTTATTGCAAGCTGTTAAAAATCTTATACGTGGAGAAGCCAAAGGCATGTCAACAATGTTTGCCCCTTCATGTGCTGATCTTGCACAGTATTGTCGTGATTTAGAAAACGGACTTTCTGGAGCTGCTGAGAAAGTTTTTATAGCCATTGAAAATACACGTAACAAGGCATTAGGTGGTAAACGCATTTCATTCATGAGAATAGGCGAGCCTAGTGAAGAGCATGATAACAATTCAAAAGCAGCCTAAAAACAGCAAAGTAGTGAAAAGTGCTGATCATTTTGGGAATAGATATGCGTTTAAATCAATAAAATAGCACCGTACAGAGCGATTTTGGATTTTTATGATAAAAAACATCCACAATATAAAATGCTCTGTACGGTCCAATTTGAGGTAAATAAATCCATTGGTAAAGTTATGGATTTAGATAAGGAATATTAAATCAGATGTTCTTAAGAAACCGTAAATCAAAACAGCAAAAAAAAATTATAGCAACGGTGGTGGGGCATGTACCATGGGGAGATGGAGCAGCAGAGTATTTTTACAACCTCTACGAATATGAAGATGGCAGGAGAGAGTGTGAAAAGTTTGATGGCGGTCAGTATTACGAAATACCTAAGAATGCGGATTTTAGTACCAAAGCGCAAGTGAAGGCATGGATTTACGGTGGTAATTTGCCAAAAAGTGTATTGAGTTTTGAACCGTTAATAGACGAGTTAAATGAAAAAATCAAAAAATTATCAAAGGCTATTTGATGTGTTTTTGAAAAATCGATCAAGCCAAGTCTTAACTGCTAAGGATGGCTTACTTGTTCTAAAGACGAAATATCCGGTATGGGGTTATTATGTCGTGCTTGCCATAGATCATGTTTTTGTTGCAATTTAAGCCAAAATTCCGCATCATTTAAACCAGCCTTTTCTAAGCGTAAAGCAAGGTTAATACTAATTGCAGCATGACAGTTTAAAACACGTGATAAAGTTAAACGTGCAACGCCGAGATGATTTGCAGCTTCTGTTACTGTTAGACCTAATTCATCAAGCAATTCTTCTTTCAAAATGCCACCAGGGTGTGGGGGATTGTACATCATAATAACACCTCAAAAATCAATGGTAATCTTGGTAATCAACCAGTTCAACGTCTGTTCCAATGAAACGAAAAGTAACACGCCAATTTTCATTGACATGCATAGAAACCAATAACCCTTTAAATCGCCTGTAAGTTCGTGGAGACGATAGGATCTAATCGTCATTTGTTCGGGAGCAAATATCGTATCTAAAATTGCCAAAATGTTAGCTAGTTTTTAGCATGTGCATGTTGTATTCCTTTACAGATTCCTTTTTCGAAAAATAACTTCAAGCCTTTATGCTTAAAACTAACGATTGCCATATATGACCCCTTTTGTTACTTGATACGATACACCATACGCGTATGTCAATCGATTATTTATTAATTTGTTATGTAAACATAATTTTATATGTTAAAAAATAATAATATCCTTTTGAAATTATTTAATAAATAATCAAATTATTCTAGGATTTTATACGTTTTAAAGTGCAAATCAAATGGAACTTACAAACATGTTGAATAAAGTGATCTTAATTGGCTATTTAGGGGCAGATCCTGAAAGCAAAACAATGAATTCTGGTGCTGAAGTTGTCAATTTTCGGTTGGCGACGTCTGAGAGCTATACGGATAAAAATACCAATCAAAAAGTAGAGAAAACAGAATGGCATTCCGTGGTGGTTTTTAATCCACATTTGGCAAAAATTGCGCTTCAGTATTTACACAAAGGTTCAAAAGTTTACGTAGAAGGCAAATTACAAACCCGTAAATGGCAAGATAAAAACAGTATTGACCGCTTCACAACAGAGATTATCTTGTCACAATATAAAGGCGAATTGCAGTTGCTTGATGCAAAAAAAGAGCAATCCACTCCTTCACCCATTACTTCTCAAAGTTATGCTATCGCTTCAGGTGCCTCCGATTATAGCATATCTGCTCATGACAGCATGCCGTTTTGATTTAAAGATATAGCAAAAAGAAAAAAATGTGAGTTTCCATAGATGAGGGGATGTATGAGAAAGCAAGATGCTTACATTTCACAAGTAACAGTACGTCAAGATCCTGTTAATCAATTGGCAATTGAAATGCGTGCAAAGCGCTTCTGCTTGACCATAGAAGAGGCTAAAAATCCGCTTTCTGGTACTTATGTTGGGCGGCTGTGTTTAAAAGGTGTGCTTACCCAAGAACAGTATGATGCTGCGCAAAAATATCTTGAAGTAAAAAATGACTATTCGTGTGCAAAAGGTTTGCCAAGCGCTGTGTATGATGAAATACCATCATCTTCTGATGAGACAGCAAGAGAAAAATGGGTTGAATTTGCAACAGAACAGTTTTCTAATATGCAAGAGGCGATAAAAGAAACACAACATCTCTATAGACAGTATAATCTTTATACGTCTTTACAATATCTTGTTGTAGAAGATCAAACATTGCCACATCTTGTGAATTCTTTGCAAATTGCTCTGAATGCTCCCCAGAAATATTTTGACAAAAAATAAATGGTAAATGTTTTATGGAGTTTTTTGTAATATGATGTGAAATGTTTTTCTGTACGTCTCTTAAAAACTAGGAAAATAACTTATTCTGTGTGCAAAAAGCCCCCTTTTTATTTCTGAAGAGGTGGGAAGATAGCTTAGCTTGAACGATTAGCTGTTAACAAACTGAAGCCAAGGCTGGTTTTTCACAAAAGTTTATAGCTATGTTGGTTTAAAAGTGATCATCTAAGTAATTTAAATGTTTGAATTTCTTTTTTAATTTGTCCCGTTCTTCAATTGCTTCATCTCGCTCTCTGATAGCGTTGTCACGGTCTTTTATCACTAAATTATAAGAATTAACTAGATTATTATGAGTATAATATAGCTTTTTATATTCTCTTGATACTAGAAGCTTATCTAGAAGCTTATATAGATAAACAAAGAAAATTATTATCATTAATAAAGTGTTTGTTGAGACTTTTAAAAAATGAAGGATAGCGAGGCCTATTATGAGTAAAGTTAGCTCTTCAAATCCTATATGCCAGAGAAACCAAAAGAAGAGGGTGGGCAGCATACAGGCAAGTACGACTAGCCCTTCATCTGGAAATTCATAGAGAAGAACTCCTGTAAATATTATCGCTATAAATATCAGTATGCACGTGATATGAATATCCTCCTCTTCTATTTCATAGAAGCGTATATACCATTCATATCTTGAGAAGATTATGAAGAAAATAGAAACAATCGACATTATTATCAAAGCTCGAAGTCCTCGAGGACCTGGTACAGACAGTATATTAATTATTTCTACTATTGCGCCCAAATATATTGATATTGGTTCCATAGTTTCCCCCCTTTTTAGCAGTTCTCAGTCATATAATTGATTCGTTTAGATGAGACAATTACGAGATTTTGGCTATTAAAGATACTAGATTTAGGCAATAAAATAAAAAAATATACAATATCGTGATTTTTTGTTGACATGGTGTAAATAATGGTGTTTTATAGCGCTGCTGTACTGGTCGAATTGCGTCCAAAATTACAGTAGATCGTTTCTCGTTAAAATCCTTTTAAATGATATGATCGTTTAGAGCCCTGCATTTGCGGGTTTTTTTTGTTATCTGGAGAAAGTATTTGATGACAGCAGAAAATACAGAGGTGACTTCGCAGCCAAAAAGAATGCCACCGAAAGCAGGGCAAGGTCAGGTAAAAGGTGTTTCTCCATAAGAAAAACAGATATTTTTAGCTTCAAGTTGAGGATTTGTGGTGAGTTGAAGGGGGGGGCTTCTTCCCATTCTGAAGGTGCGTTAAGAATATCACCCAAACGAAGACGAGAGATTTTCAAATGCTGCCATTCTTCCCACAGGGAGGCAAGGCTTAAGATAGGACCAGAAACATTGCCAACGAGAAGATGAAAAGCAATAAGTTGTCCTAGTGTGATTTGATTTTGCAGCACTGCTTGGGCGCCAAAAAAGATGATAAAAATGGTGAAAAGATCACCAAAAATATGGCTTAAAGCCCCATTTAAAAGATGAAATTTACTGGTCGTAAGACTTTGATCGAGGCTGCGGGCTAAAGTTTCTTGCATACGTATTGTATGAGCAGATTCTTTTTACGTGTGCTTTGATGGCTTCAAGATTGGTAAAGCTTTCAATAAGGCGTGATTTATGGGCGGCTTGCAGAGTGAATGTACGGCGTAATTGGCGGCGTAAAAAGGGATCAACCGATGCCAAAGAGCCCATTTGTAAGGAAAAAATGATAAGAACAATAAAGGTAAGTTTCGGACTAATGGAAGAGAGTTCAGCAAGATAAATAATGGCAAACAAAACATTCAGGACAGTTGTGGCGATGGTTCCTGTTAGAAACCCGCGAATTGTGTTAACCTATCCAATACGCGAAAACAGTTCCCCCACTTTCCAATGACGTAACACAGACAAGGAGAGGCTTAAAAGATGGGTATAAATATGCTATCCAAACTCTAGCGTAAGCCGATTGGCTAAATAAGTTCCTAGGTAACCTGATAGAGTGCTAAGAGCGGTACTAAACAGCATGATAGCAACCATCAAGACAACGATAGCATAGAGACTTTCAAGGCACTGAAAAGGGAAAATGCGGTCAATAATTGCTTGAAAAATAAAAGGATTCACCAAACCCAGCAAATGCAAAACAACAGCAACGCAACTGAGTTCGATGACATAATAAATATATTTCTTTGTTGTTCTTGTAAACCAAGAGAATGATACTAGCTTTTCTTGCGAATGACTCATTTGAATTTATGTTTGTTTAAGAGAAAGAGCGATGGATGTCACATATTTTAACAGTATTGTAAATATTATTATTGCTTAATTGAAATATACAATTTGTAAGAATATAATATAAACATAATGTATTTATTATTTATATTTATATTTTTTAAAATTATATTTGACATTCTTTGGGTAGCATAATAATGACAGCTCCCACTGTATTATTGTGATACAGTTTTTTAATAGATATTAGGAGGATTAAAATGGGGGGGCAAGTTCATCAAATGATTCAATTAGTAACTTACGTCCACACAGCTGGCTTTTTCCAGAAGATGATTATAGTACAGACGCTTATGCCCAAGCAGCAGGTACAGGTGGCATTGTAGGAGCAATATTAGGAGGTGGTGCTGGTGCAGCTGGAGGTTCTATTGCTAGACCAGGAGGTGCAGGTGCTGGCTTACTCAGTGGAGCATTAAGCGGCGGAATAGGAGGAGCTGCTAACGGTTTTATAGATAAGTACAAACAATGCCATTCGTGATCAGTGATATTGTAAACATACTTTAAAGCTATGGTTCAACTGATTTCAGGGATATTTTTTTATGATAATAGATATTTTATTTTGGATTTTTTTGTTATGTATACTTTTATTAGTTCCTTAGTGACAGCAATTGCATTTGGATTTTTCATGTTTTTTTTCAATAGATTTAAAGGTGAGAACTGGAGTATAAAAAGAATAATATTATCAACAATTATATTTTTTATATTATATTATTCTGGAAGTTTATTAGTTAGATATATGGGAATTTTATAATAATATAGAATTACATTATTATCATTATTTTATTATTTATTATAATTTATATATTTTTACAAATTATATTTAATTTTTTGCCAAATAGCATGCTCATCAGATGATTCAAGTAGTAATTCACAACCCAAAAGTTGGCTTTTTCCAGAAGAAGATGATTGTAGCGCAGACACTCATTCCCAAGTATCAGGTTCAGGCGGCATAGTAGGAGGATTAAAGGAGGTATTACTGGTACATTATTGGGTCCGGAAGGAGCCGTAGCAGGCGGATTAGAAGGAGCTGCTACCGGTTTTATAGATAAATACAATTAATGCCATCCGTAAAATGGAGGAATACTGCTTCTAATTTATTTAGAAAATAACGATAAAGATATTTCTGAGATCAGTGATATTGTAAACATACTTTAAAGCTATGGTTCAACTGATTTCAGGGATATTTTTGTTTATGATAATAGATATTTTATTTGGATTTTTTTGTTATGCATAGTTTTATTAGCTCCTTATCGGCAACGTTTATATATGGATTTTTAACGTTTTTTTTTACAATAGATCTAAAGGTAAGAACTGGAGTATAAAAAGAACAATATTATCAACAATTACGTTTTTTATATTATATTATTTTGGAATTTTATTAGTTAAATATATAGGAATTTTAAAATAATATAGAATTACGTTATTATCATTATTTTAAGAATATAATTATAAATTATTATTCGCATATTTTTTATAATAAATTATTATTTATATATAAAATTATTCATGAATAAATATATATTTTAGAATAAAAATTTTTATACATACAATATATATTATAATATATCATCAGATTAAATAATAATTATTTTGTAAATTTGTAAATATTTTTTTTATGAGCGATATTATTCGTTTATTGTAAAATTATTATTTTCTATAGGTGCTTTATTTATATTTTTCTATGCAATGTTTTTACGTTATAAATCTAAAGCTTATAATAAAAAATAAATTGTAAAAAAATTGTTAAGCACATTTTTATTAATTATATTTGTTATATTAATTTCTATAAAATTTTTTATTTGTATATATTATTTATATGATAATGTTTTTATATGAGTTTTATAATATTAAACTTTAAAAAAGATTTACTGATTACAGTTAGACAGATTCTTTAATATCAGCATTATCATCAAGAGTTTTGTTTTTTATTTCCTATTTTTGAATTTTTTAATGATTTCAACAATGGTTCGGTTTGAGATTATTGTCTTTTCTATAAGATGCTCGGTTTGTAGCTTTTGAAAAGTGATTATTTTCTTATATATTATAATTCATTGAAATATAAGCTATTTTTATGAAATAAAGTAGCTTATATCTTTTGATTGTTATCCATCATCTTGTGAGAGAGGAAGTGAGGCGATTTCCGTATCAAGGGCATCCATAAAGTCGATAATAAAGGCAGCATTAGTCCCCAAATCTCTTGGCAAATAACGAGAAGCAGAACGCATATCAACAAAGGTGGTATCACCTTCATCAGTTAAGCGGATCACGATATCCGAAATAAAACCAAGATAAAAAGTTTTAGCTCTCGTTTCAATATAAATCTCATTTTCTTCTCCTTTAAATTCTCGTTCTGCTATAATAGGCCAATCATACGCAGCTAAAACGTTGAGAACGGATTCGCGAATGTGTTCAGGTGCGCCATCATAACGGCGCCCTGATATTCCTGGCCATTGTGACCTTTGTAATGTTTCTTGTTCGAGCAAAACACTTTTGAGTGGTAAAGCATCGCTGGGACGTATTGTGCGAAAAAAAGCCGGTGGTCTTTGTGTATCGGTAGAAATATCGTAAAGAGCAGGCAAGGTAAACCAAAGTCCAAAAAATAATACCAATGGTATTGCTGTTATGAGTGAATAAATAATTCCCTTTAAAGCTTTCATTCCCCCTAGAGCCCCACAGACCCACAGACTATGAAGTGCTTTAATAGCGAAAAAAAGAGAAATAATCACACAGCCAGTAGAGATACTGATCAAAATTATAAAGTCGGTTACATGAATGATGGAAAAACGTTGTAAGATGACCGAAAATAATAAAATAAAAAACGCTAATCCCCCAAATCGAGGGGACCATACTGCTGCTCTTGAAATTAACCGGACATATTTCTTCTTCATGAAGTTTTTTCCCCTCGACTGTAAACTATAAGCAAAGTTTGCTCAGATGACATATCCTACAAAAAGCTTTTGCTCATAAGACAAAAGTAAAGCACTTATTTTTGAGGTCAAGGATGCATGATATCTCATCAATTTTTAGCAATTATTTTAGGGCTTTCATTGAAGGGAATAAGTGTTTTTTCAGCACTTTATTCTGTCATTGACGAGAAATTTTAGGAAAATATTTGTCAATAAATAGCAATAAACTCAAATAACAAGTTTTACGATTGTTAACAGCATATTTGTTTAGAACTTTCCTTTTTCTCTTCTCATTGCGGGAAATTTTTTGTCAAATAGGCTTATCGAATAACGGAACACCATTAGAGTACCAAATTCACGGTGTTTGTTTTAAAGAGATATCTTACTCGCCACAACCATTTTGTGACAACGCTTATGAAGGGATAACGATAAAGCAATAGAGCATCTCCATCTTTACGTTTATGAAAAAGAAAATCGCACCATCATTCTATTTATTCACCACCAATATTCACAGCCCTTGAACAGATGGTTCAGAAGAGGCACTTTTTATTGTACAGTTTCTATTAAGGCATCAATTTCGCTTGTCTTATGTAAAAGACGCGGGTTTGATTGATTCAACATGGGACAAGTTTGGAATGAGAGAAACCTACAATCTTCGGAGCGTTCATTCAACGTCTAAATAAATTATCATTAGATAATCAAATTATTATCTAGATACCAGATACAAGGTGAGTGTGTACAACAGAGATTTCATTCTCACTCAATAAAAAAATTGAGGGATTTAAAATCAGACAAACCTAAATTCGGATATATCGATTGATAGGGGAAAAAGATAACCGTTTTGATAGGTTTTGTTTTTATTAAAAAGTAAGTTGTTGTAAAAGTGAGGATATTTTTATTCATAAAATATGCGGCAGGTCGCCGATGAAAGAAAAGCTTCACTTTCTTTTTTTGCAAGGGAAGAGGGGGCAAAAATACGTAAAATGACAAAACCTTCATTCAAATTTTTAGCAACTAAAACTGAACTAGCATTTGTTTTAGGTCTTAATTTTTTGAGTTCTATTATTTGTATGGGTTTTCCAATGATAAGGTCGAGTGTAGCATCAGGGGCTGTTCCGTCATTAAGGCTATAGAAAATAATTCCGTTGTGTGTGTAGGCTGCCAGTGACCAAAATTGTTGTGTTTTCAAAGCCTTTAAATGAACAGGTCCATTTTCAAGATTAAATCTACAGACTTTAAGAAGAAAGAGTGGATCAGCAGATTGTTGAATAGGATTATCGGGAGTAAAATCAACAAATTGATAAGGGGGGCCAGATTTTTTAAGGGCTGTCCATATATTATTTTGTGTCCAAGCGGGGATCAGAAAGAGAACACAAATATGAACAATAATAGCTCCAATGATCGCAAGAAGTGCGGTATGAATAAATCTAGTCACAATTTATTTGTCCTGATGGGATTTGTTCTATTGAGGGCATGGTGAGCTTTTGTAATGCTGTTGCTGAGATGATGGAGGTATCGTATAAGGTAAGAATAAGCCCGAATTCTTTTTGACTAACGGTTGCAAGCCAATTGCCGGCTTGCGGTGTAGGTGAAATATGGATGCGCAATGTACCATCATGCTCATAAGTAATAGCGTTCGTGTGGAGTTCAAAAGGTATTTCTTTTGATGAAGTATAGGGTTTAAGGGATTTATCAGCTGTATAAAGGGTAAAAAGCCTGGTTTCTGGGAGGGCGCCTTTGAGCAAATAATGACAATGAGGGTGGAGTGGACGCCCTTGGTTATCTTGCCAAATCTGGAATTGAATACCTTCAGTACGTCCAAGTGAAACAATGCCGTGTTTGGTAGTACGGGCGCGGGTGTAAGGATCCATATTGGGGGTGCTGACTTGTGGGTAAGCACTCCATTTTCCAATTGTAAAGCGTCCAAAATGAGGAAAGGAATTGAGCACATAATCGACACTCAGTGTTCCCCATAAAATGGAAAAAGCGAAGATAAAAAAGAAAATAGTAATATTAAAAAGTATCAGTGAATATTTTGAATTCAAAATGTTGAATCTCCAGTTGTTTTTATTTTCAAAGAAATTGCAGAGTTTTTTTTAAGATCTTTATTAATCAAGCGCACGATATTCAATGTTTCTGGAGAAAGCCTGGAGGGTATTGGGGGGGAAAATTCAGAATCTGTATGGGGGGAGGGTGTTTGAGGATGATAAGGAAGCAGAGAATCCTTAACACCGTAGAGCTGTTTGAGCATGATGTTTTGGTGTGCTGCGAGCATGATGCGATGCCATATCATGGCGGGAACGCCTCCCCCAAAAGCACGATTCATGGGTGAAAAGTTATCATTTCCCATCCATACTGCGCCAGTATAATTGCCCGTAAAGCCCACAAACCAAGCATCGCGATAGGATTGTGATGTTCCAGTTTTCCCAGCAACAAGTGTCATGGGGAGAGCCGCACGCTTACCGGATCCTCGTGTTGTGACACCCACCATCATTTGGTTCATATAAGCCGCTGATTGTTTGCTGAGAACTCGGTGTAGTTTTTTTCCGTTATGCTCGAAATCCCACACTAAATGACCATCGAGTGTTCTGATTTGTGTGAATCCATGACGATTACCAGCTATCCCACCATTCGCAAAGACATTAAATCCAGTGGCTTGATCCATGGGGGTCATGTTGGAAGTACCAAGGACCATCGTTTTGTGTGATAAAATATGTGCATTAATTCCCATATTCTTGATGAGATCTATGATGGGTTTTGTATCGCGGTTAAGATATTGGTATGTGAGATAAACAGGAACTGTATTAATAGAAAAGGCTAAAGCCGTTGCTAAATCAATTTTTCCCAGATAACGGCCAGAATTATTTTTGGGTGTCCAACCTCCCCAATTAATGGGTGCATCTAAAACAGTGGTTGAAGGTGAAAGACCGCGTTCTAATGCGGCTGCGTAAACATAAGGTTTAAATGAAGAGCCAGGTTGCCGGCCACCTTGAGTTGCTCTATTAAATTGACTCTTTTTATAATCTAGTCCTCCAACAATTGCACATACAGCACCGTTATTGTCGAGTATAACAGTGGCTGCTTGTGTTACGCGATATTGTTGACCATATTGATGTAAATGATAGGCAATTGATTCTTCTGCTACTTTTTGAAGTTCTGGATCAAGGGTTGTTTGAATAATTAAATGATGACTTGGAAGTTGATCACGCATTTTTTTAATTTCTTCGAATGCCCAATCAAGAAAATAGCCAGGCTGATTATTGTCTCTTTTGGAAAGTGCCCTAGCAGGGTGGCGATGTGCGTTGATAATCTGACTCTCTGTCATAAAACCGCTGTTAACAAGATTAGAAAGGACAACATTGGCACGTGTTTGAGCCGCAAAGAGATGACTATGAGGAGCATATTTTGTTGGGGCTTTAAAGAGCCCTGCTAACATAGCCGATTCACTTAAGGAGACATGACGTATGTTTTTTCCAAAATAAAATTTTGCTGCTGCTGCAATACCAAAATTATTTCCTCCCATATAGACACGATCAAGATAAAGTTGCAAAATCTGTTTTTTGCTAAAATTTGCCTCTAACCAAAGAGCAAGATAAGCTTCTTTGATTTTACGTGTTATGGTCCGCTCATTTGTTAAGAATAAATTTTTAGCCAATTGTTGTGTAAGAGTTGAACCACCTTGCACGACACCTTTAGCTTGCATGTTTTGTGAAATTGCTCGTGTAAGTCCTTGAAAATCAATGCCCCAATGATCGAAAAAACGACGGTCTTCTGTAGCGAGAACTGCTTTAATAACGGTGTCAGGCATTTCTTCAACAGGGACAGAGGTCGCCAGTAGTGCACCTCGGTGACCAATGGGATTTCCATAGCGATCGAGAAAAAGAATGGAAAAATTTTGTGAAGAGGACCAATCTTTTTGGGTCAATTTAAAAACAGAAATGCCCAAAATGGTGAAAAGAGTAAAGCCTATCAATCCTAATGTTAATATTTCATCGATAACTTCAACGACAAAGCGTTTCCATCCTTGAAGATGAAAATTTTGAGAGATGATTTTTGCTTTTTTCCAAAAAAAACTGTTAGCAGAACGAATGTGATAAAGCGCTGTATCTAGTCGTGCATCTAATTCGATGAGAGCAGGGCTGTGAAATGGCTTATGCTGTTGTCCTTTCTTTTTTTTTAAAAAATTAAACATTTAAAAAGAGCCTATAGCAAAGCAATACAACAAAATAAATCTATAAAGTTTATATGGAGTAGAAGTATTTTTTTTCTATAGTGATAAAAAGAAATAGTTTATTTGAGAATTGTTCATTTCTCGTAAGACTGTGTATTAAGATTTTATTATTTTATCCAATAAACTTTTTTGTTATTATTAAAAATATTTTATTTTGAATTTTTTAAAAGTTTGGATTATTATTAATACATTATTCTGTAAGAGAGAGGATGAATTATTTTTCATTTGTGATTTTTAAATTGCCCCCTTTAGATTACCCCTAAAAAAGACATTATTTTTTTGATCCTATCATAAGATAAGAGGATAGGTTATTGAAATATCTGTGATGAAAAAAGTTTTATTATTCGTGATAATAGTAGCTTTTTTAGGAGCCGATTCTGTTATGGCTGCTGGTTGTGCTGAGGTAGGTAAGAGGGTTGCAACTCAGGAGAAGGGGGTTCTTGTCCGTTCAAAACTAGTTGTTCAAGATGGAAGGGATATGTGTGCAATTGTGGTTGTTATCCCAGCTCGTAATGGTGAAAAATTGCGCCGTGTTGAGGCTTTCGTTCCTGCTGGTTAGTCCTTGGCAGATGGTGTTTGGATGCGTATCTTAATCGTTGAAGATGATCGGAATCTTCACCATCAGTTGGCAGAAGCTGTAAGACGTGCAGGCTATGTTTTTGATAGTGCTTTTGATGGTGAAGAGGCTTATTTTTTAGGCAACACAGAGCCTTATGACGCGGTGATCCTTGATATAGGTTTACCGCAGATTGATGGGCTTCGTGTTGTTGAAAAGTGGCGTCAAGAAGGGCGCACCATGCCTGTTTTAATGTTAACGGCACGAGATCGTTGGTCTGATAAGGTGCTTTGTATTGATGCTGGAGCTGACGATTATGTTGTGAAGCCATTTCATTTGGAGGAAGTGATGGCGCGCTTGCGAGCGTTAATTCGTCGTGCGACAGGACATGCAACAAGTGCCTTATGTTGTGGGAATGTTGTGTTAGATACGAAGACATCTCGTGTTTTTGTGGATGGTCAATTGATTAAACTAACATCTTATGAGTTCAGACTTCTTTCGTATCTGATGCATCATTGTGATAGGGTCATTTCAAGAACGGAACTTACTGAACATCTTTATGATCAGGATTTTGATAAGGATTCAAATACAGTGGAAGTTTTTGTAGGGCGGTTACGCAGGAAGCTTGGCGTGGATTTGATTGAGACTATCCGAGGAGTAGGGTATCGCGTGAGAACGCTAGGTGATGAATGAATGTTTTCAAAGAGGATAATTGGTTTCAGAGGTTTTTTTTTGTCATTACGCGATCGCTCAGTTTACGTGTTATGATTTTATCAACGCTATGGATTGTTATTTCTCTTTTATCGATTTCTGCAGTAAGTATTTTATTTTATAAGCGTTCAACTGAAGAGAGCCTAGAGCGTATCCTTTCTGCTCAACTCTACGGTTTGATTGCAACAGTAACGGTATCACCAGACGGCACTTTGAGAGGAGGGGCTGGAATTGATGATATTCGTTATGTTGATCCAACAACGGGATGGTATTGGGAAGTTGTTGCGATATCCCATAATTTAAAAGGAAGATTGACCTCCCCCTCATTGGGAATAGGAGAGATATTTACACCCAGCGATGTTGATATACCTTTTGACAATAAATTCTTTCGCTCTTATCGGATAAAGGGGAATAATAGTCAAAAGCTACAAGTGATTGAGAGTGATGTTGTTCTTGATAATAAAAATCATATTGCACGTTTTCGACTTGTTGGGAATATTGATGAAGCGCATGCTCAAGTTAAGGAGTTTAAGCGAACTTTGCAAATTTTTCTTTGGAGTTTTGGTCTCGGGAGTGTTCTGATTAATATTGCTCTTATTTTCTTTAGTTTTCAGCCGTTGAAACTTATTCGACGGTCTTTGAATGATATTCGTGAAGGAAGAGTTCACTATGTGAACACCGATTTAGTCAGCGAGGTGATGCCGCTTGCACAAGAAATGAATGCTCTCATTAAGAATAATCAGCGTATTATTGAGCGATTTCGCACACAGGTTGGTAATCTTGCACATTCATTGAAGACACCTCTATCCGTGATTATGAATGAGACAGATAAGATGCGTGGAGAAAAGGCTCATTTGTTGAAAGAGCAAACGCAAATTATGCAAGCTCAAATCAATCGTTATCTTCAACGGGCGCGGTTTGCAGCACAATGTGATAGTATTGTCTATCATACATCTGTTCGCAATGTGATGGATCGTTTAGTACGGGTTATGAAAAAGCTTAATCCTGAAAAACAAATTGAATTTATTATGGAAGTTGATGATATTGTTTTTTCTGGAGAGAAGGAAGATTTAGAAGAAATTATAGGGAGTTTGATTGAAAATGCTACTCGGTGGTCTCGCACAAAGGTATTGATCTCTTGTTTTTTAGAAGAAAACCTTGAAGAAGAAAAATATTTTAGTATCTTTGTTGAATATGATGACCCTGGTTTAACAGAAGATAAAATTGATAAAGCGTTAAAAAGAGGGTGGTGGTTTGACGAAAGTAAACCGGGGGCAGGTTTAGGGTTAGCAATAGTTTCAGATATGGTCAATGAATATGGTGGCACTCTCTTTTTATCGCGTTCTGTCTTGGGGGGATTGTGTACAAAAGTTTTATTACCCAAAATGGGAGAATAATATATTTTTGCTTAAGCAGGAAATATCTATAGAATTTATGAAGACATATTTAGACAATACAAAAAGGTAGGGAGACATTTTAGAAGATCCATATTTATAATCAAACTATGAAAATAAAGCCTTGTTTTTATTTTCTTGATAGAGGTGATCTATTGAGAGAAATGAACAATAGATTTTATTATTTTACATCACTCTTTTCATGAAGAGGCTAAAAGATAAGCGCGTTATCTTCTGTTTGTATTGGAAAAAATAATATGCTCCTCCTCATTTTTGCAGCATTCTTTCTCACTTTTCTGGCAATTATTCTTTTTCTTTCACTCCGTTTTGACGATGAGGTAAAGAAAAAGTGGCAAGTTCAAACCGTGGATGGTTATAGAAGTTATATCCATACGATTGAGTCTCGTAAACTTTATAGGCATTATAAAAAAAGAAATATTCTTAAAACGCTAAGTGTTTTGTTTGTTCTTCTTATGACTTGGAGTATCTATGGTCTAACAGGCAATCCAGAAGTAAAAAGTTATTTTTTTAGCGAATTAATGGATAAGAATCCTAAACTTCTCAGTAAGCAAGAAAAGCTTGTTCGTCTGCAAGCGCTTTTTTTCCGCTCTCCTTATGATGGCAAATTAGCAGATGCCTTAGCGGTAGGGTATCTCGAAGAAAGCCACTTTCAAGAAGCTGTGAATACTTATTTAGATGCCCTTCGTTTGAATGGAGAAACAGCACCAAGGCTTGTAGGATATGGTTTAGCATTGGTTGGTTATGAAGGGGGAATGATAACGCAAGAGGCACAAAGAGCTTTTCAAAAAGCAGCAGATTTAGCGCCAACAGATTTTTATCCGCGCCTCTTGTTGGCCGATGCATTTCATCAAGCCGGAAAAACGGCGCAGGCAGTGCAGTTTTTACAAAGCTTTCTTGATACAATGCCTAAAAATTTTGCAGGACGTTCACGGGTTGAAAAAATGATGATTCGGTTACTTGGCTCATTAAATGAACCGACAGAGAAAAGAGATCGTCACCAATTAGAAAAATTAAGAGAAGTGATCATTCTGGAAGAGGAAGGGATAGGTGAAGGAGGTTGAAGAGCAAAAATGAAGAATGTCAAGAGCACAGTACAAGTTGTTATGGAGTAAATAAAAATTGGTGTAAAAACTAAAAAAGGAAGAAAGGTATTGATAAGCGTGTTGGCAAAGGTGGGGTATTAGATAAAAAGTTGCACCTATAGAGAAGATGTGCAAAGCTCTTTAAAAAATAAAATATGGATGCTTATAGAACGTATTTAAAACTTTTTCGTAGAGTGTCTATGAACAATCAATCTTTAAAGAACTCTGCTTCGTTGAAGCTTATTTTAAAGCAGCGAAAAAAAAGGCGCTTACTGATCATCTTATTGTGTTGTTTGGTTATGGCAATTGCAGCAAGTCTTATCGTATATGCAATGCGTCATGCGGTCAGTTTTTTTAGAATGCCCTCTGAAATTACAAGAGAAGATATTTTAACAGGGCGCTCTTTGCGTTTGGGCGGTTTTGTTGAAAAGGGGAGCGTTCAATATGTTGGAGAGAGTAGCGTTATTTTTTTTATAACGGATAACACAAAACATAAAAAAGTGGTTTTCAAGGGTGTCTTACCGGATCTTTTTCGTGAAGATCAGGGGGTGATTGTAGAAGGGTATTTCGATAAACAGGGTTTTTTTATAGGGACGCGTATTTTAGCAAAACATGATGAAACTTATAGGCCTAAAGAAACTGCTGATCGCTTGAAAAAACATTACAGTGTGGAGAAATAATTCGATTGTGCTTGTCGAACTGGGTCATATTTTTTTAGCCGCAGCATTTGCCGTAAGCTTATTAGCAGCTTTCTTACCTGCTTTAGGTTTTTGGAGGAAAGATCGTTTGTTAATGCAAACAGCTGTCCCTCTAACATATATCACTTTCACATTATTACTCTTCTCTTTTCTAGTGGTGATTTATGCTCATGTTGTCTCTGATTTTTCTGTTTTGAATGTTGTTGAGAATTCTCATTCAGAAAAACCGATGCTCTATAAAATCACAGGTGTTTGGGGCAACCACGAAGGCTCTATGTTATTATGGGTCTTAAGTCTTACTTTTTTTAGTGCATTGATGGCCTTCTTTAGTCAATATTTACCAACAGATTTTAAGACACTTATTTTAATTTGCCAAAGTTGGATTACAAGCGCTTTTCTTTTATTTATTCTTTTTGTATCCAACCCATTTTTACGTATGAATCCACCAGCATTACAGGGAAATGACCTCAATCCTCTTTTACAAGATATCGCATTAGCGATTCATCCTCCCCTTCTTTATTTAGGTTATGTTGGTTTTTCACTTTGTTTTTCTTTTGCCATTGCGGCATTGATTATGGGGCATATTGATAGGATTTGGGCGCGTTGGGTTCGTCCTTGGCTTCTACTTTCTTGGTGTTTTTTGACATTGGGGATTATGGTTGGCTCCTATTGGGCTTATTATGAGCTAGGATGGGGAGGATATTGGTTTTGGGATCCAGTTGAAAATGTTTCGTTTATGCCTTGGCTTTCAGGAACGGCTCTTTTACATTCTACTCTTGTTCTCGAAAAACGAGGAATATTGACAAGTTGGACTTTGTTTTTAGCGCTGCTGACTTTTTCTCTTTCTCTTATGGGAACGTTTCTTGTTCGCTCTGGTCTTTTAATATCTGTTCATAGTTTTGCTGTTGATCCAGCGCGAGGGCGAGCAATTCTTGCACTTTTATTTTTCTTTACAGGGGCAGCTTTTCTTCTTTTTGCCTTACGCAGCCCTCTTTTAAAAACAGAAAATTTTTTTCAACCAATTTCGCGTGAAGGGTTTATTGTTTTAAATAACTTGTTACTGACAACAATAACCGCAACAGTACTGATTGGTACGCTCTATCCTTATTTTATTGAGATGCTAACAGAGCAAAAAATTTCTGTAGGAGCTGCTTTTTTCAACCTTACCTGTGGGCCGCTCATGCTTTTGCTATTGTTTCTTATTCCGTTTGGTTCAATGATGGCATGGAAACGCGGTGATTTTCCCGCAGTTTTTGAACGGTTGTGGTTTGTTCTTATTTCGGTTGGTATCATCTGTATAATATTTTACGCGACATCTGTGCGTGATATTCTCGCAGTTTTAGGCATTGGACTATCGGCGTTTGTTTTTTTAGGCAGTTTAGCGGATCTGTGGGGGAAAAGTGGATATGGCAAGAAAGCTTTTTCAGTACGCGTTAAGAGATTTCTTGGATTACCATGGTCGGTTTTTGGTGCAGCAATAGCACACATGGGACTAAGTGTTACATTATTTGGTATTATTTGTGTGGCAAATTTTGGTCAAGAACGTATTTTAACCATGAACATAGGAGAGTGGGTGACGATAGCAGATAAAACGCTTCATTTTGATACTGTAGATAGTCGTTTTGGTTCGAATTATTCGGCAATGGAGTTTTATTTTAAAATATATAAAAATAAAAAAATCGTGGGTCATATAACAGCTTCAAAGCGATTTTATTCAAGCCAAAATACATCAACAACGGAAGTTGGTCTTCAAAATTATGGCTTATCGCAGCTCTATATTGTGCCGGGACATTTCGATAATCGGGGTCTTGTTGTGCACATATGGTGGAAGCCTTATATAATATGTATTTGGTTAGGGGCATTCATGATGGCTATGGGAGGATGTTTTTCTCTTCTGGGATATTGGTTTCGCACTGGAGCCTACAAGAGGGTACTTCTTTCTTTAAATTTTGGGAGAAGACATTGAGATGAAAAAAAATCTTTGGCTTTTATGTTTTTTAATCGTAATGTTTCCTTGCCGATTAGCGATAGCTGTAGAGCCGGATGAGATTTTAAAGGATACAGTTCTTGAAAGGCGCGCGCGCGATATTTCATCGCATTTACGTTGTCCTGTTTGTCAAAATCAATCAATTGATGATTCAGATACTTTTCTAGCACGTGATTTAAGGGTTTTAATTCGGAAAAAACTAAAAATGGGCTATAGCAATCAACAAGTGATTGACTTTCTTGTTGAGCGATATGGTGAATTCATTCTCTTAAAACCGCCATTGAATAAAACAACTTGGTTTTTATGGTTTTCGCCTTTGATGATTATCATCATTGGTGCAAGTGTCATATTTTTCCAGTTAAAACGGTATAAGCGTTAGAAAATAATGATTGTAAATGCAGCGGGGGAAAGCAGTCAAAAACACTATTGTAGTCAAAAAGATACTACATAGAGAGGAGAATTTAGCTCATCTGCAATGAGCAATCAACCTTATTGTAAATGATATTGGTGAATACTAAAATCTTACAAAACTTTAACAATTTAGACAGAAAACGGTAAGGTCTGGTATTTTATAGATAATCAGATTGGGATAGAAAGTATGATTGAATAGGAGCATAGAGTAAATGTTAAAAAAAACTTTCTTTAAAACATTTGTCGCAGTAAGTTTTTCTGCAGTATTGGAGAGTGCACTGTTTTTTAGTGGATGTACATCAAGCTTATGGACGACAAAGGCTCATGCAAGTTCTGTATTTACTTCATTAGTGCAACAACAGGGGTTTGCAGATATCGTTGCTCAAGTAAAACCAGCGGTTGTTGCAGTGCAAGTAAAGAGTAATAAAAAGAAAGAAGATTGGTTCTTTAGCAACTTTTTTAGTGGTCCAGGGATTGATCAATTACCAGATCAGCATCCTTTAAAAAGGCTTTTTAAAGAGTTTTATGATTTTGATAAACCTAAAAATAAATTTCCCCATCATTCACAAAGACTCCGTCCTATCGCTTTTGGATCAGGTTTTTTTATTTCGTCTGATGGTTATATTGTGACCAATGATCATGTGATTTCTGAAGGTACAAGTTATACTGTTGTTCTTGATGATGGTACAGAATTGAATGCAAAGCTCATCGGGAAGGATCCAAAAACTGACCTTGCAGTCCTAAAAGTAAATGACAAAAGAAAATTTTCCTATGTTGATTTTGGTGATGATTCAAAGCTTCGCGTTGGTGAGTGGGTTGTTGCTATTGGTAACCCATTTGGCCTTGGAGGAACTGTGACAGCAGGTATTGTTTCGGCCCGTGGACGAGATATTGGCACCAGTAGTTATGATGATTTTATTCAAATTGATGCGGCTGTTAATAGAGGAAATTCTGGAGGTCCAACTTTTGATTTGAATGGCAAGGTTGTTGGCGTTAATACGGCGATTTTTTCTCCTTCAGGAGGCAATGTTGGGATCGCTTTTGCTATTCCGGCAGGGACAGCGAAACAGGTCGTGCAACAACTTATCGAAAAAGGTTCAGTACAACGTGGTTGGCTTGGAGTTATGATTCAGCCAGTAACGAAGGAAATTTCTGATTCGATAGGTTTGAAAGAAGCGAAAGGTGCTTTGGTTACTGATCCATTAAAAGGACCAGCAGCAAAGGCTGGTATCAAGGCAGGCGATGTCATTATTTCAGTGAATAATGAAAAAATTAATGATTCTCGTGACTTGGCAAAGCGTATTGCAAATATGAGTCCGGAAGAAACCGTAGCTTTAGAGATTTTTAGGTCTGGTAAGGAGGAAAAGATCAAAGTTAAACTTGCTGCAATGCCTGAAGATGAAGGTAAGAAAGAAGGTTCAAAATATTTAAATGAACGTGGTGATTCAGATGAGACATTGGAAGATTATGGGTTAATTGTTGCTCCTTCTGAGGATGGTTTAGGATTGGTTGTAACGGATGTGGATTCGGATTCAGATGCTGCTGATAAGGGAATCCGTCCAGGTGATATTATTGTGACAGTGAATAATAAATCTGTTAAAAAGACCTCTGATATTACCGATACAATCAAGAATGCCCAAAAGTTAGGGCGAAAAGCTATTCTCCTACAAGTGCGAACAAATGATCAAAACCGTTTTGTTGCTCTTCCAATTTTCAAAAAATAGCACTTTATTATGAGTGGGACAGAGATTTTGTAGATTTCTGTCCTACAATGCAATTTTATAAAAATAACGGAGATGTGTTTTATGAAAATACTCGTTATCGAAGATGATCGTGAAACAGGACATTATCTCGAAAAAGCTTTTTTGGAGGTAGGACATTCCGTTGATGTTGCCTATGATGGTGATACGGGATATGCTTTAGCTGAAACAGAAAATTATGATGTTATGGTTGTTGATCGGATGCTTTTGCATCGTGATGGACTTTCTATTATTTCACAATTGCGTGCTAAAGGCAATGAAACACCAGTTCTCATCCTTTCGGCTTTAGGGCAAGTCAATGATCGTGTGACGGGATTGCGCGCAGGGGCGGATGATTATTTGACAAAGCCCTATGCTTTTTCTGAACTTCTTGCGCGTGTTGAAGTATTACAACGGCGTAAGAATCCTAAAGAAGCAGAAACTGTTTATTGCGTAAGCAATCTTGAGCTTGATCGGTTAGCGCATACGGTAAAACGGGGTGATAGAAACATTCTATTGCAACCACGAGAGTTTCGTTTACTTGAATATTTAATGCGCTATGCGGGCCAGGTTGTTACACGCACGATGCTTTTGGAAAATGTTTGGGATTATCATTTTGATCCGCAAACAAATGTCATTGATGTTCATATATCTCGCTTGAGAGCAAAAATTGAAAAAGACTTTGATGTTCCACTTCTTCATACGGTGCGTGGCGCTGGATATGTGCTGAAAGCACCAGATAACAAAGTATGAATCGTTTAATGAATATAATGCGCACGACTGCGCTAAGGCTTTCAGCACTTTACATTTTATTGTTTGGATTGGTGGCAACAGGCCTTTCTATTTATATGACAGCATTTTCTGCTTCGCTGTTAAAACAGCAGACTGAACAGGCTTTACATGAAGAATTAAAATATATTGAAAATGCTTATAATTATGGAGGGCTCTCTTTATTAATGCGCACGATAGATTATCGCTCAAGACAACCAGGGGCATTTCTTTATCTTGTTACGGATCCTATGGGTCGTATTTTAGCAGGTAATGTAGCACGTATTGAATTAGGTCTTTTGAAACAGGATGGTTTTATTTCTACCTCCTTTTTGTATTCCCGTTTTGGAGAACATGGCAAAACAAGTGAACATCGCGCTTTGGCGGTTGTTTTTGATTTGCCTAATGCTATGAAGATCCTTATAGGACGTGATTTGGATGAGCCCGAACGTTTTGCAGCAGTTATTCGTAAGGCCGTAATCATTGCACTTGCTGCAATGGTGGGAGGCGCATTACTTATATGGTTTTTTGTTGGCAGAAGAGCTTTACAAAGGATTGATCAGGTCACGGCAGCATCACGGCGCTTGATGGATGGTGATTTCAGTGGGCGTTTACCGGTTTCTGGGGTAGGAGATGAGTTTGATCGATTATCAACGAATCTTAATGTTATGTTAGACCGCATCGAAGAGTTAAATATTGGTTTACGCCAAGTATCGGATAATATTGCTCATGATTTGAAAACACCGTTAACACGTCTTAGAAATCGTGCTGAAGAGGCACTTTCGGGAAATAAGACAAAGCTTGAATATCGTCAGGTCCTTGAGAGTGTTATTGCTGAATCAGATCAACTTATTCGTACGTTTAATGCGATTTTAATGATTTCACGCATTGAAGCGAGCAGTGCAATTGAGCATCTTGAGATGATGAATATGAAACTGATCCTTGAAGATGCTGTTGAGCTTTACGAACCTTTTGCTGAAGAGTCAGGTGTTTTACTTCAGTTAGGAGATATTTTTGATAAAGAGCTTAAATTGAATCGTGAGCTTGTTGCGCAAACAATTTTTAATCTTATCGATAATGCGATTAAATATGCATCTAAAGATGGAGGAAAAGCGAAGGTTTGCTTATCAATGGAATATCGTGATGAACATTTATTAGTTGTTGTAAGCGATAATGGTCCAGGAATAGCAGAGGACAAACGTGAAAAAGTAACAGAACGATTTGTTCGCCTTGAAGAAAGCCGTACACAACCTGGTTTTGGGATTGGCTTAAGTATAGCAAAAGCAGTTATGAAGCTGCACGGAGGTGAATTATTACTTGAAAATGCAAATCCAGGACTTAGAGCTGTTTTGTTATTTCCTTAAAGATACTTTTTCTTTTTTCATACGGAACAACTATTTTAAAAGTGTAATGCAATAGAAAGGAAGGCAAAATGCTTTTCAAGGGAGATCAGACAAAACAAGCTTTTTTAAAAACACAGCTTCTCCCTTTGTGCCCTCTCAATGAAAGTGGTTCCCAATGGTTAAAAGACATGGAAGAACAAGCAAGGAAAGAAGGTTTAGAACTGCTTGTTTCTCTCATTTCAGAGAATGGAATGCAGATTGATTTTATCCGTTCAGTTATGACTTTATCTCCCTTTTTGCGTGAGGTTTTAATTGCCAACCCATCATATCTTAGTCCTTTATTGCATGTTGATATAGAAACAAGGATAAGCGAAATTATCGATGATATTACGGTTATTGATAAGGATAAATCTATCAATGAAGCTTCATTAATGGCTGCTTTAAGGCGCAAAAAACGAGAGGTGCATGTTCTTATTGCTTTAGCTGATTTGAGTGGTGTTTTTACTTACGAAGTTTCATGTACTTGGTTGACACGTTTGGGTGAAGCAGCATTAGGTGTAGCATTGCGCTTTCTCTTAAGAGAAGCGCATGATCATGGTAAGATTACTTTGCTAAGCCGCGAGAATCCAGAAAAAGACTGTGGTTTAATCATTTTAGGGATGGGAAAATTAGGAGCAGGAGAACTTAATTATTCTTCTGATATTGATCTTATTGTTTTCATTGATGAAACGTCCCCTCATATTGGTAATCTTTCTGAAAGTGTCGACGTATTTTCTAAAATGGTACGCCGATTAATCCGTATCATTCAAGAGCGCACTGTGGAAGGATATGTTTTTCGTCTTGATTTTCGTCTTCGTCCGGACCCAGGGTCAACACCTTTGGCCTTACCAGTAAGGACTGCTTTGCGTTATTACGAAGGGCGTGGACAAAATTGGGAACGAGCCGCTATGATCAAAGCACGTCCAGTTGCTGGCGATAAGAGAGCAGGTTTTAACTTTCTTAAAGAGCTTTTTCCCTATGTGTGGCGCAAATATTTAGACTATGCTGCGATTGCTGATATTCATTCGATCAAACGTCAAATTCATGCGCATAAAAGTTACGGTCAAATTGCCGCTTATGGCCATAATATAAAGTTAGGTCGTGGTGGTATTCGCGAAATTGAGTTTTTTGTTCAGACACAACAACTTATTGCTGGTGGACGTTTTCCTCAATTACGTGGGCGTCAGACAGTTGCAATGTTAGCAGAACTCCACACGCTTGGTTGGATCAGTGAGAAAACGCGAGATAGTCTTATAAAAAGTTATGCTTTTCTAAGAAATGTAGAACATCGTATTCAGATGCTTGCGGATGAACAAACGCATCTTCTTCCAAATGATATTTCTCAATTCACAAGTGTTGCTTATTTAATGGGCTATCACGACAGGAGCAGTTTTATCCGTGATTTATTAAAAATACTTCAGGTTGTGGAAAAACACTATGCAGCACTGTTTGAGAATGAACAAGAACTCGGTTTAGAAACTGGCAATTTAGTTTTTACAGGAGAAGGAGATGATCCGGAGACATTAATAACATTAAGCCGTTTAGGTTTTGAAAGAGCGAGTGATATTTGTCGCATTATGCGCACCCTCCATTGTGGTCGTTATAAAGCAACGCAATCCGCTGAAGCACGCGAGAGATTAACAGAATTAACACCGGCTCTTTTGAAAGCTTTTGGTGCAACAAAACGAGCTGATGAGGCAATGTTGCGTTTTGATAGTTTTTTACAGGGCTTACCCTCAGGAATTCAGCTTTTTAGTCTTTTGCAGTCTAATCCCTCCCTTTTAGATATGCTTGTCCTGATCATGGGAGCTGCGCCACGTCTTGGGGAAATTATTACACGCAGATCTCATGTTTTTGATGGAATGTTAGACCCAAATATTCTTTCAGAATTACCAACAAAAGCCTATTTAGAAAAACGGCTTGAATATTTTCTTGAAGATGTCTCCTCTTATGAGGAAATTCTGGACCATTTAAGAATTTTTGCCGATGAGCAACGTTTTTTAATTGGGATTCGAATTTTGAATGGTACAATTACAGGAGAAAGAGCCGGTTTTGCTTTTACTGCACTTGCTGATCTTATGATTACAAAAACATTTGCTACCGTTCAAGAAGAGTTTTCTCGTCTTCATGGCTGTATTAAAGGGGGACGTGTTGGCATATTGGGAATGGGAAAGCTTGGAAGTCGTGAATTAACTGCAGGTTCCGATATTGATATCATGTTGCTTTATGAACACGATGAAGGTGCAGAAATATCTGATGGAGAAAAGCCTCTTTACATTTCTCAATATTATACGCGTTTAGCACAACGTTTCGTTTCTGCTTTATCCACACTGACAAGCCAAGGTATTCTTTATGCCGTTGATTTAAGATTACGGCCCTTAGGTAATAAAGGACCTGTTGCTGTTTCTTTTCCATTTTTTAAAAAATATTATCGTCAAGAAGCATGGATATGGGAATATCTTGCTTTAACAAGGGCGCGGGGCATTACAGGAGATCCTGATTTTTTACAAAAGCTAGAAAATGAAGTGTGTACAATTATTGCTATTTCTCGTGATAAGAATGAAGTTGCAAAAGAAGTATATGAAATGCGCTCTTTAATTGCAAAAGAAAAGCCGCCAAAAAATCAATGGGATTTTAAAACGATGTCTGGTGGTATTATGGATTTGGAGTTTATTGCACAATTTGCTCTTATTACGCATGTCATTGAGTTTCAAATTGGAGCGACGACAGCAGATATTTTAGATCACTTACCAAACAGTTTTCTTAATCAGTCATGTATTGCTGATTTACATTATGCCTATCGTCTCTATACAAATTTGAGTCAAATTATACGGCTTTGCTTAAATGATCCCCTTGATCCCAATGATATGCCATCTGGATTAAGTGATCTTTTGTTAAATAGTGTTGGGGAACCAGATTTGCTTCGTGTTGAAAAATTAATTGCAGAAACTGGGCAATTGGTCTGTTCAATTTTTACAAAAATTATAAAATATTAAATATCTTTTATAATGGTTTTATAAAAATATTTAATGTAATTTTAAGATAAAGCCTAAACAGATATTATAGAATAATAAAAAGTGTTCATTCCATTTTTATATATTAATTGTGATATTTCATTATACGTTTTGAGAGCTTTATAGAGTGAATATTTTTCTCTATTCATTTTTCAAGTGTAATGAAAGAATTTTTCTGTTAAATGAGCTTATTCTAGGCATTATTCTTCATATAATAATCAATGGAATGACGATTTTTAGTAAATAATACTCTTTATAAGCCTTAGTTTATGGGTATGAAAGAAGCATATGGCTGCATTTATAAAAGCAGCAGTTTATCAGATACATTTATGAATTGAGAGGTCTTCAACACAAGAAGATGTGCAAGAGTGTTTTGTCACACAGATTTAGATAAAATCTTATAAAGGTTATGACTATATATGACTTCTTATAACACGAATATCACGAAAATATTTAAGTAAATAAGACAAAAAACTTTATTTATTATCTCTCTTATTCTTTAAAAAATTAATGTTATAATTCTGGATAATAATGGAAAATATGAATCTATAAAAGACAATAGAGATTAAATAACTAAAGAAAAACATAAAGATTATTTAATAATTTTTACAATATTATTTATTAAAAAATAACTTAATATTTAAATATAAAATTTAATTTTTATAACTGTGGTATTTTTGCTATAGATTTTTTGCAAAAAATGTGAAACGATTTACTATTATTTACTTATCACATTAGCTTTTAGGGGAGCAATTATGATTACAAAGTATTTAATTTCAATATCTATCTTTTCTTTAATGTCAATTTCTGTATTACAGGCAGCGGATGTTACGATACCAGAACAACCGGTACCTATTATTACAGCTCCGCAGTTTTCTTGGACGGGTTTTTATCTTGGAGGTCAAATTGGTAATTTTTCAAGTAAAATTAAAGCAAGTTATTTAAAAGATGAGGATGCAGGACAATGGTCTTCAGTTAGAAAGGAAGATTTACCTAAACTTTCCGGTTTTATCGGTGGCATTTATGCAGGTTACAATATTGGTATCAACAATGGTTTTATTATAGGTATAGATACAGATCTCATGTGGGTTAATAAAAAAGATACAAAGGATCACAATTTGCTACAAGAAGGTCACATCGAAGAAGCATCATCAAAATCAAAAATTGTAACAGTAGGTACTAGTGGTGATGATGAAGATCATTCGGCATCCTTTGATGAAGTGGTGTATCACACTTTAAAACAAAAATGGGCTGGCGCTACACGGGTAAGATTTGGTTTTTCTTTTGATCGTTTGATGCCTTATGTGGCCGGTGGTGTTGCTTATACACAGCTTAACAACATCATCTCTAACAAATCTAATACGGAAAAGAAAGCGGGTGATCTTGCTAAGTGGGTGTATGATGAAAAAAAGACCATGATTGGTTATACTCTTGGGGGAGGGGTTGATTTTGCAATGACTGATAATATTCTTTTGCGTGCAGAATATCGTTATTCAGATTTTGGTAAGAAAAAATTTGTGAAAGATAACGTTGAAATGGGCTACAAGACAAACGACTTCCGTGTAGGTGTCGCTTATAAATTTTAATTTTTTGCAAAATTAAACAATTTAAAAGCCTCATTTTAAAATGAGGCTTTTATTTTTCGAATAGGTACTGGTAAATACTCCTTTACTGAGGAGAGATACTATTTTATTTAGACAATAGTTTGATTTATAAATATAATTTTTACTATTTCATATGGAATAAGAGTTCAGAGTATCGTAGAGTTTTCTCATTTAAACCCTATTCTATTTTACGGTGAATCAATCAAAATCATTTGTTTGTATGTTATAGGTTGGAAAAGGCTGTGCGTATAAAAGCATTAAGGAAAGAATAAAAATACTTTTATGAACTGTCTCAAGCGCTAAAGATTGTCCCAACATTGGAGGCAAAGTGTATAATGGTAGCGAGTTCCTTCTTTATAAACGCAAAAATATGAGGCTTAATGGGACTTTACCATTAAACCATTCATAGGAGCTGTTGCGAAAGGGCTTGAGTAGCAAAGATGCTTCTTTAAAATAAGCGCGGATAGGCAATCCAATGACATTCTATCGTATTTTAAAGACCTCTCATACAATTGAGTTTTCCATTTTAGGTTATCATAAAATATTTTATTTAATAAAAAAAATTGCATAAAATAACACCCAAAAGATAACTCTATTATCGGAGAGGTTATGCTTTATTATAGATAATAATAAAGAGCATTATAAAGTAATTTATAGGAAAAAATAGATAGAAAATTAGGCATTTATCGAGACATAAAAAACATAATTTTCTATGTCTATTATTGAAATAAGAGCTATTATTTTTATAAACTTTTCAAATATTCTATAATAACTACCGCGTATAATAATAGGGGAATATTTCAAATCTATTGACCATAAATCAATCAATATCATTTTTTATCAATTACAAGGGGGATGGATTATTGAAATTATACGTTTTAGTTATTATTGAGCTTTTTATCGTCATTAATATTTAGGTATAAAAGCTAAATGTGCTCTCTATATTCTAAAAAATATCATGATTATAGGGCCATCAAGATTTTTCCTATGAGATGCTTTAGAGAGAGTGTGAAGTGGTGTATAAAGCAAGACTTGTAGCACTTTGTGAGATAAATTACAGGGGCAATCGATTGCTGAAATCCGAACGAAAAGAATCTAGATTATTTATAGATCAGATAGGGGAGAAGTCTTCATCCTTAAGAATGGGAAGGAAGTAAACCAATGATTTATAAAGTTAGTCACGTAAGTGGGGTTAGGTAATGAGCCCTCTGAAAAAAATTGATTTGTCAACAAAGAAGATGAAACTTTGTCTTGTTAAGAGGAGGAGGACAGTAAAATTATGATTTATGAAAGGGGTATGAAGTAAAAATATTTTTGTTTTTTGTTGTTTCGACAACTTTGGAAATGTTTAAAGATTAATTGTTTCAGTACAGGAGATCTCGTTTTGGGGATTGATAATGCTATAACGTTGTAACTGGCAGTGCCATTGATTTTGTAAGTGTTCAATGGAAAATAAGTTAAAGCCTGCGGGTGGTTTTTTATCACCAAAAGCTTGAGATGCGGAAGGAACACCAACAATAGGAATCTTTTTAATTGGTCCTTCAATCCACTTCAATGTGGGTAAATGAGTATGCCCGTGAAGAATAAGTTCGCAACCGTGGTGTTTGATAATCTCTAGAAAACGTTTTGTATCTCGTAGTTTTTTATGCCAAGACGTTGCCTTAGGAAAAGGGGGATGGTGGATCATGACAACACGAAAAAGGTTGCGCTGTGCTGCTTCTTTTAAAAAGTACGGCAACGTTTGCGCTTGCATTTTACCAAAATAACCAGAAGCTTGAAAAGGAGGGGTTGCAATGGCTGAAGAAGCAGCTATGATAGCGACATCTTCGCGAATACGCATATAAGGAAAAGGAGAGGCACTTTTTTGCGGAACGTCTCCGGTGATCCAAGGTTTAAAGAGCGTACATGCTTTTTGGAGGGCACCGCGGACATAGGCATCATGATTTCCAAAGGTCAAAGAAATATCTTGAGGTTGTCCTAAGGTCAGGAGCCAACGATGCGCTTGTTCAAATTCCTTATCAAGAGCAAGATTCACAAGATCACCAGAGATCACAAGATGATCAGGTTTTGTTTTATTCAAAGCATCTATTAAAGTTTCGAGGACATTTGTTGCCATTTGACTCTTACGTTTTTTTTGCCAATTTAAGTAACCGGTAAGACGCTTTCCAGAAAGTTCAAAAAGGGAAGGTTTGGGGAGAGGAGAAAGATGTATATCCGATATATGGGCAAGATAAAACATAAAAGCTCGTAGAGTATTAAAAACGATTTAAAGAACAAACATAAGATAAGTTGGTGCTTAAAGGCAAGAAAGATTGTAAAAGGACAAATAGCTTGTTGAAAATATAAGAAAATTCTTTAGAGAATTAATGCTGTATTGTATTCCCTATAACAAAGGACAGCATAATATAACAGACCATTCTTAGCAACCGATATGTCTTTATATGATGGGATAAATTTTAAAATGATAGTCATAAAGTTTTAAGTTAAACAGCTTTTATACGACCACACATAATCATAAACAATCTAATCTCTCAGAATAAAATGCACAAGAATTATTATATTTATCAGAAATTTTTACGGTCTTTCATTGCCATGTAATGCTTTTAATGGGAGGTGTTTCTCACGCAAAACAAAATGCCTTAAGAGAAATATTCCAAATAGAATATCATAATGTTGTCCATTCACATATTTTTTAAAAAGAGATATTTCCCTGTACCTTTGATCTCATTTCACGAAAGTTCTCAATGTTATGAAAAGGACTATAAGTAAGAAAAGCTTATTATATGTAAAGTTATTATTCAAAATAAAAAATTATCATTATAAATAAATATCTTATATCATTGTAAAATGATAATTAAATACACAAAAAGATAAGCTTAATTTTAAAATTACTCTACAAAATCTCAGGATTTTTTAACGACCTTCACGATACCACATGCTGCTCAACAGTAAAAGACAAACAAGCAGGGCAAAAAAACCAGAAAATACCGAAAAATAAAATGTATTAATTAAACGCGTTTCTGTCGCTTCTTTCAAAATAATTGAATGTGCTGGGGAAGATGATAGATTTGTTTTTGATTGAATGAGCTTGAGTGGAGGAAGATGAATGTTTTCTTTTCCTTCAGGGTGTAAACGTCCGATGTACCCCCCCGTGTGTTTAATAATGGGGGCTAATTTTTCTTTTGTTGAAATTAAATCAAACAATTCAAGATTATCGAGCATTCCTACAGAAGACAGTATTGTTAAATCGTCATTTTTGATGGTAAAAATTCCCGTCTCATCAGTGGCTACAGTTGCAGTGAAGAGACCTTCTCGCTCTTTAGTAAGGACGATCTTTTGTTTTTTTCCAGAAGGAAAAGTTATCTCAGCGGGTTCTGGATGGTCTTTTAGAGTTTGGCGGCGAATTGTTAAATTCTGATGGCTGCTGGTCGCGCTTAATTTTTCTTCTTCAAGTTCCGGTTCTTTCATGAGCCAATGAGCAATTCGGCGATAAAGAGCCGCATAAGGACCACCACCTTCAAAACCTCGTGCCCAAAGCCAACTTTCATCGGAAAGCAACATACCGACACGCCCTTTATCAACATGGGAAAGAAGTAGAAGTGGCTGTTCATCAGCTCCTTTCATGAGAGCTGTGCCTTTGTATGCATCTTGAATAGCAATTTGTCGCAGCCATCGCCCCCATTGGGAAGTTGGAAGATTAAGCGTTGCAAGATCTCTTGTGACGGGATGGCGTTCACCTTCTTTGGTTAATGCAGGGCGAAAAGGTTTTTCAATAATAGTTCCATTGGGCAATGCCGGTAGGATGCTTATTAAAGGTGTTTTCGCAAGTGAGTTTTTTTGGGTAAATTCAGGTCCTGTTACCATCAGCAAAGCACCACCCTTTTGTACATATTGGGCGATATAATCATAATAGATTAAAGGTAGAACAGCAGAGTGCTGGTAACCATCAAGGATGATGAGATCAAAGTTATTAATCTCTTCAACAAAGAGTTTTCTTGTAGGAAAAACCACCAAGGATAATTGGCTTAAAGGCGTATTATCCGCTTTAGTGGGGGGGCGCAAAATCGTAAAGTGAACAAGATCAATATTAGAGTCACCCTTCAAAAGGTCACGCCATGTTCGTTCTCCATTATAAGGGGCACCTGAAATAAGAAGAACGCGTAAATTTTCTCTGATTCCTTCAATGGTTGTTATGGCGCGGTTGTTTTCAACGCTTAGTTCGCCTTTGTAAGCTTCAGTGGTCGCTTGGATAATATTTTTTTCAGCATGAGGAAGGGTAACTTCAGTTTGAAAAATAATACCAGGAGTCACAGAATAGTGACCAATTTCTTGTCCATTGACGCTGAGTGTAATATTGGCTTTCTGTGGTATTGTTTTTGGATGGACTCCTTGATCTTCTACCAAAATGGAGAGCTTTTGTGGTTTATTGATAAGGGCAAAGCGTGGAGGCGAAATAAATTTGATTTGACGATCAAATTCATCTGAGCGCCCTGTGATCAGAGCATTAAAAGGTGCTTCATGATGAAGATCTGATAGGTCTGGAATGTCATGCACTTGTCCATCAGTAATAAAAATTGTTCCTGCATAACGAGAGGGCGGTACATCAGAAAGTGCTTGTGTTAAAGCATTAAACAAATTCGTTGAAGGGGCATATTGATGATCAGCAAGTTTTCCAGCTTCAATAAAACGTGGTTCAAATTGTGGATAATGCGCCAATGTTTCGATTAATTGCGCGCGCGCTTCATCACTGTCGTTTATGCGTGTTCCAAAAGTTTGGCTTTTGCTACGGTCAATGACAATGCCTACTGTACTTTTCAGCGGTTCGCGCTGTTCTTTGATAATCATTGGATTAAGCAAAGCAAGAATGAGAGTGCTCAACGCCATCAGACGAAATAAAGACCCTTGATGTTGTGTAATAAGACCAACAACGACAAAAAGAATGGATATTCCGCTTAACAGCAGAATCCAAAAGAGAGGTAAAAAAGGCTGAAAAGTGAAAAGTGGTATCATTGCCTTCTTTCTCTTTTAAAGCGTTCCAAGAGCGCTGGAACATGAATTTGGTCTGCTTTATAGTTTCCAGTAAGCACATAAAGGACAATATTTAAGCCTGCGCGAAATGCCCAGAGACGTTGCATCGGATCATTAGGAACAAGAGGATATTTCCATGTCCCTTTTTCATCGAGTGCCCAAGCAGCAGCAAAGTTATTTGCGGTGATGAGCAGGGAACTTACATTATCACCGCGGGTAAGAGAATTTTTATTTTTTTTGTTCGTTGATGAGGATTCAACCCATAAAGGTGAACCACGGTAGAGACCAGGAAAATCCGGCATAATATAAAAGGAACGTGCAACAACATGATCTGTTGAGGCTGGCTCAATGGAGGGAATATTTAACCCTTTTAAGATGGTTCGTAATTTCTGCGTTTCTGGAGTGGCATCTCCCTCAAGATTAAGATTGCTCTTTATCTGATCGCGCGTGTCAAATAAAATGGTTCCCCCATGTTTCATAAAGTTATTGATTTTTTCAAGGCTTTTGGAGGTTAGTATAGGACTCTTAGCATCAATTGGCCAGTAAATAAGAGGATAAAAGGAGAGTTCATCTTTATCGAGATCAAGTGCTTTAACAGAGCCGGGGGTAAGCATTGTGCGCTCTGCGATAAATTGGCTTAAGGCTTCTAGACCACTTTTACTCGTTGTATCAATTTCATGATTGTTGGTTATAACGTAGGCAAGATGTGTTACACCAGCAGCTTGCACACTATCATGATGATTTTCTGTCGTTTGTGCATGAAGCGTTGGATCGTATGAAAACAGGCCAATCAGAATAATGAGAGAAAAGAAAAACCGATTACGCCATTTATTAAAAGAAAAAATCCCTCCCATCCATAAAATAAGAAAATTATCAAAAGCAAATAATAAGAGGGCTAATCCTAAAAGGGAACCGATAAGATCTTTTTCTTTTGTATCATAAGATAAAGGGTTCTTATTAAGAGAAGTTGATAATGATGATTGTTTCATCAAACGCGATGTATCAGTTAAGAGATTAAGCGCATAAAAATCATTTTTGACACCGTAAAGTCCTGGGGGTGTATGATAGGAAGGACGGGGTGGGTTTTGGGCATTAAAGACTAGCGGAACAACATCAGAGGGCGGGGCTTGTAATTGTCCATTAGCGTCTATGGTTCGCCAAGGATTTTGTACACTTGTTCTTTTTTCTCTGTGTGTTGGGTTTGTGTTTTCAAAAGATCCTAACGTAATTAGTTTTTGTAACATTTGTGCAAAAAAACCAGAAAGAGGAAGATTAGACCATGTAGGGTCAGGGGCAATATGAATGAGAATAAGGGTTCCTTTCCCACGCTTTGCTGCGGTAATAAGAGGAGTCCCATCCGAAAGGCTGAGCCACGTTTTTTCGAAAAGATCTGGGGTTGGTTCTGCAAGAATTTGGCGCGAGACAGTAACATCTTCTGGAAAAGGAAGGTCAAAGAAAAAACTATTTTTTGCAAAAGGGGCAAGTTTTTGTGGTTTTGTCCAAGACATAATACTCCCAAGAGAACGTTGCCCCTGACGCAGCGATACCGGAAGAAGACTATCGTAATGTTCTGCACTACTGAGTTTTTCTCCTGCAAAGCGGATGAGTGTCCCTCCTTTATTTACAAAATCAGAAAGCTTTTTTTCTGCTTTTTCTGGGATATTAATCATGTCGCCCATAATGAAAACAGATGGATTTTGTTTAAGCAGAAGATCAATATCTGTTGAAAGTTCTCTTCCACCGGAAGTTATAAGCTGTGTATGACCTTGTAATGCTTTGATAATATAATAAAATGGAGCAAGTAAAGGCTGGGCCATCTCATTGGTATCGGGGGAGAGAAGAGCAACACGGCTTATCCTACTATGGCTGTCTACTAAGAAAGTTGCAGCAGCATGGTTTTGGTTATTAATTTTTATCCAAGCGATATCGTTGCGTAATTCAAGAGGGATATCAAAAGGAACAAGTGCTGTTGTTTGGCCTTCAGAGAAATTTTTCGTAAATTGACCAAGAAGTTGATTATTTGAATCGTAAAGGCTGAGTGTAGTGGGCGTTGTACCGTGTATGGTTGAGCGAATAATACGCGCAACCATGTTTCCATTTTTATTTTTTATGGATGTTATGCCGGTTAAATCGGAAATATCAGCCAAATACCACAAGAAGTTTCTAGGTTTTAATTTTTCAAGTAAAGCAAAAGTTTTTTCATCTTCATTTGTTTGTAATCCATCGCTTAAATAAGCAATATCAAGAGGTTTTCCTTTGTTTATTTTACTGAGTTCTTTTAAGATATGCACACGGTTTACAGGCCAAGGACGCGGTTGCAAATGCATTAAATGCTGTTTTATAATCTTCGCTGGTTGGGGTTCCACATTGGAGATATCATTTTCAGCCGTTGCAACAAGGTAAATATTTTTTTGCTGTCTTTCTGCCTGTGCAAGGAGCATTTCAGCGATAGAGATACGTTTTTTCCATTCTTTTACAGATGCCCAACCATTATCAATAATGAGCGCAAGGGGTTGAGATCCAGAAAAGCTTATTGGCTTTTGATTCCAAGTGGGACGGGCTAGAGCGATGATAACCAGTGCGGCTATGGTTAAACGCAACAACAGTAACCACCAAGGGGTATGTTTTGCCGTTTCCTGCTGATGAGTTGGTTTGGGTAAGAAGCGTAAAGGAGGAAAGAGCTCTTTACGTGGAGATGGAGGGGTTATCCGCAACAGCCACCAAATGACCGGTAAAAACAAGAGCCCTAATAACAGAAAGGGAGCAGAAAAACTCAAAGTGCCCTCCTTTTTTGCAATGAAGAGTCATTCATTGTATTTGCAAGATGCAAAATGATTTCTGTTAAAGGTTGATCTGTTGTACTAACGTGATAAGACCACCCCTGTCGTGCACAAAAATTTACTAATTCTTGTCGACGTGCTTGATATAGCTTACAATAGCTTTTACGAAGATTTTCTGCTTTTCCAAAAATGTGTTTTTCTTTCGTTTCAGGATCAAAAAATTCTGTATGACCTGTGTAGGGAAAGCTTTCTTCCGCAGGGTCAGCAATTTCAATTAAATGAGCTGTTACCTGTTTTGTCGATAAAGGAGCTAAATGCTGGATGATTTTTTCAGGATGATCGAGAAAATCACTCATTATAATGGCGTGTGAAAAGCGTGTAATCGTTGAAAAATCGGGTAATGAATTTTCATCTGAATGATCTTCTAAAGCAAATGCTATCTGTTCTACGACATTGGATGTCATTGTGGGGGGCACTAAGTTGGGAATCGCAATATGTTCGCCACACCGTGCCAGAAGTGATGCCAAGGCAAGGGTTAAAATGATGGCATGATTGCCTTTAGAGATTTTAGAAAAGCGCGAACAGTAATGCATTGATAGGCTCTGATCAGGCCAAAGCCAAACGGTTTGTGTCATTTGCCATTCATGCTCACGGAGATACATATTTTCATCACGCGCTGAGCGACGCCAATCAATACGGGCAATGGATTCTCCTTCCATATAGGGACGAAACTGCCAAAAATTTTCTCCATTCCCACGTTTGCGTTGCCCATGCCATCCGGTTATCAGTGTATTGGCAATATGACGCGCTTGTAAAAGGAAATATGGCATTTTGCCATTATTCTTATACAGCTCTTTTGCCAGCGACAATGGAGACTTTTGTAAAACTTTTTTGCCAATAGCCATTTAAAGGGCATCTTTCACAAGGTTATTGATAATATCTTTTACGGTTATCTCTTCAGCACGAGCAGAAAAATTAAGGGCCATGCGGTGTTGTAATACGGGATAGGCCAATGCTTCAACATCATCAAGCGAGGGGGCTAAACGCCCATAATAAAGAGCACGAGCACGAACACAAAGTGAAAGAGCTTGTGATGCGCGCGGTCCTGGTCCCCAAGAAATATAAGTATTGGCAAGGCTATTGTTTTTATCAGGGCGTGCTGAGCGGACAATTTTTAAAATAGCTTCGATCACATTTTCTGAAAGAGGCATTTTGCGAACGACATTTTGAATTTTTTGTAATTTTTTAGCGGATAAAATTGCTTTTGCATTTGATTTTTTTTCTTTTGTTGTTTCCAAAATGATCCGCCGCTCTGTTGTAAGGTCAGGATAGTCAATATCAATTTGCATCAAAAAGCGATCGAGTTGAGCTTCAGGAAGTGGGTAGGTCCCTTCTTGTTCGAGAGGATTTTGCGTTGCAAGAACATGAAAAGGTTGTGGTAAATCATAACGGGTTCCTGCAACGGTTACATGATATTCCTGCATAGCCTGTAAAAGAGCTGACTGTGTGCGTGGAGAGGCTCGATTGATTTCATCAGCCATGAGAAGCTGCGTGAAAATGGGACCTTGAACATAGCGAAAAGAACGTTTCCCCTCTTTATCAGAATCCATGATTTCAGAACCGATAATGTCTGATGGCATAAGGTCTGGGGTAAATTGGATACGTTTTTCATCAAGTCCTAAAACGGCTCCCAATGTTTCTACAAGACGTGTTTTTGCAAGCCCTGGAGCACCGACAAGAAGAGCATGACCACCGGCAAAAATAGCCGTTAAAGCATATTCAATGATATGACTTTGCCCAAAAATAACTTTGTCAATTTCTTGTTGTATAATATCTAATTCTTTGTGTGCCGTATCAATATCCTCAATAATGGCTTGGGCCTCCTGTTTGGTATTAACCTTTTTCACAGAATTAGACGCTGGATCACGGTGACTCATATTTTTTCCTTAAGGCGTTTGTCGCAAAAATAGTAATTTTCTCTGTATGATAATGGACATCTTATTGTTTGTAACAGAAAATGAGAAGAAAAGAAGCATCATAAGCTATTTTTTTCATATTTGCATATGGATAGAAGAAAGTTTCTTTGAAAGAAAGAGGCATGTTTGATGTTTTAAAAACTTTGTTTTATGAAGAGAGTTTTTGAAAGTAATGAAGACAACTTTTTTGAAAGGTTAAAATTTGAAAGGTTAAAGGGTGAATATAAGGCAGAACTTCAAACAAGTTGCGTGGTTACAACAAAGTGATATCCAAACACTTCTTCGTATTTTATCTTTAGAGGGGGAAGAGGCACGTATCGTAGGGGGAGCGGTGCGCAATCAACTACTAAGGCAGCCTATTAGTGATATTGATATTGCGACAACCTGCTTACCGCAACAGATTATCACACGTGTAGAAGAAGCAGGATTTAAAGCTATTCCCACAGGGGTTGCGTTTGGTACAATAACAGTGGTTGCGCATTCATGTTCTTATGAGGTCACAACACTTCGCAGTGATATTGAAACAGATGGTCGTCATGCAAAAGTGGTATTTGGTCGTGACTGGAAAAAAGATGCTGAACGGCGGGATTTTACCATTAATGCCCTTTATTGTGATGCGGCTGGCAACCTTTATGATGATGTAGGAGGTTTGAGCGATATTATGAGCCGAACAGTTCGTTTTATCGGTGTTGCAGAAAATCGTATTAGTGAAGATTATTTGCGTATTTTACGTTTTTTTCGCTTTTATGCGTGGTATGGAGCTGGGCGACCTGATGTGGAAGGCTTGAGGGCATGTGTTCGTTTAAAACACGGTTTAGAAAAACTTTCTTCTGAGCGTATTTGGGCAGAAATGAAAAAGCTTCTTTTAGCTTCTGACCCAACACGTGCTCTTTTGTGGATGCGCCAAAGCAGAATTTTGTCACTCATTTTTCCTGAAACAGAAAAATGGGGCATTGATGCAATCCACGCATTGGTGAAAACAGAACAGGCTCTTGGTTGGAAAATTGATCCCTTGTTACGGCTAGAAAGTCTTCTTCCTCCTAACCCTGTGCATCTTCATGAAATGGCAAAGCGCTTGCGTTTATCCCATAAGGAAACAACACGGTTAAAGGAATGGGCAGAGTTAGAAATAATAAGCCAAAACTGTTCTGCCCATTTTGTGCAAAAATTAATTTATTTTCATGGGCGACAACCGGTTTTAGATCAATTATCCTTGTCTGTTGCTGCATCACATGTCGATACTCTAGAAAAAAGCGCGGCTTTGCAAAAAAAAGAAAATTATCTCAAACTTTATCAGCTTGTTCAAGAATGGCAGATTCCAACTTTTCCCATTAATGGTAATGATTTAATAAAAAAAGGTTTTTCGAAAGGTATCCTTTTAGGACAAAAGCTTAAAGAACTAGAAATGATATGGATTGAAAGTGGATTTTTAATGGATCGTCATGCCTTATTAGAACAAATTGATTTATAATAATAATTTACCATTGCTCATATGAAAAAAGAGCGCCAAATATCGTAAGATCGTCTTATTTCAAACCTATTCATATTATATCAGTCAAAATTATTTCCTTATTTGTCACAAGTGAGGGAAGCTGTGTGAGAAAAAACGATTATAAGGGGGGAAAATACCTCTTAATAAACCATATCAAAATAAGGGAGATTTTTTGAAAAGATTAAAGAGAATAATGATAACGGTTTGTATTTTGTATGAGCATAAAGAGGAGGATGTTCAATGCATTTTTATATGAGAGGTATTTAATCATTCTATTAATGCTTTGATAGAATTGTTGTATTTTTATAGATCACAGTTTCCTTCATGATAACCAATTTGGCGCAATGCTTCTCCTGCTGTTATGGCTACGCTCATGGCAATATTGAGCGAGCGAGCGTGTGGTTTCATGGGAATTTTCAATGTGTAATCGGCAGCTTCATGAACATAATCGGGGACGCCAGCGGATTCACGACCAAAAAGTAAAACATCATTTTTTTGATAGTCTATCTGCGTATAGCATGTTTTTGCTTTTGTACTTAAAAGCAAAAGACGGCGGTTAAAGTGTTTCATAGAGCTTAAAAAATGTTGCCAATCAATGTGTTTCTCTAAGGAAGCATATTCGAGATAATCCAATCCTGCGCGTTTGAGATTACGATCCGACAGGTTAAAGCCTGCGGGTTCAATAATGTGCACATGTAAACCAAAACAAGCACTAAGACGTAAAATCGTTCCGGTATTACCAGCAATATCAGGTTGGAAAAGAGCTATATGAAGTGTCATGTTCTCTGTAATATGACTTTTTTCAACTTTGTAAAGAAGAGCCGTAATTTATTCGAAAAATATGCTCAAGAAATATATGATTTTTATATTTAGTTTTTATGCACTTTAAGTTTCTGGAAAAAGTTACGGTCAAAGATTTGTTTGAGGTAAAAAGGAGTCTTATGATTCATGAAATGAATGGGTCCATTATGGTGAAAAGGAGGATATTTATGAGGTTGAATCCTTCATTGGGATGGAGATTTGACCATAACAAGAAAGTTTTTTTCTTTAAGGGTCTCGGGTTTTATCAGGGTTGGAAAGGTTTTGATTGATTGAATAGGAACAGAGATTTGAAATAAACCTAGGGTATTTAGGCTTTTTATTCACTTTGTAGAATGATAAATGATCATTAAACTAGGTTTTATATCAGCCATACAAAGAGTAGAAGTTTTTTCAGAGGTATTTGTTAAGGCAATGGTGATTAATCCAAGCATTGTGCAATAGGAGAGGGTGTGATAAAAAGATATTTTAGCAGAGTGTCTCTTTGAAGTTAAGGCAATGGGTGAGCAGACGAGGCGGGATTTTCTCTTTTTGGTAACAGCTGTTGCAGGAGCAGTTGGAATGGGGATTGTTGCGTGGCCTTTTGTTCGTCAATTGCGTCCAGATGAGGCTGTTTTGGCATCTTCTTCTGTTGAGGTAGACCTTTCTGGTATTGAAGAGGGCATGTCGGTGACGGTGAAGTGGCGTGGACAACCTGTTGTTATTCGTAACCGCACTGCGAAAGAAATTGCTGAAGCGCGCGCTACCAAATTGAGTCTTCTAAGAGATCGCCAAGCCCGCAATCCTAATCTTGAAGGCGAAGAAGAAGCAACAGATTTTGCGCGTTCAGCAGGTAAAGGGCGTGAGAATTGGCTTATTCTCATTAATCTTTGTACACATCTTGGTTGTGTAACACTTGGCCAATCGGGACGATTTGGTGGATGGTTGTGTCCATGTCATGGGTCTGTTTATGATACAGCTGGCAGAGTGCGTTCAGGACCTGCTAATTATAACCTCGCCATTCCACCTTATCGATTTCTTTCTGATACTTTACTGAAAATAGGATAAAGAAATGGCAAGATTTCCTCCCTATTCTCCTAAAACTTCTCTTGCTCGTTGGTTTGATAAGCGTTTACCACTTCCTCGTTTTTTTTATAATGTATTTGTTATTTTTCCTGTACCACGTAATCTGAACTATTTTTATACATTTGGTGGTATTTTGACCGTTATGCTTTTATCACAGCTTTTGACAGGTCTTGTTTTGTCACTGCATTATGTTCCGGATGTTCATTTGGCTTTTGAAACGGGTGAACGTTTTAGACGTGAAGGACAGTTTGGTTGGCTCTTTCGTCCGTGGCATTGTGTGGGATCATCCTTCTTTTTTATCGCTGTTTATATTCATTTAGCCCGTGGACTTTATTATGGTTCTTATAAAAATATGCGTGAGATGGTTTGGGTTACGGGCATGTTTATTTATATCATCATGATGGCAATAGCGTTTTTTGGTTATGTCTTGGTTTGGGGGATGATGTCTGTTTCTGCTGCTTCAGTGGTTGCTGGACTTTTGAAAGCCATTCCTTTTGTGGGCACATGGTTGCATGAGACGCTTCTTGGTGGTTATAGTGTTGGACAACCAACATTGAACCGTTTTTATGTGCTTCATTATTTGTTGTCATTTGTTTTACTTTTTTTCGTGGGAATTCATATTTTTGCAATCCATCAAGTTGGGCAGGGTAATCCAACGGGTCTTACAATACAATCAGATGAGGAAACTGTTCCTTTTACACCCTATGCGCTTATCAAAGATATTTTTGCCATTACTGTTTTTCTCGTCTTTTTTGCTTGGTTTTTGTTTTATATGCCTGATTATATGGGACAGGCTGAAAATTATACTGTTGCTGATCCTTTAAAGGCACCCCTTCGCGTAGTTCCAGAGTGGTACTTTTTGCCTTTTTATGCCATACTGCGTGCCATCACTTTTAATATTGGTGCTCTTTCATCAACTTTTTTAGGAGTTATTCTCTTAGCAGGTTCGATTTTCGTTTTGTTTCTTGTTCCATGGTTAGATCGCTCTAAAATATGTTCTGCAAGGTATCGACCTGTTTATAAAATTTTCTTTTGGACATTTATTGCTGATGTTGTGTTTCTTGGCTATCTAGGTTCAAGGGAAATCAATGATAGTATTCTTTTATGGACGCAATTGGCTACCGCTTATTATTTTATATTCTTTCTGATTGTTTTGCCGGTCCTCCCTCTTTTTGAAAAGGGGCGTTCTCTTCCTTCTTCAATTACTGAAGATATGAAACAGAAACAAAATAAACTATGGTAAATACTTTTATTGGATTGCTTGTTATAGCAGTAATAGGATTTCCTTTTCAGAGTGTAGCTGGTAATATCTCTGATAAAGAGGAGAGGTTTGTTTCTTTTCCTTTACATGTCCCTAAAAAACAGGAATGGAGTTTTTCAGGGCCATTTGGCATTTATGATAAAGCACAGTTGCGACGTGGATTAAAGGTTTATAAACAGGTTTGTTCTAGCTGCCACGGGTTAAGATATGTGGCTTTTCGCGATTTAAAAGCTCTTGGCTATGATCAAGAACAGATTAAAGCTTTTGCAGGGCAATATGAAGTGCGCGATGGTCCTAATCGAGAAGGGCAGTTTTTTAAACGTGCTGGTGTCGCAACGGATTATTTTCCTTCTCCCTTTGCTTATGAAGAAGCAGAAGGAAATATTCTTCATGGCACTTCTCCTCCAGATTTATCATTAATGGCGCGTGCACGTGCCGTATCTTTACCATTTCCTGCTGTTATTTCTGAGGTGCTTACCCATTATAATACTGCTGGTCCAGATTATATTACAGCCCTTTTAACGGGATATCAGGAAGCTCCAGAAAATACAGAAATTGCTGATGGTTTTTGGTATAATCCTTATTTTATTGCTGGTAATTCTATAGCTATGGCGCCTCCATTGAGTAATGGTGTTGTTTCTTATGAAGACGGAACTCCGGAAACTGTTGAATATTATGCGCGTGATGTTGCGGCTTTTTTGATGTGGGCTGCTGATCCTCATATGGAAATTCGTAAAAAAACCGGTTTTCGTGTTATCTTATTTTTGATCATTTTTGGGGGGCTTGTTTATATTTTAAAAAACCGTATTTGGCGTAGTTTAGAAGAAAAATGAAAGGAGAAGGTAAAAGAATAGAAGAAAAAATTATGGGAGCTGGTCTTGAAAGAGTATAAAGAGTGTAGGGAACAAATCTGATTATGATGCATTGATGTTTATAAAGTAAAAGCAAAGTAAAAACGGAGATGTTAAAATGAAAAAAACTGTATGGACTACTCTTATATCTGCTTTAATGGTTTCTAGTACTTACGCTCAGTCTTTTGAAGTTCCTTCTAAACCTGAAATGGTTTCTGCAACGGGTGTTGTACAGGTGGGATCAGATATGTCTGTGCGTTATGTTACACCTTTAGCAACGGATTTTGTCGCTTCCAGTCTTATTGGTGCAGATGTCTATAATATAGAAAATGAAAATATTGGTGAAGTAAAAGATATTATTTTGCGTGAAAATAACATTGCAGGGTTTGTTATTGCTGTTGGTGGTTTCCTTGGTATAGGGGAGAGTTATGTGGTCGTATCTCCAAAAACAATCCAGATGACAAATGATTATGGTAAGTGGAAACTTATTACAAATGCCACAAAGGATTCTTTAAAAGACGCTCCAACATTTAAATATGAAGGGCATTGGGCACGCTGATTTCGTGTTTCCATTGTCTACGATTAGAACAGTTGCTGTCATAACACGTGATGGCACTGTTTTTTATACAGAGCATTTGAGAAATGTAAAACTTTTAGGCAATAAGCTCTTTTTGTTTTTTTAAACTCAAAGGAAAATTGAGATTAGATCTTAATGATTTTGATAAGGTAAAGAAACGAACAATTTCAATTTTTTTGAAAGAAAAATACTCTATACGTTTTGTACAGCTTAAAAATACTTCAAACAGAATATTTAATCCTTAAAGCTTTATAGAAGAGATATTTGTAAATCCTATACCTATTCTTTATTTGCTTAAAAGGCACAAAATATTAAGAGAGAGACTATTTAAGTATTATGTTTAAACAACATAACATCACCGTCTTGCACAATATATTCTTTACCTTCATCACGGGCTTTGCCCGCTTCTTTTGCACCGTTTTCTCCTCCTAAAGCAATATAATCCTCGTAGCTGATGGTTTGAGCGCGGATAAAGCCACGCTCAAAATCTGAGTGAATAACACCCGCAGCTTGGGGTGCTTTCGTGCCACGTGTGATTGTCCATGCTCGTGTTTCTTTAGGTCCACAGGTGAAATAAGTAATGAGGTCAAGCAAAGAATAGCCAGCACGAATGAGGCGGTTTAGACTTGGTTCAAAAAGCCCTAGGGCATTAAGGTACTCTGAAGCCTCGGCATCATTAAGTTGGGTAATTTCAGCTTCAATGGAAGCAGAAATGATAATGCTTTGAGCATTTTGCTCTGCTGCCATTTTTTCGACCATTCGTGTAAAGTTATTTCCATGAGCAGCGTCATTTTCACTTACATTGCATACATAGAGGACGGGTTTAGAAGTGAGAAGATTTAAGTTCTCAAGGATGCGGCGTTCTTCAGAAGAGATATCTTTAAGCAACAATCGAACAGGATTTCCCTGTTGCAAGATATTTAATGCTTTTTCCATAACGGGTAGAATTGTGAGAGCTTCTTTATCTTTTCCAGTGGCTCGTTTGCGAATTTGTACGATTCGTCTCTCAAGACTTTCTAAATCCGCCAGCATGAGTTCAGTTTCAACGGTTATGGCATCAGAAAGGGGATCAATATGTCCTTCTACATGGGTTATATCATCATCTTGAAAACAGCGTAAAACGTGAATAATGGCATCAACCTCACGGATATTGGCTAAAAATTTGTTTCCTAAACCTTCGCCTTTTGAAGCGCCACGCACAAGCCCTGCAATGTCAACGAAATTAATGCGTGTAGGAATAATCTCTTTTGAACCAGCGATGGAAGCAATTTTTTCCATTCGTGAATCTGGAACAGCAACTTCACCGGTGTTGGGTTCAATGGTACAAAAAGGATAATTGGCCGCCTGTGCAGTGGCTGTTTTTGTGAGCGCATTAAAAAGAGTTGATTTTCCAACATTAGGTAATCCGACAATACCGCATTTAAAGCCCATGAGAATCTTTCTTTTCTATTGATTTTATTGGTCAAGATAAAAATTCTTTATAGCATATTTTCAGAAGAGTTATAGCCTTTGTATTGTGATAAGTGAGAAAAAAGTCTACAGCAATGAATAACCTGTTTTTTATCTTTTAAAGTTTTTCTTAAACTTAATAATTAAGAAAACTTCGAGTTAATGTTAATAGTGTGCTAAGTTTTTCATGGTACGCAGATCTGCGTAAATAATTAATGGGAGAAAATAGAAGAGTGTTATCTCGTTGTGCCTTTTTAACTGCAGCACTTTTAGCTTTAGCTGGATGTGCTACAACACATCAATCAGATATGTCATCGGCTTCTTTTCAACAAGCTCGATACATTCCACCAGAAATACAGGCTTTGTACGGTCCTGTAACGAATGAAACTTATCCGTTACCTGCTGTTGATCTTACAACAATTGATCCAAAGTTTTGGCGACAAGAAGTGATTTATTATACATCTTATCCACCTGGAACGTTGGTTATCGATACGCAAGAATGTTTTCTTTACCTTATTGGTGAAAATGGAAAAGCTTTACGCTATGGGATTGGGGTCGGTAAGGAAGGCCTAGCATTTGAAGGTGAGGGAGTTGTACAGCGCAAGCGTCGCTGGCCCAATTGGGCTCCGACAGCAGCAATGATGGCACGAGAACCAGAACGTTATGGGCATTTGGGGAAAGGAATGCCTCCAGGACCCGATAATCCATTAGGCGCGCGAGCACTTTATCTTTTCAAAAATGGGAAAGACACACTTTTCCGTATTCATGGCTCACATGAATCTTGGTCAATAGGGCGTGCCATTTCAAGCGGATGTATCCGTTTGCTCAATCAAGATATTATTGATCTTTATGATCGCGTTCCCGTTGGTTCGCGCGTTGTGGTGTTACAAAACAATAGAAGTGCGCCTACAGTTTACAGTCAACAATCAAATGGCTACGATCCGCTAGAGTCAACCATTCAGCCAAATGATTTTTAATTTTAGGGAGAAGATTGAAAAGAGCCATTTGAGTATTTTGGTTTGCTGTCCAATCTTCTCTTTCTTCCAAAGAGTATAGACCTTTCTTTTTCAAAAAGTCTGCACAAATATCATTATTTTATTTGCCAGATTTTCATATTGCCCAAACAGGTTTTGCTTTTGAGAAGTTTTATAAGAGGCATTTTTTTCTTTTTTCAAGAGTTTTTATCCGTATACCTTTCCAATTTGTGAGGTGTAAGCCAATGTTTTTGATTATTTCATTATCAATAGACTTGAATTGAATTTTATGATATTGGGTGTTTTTATTTAGCGTACAAAAAATTAATTTTATAAATCAATATATTATATAAAATTTCTATAGAGAAATATTGATTTTTTTACCGATGAGAGAAATAAAAGATTAGAATAAGTTTTTATTTTTTATCGTTTGTGAAACTTCATTCATAAAAAGAGATTTGTCACCCTTTATGAGGAGAGCAATATTTTTTGCAATGGTCTCTAAGAGAGGGAGCAACCATTCTTGATCAGATTTGGTAAAGTTTCCTAAAACGTGATGATGAACAAGTTCCTTGCTTCCAGGATGACCAATACCTATACGTATGCGACAATAGTCGCTACCACAATGGGCATCAATAGACTTAATACCATTATGCCCATTATTTCCTCCTCCGATTTTTACACGGACTTTTCCCGGTGACAGGTCTAACTCATCATAAATAATGATCAAACTCTTTAAATCGAGTTTATAAAATCGCAAAGCTTCACCGATAGCTTGCCCCGAAAGATTCATAAAAGTTTGCGGTTTAATAAGAAAAATTTTCTCATTATTTATAAAACCGCTAGAGATTTCTGCTTGAAACTTCTTCGACCATGGAGAGAAAGAAAAGGACTGATAAATAGTATCAACAGCCATAAAACCGATATTATGGCGGTTATTTTGATATTGCAAACCAGGATTGCCAAGACCAGCAATAAGCCACATATGTACCTTCAGTCAAAGTGTGAGGGGAGTATACGTTTCATAAATTAAGGCGGGAAAAATTCCCGCCTGTTGAGTTTTATGAAGTTTGCGCCTCGTCTTCATCTTTTTCTTGTTCGGAAGTTTCATCACTGACATCTACGCTCGCAGGCGCTGCAATGGTTGCAATAGTAAAGTCGCGATCTTGGATAATGGGTGTCACATCTTTTGGCAGTTGCACAGCTGAAATGTGGATAGAATCACCAATAGAATAGCTGGAGAGATCAATTTCAATAGCCTCAGGAATAGCATTTGCTGGAGCGGTACATTCAATTTCATGGCGAACAATATTGAGAACACCACCCTTTTTAAGTCCAGGTGCTGTATCTTCATTGAGGAAGTGGACAGGAATATTCACTTCTACAACAGATTTTGCTGAAATGCGTAAGAAATCGACATGGAGAGGAAAGTCACGCACAGGGTCCAATTGGTAATCTTTTGGCAAGACCATAATTTTTTTCTTGTCGAGGACAATCGTTGCAATGGTGGTCCGAAAGCCACCGGCTTGGATTTTGTAGAAAATCTCTTTATAGGGAACTGTTATTGCCAAAGGAGGTTGTTTTTCACCATAAATGACAGCAGGGATAAGACCGTTGCGGCGAAGTTCACGGGAGGACCCCTTACCAACCCGCTCGCGTTTTTCGGCCTTAAGAGTGTAGCTTTTACTCATAATTTAAGTCCTTTTTACATGATTGGAGATCCTTCAAAAACAATAACAGTTTTTGCATGGATATGAAGATATGCGCTAGAAAACAGCGATTGCTCCATTCTACGCTGCCTCCAAGGGTGTCTACGTAGAAGCTTGTTCTATAATTCAAACTATTCATAGATGCAAGAGTTGTGGGAAAAATCGATGATTTCTACCGTTAAAAAGGAGGAAATGTTACAAATTACTATGCGGATGGAGAATCAACCAATAGGCGCTAATATGTTTAAAATTAAACACTGGAGATGTTATGAAGGTTGAGATTGCCTTGGGTGAGATGTCAGAGAGTCGTGCTTTGCATAAATCGATGCCAGCGCTTCTTGATTTGGAAGAATTATTGGCGACACGTCTTCTTGTACAAGGTAATTCCGGTTCAGGGAAATCACATCTTTTACGCCGTCTTTTAGAACAAAGTGCTAAGTGGGTGCAGCACTGCGTGATTGATCCAGAAGGCGATTTTATCACTTTGGCCGATAAATTTGGTCATGTTATTGTAGAGGCTCAACGTAGCGAATTAGAATTGACGCGTATTGCTCATCGCATTCGGCAACATCGGGTTTCGGTGGTATTTAACCTGGAGGGCTTGGATACTGAACAACAGATGCGTGCTGTGGGGGCTTTTCTTGGGGCACTGTTTGATGTGGAACGTGATTATTGGTATCCTATGCTTGTGGTGGTTGATGAGGCACAATTGTTTGCTCCAACTGCGGCAGGAGAAGTTTCCGATGAAGCGCGTAAAATTTCTCTGAGTGCTATGACAAATCTTATGTGTCGAGGACGTAAACGGGGACTTGCTGGTGTTATTGCAACACAACGTTTGGCTAAGCTTGCCAAAAATGTTGCTGCTGAAGCTTCAAATTTTTTAATAGGTCGGACTTTTTTAGATATTGATATGATGCGTGCGGCTGATCTTTTGGGGATGGAGCGTCGTCAAGCGGAAATGTTTAGAGATCTTGAGCGGGGACATTTTATCGCTTTAGGTCCTGCTTTATCACGACGTCCCTTACCAATTATCATTGGTTCGGTTGAAACTTTAGCACGCTCTTCTAGCCCTAAATTAATGCCACTTCCAACAGAGCACATAGATGCAAAAGAACTCGTTTTTACGGCTTCACCAGAGGAAATTTTAACGCCATTTAAACAAATACGAGAGCCTGTGAGAGAAAAATCAATGCACGAGATGTTAGAGGAGGTGGTGCATAAAAAACAAGAGGACTTAGAAGAAAACCTAAGTTTATTTCCTGAACTTTCTGATGTTGAGCGAGAGTGTCAAGCAGAACATGTTATTCGAGAAATTCTTGAGGATCCTGAGGCTTTTTATCGTTCAACAGCAGTGCTTTATCAAGATTTTTCAGTTCGTTGCCGTATCCATGGTATGTCTAAAGTTCCTTTTAATCTTTCACAATTTCGGCGTAAATTGGCGATTGCTCAAGCTTTTGTCGATGAACAAACAGCTGTAAGTGAACATTGGAAACATATTTTGCAGATATCAGAAAGTTTGGAAGATGATGTTCAAGGAGTCTTCTTGAATGTGGCACAGGCCGCATTGGGCGGAAAGCCATGCCCATCCGATGCATTTTTAGCCCGTCTTTATGGAACACACTCTTTAAGCCGTGCACGTCGGCTTTTAACCTATTTTGAAGAGCGCGGACTCATTGTTATTCATACACATTTTAGTGGTCAACGCATCGTTGCATTTCCTGATCTTGGTGTCGAAACGGCACCAGGAGATCCTAAAGCACCACTTTAACCGAATAAACTTGAGACAGATTGTTCTGCTGCTGTTCTAGCGATTGCTTCGCCAATCAGGTCGGAAATCGGCAGAACGCGAATATTATGGGCTTTTTCAATGGCCCCTGTTGGCATAATCGAATCTGTAATAACCAATTCTTTCATCTCTGAGTTAGTAATACGCTCAATAGCATTTCCAGAAAGAACACCATGCGTGATGTAAGCCGTAACACTATTGGCACCGTGTTTTAGGAGAGCACTTGCTGCATTGCATAGAGTTCCACCAGAATCAACAATATCATCAAGCAAAAGACAATCTTTTCCAGAGACATCTCCGATGATATTCATAACTTCTGATTCACCAGGACGTTCGCGACGTTTATCAACAATAGCCAGCAAACTATTTAAGCGCTTGGCAAGTGAGCGGGCGCGTACCACCCCTCCAACATCAGGTGAAACAACAATAACATTTTCAAGCGAGTAATGCATTTTGACATCGCGAGAAATAACCGGAACAGCATAGAGATTATCTGTGGGAATATCAAAAAAACCTTGAATTTGTCCGGCATGAAGATCCAATGTTAAAACACGGTGGGCTCCTGCTTCGGTAATCAAGTTGGCAACAAGTTTTGCGGAAATGGGGGTGCGTGGTCCAGGTTTACGGTCTTGGCGTGCGTAACCAAAATAGGGGATGACGGCTGTAATACGACGCGCAGAAGAGCGGCGAAGCGCATCAATCATAATGAGCAGTTCCATCAAATGATCGTTGGCTGGATAGGATGTGGATTGTAAAACAAACACATCTTGTCCACGGACATTTTCATGTAATTCTACAAAAATTTCTTGATCAGCAAAGCGTTTCACGGTTGCTTTGCCTAAGGGAATGCTTAAATAATTTGTAACATCTTCAGCAAGGCGTGGATTAGAATTGCCGCAGAAAAGCTTCATAGTGGAACCTCTGAGTCGTCATGGTAGAGTATGATAAGTTTTTTTAACTTCTTATTATCAGATTGCAAGGATAACAATTACAAAAACGTTACAATTTTATCTTTTCTTATTAAAGAGCTTCTGTGTTTTATTTTTTCTTTTACTCTATAAAACAATGCGGATATGGTTTTCTGTATAAAAAGAATAAAGCAAAGTTCATGTTTAAAAATTGTTTTGAATTTAGCCATCCAGGCAAATTTTTGAGAATAAGAATAGTTAGCCCCTTCATACTTTGTTTGTTAAGAAAATATTTTTGATAAAAAGCACAATGTTTGAGAGTGTTTCTTGTTTCACTGTAAGCAAAAATTTTATTTTGCAGTTTTGCTATTCTCTTTAGATGAAAAAGCCCTATTTCATCTCGTCAACATAATCGCAGAAAATTGTCGTCCATCATCCGGTTCATTTCGGAGTGTTGCACGCCGATAGGAGAAAAAACGCTGTTCATCTTGGTAGGTGCAAAGTTCTAAACAAGAAGCACTAACCCCTGCTTCTTTGAGTTGATTGAGAATGAATGCCCACAGGTTAAAGTGAAAGTGATTAACTTTATCTGTTTTTAAAAAATATTTTTGAAATTTACTCTCGCACTCAATAAATTGTTGGTAAAATTCGTCTGTGACTTCGTAGTGGCAAGGGCCAATACAAGGACCAAGAACTGCTGTTATTGATTGTCTTTTGGCTCCTTGTTTTTCCATAACAGTAATTGTTTTTTCTATAATTCCCTTTAAGCTTCCTTGCCAGCCTGCATGGACTGCAGCGATGACACCGGCTTGTGGATCAGCCAATAAAACGGGACCACAATCTGCTGTAAGAATGCCGATGACGAGTCCTGGCACGGTGGTAATGAGAGCATCTGCTTTGGGAACTTCACCCATAAAAGGTTGATTCACTACGATAACTTCAGAGGAGTGTATTTGATTGACAGTGATTAAATTTTGTACCTCAACACTAAAATAATCAGCGATCAAAAGGTAATTTTGCGCAGATTGATCATTTAAATTTTGTCCAACATGAAGACTTGGAAAGAGACTTTTTGAAATACCGCATTGACGTGTGAAAAAACCATGTTTTATCCCGTGTATGTGTAAGGCAGAAAGCTCTTTCGCAAGGATAGGGGGTGAGGTAGGCTTCATTAAATTTCCTCATAAAAATGGTTATTTTCAAAGAGAGAATGGTGTGTGAAATGCGCGTATTTGTCAATATTTTTGATCATCAAAATCTGGGAGGTACAGGTATGTTTTTATCACTCATATGTAAAACTTTAAATAATTTGCCCATTTGATCTGGGCCAGCTAATCGCTCGACATCTTGGCGAATTTTATCTTGCAATGGAGCATTTTTATTCGCCCCAAGCTGTTGTGCGCGTTCTAGAAGTCCCATTTTTAAAAGAAAGTCTCCTTGTTCTAAGATTTCAATAAAACAGCCTTGTTCAAGGGCTATATCCTTTAAAAAGGAAAAATCTACATGAGATGTTAAATCATGTTGACCTGGAGCATCAAAAATATCACGGAATTTATGTTTTGAGAGTGCTTGTAGTGTATCGCCAAAAGCAAGCTCACGAGCACCATAATCAATAAGCAAAGCAGAACCTGTTACTTGCATTAAATGGTTGCTAAGTTGTTGCACGAATTGATGTCGTGAGGGCGCATGTTCAAAAATTGTTCCATCAGGCATTCCAGAGCAATAGGATTGTAGACAAGAAGAGGGTAGTCTACGCGGGGCAGCAATAAAGATAAAATCTCCATCTTGATTGACTGTAATGCGGCGTTCTCTCCATTCTCCATCGATTTTAATGTATTGATTGACGGGGAGCGTATCCAAAAACTCATTGGCAATGAAAAAAAGTGCGTTTGAAGGGATTTGATTAAAATTTTCAATGATATGAATTTGTTTTTGATAAGGAGCAAGAGATTTTTTTTGTTCTTTGGCGAGCTTTTCACTTATTTCAATAAGGAAAACTCCGGCAGAATTAAATGCAGTTGAGGATAATTTTTGCATGGTTCGCAAAATATCACTCATTAAAGTTCCGCGTCCTGGACCTATTTCTGCAACAATAAAAGGGTGAGGACAACCATGAGCTTTCCAGCTTGCGAGAAGCCAAATGCCTATCATTTCTCCAAATAATTGGCTTATTTCAGGGGCTGTTATAAAATCACCAGCGCTTCCAAAGGGTGTTTGTGTCCGATAATAGCCAAATTGAGGGTCTGTGAGTGTTAGCGTCATATATTGACTGACAGAAATTGGGCCATGAAGCGCAATAATTTTCTTAATTTTTTCTTTCAGGGTTGCCATTTTTGCTAGATTTGTCTTTAAAAGCTTGAAGGAGGAGATACCCCCCTAAAAGGAACATAGGAAGGGATAAAGCCATACCATAGGTAAAACCAGTAGAATGAAAAAGGGTGGAAAACCATTCTGGATCTTCTTGGGGAGCACGATAAATTTCTGAGATGCTACGTGCTATTGCATAACCTATAATAAATATTCCTGATACAGCGCCAGAGCGTTTTAATGCTTTGAAAGCAAAAATAACAATGAAGAGAATGATGAAAAGAAGGAATCCCTCCATAAATGCTTCGTAAAGTTGGCTTGGATGGCGGGGTAAATAGTCAGGATCTAAGGGAAAACAAACGGCCCAAGGTTGTGTTGTAACGTTTCCCCATAATTCTTGGTTAATGAAATTGCATATCCTTACAATACCGATACCGATAGGTGCTCCGGCAGCAATTATATCAAACATTTCTCGTATATTGATGTTATTTTTACGGGCGAACAAAATCATTGCAATTGTAATGCCAATGAGACCACCATGAAAGGACATCCCTCCATCCCACACTGCGATGATAGCACTTGGATGGCTAAAATAATAAATGGGATCCCATACAAGAACTTGTCCTAAGCGCCCACCAACAACGACACTGATAGCAGACCAAACAACAAAGTCTCCTATCTTCTCTTTATTCATAGGAGGGTGGTTTTTATGCCATAGAGACGGTTTTTTTAATAATTTTTGCGCATACCACCAAGCAAAAAGAATACCCACAACATAACCAAGCCCATACCAATGGAGAGAAAGGGGACCTAAACGGACAATTACCGGATTGATAAAATCTGGAAAGGCAATGGCTGGACAGACAAGATTGTTCATGAATTAAGCACTTTACATTATATAAGATGGATATGAAGTGACTCTGATGGTCAGAAATGACAGATGAATGCACAATGGTCAAGTCAGGAAGGGGAATAGATTTTTGCTCATCGTGGTAAAAAATAGGATAAAAGGAACAAATTACAGTATCTAAATGTTATGAGAATACGCTATAATGCGTGTGTTAATATTAAAATTTAAGGAAAAATGTTATGCGTAATGGATCAAACCGTATTCTTGATGAATTAGCAAAATTAGCAACAGATGCTGCTGACGTTGCGCAAGGTATACGACGTGAAGCTGGAACAGCTTTTCGTGTGCAGGCTGAAAAGATAGCCAACAAGCTTGATCTTGTTTCACGTGAAGAATTTGAGACCTTTAAGGAGATGGTGCTGAAAATCCATGCTGATAATGCTGATTTGAAAAAGCGTCTTGATGATTTAGAAAAAGATGATTTGGAAAAAAATAAGACACGAAAAAAAGAAAAATAGTTTCTCTAAAAAAACTTTTAAAAAATATCCCCAATTTTTCAATGGGATGTTTGAAACTAAAAAATGCTTAATCTTGAGTCTGTTAGAGCGGAGCATTTATTTATTTTAAAATTTTTTTTGGGTAAAATGCATTTTTTTGAATCATGGGGGCTGGCGCTATGAATTTGTATCAATACACTGAAAAAACTTGATGATTCGTTTTATGATTATCAGGTTGCCCTAAAGAGCATGATTGTGTTCTGGGGGGGTGTGGTTTTGATGTTTTTAATGTGTATTTGTTTGGTGTAAAAGTTCTGATTGTGACAAAATATTGTTACAACTTAAGCGGTTTATATTTTGTTGACAATGTTTTAAGATGATTGAGGATTGTGATGAGGCTTGCATTTTGCGCCACAAAAAGAAAAGAGCATCCTGTTGACTTTATCGAACAGATTGCCTGTGAATATGATTGGTCGTTTGAGCGGGATGCCCAAGATGAAATTAGCGTTTGTGTGGAAGGAAAACGGGCAAATTATCGTCTTGCTTTTTCATGGATGGAAGAGCAGGAAGCGTTGCATTTGGCTTGTTCATTTGAGCTTTCTATTGAAAATGCTCGAACAGCTGAAATACAACGCTTATTGCTTGCGATTAATGAAAAGTTGTTGTTGGGACATTTTGATTACTGGCAGAGGAATAATTCGATTATTTATCGGCAAGGTCTCCTTTTGGCTGGTGGAGCGCATCCATCCCATATACAGGTTGAAACATTGTTGATACACGCTTTGAAAGCCTGTGAAAGCCATTATGTTGCTTTTCAGATGGTAGCTTTATCGGGAGAAAGCGCTTATAAGGCACTGCAATACACTTTGTTTGAAACTGTAGGGAATGCTTAAAATATCAAGTCTGTTATTGTTTATAGACGGTTTGCTGAAAGATTGCTCATAGGGGGATATCAATAATAGCACGTAAGCCCCCTAGAGGGCTGTCATCTAATTGAATATTGCCTCCGTGGCTGCGCGCTATGTCTTGGGCAATAGAAAGGCCCAGTCCCGTTCCGCTTGCATCTTGGTTTCTTGCTTTATCAATTCTGAAGAATGGCTTAAAAACTTTTATACGCATATCTTTATGAATTCCAGGTCCATTATCATCGATGATCAATATAAAGGATTCTTTTTGAGAGTTGGCTGTCAGTTTAATGGTGTTGGCGTAATAAAATGCATTTGAGACGAGATTGCTGACCAAGCGTGTGAAAGCACGAGGGCGTACTTGTATTTGTGTAGGCCCTTCAATGGTATAAGAAAATTGACGTTTGTGAAGATGTGCATCGGTGGAAAATTTTTGCATGAGAGTGCTCAAATCAAAGGTTGTAACACTTTCATTTTTTTCACCACGGGCGAAAGCAAGATAATCTTCTAACATGTTTTGCATGTCGCTTACATCTTGCTCAAGGGGTTTCATATCAAAGTCAGTATTTGCTAGGGCGAGCTGAAGTTTAAAACGTGTGAGAATTGTTCTTAAATCATGGCTTACGCCTGAAAGCATCATGGTACGTTGTTCAATTTGGCGTTCAATGCGTTCACGCATGCGTAAAAAAGCAATGCCAGCACGACGAACTTCATCAGCTCCTTGTGGTTGAAATCCTTCAGGTAAAGGACGACCACGTCCAAAACTTTCTGCTGCCTCAGCCAATTGTTGAATTGGCTTGATTTGGTTGCGCAGAAAATAAATCGCTATCAGCAGTAAAAAAAGAGCTGTTCCGACCATCCAGCTTAAAAAAATCGCAGTATTGGAAGCATAGGCTTGGCTACGTGGTGCAAACACGCGTAAGATAGCATGACCAAGGTGGATACGGATTTCAACAAGATCAGAATCGCCTACTGTATCAATCCAGAAGGGGCGATTAATTTGACGGGTGATTTCTTCACTGAGAAAATAATCTAGAATTGCAAAAAATGGTTTTGGTCCTGGTGGAGGAAGAGGGGTAGGAGGGAGAAGAGCCATGTTTAATCCCATACGTTGTTGTGCAATGCGTTTGATGTCCTCGTAGTTATCTTGTTGCGGATATGTTTCAATGATATCAATAATAGCGGAAATATCATGGACAACAGCGGTAGAAAGGCGTTCGGTCACCATTTGCCAGTGGCGCTCCATAAAAACATAAGCAATCACTGTTTGTAGAAGGACCATAGGGGCAATAATAATGATCAAAGAGCGGGCATAAAGCCGTTTTGGCATTTTCTTTGTCAGCCAGCGGATAAATTTTCTTGCAGCTATGATCATGCTATGCTTGTTCAATGGAAAGTTTATAACCTACTCCTCGTACGGTTTGGAGCCATATTGGGAGTGCTGGATTTTCTTCGATCTTACGGCGAAGGCGGTTGATTTGTACATCAATTGCACGTTCGCTAATATTTTTATCATCCATTGCAAATTTATGGCGTGGAATGATATCTCCTGCATTTTCAGCAAAAATAACCATCATTTTTTGTTCGTTATCTGTCAATTTAATAACTTCTCCTCCTTTCTTGAGTTCGCGCCGCGCAATGGAAAAGATATATGGTCCAAAAATAATCTGCTCGATTTTCGGCTGGTTTAGTGGAAAACCACGTCGTAAAATGGCATGAATGCGAAGGAGAAGTTCACGAGGATCAAATGGCTTAGCAAGATAATCATCGGCGCCTGCTTCTAAGCCATGGATGCGGTTATCTGTTTCTGATAAAGCTGTGAGCATGAGGATAGGAACGTCTCTTGTTTGACGAAGTGCGTAAGTGAAATCAATACCATTTTGTCCAGGCATCATGACGTCAACGATAAGAAGATCAAAATCTAAACTTGCAAGTTGCCGTTTTGCTTCATCAGCATTAGCCGAAACTGAAACACGAAACCCATTTTTAATAAGAAATTGCAATAAAAGATTGCGAATGCGGGTGTCATCATCGATCACAAGAAGGTGAGGAGCATCATCACACAGAACTTGAATATGATCAGTCATTCTTCAAAACCTTAACAAAAAAATTGCATTTTTACAAAGTCTAAGTTTACATAAGTTGCATAAAGCTGTCGAGCAAGCTATTTTAATAAAGAAGACAATGCTCCTTCAGAAGCTTAGAAAAATTTTACTTTGAAAAGGATATCATGAGCAATTTTAGTACACATATTATTCCGGTTACACCTTTTCAACAAAATTGCACTTTGCTTTTTGATAATGAAAAAAAAGTGGGGGTTTTAGTGGATCCTGGTGGTGATTGGCCTCAAATTCAAAAAGTCATCCAAAAGATAGGGGTTGTCGTTGAAGCTATTTGGATAACACACGGGCATTTTGATCATGTGGGAGCAGCAATGCAAGCAAAAGAAGCTCTTGGTGTTAAAATTATCGGTTCACATCAGGCTGATAAGCCCGTGATGGATGCGGCGTGTGAGAGTGCAAAAAACTATGGCATTCCTGATGCGCGCAGTTGTGTGCCCGATCAATGGTTAGAAGATGGCGATAGCCTTGATTTTGCTGGACATGTATTTAATGTTTTTCACACACCGGGACATTCACCTGGTCATGTCATTTATTTCAATGAAAAACAGCGTTTTGCTCTATTGGGTGATGTGCTTTTTCGTGGTTCTATTGGACGTACGGACTTTCCCTTTTGTTCTCATAACGCGTTAATGAAATCACTTCGAGAAAAAGTTTTGCCTTTAGGCGATGATGTCCGTTTTATCTGTGGGCATGGACCAGGAAGTAACTTAGGTTATGAGCGCCAGTGGAATCCCTTCCTTCAAGAATTCAATGCATAACCCAAAAAACACTCTCAAGTGTTTCTTGGGTTACTTGAAACTTCTTTAGTAGAATGTAACGAGAATTAATTTAATGGGGCATAACAAATATATTCTCGGCCATCACGTCCCCGAAAAGTCCCAGTTTCTGGATTAAAAGAACGGTATTTTTTCTTACAATATTGAAGCCAATTGTGAGTGTCTGATTGCTGAAGGGGCTGATATGTTGTTGACTGAACTTCATCAATAACTTGATTGTGTGGAACTGGTTGATAAATAACCCGAGGGGCCTCTTGATAAGTTACTTGGGGGTGTTGTGGGGTTTGATAGATGATTTGTGTTTGTGGCTGTTTTGGCTTTTTTAAAAGATTATTAAGAATTACACCTGCAGCAAAAACAAGAATGCCTGCTGCTAAAGCCTCTCCTGAGCTGCCACGCGTTTCATAATGTTTATGGGTATGACGGTGATGGGTTGTCGTGTTGTGTTTACTATAATGATATGTTTCGCGCTCAATATGACGGTGACGATGTTCACTCCCTGTATAGGCTACACGTTGAAGAGGACGACGATGAGGAGAAGAATGAGAAGAGGAGTGGGAATTAATTGTTCTCTTCATAGGATTCATGCGATCATCTATTTCTTTATTTACCCTCCTCATATGATCATCTATTTCTCTCTCTATACTCTTCATTTTCTTCGTGGTAGTCTTTTCTTCATAACTCCATGAGGTATCTGCAAGAGTTGTGCCTAGTGGCATAAAAATACTTACATTTGTTATTGCTGATAATACCGCTAATTCGATTATTTTTTTCATAGCGATGCTCCTTATTATGTAAACTCGCATTTTTTCACATTTTATTACGTGTCAAATTAAACACAATCTGAACGATTTATGATTTATTTTGATAAAACGAATAAAAAGCCCTTTGAGTAAATCTCAGCATAAAATCATGACAAAAGTTTGCTTTAAAGAAATATATGCTGCTTATTTTCGTTTATAATATTGTATTGAGCGTTATTAATTTTGCCTTTGTTCATAAAATGTGATGTAAAATCACTCTTTTTAGCTTTTTTTATTTTAAAAGACTTGAAAAATGAACGAAAGTAGCGTGGAAAAGGTAGCCCCCTTTCTATCATGTGATTATATCAGCATGATAGAAGTCTTATTTATTGGCATCTTTCATAAGAGTATTCTCTTGTGTTTGATAGCTTTGTAAGAATAAGAAGCTGATTATAAAAATTGGTTTTATACTCTTATGTTATGGCATATGGGGTGTTTTGGGGATGTGGAAGAGATCTTTTTTGATTTGGTTGTTACTGCTTTAAGGTTTAGAAATATTTTAGGGAGATGTATAATCTTCTTATAAAAAAGATCATTATGAAAAATGTTTTCTTACACCATTTCTTTGTTATTTTTCTTTCTTAATTAGAGTAGCATTGATGATATTGAAATTATTCATTTCTGGAATGGTGTTGTTTATTAATGATATCTTACTTAAGATTTTAGAGAGAAAAGATTTATTTTTAACAGCTTAACAGCTTTAGGTTATTGATTAGGCTGACGTTTTCTTGTGTTTTGTGTTGTTTTGTGAAAAGCATTTTTTTGAGGCCTTTTTTTTGTTTTGCTTTTTTCTAAAATTCCAGTGTCGATTGTTGGGCCCATGTGATCAAGATCTGGCTTTGAGAAACGATTTGTTTGCATCATGGGATTATGGGTGGATTGTTCACTATGATGTGTGAAAGGATCGTCTGCGATTGCGAGTTCTATTTTTTGTAATTGTTTTATTTCATCACGCAGTCGTGCCGCTTCTTCAAAGTTTAGATCAGCGGCTGCTTGACGCATTGATTTTTCGAGATTTTGAATATGGGTTGTTAAATTATTGCCAACCATATTATTCTGCGTGATAAAATTGGTAAGTTTTGTCGGAGTATGGTGGTTTTCTTCGCCTGAATTGAGAATATCGTCGATATTTTTTTTAATACTGGTGGGGACAATATGATGTTCTTCATTATAGGCTATCTGTTTTTCTCGACGTCTTTCTGTTTCTTTTAAGGCTCTCTCGATAGAGCCAGTAATGGTATCAGCATAAAGAATAACGCGCCCATCTACGTTGCGTGCAGCGCGTCCGATTGTTTGGATGAGCGATGTTTCAGAGCGTAAAAAACCTTCCTTGTCGGCATCTAGAATGGCAACAAAACCACATTCTGGGATATCCAGACCTTCTCGAAGTAGATTGATGCCGATGAGAACATCAAAAGTACCAAGTCTGAGATCGCGAAGAATTTCAATACGCTCTAATGTATCAATGTCAGAATGCATATAGCGTACCCGAATACCTTGTTCATGAAGATATTCTGTCAAATCTTCAGCCATACGTTTTGTCAGTACAGTGACTAAGGTACGGTAGCCTTTTTGAATTGTTTTGCGAATTTCATTTACAACATCATCGACTTGGGTTGAAGCTTTACGTACTTCGGTTGGTGGGTCAACAAGTCCTGTTGGACGAATAATTTGTTCAGCAAAAACACCATGGGATTGTTCTATTTCCCAGCGTCCAGGTGTCGCAGAGACAGCAATGGTTTGTGGGCGCATAGCATCCCATTCTTCAAAGCGCAAAGGGCGATTATCCATACAGGAGGGTAGGCGGAAGCCATATTCTGCTAGAGTGGCCTTTCTGCGAAAGTCGCCTCGATACATACCACCAATTTGAGGAATTGTTACATGGCTTTCATCGATAAAAACAAGAGCGTTGTTTGGAATATATTCAAACAAGGTTGGTGGTGGTTCGCCAGGCTTTCGTCCTGTTAAATAGCGTGAATAATTTTCAATTCCGGCGCAAGAGCCGGTCGTTTCTAACATTTCTAAGTCAAACATTGTGCGCTGTTCTAAACGTTGTGCTTCTAAAAGGCGTCCTGCTGCGTTCAATTCATCAAGACGTTGAACCAACTCTATTTTAATGGCTTTCATTGCTTGATTGAGTGTTGGCCGCGGTATGACATAGTGTGAATTGGCATAAATTTTAATGGATTGAAGAGCTGCTGTTTTTTGTCCTGTAAGAGGATCAAATTCAGTAATTGTTTCTACTTCATCGCCAAACAGCGAAAGTCTCCAAGCACGATCTTCAAGATGGGCAGGAAAAATTTCAATTGTATCACCTCGTACACGAAAAGAACCACGAATAAAGTTTATGTCTTGTCGGTAATACTGTTGAGAAACTAAATCAGCTAGGAGTTTTCGCTGATTGAGTTTGTCCCCTTTTTGTATTTGTAAAGTCATGGCTGTATAGGTTTCTACCGAGCCAATTCCGTAGATACAGGATACAGACGCCACAATAATGACATCATCACGCTCTAAGACAGCGCGTGTTGCAGCATGGCGCATACGGTCTATTTGTTCATTAGTGGAGGATTCTTTTTCAATATAGGTATCAGAGCGTGCAACATAGGCTTCTGGCTGATAATAGTCATAATAAGAAACAAAATATTCAACAGCATTATGAGGAAAAAAGCTCTTAAATTCTCCGTAAAGTTGTGCGGCAAGCGTTTTATTGGGGGCTAAAACGAGAGCTGGGCGTTGTGTTTTTTCAATGACTTTTGCCATTGTATAGGTCTTTCCTGAGCCAGTAACCCCTAAAAGCACCTGTGTCCGTTCATCTTTTTCAATTCCCTCAACCAGAGTTTTAATGGCTTGAGGTTGATCTCCCGCTGCTTTAAAGGATGTTTCGAGTTGAAATGGAATACCACCTTCAGATTTTTCAGGACGAATAGGGCGGTGAGGCGTCCATAACGCCCCATTCTTAAAAAGAGGATTACCTGAAGCAATCAGAGCAGAAAGAGCTTCTACGGTTGCAGTAACACCATTTTTCATTGTTGTTATCCTTTGATAGAAAAGTTCTGATGATTTTAAAGGGAATACTAATTTTTACAATTTCATTACGACAGCAGCAAAACGTTATTGCACAGTTTTGTTGTGATTTACTGGTTCTTTCATGAGTATATTAATAAAGCTTTTTTGTGAGATGACCTCTTCAAAATGTTTCTTTGGAGAAGATATATTTGTGGTCGCTCGTGGGACACTATTGCATTCTTGCCATGATGATCTTCAAGAGGGAATAAGTTATCATGGCTGTTATGGAGAATAATCATGTGTTGTGGCCTGTTTTGGAACTAAAGACATTGTGTAGGTATGATAAAGGTCATTGCCATCTTTAAATGAAAGATAACGAGATGATACCCAGCCTATTTGAGCATTGTGTCGGATATGGCACCAATTTCCTTCACAGTTTTTAACAAAAACCAATTCGCCAGCAGAGATTAAGCCACAAACTGCATACTGAGTGCTGGGGCCTGTTCGAAAATTAAGATTTGTTGTCACAAAGGCATCTGCTGCTTTAGATATTGTTGTAGCTAAAAAGAAAGAGCCAAACACAAAAAAAATGACGAACTTTTTCATTTTTCTGCAAAGAATTTCTTTAGAAATTATCCTTCTCTCTTTAATATCTCATGGGATTACTTTTTCTAGACTATGATAAAATAAAGAAAATTACAATTCTTTCTTCTTTATGAGACTTTAAGGAGGAGAGCGAAGTTTAACGTTTTAAGCACCAAAATGAGATGTTTTAAACACTATTAGTGCATGTTTTGTTCCCTTTATTTATTTTTATATGGAAAACAGGGATACTGTGCTATATAATAGAAAAGATCGTAGTTTTCGGATTCCAAAAGTAATTTTGGAAGCCGTTTTTTGTATTTTTATTAAACCTTCCGTGTAATAGAAAGGGACGGATTATGGAAAAAGTTCCGATGACTACAGCTGGCTTTGAAAGTCTTAAAGAAGAGTTGCGTTGGCGTCAACAACAGGAACGTCCACGAATTATTGAAGCAATTTCTGAAGCGCGTGCCCATGGTGATTTGTCAGAAAACGCTGAATATCATGCCGCTAAAGAAGCACAAAGCCATAATGAGGGGCGTATAAATGAGCTTGAAGATTATATCGCAAGGGCAGAAGTTATAGATGTCTCTCGTCTTTCAGGTGACAAAATCAAATTTGGAGCGACTATTAAACTTTTAGATGAGGATACTGAAGAAAAAAAAGTATATCAAATTGTAGGGGATCAAGAAGCTGATGTAAAGGTTGGTAAAATCTCTATTTCTTCACCGATTGCGCGTGCACTCATTGGCAAACAAGAGGGTGATGTGATTGAAGTGAATGCCCCCGGTGGTGCGCATAATTACGAAATCATTAAGGTTCAGTACATCTAAATATCTCAATAGTTATGCGTATGTCTTTGCAAGAAACAGAGGTTATTGCTCCTCACTTTAAAAGGCGTTTATCCGGAGTGACATCTACGATTATTCAGCTTGTTCCACTGCAGCGCGAACAAGGGGTGCGTATATCTACTTTGGGATTTGGGCTTCCAGAGAATTTGCCAGCTCTTGGCTTTCGGGACCTTTTCGGACTTTGGAAAAGTCCGAAAGGGAAGTCGTTTCGTATTTGGCATGCAAGGCGCAATATTGAGATGCTTTTTGGGATCTTGTTGCGTGATGTCTTGCGTATGAAGCTGAAACTTATCTTTACATCGGCTTCACAGCGTCATCATAAGCCTTTTACCAAGTGGTTAATTCGCCGTATGGATAGAGTTATTGCTACCAGTACACATACGGGCGCTTATCTAGAAGTTTCTCATAAGGTTATTATGCATGGGGTGGATGTGAAGCGTTTTACGCCACCACAAACTCTTGATGATTACTTTTCTTCAACAGGATTTCCAGGAAAATATGCGGTAGGATGTTTTGGGCGTTTGCGCAGCTCAAAGGGAACTGATTTGTTTGTGGAGTCAATGATAGCGTTGCTGCCACGTTACCCTGACTGGACAGCACTTATTGCTGGTCGTACAACAGAGCAACATTATCGCTTTGAAAAAGAATTACGCCAAAAAGTTGCTAGGGCTGGTCTTAATGATCGCATTATTTTCCTTGGTGAGATTCTGGAAATTCCTTTGTGGTATCGTCGTTTATCGCTTTATGTTGCACCTTCTCGTACAGAAGGTTTCGGTTTAACACCATTAGAGGCAATGGCATCACAGGTTGCAGTTGTAACGAGTGATGCAGGCGCTTATAAAGAATTGGTTGTAGAAGGAACAGGAACGGTTGTAAAAGCAGGAGATGGTTTGGCTTTAACGGCAGCCATTGAACCCTATTTTGCTGATGTAGAAAAAACATTGGCAGCAGGGGAAAAAGCTTTAGCGCATGTTCGTACGCATTTTCCTTTGGAAAAAGAAGCAAGCGAGATTAAAAGTGTTTATGAAGAACTGTTTGCAGAAAAAGCACTTTAATATTATATCAAAAATCTTCTTAAGAATGATAAAAAATGGGTTCCATAAGGTTATCTCGCAATTATCAAGAAAATAGCTCAAAGATATAAATGTTATTTTACAAAATTTATTTTGTCTTTAGTTGAATGCTATAAGAGTTTTTCAAAATTTGGATAAAAAAATTAAAAATGTATACGCTTGAGAGCGATATGAGGCTTATGTATGATAAAGTATACGAGAAGGGAGGAAAGCTATTTTTATGCTAATGATATTTTAGAATAAGAAAACAATGCTTCACCTAAAGTCTTATAGATTTATGGACTATCTTAACAGTTTTGTATTGATATTGTTTGTTTTGTAAGACTTAAATAGAGTGAAAAAAATGTTTTCTTCTCTTAAAAAAAAGTAATGATGGTCTCTCCATGGATAAAATAGTCATACATAATTTAAATAAGTTCATAATAAGATAAATCTAAGATTAATATATTGATTCATATAGATAATCTACCTTCGCAATTTGAATAATATTTTAAGATTTTTACATGTCAAATTTGTTGCTATTAAACCAATGAGAGCTGCCCTCTTACACATCACAATTGGAAGATGGCATTGGTGGATAAAAATTATTGAAGACAAGCTATAAAGAGATTTTTATACATTGTCTGAAATGTAAGCTGTTGCAACATTGATAGAAAGAAAATAACATGGTGATATTAATTTATGTCTTTTTTGTGGTGCCGATTTTCACCTTATTATTTAAATGAAAGTAATAATACCCATTTTGTACTTTTTATAAGGGCTGCCGTGAAATGGGGGTGATGAGTACCATGGGGTATTTTTTGTAATACGCTAGTAAATTGATAATAAATGGTATTTTGTTTTTTATAAGGCTATAACTTATTGGAGAAAAACATTTTTATCATCAAATATCCATATTTTTGCATGAGCGATTATTCGTAAAAAGGATGTTCTATGGAGCCGTTTTATTTGATAAAGAAGCTCAAGAATGTAATGTAAAGTGCTATACGTTATGGCTTTGGAAGCTGTTGACACTTAAATTTTTTTCAGAAATATTTTTATATTAATCATTTATATGATATTTTGGATTTTAGGAAATCTTCCGATTGAAGATTATTCTGCATATTGTTCACGCCTTTTTATTTTGTCAATTTTTTTATCATAGTAGAATAAAGTACTCTATACATTAGAATTGTTCACGCCAGAAAGCGGGAATAAAAAGGACGAATATCGTTATGATTTCAAGGCGTCCAGCTAACATTAGAAAACTTAAAATCCATAAAGCATTATCGTTGATTGTAGAAAAATTCCCAACGGGACCAATAATATCTCCAAAGCCTGGGCCAACATTTGAAAGTGCTGTTAAGACTCCTGTAAAGGCTGAGGTAAAATCAAGACCGGTTGTAAGCAAAAGTGCAGTGCCAATAACAAGGCAGAACATATAAAGACAGACAAAAAACAAAACGGCTTGAGCAACATCGTTTGATATATTTGAGTGATCGTAGCGCGCTTTTACAACAACATTAGGAGAAAGAAGTTTTTCTATATTTGTTTGTGTAATACGCCAAAGAATAATGAGGCGATTGATTTTCATGCCACCAGAAGTAGAACCAGCACACCCGCCTGTAAAAGAAACAATTAAGAAAATTCCAAGAGCAAAGGGCCCCCAAAGTTGATAATCTTCAGCGCTGTAACCTGTGGTGCTAATAATGGATGAAAGATGAAAAATAACATCAAGAAAGATCAAGTGGAAAGCGCGATGATCATGAAACCGTAGCCAGGCTGCTAAAGCAAAGCTGAAAAGGATAACGATATGGAGAAAAACAATCACTTGTGGGTCAAGAAAACGTTTTGAGTGTCCAGGAAGGATTAATTTAACATAAAGTACGAAGGGTAAAGCAGAAAGCAACATAAAGATTGTTGAAGTAATTAAGATGGCTGGTGTATCAGAAAAATAGCCAAAAGAAGCATCATGCGTTGAAAAACCAGCAGTTGCGACTGTACTCATTGCATGGTTAATGGCATCAAATAAATTCATGCCCGCAGCAAAATAAGAAAGCATACAAGCCAATGTGAGTCCGACATAAGCGATGATAATTCCGTTAGCAATTTGATTGATACGAGGCAATATTTTTTCAGATTTATCAGATGATTCCATATGAAAAAGCCGCACGCCACCCACACGTAGTGAAGGCAAAAGCAAAAGGGCTAAACCGATAAAACCGATGCCTCCAATCCAGCATATGAGAGAGCGCCATAACAAAATACTTCGCGATAAATGATCAAGACCAGAAAGGACCGTGGAGCCTGTTGTTGTAATTCCCGAGACCGATTCAAAAATGGCTCCCGCTAGAGAAATGGGAAGAGAGGAAAGATAAAGAGGCAAAGCACCTACAATGCTTCCTGTAAGCCAAAGACAAACAGTGAGCATAAAGCCAAGTCGTGCTGAAAAACGACAAGTAGCCCCTTTCGTTGCTAAAAGAATCAGCGTTGCTAACATGGTGGTTATGGCACAAGAATAGAGAAAGATTATCCAATTACGGTTATTGTCATGCAAATCCACCAAAATTGGCAAAAGCATTGCTCCTCCCATGATCAACGCAAAACGTGCACAGACATTGATAATAAACTGAAAAATGACCGTTCCCTATCTTTGTATCTCTTTTTATTATGGTTTTGTGCTCATAAGAATTTACGTCTTTTTCTTTATAGGATAAAGATTAACCTTAACATTAGTATGCCTTGATGAATGATAACTAGACCTTTTCATAAAACTTGAAAAGAGGTACATATAACATAATTGAGCCTATTGAAAAATATTTTTTTAAAGACTTACATTCCGTTGGAATTTATTAGAATTATTAAGTTGTAAAATAATTAAATTGTAAAAAAATAAAGGGAATTTAATGGGAAACTCGCGTATTCGTCTGCTGATTATTGGTTCAGGTCCGGCTGGTTATACAGCGGCGGTTTATGCGGCAAGAGCAATGCTCCAGCCGGTTTTAGTGACAGGTTTGCAGCAGGGGGGGCAATTGACAATCACAACGGATGTAGAAAATTATCCAGGTTTTGCTGCCCCTATACAAGGACCATGGTTGATGGAACAAATGGCAAAACAAGCTGAGAATATGGGGACAAAAATTGTCTATGATACGATTACAAAGGCAGATTTATTGAATTATCCTTTCGTTTTATATGGGGATTCAGGAACACAATATTCTTGTGATTCACTGATTATTGCAACAGGAGCCCAAGCACGCTGGCTTGGTTTAGAAAGTGAACAAACCTTTATGGGTGGTGGTGTTTCTGCTTGCGCTACATGTGATGGCTTTTTTTATCGAGGTAAGGATGTTATTGTTGTAGGGGGAGGAAATACGGCCGTTGAAGAGGCCCTTTATTTATCGCATATAGCAAAAAGTGTAAGCGTGGTTCATCGGCGAGAACAGTTTCGGGCAGAGAAAATTTTGCAAGATAGGTTACTTGCTTGTAATAACGTACGTGTTTTTTGGGATCATGTGGTCGAAGAAATTGTGGGGCTCCCAGCTCAGGGGAGAAAGGGGGCTGTTGTAACAGGGGCACGTTTGAAAAATGTTAAAACAGGTCATGAGATGAAAGTGGAAGCAGAGGGAATATTTATTGCCATTGGGCATGATCCTGCGGTTTCTCTGTTTGAAGGGCAACTGAAACAAAAACGAGGCGGCTATTTATGGACAGAACCGGATTCAACAGCAACAAGTATTGCTGGTGTTTTTGCAGCAGGGGATGTAACAGATGAAACATTCCGCCAAGCTGTAACGGCCGCAGGGAGGGGATGTATGGCAGCATTGGAAGCTGAACGGTTTTTAGATATGCTTAAGCGTTAATAATTCATTGAGAATTAAAAAACATAGGGTAGGATTAGTTTTGGCGCCATCATTGGATTGGGATAAATTAAGAGTTTTTCACGCAGCAGCAGAAGCGGGATCTTTTACGCATGCTGCTCAAAAGCTTCATTTATCTCAATCAGCAGTTTCCCGACAGGTATCGGCTTTAGAACAAGAGGTTGGGGTATCTTTATTCCTGCGTCATGCGCGTGGTTTGATTCTTACAGAACAGGGAAAAACTCTTTATCGTACTGCTCATGATGTTTTGATGAAACTTGAAAGTGTACGTTTGCAATTAAGTGAAAGCTATGCAAAACCAACGGGGCATTTACGTGTGACATCGACCTTTGGAATGGGGGCTGGGTGGATTGCAGAGCGTATGCCAGAATTTCTTAGTCTTTATCCTGATATGCAGGTTCAGCTTTTACTTTCTGATGAAGAGCTTGATTTGACAATGTGTCATGCAGATTGTGCTGTTCGCCTCCATCAACCCCAACAACCAGATCTTATACAAAGAAAACTCTTTACAATTCATATGCATGTTTATGCTTCAGAAAAATATATTGCAAATTATGGAAAACCAGAAAAATTGTCTGAGCTCGATGAACATCGTATTATTTCATTCGGTGAACCTGTTCCTCCTTATTTGTCTGGTTTAAATTGGTTGGAAAAGGCCGGTAGAAGTGATGGATCATTGCGTGTTTCAGTCTTACAAATCAACAATATCATTTCAATAAAGAATGCGCTTATGCGTGATCTTGGGATTGCTGTGCTGCCTGATTATATCGTCAATAATGATGAGCGCTTGGTACGTCTTTTCCCTGATATGGTTGATATTCCTTCTTTTGATACTTTTTTTTGTTATCCTTATAATTTAAAGAACTTGGCAAGGTTGAATGCTTTTCGGGATTATATTTTTTTAAAAGCGCGTCAGTGGTCTTTTTAATATTCATGCCTTAATTTATAAGCAGCAATTAATTGTTTTTCACCTTAAGCCTCTCCATAATATTCGTTTGTTTCAAATTTTTCCACATTGAATCAATAAAATCATTCGTTGCATGATGCTGTAAGTATACAACTTATCGATTTATAATAATATCGCCTTATTCATATTGAATTAGAAGCCTGAGACCTTAAGCTTCTTTCGTTCCAAGCCTATTTATATCGAATCAATCAACCCATTTACATTTACAAGCACATCACAAGCGGGGGAGACATGTGGATAAAAATTGTACAAAAAAACACATACCTCTTTTGAATTGTTTCAAGTACCAAGGGCTGTCGAAATATTTAGGGCTGGTAAAGTGTTGTGTAATAGTGGCGGTTTATTCTTTCACAAGTGCGAAGATAGAGGGATTTAATGGCTTTATCGTTATAATATTCACACGGCGCTATCGCGAGATGGGGGATGAGGCTTTTGAGAGATGTCTCTTTAAAATAAGTGTACCTGTTATCCCACAATGTTTTTTTCTATTAGAGGTTGTGGTTACTTTGCTGAGAGCTGTATGTCAAAGTATATGAAAAAAATAAACTTGGAGCTTGTTTGCATGGGTTTCACTCTAGTTTACGGGGTTAGCTTTCTGAAACAATCGACCCCTCTGGTTTCTCAAACTATTTTAGGTCATACGATAGAAGGCGTTTTTGTGGATAAATTTTTTTACAAAAAGGGATAAAACATCTTTTATAAATGCGTTCAAATGTGAAGGCTATTTAACATTAAAAATTGGACAATCATATGAGGATGACCTCTTCCTATTTAATTAAAGAGATACAGGATTAAAAAAAATAAAGCTATGTGTTTATTGCATAGCAGATACGCTTAAGTCTTTATTGTGCTTCTACTTATAAAATGACATAGAATACTATCTCTTGATTATGTTGCCTCCCATTGCATTTTCTTGAGTGTTCCCTTACGAAGATCTGTCAGATTGATTTTATCTCTGAGGATTTTCTAAATTTGCCGGACATTTGTCCGGCTTTTTTTTTATTCCTAAAAGAGCGTTTAAAAATTGCGATTCATGAGCAGACAGATAAGAGAAAACTTCAAAACTTATGAATATCCAACAAATTTTTTAAGTATATTAAAGCTCAACGAGGAGTTTAAGAGAGGTTTATTCTATTGTACCATAAAAATACTGTCTTTAGGGTCGTGATATAAAGCATGTAAAATTTTATACATGAAGTGTTTTTTTTATGAGAGTATGAGGATGAATATTAAGGGCTTGTTCATAAAACCTATAAAGTTAATCAAGTGGTTAATAGCGAAAACTTAAGAGAAATTGAATTATTTACACAACGGAGAGGATAGATTCTTCTTCATTTTCTGGCGAAAAGAAAGCTGAGAAATAGAAAAGATTTCATTATATAGGGCGCGTTATGTTGAAGAGTATGAGGCCTTTTGTTATGAATTGGATAGAAAAAGCTAACCAGTTTTTTCATCTCTCATGACAATAGATTGATTTATTTATTTGATCGCTGAATTTTTTTGATTTTTATCTGCAGCTTCTATTTTTTTTGTTATGTTTATTCATAAACATTTTTTCTGAATCGATAGACTTTGTCCTTAATATAGCTTTCAATATTTTATTGGATAGACTTATATTTGGCAAAAACTCTCACAAGAGATGATGTTAAAAATTTTAAATTAAACTATTACAAAAACGTTGGATACGTGTACAAGCTTCTTCAAGTAATTTTTCTGATATTGCATAGGAAATACGAAAAGCTGATCCAAGCCCAAAAGCAGACCCTTGGACGACAGCAACAGCTTCTGTTTCTAGAAGCGCTATAGCAAAGTCTTCATCATTCCTAATACATTGGCCGTTTGGCATTTTCTTGCCAATAAGTTCTGCGCAAGAAGGATAAACATAAAAAGCACCTTCAGGTGTTGGACAATGAATACCAGGCGTTTGGTTTAGCATGGAAACAACGAGATCACGGCGTGCTTGAAAAATACTTTTATTTTTAGTTATAAAGTCTTGAGGTCCATTGAGTGCTTCAACAGCAGCCCATTGTGAAATAACACTCGTGCCAGATGTTTGCTGACCTTGAATAATATCCATCGCTTTAATGAGTTCTTGTGGTCCCCCTGCATAACCGATTCTCCAGCCCGTCATCGCATAGGCTTTGGAAACACCATTCATTGTGAGTGTACGCTCATAAAGCGCTGGTTCTACTTGAGCGGGAGTTACAAAGGTAAAACCTTCATATGTGAGATGTTCATAGATATCATCGGAAAGGACAAAGACATGAGGATATTTTACTAAAACATCTGTGAGTTTTTTCAATTCATGATATGTATAAGCAGCCCCTGATGGATTTGAAGGAGAGTTGAAGATGAACCATTTTGTTTTGGGGGTAATGGCCGCTTCGAGCTCTTGTGGTTGAAGTTTATAAGAAAATTCAGCTTTTGTTTCTAAAAAGACAGGCGTACCATCGTTAAGTGCGACCATTTCTGGATAACTCACCCAATAAGGGGAGGGAATGATGACTTCATCTCCTTTATTCAAAGTTGCCATCAATGCATTAAAGAGAATTTGTTTTCCACCGGTCCCAACAATAATTTGTTCTGGTTGATAAAGAAGGTTATTTTCTCTTTTAAACTTTGCAGAAATAGCTTGGCGCAATTCTGGAATTCCAGATATAGGAGGGTATTTTGTTTCTCCCCTTCGAATAGCTTCAATGGCCGCGTTTTTGATGTTGTCTGGGGTATCAAAGTCTGGTTCTCCAGCACTTAAAGCAATAACATCGCGCCCTAATGTTTTTAAGTGACGCGCTTTTTGAGAAGCAGCAATTGTTGCAGAAGGTTTGATACGAGACAGCTTGTCGGCAATAAAAGCCATAATTTAAAATCCTCATATTATATCAATAAATGATCATTTCTTTAAGAGTATTCTATAAGAGATTATATTGTATGCAATAAAAAACTTCTAAAATACTCTGATATGGTTTTTTATATTATTATTTTTTGAGAATTTTGACAGAAATTCTTCTCTTAAGAATTATAAAAGTATTAGAGGGAGGATAATCTTGATAAATTGTGCAAAATAGATAAGCAGAATTTTCTTTTATCGAGATCAATTTTGCTTTACACAAAATAAAAAAAATCTTCGTCGTTATAGACGAAGATTTTTAAACGAAATATTGAGAATTTAAACTTTAAAGAGCTGTAAGGTTACCAGCAGCGAATTTTCCCGAACGACGATCTTGAAGAACATCATAAGAAATTTTTTGCCCTTCATTAAGATTAGTGAGACCAGAACGCTCAACGGCGGAAATGTGTACAAATACATCTGCACTGCCATCACTAGGCTGAATGAATCCGAAACCTTTTGTTGTATTAAACCACTTAACTGTTCCTGTAGACATAGGAAACTCCTTGAGATATATAATTATATTGTATACTGAAGCTATAATTCTCCAATACGGTTGTAGATCGAAATTAGGTGGGAGAAGTTTCGTCAAAAGTGCAGAACGCACAGGAAAGAAAGTCACGTAACCGAAAATTCGATAGAACTCATATAAAAGCCTTTAGCATAAAAAGCAAGCTTTAATTGCTATTTTTTATACAAAGAAAAAATCAAGAAAGAGTATCAAAAAGCGTAAGCTTTTCCACATAGCAATAAATTTAGCTGAAATAACTTTGCAGGGAACGTACTTCAAGGCGCTTTTTTTTGAGTGCTTTGATCGCTTCTACGACAGCTTCGGCTCCCGCTATCGTTGTATAATAGGGGACATTTTGCATGAGTGCTGCGTAGCGTAATGATTTGGAATCTGAGATAGCACTCGGCGTACTGGTTGTATTAAAAATCAATTGAATTTGGCGATTACGAATAGCATCTTCAATATGCGGGTGACCTTCCAGAACTTTGTTGACTTTTTTTGACTCAATATGATGTTCAGTGAGAAATTTTTGTGTTCCACTTGTGGCAACAACAGAAAAGCCAAGCTCTGTTAAACGTTTTACAGGATTTAAGATACGTTTTTTGTCTTCATCTCTTACAGAAACGAATAAAGTTCCCTCCTTAGGGAGTTTTACACCAGCTCCAAGTTGTGCTTTAGCAAAAGCAAGTGCAAATTCATAATCAAGTCCCATAACTTCACCAGTTGAGCGCATTTCTGGACCAAGAAGTGTATCAACACCTGAAAAGCGGGCAAAAGGAAACACGGCTTCCTTGACGGCAATATGTTGTTTTTTCTGTGAAGAAGGTAATCCACCATAAGCTTGGAGAGCATTGTGCAGTGTTTCTCCTGCCATAATACGTGCAGCCATTTTAGCAATAGGGCGACCAATTGTTTTTGCAACAAATGGAACTGTCCGTGAAGCTCGGGGGTTGACTTCTAAGACATAAATAGTGTCATCTTTTATGGCATATTGTACATTCATTAAGCCACGAACATGAAGTGCTTGTGCTAATGCTTTTGTTTGGCGCTCTAATTCAGCGACGATGCTCTGTGAGAGCGTATGGACTGGTAAAGAACACGCTGAATCACCGGAGTGGATTCCTGCTTCTTCAATATGTTCCATAATTCCCACGATCAGTGTTTCTTTGCCATCACACAGACAATCAACGTCTACTTCAATGGCTTCTGTTAGATAAGTGTCAAAGAGAAGCGGATTTTTACCAAGCAGTATATTGATTTGTCCTGTTTTATCGTTGGGATAACGAGCTTTAATATCTTCTGGAATTAATTCAGGCACACTTTCAAGTAAATAATTTTGCAAGCTTCGCTCGTCACGGATAATTTGCATAGCACGCCCTCCCAAAACATAAGAGGGACGTACAACCAATGGGAATCCTAGTTCATGGGCAATGAGGCGTGCTTGTTCGATAGAGTGGGCAATTCCATTTTTAGGTTGTGTTAAGTTAAGTTTAAATAACAGTTTTTGAAAGCGATCTCTATCTTCTGCTAAATCGATGGCGTCAGGTGAAGTCCCTAAGATGGGAATATTGTGTTTTTCGAGAGCGCTTGCTAATTTCAATGGTGTTTGTCCGCCAAATTGCACGATGACTCCAACGAGATCGCCTTTTTCCTGTTCGGCTTCTAAAATAGCGATAACATCTTCTGCTGTTAAAGATTCGAAGTAAAGACGATCAGAGGTATCATAGTCAGTTGAAACGGTTTCAGGATTGCAGTTAATCATAATGGCTTCAAAGCCTGCATCACGAAGGGCAAAAGCGGCGTGGCAGCAACAATAATCAAATTCAATTCCTTGTCCAATGCGGTTTGGACCACCACCTAAGATAGCAATTTTCTTGCGTTCAGAAATTTGTGCTTCTGAATGCTCTATACCGGCAAAGGGAACTTCGTATGTTGAATACATATAGGCTGTAGGAGAAGAAAATTCAGCAGCACAAGTGTCAATCCGTTTAAAGACTTGTTTAACATTTAGTGATTTTCGTAAAGCGGCGATATCATCGGGTTCTTTTCCGGTAAGGGTGGCCAATCGCGCATCTGAAAACCCCATAGCTTTTAACATACGTAAATTATCTTGATCTTGAGGGAGCCCATGGATGCGGATACGCTGCTCCATTTCAATGATGGAGGCTATTTGTTCTAAAAACCACGGATCAATTTTGCTGATTTGGTGGATTTCATTTAAGGGTAAGCCTGCGCGCATAGCTTCAGCAATATAGCGTAGACGGTCAGGACTTGGTATAGCAATGGCTGAGCGTATAGAACTTTTTTCATCACCTTCAGCATGTTCTGGGATGATAATTTCATCAAGACCAGTAAGACCAGTTTCAAGTCCACGGAGAGCTTTTTGTAATGATTCTTGAAAAGTACGTCCAATGGCCATGACCTCTCCTACAGATTTCATCGCAGTCGTGAGGACAGGTGATGCCCCAGGAAATTTTTCGAAAGCAAAGCGAGGAATTTTTGTCACGATATAGTCAATAGAAGGCTCAAATGATGCTGGTATCGCACCACCTGTGATATCATTTTTCAATTCATCAAGGGTATAGCCAACGGCTAGTTTTGCGGCTATCTTGGCAATGGGAAAACCCGTTGCTTTTGAAGCAAGTGCTGAAGAGCGAGAAACGCGTGGATTCATTTCAATAACAATGAGACGCCCATTTTCAGGATTAACAGCAAACTGTACATTAGATCCTCCCGTTTCAACACCAATTTCACGCAAGACCGCAATCGAAGCATTGCGCATACATTGATATTCCTTATCGGTTAAGGTGAGAGCGGGTGCTACAGTGATCGAATCACCGGTATGAATACCCATCGGATCAATGTTTTCAATAGAACAAACAATGATACAGTTATCGTTCTTATCACGAACAACTTCCATCTCATATTCTTTCCACCCTAAAACACTTTCTTCAATTAAGACTTCTGTTGTAGGAGAAGCTTCAAGCCCTCGTTCAATAATTTCATAAAATTCAGAGCGATTATACGCAATTCCACCCCCAGTTCCACCAAGGGTAAATGAAGGACGAATAATAGCTGGAAGCCCCACAACATCAAGCGCCTGAACTGCTTTTGCTGTTGCATGGGCGATATAATGCTGTTTGCGATCAGCTTCGGTATGTCGCCAGTTGCGTTCAAGTTCTTCGAGGGCTTTTTCAAGGGCAGCACCAGAAAGTTTTTCTTTAAGTTCAGCTCGCGTTTTTGCATGTTGTTGGCGATTTTCTTCTTTCAGTTCTGTAGCATTGGCTAACATAGACCGTGGTGTTTCCAAACCGATTTTTGCCATCGCTTGGCGGAATAAAGCACGGTCTTCCGCTTTATCAATCGCTTCGGCATTGGCCCCTATCATTTCAACATGATAGCGGTCTAAAATTCCCATACGTTTTAATGATAAAGCAGTATTGAGAGCTGTTTGTCCTCCCATGGTGGGCAAAAGGGCATCGGGACGCTCACGAGCAATAATTTTAGCAACAATCTCAGGTGTAATAGGCTCTATATAAGTTGCATCAGCGAGATCTGGATCTGTCATAATCGTGGCGGGATTAGAATTGACCAAAATAACGCGGTAGCCTTCTTCTTTTAATGCTTTACAGGCTTGTGTACCTGAATAGTCAAATTCACATGCCTGACCAATGATAATAGGTCCTGCTCCGATGATAAGAATAGATTTTATATCTGTGCGTTTGGGCATGGCTTTTTCCTATGACAAATATCCGTACACGATTGTGGCAAGAAAAATATTTAAGTTTTGAGGTTACAATCATTTTATAAGTTAAGTGACAAAGAAAGTAAGCTCTAAAATGCCTTTTCCATGCTTTTTTTTCATGAAATTGAAAATAAATTCCTTTTTTGGGTTAAATAAGCTCATCAGTATATCAAAAGGATAACTTTTTATAAGAAAATAAGAGTGTCCAGAAAAATGAGAATATTCAAGCATTCGTTGGGAGTAAAACATAAACCATTATGCTTTGATGAAGTTTCGTAAAATGAAATGAGAAGTTTATCTTTTTGTTTTGTAAAACACTCCTGTTTAGAGCCGTGATATAGAGTGTGAAAATTACACATGAGGTATTTTTTGTTAGAGTATGTAACAAAATTCAATCTAGGATTTGTCAGGAGAGTTTATGAAGTGAACTATATTGAAGTGTTTGACACTGAAAACTGTGAGAAAAAAGCTGTTTCATTTAAAGGTCGGCTCTGGTTGCATTTCTGGTTCTTTAGGGGAAGAAGAAAGCCAATCTCTATCTGTTTTCAGATCATAAAATAGTGAGAGTGTATTTTAATACCATAATGAAGAAGATAATTTCAGGATAATCATATTTGATTTTAAAAGATAGTAATAAATATTCTCCCTTTATAGGCTATGTTAAAAACTTTTTAAAATATAGAGAAAGTTAAAATGCTGAATATTTCGCAAAAGAAAATATTCTGTCTAAAAGATGTATCCATAGGAAAACTTTTGGTGGCTAAAACTCTAAAGGGGATTTGTTATACTGCGTTAGGAGATACCACAGAGCAATTATTACAGGAGTTTACGGTACGCTTTGGTGACGACGTACAACAAGTTATGGGTGACAATGCATTTAAGAAAGAGGTTGCGCATATTATAGCCATGATAGAAACGCCTAAGTTGGCAAAAAAAATATAATTTTCCCTTAGATATAAATGGTACAGTTTTTCAACGACAAGTATGGACACGATTATGTAAAGTGGCCTGTGGTGAAACAATTTCATATGAGGAATTAGCATGCCGTGTGGGGATGCCAAATGCTATTCGTGCAGTTGCGAATGCGTGTGCACGTAATGAATTGGCCATCATTATTCCTTGTCATCGTGTTGTACGTAAAAATGGTTTTATTTCAGGGTATCGTTGGGGCGTTAAACGGAAACAGATTTTGTTACAACGGGAACAAACAGAAGAAATTAAAAACAAATTTAATTTTGGGTGATGGGCATTATAATCGTTACCGTTGTTCCTTTCATTTCTTTTGAAGTAATTTCAAGTTTTCCTTTGTGTAGTTCTAATAAGGAGCGTGAAATGGCTAATCCAAGACCTGAGCCCGTATGGGATTTCGTAAGCTGATTTTCAACTTGTTCAAAAGGTTGCCCAAGTTTTTTGATGGCAGATTGCGGAATACCAACACCTGTATCGGTAATTTTAAAAATAAGATTATCTTTTTTCTTGAAAGCGCAAACATCAATATTTCCACCAGAAGGTGTAAATTTAACAGCATTAGAGATGAGATTAAGGAAAATCTGTTTCATGGCACGCCCATCAACTTCAGCATGAAGTTCTGGGGTGATATTTGTTGTAACAGCAATATTTTTTTCTTGAGCCTGTGGTGTAAGTGTTCGTACTGCTTCACTAATGATGGGCTCAAGATCAGTATTTTTACAATCAAGCGTAAATCTTCCGGCTTCGATTTTTGACATATCAAGGATATCATTGATAAGAGTTAGAAGATGGGTTCCTGAATTGTAAATATCATGCATATATTCCTTATAGCGCTGTGAACCAAGGGGGCCAAAAGTCGATTGTAACATGATATCTGAAAAGCCGAGAATAGCGTTCAGAGGTGTGCGCAATTCATGAGACATATTGGCTAAAAATTCTGATTTAGCCTTATTCGCACTTTCTGCACGCTCTTTTTCTGCTTTCAGACTTTTATTCAGTTTTTCCACTTCTGTTGCACGTTGTTGAGCACTCCCTCTAGTGCGTTTGAGTTCTTGAATAAAAGAAAAAAGACGCCTTTCACTGTCTTCAAATTTTTCCTGTTGTTGTTTAAGTTCAGAAATATCAGTACCAATACAAACCAATCCTCCGTCTTGGGTTCGCCGTTCATTAATTTTAAGCCAATAACCATCTGCCGTTTGGCGAATACTGGTTAAATTACCGGTACCATCATCTTTGAGAGGATATTCACTAAGCGCAGGGCGCGCCATGGCTTCGACGGTTGCACGTTGGATCCCTGATTGTAGAATTTGTTTAGGAATAGCAGCATATTCGCAAAATTTGCTATTGGACATGACTAAACGTCCCTCAGCATCCCACAAGACAAAAGATTCTGAAATATTTTCAATCGCGTCACGGATACGAAGATCAGCTTGCGCTGTTTGTTCAGCCAATTGTTTCTGTTCACTAATGTCGAAGGAAATACCAACCAAATGGGGTTCTTCTTCTTCAGTAACTTCGGCGCGAAGTCGCATCCATACATAATGGCCATCAGCATGCCGCATGGGAACATTGATATCGATATGCTTTTTTTTGCCTCCCATTAATTCTTGAGCAAGGTTAAAAAAATTAGCATCATTGGGATTGATAATGGCGCTAATTTGAGAAATGGAGAGCAATGCATCTTGAGGGACATAGCCAAGCATTTCATACATCGCTCGTGACCAATAGACGCGTCCACTTGCCATATTCCAATCCCATAATCCACAACGCCCACGCATCATTGCCATATCAATACGGTTTTGAGTTTTTTCAGAAATAAGATCTATCTTACGTGCTCGTAAAAGTTGATTATAATAAGCATAAAGAAGGGCAAGAATAATACCGCTTGTTCCAACGAAGAGGGTTACATTTAGCGAAAAAAATTTGCGCCATTCCGTAGCACTATCTTGCACCTTTTCGCTAACGAATACACCATATTGCTTATTTTTTGTTTGATGAAATGAAGCAAGAGCAGGGGTATCCTTGCCTATTGTAATTTTTATAACTCCAGCCTGTTGTCCAAGAGATTGTAAAGCAATGCGCTCAGAGATAAAATCTTGCAAAGACTTTCCTAAGACGATCTCTGAACCGGACGAAGCCAAGACGTTGCCTTTTTGATCAACAATGGCGATTAAAGTGTTGGGATTAATAAGATCTTGATTGCGAAAAATGGTGAGGATATTTTGCAAATGATCATGAGAAAGGGCAGAGACTTTTCCTTTCTGGGAAATAACCAATAAGTCACGATCAATAGTATTGGTAATATGAGATGCTAAGAGAGCAAGGGTAGAACGCGTGCTTTTATCAATTGTATTGCGCCAATCATAGATTGATACAAAACGAATGACTGCAAGAACAATAAGAAATGCGACAATAACAAATGGAAGTGAGCGTCGTAACCAAGGTTCAATAGAGAGAAGCTTTTGATAAGCAGAGCCATAAAGCAGATGAATACGCTTCGTTTGCGCTTTATGACTTTGAGCGCTCGGTTTTGAATCAGCATATATTTCCGTTGGCGCATTATATGCGTCCAATTTAGTCATCTCTTGTTCCTTTAATTCCGGAATGATATGATTTTAAAACTGCTTCGATCTTCATGAGTAAACCCCATCAAGCGCAGTGAATCAAAACGCGAGTCTTCTGTCCAGTCTTTTTTTAAAAAAAAGTATTTTACTTTTATGGATGTGGAATATGAAAAGGAAAAAGTTTTTTGAAACATAACCGATAAACAGGTTTTGATTGCCTGTTTATCGGTTTAATGGTGATCGAAATGTTTTTAGAATTTATTTGAAAGTATTATAATATATTAATTTAAAATATTTTTTACTTCAAGTAAGCAGACGATTGATGATATCAGCGACATCACTTGATAATTTTGGCGCAGCAGCGATTGTTTTTAATTCAGTTTCAAGTTTTTGTTGTCGAATGGGTTCTAATTGCCGCCAAGAACGCATCATGGTTAATAATCGTGAAGCAAGCTGTGGATTTTTTTTGTCAATTTCTAAAATGATTTGGCAAAGAAAATGATAAGATGCTCCATCCATTCTATTGAAACCTGTGGGGTTATGAGAGGCAAAGACACCGATCAAGGACCGTACACGATTAGGGTTATCCTTTGAAAATAAGGGGTGTTGCATGAGCTTTTGAACATTCTCGAGTGTTGATGCGCCAGCAACTATTGCTTGAATAGAAAACCATTTATCCATGACCAAAGGGTCATGCCGATAGCGGTTTTCAAAATCATTTAAAGCATTTTGTGCCTGCTCACTTTCATTAAAATGCTTTACGAGAATAGCAATACTCGCCATTCGGTCAGTCATATTATCAGCTCTTGCATATTGTGTCGCAGCGCGGTTTGGGACAGCCTCAGCAATGGAAAGATAATCCAGTATGATATTCTTGAATGCTCGCTTTCCAGCTTGTTCAGTATTTGGTGAATAGGGCTCTTGGGTTTGCATTTGTTCATAGAACCTTGCTAAGAGCTCTTGATGATTTTGTGCAAGTGAAGCTAAAAACTGATTGCGAACATAATGAATACGATCTGGGTCAACATTTTTACCGATTGTATGAGCAAGTTCAACCTCACTTGGTAAATTCAAACAGAAAGCACGAAATTCAGGCTCTAAGCTTTCATCTGTTAGGATCGTTTCAATCAGCTTTAGCAAAGCAGGGGGGAATGTTGCTTTTGCTTGTGTTTTATCTTGAATACTTTCAATCAAAGCTTGTGTCATTAATTGATTAAGAGACTGCCAGCGATTAATATGATTATCATCATGTTGTGCAAGAAAAATAAGTTCGCTTTCATTGAATGGCGTGTGTAGAATGATTGGCGCAGAAAAATCACGCAGCAGTGATAAAACGGGTTTTTCACGCAAGCCTTTTAATGTAAAGGTTTGGCTTTCTTTGGATAATAGCATAACATCTGATTGAATATCTGTCTCTGCTTCATAAGCGAGGTTTTTTCCATTAGATCCTAATAAGCCAAATGCAATAGGAAGAAGCATAGGCTTCTTTGTATTTTGTTGTGGGGTTGCGGGAATATGTTGCTTTGCATGAATTGTTAAAACACCATCATGATAATGACTGTCGATTTCTACGTTGGGGGTTCCAGCTTGTTCATACCACAGCATGAATTGAGAAAAATCACGGCCAGATACTTCAGCAAAACAGGTGATAAAATCTTCAATGGTACAAGCTTGTCCATCATGACGTTGAAAATAAAGATCCGTGCCTTTACGAAATAGAGAGGGGCCTAAAATCGTTCGTATCATGCGGACAACTTCAGCACCTTTTTCGTAAACCGTTGTGGTGTAAAAATTATTAATTTGGCTATATTGACGAGGACGGACAGGATGAGCAAGAGGCCCTGCATCTTCAGCAAATTGCGTAGCCTTTAATGTTTTTACATCTTCAATTCGCTGTAGGCTGCGTACATTTTGATCTGATGAAAACTCTTGATCACGATAAACAGTGAATCCTTCTTTTAAGCAGAGTTGAAACCAATCGCGACAGGTAACACGATTACCGCTCCAATTATGGAAATACTCATGAGCAATGACGCGTTCAACATTTCTATAATCCTGATCGGTTGCTGTTTCAGGATCGACAAGAACATATTTATCATTAAAAATGTTAAGACCTTTGTTTTCCATTGCTCCCATGTTAAAGTCTGAAACAGCAACAATATTGAAAACATCAAGATCATATTCGCGCCCGAAACATTGCTCATCCCAACGCATGGAACGTTTGAGCGCATCCATTGCATAAGCAGCGCGTTTAGTTTTTCCTTTTTCTACATAAATACCAAGCTCGACACGTCGTCCAGATGCAGTTGTAAAATGGTCTTCTAACTTATCAAGATCACCACCTACCAAAGCAAAGAGATAAGATGGCTTGGGATAAGGATCTTCCCAAACGGCAAAATGGCGATTATTCTCTAAAGTTCCTGTTTCCACGAGATTACCGTTTGAAAGTAAGATTGGGATTGTTTGAGAGTCTGCTTCAATTTTCACTTTATAGGTAGAAAGAACATCTGGACGGTCGTAAAAGTAAGTCATACGACGAAAACCTTCTGATTCGCATTGTGTGCAATAAACACCATTTGAAAGATAAAGCCCCATAAGTTGGCGGTTGCTTTCAGGATTGACTTCCGTAACCAATTTCAATGTAAAGGGAGCTGCTGGTGGTGTGGTAATTTCTAAACGTGAAGGGGTAACTTTATAAGTGTTTGGAGCTAATATTTGACCATTAATTGCAACAGAAATTAAAGTAAGATCATCGCCTGAAAGTACAAGAGGTATTAATTCTTTTGTTTCGTGACGGGGTTCAATAGACAATATAGCTGTAATATAGGTTTTTGTTGGTGCCAATTGGAAAAAAAGTTGTGTTTTGGGGATAGCGTAAGGGGTTGGCTGGTAGTCTTCCAAACGATAAATAGATGTTACTGGCTGTTCCATAGTTTCTCCCATTCCTATTTTTAGAGTTAAAGAAGGTATTTAATTTTAGCGTCAAAGAAGATTAAAGAATTAAAAAAGGTTATCGAGGCGATTTTTTACTTCTAAGAAGTCTATCCATGTAAGCTTCTTTTGACTAGGGGTTCTAAGAAGGTAAGCAGGATGGAAAGTTGGCATAACAGGTATTTTTATATTATCCTCACTTTCATAAATATGCCATTTCCCTCGTGTTCGAATAATCCCACTTTGAGATCCGGTTAGAAACTGTGCAGCAACGCCTCCCAGTGCTATAAGCACACGAGGACGTGCTAAATAAATGTGCCGTTCAATAAAAGGGCGGCACAAGGCAATTTCTCTTGGTGTTGGTGTACGATTTCCTGGTGGACGCCAAGGAATAGTATTGGCGATGTATACATTATTTCTTGTTAAGCCAATTGATGCGAGGATTTTATTCAATAATATCCCTGCTTTTCCTACAAAAGGAAGTCCTTGTATATCCTCTTCTCTTCCTGGAGCTTCGCCTATAAGCATCAAAGGGCTTCCTGCTGTTCCATCTGAAAAACAGGTGTTTTTGGCTGTTAATTTTAATGAACAGCCATTAAATGCAAGAAGAGCAGACTTTAATTCATCAAGTGTCTTTGCATTTTTGGCACTCTCTATAGCCGTAGATTCGTTTTGTATAGCCCTCAAGTTATGGAGTGGATGATGATCTAATTTTATGGTTGGAGATGTTTTGGGGGATGTTTGTTGATTATGAGAAATGTTCACAACAGGTGCTAATTTTCTCTCTGAACAAGCAGACTGCTTAAAACGATCAACCGGTAAATCTGTCAGAACAGCATCCGCACCACTCTCTTTATAAAAGTTTAAGAGTTCTTCATAGGAAATTGAGCACGGCGTTTGGTTTAACATTTTATTTTTTCTAATGATCTAACAGTTATAGATCAAAAAAATTATCCTTCAAGAATTGGCTTAGATCCGTTATTTTAGCTTTTTAAACAAATGAATTCCCTTATGGTAAAAGAACTTTCACTTTTATGCAAGTGATTAAATAATAAAATCTTGATCATTATATTTATATTTAATAATGAATAAAGCTTATGTTTTATATTATTTTATAATAAATTTAATTATAAAATAATATTTTATATTTTATTTATATATATAATATTATTAATAATAATACATAAATATTACTTTTATATAAACTTATATTATTTAAAAACTATTTTTACAATGGGTTGAAAGCAATGTGTGGGTGTATGCTTTTGCTTTTTTTACAGCTGAAATAAGTGATTCATTGAGTGCTAAATGGGCTGCAATAGCACTTGAGAGAATACACCCTGTTCCACGCATTGTTCCTTTTAAACGTGGAGCAGAAATATTGATAACTTCCACTTTGTCAATGAAGCTATCAATTGCAAGAGGTCCTTCGGCATGCCCCCCTTTTACTAAAATAGAACGAGCGCCCAATGACAAAAGTTTTTTTGCTTGTTGTATTGTCTCTTCATGATGAGATGCCAGTGGGGTTTGACTAAGAAGAGCGAGTTCATTTCTATTGGGTGTTAAAAGAGTAACATATGGGAGAAGCTGATTGATCATAATTTCTATGATTTTTTCCGTAGTTAGTTTTCCTCCTGATGAGGCAACCAGTACAGGATCAAGAATAACGGGAATATGGGGATAATCTTTAAGCACATTACAAATTGCTGCTATAATTGCTTGATTTCCTGTCATGCCAATTTTTATTGCACTGACTGGATGGGCTTCTAGAGCACTGCGCATTTGTGCGGCAACGAGTCTTTCACTCATTGGAACAATTTCAGCAACGTGATAATCATCTTGTACATTGACACAGGTAATGGCTAAATTGGCTTTGATGTGAAAATATGTTGCTGTTTCTATATCACGGACAATGCCAGCACCTCCTGTTGGGTCAGTGCCAGCCACAATAAGAATAGAAGGTGTCAACGCCATGCTTGTGTCACCTTTATCCATTGCTTTACACGCTGTTCAGGTTTTTTATGGAGGATAATATCGGTCACAACAGCAGCACTATTGGCCCCTGCTTTCAAAACACCAACCGCGCGTTCTGGTGTTAATCCGCCAATGCCGACTAAAGGTAAAGTACCAATCTGCTGTTTCCATTGTTTGATTTTTTCTAATCCTTGAGGCTTCCATTTCATTTCTTTTAAAATTGTTGGATAAATAGGACCAAGAGCAATATAGTCAGGGTGAGCAGAGAGTGCTATATCCAATTCTTGGTTATCATGGGTGCTAAGACCAAGTCTTATCCCATTTCTACGAATTGTAAGAAGATCAGCATTACGTAGATCTTCTTGTCCAAGATGAATAAAATCGCATTTTTCATCAATGGCTATACGCCAATGATCATTAATAATTAACTGTGCCCCCCATTGATCACAGATGTTTTTTGCACGCCTAATATGTTGACTGATTGTTTGAAGGTCTTTGTTTTTCATACGCAATTGTATGAGTTTGACACCAAGAGGAACTAAGTGTTCAACCCAATCAGCATTGTCAACGATGAGGTAGAATGGATCCAATTTCATCAAAATACCGCTTTACCAATAACGGGTGTTGAAGGAACCGCTACGTTGCGTGCTTCGAGAAGTCCTGCTTTATATCCCATACGCCCTGCCTGAATAGCTTTAGAAAATGCTTCAGCCATTAAAACAGGATTACCTGCTTTAGCAACTGCGGTGTTAAGAAGCACTGCGTCATAGCCCAGTTCCATAGTAACAGCCGCGTGGGATGGACGCCCAATGCCAGCATCAATCACAAGAGTGGTATCAGGAAGGTAAGCACGAATAGAACGCAGTCCATCGATATTATGAGGGCCTTTAGCAGAGCCAATAGGAGCGCACCAAGGCATAATGACTTGGCATCCAACATCGAGAAGCTTTTCAGCCACAATGAGATCATCAGTTGTATAGGCAAAGATTTTAAAATCTTCACTGTTTAAAATTTTTGCTGCTTCAATTAAAGAAAAAACATTGGGCTGTAAGGTATCGTGATTACCAATAATTTCGAGTTTAATCCAAGAGGTTTTAAAGAGGTCTCGTGCTAAATGGGCTGTCGTCACCGCTTCTTTAACAGTGTAACAGCCTGCGGTATTGGGAAGTATCGTTATATCGAGCTCTTGAAGAAATTGCCAAAACTGCCCCCCTTGTTTTTCCCCTGCGCTTTCTCGACGTAGTGAAACGGTTATAATTTCTGTACCAGATTTACAAATAGCATCACGCAGAATTGCAGGGGAGGGATATTGTGCTGTACCTAACATAAGACGGGATGAAAATTCACGTCCATAAAGATTCAACATAAATATTAGCCTCCTTGCATTGGGCTTAAAACTTCAATTTTATCTCCCTCATGCAAGACAAATTGGCTTCGCTCACTTACAGGAACAACTTCCGCATTAACAGCAGTTGCGAGCCAATTTCCTTCATACCCCAATTCTACAAGTAAGAGATTGAGAGAAGTGGCTTCTGTTTGAATTTTTTCACCATTAACAAAAATTTGCATGTTTTATTCCAATGCCAATTTCACCGCGCGTTTTGCCATTTCTGGAGACAAAAGAAAACCATGTCTATAAAATCCATTTATAGAAATATGATTACCATATTTGTATACAGAAGGGAAGTTATCAGGATAAGCGGGACGAACCCCAACACCAGATTCAACAATTTCTGCTTCAGCAAAAGCAGGGTGCAATGTATAGGCAGCGTTAAGCAATTCCATCATTGATCTCACGGAGATGGCACCATCAAAGTTACTTTCAATCATCGTTGCGCCAATCATAAAAATATTATCTTGTCGCGGAACAATGTAGAGTGGGATGCGTGGATGAAGAAGACGAATTGGGCGAGAAAGTTTAATATCCCTACAGCGTATGAGCAGCATTTCACCTCGAACACCGCGGATATTTTTGTCTTTTCCCAAACGGGCTATACCTGTTGCATCAATGATCATATCAAAATTTATTTCAGATGTTTTGACATTAACAAAACATGCACCGTTTTTTATCAGGTTTTCTTTTAAAGCAATGAGTGCTTTACGAGGATCAAGATGGGCTTCATTTTCATAAAAAAGCGCATGGTTAAAACGTTCTGCAAGATCGGGTTCAAGACGCTCTATTTCTTCACCGTTTATAATTCTATGATGATGTGTCCGCGCTGAAAATCGTTCGAGTTCTACCTTATCTCGTGCTGGTGCGACAACTAAAGTTCCTTTTTGTATAACAAGATCTGGAAATATTTTGCACCACCATTGTATGGCTTGTACACCAAGATCTTCAACTATTTGCTCAGCATTTTCTCTTTCACAATAAGGCGCTAGCATTCCTCCTGCATACCAACTTGCCGTTCCTATAGGAGAAGCAGGAGAGGCCGATACAGTAACATGAGCTCCTTTTTGTTGTAACATAAAAGCAACCGTTAAACCACCGACCCCCGCACCTTTGATAAGAATATTCTTCAACTGTTAACTCTCTTTTTTTGAGGTGCTTCGACATAAAGGTCACCGCTTTCTTGATATTTTTCAGCCATAGCGACCATACCTTCACCTTTTGCCTTTTGGAGTGATGCAGCATCACGAATATCATGAGAAATACGCATAGAACAGAACTTTGGTCCACACATGGAACAAAAATGCACCAATTTATGGGCATCTTTAGGCATTGTTTCATCATGAAAGGCACAAGCTGTTTCTGGATCAAGAGAAAGGTTGAATTGATCATACCATCTAAAGTCAAATCGTGCACGTGAAAGAGCATTATCGCGTAATTGTGCTCTGGGCAAACCTTTTGCAAGATCAGCAGCATGAGCGGCAATTTTATAGGTGATGACTCCAGTTTTGACATCATTTTTATCGGGAAGCCCTAGATGTTCTTTAGGTGTTACATAGCACAACATAGCGGTTCCAAACCATCCAATCATAGCCGCACCAATAGCGGATGTGATATGGTCATAACCAGGAGCAATATCAGTAGTAAGAGGTCCCAAAGTATAAAAAGGGGCTTCATGACACAGATCGAGTTGCTGCTCCATATTTTCTTTAATTTTGTGCATTGGAACATGCCCTGGACCTTCAATCATAACCTGCACATTTTTTTTCCAAGCAATTTTTGTCAATTCTCCTAAAGTCTCAAGTTCAGCAAATTGCGCTTCATCATTAGCATCAGCAATAGAGCCAGGGCGTAATCCATCTCCTAAGGAAAGAGAGATATCATAGGTGCTCGCAATATCACAAATTTCATCAAAATGTTCATAAAGAAAGCTTTCTTTATGATGATGAAGACACCATTTTGCCATAATAGAACCACCCCGTGAAACGATACCCGTTATACGATCAATGGTCATCGGAATAAATGGTAACCTTAAGCCAGCATGAATCGTAAAATAATCAACCCCTTGTTCTGCTTGTTCTATAAGGGTATCACGGAAAATGTCCCAGGTTAAATTTTCAGCAATACCTTGTACTTTTTCGAGTGCTTGATAAAGAGGAACAGTCCCGATGGGTACAGGAGAATTTCGAATAATCCACTCACGGATATTGTGAATATTTCTCCCCGTCGAGAGATCCATTACTGTATCTGCGCCCCAACGAATAGCCCAAACCATTTTATCAACTTCTTCTGCCATAGAAGATGTAACGGCTGAATTGCCAATATTGGCATTAATTTTAACACGAAAATTGCGCCCAATAATCATTGGTTCGCATTCTGGATGATTGATATTTTGAGGAATAATAGCACGCCCACAGGCAATTTCATTCCGAACAAATTCCGCAGTGTAAATTGCTGGTATTTCTCCCCCCAATGGATTTAATTGTGCTTGTTGTTGATCTTTTATGGCTAACCCTTCATTTTCTCGTATAGCGACATATTCCATTTCTTCTGTAATAATACCTGCACGCGCATACGCCATTTGTGTAATTTCTTTGCCATTTTTTGCGCGCAAAATAGATCGTTTTTTTTCAAAGGCGGGTATAGGAGAGCTCGTTAATCCATTATCTTCAGGTTTAATTGGGCGTGCAGGATAAGGTTCAGTATCATCACGCTTAGAGAGCCAAGATGAGCCAATTGCGGGTAAACCTTTTGTAAGATCAATGATTGCATCTTTGTCGGTATAGGGACCAGAAGTATCGTAAACACTTAAAGGTTTTTCACCACTCCTATCGGTTAATAAAATTTCACGCAATGGAACACGCACATCAGAAAAAAGAGGACTCTGTTGATAAATTTTGCGTGAGGCGGGAAAGGGGCTACAACTGATTGATGGAATATTTTTTGGCACAAATTTTTTCCTTCTAAACACAGAGTTCAAAAACTAAGGTGTATGGGGATATATTCAAATGATCAATTATGTACTCTTGAATGAAGAAATACTTATAACACTTTATAGTCAGTGATCTTCAATAAAGCTTAAGAAAATTTATTTTGAAAAGATTAATGCAATATCTAAATAATATCTGCACTCCCCCATATAAACACTTTTGTTAGCATCGGTATGATTGGCTTAAATATGGACATTGTCAATCGCAAAGATATATTTTTAACGATTTTGGTATATTTTTTAAGAATGAAAAGAGGCATTATGAAGTGGTAAACTATAATATTAAAAAATTGTCTTTGATAGCTGAGGGGGGGGAGCAAAGGTTAAATCGATCGAATATTTTTATCTGGATTGATGAGGCAGATAAGTTAGAAAAATAGTTTGAAGAATGCTTACTTTGATATCGTCATCAATTAAGGAGAACACCAATAATTGCGTGATTATGTTCAGAAGGATTTATTGTTCTTGCAAAAAAAATATACCTATAATAAAATATATATGCAGGGAGAGGGCTGTTCTAAGTGAGGGAGGAGAACAGGCGGTTATAGGGCGTTGGTTTAAAAAAATCGGCGAGATCTATTCATAAAAGCGTGGGGGAGAAGTGTGTTTCTTATCCGGATCGGATACAACCTTTAGACTTAAGAAAAGTTTGTGATCTTTCCTTAGTATTTCAGTTCATTGAAGGTGAGAAGTTATTATATCAAATATATTCTCTATTACACATTGAGGTTGAACAGAAGTCTGTTCAAAAAATTGGTATTGATTTCGTAATACAAATTCAGAAATAAATTGAATGAAATAGAACAGAGTATCTTCATATAAATAAAAACAAAATGAGACATATAAAGAATTTGAAGCTAACTTTTGAATTTTTTTAATACAAATGATAGTCAAAAGAGAGATTTGACGTATTAAACAAATAAAATGTTTCATTAAAAATTTAAATCAGCAACTTTCTATGCAGATGACAAGTTATTGCATTTAATAATGGCTATATGAATCCAGATTAAGGGAAAGTTTGAACAGTATTTGTAAAACTTTGCAACAAGATCCAAGATTTTAAAATACAACTATATAACGATAGCCAAAATAAGATACCAAATAACATCAGATGAGGTGCTACATTACGCATTAGAAATGGAAGCATTAAGACTGATATTATGAAAAAAGCCTTATGAAATTAGCTTATTAAATTGAAAGGAGTAAAGAGAGAAGGAATGCGTAAAATACGGATGGTGCAGTGGTTATGATATACCAATGCGGTGGCATATTTTAGAGCACAGAACGAGAAATTATTAGAAAAACGATGAAAATAATGGGGGATTTATAATGTCGAATATTTACGATTGGTCGCTAAAGGCTGATGAAAATGCTCATTCAGATAATATTATTAATTGGTCAGAAGGACAGCCGCCTAGTTCTGTCAATGATAGTGCGCGGGCGATGATGCAGCGCGTGCGTGAATATCTTGCAGATAATGGTGGATCTATTGAATCAAGCTTTATGATCAATGCGGAAGATAAAACAACATTAATTACCTTAAAGACAGTTTCGCCAATAAAGAAATATAACAATGATATCATCATACGCTTTAAATCCCATGGCGTGAATATTGGCACAACGACAATAAAAGTTAATAGCATGGGAGAAAAACCTATCTATAAAGCGACGAATACAGGTGTTATACCGTTAGAAGGGGGAGAGCTACAAACAGACGGTATTTATGAAATGGTATATAATGGCAATATTCTAATGGAGGGTCGAGATGGTTGGTATTTATTAAACCCTACACCACCAAAGATAGAATTTTTTCCGGCTGGATTCATTGCAACATTTGCTATGCAAGAAGTGCCAACCGGTTGGCTTTTATGTGATGGTAAGGCCTATAAGCGTGAAGATTATCCGCAGTTATTTAAGGCTATAGGTGATAAATGGGGAAAAGGCAGTGAAACAACTTTTAAAGTTCCAGACTTTAGAGGTATGTTCTTGCGTGGCTTTGATAATGGTCGGGGTTTAGATGGTAATAGAAAATTTGCCGATGAACAACAAGATAGCATAAAATCGCATACGCATATTGGTGTCATTGAAGAATCGGGTGAACATACGCATGATTTTCAGTATAAAGGCGTTGGATGGCCAACTGGTAATATTGGGAGACTCCCGAATTATTATACCTATGATGCCACCTTGCAAGGGAAAACAGATTCTGCTGGTGCACATACACACAAGGTAACTCTTGCCCATACGGGTGAGGCTGAAACGCGCCCTGTTAATACAACAGTCGTCTATGCTATAAAGTCATGATTGGGGAATAAAGAATCTCTAGACATTTGATAATTTTGTTAACGCGGAGAGTAATTCCGCGTTATTTTTTTATATGTAAAGATGAAACCTATACGGTTCATATGATACCTGAAAGAGATAAAAAACAAATTTAAAAATAGAAGGAAAAAATATAATTATATTTTATCTTCTTAAGGCGCTCATTTAAAAATAAAACAAATTCTTGGATATTTGCGTGTTTATTTTTTTCATGGATTTTAATTTTTAGATTGAAGCCGATAGCTTTAAGATCTCATTTCATAGGAGGATGCTGTTTGAGGGAGTACAAACGGGATATCTTCTTTAGGCAATTCAGAAACGTTTAATGAACAATGATAAACATTTCGGAGATTTTGTGTTGTCAAAACGGTAGAGGCATTTCCTTCGCAATAAATCTCGCCCTCCTTGAGTAAGATCATGTTATCTGCATAATGTGCTGCAAGATTGAGATCGTGAAGGACAGCAAGAACGCCACCACCAGAATGAGCAAATTGTTTTGCAATGTCCATAACGATAATTTGATGTTGAATATCAAGGCTAGCAATAGGTTCATCTAATATCATCCAACGAGGAATCCCATTATAAATAGGTTTCCAGATTTGGCAAAGAACACGCGCAAGTTGTACGCGCGCTTGTTCTCCACCTGATAATTGATGATAATACAGGTTACCGTAATCAGAAAGGTCAACACGTTCTAAAGCTTCTTGGATAAGACTTTGCAATTCGGCTTTGGCAATAGTAATTTGGTTTACAGAAAGTCCAAGCCCTACAACTTCATGGACTAAGAATGGAAATACGAGCGTTGTTGATTGTGGTAAAACCGCTCGCATTTTTGCCATTTCATAAGTTTTTGTTTGGCGGACATCATAACCATTTAAGGTTATTTTTCCACTGTAAGGAATTTCTCCACTTAATGCTTTGACAAAAGTACTTTTCCCTGATCCGTTGGGACCGATAATGATGGTAAAAGCGCCACTTTTAGCTTGAAGATTAACGCGGTTAAGAATCTGTTTTTTTCCGCGCTGAACGCAAATGTTTGTCGCCTCAATCATGAAAAGTCTGTTCCTCGTTTGCATATAAGGATCCACAGGAAGAAGGGAGCACCGAAAAGTGCAGTTACGATTCCAATTGGCAATTCTGCGGGGGCAACAATTAAGCGTGCAAACGTATCAGCAAAAATAAGTAATGCTGCCCCTAAGAGAGCAGAGTAAGGAATGAGATAGCGGTGATCAGGACCAATGAGCTGACGTAAAATATGAGGAACAATAATCCCAATAAAACCAATACCACCACTGACAGCAACAGCACTTCCACACATAAGAGCAACAAGGGGAATAGCAATATTTTTAACGCGTTGAACAGAAAAACCAATATGACCAGCAACAGCTTCACCAAGCGCAAGAGCATTCAGAGCTCTTGATAAAAAGGGGGAGAAAAGAAGACCAACAAAGACGAAAGGGAGAACAAGCCATACTTTCAACCACGTTGCACCCGCAAGAGAACCAAGACTCCAAAAAGTGATATCGCGTAATTGTTGATCATTTGCGATAAAAATCAACGTTCCGACAACTGCACTGCTTAAGGCTCCAAGGGCAATACCGGCAAGCAACATGGTTGCAATAGAGGTAAAGCTATGATGCGTAGCTATTATGTAGAGGATAATCGTTGATAAAAGCCCACCCAAAAAAGCGCCTATGATAACTTTATACGGTTCTAGAAAAGGTGCAAATGAAATAGGAATGGCAAAACCTACAACAATAGCTAAAACAGCACCAAGACCGGCTCCTGCCGATACACCCACAATTCCAGGATCTGCAAGAGGATTACGGAAAAGTCCTTGCATCAGAACCCCTGAGACAGCCAAAGCTGCTCCGATCAATAGCCCTAAGATAACACGAGGAAGCCTTATATCAATAAATATGAGATAATCGCGTGTTCCACGACTAACAGAAAACTCTTGCGTAAACATGTTATAAAGAAAATCAAAGAGTGAAGTATTTGAAGCGCCATTTAAAAGCCCGCTCAAAATACTAAAAATGAGGAATATTATGAGACCAAATAAGAGTATTTTTCTTAAATTTTCACGCTTTATTTTTTTCTGTTTTTCTGTTTCAGATGCATAAATCATGGACAGCTTCTCTAGCAATTCTATCCGTTTTTATCGTTTGGGCCGTTTTTATCGTTTTTGTTTGTACCATAAAGCGTATGAATAAGTTCTCTTGATGCATCCGCAGTGCGTGGACCAAATCCTAAAAGATACATAGCATCCATTTGTTTAATAGCATGATTTTTGGCGGCAACTGTTGCTTTAATTGCTGGTATCGCTAAAAGCTTTTCAAGATTAACAGATCTTCCACTGTGTGTTATAAGCAAAATAACATCAGGATTTGCTTTCAATAACGCTTCGTTATTGAGAAGTTTATATCCTTTATAATCAGTAATGGCATTGAGACCACCTGAAAGTTTTATGATACCATCAGCCGCTGTATCTGTTCCAGATGCCATAACGCGTCCATTTTGCACAGACAAAATAAAAAGGACTCGCTTTTGTTTTGTTACCTTTGCCAAAAGAGCATCATTGTCTACAAAGTCACGGCTTATTTTTTGAATTAATGCAGCGGCTTGCTCTTCACGATGGATGGCTTTTCCAACGAGGCGAATTTTTTCTATAACACTTTCTCGAGAATAGTTTTCTGGTATAATCACGATAGGGATTGATGTTTTTTTGAGAATTTCAATTGTTGAGGGAGGCCCACTCCCTTCAACGAGTAAGATACCCTCTGGAGCAAAAGACAGAACACCTTCAGGTGAAAGAGCGCGCATGTAACCAAGCACAGGAAGCTTGAGGGCTTCTTTGGGATAAACACTTGTACTATCACGGGCAACAAGTTGATCTTGTGCACCTAATGCATAAACAATTTCTGTCAGGGAACCACCAATAGAGACAATTCGCGCATTTTCAGAAAAATGCGTAGTAGGTTCAGCAATGACATGTTGAGAAAAGAAGCTAAGAGAAAGCAGTATAAAAAAAAGAAAAAAACTTAAGCGTCTGCGCAAAAAAAGTATAAGCATATTTTATCTTTCTAAGCGACGACTAATTTTTGATAGGGAGGAAGAGACTTCAATAAAGAACGCCAATCCTCACGCTCTTTTTGACCTTCTTTGCGCAGTCCAAAGAATTGAACAATCATATCATCATTTTTATCGAAAACTTCAAGTGAACTGATATAACCATCACGGGTAGGTTTGCGAACATGCCATACACTAGCAATCCCAGACGTGAGTAAATGAAGGTCAAAATTTGGATCAAGAACATTAAGCCAAGGTCCCATTTGCTTAATATTTTTCACAGTTCCACTAAAAATTTGAATACACCCTTTATTCCCAACAAAGCACATAATGGGCAGTTCTTGCTCTGCGACTTTATTCAGCATTATTTCAACAGCATCTACCTGTAATTCATCGGCAAATTCATTGCCAGCATATTTTACAGCATGATGCCGATTAATTTTAAATTCAGAAATAATTTTATGAAGTTGGTGTACATCTGTCATTTTACGCCAACGATCCCGAAAATTATCAATATCCAATTCTGTTATGTCACACTGAACTGGAAGAGAAACAGGAAGAATGTCAAGAACAGAGGACTGATCTTCAAGAAGGAGATTTTCAACAAGTTTATCCCACTCTTCCATGTTGGTCATATCTTTAGAGTAGATTTTTAAAATAGCAACGCCATGCTCATCAAAGAATTGTAGACTTTTTGCAGGCTTTCCAAGGATGATGACATCATATTCAAAACCAAACTTCCATTGTTTTGCAAAAATACGCAAATCAATTTCACCCAGTGTAATAGGAATATGTTGATTTTGAACAATTTTTTCAAAACATCCTGTTATTTCGTGAACAGCATATTCATTGCGTGTTAAGACCATAACTTTTCCAAGCCGCGGAGCACTTTCCAAGAGGGTAGAAAGATTAGTTTGTAGTCTTTTTGCTTTTCCAATGGTACAATAGGCCGCAATAAGCTCCGCTTCGGATATACCAATCGAAACCGCAAAATCGCGGTTTCGCATTTCTTTTTTTTCTTCACGCAAACGAAGAATGATTTCAGCTGTATATGCCATGGACTTTACCTTTATGTTATCTAACTCAAAAACTAACTTTCAAACTCTAATTCCAAGGCAATAGATCAAATTCTTTTAAGAGTTCAATCTATCACAAAATAAGGCCCTACCGCTAAAATCGAACAATCAAAAAACGATAAAACGGAAAGAATTAAGACCTTTCTACAAAATCTTTGTAATTTTAAAGATATTGAAAATAGAAACACAATAACTAATCCTTTTATCGATACGACTCTTGATCTAATCGTTAACAGAAGTGACTAAAACTTTTGTACGAAAGATACCTTAAAGTTACGACCAGGCTGGCTATAATAATCCTTCGGAGCTATATTTTTATTCGCAATTGCATTTTTACCTGAAGGAAGATCTGAAGCATTCCAATATTTTGTATTGAAAAGATTATAAACACCGGCTCTTAAGATAGGTCCTGTTTCACCGAATGGTTTCCACCACCCCGTCATATCAACAACATGGTATCCTGGAATTTTTTGATAATCAGATTCTTTAGCTACTTTGTCACGTTTGGCTGCCAAAGTAAGAATAATATCGCCTCCCCAAACCTCTTTTGCATATCCTAATCCGATAACTGCTTTCAAAGGAGGAATCGAGTTAAGATATTCCTTTTTATCAAGATCTTTTCCTTGTGAATAGACAAGAGAAACATTGCTATGAAAATCATTTTTAAGAACTAAATGCGCCTTTGTTTCAACACCAAAAATTCTCACGCGTGAACGATTCATATAATGCAGACGTTTAAACCTGAATTCTTCTGACGGTCCTTTATCCTCGATATCTATGAAATTTTGATATTGGTTGATAAAGGCATTGAAAGAACCACCAAAACTTGCATTTCCATACCGTAGACCAATATCATACCCATTGCTTTTTTCTGGTTGAAGATCAGGATTTCCCTTTGTGTAATAAGCAGAGGGTCTAATATAAGAAACGTAAAGTTCTGAAATACGTGGTGCACGGAAAGCTTGTGCCCATTGAGCATAGAGCGTTATTTGATTACGAATATCCCACTCCATGCGTAATTTAGGAGAAAAGCTAGATCCATTTCTTTCTGGAGGAAATTTATCAGAAATTAGAGCTTTTTCATAAGCGGAGCTTTTTTGCGGGACATATTTGTACCAATCATATCGAATTCCTGGTGTTATCCGAAAATGATTATCAGCTAACCCAATTTCATCTTCAAAAACAAAACCCAAATTATAACCATTTGTGTCTGGTGAATCTGACCGATTAGCAGGCACCATAAAGCATCCCCGCGCATTTTCTTCTAAATGGCAATTATCTTTACCTAAAAAATAGTGATGAAATTTAGATGACGAAACATTAGCGGCAATCTTGAACGTATGGCTTACAGTGCTAAAATCGACTTTTTTAAGGGCGTCTGCATTGAAACCATAATTGATATTACGCAGAAAATTATCTCTCAAATAATCCCCTTTGGGTGTTCGAATACGAACACCAGTCATAGTGTCACGATCTAACTGCCTTTGCCAATAAAGCTGCCCACGAAAAACATCAACAATCGCATCGCCATCACCATTATAATTATAAGAAAGAGAAAGACGTTCACGGGATTTATTGTCCTTATTATAAACAGAACCTGGGACATATGCAGTAGGAGCAAGAGCGGAGAATCCATTCAAGGAATGCGTATTTATATCATAATTAAAACGTTCTGCAGTAAAACCAAGCCGATGATTATCACTCAAATATTGATGAATTTTAAAAAGTAAGTTATTCTTGTCAAACTGAGAAGGGTTTTTACGTGTACGCTCTTCATATCCTCCTTCAGTTCCCATATTCTTACGTTCATTCCCCCCCACATAAGATCCTTGTAAAAGCAAGAATGTTCGATAATTGCGCACAGCAAAAGCTTGATTGATGCGCCAGCTGTTATCAACAGAGTTATAACCACCTTTTATAAGGCTCCCCCAATTCTTTTCTCCAGTTATAAGGTCTTCAGGATTAAGGGTACGCAACGCAATTACTCCCCCTAAGGCGCCAGAACCATAAAGACTAGAATCTGATCCTTGAATAGTATCAAACGTAGAAAGAGCGTTGAAATCAAAAGTGGTGTTCCCACCACCACCACCACGCAATACATCATTAAACCAAGGAAGAGAAATACCATCCATTGTCGTAAGAACACGGTTCGCATCTAAACCACGAATAACAAAACTATTATTTTCTGAGTTATAGGAGACAGAAGGATTAAGACGACTCACATCATACTCATCAGCTACTTGTTTTTCTTCAATATTCTCGTTGGTTTTACGATCAGTTAGAATGGTTATTGAATTTGAAGCATCTTCTATTTTTTTTCCTTTAATAAGGATTGGTTTGAGCTCAGTCACAACATCCTTATCACTGTTTTGCGCAAAAACAAACGAAGGTATACAAACCGACAACGCACCTAAAATCACACAGCTCTTATGGATATTTTCTCGTCTTATTCGCATAACACATTATAACCTTTTTTTTAAAACATCCCCTCTCTAAGCTTGAAACTTTACATAAAAACGCCTGACTTAACCCTATCAAAAGTTAACCAACCAAGCAGGAATGATTTAACAATACAAAATCACGGAGGAACCATATTAAACATGATAAAATCAGTCAAGAAAAAAGTTGCAATTTCAAAACAGCTTGTTTTAATGAGATGAAATACCAATATTGCACTTAGAATAGCGGCGGAAGAAACGATGAACTTTGCAAATACGAGGCAGTTATCAGCTCTTTGGATTGGTGCATTTGTTGGCGCCCTTTCTTTGCATATAGTATTGGGCGCACAGTTTTATTTTCGAAAGACTGGTGTCAGTAACGGTACGCTCTCTTCGACGGTTATGCTAACTCTTGCCCAAGAGAGTCTCTATCTGAATGATGATATAGATTCGTCAAATCCAGATCATGATACAGATTTATTAAGTGTCAGTGCAAAATCAGAATTATTACAACCAGATCTTGCTGAGCAAGAGCCAGAGATAACGGAGAGGGTGGATGAAATTCAACCGGAAGAGCCGCAGCAGACTGTAGAAAAAGATGATTTTACAGAAAAGTCTTTGGAAGAATCCCTTCCTCACAAAGTAGAAGATAAAATATTTGAAAAAAAATCGAAACCAAAAACAGTTATCAAGAAAGCCCTTGTGAAGACTGCGCGTTCACTTACTGCTAGACAGAGAGGCAGTACAGCAGGGATTGAAGATATGGTGTTAATGGAGTGGTTAGCAAAAGTACAGTCGCAATTAGAAAAGCAAAAAAATTATGTTGTAGGACAACGTACCAGTCGGGCAAAAGGAACGGTGAAGTTAGAGTTTAGGGTACATGAGCGGGGTGGTATTTTTTCTAGCCGTGTCGTCGTTTCTGCCGGAGACCCAGAACTTGATCGATTGGCTATGGCAGCCCTTCAACGTGTCGGTTCTTTTCCTCCCCCTCCACCATCAAAAGTAAATAAAACGATTAGAGTATCTTTGATATTTAGCTGATTTTATGAAGGTTATCTGTTTAGATAATATATTGATTTAGAATGATTGCCCATCATTTTATAATGTGAATGAAATATAGTTTTTTCTGAATCTTTTTGACGTTGAATCAATCAAAATCATTCGCTTAAAGACGTCACAAGGGAGAACATGGATAAAAAGTTTTAGGAGTGAACATATTTCTTATGAATGCTCTAAATGAAAAGGCTGTTACAATATCAAGTATGGTGGTAGGGCCTTACTCTTATCTCATTAAAGGGAATATATCTAATCGATATACCATTTGAGAGGGTTTTTCATAAGTACTTTTCAGGTTCACTGTTGTGAAATGAACTTAAAAGCATTAAAAAATGCCTTTTTAAAATAAAAATAGGCATAAGAAATACATGCTATTTGGTCTAGATATTTTGTTTTATATAAAGGGGGCGAGCTTATATATAAAAATGAGATAAATAAAAGTTAAAGCTTCATCTTTATCCCTAAAAGATATTAATATGTTTAAAAGTTGTAAAGCTAAATGAAAAGAAAAGGTACGGGAGGATATTCTTTATCTTTAAGGTTGTCTTACTCAATGAGTCTATCTTTTTGCTTTTAGAGAGTATCCAAACAGCTATAGTAGTGATAACGCACCCCCATGGGATATGGAAATATTGTAATCAGAAAACACATGTTGTTGTATAAGATTTGAATGTTGATGAATAAGCAACAGTAAAAGGATGCGCTATTTATTTCACTTTTTTACATTGATAATTTCTATGATATTATCGTTTATGTCTTGAGAAGAAATAAACTATTTGCGCAACATGATGATTAATAATGATCATTCATTATTTTATATTTGGAATGAGAGCCCAGAATAGCGTAGAATTTTCTTATCTCAGCTCTATTGATACTGAATCGATTAAAATCACTTAACTTGTACATTAAAAGTGGGGCTTTATGTGGATACTTCTTTAGGAAGGAATAAAAGTTCTTTTAAGAGCTACCCGTATTTGAGAAAATTAAGGTATATTATTTTCATCGACCAGAAAGCAGGTCGGTTTTTATATCTATTTTCCCAGTGAGTCTTGCTTTGTAGACGCCGTAATTTTCCATAACGCGCATCACGTAATTCCGTGTTTCTGTATAAGGAATGCGCTCAATCCAATCAACGATGTTATCGAGAGATTTTCCTCGAGGATCGCCATAACGTTTTATCCATTCATTAACTCGACGGGGCCCCGCATTATAGCCAATGAGCGTTAGGATATAGGATCCATTAAAACGTTCCAATTGTTCATTAAGAAAATGGACTCCTAATGTTACATTATAATGAGTATCACTGCTGAACTTTTTATGAGACCATGCGATTGAGTATTTTTTTGCTAGTTCTTTTGCTGTTGTAGGAAGCAATTGGAGTATACCTTGTGCCCCTGCTTTTGATATAGCTGTTGGATTAAATTCGCTTTCTTGGCGTGCAATGGCATAAATAAGTGATTTTTCTTCTACAGAAATATGTGCAGAAGCTGGTATAGCGCCTAGAGGATGAGAAAGTGCCCCAACATTTTTCCCTTGAAAAACAGCCATTTTCCCGATTTTGAGGCTGGTATAATAGTCACCATTTTTTTCTGCCATAACAGCCAGAAGAGCTAATTCACCGGGGCTTTCTATTTTTTTTCCAAGTTCTCTATAAAAAACTTTAGCAAAATCAGCATAGCCAGCTTCTTCAAGACGTTGAATTGCTTTGATAGTTTTTCGTGCACTAAAATGTTGTCGCTCAGCGGTTGTTGGTTTAGGAAAGGAAATGTTAAGCCTTTTTTGATTGAGGCGTGCAGCGGCTAATTGACCATAATAAGTTGTACCAAAATGAGCAGCGCGATGAAAGTAATGCTGGGCATTTTTGTGTTCTCCTAGCGTTTCTGCTGTTCGTCCCATCCAGTAATATCCACGTGATGCAGAAAAAGGTAAAGAAGAAAGTTGAGGAATGCGTGAAAAGTGCTGCATTGCTAATTTAGGGTTATGAAGAAACCGTAGTGCGTACCATCCTGCATGAAACTCAGCATCGACAGCTAATGCAGATGTCATGCCAGTGTACATTGCAACGAGTTGATAAGCCATTTTAGGCTTGTTTAAATCGAGCATTTCGCGAGAAAGGGCGCGTTGTTCTTTCCACAATGAATGAGGGTTCATAAGATGGAGAACATCTTTGGATGTTTTCATCATGAGTTTTGCTGCAGCATCATATTGCTCTGTTCGCCGAAGATGACGCATTCGAGCAAACTGAAAGAGAGGATTTTTTTTCCATGCTCTTTCTACAGCTTGTAATTTTTGTGTTGCTCTAGGATTATTTTTTTCAACAGCCACAAAAGCATCAAAAAGAGATTGAGCATGGGCTAATTTTGCAACGCGTGCTGCTGAATCAAAACGATGTGCATACAGCATAAACTGCATGCGTTTTAAATGATCTATAGGTTTTAAGGCTGAAGCTGCATTTTTAAGAACAAACGCTTCTTCTTTTGCATTAAGCGGTGTTTTATGCCACCACGGTGCAATAACATGTTGGGCACGGGTGATTTGTCCTATTGTGATAAGCGCTTTAGTAAAGAGAGCCATACCTTGTGCGGTAAGAGGGGGATGATGCGAAAACTTTTGGATGATGGCGCGTGTGACATTTGTTTCGTTAAGAAAAGCACGCTCAGCATTGCGTTGCATCGTTTCTATACCAGGCCATCCTTTTAGCATGTTGATTGCATTATATATTTCAGAGCTTGGTATATTATCTTGGTTTGATAGTCCCAGCGCCCATGTCAAAATATAACGATCAAGGCTATGTTTTTCCAGCGAATTACGAAGACTTATTGTTTTTGCAATATTGTTGTTTGCAAGGGCATCTAGCCCAGCTTTTAGTTGCTTGAGTGTCGCAGTATTGTGCGAAGTCGTGTGTCTATGTTGAAGAGGTTCTTGTTCAAAGTCAAGGGCGCTAGGACGTGCTGAAGGGATTGGTGCTTTCCCATGTAAAAGAGGTGTTTGTGCATAGGCACTTGAAAATAAAATTCTTATTGCCAGTATAAGTGCAGTAAAGGTTGATACGAAAAGAGAGGTAGAAAACACACGCATAGAAAAGACCTTGAGACCTTGCTTTTTGTAAAAAACTTAAGGGTTTATAGAACACAAGCATGAAAAACGCGTTAATACGGACGGCTTATTTTAAAGAAATGTTCAAAATTTAAGGAGGGACATCTTCATTTTATAGAGGCTTTTTTTGAAATTCATCTTGCTTCAATAATAGAGCAAGATTATGCTCTATTTAAAGTTTATAAAGGCGATTATTAAAAAAATAAAAGTGAACATTATAGGGAGTTTATTATGCTCAAGGGAGCTATAACTGCGCTTATTACACCGTTTGATCAAAAGGGTGCAATTGATGAGAAAGCGTTTTGTGAATTTGTTGAATGGCAGATCACACAAGGGATTAACGGTGTAAGCCCTGTTGGGACGACAGGTGAATCAGCAACTTTAAGTCATGAAGAACATAAAAAAATTATAGCATTGTGTGTTGAGCAGGTCGCAAAGCGTGTTCCTGTTGTTGCTGGAGCAGGATCTAATAGTACAAGTGAGGCTATAGAGCTTGCACAATACGCGCAAAAAGCTGGAGCAGATGCCATTTTGGTTGTTACGCCCTATTATAATAGACCCAATCAGTCTGGTTTATATCAGCATTTTTCTTCCATTGCCAAGGCTGTTTCTATCCCGATTATAATTTATAATATTCCGGGTCGTTCTGTTATCGATATGGCTGTGGAAACAATGAGAGACCTTTATCAAGATTTTAACAATATCATTGGTGTTAAAGATGCAACGAGCAGAATTGAGCGCGTGAGTGAACAAGGTGAAAAATGTGGCAAAAATTTTGTACAGCTTTCTGGTGATGATTGTACAGCATTAGGTTTTAATGCCCATGGAGGTGTCGGATGTATTTCAGTTTCCTCCAATGTTGCTCCAAAACTTTGTGCAGAGCTTCAAGCCGCTTGCTTTCATGGTGATTATAAAACAGCAAGGGAATTAAATGATCGCCTCATGCCTCTCAATCGAGCTGTGTTTATTGAACCTAGCCCTGCGGGAATTAAATATGCTGCTGCAAAATTGGGTTTTTGTGATGAAACTGTACGTTCCCCGATTGTTCCATTAACAGAGAGTACCAAGAAGATTATTGATGCAGCCCTTATTCATGCAGGTCTTTTAAAAGCATAAAATAATATTGATAAAGCCATGAATAAAAAAAAGAACACGCCCGCACGGAAAATAATTGCTGATAATCGTAAAGCACGTTTTAACTTTGAAATTCTGAATAATCTTGAGGCGGGTCTTGTTCTCCAAGGAGCGGAAGTGAAGTCTTTACGTTCTAATCATGCTAATATTGCTGAAAGCTATGCTAGTTTTGAAAATGGAGAATTATGGTTAGTCAACAGTTATATTCCTGAATATACGCAAGCCAATCGTTTTAATCATGAGCCGCGACGCTTGCGTAAATTATTACTTTCAAAACGTGAAATGGCACGCTTTTTTAATGCAACATCCCGTGAAGGAATGACACTTGTTCCTCTCAAACTTTATTTTAATGAACGTGGGCGTGTTAAGTTAGAGATTGCTCTCGCTCGTGGGAAAAAACTTCATGATAAGCGTGAAACAGAAAAAAAACGTGATTGGGGACGTGAAAAAGCAAGACTTTTAAAAAGATATGGATGATCGGCTTGGATATGCTTTATTGATTTAGCATTGATCTAAGTACGTTTTTGCTGCTTGAAAAATTTGGTGAAACATAGCGTCTGTCAAGCGGCCAGTATTCGTGTTATAACGAGAACAGTGATAGCTGGAAAAGATGCGTAATCTACCAATGTTATTGATTGTGCCATGTCCAAAAGGGTGCGCTAAAACTTTTGCATTAAGAGCACGTATAGTTGAATGGTGTGCAATGGTGCCTAAGGTAATAACGGCTTTAAGTTCGGGAAGATTTGTTAAAAGAGGCGAGAAGAAAGAGCGGCACGTGTTAATTTCAGCACCGGTGGGTTTATTTTCTGGTGGAACACAACGAACGGAGTTAACGATTGCAGCCTCAATCAGTTCAAGAGTATCATCTGCTCTTTCTTCAAAGGTTCCTTGGGCAAATCCGAATTTTTTTAAAGTGGAATAAAGTAAGTGTCCAGCATAATCACCCGTAAATGGACGTCCAGTTCTATTAGCGCCACGTAAACCGGGAGCAAGACCAACAATGAGAAGACGCGTTGTGTCTGCTCCCTTATAGGGAAAGAAAGGGCGCACCGGTGCGTTATGCCAACCTGGTTCTTTCACACGCCAGTCAGCAATAAACTGATGGAGTCTAGGGCATAAATTGCAATTTTGGGGTGGCTCTGGGTAAATCGATGTTAATGGGGTATTCATGATGTTAAGCATTAATTGTTTTTTATTTTTTGAGTCTTTTATGGCGTATATGATGGATCATGTTTTGATAAAAAATTCAGAATATCAATAAACTTTTTTAGAAAAAAGTTTAATATAAACTTATGGCGAATGATGATGTAACAAGAAGCAATCTTTCAGTCATTTCTTCGATGAATAAGAGTGTAATATATATGATGTTTAAAGAAAAAAGTTCTATCTTTCATAAATATAGTATCATAAAAAATGTGCATAAAGCTTTTGTTATTGGAAAGGATTTTTAAGAGCTTGTATTTCTTTTAAGAGAATAAAGGCTCCAAAGAGATATTTTGTCAAGAAACACCTTTCTTTGCTCGAATCCAATCTATTGGAATTGTTTGAGGTGCAGCTTTGATAACGAGCATGAGAAGAATATATATTTTTCTATAAATTTACCAAGAGTTTTCTCAAATAAGTTCTTTAAGCAAAAAATATAAAAGTTTATATTGTTTTTCTTGTGTTTTATTTTGACTATTGTATATACTCCTCATATCCGCTATTAAATTTTTATTTGAGGAAGAGGCATAAATGGCCCGTGTAACGGTAGAAGATTGTATTGATAAAGTTGATAACCGCTTTGAATTGGTACTTTTAGCAGGTCATCGGGCGCGCCAGATTTCACAAGGTGCGCAAATTACAGTTGATCGTGATAATGATAAAAATCCAGTTGTTGCTTTGCGTGAAATAGCAGAAGAAACATTGTCGCCTGCTGATTTAAAAGAAGATCTTATTCATTCGCTGCAAAAGCATGTGGAAGTAGATGAACCAGAAATGGCAAGTGAGTTCATTACCCATTCAAGTGAAGCTGAGAGTGTTTTTAATACATCATCGCAAGAAGAAGGAGCTTCATTTGATCAAATGTCAGAAGAAGAGCTTTTAGCGGGGATTGAAGGTTTGGTTGTTCCAGAAAAAAGTGACGATTATTAATTACAGCGGTTGATATTACAGGGGTGAAGATACCTTGTCATATAAGGAGCAGTTATTTTTCTTATCCTTTGATAAGGCGTGTTCAATAAGGGTTAGAGGCGTGAAAAGATAAAGGATATGCTCGTATGATGCGTCAGCGTGAGCTTGTTGGGCGTGTTCAGCGTTACAAGTCTGACGTAGATGAGGCTCTCCTAAACAGAGCCTATGATTATGCAATGAAAAAGCATGCACATCAAAAGCGTGCTTCAGGTGATCTTTATTTTTCCCATCCTTTGGAAGTTGCTGCTATTTTAACGGATATGCGGTTAGACGAGGCAACGATTGCTGTTGCTCTTTTACATGATACAATTGAAGATACAAGTGCTACGCGGGCAGAAATTGATCAGCTTTTTGGTTCTGAAATTGGGAAGTTGGTTGAAGGGCTTACAAAGCTTAATAAGCTTGATCTTGTATCAAAGAAAGCTGTACAGGCAGAAAATCTTCGTAAACTTCTTATTGCCATTTCTGATGATGTTCGTGTTCTTTTAGTCAAACTTGCAGACCGCCTTCATAATATGCGTACCCTTGGTGTCATGCGTGATGATAAACGTCGACGAATTGCTGAGGAGACAATGGATATTTATGCGCCACTTGCGGGCCGTATGGGGATGCAAGATATGCGCGAGGAATTAGAGGATCTATCTTTCTTTTATTTAAATCCAGAAGGTCATCGTACGATTACCAATCGACTTTCTGAATTATTAAAGCGCAATCGTGATTTGCTTTCCACAATTGAAAATGAATTGACAAAACTTTTTTTGGAAAATGGTATTAAAGCAGATGTTAAAAGCCGTCAGAAGAAATCTTATTCAGTTTTTCGTAAAATGGAAAGTAAAGCATTATCTTTTGAACAATTATCGGACATTTTTGGATTTCGTGTGATTGTTGAAACGGTGGATGATTGTTATCGTGCTCTTGGTGTTATCCATACGACCTGGCCGATGGTTCCTGGTCGTTTTAAAGATTATATCTCTATACCAAAGCAAAATGATTATCGTTCTATTCATACAACCATTGTAGGACCTTCAAGACAACGTGTTGAATTACAAATTAGAACGGCTGCTATGAATGAAGTTGCTGAATATGGGGTTGCAGCCCATTCCATATATAAAGAGCACGGTTCCAATTATTCGACTTCGAAATTATCAAGTGAAACGAATGCCTATGCATGGTTGCGTCAAACGATACAATCTTTATCTGATGGAGATAATCCGGAAGAATTTTTAGAACATACAAAACTTGAGCTTTTTCAAGACCAAGTTTTTTGTTTTACGCCAAAAGGTCGATTAATTGCTTTTCCTAAAGGCGCGACACCTATTGATTTTGCTTATGCTGTCCATACAGACATCGGTGATTCTTGTGTGGGCGTAAAAATCAATGGTCGTATTATGCCTTTAATGACTAAATTAAAAAATGGTGACGAAGTTGATATTATCCGTTCACACGCTCAAATTCCACCAGCTGCATGGGAATTTCTTGTTGTCACAGGTAAAGCACGTTCAGCTATTCGACGCGCAAGTCGAGCAGCGGTACGTAAGCAATATTCGGGTTTAGGATATCGTATTCTTGAGCGTTCGTTTGAATATATGGGAAAACAATTTTCAAAAGATATTTTAAAGAAAGTTTTGCCACGTTTGGCACGTAAAGATGTAGAGGATGTATTGGCTGCTGTTGGGCGTGGAGAGTTGTTTTCCGCTGATGTGATTAAAGCGGTTTATCTTGATTATCAAGAGCGTGTAGTACAAAAGTCATCTTTTAAGCCTGGGGAGGAAGGGTGGTTTAATATTGAAAATGCTCAAGGGATGATTTTTAAGGTTCCAGAAAATGAAAAGGATGCAATGATAGAGGATCATCAATCTAAAGCCTTACCTATTCGAGGAACCAGTGGAGATATACCTGTACGCTTTTCACCGGAAGGGGCTGTCCCTGGAGATCGGATTGTTGGCATTATGCAGCCAGGTGCGGGGATCGTTATTTATCCAATCCAGTCTTCGGCTTTGATGGCCTATGATGATCAGCCAGAACGATGGATTGATGTTCGCTGGGATATTGATGCCCAAATGAATGAACGTTTTCCTGCAAGGATGAATATTTTGGTTGTCAATAGTCCTGGTTCTTTAGCTGAAATTACGCAAATAATTTCTGCTAATGATGCCAATATCCAAAATTTATCTTTTATCCGTACAGCACCAGACTTTACAGAAATGATGATTGATCTAGAAGTTTGGGATTTAAAACATTTGAATCGTATTTTTTCTCAGTTAAAAAAGGCCGATTCAGTTAGTACAGTGCGGCGGGTTCATGGATAACAAGGAAGATTTTGCAATGAATACACAAGATGTCATTGATATTTTTAAACAAGCAGATGCTATTCTAGAAGGGCATTTTATTTTAACATCGGGACGCCATAGTGCAACTTATATGCAAAAGGCAAAAGTTTTTATGCATGCTGACTTGACGGAAAAGCTCTGTCGTGGATTGGCTGAAAAAATCAAAGAATCTATCGAGGAACAAATTGATTATGTTGTTGGTCCCGCAATTGGCGGTCTTATTCCTTCGTATGAGACTTCACGTCACCTTGGTGTTCCTTCTCTTTGGGTAGAGCGTGTCAATGGCGTCTTTGAATTGCGTCGTTTTGACATCAAAAAGGGTGCGCGGGTTGTTATTGTTGAAGATATTGTGACAACGGGTCTTTCTATTCGTGAGACCGTTGAGGCCCTCGCAGCAGCAGGAGCAGAGGTATTGGCAAGTGCATGCATCCTTGATCGCTCTGGTGGTAAGGTTGATGTTGGCGTTCCGTTGATTGCGCTAGCTGAATACGAGATAGCTTCTTATGCGAGTGATGCACTTCCTGCAGATCTTTCTGCTCTTCCAGCGATTAAACCAGGAAGTCGAAATATTTAGTCGAAATATTTAATTGTCTTTCTACTTTTTTTTATGCAAAAACTTAAAAAGATTAATTTGGGTGATATAGATGATTTTATCATCAAAGGATGTATATTGAGAGTCATATGCTTTTTCGTCGTCGAGAACCAGTAGATTTTGTAACGCGTATTCGACTTTGGTTATGGCCACGTCGTTCATTTTCTCGCTCATTTTCTTATATCTATAAACGTATTTTGCGTATATCAGCAACACCGCATGAGGTTGCATTAGGGTTTTCTATTGGCATTTTTTTAGCCTGTTCTCCTGTCTTCGGTGTGCATATTATTTTGGCAATATTTTTTTCTTGGATTTTGCGTGCAAACGTTGCAGCTGCAATCATTGGGACGTTTTTTTCTAATCCACTTACATTTTTATTGATTGTCATGGCTGATTATAAAGTAGGGTATTTTTGTTTATCGCTTTTTAGCGATGTCAATGAGATCTCTCTTTCTCAAATTCGCGCTCTGTTTAACGGTTTGACGGTGTCAAATCTCTCTCTCCTTTTTAAAGGTGCATGGAACACAATTATGAGTCCTATGATTTTAGGTGGAACTCTTTTAGGTATTGTTTTGGGTGGTTTATCTTATATAGGTGTTTACAGAGCAACGGTTCGTTTTAAACAAAAGCGATATCAAAAGATTATAAAAAAAGGCGTTTAAAGAAGTGCTCATCGTAAGAAAGATCGGATAATATCTTATGATTGTTGGTCTTGGAAATGATTTGGTTGATATACGACGTATTGAGAGAATCTTGGTTCGCTATGGCGAGCGTTTTACCCAGCGTATTTTTACGGATATTGAAAGGAATAGGTCCGAAAATCTCAAAAAGAAGTCTTCTTCTTATGCGAAAAGATTTGCTGCTAAAGAAGCATGTGCTAAAGCCTTAGGGACGGGAATCGCTTATGGTATCAATTGGAAAGACATGGGGGTAGTTAATTTGTCTTCTGGAAAACCAATTATGCAATTAACAAATGGTGCGCAAGTGCAACTTCAAAAATTATTACCCCCTCATCATGATGCAGTTATTCATCTCAGTATCACAGATGATTTTCCTTGGGCACAGGCATTTGTTATTATTGAAGCACTTCCACGTGGATAGATGGCGTGAGAGATTGTGCTTTTATTATTTGAATATTATGATGAAAAAAAGTTATATTTGTGATGAAAAGGCAGTTGGTGATGGTCCAGAAAGATAAAATACATAAAAAAGAAAAAAAAGGTGGAATTTTTGAATTAATTTCTGTTTTAATACAGGCTCTGCTTTTAGCAGCGTTTATTCGGACACTTTTTTTCCAGCCTTTTAGTATCCCCTCCGGTTCCATGCGTCCTACTTTATTAGTGGGGGATTATCTCTTTGTTTCTAAGTATGCATATGGATATTCTCATTTTTCCATTCCCTTTTCTCCGCCCCTTTTTTCGGGACGTATTTGGGCATCCCAACCTAAACGGGGAGATGTGGTCGTTTTTCGTTTACCAAGTAATCCGAAGATCGATTATATAAAACGCGTTATTGGGCTACCAGGTGATCGCATACAAATTCGTCAAAGCGTCCTTTATATTAATGATAAGGCTGTTTCACGCCACTTTATGGGAGAGATTGATAATTCTGATATAACGGAAGTAAACTATCCTGTTGAAGTCTATCGCGAGACATTGCCTAATGGTGTTCGCTACGATACGCTTGATTTAGCTTTCATTCCAAAAGTTGATGATACAAAAGTCTTTGAAGTGCCACAGGGACATTATTTTATGATGGGGGATAATCGCGACAATTCAGATGATAGTCGTTTGGATGTAGGCTATGTTCCAGAAGAAAATCTTATTGGTCGCGCGAGCGTGATTTTCTTTTCTATCAGTAACGGTTCAAGTGCTTGGCAGATTTGGCGTTGGCCATTTGATGTACGTTGGAAACGTTTGTTTTCTTTCATAAATAAGGTTCATGATTTGCCGCTTATCAAGCAAGGAAACAACGATGAAACCTCTCATGATTGATCAGCTTTTCAAGCTGACGGGGCATCGTTTTAAAGATGAAGAAAAATTAAGAAGAGCATTAACACACGCGAGTGTACAAGATTCGGAACAAGGGAATTATGAACGATTAGAATTTCTAGGGGATCGGGTTCTAGGACTTTTGATCGCAGAGATGCTGTATCAACTTTTCCCTAAAGCAAGTGAAGGAGAACTATCAGTCCGTTTGAATCATCTGGTCAATGCGCAGACATGTGCTGATATTGCACGTGAAATGAGGCTGCCTGATATGATCCAAGTTGGTTTTGAGATGAAAAATTTTGAAGGGCGTCGACTCATCAATATGCATGCAGATGTTGTAGAAGCTTTGATTGCAGTGATGTATCTTGATGGAGGATTAGAGAGCGTTCGTCCCTTTATTCAAAAATATTGGCAAAGTCGGGCAAAGAAAATGAATGCTGGTCGACGTGATGCCAAGACAGAGTTACAAGAATGGGCGCATATCCAAGGTAATGCACAGCCATATTATCAGATTATCAAACGCTCAGGTCCAGATCACGATCCTGTTTTTATAGTAGAGGTTAGTATTTCAGGTTTTGCTTCAGAGATTGGGCAGGGGAGCTCTAAAAGATATGCTGAAAGAATGGCCGCTGAAAAAATTTTGCGACGAGAGGGTGTGTGGAAAACAATAGGAAAGAATGATCATGAGTGACGTTATGAAAACGCGTTCTGGGTTTGTTGTGCTCATTGGGATGCCTAATGCTGGTAAATCGACATTGGTTAATCAATTGGTTGGAACAAAGGTATCAATTGTAACGCATAAGGTACAAACAACAAGAACTTTAATCCGCGGTATTGTCATTCATGATGATGTGCAAATTGTCTTGATTGATACACCGGGTGTTTTTCGTCCCCATAAGCGCTTAGAACGCGCCATGGTTTCTGCTGCTTGGGGAGGGGCTAAGAGCGCTGATGTTCTACTTGTTTTAATTGATGCTCAAAGTGGCCTTTCGGATGAAGTTAATATGATGTTAGATATTGTAAACACTATGAAACAAGAAAAAGTTCTTGTTTTAAATAAAGTTGATACAGTTGTTAAATCATCTCTTCTAGCATTAACCACTAAAATAAATGAACGTGTAAAGTTTGCGCAAACATTTATGATTTCTGCCCTAAATGGTTCTGGTTGCAAGGATTTACTTCATGCGTTGAGTAACATGATGCAGGAGGGGCCATGGTATTATCCGGAAGATCAAATTTCCGATATGCCTATGCGTCATCTTGCTGCTGAAATTACGCGAGAAAAACTTTTTCTTCGTCTCCATGATGAGCTTCCTTATTCCTCAACGGTTGAAACAGAAAGCTTTGAAGAGCGTTCAGATGGCTCCGTTAAAATCAATCAAGTCATTTATGTAGAGCGTGAGAGCCAGAAGAAAATTATTTTAGGAGCAAAAGGCGATACAATTAAAACGATTGGTCAAGCAGCACGCAAGGAGCTCATGGAAATTATGGATCAAAAGGTTCATCTTTTTCTTTTTGTTAAAGTGCGTAATAATTGGGATGCCGATCCAGAACGTTATCGCGAAATGGGATTGGATTTTTTAAAATAACATTTTAAAAAAATAATTAAAATACAATGAAATGGAAAGAACAAGCTGTTATTCTTGGGGCACGCCAATATGGTGAAACAAGTGTTATTCTTGAGATTATGACGCGTGAACGTGGTCGTTATATGGGGGTGGTAAAAGGGGGACGTTCGCGTCGTATGGCAGCTCTTCTTCAGCCTGGAAATTTTGTGGAGGCTGAATGGAGTGCGCGTTTAGAAGAGCATTTGGGACTTTTTCGCCTAGAAGCACTTGATTTACATGCGGCACGATTAATTTGTCTACCAGAAGCACTTTATGCTTTGCAATTGGTTACTTTTCATTTGAGGCTTCTTCCTGAGCGTGATCCGCACCCCGTTTTATATGATATTTTACACATTTTTATGCAGAATTTTGATGAGCCATTTGTAAATGCAGAATTACTTGTACGTTTTGAAATGCGGCTTCTTGAAGAACTTGGTTTTGGTCTTGATTTATCTTGTTGTGCTGCAACAGGTCGTCAGGAAAGGCTTTATTACGTATCGCCAAAATCTGGACGGGCTGTCTGTGAAGAAGCGGGGGAACCTTGGAAAAAAAAGCTTCTCATTCTCCCACAGTTTCTTGTGCAAAGAGCGACTCGTCCGGCTGATTTTAGGGATATAATAAATGGTTTTAATTTAACGGGTTTTTTTCTTATGCGTCATGTCTGGGAGCCACGAGATATAAAACAGCCATCAGTCCGAATGAATTTGATACAGTTGTTTGAGCGTCGTTTTGGTATACAGACATTCATCTTTTGATGTGATTATAATTGAATAGAATGGGAAAATGAAAATTTTAAAGACAATTTCTGAAGTTCGCCAATATACTTTAGAAGAACGAAGTTTAGGCTTTTCGATTGGTTTTGTTCCAACAATGGGAGCTCTTCATGAGGGGCATCTAGCATTAGTACAGCGTGCAAAAGCAACGTGTGATCGTGTATTAGTTTCTATTTTTGTCAATCCAAAGCAATTTGGACCAGATGAAGACTTTGATCAATATCCAAGAGACTTGAGAAGCGATTGTGCTTTATTGGAAAAAGCAGGTGTTGAATGTGTTTTTGCACCTTCTGTAGATGAAATGTGGCCCTTGGGAAATGATACAATTGTGCAAGTGAAAAAATTATCACGTATGTTAATGGGAAAATTACGTCCAGGGCACTTTTGTGGTGTAACGAGTGTTGTTGCTAAGCTTTTTAATATTGTTCAGCCCGATAAAGCTTTTTTTGGAGAAAAGGATTTTCAACAAATTTTAATTATTCGGCGTATGGTTGAAGATTTAGCTTTTCCTGTTGAAATTATTGGAGTCCCTATTTTGCGTGAAGCAGATGGTGTTGCGCACTCTTCGCGAAATAGACTTTTAACATTAGAAGATCGTAAAGCGGCAAAAATTATTCCTGAAAGTGGGAAAGCTGCTGAAAAGCTTTACCATGAAGGTGAGCGGTCTGTTGATAAGTTATGCAAAGTTGTTCGCAATATTTTACAAAAAGAAACGCGTGCAATTGTTGAAGCAATAGATTTACGGGATATGGAAACCTTATGCGAGGTCAAAGGAACATTGAATAAACCAGCAGTTTTACTTCTTACTGTTCGCTTTGGTGAGGTAAGGCTTATTGATCAATACATATTGCAAAAGAAGGGCGGAAAATGAGTATCCATAAAACTGTAAAGCGTATAACATCTTCTCAAATACGCGAAAGAAAGGGACAGCAGCCGATTGTTTCTTTAACAGCTTATCAAGCTTATACTGCGCGGATTGCCGATCCTTATTGTGATTTTCTTTTGGTTGGTGATAGCGTTGGTATGGTCGTCTATGGGTTTGAGACAACACTTCCTGTAAGTTTAGAGATGATGATTTTGCACGGGCAGGCAGTTATGCGTGGTTCTCAAAAGGCCCTTGTTGTTGTTGATATGCCTTTTGGTTCTTATGAAGAAAGTAAAGAGCAGGCTTTTTTAAATGCATCGCGGATTCTTGCACAAACGGGGTGTGGGGCCGTTAAGCTTGAAGGTGGAGTTTATATAGCGGAAACAATAGATTTTTTATGTAAACGTGGCATACCAGTGATGGGACATATTGGTCTTACGCCTCAAGCGGTCAATCGTTTTGGTGGTTTTAAGACACAAGGACGTAAAGAGAGTGATTGGCAAAAAATTGAAGCCGACGGAGCCGCGATTGAAGAAGCTGGTGCTTTTGCTATTGTTTTGGAAGGGATCGTCGAACCTTTAGCCGTAAAATTAACAGAAAAGCTTTCTATTCCAACAATCGGTATTGGTGCATCTAATCAATGTGATGGACAAGTCTTGGTGATGGAAGATATGTTGGGCTATGGTGCTCATGTACCCAAATTTGTACGTCGTTATGGAGACCTTGAACAAGCCATGGAAACCGCAATCAAAAATTATGCAGAAGATGTCACATCCCGTGCCTTTCCAGCGGATAGAGAAGTTTATAAACTGAAATAAATTTTAGTTTAAGCTTAAAAGTTCGATAAGAGAACATGTGTCTATTTTATAATGAATGTACATTATTTCATATATTTTTGTATGCAATTTTAGCTATGGTTTTTTATTACTTTAATGGAGAAAATCTTCTCATGTAGAATAGAATGTCATTGGGGTGCTAATTTACATACTTTTTAAAAGAAATATTTAGACATCTAATTCTATTTTGCGATGGTATTCGTAAATAGTATAACAGGAAAGTTCCTAGGAAGTGTGTAAAATTTAGAAAGTACGATCATCTTTACGCTTCATAAAAAAACAAGCGGGTAACATCACACACTTTGCTAACTTTCAATATTGCTGACGAGCGCTTGCCACTTGAGAGAGGTCATAGGAGGTATTTTTAGTCCTCTTGTATAGTTTTTATTTGATAGTTTTTAGTCCACACCGCTCTCCCCGCTTATGACGTGTAAGCAAACGGTTTTGATTGATTCAATTAAATAAATTCGAAATGAGCAAATTCTACGATATTCAGATCTTTCATTTAACAGGAAAAAACAACCCATTATTATTATAAATCAGTTTGAATGAGTCTATAATGACAAGAAATCAACAATGTAAAGAGTCTATAATTTTGGGGTGTCTAAGTCATTAAAGCGCGTTAAAAATACGTTTTCAACTTGTTGTGTAGAGGAGGGGTATAAATTAAGATCATCGGGTAAAATATTATTGGGAGAGCCAAAATAGCGAAGGGCTTCTTCTGTATTAAATCCAGCAAGCGTGATTGCTTCGTGATATGCAGCAATACGGTCAGCTTGTTTTATTTTTTTTAAAAGTTTTTGAGAAAGATCAACGGGAAGAGAAAATCGCATGTGGATCGCATCTTGGATACGCTTTTCAATGCGTTCATAGTGTTTTCCTATGACAGCTTTAAAGGGTGAAATTATATCGCCGATGACATATTCTGGTGCATCATGAAGAAGAGCACAGAGACACTCATACTTCAGCGACTGCGGAAAAAGTTTTTGAAATATTTGTTCAACCAAAAGTGAATGTTGAGCAACGGAATAGGCATGCTCTCCTCGTGTTTGCCCATTCCAACGTGCTACACGAGCAAGCCCATGGGCAATATCTTCAATTTCAATATCAAAAGGAGAAGGATTAAGAAGATCAAGTCTGCGTCCAGAGAGCATTCTTTGCCAAGCGCGAGCTTCTCCACTTTTTAATAATTCAGCTTTAGCCATGCGTATTTTCTATAGTATTTTCAGGAAAGGTAAAATTCATGTTTTCAGCAATGCTTATAGTGACAGGAATATTTTTTACAGTAAAGGGAATGTTATGATCCATAGCATCTTTGACATGGTCAATACGCATTAAAGCGAGAGCCTCATTTGCAACAGATGTCCCCAAGCGTCCAAGCACTTTTGTTCCTGCTTCAATGCTTGATTGAGGGGGGAGGTCACATTGGCCTTTTACAATCAAAATACGGCGGCGTGCTGCATGGCGGTGGTGCATTCGTGAAACAATTTCTTGTCCAATATAACACCCTTTGTTGAATGCCAATCCATTAATTTGATCGTAATTAATATCATGAGGAAAGACTTTGCCGATTTCATAGTCTTGATCACTTTCTGCAATTGCATAACGAATTCGCAATTGATTCCACGTATCATAATTTTCTGAGGCCAAAAAAGGAGCTTTGCTATAGATTCGTATTATTTTTTCTTGTTTTGGAAAGCGTTTATCAACAAAATTTGAATCAAAACTTAAAGTATCTGATTCATTTTTCCAAGAAACTATAACAAGCTCTTGTAATGGTTGTGTAATTTCTACTTTTTTACGCAGCTTATAGAGTAACAGACGCTTGTAGAGTGTATCGGCCAAAGACATCACAATATCAATAAAATAGCTACCCTCTCTTTTACCGATAAGAAAATCAGCAAGGACCTTTCCTTGTGGGGATAAGAGGGCTCCAGGGAAAATTTCTTGGGGACTTATTTTTTTTACATCTGTCGTGATCAGGGATTGCAGAAAATCTGTTGCTTCTTCGCCTGTAATTTGAATAATTTTGCGATTTTTTAAGCAAATGGCATTTTGTTTTTCAATCATGGTTCTTGCCTTTCTGCTCAAAGTTACATAATCGATAAGTGAGCAATATGTAAGGAGCGTGGCTATGTTTAAAACATTTGATACAATTTTTAAAGGTGCAACACTTGTGAATCATGATGGAAAAAGCAAGCGTGATATTGGTGTTACAAATGGCCGTATTGCTGAAATTGGTGACCTTACATGCGCCTCGGCTGGTGAGGTGATTGATTGTACGGGGCTTCATATTTTGCCGGGAATTATTGATAGTCAAGTGCATTTTCGTGAACCTGGCAATGAATATAAAGAAGATTTGGAAAGTGGCTCATATTCTGCTGTGTTAGGGGGGGTTACAACAGTGTTTGAAATGCCGAATACCCATCCATTGACAACATCAGAAGAAACATTAAGAGATAAGGTTAAGCGCGGATTTCATCGTATGCATTGTGACTTTGCATTTTGGGTTGGAGGAACGCGTGAAAATGCTCATGAACTCTCTGAATTAGAAAGACTTCCTGGTGCGGCTGGAATTAAAGTCTTTATGGGATCTTCTACCGGCGATCTTTTGGTTAATGATGATGAAAGTGTACGCCTTATTTTAAAAAATACACGCCGTCGTGCAGCTTTTCATTCTGAAGATGAGGAAAGACTCAAAGAACGTAAAATACTGCGTATTGAAGGGGATGCGTCCTCACATCCGATTTGGCGTGATGAGGTTGCGGCGTTAAAATGTACGCAGCGTTTGGTAAAAATTGCCCATGAGACGAAAGCACGCATTCATGTGTTACATCTTTCGACAGAAGAAGAAATTGATTTTCTCAAAAAACATAAAGATGTTGCAACAATTGAAGTGACACACCACCATTTGACTCTCACGGCTGATGATTATAAGAAGTTTGGTACATTAATTCAGATGAATCCACCTATTCGTGAATCGCGCCACCGTGAAGCTCTTTGGTACGGTGTTCAACAGGGGATTATTGATGTTTTAGGCTCAGATCATGCGCCTCATACCCTTGAGGACAAGCTTCAATCTTATCCCTCTTCACCTTCAGGAATGACAGGAGTGCAAACAACGGCAGCCATTATGTTAACACATGTGAATGCAGGAAAAATATCTCTTGAGCGTTTTGTTGATCTCACATCACATGGCCCTAGTCGTATTTTTGGTATAAGCTGTAAAGGACGTCTTGCTGTTGGGTATGATGCTGATTTGACTATTATTGATCTTAAGCGAGAAGAAGTGATGATGAACAGTTTAATTGGTTCGCGTGCCGGTTGGACACCTTATGATGGTCAAAAGGTTAAAGGTTGGCCTGTCGGGACTATTATCCGTGGTATGCGCGTTATGTGGGAAGGTGAAATTGTCACGCCTTCACAAGGAGAGCCTGTTAAATTTATAGAAACTTTGGTGTAAACAGCATAAATTTTATCCTATTATGCCACAAAATACTATCATTTAAGGAGAAGGTATTTCAGTCTCTTTAATACATAAGTTTTTTATGCGTGGTAAATATTTTTAGGCTTGTTACCATGAGTGGGAAGACAAGAGAAATTCAATAGAACTTGGACTATTGACAAACTAAGTTGGTAAGAATGTTCGTCCTTTGAGGTGTGGAGAAGAAGCCAAAGAGCGATACGGGAAAAGCTGCTCATAAGAATACAGGCACATCGAGGCATTATTCTTCACAAGTTTCTTTATTTTCGAGAAGATAACAGATTGCTCTATTCATTTGTGAGGAGGGTATTATTGCTATCACTTAAATGACAAGGACATATTTTTTATACAGGTTAGTTGTTATAATGCATGAGAAGATTTTCAGATAAAGCTCTTCCTTCTTTAATATATCTTTGATTGGCTTCAATGGCAGCTTGTGTACAATGATGATAATTTTCTGAGAAAGCGCGATACGCTTCATTAAATGCGTCATAAAAATAAGCACGTCTTTGTGGAATGGGGTGTTCTGCTTCAATGAGTGCGTTCATATAGTCATACCATTGATTTATTGGCACTTGGTTTGTTGGAGGCACACAAAGATTTTGGAGAAAATGCAGGGATCCCAAAATTTCTGCGAGGCGAAGTAATTTTTTCTCATAAGGTGGAGACTGTTGTGCAAAGGTTGGCATCGAAATGACAATAAATATTAAAAGAATGATTTTTTTCAATTTATTACGCATTATTTTGATTGCTTTCTTTTGAAAATAATTGTGTCATGAGAACGATGTAAAAAATAAGATTAATTGCGGACATTATTCTCAATGATTGATGATGAAATATAGGGCGTAGGAGATAATAAGGAACCCATTGTGAAATATTGAAAATACTGATGAAGCTTTATGGGGTTAAAGTTTTAAGATCTTCTTCCTGTAATCTATTTTTCATATAAATATTTTATTGCCTATGGAATTTTTTCTAAACTCGTTTTTTTCAAGAAGAGAAAAGCTCTCTATCTGTAGAATGCTTTTGTCCAATCAAACAAAAGAGATTATTTTTATGATAAATGATGGAGATGTCTCAATAACTATAGGGGAAGAAGAATTGATGATGAGGTGAAAGCTTTAGTCTAAACCGCATAATGTGATCATTTGAGAGAAGAGACATCTAAAAGAACGGTGCGTAATATCGTTTACGGAGTATGATGATGAAAGAGTTGCGATTTTATAATACGCTGACACGTAAAAAAGAAAATTTTATACCAATAGATCCGACAAAAGTACGTCTTTATGTTTGTGGTCCAACAGTTTATGATTATGCGCATATAGGAAATGCACGACCTGTCATTGTTTTTGATGTTTTATTTCGCTTATTGCGCCATATTTATGGAAAAGATCATGTTCTCTATGCGCGTAATATTACAGATGTCGATGATAAAATTAATGCACGCGCCGCTTGTGAATATCCAAACGCATCACTGAATGATGCTATTCGTCAATTAACAGAACGCACATATTCTCAGTTTCAACAAGATACAATGGCGCTTGGTTGTCTATTGCCAACCAGCCAGCCACGCGCAACCGAACATTTAGAGGAGATGCGCGCTCTCATCGAAAGATTACTTGAAAAGGGTCACGCTTATAAAGCGGAAAATCATATACTATTTTCTATAAGGAGCGTAAAAAATCCACCCCATTATGGGGCATTTGCAAATCGTTCTTTAGATGAAATGAGGGCTGGGGCGCGTATCGATGTTGCTGCTTATAAAAGGGAGGAGATGGATTTTGTTTTATGGAAACCTTCTCTGGAAGGAGAGCCAGGCTGGGAGTCACCGGCTGGAATTCCTGTTTTAGGTCGTCCAGGTTGGCATATTGAATGTTCAGCAATGTCAATGGCAAAGTTATTAGCACCTTATGGTGGTGGTTTAACTTGTGATGATCCGACAGCGAATATTTTTGATATTCATGGTGGTGGACTTGATTTAATTTTTCCTCACCATGAAAATGAGATTGCACAAAGTTGTTCAGCTTTTGGGACGGAGCGAATGGCTAATTTTTGGATGCATAACGGCTTTTTACAAGTTGAAGGCAAAAAGATGTCGAAAAGCTTTGGCAATTTCATAACCATTCGTTCTGTTTTAGAGAACAATTTTTTAGAATTTAACGGTGTTTTAGCCGATGAAATGAAAGAAAATTGGGCGGGTTTGTCTGCACGTTTTTCGATGCTCCAAACGCATTATCGTGAACCATTAAATTGGACAGTGCAGCGTTTAATGCAATCGAGCAGTGAATTGTATCGTTGGTATGAATTGCTTCGCAGTAAAAAGAGTATGATGGAAAACAATGAAGCGATAGATGATACTTTGATAGATGCCCTTAGTGATGATCTTAATACGCCCAAAGCATTTACTCTTTTGCGAAAATTTTATAAAGCAGAAGATACTTTAGCTCTTGCTCATGGCATGAATATATTAGGACTATTACGACAAGAATGGATTAAAGAAATAGACTGTCCATTATTTATAAAAAAAACGTCTCTTGATTCAAAATTTATTGATCAGCGCATTGCCGAAAGATTGCGGCTTATCCATAATAAAGAGTGGGAAGCTGCGGATACAATTCGTGATGAGCTTGCAGCTAAAGGGGTTCTCTTAAAAGATAGTAAGGATCCGCAGAGTGGTGAGCGCATAACCGTGTGGGAAGTAAAACGATTCTAATTTCCCTATTCCAGCAGTTCTCATAAATTAAAGGGAGAATATGATGGAAATTTTATATCACTATGGATATATCGTGCTTAAGCTGGCTGTGGGTCTTGTTGCCTTCCTATTTATTCTAAGAACGACGGGTCGTGGAAGCCTTAGTCAGATGACACCCGTTGATCTGGTCAGCAATTTTGTTATGGGAGGTATTATTGGAGGAGTCATTTATAATCAGAATATTAGTAGCATTCAATTATTGCTTGTTTTACTGATTTGGCAAGCCTTAATTACCTCTTTTAATTTTTTGGCACGCTATTCAGTTTTTTTTCGCCACCTTATTGCAGGGCGGAATGTCACATTGGTTTTAGATGGGGTCTTTCAAATGGATAAGATTAAAAACTTAAGGCTCAATGTTAATGATCTTATTGCGATGTTACGTCTTAAAGGGTGTCACTTACATGAAGCTGCTTTTGTGCGTTTGGAAACCAATGGTGATTGTACTGTTATTAAAAAGGAAGAGGGGAAGAAATCGACGATTGTCGTAGAAAACGGTGAAGTTATTGATGATGGTCTTAAAGAGATTGGTAAAACAAAAAAGTGGCTTCAGGCAGAATTGAAAAAAAAGCATATAAAAGTTGAAAATTTATTTGCAGCAGAATGGTATGAGAATACAGATCAAAATAATAAACTGTATCGTGGATTATTTCTTGTTCCTTTTTCAAAAAAAGTCTAACCTTAAACAATGAATAGGTAGCTTATTGAAAAGTGTAAGAAACTTATAAACAACCACAGGGGGGTGTTTTGCCTTTTTCGTGTGGATGATAGAGAAGTAAGGGCTTTATGAAACGCAATGAAATGACAAAAACTGTGTCATCTGATACAGGGAAAACTCTGCACACACTTTATAATTTATGGCCTTATATGTGGCCAGCGGACCGGCGTGATCTAAAAATACGTGTACTATGGGCTATATTTTATCTTATTTTGTCCAAGCTCGTTCTTATATCTGTACCGTATTTCTTTAAATATTCTACGAATTTGCTTGATACAAACTTTCAGCTCCCTGAATGGTTTCCATCCAGTTGGATTATTCCTATCATGCTTGTTTTGGCGTACAATATTGCTCGTATTGTGCAGGCTGGATTAAATCAATTGCGCGATTCCCTTTTTGCAACCGTTGGTCAACACGCTATTCGTCAATTAGCTTATAAAACCTTTGTGCATATTCATGAGTTATCTTTACGATTTCATTTAGAGCGCCGAACTGGTGGGCTTTCTCGCGTGATTGAGCGTGGGACAAAAGGAATTGAAGCAATCGTAAGGTTCTCAATTCTCAATACCGTACCGACAATTTTAGAGTTTATATTAACCGCCCTTGTATTTTACATCAACTACGGATGGCATTATCTTCTCATTGTTGTTGCAACGGTTTTTTTATATACCTTTTTTACCATTAAGGCGAGTGATTGGCGTATTCGTATTCGGCAACAAATGAATACAGCAGATACTGAAGCAAATACGCGCGCGGTTGATTCTCTTTTAAATTTTGAAACGGTCAAATATTTTGGCAATGAAACTCTAGAAGCCGATCGTTTTGATAATTCTATGGCAGGTTATGAAAAAGCCGCAACAAAGATTTGGACATCATTAAGCTGGCTTAATTTTGGTCAGGCTCTTATCTTTGGTATTGGAATGACGATCATGATGCTAATGTCAGCTTATGAAGTTTTTTATAAGACACAAACTTTAGGGGATTTTGTTTTCATTAATGCCCTTTTAATGCAACTTTCCATTCCACTGAATTTTATTGGTTCAATTTATCGTGATGTTCGACAAGGTTTAACGGATATTGAAGCGATGTTCGATCTTTTAGATGTCCAGCAGGAGATCGTTGATAAATCGGATGCTAAACCGTTAGAGATAAGCGATGGGACCATTCGTTTTCATCAGGTAAAGTTTTCTTATGATTCGATGCGTCAGATTCTCAGAGATATTGATTTTGAAGTTCCTGGAGGAAAAACAGTTGCCATTGTCGGTCCATCGGGTGCAGGTAAATCAACCATTTCTCGATTACTTTTTCGGTTTTATGATGTTGATGCAGGCTCTATCACAATTGACGGGCAAGATATTCGTGACATAACACAAAAAAGTTTGCGTGAAGCGATCGGCATGGTCCCACAAGATACGGTGTTATTTAATGATACAATTGCCTATAATATTCGCTATGGGCGCCCAAGTGCGACAGATGAAGAGATGCACAAAGCCGCTGAAATGGCACAAATATCAAAATTTATTGAGATATTACCAGAAGGTTTTCAGTCTATGGTAGGGGAGCGTGGTCTCAAATTATCAGGGGGGGAAAAACAACGTGTGGCTATTGCACGGACACTCTTAAAAGCTCCCCCACTTCTTATTCTAGATGAAGCAACAGCAGCTCTTGATACGGCAACGGAACAGGAAATTCAACAAGCATTGGATATTGTTAGCCGTGGACGCACAACATTGATTATTGCACATCGTCTTTCTACGGTTATCAATGCTGATGAAATTTTGGTTCTTAAAAGCGGTCGTATTATTGAAAATGGGACGCATACAGAGCTCTTACGAAAGAAAGGTTTATATGCTTCAATGTGGAATAAGCAGCTTGAAGCATCGCAAGCTGAAGAAAAATTACGTAAAATGCGTGAACAAGACGAGACGGGTATTGTTAGTCGTAAAAAATAAGGTGGGCAAAATGTAATCTATATCTTTATATGGAGCGATTAATTAAATACATAAAAGCGGGAGGAACAAAGAGATTTATTGCTTGTTTAAGTTTACGACGAATAGGAAATGATATGAGTATTCTACAATCTGTCCACAATAGCTTTGTCTCGATTCATAAAGAAGGCTATCCTTTTATTGTAGCATTTTTTGTTATTTCGCTCATTCTCGGTTGGATATGGAGTCCGTTATTTTGGTGTGGTCTTGTTCTCACGGTGTGGTGTATATACTTTTTTCGTGATCCAGATCGTGTGATCCCTTTAAATCCCAATTGGGTTATCTCGCCTGCAGATGGGCGTATTTCATTTGTAGAATCATGTGTTCCACCTGAAGAATTAGGCTTAGGGAAAGATGAAATGGTCCGTATTTCTATTTTTATGGACGTTTTTTCATGCCATATCAACCGTATTCCTATCAGTGGTACAGTAGAGTCTATTGTTTATCATCCAGGTCGGTTTACCAATGCGGAGTTTGATAAGGCTAGTCAGTTTAATGAGCGGAATGGGATGGTCATTGAGAGCAAGCAAGGTAGAATTGCTATCGTACAAATAGCGGGGATGTTTGCTCGTCGGATTGTTTGTTGGTCAAAAGAAAATGATGCTGTTACCACGGGAGAACGATTCGGGTTGATTCGTTTTGGTTCTCGCCTTGATATTTATATACCAACTGAAATGAAATTGCGTGTTGCTGTTGGGCAGACAGCAATTGCTGGAGAGACAGTTTTAGGGTCTTTTGATGATAAGAGTTCTACAACGGACTTCAGATACGATTAGGACGACACAATGAAAAATTTTTCGCCATTTTCTTCATTCAATCCTGAGGGGCAGCATGATGATACTGCAAATCGGCGACGTTCACCTACATCAATGCGCTATGTTATTCCCAATATCATTACTATTTTGGCAATTTGCGCCGGGATGAGCAGTATTCGCTTGGCTTTTGAGAATCGCTATGAAGCTGCTATTTTAATGGTACTTTTGGCTGCAGTTTTAGATGGTGCTGATGGTCGCATTGCGCGTTTAATAGATGGTAGTTCATCTTTCGGGGCACAGATGGACTCTCTTGCTGATATTGTCAATTTTGGTGTTACCCCTGCACTTATTGTTTATTCCTTTATTTTGAATCAAGCACACCACATTGGTTGGGTTGCAGCTCTTGTTTATTGTGTTGCTTGTTGTTTACGATTAGCGCGTTTTAATGTGATGTTGGATAATACTGATGTCCCACAATGGCAGAAAAGTTATTTTGTTGGTGTTCCTGCACCTGCAGGAGCTTTACTCCTTTTATTGCCTACCTATTTAGGTACTCTTGGTTTGGTCCCCAATTGGGGGTGGGCATTATTTTTTAGTCTTTATACAGTCATTATTGCTTTTCTTTTGATTAGTCGTTTACCAGTGTGGAATGCAAAGACAATAGATCAAAACTTGAGGCGTGATATCGTTATACCTTGCATGTTAGTCATCGTTATTTATGTCGGTTTTCTTGCAACCTACACATGGAAAACTTTATTGATTACAGCTATTAGCTATATGATTTTTCTTCCCTGTAGTTTTATTGCTTATAATAAACGGGCTGCTTTAGAAGAAAAAAAGGCTGATACTAAAAAAACTATTCAAGAATCATAAACTCTTCTGTTGAGAAGCGCAGGAAAGAGAAAAATTTATCTATTTACGTTTCAGATGATTATCAATGAGGAGCATAATAATCCACAAACCGATTTTCACGGACATTAAAGAGTTTTCCAGTTTCCTTTAAATTAGGTGATAGCAAATGGACTATTTTTTTTGCAACCTCTTGTGGTGAGGGGAGCGTTTGAGGATCTTCGCCAGGCATAGCTTCAGCGCGCATGGCAGTGCGTGTGGCTCCAGGGTTAACACAATTAATCTTGATAGGGGTTTGTTTGAGTTCTTCTGCCCAACAGCGGGCAATCATTTCTAAAGCTGCTTTAGAGGCTGCATAAGCCCCCCAGAACGGGCGTGCAACATGCGCAACGCTTGAGGATAACAGGATAGCACGTCCAGCATCAGATTCACGTAATAAAGGCTCAACGGCTTTTATTAAGCGCCATTGGCTAAAAAGATTTATTTGAAAGACATCTTCAAAGATCGTGTTTTCTATATGCGCTATTGGTGAGAGTGTTCCAAGGATTCCTGCATTTGCAACGACAATATCCAGTTTTTTCCAGCGATTGGCAATTGAGAGTGCCAGAGCCTCGATATTTTCCATATGATGTAAATCGAGCGGAACGAGGGTAGCAAGAGCTCCTTTTTCTTGGATTTGATTGTCCAATTCAGTCAGTCCGCTGACTGTTCGTGCAAGAGCAATAATATGAGCACCGCGTGCAGCAAGCTCGAGTGCCAAATAATAGCCAATCCCTCTTGATGCACCAGTAACAAGTGCAACGCGCCCATGGAGACTAAAGTCACGTTTTGTCATCATTAATCTCTTGTTTTAAGAACAGATGATTGATGAATTTTAGAGAAATTTTCTTGATCAACCAGGTGCGTAGGATAATATCCAGTAAAATAATGGTCAGTAAATTGTGGATCGGCGTTATTTCGTTTTTCCCCTGCTACAGCAAGATATAATCCGTCCGTTGAAAGAAATTCTAAAGAGTCTGCTCCAATAAAATTGCACATAGATTTTAAATCTGGATATTGATTTGCTAAAAGACTTTCAGCTTTAGGTGTATCAATACCATAAAAGTCAGGATAGAAAATCATAGGGCTAGAGACACGCATATGAACTTCCTTTGCTCCTGCATCGCGAAGCATTCGTACAATTTTAAGCGATGTTGTTCCTCGTACAATAGAGTCATCAATCAGAATAACACGTTTTCCTTCAATCACAGAACGGTTTGCCGAATGCTTTAACTTGACGCCAAAAGCGCGAATTTGTTGTGTTGGTTCGATAAAAGTGCGGCCAACATAGTGATTACGAATAATACCAAGCTCGAAGGGAATTCCAATTTCTTGTGCATAGCCAATTGCGGCAGGTGTTCCACCATCTGGAACCGGAACCACAACATCCCCCTCACAAGGAGCTTCCTGCGCTAAACGGATTCCCATATTTTTGCGTGTTGTATAAACACTACGCCCTCCAACGATTGAGTCCGGACGAGAAAAATAAACATATTCAAATAAGCAAAGTTTTTCTGGTTTTGCATTTTCTGGTTGTATAATTTTTTTCGTAATTTTCCCATTTTTTTGTATTTCACATATGATGATTTCTCCATTTTTAACATCACGGACATATTTTGCTCCAATAATATCAAGGGCGCAAGTTTCAGAACAAAAGATAGGCTTACCATCAAGTTCTCCCATCACGAGAGGTCTAATTCCGGTTGGATCGCGTGCTGCAATAAGCTTTGTCCGTGTGAGTGCTAACATAGCATATCCTCCTTCTACTTGCCGAATCGCATCAACAAAACGATCAGAGGAAGATTCATAACGTGAGCGGGCAATAAGATGGAGAAAAACTTCTGAATCTGACGTTGATTGACAGATAGCACCAGAAGCGATGAGTTTACGGCGCAATGTAAGACCATTGGTAAGATTACCATTATGCGCAATAGCAATACCTCCAACTTTCAATTCAGCAAAAAGGGGTTGAACGTTGCGTAATGCCACTTCTCCAGTTGTTGAATAACGGGTATGTCCAATAGCACGATTTCCTGGTAAGCGCGCAAGCGTTGCAGGGTTTGTATAGTGATCACCAACAAGACCTAAATGCTTTTCTTGATGAAACATTTTATTATGGTAAGAAACAATACCAGCTGCTTCTTGCCCACGATGCTGAAGTGCGTGAAGTCCAAGAGCGGTTAATGTTGCTGCATCCTCATGCCCAAGAATGCCAAAAACCCCGCATTCTTCATGAAGGGTATCATCATCTAATGAAAATTTTTGACAAGAAATATCGCTTTTTATCATCATATCCTTTCAGTTGTGATAGGGAGGAATCATCCACATCACATTTTACATCATTTAATTTTCTCTTCTTATAAAAAGCTATTCTCCATTTTTGAGAAGTATTTTTTCATGAGGGAGTTGCTTATTTGTATGTTTATCGCTGTCTTTAAACAAATTTTCTGCCTTTTCGAGAACGGATCCAAGATCTTTTGGGAGTATTTCCCAAACTTTTTGTCCCAGTGAATCTAAAATAGGCCTTGTTCTAGCATTTTTTAACCAGTCTGCTTGGTTCTCGGGTTTAATAAGTGCATTAATCAGCAACATACCGATGACCATAATCAGTAAACCGCGAAGTGCTCCAAAAATAAAACCAACAGTACGGTCAAGAATACCAATTCGACTATCAATAATAAAATCGGAGATTTTCATTGTAATAATTGAAGTAATAATGAGAACAATAATAAAAATTGTGACCAATGTTGTGATCAATGCAATCATTTTATTAGAGAAATATTGTTCAAAGAAAGGCAAGACAGGTTTGAATAAAAACAGTGTCGTAACAGCTGCGATTGCCCAAGAAATCAACGATAACACTTCACGTGAAAATCCTCGAAGCATAGCAAGAAAAGCGGACAACAGGATGATTACTACGACAATTCCATCAAGGATTGTTATGATCATTTGTTTGTTCCTTATATATAAAGTTGTGTTCTTTAAATCTGTGTGCAAATATATTTTTGTTAGGTTATTTTTTATTCTTATAGCAAGGATATTTTGTATTTTATAGCGTTTTTTCTATATTATCCCGCCTGTGATGTAGACCATTTTTTACTTGCGGTAAGAGTGGCAATAAGTTCGGGAAGGTCGGAGAAAGTTTTTTGTTGAAAATTGAGCGACTTCATCATTTCGGTTGTTGTCGTGGGATGAAATGCCCCCTGAAAGCCGAGTTTTTTTGCTTCATTGATGCGTTGGGTTGAATGTGCAACAGCGCGAGTAGCTCCTGAAAGACTGACTTCACCAAAATATACATAATCCGTTGGTAAAGGGATATTGGCAAGAGAAGAGACCAAAGCAGCGGCTACAGCTAAATCAGCAGCGGGTTCTGATATACGATATCCACCTGCCACGTTCAGATAGACATCATGCTGTCCAAAACGAATGCCACAATGGGCTTCTAAAACAGCAAGAATCATAGAAAGACGATTTCCATCCCATCCGACAACCGCACGTCGTGGTGTTCCAAGGGAAGAGGGAGCAACAAGCGCTTGAATTTCCACGAGTATCGGGCGAGTTCCTTCCATGCCGGCAAAAACAGCTGCACCTGGAGCTTTTTCATTGCGTTCTCCTAAAAACAATTCGGATGGATTTATCACTTCGCGTAATCCTTTATCAGACATTTCAAAAACACCAATTTCATCTGTTGGTCCGAAGCGATTTTTTACAGTTCTAAGAATGCGATAATGATGGCCTCCTTCACCCTCAAAATAGAGAACACCATCAACCATATGTTCAACGACCCGCGGCCCAGCAATTTGCCCATCTTTTGTCACATGACCAACAAGAACAACTGCGGCCCCTGTTTTCTTAGCAAAGCGTATCATAGCCTGAGCACCAATACGGACTTGCGTGACTGTGCCGGGTGCTGAATCTGCTGTATCTGACCATAAGGTTTGAATCGAATCGATAATCACCATATCAAGATTTTTATGTTCGCTTAAGGTTGCAAGGATATCTTCAACATTGGTTTCAGCAGCAAGTTTTACCTCTGTATTATGAGCGCCAAGCCTTTGTGCGCGCAAACAAATTTGCGCAATAGCCTCTTCACCTGAGACATAGATAACATTATATCCTTTACGTGATAAAGCAGCTGCTGTTTGTGTGAGCAATGTTGATTTTCCAATACCTGGATCACCACCAACAAGGAGCGCTGATCCACGGACAAAGCCCCCACCGGTAACACGGTCAAGTTCAGCGATACCAGAATGAATACGTGGAGCATCTTGGATATCTCCAGAAAGAGATGTGAGGGCTATAATGCGTCCTTTACGCGTATTCTGCTTAGGACCACTTCCTATGCCTCCATTTATATTTTCTTCAATAAGGGAATTCCATTCTCCGCAGGCACTACATTTTCCTGCCCAACGGGAATGGACGGTTCCACAATTTTGACAGATAAATTGAATACGGCTGCGTACCATGGTAATTTAGCCAATTTGTTCTGGAAGATAATTACTATCTGCCAGATCACTAAACCGTGTAAAGTCAGATTGAAAGGCAAGAGATACGATTCCTGTTGGTCCGTGACGCTGTTTTGCAACAATGACATCAGCTTTCCCCATAATTTTATCCATTTCATCTTGCCATTTTGTATGTTCAAGAGTGCCCAATTTGGGTTCTTCATTTTTGAAATAATATTCTTCACGATAAACAAATAGAACGATGTCGGCATCTTGCTCGATAGAACCAGATTCACGTAAGTCAGAGAGTTGTGGACGTTTATCTGTTCTGTTTTCAACTTGGCGCGAAAGCTGTGATAGAGCAATAATAGGAACATTCAACTCTTTCGCTAATGCTTTTAATCCTGTGGTAATTTCTGTGATTTCTTGAACACGATTTTCTGATGAACGTTTTGAACTGCTTGTCATGAGTTGGATATAATCAATAAACAAGACGTCTAAACCATGTTGTCGCTTAAGACGTCGTGCGCGAGCCGCTAGTTGCGTAATTGATATTCCCCCAGTTTGATCAATATAAAGGGGGGCCTTTTGGAGTTGGTTTACCGCACGAATGATTTTTGAAAATTGTTCATCTGAAATGTTCCCCCGTCGAATATCAGAAGAAGAGACTTCTGTTTGTTCAGAAATAATACGAGTTGCAAGCTGTTCTGAGGACATTTCAAGGGAGAAGAATCCTACAATACCGCCTTCATTTTCTTGGTTATTACTATTATGATTATAAGCATTGGCAATATTAAAGGCAATGTTGGTCGCTAGTGAGGTTTTCCCCATACCAGGGCGTCCTGCAAGAATAATTAGGTCAGATGCTTGTAATCCCCCCATTTTTTCATCAAGTGTTTTAATATGGGTAGCTATCCCCGATAATTGTGAAGAACGCTGCTTTGCTGCACTTGCCATATCTATAGCTTTTTTGACCGCCTCATTAAAATTTTCAAATCCACCTCCATATTTTCCTTTTTCTGCCAGCTCAAATAACTGATTTTCAACAGTTTCAATTTGTTGGGTAGGCGTAAGCTCTACTGGAGCATCGAAAGCTGTATTGACAACTTGAGTTCCAAGGTTAATCAAAGAACGACGGATAAAAAGGTCGTAAATAACGCGTCCATAATCTTCAGCGTTAATAATGGTGACTGCCTCTTTGGCCAAGCGAACAACATACTGGTATACCGTAATATCTCCAATTTTCTCTTCCATTTGGATATAGGGCTTGATCGTAACCGGATCTACACGTTTACCCGTTTTGATAAGGTGAGATAAAACAGCATAAATCTTTTGATGCAATGGTTCAAAAAAATGTTCTGGTTTTAGAAAATCCGAAACGCGGTCTAGAGAATCATTGTTGATAAAGATGGCACCAAGTAATGCTTGTTCAGCTTCAATATTATGCGGAAGTTGTCGAAAAGAAGGAGAATCTTCTTTTTTTGAAGAGCTAATATTAACAACGCTAGTTTCTTCCATAATATTTTCTCACTGAAATTCCAAGTCTAGCGACTTTAGGTAATAAATTAAAAATCGTACATTAAAAGAATAGAGCTACAAAGCTTCATTTTAAGTTAAAATCTATAATTTTTAAAAAACTCTCTTCTAATGGCTCATTTATCATTCGTGTATTGTTAAGATGACATCTATTTCGTATGTTTTACTTTTATAATATGTGATTTCTAAGTGGCATTTTCAGCACTCTAAATTGAAGTATTTTGAAATTATGTGATTTTAAAATTCTCATGCTGGTGTAAGTGAAATGACTTCTTTAGAGTTGAAACCATTGTAGATCACACGAGGATATCATTAATTAGCCGTTCATGCAAAGTTTACTCTTAAGAGTGGAGTTTTAAATTATTTTTTGCTTTTATGCTGAAGAAGCAAAAGCATTTTTTCTTATTGCTGTTATCATTTCTGGTATGGAATGTGCTTACATGATATATTTCTAATTCTTCATAAAAATTAGATTCTTTATATACAATAGCCATAAAATACCCAGTTTAAAAGCATGAGTATTTTATGACCAATATTTTAAATAGAATAAAAGATATAAAATAGAAAACAAAAGGAGGAATTAAGCTTCTTGATGAGAACTGGTTATATCGTTATCATTAATTGCTTCTGCCAACAATTCTTCCTGATTTTCTTCTAATATTTCTTCTTGAATATTATATATCTCTTCAGAAGAAGTAAGCGTTTCACCTTCTGCTTGGCGTTGTGCTTCACTGGTAGAACGTGCAACGTTAATAACCACAGAAATTTGAACTTCAGGATGAAGGCTAAGCGTAATCGTATGAAGACCGATCATTTTTATTGGATGATTAAGTTCAATTTGATTTCGCCCAATAGAGAATCCTTCATCTGTTATGATTTCAGCAATATCACGCGTTGACACAGATCCATAAAGTTGTCCTGTTTCACCAGCAGAACGAACAGCAATAAATGATTGACCATCAAGTTTTTCAGCAATTTTTTGCGCTTCGCTTTTACGTTCAAGGTTACGTGCTTCAAGTTGTGCGCGTTGGATCTCAAAGTGTTTTTTATTCGCTTCATTTGCGCGTAAAGCTTTACCTTGAGGCAAGAGAAAATTACGTGCATAACCATCTTTCACTGAGACAATATCACCCATCTGACCAAGACGCGGAATGCGCTCAAGTAGAATAATATCCATAGTTTTTCCTTTCGAACAAATAAATTTAGGGAAGTTTTTTGTGTGATTGAAAGTTGGATTGAATAGCAGCCCAAATGCCCATCAAAAGTATCATGAAAGAAACAGGAGGGAAAAAAACGACAGTTAAAATAGCAATATAAACAAAAGAAAGTATAATAACTCTCCCTTTAACCCCTTTTGTAATATTATGAAGATAGGCTAGACCGCTAATTGATATGATGACAATATAGGCAGAGCTAAAGACAAGTGTACCCAAATTAAGAGAATCGTTCAATTCAGTCATTGATGCGATAGAAGCGAGAATGAAAATAACAATTCCAGAAATTGGAAGGCGAAGAGTTCTGCTCCAGTCATCTCGAGGTCTTTTCAGCCACCTCATATATTGGGCTGTTATCATTGAAAAATAAAGATTACCAATGAGAAAAATCAAACTATAAAACACCAGAGCAATAGCTGCTAAAGTTGCAGCATGTGCCATTAAAAATTCACTAAAATTAAGCATATTAGCTTCTTGTAATGACGGCAATTGTTGTAGAGCTTGAGCGATGTTTTCAATAACTTTTTTTGCAATAAGAGGGGTATTGGGACTGGTTTTCACATAGAGTACAATGAAGGTGACTATAAGAGCAATAAAGTTGGTTAAATGAAAAATAACGGATGATAACGGATACCATATTAATGTGTTTCCTTTTTGCGCTGGTCGTGCCAATCCAATAAGCCAAGAGGCATAAACAGCAGGAAGAAAAAATAACAGCATAAGCCCAAGAGCAATGTAGATATCCGTGGCAATGAAAAGAACAACAGTCGCACTTATTAAGGCAACGAAGCTGGCAAATGTTCCTTGACTGAACGCAACAATAAAAATTGGCAATGAAAAAAAGCAGCCAAAAAGAAAAGAAAAAAAGGGAGCGATATTGGCAACACTGATGATTGCCATTCCTATCACAACAGCAAACAATCCTGCCAAAACACCAGATAATATCTCATCAATACGATTTTTTATCATTTATTGCTGTCCTGCTTTCTGCAGTTAGAGGCATGTTGATACCTCAACTTTTATATTTAATAGCTTAACATAAAATACAATAAGCTATTTTTCTAAACCATACAAGAAAAGCAACTGAAGAGTTTCTCCAGTTGCAAAGTGTCTTGATCGTTTATTTTATAACGTATGGAAGTAAGCCTAAAAAGCGAGCACGTTTGATAGCATTAGCTAATTCACGCTGTTTTTTCTGACTAACAGCCGTAATTCGTGAAGGAACAATTTTCCCACGTTCAGAAATATAACGTTGTAATAATTTGATATCTTTATAATCAATTTTAGGAGCATTCGTCCCTGAAAAAGGACATGTTTTACGACGACGATGAAAAGGACGACGTGCAGAGTTTTGATTCGTATCAGTCATCATTCTACCTCTTCCATAGCATTTTCACGTTGACGACGTGGAGAGCGAGAGCGCTCTTCATCCTGACCAGCGTGCGCATTGCGATCAAGGTGTGAAAGCATCGCAGATTTTTCTTTTTCGTGTTTTTCTACACGAATGGTCATATAGCGCAAAATATCTTCATTGATTCGCATCTGACGTTCCATCTCAGCAATTGCTGCAGCTGGTGCATCAATATTGACCAGGACATAATAAGCCTTACGGTTTTTACGAATACGATAAGCAAGAGGACGAAGTCCCCAATTTTCTACACGCCCAACTTTTCCACCGTGCGTTTCAATGACACCTTTGTAAAGGTTCAAAAGTTCATCAACTTGCTGCGGTGCAATGTCTTGTCGGGCAAGGAACATATGTTCATAAAGAGCCATTGTTTTGCCTTTCTTCAATTAAATTTTACCGGTTTTAGCGCAAAGCCTCTGCGACTTGTCTTTTTGGGAAACCCAAAGAAGAAAGGACGCGTTTACAATTTGAGACACCTCAGAGCGGAGACACGGGAGGACGGAAACATTGTATTTCCTACTGATATTTTTCAGCCCTCCGTTCAACCTCCAGCTAAATGCCGGCAACGAACATTTCACATCTACAGGTTATCCTTTAAAATAGCAAGTTTATATACATAAAAAAAATGGATTTATTAAATCTTGATATATTTTCAGTATATTTCTCTCTTCTACAAAGAGATAGTGCTGTAACATACAGATAAAGGAGAGAAAAATGGATTTTTTAAACCAGATTGATGTTACGCTCTTTAAGATGTTAGTCGGCAACCATCAGTCTTGGTCAATTTTATTTTTGTTGAGTATTTTTTGTGCAAAGTTTTTAATTTACATTATTCCTCTTCATCTTTGTCTGTTGTGGTTTTGTGGTGGAGAAAGGGAGCGATGTGTTGTGCTAAGCATTTGCGTGAGCATTTGTACGGCTCTTTTTATAGGTTATCTCATTTCTCTCATTTATTTTCATCCACGCCCATTCGTTGTAGGCTTGACGACACCGCTGATTAAACATCGTGCAACAGCTTCTTTTCCTAGTAATCATGCCCTGACCATTGCATCTTATACAGCAAGCTTTTATTTCTACCGATACAAAGGTACTTTTAAATTTGCTGTGGTATTTTTATGCTTGATCTGTTGGGCACGCATCTTTGTGGGGGTACATTATCCCTTTGATATTTTAGCAGGTACAATTTTAGGAGGTCTCATAAGTCTGGGGGTTATTCAGTTTATAGCTCCATATTTTCCTAAGTTTTTATATCAAATTCCACCCCTAAAATATAATTTTAAGAGAGATATTCACTCTAAATAAAGTACTTTATCTTGACTTTCTGCAGATGAATAAGGTCAAAAGAAAATAATTTAATGGCACAATTTTAGGAGTCGATGAATGGGTGCAGCTTTTATTTTTCCAGGACAAGGGAGTCAACTTGTTGGGATGGGGAAGGCGCTTGCAGAACAATTTTGTGCGGCGCGAATAGTTTTTGAGGAAGTTGATGATGCTTTGGGCGAGAAATTATCGGAGATCATTTTTGAAGGACCAGAAAATGTTTTAACGTTAACAGCTAATGCACAACCAGCATTAATGGCTGTATCCATGGCTGTCATTCGTGTGATGGAACATTTAGGGCTTCGTATAGAAGAACGGGTAAAGTTTGTCGCCGGTCATTCTTTAGGCGAATATTCAGCTCTTTGTGCTGCTGGTACATTCAGTCTTACAGATACGGCAAGGCTTTTGCGCATTCGTGGCAATGCTATGCAGGCTGCTGTTCCAGTTGGTGAAGGTGCTATGGCAGCACTTATTGGTTTGGAAGAGCACGTTGTGGAAAAAATTTGCGAAACTGTTTCTGGAGAAGGACTATGCCAGATTGCCAATGATAATGGTGGTGGGCAAATTGTTATTTCAGGTGAAGTAAAAGCCGTTGAGACAGCGGTAGAGATTGCATCAACAAAAGGTGCAAAACGTGCACTGCTTCTTCCGGTTTCTGCACCTTTTCATTCGTCTTTAATGCAGCCTGCTGCGGATGCCATGAAGAAAGCGCTTTTGACTGTTAACAAAGCGGCTCCTATTATTCCTTTGATCGCTAATGTTTCTGTTGCACCAGAAAGTGATCCTGAGCGTATTGCTACACTTCTTGTTCAACAAGTAACAGGGAGGGTGCGGTGGCGTGAAACAATAGAATGGATCGGTTCTCAAGGGGTTGATATGCTTTTTGAAGTTGGTTCTGGAAAAGTATTAACAGGTTTAACGCGTCGTATTAACAAGGATATAAAAGGGATAAAGATTGAAACAGTTGATGAAATAGAATCAGCGCTCAGAATGCTTGGCGTTTAATCTATGAAGGAGTTAAAAAAATGTTTAGATTAACAGGACGTAAAGCTCTTGTAACGGGGGCATCAGGAGGAATTGGTGAGGCAATTGCACGTTGTTTCCATGCACGAGGAGCTATTGTTGGACTTCATGGAACGCGTGAAGATAAGCTTAAAGAAGTGGCAGCAGAATTAGGACAGAATGTTTTTGTGTTTCCCGCTAATCTTTCTGAACGTCAATCAATTAAACAATTGGCTGAAGTTGCAGAAAAAGAAATGGATGGCGTTGACATTTTGGTTAACAATGCGGGAATCACTAAGGATGGTCTTTTTGTGCGTATGCAAGATAAAGACTGGGATGATGTCTTAGAAGTTAACCTGACAGCGGCTTCTCTTTTGACACGTGAATTAGTGCATTTTATGATGCGTCGTCGTTACGGAAGAATTATTAATATTACATCTGTTGTTGGTGTTGTTGGAAATCCTGGGCAAACGAATTATTGTGCTGCAAAAGCAGGTTTGATAGGTTTTTCTAAAGCATTGGCACAAGAAATTGCTTCACGAAACATTACGGTCAATTGTATTGCTCCGGGATTTATTAAATCCGCCATGACAGATAAGCTTAATGAAAAGCAAAAAGAAGCCATTATGGCTGCGATTCCAATGAAGCGTATGGGAAGCGGGCAAGAAATAGCTACAGCTGCTGTTTATCTAGCGAGCGATGAAGCGGCCTATATGACAGGTCAAACACTGCATATTAATGGTGGAATGGCAATGATTTAAGTATTTTCTTGTATTCCACATTGATTTATAAGTTGTATTATTTTAGATAGTAACAATTGAAATGGAAAGATGCGCTATTTCTTTAACATGGTCGTTGTTCAATTGTTGTTCAATTGATGTCGAAATGTCAGATTGGTTTATTTTGTAGGGGATATCCACAGGATGTTTTAAATCATTGCTAAAATCTTTTAAAGGAATACATCTATTGCTTGATTAGATGAGCCGATATAGTTAACCAAATTATAGGAAAATATAAATTCGAGGATTTCAACATGAGTGATACAGTAGAGCGCGTTAAGAAAATTATTGTGGAACATCTTGGGGTTAATGCTGATAAAGTCGTAGAAAATGCGAGCTTTATCGATGATCTAGGAGCTGATAGCCTTGATACGGTTGAGCTCGTTATGGCTTTTGAAGAAGAATTTGGTGTAGAGATTCCAGATGAAGCTGCTGAAACGATTTTCACAGTTGGTGATGCAGTCAAGTTCATTGATAAAGCTTCTGCATGATTACTAAAAGGGCAAAGACATTCATTGTTTTTGCCTATATTCTTCGGGGTTCTTTTGAAAAGAGAGCTTTGAGAGTTGAAGTTTAGTTCAAGGTTAGAAGTTATGAGACGTGTTGTTGTTACTGGTTTAGGTTTGGTATCTCCGTTGGCTGGTAATATTGAATATAGTTGGAAACGGCTTCTTGAGGGGCGAAGTGGTGTTCGACGTATTACTGAATTTGATGTGTCTGATTTACCATGCCAGATTGCAGCGCGTATCCCCTTAGGCGATGGAACAGAGGGGACCTATAATGCTGATTTATATATGGAACCTAAAGAGCAACGAAAAGTTGATGCATTTATTGTTTATGCAATGGCTGCTGCTAACCAAGCACTTACAGATGCTGAATGGTTTCCTAAGAGTGATGAAGATCAGATTTGTACAGGAGTACTAATTGGTTCGGGGATTGGGGGGATTGAGGGCATTGTTGAAGCTGGTTATACGCTTCGTGATAAAGGTCCGCGCCGTGTTTCTCCCTTTTTTATTCCAGGACGTTTGATTAATCTTGCTTCTGGTTATGTATCTATTCAATATGGTTTACGGGGACCAAATCATTCAGTTGTGACAGCTTGTTCGACAGGAGCTCATGCGATTGGTGATGCAGCGCGTTTGATTATGTTCGGTGATGCAGATGTTATGGTGGCAGGGGGGACAGAATCTCCGATAAATCGGATATCTCTTGCGGGCTTTGCTGCTTGTAGAGCTCTTTCTACTTGTCGCAACGATGATCCTGAACGGGCTTCACGTCCGTATGATGCTGATCGTGATGGTTTTGTGATGGGGGAGGGAGCAGCAGTTGTTGTTCTAGAAGAGCTGGAACATGCTAAAAAACGAGGGGCACGTATTTATGCTGAGGTTATCGGCTATGGTTTATCGGGTGATGCTTACCACATTACAGCGCCTTCAGAAAGTGGTGAAGGGGCTCAGCGTAGTATGATGGCTGCTCTTAAGCGAGCACAAGTGGATGTGAGTGAACTTGATTATATTAATGCCCATGGTACATCAACGATGGCTGATTCCATAGAGCTAGCAGCTGTTGAACGTGTTTTGGGAAATTATGCACCACAAGTTTCTATGTCATCAACAAAATCTTCTATCGGGCATTTACTTGGTGCGGCTGGTGCTGCTGAGGCTATTTTTTGTATTTTAGCTATACGAGATAATATAGCGCCAGCGACACTTAATCTTGACAATCCATCAATTGAAACGAAAATCGATCTTGTTCCGCACAAACCACGTGAACGGAAGATCGATACGATTCTTTCTAATTCTTTTGGATTTGGTGGAACAAATGCATCATTGGTGATGCGACGTTTTAGGGGATAGTAAATATTTTTATTTAATTTCTACTTTTGAATTTTCGCCTTTATCATAAGGTGGATAAGAAATTATAATATTGTCCTTAATCGCTATTGAGGGGTTATGTCCGATGTGAATAATGGAACATTATTAAAGGACATAAGTGATTCCTCTTCGAATCATTAAGCAGATAGTTAGGCATGTTAACACATAGTAAACAAAAGAAATCGTCTATCGTCCGTAATCCTTTGGTTATTCTTGGTCATTTTTTCCTCATGCTGATTGTGATTATTCTTTTCGGCATAAGTGTTCCTCTGTATATTGGAAAAAGTATTTTTGAAGAAAAGGGAAAAATTGAGGAGGAACAAGTTCTTCTTATCCATCCGGGAACAGGAATTCGTGAAATTGCTTCATTGCTAGAAAAACGTGGTTTCATTCGATCATCAGATATTTTTGTTTATGGGGTTGGTTATCATAAAAATACAAGCCACCTAAAGGCTGGTGAATATTTAATTCCAGCCCATGCTTCAATGCATGATATTATGGATATTCTTGTGAAAGGAAAATCCATTGAGTATACATTTACAGTACCAGAAGGTTTAACGGTTCAGCAAGTTTTTGATCGATTAGCGGCAAATGAAATTTTGATTGGGGACCTTCCAAAAGTTTTGCCTCCAGAGGGCTATTTAATGACGGATACTGTTCGCTTTATTCGGGGGACAACGCGGAAAGAAATTATAAATAGGTTGCGTGAAGGACAGAAGAAATTAATTCATGCGATATGGGCTACGCGTTCACCTGATTTACCTATTAAATCAATTGATGAATTTGTCATATTGGCTTCAATTGTTGAGAAAGAAACCGGAGTTGCTGCAGAGAGACCAATGGTTGCTGCGGTATTTTATAACCGCCTTGCAAAGCACATGCGTCTTCAATCGGATCCAACGGTCATTTATGGTCTCTTTGGAGGAAAAGGAAAGCCATCGGGGCGTGCAATTTACCGTTCAGATCTTGAGAAGGAAACACCCTATAATACTTATAAAATTAATGGATTGCCTCCAACCGCTATAGCAAATCCAGGTCGCGATTCATTGAAGGCGGTAGCACATCCACCAAGCAGTGATGCACTTTATTTTGTTGCTGATGGTTCAGGAGGGCATGTTTTCTCTCATACCTTAGAGGAACATAATAAGAATGTTCGCAAGTGGCGAGAATTAAAGGCAAGGCATTGATTTATAATGATATTACATTTTTTTACATCGTAAATAAGAGCCCAAAATAGAGTAAGATTTTTCACCTTAAACTCTTTGAATGAGAATGATGAAAAATCATTTTCTTGTGTGTTACAGTTGGAATTAGCGTATAGATACAAAATATTTAAGTAAAAGAAATTAATATATTTTTATGATAAATTCTCTTAATGAAAGTACAAAATAGCGTGGAGAACTGCTAAAAAAATAATTGATTAGAGAAAAGGTTGAGATAAGGTACCGTTCAAATTTTGAAGAAAAATTTATAAACAAAATAGAGTGATGTAATGACAGCCTTTGAAAGTGAATTGAATACGGTAAAAACAAATCAACGCCGTGGTTTTTTATTTATTCTCTCTTCACCTTCAGGTGCTGGTAAATCAACAATTTCTCGGTTACTTTTAAAAGATGGACGATTAGAGCTTTCTGTTAGTGTGACCACAAGGAAAAAGCGTCCCAGTGAAGTAGATGGACTCCACTATCACTTTATTTCAAAGGAAGAATTTGAATATAAACGTGATAGAGATGAATTGATTGAGTGGGCAGAAGTACATGGGAATTATTATGGTACGTTACGTGAAACTGTTGAAAAGGCATTGAGTGCTGGTCGTGATATGTTATTTGACATTGATTATCAAGGCACCGAGCAGTTACAACAAAAGATGCGAGGGGATACTGTATCTATTTTTATTCTCCCACCATCAATGAAAGAGCTTATTTCACGTTTACATCGTCGTGCAGAAGATAGTCAAGATATCATCAATTTACGTTTAGAGAATGCACGAACAGAACTACAGCACTGGCGTTCTTATGATTATGTTGTGATTAATGAGGATTTAGATCAATCTTTATCGCTTATTAAATCAATTTACTTAGCCGAAACAGTAAAACGTGAGCGCTGTGCTTTTCTTGGCTCTTTTATTGATGAGCTTATTGCTGAAAAGATTGATAAACGCCTTTATTAAAAAATAGGCATAATAAAGGTGTATTTTTTAGGGTACGAGATGCGCTAAAGTTATAAATTCAGAAATTGAAAGTGTTTCAGCGCGACGTGTTCCATCAATACCTGCTTTTTTTAAAAGCATTTCCCCTCCCAAAGTTCTAAAATTTTGACGAAGCATTTTTCGTCTTTGTCCAAAAGCAGTTTTTGTAACAAAGCTTAGTTTTTGTGCAGAGCAAACAAGAGGTTGAGTTCGTGGAATGATATGAACAACGGAAGAAATTACTTTCGGCGCTGGTACGAAGGCTTGAGGAGGTACATCAAAAGCAATTTTAGCTGTAGTACGCCAACCAGTTAAGACACTAAGACGTCCATAATGAGAAGATTGAGGTTTAGCCGTAATTCGTTTGGCAACTTCACGTTGAAACATCAATGTCATTGATTCATAAAAAGGAGGCCATGGTTCCACTAACAGCCAATTTAGTAAGAGTTGTGTTCCAATGTTATAAGGAAGATTGGCAATAATGCGTGGTTTTTCTAGAGATTTTTCAAAGAGTTTTGAGAAATCTTGTTTTAGTGCATCATTACAAATAACTTTTAATTTGTTCGGATAATGTTTTTCTATTTCTAAGAGGGCTGGTATGCAGCGCTCATCACGCTCTATTGTTGTTACAATCGCACCCTTTGCTAGCAAGGCACGCGTGAGCCCTCCAGGACCAGGACCAATTTCAAGAACAGGTTTTCCTTCTATATTTCCTGCTTGATGAGCAATTTTAGTTGTTAAATTCAGATCAAAAAGGAAATTTTGCCCCAAAGACTTAAGGGCTTGTAACCCATATGTATTAATGACCTCACGTAGAGGAGGGAGATTATCTATTGGCATGGTATCGAATTATTTTTTGCAAGTTGATTTGCAAGTTTAAGAGCAGCAATAAAGCTTTCAGGAGAAGCTATCCCTTTATCAGCAATATCAAAAGCAGTTCCATGATCTGGAGACGTACGAATGAAAGGTAGCCCTAAGGTAACATTAACAGTGGTATCAAAATCTAATGTTTTAACAGGGATAAGAGCTTGATCATGATACATGCAAAGAGCAACATCATATGTTTTTCTTGCGCATTCGTGGAACATTGTATCGGCAGGAAGCGGACCTGTAATATTGAGTCCTTTCTTTTTAAGATATTCAAGAGCAGGCGTGATAACTTCAAACTCTTCTTTTCCCATTGTACCTTCTTCTCCAGCGTGAGGATTAAGACCAGCGATAGCAAGTCGAGGTGACGTTATTTTAAATCGTTTTTTTAAGTCACATTCAGTAATGAAGGCTGTTTGAATAATTAAATGACGGGTCAGCTGTGAAGGAACATCTTTCAATGGAGTATGAACAGTTATTGGGACCGTTTTTAATCGAGGTCCTGCTAACATCATAACGGGATGATAAGATTTATGAAAAGCTTTATGGGCCAAATCGGCTAAAAATTCTGTATGACCTGGAAATTGAAAACCGGCATTGTAAAGATTCTTTTTGGCAATAGGACAAGTAATCAATGCAGAAGCCTGTCCACTTTGAATCAATTGAACAGCGCGCTCAATAGCCTCAATGATTCCAGCGGCATTATTTGTAGAAGAAAAACCTAATTGATGACTTTGTTTATTTTTTAAGGGTATAATAGGGAGAGCGTTTTGAAAATTTTTGACAGGATTGGTCTTTAAAACAGATTCAACCTTAACATCCATCTGTAAAAAACGAGCGCGCGAACGAATAACATCTGGATCAGCGATAAGCACAAAAGCTGGGACGCGACGTGTAATACGCAAATCCCACGCTTTTAGAGCTATTTCAGGACCAATTCCGGCAGGATCACCACTACTAACAACAAGAGCAGTCATTATTGAATACGTGCGGCGTGCCGCAATTCTTCTAAATATTTTTCGCTTAATTCTTCAAGTTTTTTCGGGCTTCTGTTTTTATTATCTTGAAGAGAAAATATCAGCCGGGCGACATAATCATCAGAAACCCTTTTTATTTTGCAAACAGCAATTGCTTCTATTCCATCAGATGTTTCTTGTAATTTTGTCATTTTTCCAGCAGGTGTTGCAAGAATAGCTTGCTCCCATGCACTGGGGAGTTGAGGTTCCAGAAACCTTCCTAAGTTGCGGATCGTAACATCTAAAATACCCCTTGCTTGATTGTGAGAATTTGCACATCCACGGAAATGTGCGCGGAAATTGCTTGCTTCTCTTTGACGTCTTTCAAAGATTTCTGAACGACGATGTGCAGGAATAACAAAAACAATGCGCTGTAATGTATATTCATTTGTTGAAGGTTTAACACCACCATTTTTTAATATTCTGCGTACAGCTTCTTGTTCACTAATCATCCCCATTTGAGCTTGATAGCGTGCGCTAACAAGACGCCCCCACCCTATTTGTCCACGGATGTAATCTTTGAAATGTTGCACAGTAATATCATTTTGGATCAGAATCTGATTGAGCTGATCAATTGTCATATTATTTTGCGTTGCAAAGTTCTCAAAAGCTTTATCAACCTCATCATTGCTGACCTCAATATTACGGCGTTTTATTTCAATATTTTTTAGCTCTTCGTCGATAAGCTCTTTTTTAGCTTGTGCTATCAAATTTCCTTGCTTTTGTTGCAGTCTGAGAAATGCAACACGCCTTTGTATATCATAATTTGTGATAGGATTACCATTAACTGTAACAACAATAGTAGTCTGCGCAAAGGCTGGCGGAATCAAAAATTCATTCATAAGCAGACTGCTTACGCTCAAAGACGTAATACAAAATAAAGCAAGAACACGCTTTTTCAATTTATTCATGTAAATAAGCTTTCGCATTGTTTATTAATTCTCATCAATAACTTAAACTATACGCTTTCTTTCATAAAAACAATAATAAGTTAAATCACTTATACATTCTCTTTATAAATTTGAATCTATCTTTTTTCCTATATCTGCGATTGTACGCAATGAAAGAGAGAAATTAAAGTTCTGCAAAGGTGTTTTTCTTCCCGGATTCATTACCTGTTGATAACCAAATGTGACCCCAAAACATTCATCGGCATAATTCAAGCTAATTCCTCGTTTTATAAATGTGCCAGATACGAGATCATAACCGGCGTTGCTATTAATGGACCAATAGTCTGCCAGTTTAAAGCCTGTTTGAAAAGAAATTTCTTGACGCTCTTGTGGATATTCGTAATTCGGTTGGTTTGCGATATAAGCATATTGTACAGAAGCCCAAAATTTTTCCCACCTTTGTGATGCTTCAATTTCACTACGACGGATTTTTCCTGTTTTTTTGTCAAAGCGTCCGCGCGTTTCTAAGGAAAAACCGCTCGTATGGGTTGCTCCAAACATTGCAACATAGTCTGAACGTTTTGCCTCTAAGCTAGAATGAATACCGACATTAACAAAGTCTTTTTCTGCAAAAGAATTCTTTCCTGCCAGATGAAAGGATTGTCCAATAAGACCATAAAGAGACCAATTGTTATTAAAGCTTCCAGAATATCTTAAACCTATATTGGCTCTTGTCCCACCTTCTACACGATCATAACCAGAAAATTTATCTCGTTGAAAGAGAGTGGTTGCATCAAAGACAAAGCTTTGTGCATCTTCATTAGGAAGTTGTCCGATATATTGTTCATTATTGCGTATAAAAATTTGTGCGGTTGGTTCTATAATATGTGTAGAATGAGCAGCTGTAATGAGGAAGGGATAGCGTGCCTCTAATCCTGCTGTTGCCATGCCACGAATTTTTGAGCCACGAATTGTGGATAAGGCATTGTTTTCTCCAGAAGCAGCATAATTTTCTTGTCCATTGATTGTAAGGATATCGGCCCGTAGAGAGAGAAGGGGGGTTAATATGAGTCCACTGTGCGTGTTAAAGCGCTTTTTCCACTGAAGCTCATTTGTCAAACGCAAACTATTTCCAACCATACCGGAAAGTCGTACAGTATTGAGAGGATTTTTGTTCCAGTCGGGTGGGCCAAAATCCGCATGACGCCGGTAAATTGATTGTATATTGCTATGGAAGGTAAGTTCTCCATTATAAATGGGTTCATCTGGTGTAAAAGAATAATCGATGCGTGGTAGAACCCATGCTTGCTGAGAGTGCCGTTCATAATGAAGATCATTCAATATCGAATCTTGAATTTTAAAATGATAAAAACGCATATCAAAATAGTTTTTTCCTGCAAGACCATTCAGGTAGATCTGAGAAATTTGTGTGGGATTACTATAGTTTTCAAGTTTATAGGCACGACTAAAATGCCGATCAGATTGTGCAAGAATATCCCATCCATAAGTCCAGTATGAATTAATACGAAAGTCCCCTTTTGTCGCCAGCATATAACGGTTTTTATGCTGTGCATCAATCATATCATTGTCAAATCTATGTGGTTTCATTTGATATATATGAGCAAAGCGAATGTTATAACTGCCCATTTTAAAACGTTGACGCCATTCCCCTTCGGTTAAAAGCCCTTGTTGAGTATAAGCCGTAGAAGAAAGTGTAAAATCATAATGGGGAGCGAGATTCCAGAAATAAGAATTCTTTATCCCCATACCAAGATAATCAGTATAGAAAAAATGAGGTGTAAGCAGACCACTAGCACGCTTGACAGTTGGATCATAGAGTTCAAAATTTGGAAACTTTATAATTGGTACACCAAAAACTTCAAAACTGCTATTTTCAAATCGAATTTTTTTAACGCTATTATTCCATATAATCTTTCTGGCTTTAATTTTCCACAGGACATCTCTATCTGGTTTATAAGAGCAAGGCTCACAGGCTGTATAGGTTGCATTTTCAAAGATTGTTACTTGATTATTTTGGCGTGTAGCATTTTGAGCGGAAAAGTGCACATTGTTGGCTGTATCAATCCGTAAGGCGTTTACAAACCCCTCGCCAAGATCTTTGGTCATATCAATTTGATTAGAATAAATTTTATTCCCATCTTTTTGAGTAATTTCAACGTTTCCTTGTGCAATAAGCCGCCCTGTTTTTTGGTTGTAAATGATTCTTTGAGCGACAACTTTATTACCATCATATTCAACTTGGACATTTCCTTGTGCAGAGACAGTGTTTTCATCACGATTATAGATGAGTTCATCCGCAGAGAGTAAAAGAGGACGCTCTAAGTTTTGAATGCGACTTTGAGCGGGAGACATAAGGCCTTGAGCGTGTGCACAATAAGGCAACGCCCCCCCTAAAATAACCGCTATAACACTTCTAAAAGCGAGAGCACTTAATTTTATTAAAATAACTTTCTTACGCGTTAATGCTTTCACTTAGCCGTCCTCTTTATGGAGTAAAAAAGAGATTCCCAAGAATAATGCAATAACAACAGGTGTCCAAGCGGCAATAATTGGTGGAATATACCCAGCATTACCAAAAGCTTGAACGAGTACAGAAATAACGTAAAGCATAAATCCAGCGATTACGCCACCAAGAATCAACGTTCTAGATTGCCCAAAACGCGTAAAATTTAAAGATACAGTTGCTGCAATGAGAGTCATTGCTACAAGCAATGCCGGTAAGGCAATCAAAGATTGTAAATACATATCAAAATTATTAGCAGAATAGCCAAATGAACGTGCGATCATAATTTTTTTAGGCAGTTGGTAAAATGGAATAGTTGCGGGATTGACTAAACGTTCCGTTAAAAATTCAGGTTTTAGATTTGTTTTTATTTTCAACTCGGTAAATTTTTCAGGAGGATGCCCTATTTTATAGATTGTACCATTTGTTAAGAACCAAGCACCATTGGTCAAGGTTGCTTTTGGTGTGTTAATCCAGTTTTTGACTGTTGCGTCATCTTTGTATTGTACAAAGGTTGCATCAAGAAGAGAAGGTCCTTGATCAGTAATAAATTTAGCACCAATGGTTGTTCTGCCTAAATCTGTACGCTGTGTTAACCAGTGGATACGGGTATTATGAAGAGATGTTAGGATATTATTATTGCGCCATTCGGTCATTATTTTTTCTGCTTGAGAAAATCCCCATGCAGCAAGTGGATTAATGAGAAAAACTGACAATAACCCTAAAAGAAAAGCTCCCAAACAAGCAGGCATAAGAAATTGCCATGCAGAAACACCAATTGAGCGAGTTACTACAAGCTCAAGCTTTTTGTTAAGCGAGATAAACGTTGCCATTGCAGAAAAGAGTGCAATAAAAGGGATAAGTTGTTGCAGAATAAAGGGAATACGTAAAACAGAGAGGAAAAATGCATCTTTTGCTGTATAATGTGGAAGGGAAGGTAGCCTCCCAGAGTTTTCTGTAAAATCAATTAAAAGGGCAAGAACTAAAATGCTCCCCAAAAAATAACACGTTATTTTAAGGTAACGTATAAAAAAATAGCGTCCAAGTGTCCATCCAATCATGATATTTCATCCGGAGAATCTTGAGATTTTTGATGTTCAAATTTGTTCACTACTTTTTGAAAAATAATTTGAAATACCTCATTAAATTTTGCAGGAAGTCCAATTTTATGGTTCGTTAAAAGCATAAAAAAGACAAATATACTTGTTCCGATGGGCGTAATGTAAAGGAAAGGGATATACGCGAGATCGTTTTTCGCTTTTTCGGCGAAAAAATACCCTATCCAATAAACCATAAAAGAAAGAGCAATCGCTGAGAAATTTGCTAAATGGCGTGCTTGTCGATGAGAGCGGACATTCCCCGTTGCGGCTAATGCAATAAGTGAAAAAACGATTGGATAGAGCCATTGCGTTAGTCGGCGGTGAAACTCAGCTTTATATTGGAGTGGTTTTCGTTGATAGTAGGGATCCTTTGGATCAGGGTTTTGTAAATAAGAAAGAGACCGATCTTTTGGATAAAGAGTAGGTGTTTTATCACTGGGAATAAATTCCCCTAGGCTAAAGGTATATGCGCTAAATTGAACGATTGAAACGCTGTTATTTTGATGGTTGACTCTTTCTATTTCACCGTTATTGAGGATTAAAAAACGACCGTTTTTATTGTTTATAATGGAGGCTTTTGTTGCATAATAAAAAAGATCCATTTTAGGGTCACGCTGGTCGGCAATAAAAAGACGTTCAAGTGTTCCATTTGGATTCCGTTCCCCAATTTCTATGTAAAGGTTATTTGCAAGTTTCTGAAAGCTTCCCTCACTAATGAACAGATTAATAAGATCAGAATGGGCAGTTGCTAGCATTTTTCGCATATGAAGACGCGCTTGAGGAACAACAAAATTAGCGATAGAAAAGGAGATACATGATGCAATAATAGCAAGAAGGAGAATAGGTTTCCAAACAGTACGTTTAGGAAAACCAGATGCATTGATGACAGCAAGTTCTGAGTCTTGATTCATTGCTGAAAGGATAGTTGTAACTGCGATCACTAATGCAAATGGAATGACAAGAAAAATAACAGAAGGAACCAATGAAAGTGAAAATTGCAAGACTGTAAGGAATGTTTGTTTACTTGTTGTGAGAAAGTTTATCCGTGCAAGAATTTGCACCGTCCAACTAACGCCCACCGCTGCAATCATGACAGAACTAAACAAAACAAAGACACGCTTTAGGATGTAGAACTCAATAATATACATAAATTGGGAAACACCCTCAGTCTTTAATTCAATAGCAAATACTTTTATTGCTTTCGGTTAAAATGTAATAAAATTAAAAAACACCCTTTCAGAGATTGGATATTTTTAGCAAAAAATAATATAAAATTGCTCGTTAAATTACCTTTAATTTTTTTCACACATTATATTTTATTTTCCACGATAGTCTACAAAGAATCTAGAGAACAGATTAATTTTTTTATTAATGTTGAAAATAAAAAATTCATCTTTAAAAGAGTCTTTCAAAGACATAAGTAAAAAGATAATGACTTCAATCAAAAATGCACCTCAATCGAAAAAGAGGTTTATATCTTGAACCGTTTCCTTTTATATAAGGGATATAGAAGCTTCTTTAAATAAAGGTGTTTGCTTTATTTATAAATAGTGATGAGGGTTTAAGAGGTTGGATATTTTATTCTATCATTTGACGCAGTCAACGCTGAAAGATATTTTACCAACGCTTGTGGAGCGGGCACTGGTTCGTTTTGGTAAGGTAACCATACAATGTGTGAGTAAAGAACAATGCGATTCTATAGATATGCATTTATGGGTTTATGCTGATGAATCATTTATTGGACATGGAACTGAGAGTGATCAATATTCAAATTTTCAGCCCGTATTTCTAACGACAGGACAAGAAAATCCCAATGATTCAAAGATTCGTTTTCTCATAGAGGGAGCCGTTTGTTTGGATATTGATGCTTATCAACGTCTTGTTGTGCTATTTGATGGTAAAAATGATGAGCAGTTGAATCTTGCTCGAGCACAGTGGAAAAAATATAAAATGGAAAATCATAATTTAACATATTGGCAACAAAGCGAAGATTGTCGTTGGGAAAAACAGATTTAATGCGTCTCATATCTTTTATTCTGATTTTTATAGGATTGGTAGGAATCGTAAATCCAACACTTTTTATTGCGGAAGGATCAGGGGGAGGGCGTTGGGTCTTTGTTGTGATTTTTCTTTTAGGCATGCTAAAGATATGGTCTATAATAAAAAAAATGAAACGGCATAATGATGATTATTGATCGAATTTTGCTTGTTTTATGGGCTGTGATGTTGGCTTTTTTTTGCGTTTCGTGGTTAGGAACAACGCATATTCTATCAGGAATGTTTGCTGTTGCTGATATGAGCAATGTTGCGGATTTTTTATTTTTCTTTTTAAGCGCATTGTTTGCGGGAATATTGTGGTGGAGTATACCGCAACCTATGTCTTTAAAAATGAGACTGGCAGCATTTTTTCTACCAGTCTTTATTTTATTTTTTGTTATTACATTTTAGTTGGATATTTCATCATCTGTAAATCCGACAAAACAAATCAGTGAAACAAAAGAAGCAAAAAGCAAATAATAGCCGATATAAGACGTATCAAAATGTTGCACCAAATATTCCGCAATGTAAGGTGCAAGAGAGGCTCCTACGATACCAGATAAGTTAAAAGTAATGGAAGAACCTGTATATCGAATGGCTGTTGGGTATGGTGAAGCCAAAACAGCACCAAGAGGACTATATACCATTCCCATGATAGACAAACCAATGACAGACATTGCAAGGACTCCTAAAACTCCAGAATTTAAGAAATAAGGAATTGCAAAAGAATAGATACCGGTGATGATTGTAACCCAAATCATCAAAGTTCTCCGTCTAATACGATCAGCGAGTCTCCCAGTAATGACCGTAAAAATTCCACAGAAAATAGCACCGACAATTTCGACTTGAAGAGCTTGATAATATGACAACTGCAGATGGTTTGTTGAATAGCTTAATAAATATGCAGTAACCAAGTAAAACAAAACAAATGTTCCCATACCGGAAAATATTCCAAGAAATAAGATTCGTGGACATTTTAAAAAGACATCGATGATAGGAACTTTGACACGTTCTTTATTTTCAAGATTTTTTTTGAATTGAACAGTTTCATTGATTGAAAGACGAACCCATAATCCTATAATCATAAAAACAATTGAAGCAATGAAAGGGATGCGCCATCCCCAAGCGACAAGTGCATCATGATCGAGAAAGTATAACAGACTTAAATAAACAGCAATGGATAAAAACAAACCGATAGGAACGCCTAATTGGGGAAACATTGCGTACCAGCCTCGCTTTTCTGGAGGGGCATTTTCTGTTGCGAGCAAAACAGCTCCTCCCCATTCTCCTCCCAGTCCCATTCCTTGTCCAATACGGCACAAGGTTAAGAGGAAGGGGGCAAACCATCCAGCGGTTTCATATGTAGGAAGAAAACCAATAATGACGGTTGAAAGGCCCATTGTGAGAAGAGAGGCGATAAGTGTCGCTTTTCTTCCAACTTTATCTCCAAAATGTCCAAAGATAATCGATCCAAAGGGCCGAGAAAAAAAGGCTGCTCCAAAGATTAAGAAAGATTGTAAAATGGCAATCTGATCATTTTGTGTCGGAAAAAACACATGAGGAAATATGAGCGCTGCAGCAGTGGCAAAGACATAGAAATCAAAGAATTCAATTGTTGGGCCAATAAGGCTTGCAAACAAAATGCGACGAGGGGAATTTCTGTTGCTTGTACCTTGCATTTCTAAGTTTATAGACATGAATAGAATGTCCCTTTCAATATATGACAAATCAAATATGAATTAACCAACTATAATTATAGAAATTTCAAATCAGTGTCGAGTCGATATTATAATGTTTCTTAATATATTCGAACAATGCTGACATATATTCGAACAATGCTAATGGACTGATGAACATCAATAAGTATTTTTTTGATTATCAACATTGAATAAAATAAAGAAACTATTTTAAATGCTGTAGAAATAAAAATATGAGGCACAAAGCTTCTCCCTCATTCACAGTGCTGTTTCCTTTAAAATTTAACCATTTTATCTATTGAGGATCAATCTTATTCGTAGATTAGTGTTTAGTGTTAAAAAAATATTTAAAATTTTTTTATGAATATAATTATAACACTTTTAAAGTGTATGTATTAAAAATTAAATTTTTAGTTGTGCATACATTTTAAAAACACATGGTGTATACTTGATCTGTCAGAGCTTAATCATCGAATGTTTTATTATCTTAAAAAATAGGATGTTGAGCCATTACAGAATGTTGTTTTGGTCTATGCACTTTTTTCTAAATGGGGGATTTAAATTTGGAATGATGGAGTGTGGATAATGCAACGCAAATTGAAATTAAGTTTTTATGCGTTAATGACCAGTAGTTTTTTTATCAAGATTGCGAATGCAGATGGCGTAGCGACATTAAAAGAAAAGCTATTAACACCAGTAGGTATCAATGAACATCTAGAAGAAACAAGAAAATTATTATCAAAAGTGAGGGGATTAAAAGAAAAAGAAGGGGGGGCAAAAATGATAGTGCATGAAAAGACAATAGAAGAAAGTAAGCTTTCAGAGGAGGAAAGGAAGGGGGAGGAAAATCTGTTTTTTGAAGTCCTTACAAATTCAATCATAAGCGATGGTATGGCGATTTATATTACTAATGGTACCTCTGAAGATTCTGAAATAAATAGTTTTAGCTATAAAGAGGCGGGCTATTCCATTGATAACACGGTTCGAAAGGACGGAAAACTCTACATTGCTGCAGCAAGCGTTAGTAGAGATACGATAATAGAGCATGATGGGACTGAGTTTGTCCAAAATTTAAGCACTTCAGAATATGCTACGATTAAAAAAGGGGGAAAACAGATTATTGAGAGTGGTTCCAATGCTGAGGGGGCTCAAATCTATGGTGGTGAACAAATTATTTGGGGTAAGGGGGGTCTTGGGACTGGTTTGTTGCGTAAAGATAAGGCAAGTAGTGCTTATAGCACTAAAATTTATGCTGAAGATGGAGTGCTAGGACAACAAAATATTTATAGTGGAGGGATAGCTTTTGACACAAAGGTTATGAAAGGGGGAATACAGAATCTTGATGGTCAAGCGAGTGTTAATAACGGCTTCCTAGAAGATTCTGATGCAGTCGATACAGAGGATGAGGATTTTACAATTAATGAGGGGGCTTTTGCACTGAATACCGAACTTTTTAAAGATGGTATGCAGAATATCTTTGCAGGAGGGAATGCGAGTGAAGTTACTTTATATGATCACGCTATTCAGAAGATATATGATTCTGGATACGTGGACACTTTAACAATTAATCATCAAGCACAATCATGGGGTTTGGCAGGGGCAATATTAGATAAGGATACTAATGTTAATGATTTTGGCAGCCTCTATCTTTATGCTGGGAATGGCGGATCTGTTACGGAAGTAGGAAATCTTATTTTAAATGGGGAAGATTCTAAGCTATATCTTATTGCAACTGAGAATAATGACAAAAAACCTCTGGTTAAGATCCAATCTTTAAAAGGAAATGGTAGAGTTATTTTTACCTCTTCTGGAAGTGATAAGTATTATTCTCGGCTTAATGTTGGTAATCTTTCAGGTTCTTTACATTTTGATTTCAATGTTGATTTTTCCAAGCATCGTGGTGATTATCTCTCCATAAAAAAAGGAGCAGGTCATCACACAATTAGCGTGACGGATTCTGGGCGTGAAATTACAAACTATTCCCATAAAGAGCTTAAATTAATTTCTGATCGCAGTGGAAAGGCTCATTTTACTCTGACAAACACTTTTGGTGAAAAAATAGGAACGGTTGATGCCGGAGCCTATAGGTATAGTTTGAAACATAGAAATAATAAGAATGATGGTAAAATTTGGTATTTAGATACAAATTACGCCATTGATGAGACAAATACCTCTTCATTTTCTGATTCTAACCTGCAGTTATCTACAGCTTCACCATCGAATGATCTCACAAAACTCATAATCGAAAAGGGAATGATTGTTACAATTGCAGATCCTAGCTTTGACAGTAGCAGTGAAAAAGTTGATGGTAATGGAGAAACTTCAATTAGTAATACAGTTCGTGATGGTGGAAAGCTATCCGTTTATAACGGCGGTTTTAGCTTATACACCAAAATTGAAAGTGGTGGCGTTGAGGTTATAAAAACACAGAGTCTTTCACAAGATAGTACTGTTCATAAAGGGGGACAACAAAGGATTGAAGAGGGGGGAAAAGCGGAAGATGCTAAAATTTCTGGGGGTGAGCAGTTTGTTTCAGGAAAGTCTGATATTAAAGGTAAGATAGTAAAGAGTAGTGCTTATAGCACTGTTATTTCTGGTGAAAATGGAGAGCGAGGATATCAGAATGTGTATGATGATGGAGAAGTTTTTAATACAAAGATTAAGTCAGGAGGGATACAAAATCTTTATGTAGAAGGAGATCTCGACGATTATAGTAGTTTTGCATCTAATACAGAGGTCTTTTCTGGTGGAGAGCAACACGTTTTAGCGGGAGGAATAGCTATTGATGTTACTTTACAAGGAACAGCTTTCCAAGCAATAGATTTGGGGGGCTATGTAAAGGATTTAATCATTAAGAATCAAGCACAATCATGGTTACATCCTGGTGCAACATTAGAGGGAAGCACTATGATTCATGATTCTGGGCGAATTTATCTTTATGCTGGCCCTGATCAATCTCGTACTGAAGTCGAAAAAATTGTTTTAAATGACAGGGATACAAGATTGTACGCTATTGCTTCTGATATGGATGGTGAAAGTTCTTTAATTGAGAACTTAAGTGGTAATGGTCGTGTTATTTTTATGTCTACCATATTGAATCCACATTACTCTAAACTTGAGGTCGGTCATCTTTCAGGGAACTTACATTTTAGATTGAATACCAATTTTGCAGAGCAGCGCGGTGATTATCTCCTTATCAAAAAGGGGGAAGGACATCACACCATAAGCGTTATCGATTCTGGTATTGAAATTGCTGATTCTTCTCTACAAGACCAGAACTTAGTTTTAGAGCTAGAGTTAATTCGTGAACAAAGTGGAAATGCGCATTTTACTCTAACAGATTTTTCTGGTGAAAAGACTAGTACGATTGATGGTGGAGCCTATATGTATGCTCTAAAGACGAAAGATCATAATGGTGGAAAGAGTTGGTATTTGGCGCCGTTGGAAACAACTTCTACTTCTGTAACTCCTTCATCTCATACGGAATTTCCTATAGGGAAACTCCCTGAAAAAGAAGAAAATATAACGTCGTCGCAAGATGTTAATATCAATTTTGATCCATATTTTGATGTCATTAATTTCAGTATTCGTGAAGGAGGAGGAATTCTACAAAACTTTTGGCTTGGTGATGATCGCACAGTTCATATCTCTGATGATGGAGAGCAAGGTGCGCTTAAGCAATCCATGAACGCTACAGTTGAGGGATCTGGAATACTTTATGTTGAAACAGGTGGTTCCAGTAAGAATACAACAGTTGAACGTGGTGGATCTGAAATTATTGGAGAACAGGGAATCTCAAACTCTACGATTATTTATGAGGGTGGGCAACAAAAGGTAGAAGGAGGAGGAACAGCACTGCAGACGACAATCTACGGTGGTGATCAGCTGATTTGGGGAGATAGTTACGAGAACGGTGGGATTGTTGGAAGCAGTGCCTATGATACGATACTTTATGGTCAAGGAGAGACACCCGGACAGCAGAACGTGTATGATGATGGAATGGCAGTGGAAACAAAAGTGATGAGTGGAGGAATACAAACTCTTGCTAAATGGTTTCCTGATGATGATAACTTTGCCGAAAAAGCCGGTGGTTTAGCCATAAGTACTGAGGTTTTTGAGGGTGGTGTACAGAGGGTATTAGCAGGGGGTGAAGCAAATACAGTGACTTTACACCGCCATGCTGCTCAAGAAGTTCATGCTGGGGGTATTGTAAAAAATCTAAGAATTGAAGAGAGAGCCAATTCATGGGTCTTTTCTGGTGCGATGTTAGGAGGAGAAATAACGGTTCAGGATTTTGGACAACTCCACCTTTATGCTGGAGATGATCATCAACAAACTAAAGCAGAAAATATCAATTTAGATGGAGAAGAGGCTAAATTATACTCCGTTGCGAGTGAGATTGATGATAAAAGTACACATGTTCAGCAGTTAAGCGGTGTAGGAAAAGTCATTTTTACCTCTTCTGAAGATGATTTGTATTACTCCAAGCTTTATGTTGATAACCTTTCGGGGAGTCTCCATTTCGATTTTAATGTCAGTCTTGCAGAAGGAAAAGGTGATTACCTTTTTATTGAGAATGGGAGTGGTTCTCACACAATAAATGTCGCAGATTCTGGGATTGAAATTGTTAATCCTTTTTCAACAGAACTTGATTTAATTTTGGATCAAAGTGGAGGCGCATCTTTTACTCTACAAAGTTTTTCTGATGCAAGAATTGGAATGGTTGATGGTGGAACTTATATCTATGGCTTAAAACACAAAAATATTGAGGATGAAGAGGGAAAAATTTGGTATTTGACAGCAGTTTACATGGATAGTGCGCCAAGAGAGCAACGGAGGAGAAGCAGATTTGCACGGCATTTAAGTCAAAATCAACCGGTTTCTTCTCTTTCAACTCTGACCAATACACAAGAGCATACGATTAAATTGCAACGTCAAAGAGAAAACCGCCGAAACTCGAATTCAAAATCCTCAACTTCTGTTTCTTCAGTTGTTTCAATTCTGGGCAGTCAAATGATTAAAGGAGCACCTCCAGCAAGTCATTCTCCCCTTTCTTCTGACAGACAACAGGCTGCTGTTTCCGTTTCTTCTCAGTCTTTAGCAGATCAGATGATTTTGCGTCCAAGTAATCAGAAACAACCTTCTCCACAATTGGATGAGACGCTTTCAGGTTTTCAGTTTTTAACCACGCCTTCTACAGATGCAGTATTGTCTATGTCTGTAGCTCCAGCAATGATATTTCATAATGAAATGCAAAGCGTACGTGCGGGAAGAGGCATTCTAGATAAAAGTAAAAAGCATACGGCTTTATGGGGCTATGCGATTAAAGCAAAAGAGAGCATTGCGACAGAGCATATAGACTTTAAGCTCGATCAGAGCGGTATTGTGTTAGGGATCAATGGCTTAAGCGAGTGGGAAAATGGAGAGTTTTATATAGGTGGTTTTGGCAGCTATGATCATGCTCGTGTTGCACATACTCGGGGTGGTACTAGCGGTATCAATAGTTATAGTATTGGGGCTTATGTCACGTATGTGGATCATAGTGGATGGTATCTGGATGCTCTTTTAAAATACAATCATTATCAAAATAATCTGAAGGCAGTTTCCACGAATGGTTTAGGGATTGAAGGAAGTTATAAGCAATGGGCGGTTGGGGCCTCCTTTGAAGCAGGATATCGATTTCAGACGTCCAAAAGCAGTTGGTTACAGCCTTATGGACAATTTACTTGGTTGCAAGTTGAGGGAAAAGAAATCAAGTTATCGAATGACATGAGCGGTGATATTCGCCCCTTTACGTCATTGCGCAGTGAGGTTGGATTATCTTTAGGGTATGAATTTGGCTCTGGCATGGCGACTTCTTCACAGGCGTATATTACAGCAGCATGGTTGCGTGAGAATAAAGATGATAATCAAACGGTGATTAATGAACACCATTCATTCACCACCGATTTATCAGGTAATGCGGGTAAATTAGGCATAGGTTTGAGCAGTTTTTTGAGTGAGAAGTTGAAGTTATATGGTGAGGCTCATTATGTTAAAGGGCGTAAAACAAAACAGTCTCTTCAGGGCATTATAGGGGTACGCTATCGTTTCTAATTATAAGAGTATAGTTATCTTTCAAATGTATAATTGTTTTTAAAAGTCTTTAATAAAACATAAACAGTTTTTTAGAGCATGCAGACTCGCTTTTCATGACAGGTTGTATACCATTTTTATATTATAGTTTATTATGTGTTACTTTTTTATTTGGTGAAAAAAATTTTAAGAAGTCCAGGAATTTCCTTATATTCTCGATCAAAAATACATCGAAAAGATTATAAAGAACAGTTCTTTGAGTGAAGTGGTGAGGTTACTCAGAAGAATTGTTACAATCTAAGGTTGAAAATATATTTTGTAGAGCTAGTTACGTTTGGTGTCTATGCAGGCGTAAAGAGGGGGGAGGATATGGTTACACAATATAAATGGAAACGCAATTTTTGGGTACTCTTGTTGAGCAGCTGTTTTGTACAGGCAGCTGCCGCAAATGAGGGGGGGGTGCCGCTTTTTTGTCAATCTTCAAGTGATGGAAATGATCAAGTATTTCACGATCAATATAATGAAGATATGAAAACAGGAAGATGCATTCTTGGAGCATCGAATGATTTCATTGTAAGAAGACACAATGAATTAGGCCTTTTAAAAAAGCCTAGCAATTTTACTCTTGTTAAGGGTGCTAGAATATTTGCGAGCCAGCAGGAGCTTGATAGCAATCATCACGACTATGTTGGAGATAATGCGCGAGCACAAAATACTGCATTTCTTAAAAAACCTGAGCTTATCTTCATTAAAGATGGGGCACTGCTTGAAAATTATGTCCTTGATCATGAAGGTAAAGCATACATTTCAAATGATGGTGAGATTGATAGTCCAGGGCGGTCTATCAATAACACAGTAAAGAATGGTGCGGAGCTTTATGTATATGCAGGAGGTCTCAGTGAGAATAGTAAAATTGAGCATGGTGGAATTGAGAATGTTCAGGCTTTAAAGGGAAAACAAGGCTTTTCGAAAAATGCTGTCGTTAAAGAAGGGGGAAAGCAAAGTGTTGGAAATGGAGGAAAAGTAGAGGAGACTAAAATTTATGGTGGGGAGCAGCTTGTTTTCGGAGAGGGGGATGTTGGAGGAGAGATTAAAGGGAGTAGCGCTTCTCATACAGTCATTTATGGTCAAGAGGAAACATTAGGTCAACAAAAAGTATATGACGGGGGTAAAGTTTGGAATACAAAAGTTATGCGAGGGGGCATCCAAGAGGTTGGGAAAAAGTCTGAAGGTGCAAAAAATGGTGGTTTTGCATTTGATACAGAAGTTTTTGCTGGTGGTAAACAGCGTATCTTAAAAGGCGGTCAGGCCATTGGAGTTACTTTAAATGAGAGCGCTACTCAGGAAATATATACGGATGGATCTGTAAAAAGTCTAACAATGAATGATGAAACAAAATCATGGGTACATGCTGGAGCGATATTAGAAGGCAAGACACAAGTAAATCATTCTGGACAGCTTCATCTTTATGCTGGGAATGAGCAACATCGCACCACAGTAGAAGATATTCTTTTAAATGGAAAAGAGACAAAATTGTATTCACTCACGGATGAGTCTGATGGAAAAAGCTCTTTGATAAGAAAATTAAGTGGTGAGGGGAGTGTTATTTTTGAATTTACGGGTTCTGATCCCTACTATTCTCAGCTTCATGTGAATAATCTTTCAGGAAGTTTACATTTCGCATTGAATACCACGATTGCCCAAAACCGTGGAGATTATCTCTTCGTTGAGAAAGGTACAGGGAATCATACGATAAGTGTTGCTGATTCTGGCGTTGAAATCACAGATCCTTTTTCAAATAAGCGTGATTTAATTACCGATCAAAGTGGTGGAGCGCATTTTACGCTGACAGATCTTAAGGGTGAAAACATTAATGCCCTTGATGGTGGAACTTATATGTATGGGCTGAAAGAAAGAAAGGATGAAAATGGAAAAGTTTGGTTTTTATCGGCAGATCGCCTTAGTGGACCAGAAAATTCTACTCCAGATCCTACAAATCCATTCATTCCTGGTGGAACATTAACCACTCCCTCTACGGATGCAGTATTAACGTTGTCTGTAGTCCCTGGGCTTATTTTTAACAATGAATTGCAAATTGTACGGAATGGTAGAAAAATTTGGAACAGAAATAGGAAAGATATCGAGCTATGGACCTATGGGATTAAGAGCAGAGAACGTATTGCGACAGGCCACACACACTTTAAGCTTGGACAGACAGGTTTAGTCTTTGGTGCTGATCAGTTGAATGAATTAAGGCATGGAGAGTTATATATCGGTGGCTTCGGCAGTTATGATCAAGCACGTGTTTCTCATGCACGAGGGGGGAGGAGTGATTTAAGCTCTTATAGCATTGGAACTTACGCAACTTACTTTGATCATCGTGGATGGTATATGGATGGTGTTTTGAAATATAATTATTATCAAGATAATTTGAAAGCCATATCAACGAATGGTTTAGCAATACAAAGTCATTATAATCAGTGGGCGATAGGTGGATCATTTGAGATTGGTTGTTATTTTGAACCAGCTCAAAATACTTGGATGCAGCCTTATATCAAGCTAACAGGTTTACAGGTGGAAGGTAAAAAAATAAAACTTTCCAATGGAATGACCGGTGACTTAAGTCCATTGATCTCATTCCGTAGTGAAGTTGGATTGACGGCAGGACATGAATTTTTTGTGAATTCAGAAACTTCATTAACAGCTTATATAATGGCAGCTTGGTTGCGTGAGAATATAAATAATAATCACGCGATAATTAATAACCAGCATAAATTTATCACAGACTTATCGGGTAGTGCGGGTAAATTAGGAATTGGTTTAAACAGTTTGGTCAATGATAACCTAACACTTTATGCGGAAGCATATTATCTAAAAGGACATAAGATTAAAAATGCTCTTCAAGGTATTTTAGGATTACGCTACAGTTTCTAAATACACCTTTACACAGTTGATTAAGTTTATAAACTTAAATAGATAACGCTTTGCGATGTCCTTTTGAGAGTATAGAGACCTTTTTAAACAGTAAGGATGCCTTTATACTCTCTTTTAAGGAAAGGTATTAATTTATAAAGAGTGTTCATTATTTTGTATGTTGAATGAGAGTTTTGAATATCGTAGGATTTTCTTATTCCAAATCTACTCAAAATCACTTTCTTGCATGTCACAAGTAGGGAAGAGCCGTGTGGAGCAAAATTGTACAAGAAAGGACTCAAAATGCTTCTGATAAATCACTTCAAGTGCTAAGGACTATTGCAACGTTTTAGGGCTGGTAAAGTGTTTGATGGAGCCGACTCCATAGTGTAAAAATGTTAGTATTCAATGGATTTTTAGCAATTATGCTATTCATTGTCGGCGTCGGGAAAATATAGGCTTGGGCATATTGAGAGATGTTTTTTTCAAACAAGCGTATGAGCATCCCAATGACGTTCTCTTTTACGTGAGGGGTGGTGATCCCATTAAAGGGAATGGGCATTTTTCATTCATAATTTCAAATACAAACCTGAAAATTAATCTTTTAATTCAAATAAACAATTTAAATTTTTTCGTTTTTCTGCCTTCAGTTAGCATTTTTTAGTGATTCATAGACGCACAACTAAAAATTGTTAAATTAAAAAAATACACTAAAAAATTGTATTTAGACATAAATAAAACACATTATGATACAATCTAAAACGAGCTACCTGTGTAGCCGCGGGATATTTGTCTAAATAATTGAGAGTGGAGTGTGGATAATGCGATATAAATACAAATTAAGTTTTTCAGTATTGATGATCAGTAGTTGTCTTGTGCAATCTGCAAGTGCAGTTGAGAGTAGGAATAGAGAGCTAACAAGAGCACCCCATGTAGGAAATGGAGAAGAGGAACGAAAAAAATTAGAATTGATTGCTCGTCTTTTCAAAAATAATATTACCCTTAAAGGCGGTGATGTAGAGCTTGTTGATAATGGAAGAACTTCCGTGGGATCTACTATTAACAAAGGAGGGATGCAGATAGTTGTGCGCGGAGGAACTGCGATTAATGCTGCAATTAGAGGTGGTAAACAGTTTGTTCATGAAGAGCCTAATATTGATCTTACACAAGTGGTTAGAAAAAGTAGTGCATATAATGCCACAGTTACGGGTGGAGATGGAGAAATAGGACAGCAGAATGTGTATGATGGTGCATGGGCTTGGTATACAAGAGTAGGAAATAACGGAGAACAAAATCTTTATGCGGGGCAAAGAAAAGAAGGGGGAAGAGCAATGGATACAGAGGTCTCAGGAAATGGTAGACAACACGTCTTAGCACATGGAGGGGCTTATGCGACAACTTTGAAGGATCATGCTACTCAGGTAGTATATCCTGGAGGGTTTGTAGATACTTTAACAATTATGGATTATGCTAGGTCATGGTTTCACTCTGGTATTCAGAAAGTGGTTGGAGAAGTAAGGGTCAATAGTCACGGAGAACTTTATTTATTCGCTGGTGATGTCACAAACCATCTCACTAAAAAAAAGATTCCTATAGAGGGACAACCTGATGAAACAATATTTGAGGTTGGTGAACGGAATAACAAATATAAACCTCAGATTGAAATTGAAGATTTAGGGGGAGAGGATGGAACTGTTGTTTTTACTTCTATTCCATATGATCCACGTCATATTTCACTTCATGTTGAAAAACTTTCAGGGAATTTACATTTTCGATTCAATATTAGTACTGCGTGGGATTCGAGTGATTATTTGACGATTGGTGAGGGCTCAGGAAATCACAAAATAAGTGTTGCGGATTCTGGTCGTGAAATTACAGGTTCTCTCTCACAAAGGAATAGTTTTGTTACTCATCTTCCTTTAGTTACCGATAGAAGCCAAGGTGGAGGAGCTAACTTTACTCTGGCGGATCTTTCGGGGAGGGAAATTACAACTTTTGATGGTGGAACTTATCAGTATCGCTTGGAGAAGAGAGGTCGATGTGCTATTTCTAGTGGTAGTGCTACAATTTGGTCTTTAAGTAGAGCCTCTGAAAATTCAGAGCGTTCTGGTGCTGAAGTAGAATGTGTAAATAAGAAAATGAAGGTTCCTGTTGCATTGTCTGCTGATATGGGGACACAGTCTAATCAAGGTGATTCTTCAGGAAGGAAAAAGGCTGGTCGTCGTCCACCTAAAAAAGAGCAACCCCAGAAACGGCCTCCGCGTCATTTAAGAGAAGCACAAAGTGTCTCGAGTGTTTCGATATCTTCTTCTCAAGAAAATCAGATGCATGTGGTATTGCCTCCATCACCTCCACATTCTCTTTCTTCTGACACACAACAGGCTGCTGTTTCCGCCTCTTCTCAGTCTTTAGCAGATCAGATGATTTTGCGTCCAAGTAATCAGAAACAACCTTCTCCACAATTGGATGAGACGCTTTCAGGTTTTCAGTTTTTAACCACGCCTTCTACAGATGCAGTATTGTCTATGTCTGTAGCTCCAGCAATGATATTTCATAATGAAATGCAAAGCGTACGTGCGGGAAGAGGCATTCTAGATAAAAGTAAAAAGCATACGGCTTTATGGGGCTATGCGATTAAAGCAAAAGAGAGCATTGCGACAGAGCATATAGATTTTAAGCTCGATCAAACAGGGATTGTGTTAGGGATCAATGGCTTAAGCGAGTGGGAAAATGGAGAGTTTTATATAGGTGGTTTTGGCAGCTATGATCATGCTCGTGTTGCACATACTCGGGGTGGTACTAGCGGTATCAATAGTTATAGTATTGGGGCTTATGTCACGTATGTGGATCATAGTGGATGGTATCTGGATGCTCTTTTAAAATACAATCATTATCAAAATAATCTGAAGGCAGTTTCCACGAATGGTTTAGGGATTGAAGGCAGTTATAAGCAATGGGCGGTTGGGGCCTCCTTTGAAGCAGGATATCGATTTCAGACGTCCAAGAGTAGTTGGTTGCAGCCTTATGGACAATTTACTTGGTTGCAAGTTGAGGGAAAAGAAATCAAGTTATCGAATGACATGAGCGGTGATATTCGCCCCTTTACGTCATTGCGCAGTGAGGTTGGATTATCTTTAGGGTATGAATTTGGCTCTGGCATGGCGACTTCTTCACAGGCGTATATTACAGCAGCATGGTTGCGTGAGAATAAAGATGATAATCAAACGGTGATTAATGAACACCATTCATTCACCACCGATTTATCAGGTAATGCGGGTAAATTAGGCATAGGTTTGAGCAGTTTTTTGAGTGAGAAGCTGAAGTTATATGGTGAGGCTCATTATGTTAAAGGGCGTAAAACAAAACAGTCTCTTCAGGGCATTATAGGGGTACGCTATAATTTCTAATTATAGGAAATTTTTTAATTGATCTCAGTAAGGTGAGAGAATTTTAAAACCTAGACCTAAAGTGTCTAGATCTGTCTTCTTTTTTAAAAGAAGGTTTTCATAAAAGGTATGTATTTTTACGTGTTGTTTTTTCTTATAATTGTTATTGCTTAAATGATAATTTTGATGGGAAGCGTTTAGGAATATAATAAGGAGTTCAACATTTACTAAGAGGCAGCTGTGCATCTTATGATGGGAGGGGCAATTATAACTGTATTTGTTTTATTGAAGTCTTCTTTACAATCCATTCTATATTTTTGAGAATTTGTGTAGATTTTTTCAAAGTCACTTGGCAAAGAACTGTCTGCTCGCTATAGAAACAGTTAGAGAATGTTATCAATGAAATAAAGGTGAGTAAATGGCTTTAGAGCGTACTTTTTCGATGATTAAACCAGATGCAACACGTCGTAATTTGACAGGCGCAATTACCAAAATGCTTGAAGATGCGGGCTTGCGTGTTATTGCATCTAGACGTGTGTGGATGAGCAAGCGTGAGGCTGAAAATTTTTATGCTGTTCATAAAGAACGCCCTTTTTTTAGTGAATTGGTTGAATTTATGTCTTCTGGTCCAACAATTGTCCAGGTTTTGGAAGGAGAAAATGCAATAGCTAAAAACCGTGAAGTGATGGGGGCTACAAATCCCAGTGATGCAGAAGAAGGGACAATTCGTAAGGTTCATGCTTTGTCGATTGGTGAAAATTCTGTCCATGGATCCGATAGTGCTGAAACAGCAAAAACAGAAATCGCTTTTTGGTTTTCTGAGATAGAAATTGTTGGTTAATAAAAGCGTAAATAAAAATAAGAAGCAAAAACCTAAAACATAGTGTTTTGGGCTTTTGCTTTTACAAGATTATAGGTCTCTTTGACAGATATGGGGATTCATCGTTTTTTTTCACTTTTAATATTGCAACTTTTTTTTTCGAGGGGATAAAACCTATTTATTTTTTGAATGTCTTTTAACTAGACGCCAACTTCGTTTGTGAAAGGTAAAAGAAGTATTTTAATTGATTAATCATCACGAGATTTAAAGTAAGTAGATTTATGGTATCTTTTCTTTCTTAAGTTTTAGAAAGACAGATTATCATTATAAATCAAGAGACGATTTCATGAAATGACGTGTTTTAAACCCGCGCGAAAATAATCCCATCCTGTCCACAATGTAAGGAGGGCAGCAATCCAAAGCATAGTAATGCCAAATTCTACCGTGTAAGGGAAAATTTTATTACCAGCTGGTCCTGCTAAAAGAAAGATAATAGCGATCATTTGTACAAAAGTTTTCCACTTTGCAAGACGAGAGACCGGAACACTTACTTTTAATTCAGCTAAATATTCACGTAATCCTGATACAAGAATCTCTCGACAAAGAATAATAATTGCGGCCCATAATGTCCATCCAGCAATCGTGCTGTCTGCGGCAAGCAAGAGCAAACAAGCTGAGACGAGAAGTTTATCGGCAATTGGATCTAACATGCGACCAATATTGGATGTTTGTTCCCAAATACGGGCAAGATAGCCATCAAGAAAGTCAGTAATAGAGGCAACGATAAAAATGGAAACGGCAATCCAACGTACGATATCATTTGACTGTAGGCGTCCTTCTACAAAAAAGCAAGCAACGACCATTGGGACTGCAACAATTCGTGCATAAGTTAAAAGATTTGGAAAAGAAAAAGTATGATTTTTCATAGAGTCATTTTCAATTCTTATAAAGGAAAACATATTCCCTGTAAGTAACAAGGCTAAAGTGATGAAACAAGCCTATTTTTCATTAAAATGGTTATGAATTTTTTGCGCGATTGCGATAGAGATTCCCGTAACTTTTTTCAAGTCTTCAAGTGAGGCACCAGCAACAGCCTTGGCACTTCCAAAATGATGAAGCAATGCACGTTTTCTTGACGGACCGATATTTTCGATTTCATCAAGTGGATTTTTAAAGGTTTCTTTCTTTCGTTTTATTCTATGCGTTCCAATAGCAAAACGGTGTGCTTCATCACGTAGACGTTGCAAAAAATAGAGGATAGGATCACGGGGGGGAAGTGTGAAAGGAAGGGTACCTTTTATAAAAAATCGTTCACGTCCCGCATGACGGTCAACACCTTTGGCAATTCCAACAACGGTGATTAGGTTATTCAATTGTAATTCAGCAAGTATTGTATGCACACTGTTGATTTGTCCCTCACCTCCATCGATTAAGATAAGATCAGGCCAAACGGGAAAAAGATCATTCTCTTGATCTTTTCTATCATGACTTTTATTTGGCAAATCATGCTCTTTGATAAGGCGTGAAAATCTTCGTTTAATCACTTCTTTCATCATGCCAAAATCATCGCCAGGCGTGATATCTGTTGAGCGAATGTTGAATTTGCGATATTGATTTTTAACAAATCCCATTTGACCAGCAACAATCATAGCACCTACAGAATTTGTTCCCATAATATGAGAATTGTCGTAGACTTCTATACGGCGCGGAGGAAAAGGCAGCTGGAATGTTTCAGCAAGCCCCTGAAGTAATTTTGTATGGGTAGCTGTTTCAGCAAGCTTATGTTCTAGTGCTTCATGAGCATTAAGATAGGCGTAATTAACAAGTGTTTTCCGTTCACCTTGCTTGGGTAAAGAGAGAGACACTTTGTGATTTGCTTTGAGACTTAATGCTTCTGTAAGAAGTGTCTTTTCTTCAATTTCTTCGGATAAAAGGATGCTTTTGGGAAGGGGCTTATCATCGTAAAATTGGGCAATAAAACTCGCTAAAATTTCAGTACGGGAAAAAGAGGGATCTGCTTTAGGAAAATAGGCTCGGTTTCCCCAATTTTGTCCCATACGAAAAAAAAACACTTGAATACAAGTCATTCCTTCCTTTTGAGCAATTGCAAAGACATCTGCTTCTTTTATCGTTTGAGGGTTAATACCTTGATGGCTTTGTATGTGAGAAAGGGCTGATAAGCGGTCACGATAGGAAGCTGCTTGTTCAAAGTCAAGATTTTCTGCGGCTTTATGCATAGCTTGGACCATATCATTTTTAACAGATTGATCTTTTCCCGAAAGGAACGCTTTTGCTTCTCTTACTAGTTCTTTATAATCACTGTCATTAATTTCATGGGTACAAGGTGCAGAACATCGTTTAATTTGATAAAGTAAACAGGGACGTGTACGGTTTTCAAAAATTGTATCGGTACAAGTCCGTAATAAAAAAGCGCGTTGTAAAACATGAATTGTTTGTGTCACCGCACCAGCAGAAGCAAAAGGCCCAAAATAATGAGCTTTTTGTGTTCGTGCGCCACGATGTTTGCAAAGTGCAGGTGCTCGATGATCATTTGTAATCATGATATAAGGAAAGCTTTTATCATCACGGAGTAATACATTAAAATGGGGATGCAATCTTTTGATGAGATTCGCCTCTAAAAGGAGTGCTTCTGTTTCTGTATGGGTAACGATAAATTCCATATGATATGTTGCACGAATCATACGGGTAATACGATTATTGTGTCCTTGTTCACGTGTATAATTTGAAACACGTTTTTTGAGATTACGTGCTTTGCCAATGTAGAGAATATTACCATTTTCACCAATCATCCGATAAACTCCCGGCTTATGGGGAAGGTGTCTAACAAACTCTTGTATAAATTTGACACCTTGGAATTGATTTTTTTCATTGCTCTGATTGGCATTTTTCCATGACAAATTAGAGAGAAAAGAAAGCTTTTCTCTTTTATTTTTCGGACAAGTTGTATTATTTTTCAGGATCATTCCGTTTATCAAGAAATGTTTTTTGTTTGACGTATGAAATATTCTTATTTCATAAAATAACGATTATTTATATCTTTAATAATTTTTGTCCATCAACAACATATTACAGCATAAGAGTGTGATTTTAGAGTACTTTTCTTTCATAAAAAATATGAGAATTGTTATTTTTTATTTATGACAGCTTTATGAACACGCCTAGCTCAATTGATTCATTAAAAATAATTCCTCTTATGAGGCGTAAGGAGTGAGTTTATTGTTCTATGACTCACGTAATTGTTATAAGCTTACCATTATTATCTTATATGTTGATATTATCTAAAAAATAACAGAGTCTTATCGCCTTTGTAACTTACAAAAGGGTATTTTTTAAGGAAAACGTGAAAGAAAAGTCTAGTTTAGATGTTCTTTTTGAAGCCATTTATGCGTTATTTGAGCATTTTCATCTTGTCCAAGACGGTTGATAAGAAAGGGACTGAGTTTTTTCATTTCATCTTTCAAAAGATAAGGAGGGTTGATAATAATCATCCCACTTCCATTCATTGTCGGTGGACTTGAATTTTTTCGGATACGCATTTCAAGTTGTAAAATTTTAGGAATTCCTGTTTGATAAAGCGCGTGAAGAAAACTTTCAATTTCTTTATCATGTTTTACAGGATACCATAAAGCGTAGATCCCTCCAGAAAAACGGCGATAGGCTTTCATCAACCCCTCAATAAGGCGGGAAAACTCGCCACTTTTTTCAAAGGGAGGGTCAACAAGGATAAACCCACGTTTTTCTTTTGGTGGTAAATGAGCATTTAAGGAAAGCCAACCATCTAAATGCAGAACTTTTGTTTGATAATCGCCAGCAAAATTTTTTGCTAAAATATGATAATCTTCATTGTGCAATTCTATTGCGGTGAGGCGATCTTGTTTCCGTAATAATTGACGAATAAGAACAGGAGATCCAGGATAAAATACAATTTCTTTTTCTCCTTTATTGAGGGAATCAATAATATCACACCATGGATAAAGGAGTGTTCTTAAATCTTCTGGAATTGGCGTTGAAAAGATTCGTTGCACACCTTCGCGCCACTCTCCTGTTTTATAGGATTCTAAAGAAGAGAGATCATAAATACCAATACCAGCATGCGTGTCTATAACGCGAAAAGCTTTTTCTTTGCGTTTGAGATATTCTACAATGCGCATGACAATAATGTGTTTAAAAACATCAGCAAAATTGCCAGCATGGTAAATATGCCGATAATTCATGGAAGAAACTCTATCATATGGATAACTGTATCAGGCTTATTAACATAGAATAATAGAATTGATATCCATAAAAACTTTCTTGTAGCACTCAAATAAGCTCTTCATCAAAAAATTATATACATAAAATATGAATGTTACAGGAGCACTTATTTCATTAGGATTTTAAATCTTTTATATGAAAGTTGGACAAGAAGAGGGCAAACATTTCAGTGAAAGCTCTTTACGAAGTAAAGATGAAAGCTAGTATCGTCATATCCTTATATATTATGACTTATTTTCTAGCGTCCTTGACGTCTATAAGGACCATTTTAATAGTTCCTATCTCTTTATGCTGACCTTGTTTATGAGGTGCAAGTGAATAGTTCTTACAAATTAATGTATGTTACGCGTTAATAAAATATATTCTTGATTACGGCAAAAGTGTTGTCTAATACGCATTTTGAGTGAGTTCATATTGCGGTATCACACTTAATATTTAGAAAAGTATGATATACATCTTTTAAAAGTTTGACTCATTGATTGATGACGATCATTCTTCTTCCATTAAAAAGCATATGATTTCTTTTAAGTTGAGAAAAAAATATATAAATAGGATACAATATTTGATACATTCTTCAGAGGAAGCATGAATAAGTGGGATAAAAAGCATAGAGTAGAGAGTAATGGGTAATATTTTTTCACCAACACATTTAATTGTAATTTTATTACTTATTTTGGTGCTTTTCGGACGCGGTAAAATTTCTGAATTAATGGGCGATATTGCTAAAGGAATTAAAGCCTTTAAAAAGAGTATGAAGGAAGAAGAGGAAGGCATTGAGGGTAATGTTGAAAAGGCTGCTCCTTCCAAAGTAACTGATGGAGCATCTCAACAATCTCAGCCGTTATCGGTAAAACATACAGCAACACGTAGAAAGGCTTCCTCTCACTCTAAAGGAGGCAAGGCATCTATTACCAAAAAACAGCGTGTCAAATAAAAGCGTCATCATTATTGTACATTATTTTTTATGAGGAAGTCGAGTATAAACGATGTTTGGGATTGATGGACCAGAGCTTGTCGTGATCTTACTTGTTCTCATCATTATCATTGGACCAAAAGATTTACCTAAAATACTCAAGACAATCGCAAAGGTAAGAGCTTATATACATTCAACAGCAAATGAACTTTGTCACCAGTTTGATGATGTAATAAAACAAATTGAGCGCGATGATTTGCAAAAAACATGTTCGGATATAAACAATTCAAGGAAGAAGTTGGCAGAAACTTTTGATTCCACTCAAAATACATTAGAGGGTATTCACAATAATTTGGATATTAAGGAAACTCACCATAAATCAGAAAAAGATAAAGAACTTTTGGCATGTGATCAAAAGGCAATCAAGAAAGATGTGACATTCTCTAGTGATTCTCATCACTTTGAAAGCATTTCTATTGCTTCTAAAGATAAAGAAGATGTGTCATGAATGTAAAAAAAGATGAGGTTGATGCCAATATGGCTCCCCTTTTAGAACATTTAATTGAACTTCGTCAGCGAATTATTTCGACCTTAGTTGCATTTATGATCGCTTTTATGATGTGTTTTCTTGTTAAAGATTATATCTTGAATTTTTTACTATGGCCGTATCAGTGGGCAATGAAAATAGCAGGAGGGTATCCTGAGAGTATTCGTTTGCAATCAACGCAGGTATGGGAAACTTTTTTAACAAAGATGAAACTTGCTGCTTTTGGAGGAATTATTTTATCTTTTCCCTATACGGCTTTTCAGTTCTATAGTTTTATTGCACCAGGGCTTTATAAAAATGAGCGCAGGGCTTTTTTACCCTTTCTCATTGGTGGTCCTATTTTATTTTGTATTGGAGGAGCGTTTGTTTATGCTCTATTGGCACCAATAATACTATGGTTTAGCCTTTCTCAACAATTTCTTCCAGATGCTCAATTAAAGATAGAGTTTGTCGTACGTATTTCTGATTATTTGGGTTTTATGGCGTCGTTTATCCTTATTTTTGGTTTGATTTTTCAATTGCCTCTTGTCATCAGTCTATTAACAAAAGTTAGAATTTTAACGTCTCATGATTTGGTGTCTAAACGAAAATGGGCTATTCTTCTCTCTTTTATTATTGCGGCAATGATAACGCCTTCAGATTTTTTTACGATGTTTGCAGTAGCTTTACCAACGATAGCGCTTTATGAGGTTTCAATTTTAATTGCTTACGGTATAGAAAAGAGAAGAAAATCCGCTTAAGAAAAGTGTATAATCTTACGCGATGAGAAATGAATAAAAACAATATAAATGAGGAATTTTAATGCTTGATATTAAGTGGATTCGCGAAAATCCTGAAGAATTAGATAAAGCGCTTGTAAGGAGAGGCCTTGAGCCACAAGCCGATAGATTAATACAACTTGATCTTGCACGTCGGTCCCATGTTGCTAAGGTACAATTAGCACAGGAACGCCGCAATGCGATTTCAAAGGAAATAGGACAAGCTTTAGCTTCATCTGATCAGCAAATGGCTGAACGGCTTAGAGCTGAAGTTGAAGAGCTTAAAGTTTTTCTTTCTTCTGCAACAGCGGAAGAAAAACAGCTGACGGAAAGTCTTGAAAAAATTCTTTCAGCACTTCCAAATGTTCCATTGGATGATGTTCCAAACGGTAAAGATGAAAGTGATAATGTCGTCATTCGACATTTTGGGACACCTCCAACCTTTAATTTTACACCAAAGGAGCATTTTGACCTTGGTCAAGATCTCAAGCAGATGAATTTTGAGCGAGCTAGTCGTTTATCTGGAACACGTTTTACAGTGCTTTCAGGGGCGTTAGCACGGCTAGAACGGGCATTGGGACAATTTATGCTTGATGTGCATGTCAATGAGCATGGTTATACAGAAGTTTCTGTTCCTCTTCTTGTTCGTGATGAGATTGTTTACGGAGCAGCCCAATTGCCGAAGTTTGCTGAAGATCTTTTTCAAACAACAGATGGGCGATGGCTTATTTCCACAGCAGAAGTGCCATTAACAAACTTGGTCAATGATGAAATTCTTGAAATATCAGATTTACCACTGCGATTTTCTTCTTTATCTCCTTGTTTTCGTTCAGAAGCGGGAGCTGCTGGTCGTGATACACGCGGTATGTTGCGTCAGCACCAATTTTGGAAGGTAGAAATGGTTTCGATTACCAGTGAAGAACAGTCTCTCATTGAATTGGAGCGCATGACGGAATGTGCAGAAGATATCTTAAAACGACTCGGTTTACCTTTTCGCACAGTAGTTCTTTCTACGGGGGATATGGGGTTTGCAGCACGTAAGACTTATGACATTGAGGTTTGGCTCCCTGGCCAAGAATGTTATCGTGAAATTTCTAGTTGTTCCGTTTGTGGGGATTTTCAAGGTCGACGTATGAACGCTCGCTATCGTAAAGAAGGCGATAAAAAGTTGCATTTTGTTCATAGCCTTAATGGTTCTGGTACGGCTGTTGGCCGTTGTCTTATTGCTGTGCTGGAAAATTATCAACAGGCTGATGGGTCAATTATTGTTCCAGATGTTTTACAATCCTATATGGGGGGCATGCGTTATATTACTGCTTAATTTTAGGAAAGGAAAGACAATATGCTTTTATTGCAAAGAGCTAATGCTATGCAAACGCAAGAGGTTTTACCATTTTAAAAAAGTGGTTTGTAGGGGTAATAAAAATGCATCTCCATTAGAGAGTGAATGATACTATGGAGCAAAAGGGTATTTTGCAATTTCGTGAGGAGTTGGCTGCTCTTGTACTGAAAATGCGTAGCAAAGGCATTGATGACGTACGATTTTTTTCGGCATTAGAGAAAATTCCACGTCAACAATTTGTTTCTGCTCCGTGGTTTGATAGTGCTTATGATAATAAAGTTATTCCCATAGAGTGTGGGGAATATATGGAGCGTTTGGAAGAACAGCTCTTAATGCTTTCAGCATTATCATTGAAAAAAAAGCATCGTGTCTTAGAAATTGGTACGGGCTCTGGCTTTTGTACGGCTCTTATGGCATGCTTAAGTGATCGTGTTACAACGATTGATCGTTATAAAACGCTTGTTGATTTGGCACGCCAAAAATTTCAAACTTTGGGTATTGAAAATATTATTATACGGCAGATTGATGGAAGCCATAATGTGGCAAGTTTGGGATCATTTGATCGCATTCTTATTTGGCCATCACGTTCTGATGAACCCAAGGAATTTTTAGAACTTTTAGCTGAAAATGGAATTCTCATTCAGGCGATAGGGCCTGATGAAGGGGTACAAACGGTAACGCGCTATACAAAAATTGGTAGTCGATTTGAGTGTTTAGAGTTGTTTCAAGTGCGTTATCAACCTCTTATTAAAGGTATTGCAGAGAGACTTTAATTTTTAAAATTTGAAAAACAGCACAAATTATTTCACTCTCTTTATTTTATTAAATTCACTTTGATCTTAATTAAAGATATTTATGAATAAAACATTTCATTTTAACACTTCGGTAATTTAAAAAAGCTTTAATGGGGTGAATTGAGTATTGATGAGTGGGCAAAACGATGTATCTAAAAGCTTTGGATAATATTTTTCAGTATAATTTTCAAAGAATAACTTTTTTGGCGGTGGTAACTATTGTTGCTGGTTGTAGTTCTGGCTCACAACGTTTTTCCAATATTTCTTCTCATCATAGGATAGCACCTCAATTAAATATAGCGAACTCTATGTCTACAGATCCGGGAATGCTATCATACGGTGGGGAAATGATACAAAGCACCGAGTTGCCTCCTGTAGAGCCAAGTGATGATTCGTCGATAGATGACAATTCTCCCTATAATTTTTCACAGCAGGGTAGGGGAGTTTCTTCTGATGATCGTGTTATGGGGGCGCCTCCACGTAATATTGGAACACTTTCTCGTTCACAAATGAATAATTCTCCTCTTTTCCGGCAGAACTCTTATATTGTCCAGAGTGGGGATACATTACTCAGTATTGCACGACAAGTAGGCGTTAGTGTTGAGGCATTAAAATCAGCAAATGGTATAAACAGTAATTCCATTTATATCGGTCAGGTCCTTGTGCTGCCAAATGGGCGTACGTTAGCAACTTCAAGAGCGTCCAGTCATAACAATAGGGTAGCGTCAACAGCAGAATCTTCATTCCAACCTCAGGTGACGTCTTCTATAAAGAACAAGAAAGCTTCTCCTATATATAAAGCCCCTGTAAAAACGCCACCTTCTGCACAGGTGAACAGGTCAAGTCCTGAAAGAAGTTCTTCTAAAGAGATGGTGCAATTGAATCATGAATCTGATTTATCAAGTACCATTACGCGTACAGATAATATTAAGGCGCCGCAAGCTACGGGAATTTCTAAAATGCGTTGGCCAGTACGAGGGCGTTTATTAAGCCAGTTTGGTCAAAAAAAAGGAACAATAATGAATCGAGGAATAGACATTGCTGTGCCTGAAGGATCATCGGTAAGAGCGGCGGAAAATGGTGTTGTTATTTACGCTGGAGATGGCTTAAAAGAGCTGGGTAATGTTGTTATGATTCGACATGAAAATAATATTATCACTATTTATGGATGTAATAGTCAGCTTGTTGTGAACAAAGGCCAAAGGGTAAGACGCGGTGATGAGATTGCGAAGTCGGGTATTTCAGGAAATGTTAAAACGCCACGTGTTTATTTTGAGATGCGTAAGAATTCATTACCAGTTGATCCTCTTAAATATTTAGAAAACTAATTGATTGATGATGTTAAATTTTAATAAGCTTATAATTTATAGAAACTTCATAAAAACAATTTGTTTTATTAAATCAATAGGACTGATCAGAATGTTTTAAATTTTCTAAAGCTTTTACTTTGGGCGCTAATTCTACAATAATATGATCTTTCTGTTCAATTTTTTCTTGTAGATGATTTAAGACCCTGAGCAATGTTTGGAGAGTCGAATAATCAATCTGTTATGTTACTTCCTTTTTCAAAGCCAGTTACATTTGATGAAGTATTGACGTGTTTCATGAACTTTACTCATTACGCTCGATCATCGAAAGATATTAGCACATGTATAACGTAATAAGTCAGCAAAAAATTATGAGTTTAGAAGAGGAGTTTGTTGGGAGGGATTAGAGATTATCATCTTTGTCTTTATGAAGTATAAGACAAAGAGCATCATACGATTTGTTAATACCCAACATTCACAATACTCTTGCATTTGAGAGGGGTATGAGAGGAGATATTTTACTTCTTATCATAAAGAGTTTTTATCTTTATGTTCATTTTACAGGCGTGATAGTCAAGAAATTTTTTGATGAATTCAAAAGGTTTGAAATGAGAGCGTTTTACGGTATTGAGCTCTATCATTCGACATTAAAAAATAATGAGTTATCTCTATAAATTAATGTTTTTTATTAGAAAAATTATTTTGTATCATTTATTGAGTAAGAGATAACGCTTCTAGCGTAGGATATATAATAGAGAGAAATAAATCTGTTTTTTTAATTTTTTTCTTATTGTACTCTGTCTCTTAAGGATTTATTACATTTCCATAAAGCTGAGATTCATTATACCATTATAGCTTTTTATAACAAATTCTTTAGATTTTTTTTCTAAATCGGGTTCTGTTTTAAGAGAATGGGAAATACCTGAAGTTTAACTATAGGAGATAAAAATGTTTATTACAAACGCTTATGCTCAAGTTGCAGGCGATGTTTCCGGTGGAATTTCATTTGTTAACGCTATCCCATTCATTTTAATTTTTGCAATTATGTATTTTTTTATTATTCGTCCACAGCGCGCTCAAATGAAAAAACGGCAGGAAATGCTTAATGCAGTGCGTCGTGGTGATACAGTTATAACGGGTGGTGGTATTATCGGCAAGGTTACGAAGGTTCATGACGAGAGTGGTGAATTAGAGGTTGAAATTGGTGATAATATGAATATTCGTGTTATTCGTTCAACATTAGCGGATGTACGTGTTAAAGGTGAGCCGATTGCAGAAAAAAAATCAAAACTTAATGCTAAAACGAAAACACCACAAAAGTCTAAGTCTAAAAAGACTGTGAAAGAAAATGTGAATATCTCTGAAGAGGAAAAAGCAATATCAAAAGAAAATAAGGAAAATGCATCTTAAAGTGTAAGTGCAATTTACACCATTTTTGAAAGCATTTTTATAAAAAATGTTAAAATATAAAGGAGGAATGTTTTTTTATAGTCACGACAGAAAGTAATATCTTTGTTTTGAGTAGACTATTAAAATGGTTGCTTTATTTATGGAATATTATGGAAAATCTTCCTGCCTTTTAAACAATGTCCTTATTTTTATAAAGAGAAGTTTTTCACTTTTATGTCAACTAAGCTAAGAAAAATTTTTTAACAGATAGATAGCATTTAATCGTGATTTATTGTTAACTTTTCAATATATTTTTGTGTAGCCCAAACAAGGTGTTATAGTAAAAAGCTCTACCTCAATATTCTGATAGGCTACGGTTAACATATCATTGTTTTATATTCCCGTTGATTTTTATGGTAAGAAGTAAAAGACAAGTGAATTTTTAAAAATAAAAGGTGCTTATTCATGTCCGATGCAATTCAAATTCGTGAAGCACATTTTCCAAGTCGTGCGCCTATTGATGCTTATGGAAATGGTGGATTTCGTTTTGCTGATATGTCTCATAGAGGTTCTATTATTTGTATCCCATCAGGAATTTATGGCATTGATATGCTAGGGCCTGTTCCCACTCAACGGGATCTATCTCGTATTTTAGAAGAAGCAAACGATATTGAGGTTTTATTAATAGGGACTGGAACAGAATTATTACGATTGCCTGAAGAGTTACAGGTCCTTTTATGGGAAAAGCGTATTTCATCAGATACAATGAGTACAGGAGCAGCAGTGCGTACATTTAATGTTTTATTGGCTGAAGATCGCGCTGTTGCGGCATTATTATTTGCGGTAGAATAAAGCATTGTTTAATAAAATAGATATCCTTATCTAGCATAAAAGACGTGTGTGATTATTTTGTTGTGTCTCAAAATACCATCGTTTAAGGCGGTAATATAAAAATAAAGTATTATACATAACTTAATATATTTAGAGCCTAGCGTATCACATAAGTGATAAGCCTCGGACATTTGAGGTTATTCATAAGAAGCATTTTTATTCCTTTTTAATTTTACCTACATACCCGCTTTACGTATAAGATGAAAGGAAATAGGCACAAAATGAGAGAATCATATGATATTAGGGGATCTGATTTAACAGATAAAACGATAAGTTATTATTATAAATTAATTCGTTACGAGAGGCAGGAAACCGTCAAAAGCAATTGGATTTTTGACAGATCAGTGAGAATAGGAATCTTTGTTCTTTTAAGTTGTGGGAAGAGTCCAAGCATTTGATGAAGTTTTGGGTGATCAGTGTGTTGTCATCTATTCAGTCAAAAAGTATTTTTCTTTGTCTGTTCCTAAGTTTCATGACACATGTTACGGTTAATTTTATCTGTTTTTACGACAAATAAACGCTTAAATCCTATAAGATACATTTTTATTAAAAAAATAGTTTATTTCATTTTGAATTTTTTTTGAAAAGAAAAGTCAGTAAAAAAGAAACTTTCATTCATCAGACATGAAGAGATACATTTAAAAATCTTATTTTTACAAACTGTATTTTCTTATCTCTCATTTTTAAATATGAATAAAAAGAGAATATTAATTGAATGGCTAAAAAGGGGCGTTAATAGGTTCATAGAATGATAGGTTCTCTTCCTTATTGTCTTGATATTTTACGTACCATAGATCGTGATCGATATATATCGGTTTTATTTTCACCTAAAAAAAAGCGAAAAGCATTGGCTGCTCTTTACGCATTTAATGCTGAGATTTCTCGTATTCGCGAAAGTGTTCATGATCCACTCATCGGCGAAATACGATTACGCTGGTGGTATGATTCTATTGAGCATGAGGAAATGCAAACGAGCGCAAGTAATCCGATTTTAAGTGATTTATTAACAGCAATGACTCTTTTTAATTTACCTAAGACAGCTTTTTTACGGTATTGTGATGCACAAATTTTAGATCTTTACCACAACCCATTAGAAACGCTTCATGATCTTGAGCATTATTGTGGTGAAACAGCAAGTATAATTTTACAACTTTCTTGTCAGATATTAGATCCTGATGCCGAACAAAATTTTACAGATACCTATAAACATGGGGGAATTGCTCAAGGATTAAGCGGTGTACTGCGCCTTTTATCTTTTATGCAATCACGCTATCACTACTATTTACCTACTGATATGCTGCAGGCTATAGGAATGAATAGGAAGGATTTGGATTCTCATCGTCTCAGTGATCAACAAAAGGGCCGTATTGTTGAAGCTATGGTAGCATTATCACGTGATCATTATACCAAGTTTTATGCATCTTTTCATACCTTACCTAGAGCTCTTAAGCCAGCCTTTCTTCCATTGGTCATTATACCGGATTCTCTCCAAAAGGCTTTACAGTTGGGAGCTGCAACTTTTCAAGAAAGTGCAACTTTGTCATTAATACATCGCTATTGGCTGATAACAAGAGCAGCACTAAGCGGTCATTTTCCAAAGATATTGTAAAAGAATATGATGAGATTAGAGTTAGATTGATTTTTTTCATGTTGAAGATAAAAAGAGACATTAAAATTCAAAACCATTTCTTTGTTATCGAAGACATTGATATAGTTCTTTCTATCAACGCAAAAGAATAAGCAATTTTAAGACCTTGAAAATGCAGTGTACTGGATGGCTGAGAGACAAGCTGGCATCATTGTTATATCGGTGTTCATCTCCCAATATTGCGATAACCTCTGGAGTTCTTCATAAAAGGTATGTCATTTCTTTAATGTTTATCCAAACGCTAATTCCGCTTATAACGTGTAAGTGAGAAATTTTGATTGATTCAACATGGAACAAGTTTGGAATAAAAGAAGTTTATAGTATTTAGGATTTTTATTTAATATAATAACACTATATTATCATTGTAAATCAATGTGTTATAAAATAAAGAAAGACATAAGATAAAGCTAATACATTGATACATTTGATGAAGAATTTTGATATTGAGTACTCTAAATGTATTGCTCGTGTCTTATTTGCAAATGAAATATAATTTCTATTTTATTATGAGGGAAATTGCTTTGGCAGCCTATTAAGGCTATAGAAGAGCGCTCATTTTTGAGAAATTAAAGTTATGAATCCATAATTGATGATTGCTATAATATATAAAGATATCAATTTATCATGAGAGTTTATTTTTTCTATATTGAATGAGAGCGTTGAATAAATAAAGATTTTCTCGTTTTTAATTACGTTTATAATGAATTTTAAAATAGTTTTTTCATATCATAAGTTGGGTGTGTCAACGAAAATCATTTAAGGAAGAAGCAATACGTACCTTATGAACTGAATGTTAAGAGTGGCGATATGACAAGCTTTAAATGTAATGACAAGAGGGATGATATTTATAGCGGAATTGGCAACACACCTTTACTCGTTTTTAGATGGATAATATTGCTTACCACGTTAAAAAAAAACAGACTTCGCATTATCCCTCATCTGTTTTCTTGCAAATCTATATACACACTGATTTGCGAGAGAGTTAATGATAATGCCGATCTTAAGCGAGAATCAAACAAAAGACCGGCCTTATCTTTTCAACGATAGACGAAGTGCTAATGGAAATTCTATCAAATAAGTTTTTTAAAAATTATATATATCCTTTTTATTGGAGAGCGTTAAAGATCTGATTATAATTTTTGCTATTAATTTCCAAAGGATGTTCTTTATTGGCAATTTGTAACATTTCTAGCTTGAGATCTTCTCTTATCATCATATCTATATTGGCCCGAACTTCGGATGGAAGAGTATGAGGCGTGATGTCTTTAGGCATCGTTACAGACTTTATTTGATAAACGATACGGTTTGTTACAACCGGACCTTTTATGATGCCATAATGACCTTTGGGACCAGAAAATAATGTTTTAATTCCTTCAACACCAAGGATTTCAGAGGGATCTTGACGCCGGAGAAGGGGCGTTGTTTGTTTTGTAACACCAAGTGTTTGAGCAAGGGCAACAAGACTTTTTCCTTCCATAAGCTGTTTGAGAGCACTTTGGGCTTTTTCATCAAGAAGGCGTTGGATCTCCTCATTTTTCCATTGAGAAAGAACATCTATCTTAGCTTCTTCTAATGTTTTATCGCGGGCAGGAATAATTTTATCGACCTTATACCAGAGATATCCACCATTTTGAAAAGAGAGAGGGTCAAGATCGACGCCTTCATTTGATTGATAGATGGCATTTAGTAAAGTATCTTTTTGAGGCAAATCCGTGAGGATTGTACCTTCAAGCGTTTTGCCTGTTTTATCAAGGGTAATTGTGCGCAGAGTTAACTTGTACTGGTCCGCAAGCTCTTTAAAAGAAGCGCCTTCAAAACGAGCATTTTCAATGGCCACATAATTGTTACGGATCTCATTAGCTGCACGATTTTTTGCAAGAGTTTGGCGAATATTTTCTTCTACACTTTCAAAAGGAAGTGCGCTTGCAGGTTCAATATGTGTGACGCGAACGAGAATAGGACCCTGTAAATCATTTATTACAGGACTGATTTGTCCTTGTGGAAGTTCAAAAATTTCCGATGCAAGATGATTAGGAAGTTCATTTTCTGCAAGAGGCCCTTTTTTTATGTCATTAAGAGTCTTTTTTTCAGCTTTTACCAGTTCATCAAAACTCAATCCATCGGCTATTTTTTTTGCTGCCTTATCGGCTTCTTCGCGTGTGGGGAATCGCAGTTCTTCGAATATACGCTTTTCAGGCGTTACAAAATGTGACTCATTTTGGGTATAATAGGCTTTTGCTTCATCTATTGAGATATCATTGGGTTTTATGAAATCATTAAGTTGCATTGATAGTAAAGAGACAGTCCGGTATTCCGGAGTGCGAAATTCACTTTGATGGGTTTCAAACCATTTTTGTAGTGTTTCGTGATCAGGATCAGCAATCATTTGCTTTTCTTTGAGATCAATAACGAGATAATCAGCGCTCCGCATTTCTCCTTGATAAAGAGCAAGTGCTTTATAAAAGAGATTTGGTGCTTTTATATCAGAAAGCAAAGCTGCAATAAGTTGGTTACGCTTTTCTTGTTTGGTATAATAATTAAGAAAAGCACTTTCACTGATACGTAAATGCTGAAGATAGTTATAAAATAAATCTTTATCAAATGTACCATTTACCTGGAACATCTTATCAGAACTAATCGTATGAGCGATTGTATCTTTCGAAAGATTTATTTTCATTTTACGGACTTGTTCATCAAGCAGTACATTTTGTTGCAATTGATTAAACACAAAAGCAGGAATTTGGTATTGCTGCATTTCATTTGGTGTAAACATTCGTCCAAGATGAGCTGCCTGTGCTAAACGTGCGCTTTGATCAGCAAGTGCAAGACGATAATCATCGATCGTTATGATGGACTTTCCAGAAGTAATAAGATCTCTTTCGCTTCTTGTGTGTAACTGTGGTATCCCCCATAAAAGAATGAAGCATAAGAGTAAAATAGCAAGGAAAACTCTGGAAATCCAAGAATTTGTAGCACTTCTTATGACGTCAAGCATTGTTCAATCCCATTTTTAACAATAAATTATTACCAAAGTAGTAATTGAATTTGCAATAAAGAGACGAAAGATGCAAGCTTTTAAAGACTTGCTTTCGTTTTATAATTTGATACTACAGATAAACAAAGTGTTATAAGAGCTCTTGAGGTAAAAATATGTCTCCAAATATTCGGCCTTTTCTTGCTGGAAATTGGAAAATGAATGGAACGGGTGAAGCGCTTGGAGAGCTGCGTGCTATTGCTACAGGCATGAGCTCTGATCTCAGTCATCTATTTGAAGCGCTCATTTGTGTTCCAGCAACGCTTTTATCGCGTGCTTATGATACGCTGGATGGTGAAAATCTCCTTTTAGGAGGACAAGATTGTCACTTTGATGATCATGGTCCTTATACGGGGGATATTTCAGCTTTTATGCTTAAAGAATCCGGAGCAAGTCATGTTATTCTTGGACATTCGGAACGTCGTACAGTATATCAGGAAAATGATGCAATTGTCTGTGCTAAAGTGCAAGCAGCGTGGCGCGCAGGTCTTGTGGCGCTTGTGTGCATTGGTGAAACATTGGAGGAGCGTGATAATAATAAAGTGTTGGATGTTCTTTCGCAGCAGCTTGAAGGATCTTTACCAGATGATGCAACAGCAGAGAATGCCATTATCGCTTATGAACCTGTTTGGGCGATAGGTACTGGCAATACAGCAACTTCAGAAGATATTGCAAAAGTGCACCATTTCATTCGTAATAAGATGCGCTCTCGTTTTGGTGATGAAGGTAATAAGATACGTTTGCTTTATGGTGGATCTGTAAAGCCATCCAATGCCTTTGAGCTTTTAAGCATTCCTCATGTTAATGGAGCTTTGATCGGTGGAGCCAGTTTAAAAGCGATTGATTTTTTAACGATTTGTGATGTTTGTCGTAAATTATAGAAGAGAAATTTGAGTTCCCCCTTGGATTGTGTGTTATTTATGTGTAAAGAGCTTATAAAAGAGTTATTTAAAGAGCAGGGTTTATGCAAACAGTACTTATTGTTATTCATTTATTGATTGTAATTACTTTGGTTGGTGTGATCTTAATCCAACCTTCAGAAGGCGGTGGGCTCGGTGTGAGTAATAGCTCAGGGTTGATGAAAACCCGTGGATCTCGAAATCCTTTAACACGGTTGACAGCTATTTTAGCCTGTTGTTTTTTTGTTGTGTCTATTGGACTTACTGTTGTGGGAAGTATATCAAATTCGAGTTCTGACATTTTAAAGCGTATACCGGTTAATTCAGAGCAGAGCTCTACCAATAAAGGCTCAGAATCAATTCCATCATCAGATAGTAAGTCTTCCCCTTCTATTCTTGAACAGCTAGGAGGGACTTCGGATTCTCCGAAGGAACAAAAATCGCTTAAAAATCCTGAAGCGGAAACCCCAGTTCCACCGGTTCTTGAAAATACAATTCCGGATAACAGTACAAAATAGTTTTTAAAGAAAATATAGATTTTAAAAAAGGTGTTTTTTTCACCTTTTTTATTTTTTATTTTATTTTAGAAGAAAAACTGTTTCTTTTTGCATTTTTTGCTGGAAAAATCATTATAAATTGCTTATCACCATAAGCCCATGGCACGTTATGTTTTTATTACTGGTGGTGTGGTTTCTTCCCTTGGAAAAGGCATCGCAGCGGCGGCGTTGGCAGCGTTATTACAGGCTCGTGGCTATCGTGTGCGCCTTCGCAAACTTGATCCCTATTTAAATGTTGATCCGGGGACGATGTCGCCTTATCAACATGGTGAGGTATTTGTGACTGATGATGGTGCGGAAACGGATCTTGATCTTGGCCATTATGAGCGCTTTACGGGGCGTTCTGCAAATAGCCAAGATAATATTACAACAGGGCGTATTTATCGCAATATCATTGAACGAGAACGGCGTGGTGATTATTTGGGGGCAACAGTTCAAGTTATTCCTCATGTTACGGATGAAATTAAGCGATTTATTACGAGCGGAAATGAAGAATTTGATTTTGTTTTATGTGAAATAGGTGGAACAGTTGGTGATATTGAAGCCATGCCTTTTCTCGAAGCGATTCGTCAGCTTGGTAATGAACTTTCCCGACAAAATGTTGTTTATGTCCACCTTACATTAATGCCTTATATTCCTTCAGCAGGTGAGTTAAAAACGAAACCAACACAACATTCTGTCAAAGAATTACAATCAATTGGTATTTCTCCTGATATTTTACTTGTACGAGCAGATCGGTCTATTCCGGAAACAGAGCGGTGCAAATTATCACTTTTTTGCAATGTTCGTGCCAAAGCGGTCATTCAGGCATTAGATATGCCAACAATTTATGATGTTCCCATGGCCTATCATAAAGAAGGTTTAGATTCTGAAGTTCTTTGTGCTTTTGGAATTGATTCGGCACCTCCTCCTCAGATGGATCAGTGGGAAGATATTACGCATCGCATTCACCACCCCGAAGGAGAAGTTACGATTGCTGTTGTTGGAAAATATACGGGGTTAAAGGATGCTTATAAATCTCTTATCGAAGCGATTGCGCATGGTGGTTTAGCGAATAAAGTAAAAGTTAATATTGAGTGGATTGATTCGCAAGTTCTTGAAAAAGAAGATTCCGTTTTAGCTTTACAAAAAGCGCATGGAATTTTGGTTCCTGGGGCTTTTGGGGCTCGAGGGGCAGAAGGAAAAATTCGAGCAATTCGATTCGCACGAGAGCGTAAAATTCCATTTTTAGGGATTTGTTTTGGAATGCAATTGGCCTGTATAGAAGCTGCACGCAATATTGCACAGATTGAGAATGCTTCATCGAGTGAGTTTTGCGAAACAGAAAATCCAATTGTAGGTTTAATGACAGAATGGCTCAGAGGCGATGTTCTTGAAAAACGGACAAGAAATGGTGATCTCGGTGGATCCATGCGTCTTGGGGCTTTTACTGCTGAATTAAAAGAAGAAAGTCATATTGCCCAAATTTATGGAATGACAAAGATTGTTGAACGGCATCGTCATCGTTATGAAGTTAATATTGATTATAAAGATAAGTTAGAGCAGTGCGGTTTGATTTTTTCTGGCATGTCTCCCGATGGTATTTTGCCGGAAACGATAGAATATGTAGATCATCCATGGTTCATCGGTGTTCAATATCATCCAGAATTAAAATCACGTCCTTTTGATCCACATCCGCTTTTTTCTTCTTTTATTGAGGCAGCTGTAGAACAAAGTCGATTGGTTTAAGGGATAAATTTGGTTACTTTGCTTTTGAGGGATAAAATGACAAAACCAAATGCGCGTGTAAAAGTTGGAAATGTTATTTTTTCAAATGAAATGCCCCTTTCATTAATTGCAGGGCCGTGTCAGATGGAAAGTCGTGATCATGCTTTTGAAATAGCTGGTCGTATTAAAACAATTGCCGATCAGCTTGGTATCGGGTTTGTTTATAAATCAAGTTACGATAAAGCCAACCGAACTTCTTTGAATGCAGCACGTGGCATTGGTCTTGAAAAAGCAATGGCTATTTTTTCTGATTTAAAAAAAGAGTTTGATTGTCCCATATTGACTGATGTGCATACCGAAGAGCAATGTAGCATTGTTTCTTCTACGGTTGATATTTTACAAATACCTGCTTTTTTATGTCGTCAAACAGATCTTTTAGTCGCAGCCGCAAAAACAGGATGTGTTATTAATATCAAAAAGGGGCAGTTTTTAGCGCCGTGGGATATGGAGAATGTTTTAAAAAAGGTTGTTTACAGTGGTAATCCAAATGTTATGCTTTGTGAGCGCGGCACATCATTTGGCTATAATCGACTTATTTCGGATATGCGTTCGTTGCCTATTTTACGTTCATTTGGAGCTCCTGTTATTTTTGATGCAACACATTCTGTTCAAGAACCTGGAGGGCAGGGGGCTTCATCTGGAGGACAGCGTCAATTTGTTGAAATATTAGCGCGTGCGGCTGTTTCTGTTGGGGTTGCCGGTATTTTTTTAGAAACACATCAAGATCCAGATCATGCCCCTTCTGATGGACCCAATATGGTTAAAATTGATAATTTACAAAGATTACTTGAGACTCTAATGGAATTTGATCATTTGTCAAAGAAGTTGAATTAAGAAGAAATATTTCATGAATTAGGACATTAGAAATGAATCGCGACTTTTATTGGATAAGGAAACATAGATGACAATCATTGTTGATATCATTGGACGTGAAGTTCTTGATAGCCGTGGTAATCCGACGGTAGAAGTTGACGTTCATTTGGAAAATGGCGCTTTTGGTCGCGCGTTGGTTCCCTCAGGAGCTTCAACGGGGGCACATGAGGCTATAGAGCTTCGTGATGGTGGTCCGCGTTATCAAGGGAAAGGTGTTGAAAAAGCAGTTGCTGCAGTTAATGGCGAAATTCTTGAAGAACTTGGTGGGAGGGATGCAAGAGACCAAATTGCTATTGATCAAGCAATGATTGCTTTGGATGGAACGCCAAACAAAGCCCGTCTTGGTGCCAATGCACTTCTTGGTGTTTCATTGGCTGTTGCAAAAGCCGCTGCGGACTCATTAAATTTACCCTTGTATCGTTATATTGGTGGACCACAAGCGCATATTCTTCCAACACCTATGATGAATATTATTAATGGTGGGGTTCATGCTGATAACTTAATTGATTTTCAAGAGTTTATGATTATTCCGGTAGGAGCCCCTAGCGTGAAAGAAGCTATCCGTTATGGTGCTGAAATTTTCCATGCGTTGAAAAAGCGTTTAAAAGATGCGGGATATAATACCAATGTTGGTGATGAAGGTGGTTTTGCACCTCAATTTAAAAGTGCAGACCAAGCAATTGATTTTATTATAGAATCCATAATAACATGTGGCTATAAACCAGGTGAGCAAATTGCCATTGGTTTAGACTGTGCTTCCACTGAATTTTATAAAAATGGTTCATATTTTTATAAAGGTGAGGAAAAATGTCGTGACATCCAAGAACAGGTAGATTACTTGGCGCACCTTGTGAAAAGTTATCCTATTGTTACCATTGAAGATGGAATGGCAGAGGATGATTGGGAAGGTTGGAAGCTTCTTACTGACACAATTGGAAAAAAATGTCAGCTTGTTGGCGATGATTTATTTGTAACAAATTCAGCACGTTTGCATGATGGTATTAAAATGGGGGTAGGCAATTCTATTCTCATAAAAGTTAATCAAATTGGGACATTGAGTGAAACACTTGATGCTGTAGAAGTCGCACATAAAGCAGGTTATCGTGCCATTATATCTCATCGCTCAGGCGAAACGGAGGATTCTTTCATAGCAGATCTTGCGGTTGCAACGAATTGTGGACAAATTAAAACAGGTTCTCTTGCTCGTTCGGATAGATTAGCAAAATACAATCAACTTATTCGTATTGAAGAAATGCTAGGGGTCCAAGCACGTTATGCTGGTGATGTATATCGTTGATTGTTGTGAGCACAAAATATGAAAGTATAAGATCATTTAGATTATGAAGTTAAGATGTCTTATCAAAGACATAGAGCAATCATTTTATAGTCATTTAAATTTATAGGGATTAAGATGAGAGGTACAATTATTAGTCAAGATCAAGGAACATATCTCGTTTCGGGTGATGATGGTAAGCGTTATCAGTTTGCGACTTGGGATTGGTTGGGAAAGAAACCCCCGAGGATTGGTGATACTGTTGACTTTGTCTGCGAAGGAGGTGTCGTTAGTTCTGTTTTTCCATTGTTGAGATCAGGTACAGAAAACTCAAAAATAATGTTTGCACTCCTTTGTTGGTGTGCAGGTATTTTTGGTGTCCATCGCTTTATGGTGGGGAGAGTTCGGACGGGTGCTTTAATGCTCGTTCTATCTTTATCGGTTGCTGGATTGGTGATCACTGGTATTTGGGCAATTGTTGATTTCATACTCATTCTTGCTGGAAAATTTACGGATAAAAATGGGAATCAGATTACAGATCTGTAAATTTTTATAATTTATAATAAGAAGTAGATGATTTAGTTTGCTTTTTATTTTGACCAATATATTAAGTTCATCATGCCAAATTATTGTACTCTATTTCTTTAGTGTGAGATTTTAAGAAAAATATGCACAGTCAAGTAAAAGTATTGAAAAAGACTGTGCTATTTTATATGAGTAAAAAAACGACGTAAATCAACTAAGGTATGTTTTGTATTGCTGCTTATAGCAGCTGAAAACATTAGACCATTGGGGGGGATCTAAGCTATTTTAATTTCACGTTTATCACGGCTGCTACAAATTTTATTTACGCCGTTAAGTTAATCAGCATATTATCAAATTAGAAATAATCTCTTTATGAATAACACATAGAGAGCAGCTTTATAGGTGTTAAAGATGAAAGGTATGATTATTGGTCAAGATCAAGGGATGTATCTTGTTTCGGGAGATGATGGCAAACGTTATCAATTTTCGTGTGAAGATTGGTTAGGAAAAAAAGCACCAAAGGTAGGAGACACTGTTGATTTTGTGTGTGAAGGAGAGAGCATTAAGTCTGTTCTCCCTTTTGGGGATCGAACAACAATAGAACAATCGCGATTAGCTTTAGCTCTTGTTTGTTGGTTTTTTGGATGGTTGGGCATTCACCGCTTTATGGCCGGTAAAATTGCAACAGGTATAGTAATGCTTGTCTTAAGTATACTAGGTATAATAATTGGATTTTTTACTCTGGGGATCGGATTTGTTTTTTTTATTGTTTTTATAACTATGCCTTGGTCATTTATTGATTTTATAGTTATTTTATCTGGGTATTTTAGGGATGTAAATGGCAATAAAATTACAAAGTGGTAGCAATCATATAAAATTATACACAAACAAACATTTTATTTATTCTTATTAAGGTATTAATTTAATAATGTGAATTATTTAAGTATGTGTATATAATGTTAAATATTAAATAAAATTATAAATATTTAAATAAAACTATTGAAAAAGACTGTACTATTTCATATGAAAAAAAGTAAAAGTGCAAATCGAACAGCGTGCTTTGTATTGCCACTTATAATTGGCGGGAATTTTAAGTTGTTGGGGGATTTTAAGCTTTTTAAATTGTCATATATCACGGTGAGTGCAGATTGTACTCATGCGGTGAGGTTTATCTAACATATGATCATATTAGAAGAAAAACTTCTTTATGAATAACAATTTTATAGGTGGTGAAGATGAAAGGTAAGATTATTAGTCAGGATCAGGGAACATATTTCATTTCAGGAGCTGATGGTAAGCGCTATCAGTTTGCGAATTGGGATTGGTCAGGAAAAAAGCCGCCGAAGGTTGGTGATATGGTTGATTTTGTCTGTGAAGGGGATACCGTTAAATCTATTTTCCCTATCTCGACTGAAGGTCAGTCACAACAATCAAAAGTGACGTTAGCAGTCGTTTGCTTTTTTTTGGGTGGATTGGGGATTCATCGTTTTATGGTTGGTAAAATTGTAACAGGCATTATAATGCTTCTTATAACTATAATAAGTGTAATAAGTATAATAAGTGTAATATTTATGCCGGTAGGGCTTATAGGGATTTTTTTGATAATTACACCTTGGGTATTGATTGATTTTATAGTCATTTTAACAGGAAATTTTAAGGACAAAGATGGGCATAAAATCACAAGTTAGTGAATATCCGATTTATAATATGGAAAGTGAGGTATTCAGCTTACTTTGATTATCAAGGGGGGGATAAATTGGTAATAACAAATTTTTTGCGTGTGTAGATTGAGTAATGAGGTGTTAATCAAAATCGTGCATAGTTAGGCAGAATATGAAGAAACTTGTGCTGTAGAGACTGTGCTATTTTATGTGGACAAAGCAGAAACGTCGATCAATCAAAGTGCGTTTTGTACTACCGCTTATGACGGTGGGTGTTTTAAGCTATTTCAGTTACCATATTTATCATGGTGAGTATGGGCTATATTCACGCAGTGAAGTTAATCAGCAGATTAGTGAATTAGAAAAGGAGCTTCATAAAATAGAAGCTGAGCGGGAGTTCATTGAAAAGCGTATTTCTCTTTTACGTAATGGACATATTGAAAAGGATATGTTGGATGAATATGTCCGAAAGAATTTAAATTTTTCTAAGCCAAATGAATTGACAGTCTTAATGCCTTAAAATGATACCAAAGGTAAATGGAAAATCGCTTAATTTAAACGACAATCCGCAATGATATTGTTTAAGCTGATTGATAAGGCTTGTAACTTTTGTTCGTAAAGGTTATTCCTAAATAATCATAAAAGGGAGTTTAATATGGCAGAACGACTTAAAAAAAATTCTGCGTTGGTGGCGCGCACTGCATTATCAAGCACCACAAAGAAAGCATCAATAGCAGATTTTACAAAAGAGGAAGAAATTGATGCCTATCGTGAAATGCTTTTAATTCGCCGTTTTGAAGAAAAAGCAGGACAACTTTATGGTATGGGGCTTATTGGGGGATTTTGTCATCTTTATATTGGACAGGAAGCTGTTGTTATCGGAACATTAAAGGCAACAAAAGAAGGTGATCAAGTTATTACGTCTTACCGTGACCATGGTCATATGTTAGCTGTTGGGATGAGCCCGCGGGGCGTCATGGCAGAATTAACGGGACGCCAAGGGGGATTTTCCAAAGGCAAAGGTGGCTCGATGCATATGTTCTCTAAAGAAAAGAATTTTTATGGGGGCCATGGTATTGTTGGTGCGCAGGTTCCCATAGGTTCAGGCTTGGCATTTTCGAATCAATATCTTGGTAAAGATAATGTGACATTGGTTTATTTTGGTGATGGCGCTGCAAATCAGGGGCAGGTTTACGAAAGTTTTAATATGGCTTCACTTTGGAAGCTGCCCGTAGTTTATATTATTGAAAACAATCAGTATGCTATGGGAACATCCGTTTCACGTGCATCTGCAGAAACTGATTTTTCTCGCCGCGGTCTTTCTTTTGAAATTCCAGGCATTGTTGTTGACGGTATGGATGTTCGCTCCGTAAAAGGAGCTGCTGATGAAGCAATTTCTTGGGCTCGTTCAGGGAAAGGTCCGATCATTCTCGATATGCAGACCTATCGCTATCGTGGTCATTCCATGTCTGATCCAGCAAAATATCGCTCTAAAGAAGAAGTCCAAAAAATAAAAGAGGAACACGATCCGATTGATCAAGTAAAAAGTCGGATTCTTAAACAAAATTGGGCGAGCGAAGATGCTTTAAAATCGATTGAGAAAGAAGTCCGTGCAATTGTTGCTGACGCAGCAGATTTTGCACAAAGTGATCAAGAGCCAGATGCTTCTGAGCTCTATACTGATATTTTAGTTTGATGCGAGGGAAGCAAGTATGTCTATTGATATTTTGATGCCGGCGCTTTCGCCAACGATGGAAGAAGGTAAACTGTCTAAATGGCTCAAGAAAGAAGGTGATAAGGTTAGCTCTGGCGATGTTATTGCTGAAATTGAAACGGATAAGGCGACAATGGAAGTAGAGGCTGTTGATGAAGGTACTCTTGGTAAAATTTTTGTGCCTGAAGGCTCTGAAGGCGTAAAGGTTAACAGTGTTATTGCAGTTTTGTTAGAAGAAGGTGAGCGTGCTGAAGATATTTCACACCCTACCAATACAGCGCAAAAACCTGAAGTGTCCTCTCCTTCTCTTCCTTCATCAGTTCCCCAGTCTCTTGCTTTTGCTCCACCTCCTGATTTTGATATTCCAGCGGGAACAGAAATGGTGACAATGACAGTTCGTGAAGCGCTTAATCAGGCTTTGGCTGAAGAAATGCGGCGTGATGAAAAGGTTTTTCTCATGGGGGAAGAAGTTGCGCAATATCAAGGAGCCTATAAGGTTAGTCAAGGTTTGTTGGAAGAATTCGGGGAACGGCGCGTTATTGATACCCCAATTACAGAACATGGTTTTGCTGGACTGGCTGTTGGTGCAGCATTTGGAGGGTTACGTCCTGTTGTCGAGTTTATGACATTTAATTTTGCTATGCAGGCAATGGATCAAATTATTAACTCAGCAGCAAAGACGCGTTATATGTCTGGTGGACAAATGACAGCTCCTATGGTTTTCCGTGGTCCCAATGGCGCGGCTGCTCGTGTTGGGGCTCAACATTCTCAATGCTATGCTGCTTGGTATGGTCATATTCCAGGTTTGAAAGTTGTTATGCCTTATAGTGCTGCAGATGCAAAAGGTTTGCTAAAAGCGGCTATTCGTGATGATAATCCTGTTATTTTTCTTGAAAATGAAATTTTGTATGGGCATCAATTTGAGGTACCTCAACTCGATGATTTTATTTTGCCTATTGGTCGGGCACGACTTCATAAGTCTGGACAAGATGTGACGATTGTTGCCTGTGGGATTGGTATGCATTATGCTGTTCAAGCATTACCAGAAATTGAAAAACTTGGTATTGATGTTGAGTTAATTGATTTACGAACCATTCGTCCGATGGATCTTCCGACAATTCTTTCTTCCGTTAAAAAGACGGGCCGTTTGGTAACAATTGAAGAGGGTTTTCCTCAGTCATCTGTAGGAACTGAAATAGCAACGCGTGTTATGCAACAGGCTTTTGATTATCTTGATGCGCCAATTGCGACGATTTCTGGCAAAGATGTTCCGATGCCTTATGCTGCTAATCTTGAGAAGTTGGCTTTGCCTGATACTGCTGAAATTATTGAGGCCGTTAAGGCTGTGACGTACAGAGCATAACGGAGGAAAGCACAATGCCTATTAAAATTACAATGCCAGCGCTTTCCCCTACGATGGAAGAGGGAAATTTAACAAAATGGAATATTAAGGAGGGTGATAAGGTTTCCTCTGGGGATGTTATTGCTGAAATTGAGACGGATAAAGCGACGATGGAAGTCGAGGCCGTTGATGAGGGGACAGTTGCCAAAATTGTTGTTCCTGCCGGAACACAAGGCGTTAAAGTGAATTCTTTGATTGTTGTTTTAGCAGAAGAAGGTGAAGATTTAACTGAAGCTGCAAAAGTTGCAGAAAAGACTTCTTCTTCTATAAGACAAGAACCAAAGGGCGAAAAACAGGTAGATTCTTTGAAGCAGATGGACTCAAAGGGGACAAAGATGTCTCATGAATCATCCGCTCAGAAATTAATACAGCAAAATAAAGAGGGAACTCGTCTTTTTGCCTCTCCCTTAGCGCGGCGATTAGCTTCTCAGGCAGGTCTTGACTTATCCCTTATTTCTGGAAGTGGTCCTCGTGGACGTATTATCAAGCGCGATGTGGAAAAAGCTATGAGCGGTGATATCTCTCAAGCTTCTTATTCGTCATCAATCAGCAAGTTGGCTGCAGCAGGTATGTCTGATAAACAGATATTACAACTCTTTAAAGAGGGTGAATATACATTCACAGCTCATAATAATATGCGTAAAACAATCGCTAAACGTTTGGTTGAATCAAAGCAGACAGTGCCGCATTTTTATGTAACGGTAGATTGTGAACTCGATGCATTATTGGAACTACGCGCGCAATTGAATGCTGCTGCACCCATGGTTGAGACGCAAGATGGCGCAAATCCCGCTTATAAGCTATCTGTTAATGATATGGTTATTAAAGCTGTAGCATTTTCTTTGAAAGCCGTTCCTGATGCGAATGTTTCTTGGCTTGAAGGAGGCATACTTCATCATAAGCACTGTGATGTTGGGGTTGCTGTTTCTGTTCCAGATGGATTAATTACCCCCATTATTCGCCATGCAGAGGAAAAGTCTTTATCGGTTATTTCTAATGAGATGAAAGATTATGCAAAGCGTGCACGTGAGCGCAAATTAAAAATGGAAGAATATCAGGGGGGAACAACAGCTGTATCGAATATGGGAATGTATGGCGTGAAAAGTTTTTCTGCTATTCTTAATCCGCCGCATGCGACGATTTTTGCGGTTGGTGCAGGTGAGCAACGTGCTGTTGTTAAAAATGGTGCATTAGGAATTGCGAGCATCATGTCTGTTACACTTTCCGTTGATCATCGTGCTGTTGATGGTGCACTGGCAGCAGAGCTTGCACGGACTTTTAAGAAGATGATTGAAAATCCATTAGCAATGCTCATTTGAGCTATCTTAAGTGCTTTACGTAAACTGTTTGTGTGCGTGGTATATGAATATGGTAAAAGCGGATTTAAAGAGTGTATATCCGTTTTGTGTATATCCATGGAGGGATTACTGTGGCGAATCTTTATGATATAATTGTAATTGGATCGGGACCTGGCGGATATGTAACCGCAATTCGTGCGGCACAATGTGGCTTTAAGACTGCAATTGTTGAACGTGAACATCTCGGTGGGATTTGCTTAAATTGGGGATGTATTCCAACAAAGGCCCTTTTGCGTTCAGCAGAAATAAAACATTTTTCTGAAAATGCAAAAAATTATGGTTTAAAGATAAACGGTTCAATTGAAGCCAATATCAAAGATGTTGTAGCACGTTCGCGTGCGGTTTCTGCGCGTTTAAATGCGGGTGTTGGTTTTTTGATGAAAAAAAACAAAATTGATATCATTTGGGGTGAAGCAAAACTAACGAAGGCCGCAAAGGCAAGCCAGCTTGCGGAAATTGTGGTTTCTTCATCCTCCAAACCGGTTATACAACCGCAAAATCCAATCCCTAAAGGGACATTAGGGAAGGGGACTTATCAAGCAAAACACGTCATTATTGCAACGGGTGCACGTCCTCGTATCCTTCCTGGTATTGAGCCAGATGGAAAGCTCATTTGGACTTATTTTGAAGCGATGATTCCCCCTACCATGCCAAAATCACTTTTGGTCATGGGGTCTGGAGCAATTGGCATTGAGTTTGCTTCCTTTTATCATGATATGGGAGCAGAGGTTACTGTTGTTGAAATGATGCCTCATATTATGCCGGCTGAAGATATTGAAATCTCCACATTCGCGCGTAAACAATTAGAGAAAAAAGGTATTCGTATTCTAAGCCAAGCAAAAGTAATAAAGGTTGAAAAAGCTACCGATTCTCTTACTGCGTATATTGATGTAAAAGGTAAAACAGAAGCGATTACAGCGGATCGATTGATTTCCGCTGTTGGAGTTCAGGGTAATATTGAAAATCTTGGATTGGAAGCATTAGGTATAAAAACGGATCGTGGGTGCATTGTAACCGATGAATGGAGTTGGACAGGTATAGAGGGTATCTATGCTATCGGTGATGTCGCTGGTCCACCTATGTTGGCGCATAAAGCAGAAGAAGAAGGTGTGATATGCGTTGAACGTCTCGCAGGGTTGAAGAATGTTCATCCGCTTGATAAGAAAAAAATTCCAGGCTGTACATATTGCACACCGCAAGTTGCATCTGTTGGTCTTTCTGAGAAAGCCGCAAAAGAAGCAGGGTATGATATACGTATTGGTCGTTATTCTTTTTCCGCAAATGGCAAGGCGATTGCTTTGGGTGAAGATCAGGGGTTAGTAAAAACGATTTTTGATAAAAAAACAGGACAGCTTCTTGGCGCCCATATGGTAGGAGCTGAGGTAACAGAACTGATACAGGGGTTTGTTATTGCCATGAATCTTGAAACAACAGAGGAAGAATTGATGCATACTGTATTTCCCCATCCGACCTTATCGGAAATGATGAAAGAAAGTGTATTGGATGCTTATGGTCAAGTTTTAAACGCTTGATGATTGGGTTTGTGTGAAAGATCTTAAATTTTTTATTTCTCGTTCGTATTTATAAGGCAAAGGCTTAAATGGTTACGGTTGTTGATAGAGTTACGAATAGACGTTTACGTCATCCTGAAAAGGCTCATCGTCCGGATACAAGCGTTCAGAAAAAGCCAGATTGGATCCGTGTAAAAGCGCCGACATCACCAATTTATAAGGAAACGCATGGTATTGTACGTACCCATAAATTAGTAACCGTATGTGAAGAAGCAGGTTGTCCAAATATTGGTGAATGTTGGAGCAGGCGGCATGCCAGCTTTATGATTTTGGGTGAAATATGTACGCGGGCATGTGCGTTTTGCAACGTTGCAACAGGTATCCCACTTGCTGTGGATGAGGATGAGCCAGAACGTGTAGCAGATGCTGTTGCGCGAATGGAATTAAAACATGTCGTTATTACATCGGTTGATCGTGATGATCTTGCGGATGGTGGTGCTGAGCATTTTGCGAAAGTTATTTACGCTATTCGTCGAAAGACTCCAAAGACAACAATTGAAGTTCTCACACCTGACTTTCGTCATAAGGATGGGGCTTTAGAAGTTGTTGTTGCTGCTAAACCTGATGTTTTTAATCATAATTTAGAAACGGTTCCTTCTAAATATTTAAAGGTTCGTCCAGGAGCACGTTATTTTCATTCGATTCGTCTCTTACAACGCGTGAAAGAACTTGATCCGACAATCTTTACAAAATCAGGAATTATGGTTGGACTCGGAGAAGAACGAAACGAAATTCTTCAATTGATGGATGATTTGCGCTCTGCAGATGTTGATTTTATGACAATTGGGCAATATTTGCAGCCTACACGAAAACATCATCCGGTTATACGTTTTGTGCCTCCTGAAGAATTTGAGTCTTTTGCCAAAATTGGTAAAGTGAAGGGTTTTTTACATATGGCTTCCAATCCTCTGACGCGCTCATCTCATCACGCAGGCGATGATTTTGCAATTTTGCAAAAGGCACGTGATGAGAAATTTGCTTTACAGAGATAATTATGCCAACTTTTACAACACATCGGCGGATTGCTCACAGTGCTCGTGAAATGTTTGAACTTGTGTCAGATATTGAACGTTATCCTGAGTTTTTACCCATGTGTGAGGCTTTAATAATACGTTCTCGCAAAGAATGTGACGAAAAGACATTGCTTCTTGCAGATATGACTGTCGGCTATAAGGTTATTCGAGAAACGTTTACAACCCAAGTTTTTCTTCAGCCAAAGAAAAGTTTGATAGAGGTTAATTATATTGATGGTCCATTTAAATATCTTGAAAATCGTTGGGTTTTTCATAATATTGAAAATACCAATGCATGTAATGTAGAGTTTTTTATTGATTATGAATTTAAAAGTAAAATACTCGGACGCGTGATGGGCTCCATGTTTGATATTGCATTTCGTAAATTTACCGATGCTTTTGAAAAGCGTGCCTATCAGATTTATGGTTCTGCGATAACATGATCTATTCCGTTATTTTTTGACAATACCCATTGCTGCTTATGAAGGTGTAAAGATGAAAATCGATGTCCATTTTTATGATTTTTTTCTTTTTTAGCGCTACATCTTTTAAACAGAGAATCACAATATTATTAGACAAGGTATTGATTTATAATGATAGTTTAGTGCTATTTATATTGAATTAAACTTCTTAATACTATAGGCTGCACTCATTTCAAACCTGTTTTATATTGAAGCAATCAAAACCACTCACTTGCACGTTACAAAGAAGGAAGTCGTGTGGATAAAAACTATTAAAGACAAAAACACTTATGCCTTTTATGAATCGTTTCAAGTGCTAAGGACTGTTATAATATTGGAAGCTGGAAAAGTGTGTGATGGTGTCGGCTTGCGTTACATATTCATGGGCTTTGCTTTAAAAAAATATCTTTTAGCGCAAGCTATACCTATTTCATGACAGGGATCATAAATAGTATAAAGCCTCTATAAAAATGTATAAAATCTATCATGCACCGCAATTTATAGTTATGAAAAAGTAAGCTTGCACTGTTAATTGATTATCCCTTAGCTGTTGAACATCTCTTGGCACTTCAGGGAGGTATAAATATTTATTTTTTTAATAATTTTTTATCTGCATGGTTGTAACGTGCAAGCGAGTGGTTTTGATTGATTCATCATAAAACAGGACTGGAGATAATCTTATGATATTCAGGTCTTTCATTTCTAAGTTAGGAGACAATAAATTATTTTTTCAAGATGTTTATAATTATGGACTCTAATGTAAAAAAAAGAGGATTTTGAAATTGGTATGGGAATTCAGAGAAGTTGCTCCAGAATCATTTGAAAAGCATTTTCAACAGTTGCATGGCGGATAGCCTTGCGATCAAGATGACCAAAGTGCATTTCTTTGTGTAAGGGGGAGTGATTTTTGTAAGCAACAGCAAGGTGCACAAGTCCTACAGGTTTGTTCAGAGTTGCACCTCCTGGACCTGCAATCCCTGTTACAGAAACCGCAATATCAGCTTGTGAATGTTTTAATCCACCTTCTGCCATTGCAAGAGCCACTTCTTTTGAAACGGCACCATAGTTTTTTATAAGCTCAGAATCTACTCCAACAAGGCGTGTTTTGGATTCATTTGAATAAACAACAAATCCACAATCGAGAACATCGGATGATCCTGCAATATTTGTGAGGCTTGCAGCAATGAGCCCCCCTGTACAAGACTCTACAGTTGCTAAAAGTAAACCTTTTTGGCGACAGGTATTCAGAACTTCATGCGCTTGTTTTTCACAAAAATATGTCATTTGGGAATTTCTCCTGGATAAAGAATACTGGCTGTTGCCAAAGCCGCAATACCTTCACCACGACCAATAAATCCAAGCTTTTCATTCGTTGTTGCTTTAATAGAGATTCGATCAGGTGAAATTGTGAGAATGCGCATAAGATTTTCCATCATTGTTTGGCGATAAGGACCAATTTTAGGTTCTTCAGCGATCAAGGTGATATCCACATTAGCAATACGACCACCCGCTTGTGTAACAATATCGAGAGCATGACGAAGAAAAGTTTCTGATGATACATTTTTCCATTGAGGATCAGAGGGAGGAAAATGTGTACCGATATCTCCTGCACCTTGAGTTGCAAGAAGAGCATCTGTTAATGCATGAAGAGCAACATCTGCATCAGAATGTCCATTTAATTTTTTATGAAAAGGAATTTTTATACCACATAATATAAGACAATCCCCTTCTTCAAAAGAATGGACATCATAACCATTGCCAGTACGGATATCAGGAAACATTTGCATTTTTTTCTGGAGATATAAATGAGCGGTATCAAAATCCTTGTGCCATGTAATTTTTATATTATGAGGATCACCTAGAACAGTAAGCATAGGAATCCCAAACCATTCGGCAATTGCACAATCATCAGTGAAGTCTTCTTTACAAACTTTTTTTGCTTGTTTATGGGCCGCTAAGATATGTTCAAAGGGAAAACATTGTGGTGTTTGTGCACTATAAAGATGGGTACGAGGAATTGTTTCTAAAACATGCTGATGATTGACGCGTTTAAGGGTATCAGAAATGGGGAGAACAGGAAGAACACCTTCTTGAGGCGTGATAGTGTTATGAATATTATCAAGAAGCTTCTTTTTGATAAAGGGACGTGCACCATCATGAATATGCACATATTGGGGATTGAATTTTTTAAGTGCCTGAAGTCCATGTAAGGTAGAGATTTGACGTGTATTGCCCCCTTCAACGATAATGAGGTGTTCTTTAAGTTCGGCGAGTGCTTGTTTACAGATTTGATGATCTTCTGGATGAATAACAAGAATAATTGTTGTGATAGCTGGATGCTGCAAAAAACAATGTACGGTATGATAAATAATCGGCTTTTGTCCTAGAAGCCGATATTGTTTTGGAATTTCATGGGGAGATCCTGCTCTTTCACCACGTCCAGCGGCTAATATGATTGCTGCAATAGAAATACTGAATCTCCTTATGTTATAACTTTAGTTTATTATTTATTAACTTTAAAATGATTTTGAAAGGATGGTCGTTGTAGATCAGCAAGGGATATCACGGATAACACCTCAAAAAAAGCATTTAATGCTTTGTGAAGTGCGGTATTCAAACCACAAAAATCAATCAATGGACAATTAGGTTCTGCATTATCAAAACATTCTGCGAGGGAAAAGTTATCTTCTGTTACTTTAAGAACATCAGCAACCGAAATCTCTTCTGCGGGTTTAGCTAACTTAACACCACCATTGCGTCCACGCACTGTTTGTATAAAACCTGCTTGAACAAGCGGTTGAAGGATTTTAAATAAAAAAAGTTCTGAAACAGCGTATGTTTTAGCAATTTCTGGAACACGACTGAGTGATCCTTGATTATCTGCACAATACATGAGCATTCGAAGAGCATAATTCGTTTGTTTTGTTAATCGCATCTTGTTTCCTTTGTAAAGTATAGTCGGGCGCAGTTTATTTTAAAGATATTTTGCAAAATTAAGAAGTTCTTCCTTATTGACTATATTTATTTGCCCTATTTTAAATGGAGTATTATTATTGTCAATTTTTGTCACAAAAGGTTATATGAGAAGAATGAGATAAGGATCTGTAAGCTTATGATGAATGCGACATCTGTGACGAATCCTCAAGATATCGATAAAAATACTCATAACGATGAGTTGTATCGTTTAAGTAAGGTATATATCTTTTTAGGAATTGCAATTATTGTATTGGCTTTATTTACAGCCTCTATTTCATTTATTATTCTCATTGGATTGACCCCTGTTGTTCCTAGTAGAACAGTAACCCTTATTCTTATAGGGATCAATAGTTTTTGGGTTTTAGGGCTTGTTGTCATCGTTTTTTATGAGATGATTCCCATTATTCGAGCTTGGCGTTCAAGGCGTGCAGGCTCGCGTCTTCATGTGCGCCTTATTTCATTGTTTGCACTTGTTGCGACTATGCCAGCTGTTGCTGTCGCTCTTGTATCAGGTCCAGCACTCAATTTAGGACTTGATCGATGGTTTGATACAACAACGCGGCAAATTGTAGGTTCTTCTATTGATTTAGCAAATGCTTATGCAGATGAAATGCTTCAAAATTTAAAAAATTTATCCTACGCGATGGCGTTTGCACTTGATAACAAAAAACTTTTAGAACGTAATCCAGCTGAATATCGGATGCAATTAACGCGTCATGCTCTAGGACGTAATTTGCGTGGTGCATTTTTGTTAAGTTCTAGTGGAACGATTTTTGTATCAAGTGCTCTTGGTGACGAGGATAAACTACCAATTCCTCCGTCCAATCTTATTGAACGCGCAACCAGTGCGAGGCCTTTTTCTTTTCAACCAGGTGTGCATGATTATTTTGGTATTATTTTAAAGTTTAACAATATTCCAAACACATTTTTATATTTGGTGCGTGACGTTGATAAAGGCGTTTTATCAGCGTTGCGTTTGACAGAAGTTAATACAGATCGTTATCGTGACTTAAATGAAAATCGCTTACTGACACAAATTGCATTTGGTATGCTTTATTTATGTCTTTTTTTTAGTTTATTCTTATCGGCTATTTGGGCGGCTATTGCTGTTGCTGATCGCTTAGTTCGTCCTATTCGTCTTCTCATTAGTGCTGCTGATGATGTTGCTTCTGGAAATATGGAAATTTTTGTGCCAGTGCGAGCAAAAGATGGGGATATTGGGCAATTATCCAAAACTTTTAATTACATGGTTAGTGAATTGAAAAGTCGGCGCAATGAGTTGATTGCAGTACGTGATCAAATTGATGAGAGACGGCGTTTTTCTGAAGCTGTGTTATCGGGTGTAACAGCGGGAGTCGCTGGTATCGATGATAATGGTGATATTACAATTATCAATCGATCTATTGAAACGATGTTTGATATTCGCTTTGAACAGGTCGTTGGACAAAGTCTTTTATCTTTAAGTACTGAAATTTGGCAAGTTTTTCAGTTTGCGCGTTCATTGGGGCGTAAAAATCATCGTGAGCAGGTCACTTTAAACGTTGCAGGAAAAGAGCGTGTTTGTAATGTTCAAGTTACAATGGAAGAGGATGATGGACAGGGGCAATCTTGGGTTTTAACAATTGATGATATTACAGATCTCGTTGCAGCGCAACGTACAGCGGCGTGGGCGGATATTGCGCGGCGTATTGCACACGAAATTAAAAATCCCCTCACACCTATTCAGTTATCCGCTGAACGTATTCGCAAACGTTATAACAAAGTTATTACACAAGATAGAGAGGTTTTTGAGCGATGTATTGACACAATTATTCGCCAAGTTGGAGATATTGGGCGTATGGTTGATGAGTTTTCTTCTTTTGCACGCATGCCCAAACCACAAATGTATGTTTTAGATATACGTGAATTGTTGCGTGAAGCATGTTTCTTGATAGAAGTGACGCGACATGATATTCAATTTGAGCAAGACTTAGGAAGTCTACCCCTTATGGGTGCATTTGATAATCGTCTTATTGTCCAGGCTTTTTGTAACGTTATCAAAAATGCGAGCGAATCCATAGATTCGGTTATGCGAGAGGAAAATATCCACGGTCATATCCTTGTCCGTTCTTATCGTCAAGAAGAATGGGTGGTTGTGGATGTTGTTGATAACGGGAAAGGACTTCCTAAAGAGCAAAGACAAAAGTTATTAGAACCCTATATAACAACACGGGAGAAAGGAACAGGACTAGGCCTAGCCATTGTGCGCAAAGTTATTGAAGATCACGGAGGCTCTATGGAGCTTCATGATGCACCGGAGAGTTTTTATGAAGGTCGTGGTGCGATGATCCGTTTGATATTTCCCTCAGATGGGGGGAAGCAGGGTAGTATTATACAAGCCATAAATCATAAGATAGGGGAATAGTATGGTATCAGATATCTTGATTGTTGATGATGAAGCAGATATTCGTGAGCTTGTTGCTGGTATTTTAGATGATGAAGGTTATGAAACGCGTGTTGCTTGTAACTCTGATGAAGCATTAGCTCAAATTAGTGAGCGTATTCCAAAACTCATTTTTTTAGATATTTGGTTACAAGGGAGTCGCCTCGATGGTTTAGCACTACTTGATGAAATTAAGACACAATATCCGGCTCTTCCGGTGGTCATGATCTCTGGTCATGGTAATATTGAGACCGCTGTTTCAGCTATAAAGCGCGGGGCTTATGATTTTATTGAAAAACCTTTTAAAGCTGATAGACTTGTATTGGTTGCAGAAAGAACACTGGAAAACTCAAATTTAAAACGTGAGCTTTCAGAATTACGAAAACGTTCAAGTGAGACATTGGAGCTGATCGGAAAATCGACAGTCATAAGAAATTTGCGTCACATCATAGAAAAAGTAGCACCAACCAATAGTCGCATCATGATAACAGGTCCTTCAGGAGCGGGAAAAGAGACTGTTGCACGAACTATTCATGCACTCTCAACACGTTCAAATGGGCCATTTGTTACAATAAATGCGGCAACGATTACGCCGGACAGAATGGAAATAGAGTTGTTTGGCAGCGAAATGGAGGGAAGAGAGCGCAAGATCGGTGCTTTAGAGGAAGCCCATGGTGGAATACTCTATCTTGATGAAATTGCTGATATGCCGCGTGAAACTCAGGGTAAGATTTTGCGAGTATTAACGGGACAGACATTTGAGAGAGTTGGTGGTACAAAACGTGTTAAGGTGGATGTCCGTATCATTTCTTCAACAGCGCAAAATCTTGAAAACCTCATTTCCGATGGGCGTTTTAGAGAAGATCTTTTCCACCGCCTTTCGGTTGTTCCTATTACTGTTCCACCATTATCAGCGCGTCGTGAAGATATTCCAGAACTTGTACATCATTTTGTAAAAACAATATCGCAACAGGTTGGAATTAAACCGCGTGAAATCAGTGATGATGTGATCGCTATTTTGCAAACGCATGCTTGGCCGGGTAATGTACGGCAGTTACGCAATAATATTGAGCGTCTTCTTATTCTTGTGCGGGATGGTGATGGTCCGATAACAGCGGACTTTCTTCCCAGTGAAGTGAGTGATCCTTTACCACGTCTTCAAATGGACTCGGATGAAAGTATCATGGATTTACCATTGCGAGAAGCACGAGAATTGTTTGAAAAGAGATATTTAGTGGCACAGATTGGGCGTTTGGGTGGAAATATATCGCGTACTGCTGAATTTATAGGCATGGAGCGTTCAGCTTTGCACCGTAAGCTTAAAGCGCTTGGAGTTTCTTGAAGTTATGCGTGTTATTATTTGCGGTGCAGGACAGGTTGGTTATGGGATAGCAGAGCGTCTTGCTGCTGAAAATCACGATGTTACTGTTATTGATATTGAAACCAAATTAATTGAAAAAATTCGCGATACATTGGATGTGAGAGGTTTTGTTGGTCATGGCTCTCGTCCTGAAGTTCTTTTGGCCGCAGATGCAGATAAAGCTGATATGTTGATTGCTGTCACTTTGTTTGATGAAGTAAATATGGTTGCTTGTCAGGTCGCTCATTCATTATTTGATGTTCCCACAAAAATTGCTCGTATTCGCTCACAATCTTATTTAGAACCCCGCTATAAGACGCTTTTTTCCAGAGAGAATATTCCCATTGATGTAGTTATTTCACCAGAAGTTGAAGTTGGAGAAATGGTTTTACGTCGTATTGCTCTGCCCGGTGCAATAGATGTTCTTTATTTTTGTAATGATGATATTGTTGCGCTCGCTTTGGAGTGTATGGAAGATTGTCCGGTCATTAATACACCTTTGCGTCAATTAACAGAGCTTTTTCCAGATCTTCACACGACGGTTACTGCTATTAAACGTGGCTCGGAGTTATTGATTGCACATTCAGAAACGCAATTGCGCGTTGGTGATATAACCTATCTTGTTGTTGCTCGTGAGCAGATGCGTCGTGCTGTTGGGCTTTTTGGTCATAAAGAACAAGATGCCCACCGCATGATTATTGCAGGAGGCGGACATATTGGCCTTTATGTTGCTCAAGCGATTGAAAAGCGTCTCCATAAATTAAAATTGAAGATTATAGAATCGCAGAGAGAAAGAGCCCTCACAATTGCTGATCAACTTGAAAAAACAACCGTTTTATATGGTAATGTGTTAGACCCAGTGATTCTTCAAGATGCGGGAATTGATCAGGCCGATTTAATGATTACATTGACCAATCAGGATCAGGTTAATCTTTTAAGTGCTATTATTGCTAAAAGATTGGGTTGCAAAGCCAATATGGTATTAATTAATAATGTTGCCTATCAAGAGTTTAGCCGCGCCGTTGGTGTGGATGCCTATCTTAATCCCCATAGCGTTACAATATCGAAAATTTTGCAACAAATGCGTCGTGGTCGTATTCGCTCTGTTCATTCAGTTTTTAATGGTCGAGCAGAGATTATTGAAGCGGAAGTGATGCAAACATCTTCATTGGTTGGTAAGTCATTATCAGAGCTTAATTTATCAGATGGTTTGAGAATTGGAGCAATTTATCGTAATAAGACAATCATACAACTTTCAGCAGAGGCGCGTATTTTGTCTGGTGATCGAGTAGTGATTTTTGCCCTTGCTGATAGAGTGCGTGATGTTGAACAACTTTTTCGCGTAAGTTTAGAATATTTTTGATCTATTGCCTATGGATATTTGCACTTTTGGGTATCGGGGACAATTGAGATTGATTGATAGGCTTTGTTTGTCTTCAATGGTAAAAATTGGGCAACGCGTTAAGCTTTTTAGTTATGATAAAAAAATAGAGAATCTTCCTGCTGGTGTTGAATTATGTGCAGCAGAATCAATTCTACCACGCTCAGCAATTTACCGCCTTGATCCCAATTTTTCTGATGATAAACCAGGAAGTACAATAGTTCAGTTCTCGAATTTTTTTCATGTTATGTTGATGAAATATAAACAAGGCTTTTGGTTAAATACATATATTTATCTCGTTAAACAGTTTCATCCAGATGCAAATCAGGTTTGGTTGGCAAGAGAAAATCACATAAGAGTAGGGGTTTTTGCCCTTTATTTTTCCCCCAATAACCCTATTATAAAAATATTTGAAGATTATTTGGAAGCCAGGAAATTATTCCTCATTGGCTTGGGTTTAAACGTTGTGTTTGGAGACCATTCTGATTAAAGAGAAAAAATGCCAATTTTACCTGGAAATTTTGGTGTTACGATGTTGGGAAATGATGGTATTTCACGGTTAGAAAAGCAAAATATTTTTTTCACGAGGCAAAGGAAATTTTTTATTATTGGACAGAGCGAAAAACTGAGTACATCTTTGAATCAGCTTTTGGCGTAAAACCGCTTACAGCTTCACGCTTGATAGGATTTCATATTCACGAAAGGCTAAGACTACAAAAAGACCTAAGGAAGGAAGTTTTTATCACTGAGCAGTCTCTCGTATTCCTGAAGTTCATAGTTTGTTTAGGTAGAGTTATTATAGTTATTTTAATCATTGAGATTTTAATCTATCTTAAACGGCTCTTGATTGTCGCTTGCACAAGAGAGTAATGTTAGCCTATGGATAAAAATATTGAATGTGTAAAGAGCGATTGTTATATGACAAGGAAAATAAAAATATGAGTGATCCAATGAAAACAGCATTAAGCCTTGTGCCTATGGTTATTGAACAAACCAATCGTGGTGAACGGGCCTATGATATTTTTTCCCGTCTTTTAAAGGAGCGGATTATTTTTATTAATGGTCCTGTTGAAGATGGTATGGCGATGCTTGTTTGTGCACAATTACTTTTCTTGGAAGCTGAAAACCCCAAAAAAGAAATTAGCCTTTATATTAATTCTCCAGGGGGTGTTGTGACCTCTGGTATGGCTATTTATGATACTATGCAGTTTATTCGCCCTCCTGTTTCTACACTTTGCATGGGGCAGGCAGCATCGATGGGGTCATTATTGTTAACAGCTGGCGCAAAAGGTCATCGTTTTACATTGCCAAATGCGCGTATTATGGTGCATCAACCCTCTGGTGGTTTTCAAGGTCAGGCTTCAGATATTGAGCGACATGCACAAGATATTATAAAGATGAAACGGCGTTTAAATGAAATTTATGTTCAACATACAGGTCAAGATTATGAGGTTATTGAGAGAACGCTTGATCGCGATCATTTTATGACAGCAGAAGAAGCTAAAGCATTTGGTTTGGTTGATGATGTTATACAGTATCGTGCAGAAACTGAAAAAGAAGAAAAAGATTAAGAATTTTTATAGAAAAAACAGTTACTTTAAATAAAGAGTTTAATAGAAAATATCGCAAAAATTAAGAGAAACACCTAAAAATATTAAGACATTTATGATTTTCTATATGTCTTTTAGTTTTCATGATGAAAAGCTTCCTTTGAAAAGGTGAAGTATTCATATATCGTGGTGAAAGGAAAGAAAAATGAGCAAAATTAGCAATAGCGGGAACGAATCAAAAAATACTCTCTATTGCTCGTTCTGCGGCAAGAGTCAACATGAGGTGCGTAAGCTCATTGCGGGGCCTACTGTATTTATTTGTGATGAATGTGTAGAGCTTTGCATGGATATTATTCGGGAAGAAAACAAGTCTTCTGGGGTTAAGGTGCGTGATGGTGTTCCTACTCCACAGGAAATTATATCCGTTCTTGATGATTATGTTATTGGTCAGCAGTATGCAAAGCGTGTTCTTTCTGTTGCCGTTCATAATCATTATAAACGGTTGGCGCATCAGTCTAAAAGCAATGATATTGAATTGGCTAAATCAAATATTCTTCTTGTTGGTCCAACGGGCTGCGGTAAAACTTATCTCGCACAAACATTAGCACGTATTATTGATGTCCCTTTTACGATGGCGGATGCGACCACTTTAACTGAAGCAGGTTATGTGGGAGAAGATGTTGAAAATATTATTTTAAAACTTCTTCAAGCGGCGGATTATAACGTTGAACGTGCGCAGCGTGGTATTGTTTATATTGATGAGGTCGATAAGATTTCTCGTAAGGCTGACAATCCTTCTATTACAAGAGATGTTTCTGGAGAAGGAGTTCAGCAAGCGTTATTAAAAATTATGGAAGGAACGATTGCTTCTGTTCCTCCACAAGGTGGACGTAAACATCCGCAACAAGAGTTCCTTCAGGTTGATACCACAAACATTTTATTTATTTGTGGAGGAGCTTTTGCAGGTTTAGAGCGGATTATTTCAGGACGTGGTGAAAAAACTTCCATTGGTTTTTCTGCGGCTGTTAAGGCCCCTGATGAACGTTGTGTTGGTGAAATTTTTCGTGATTTAGAGCCTGAAGATCTTATAAAGTTTGGTTTAATACCAGAGTTTATAGGGCGTCTTCCTATAGTGGCTACCTTAGAGGATTTAGACGTTAACGCCCTCGTGCAAATTTTGTCACAACCTAAAAATGCATTGGTAAAGCAATATCAGCGTCTTTTTGAAATGGAAAATGTTGAGTTAGCATTTCATGAAGATGCTTTACGTGCTATTGCGAAGAAAGCAATTGAACGTAAAACTGGTGCACGTGGTTTACGGTCCATTATGGAGAAGATTCTCCTTGAGACAATGTTTGAATTACCAGCTCTTGAAGGGGTTCAAAAAGTGGTTATTTCGAGCGATGTCGTTGATGGGAAAGCGAGTCCTCTTTATATTTACTCAGAACGTGCAGAAGATAAAGAAAATGTATCAGCATAACATTGTGCGATATACAATATAAAAAATGTTAATGAACGGTATTTAATAAGCTTTTCTAATAATATCGTTATAATGCTTGATTTATGTGTTAGTAATTACCACTTCATGTATTGTGGAGAGCTGAGATTTTCTAAGGGTGGGCTTGGTGTTATAGATAGCTCATAGCTCCAGAAAGGAGAGTTATGCAATATATTGATGAAAAGACAGGTGAGTTAAGAGATGGGGTTTATGCTGTTTTACCTCTTCGTGATATTGTTGTCTTCCCCCATATGATTGTTCCACTTTTTGTGGGCCGCGAAAAATCAATTCGTGCTCTTGAAGAAACGATGGCGGTTGATAAGCAAATACTCTTGGTTACACAAAAAAATGCTTCTGATGATGATCCAAAATCAGAGGATATTTATCATATTGGTACATTTGCCAATATTCTCCAACTTTTAAAGCTTCCTGATGGAACAGTAAAGGTCTTGGTTGAAGGGACTGCACGTGCAAAAATTAGTCAATTTTCTTTAAGTGATGGTTACCATCAGGCTTTTGCAGCTGTTACAGAAGAACCTAGAGAGGGTGATGTCGAGATTGAAGCTCTTTCAAGGTCGGTGATTGCTTATTTTGAAAACTATGTAAAGCTTAACAAAAAAATCTCTCCTGAAGTTGTCAATGCAATAGGTCAGATTGATAATCCTTCTAAGCTTGCTGATACGATTGCCTCTCATTTGATGATTAAACTTGCAGAAAAACAGGAAATATTAGAGCTCTTACCTGTACGAGCTCGTCTTGAGCGTGTTCTGTCTTTCATGGAAGGAGAAATTTCTGTTTTGCAGGTTGAAAAACGTATTCGTTCGCACGTGAAACGGCAAATGGAAAAAAACCAACGGGAATATTATCTCAATGAGCAAATGAAGGCTATTCAAAAAGAGTTAGGAGCAGGAGATGATAGCCGTGATGAGCTCTCTGAACTAGAAGACCGTATTAAGAGTACAAAACTTTCCAAGGAAGCGCAGGAAAAGGCTGGGGCTGAACTCAGAAAATTACGAAATATGTCTCCGATGTCCGCAGAAGCGACAGTTGTTCGTAACTATCTTGATTGGTTATTAGCAATGCCTTGGGGTAAAAAATCTAAGATTAAAAACAATTTAGATTTTGCTGAAAAGATCATGAATAATGAACATTTTGGTCTTGAGAAAGTTAAGGAGAGAATTATTGAATATTTGGCTGTACAAAGTCGTGCGTCAAAGATAAAAGGTCCCATTATTTGTTTGTTAGGTCCTCCTGGTGTTGGGAAAACATCATTGGCGCGCTCTATTGCAAAGGCAACGGGGCGTGAATATGTTCGTATCTCATTGGGAGGTGTACGGGATGAAGCGGAAATTCGCGGGCATCGCCGCACCTATATTGGTTCGATGCCTGGAAAAATTATCCAGTCTATGAAAAAAGCAAAAAAATCTAACCCACTTTTCTTGCTTGATGAAATTGATAAAATGGGACAAGATTTTCGTGGAGATCCTTCCTCTGCTTTATTAGAAGTTCTTGATCCTGAGCAAAATGGTACATTCATTGATCACTATTTGGAAGTTGAATATGATCTTTCTGATGTTATGTTCATCACAACTGCCAATACGCTTAATATTCCAGGTCCACTAATGGATCGAATGGAAATTATTCGTATTGCAGGTTATACTGAATGTGAAAAAATGGAAATTATTAAGCAGCATCTTTTACCAAAGGCACTCAAAGACCACTGTTTGTCTAAAAGAGAACTCAGCATTTCTGATGGAGCACTAAGATCGATTATTCAGTTTTACACACGTGAAGCAGGTGTTCGTAATCTTGAGCGTGAACTCATGAAAATAGCCCGTAAATCTGTTACAAAAATTCTCAAAACGCATCAAAAGTCTGTAAAGGTTAGAGAAAGTAATCTCGATGATTTCTTGGGTGTTAAACGCTATCATTACAATCAGATTGAAGGAGAAAATCGCATTGGTGTTGTAACAGGTCTTGCATGGACAGAAGTTGGTGGAGAGTTATTGACCATTGAAGGTGTGATGATGCCTGGCAAAGGCAAGATGACTGTAACTGGAAATTTGCGTGATATTATGAAAGAGTCTATTTCCGCGGCAGCATCTTATGTGCGTTCTCGTGCTGTTGATTTTGGGATTGAACCTTCACTTTTTGAAAAGTGTGATATCCATGTTCATGTTCCAGAGGGAGCGACACCGAAAGATGGACCATCTGCTGGGATTGCTATGGTGACAGCAATTGTTTCGGTCCTTACAGGGATAGCTGTGCATAAAGATATTGCAATGACTGGTGAAATTACTTTACGTGGACGTGTTTTACCAATTGGTGGATTAAAAGAAAAACTCCTAGCTGCGCTTCGAGGAGGGATAAAAAAAGTACTTATTCCTGAAGAAAACGCAAAAGATTTGGTTGATATTCCTGATGATGTCAAAAATAATATGGAAATTATTCCAGTAAATCATGTGAGTGAAGTTTTGAAACACGCTTTGGTTCGTTTTCCTGACACTATTGAGTGGAAAGAACCTTCTACAGTGGCTGTCCCTATCCGGTCAGAGAACAGTGATAATGAAGGAATACAGATTGCACACTGATTCACGCATCTTACTTATATCGGCATTTTAAAAGGTGCAGAAGGCATTGTTGTGGTTATTATTCTATTTTTTGTTAAAAAAAGTGAAAAATTCCGTGAATAACTGTGATTATTGCTAAAAAAACAATGTTTTGGATAAAAATAAGACTTCTGTTTGCTGTACTTTTCAATAAACTGACCAATAACATGATTAGGTCATGTTGTCAGCTAATATAGGGAAAGGAAATATCTTATGAATAAAAGTGAACTGGTTAGTTCCGTTGCTGAAAAAGCAGGTGTTTCGAAAGCGCAAGCTGGTGCTGTTGTTGACGCTTTTATGGCTTCTATAACAGAAGCTTTAGCTTCAGGAGGCGATGTGCGTCTTCCAGGTTTTGGTTCTTTTGAAGTTTCTCATCGTGCTGCGACAAAGGGGCGTAATCCTTCAACTGGTGCTGAAATCGATATCCCAGCACGTTCTGTACCTAAATTTTCTGCAGGAAAAAGCCTTAAAGAAGCAGTTAATAAAAAATAATTTAAACAACATTAAAAAAACCCGATTTATTTATAAGCGGGTTTTTTTACAGATATTTCTTAGACAGAGATATTGTATACGTTTTTCATATAAAAATTTTGAGTCTTTGTACCTTTTTTCTCATTTCATGAATGATTAATGTTTTTGAAAATGATTGTAAAAGTTGCATAGAATATATAGGCTTGAAGTTTATATTTTTAACCTTTTCAATTAATATGCCATTTTAATAATGGGATATTAATAACTTGTAAAATATGAGTTAACTTTTATTACGTGGAAGGGCTAAAGAGTTTCTTCAGAAACAACACCTATAAATAGTATAAAACAAAAAAAATCTGTTAAATGTATAAAGTCTACTATAAGCTACCGTTTTTTGCTTAATAGGGGGCTCGTTGACGGTATTATACTACTTTTTATTTCTATAATGTGTGGTCAGCTCTCGGCATTTAAGGCCAGTGCATAAAGGATAGTTTTCTTAACTTACAATATCAGTCTCGCGCCAGTATGAGCTAGCACTTGACGGGCTAAGCAGATAGTTTTTATCTCTTGCTATAAGAGAGTCTGAAATAAAAAAATTACAATATTTAAGTTGCTCATTTAAAATAGAAAGAGATAAATTATAATTATAAATAAAAGTACTGTAAGTTTAATTTATAAATAGATATTGTCATTTAAATAATGTAAGCGAGTATTTTTTCTTTATTACACAAAAGTTAAAATGATAGTTTTTCATAAACATTAAGAACAAAGTCAAAAAAGAAAAAATATTAATAATGAAAGTAAAGTACTATTTTTTTATTATTGTAATATATTTATATAATTATTTATATCTTTTACATTATTAAATAAATGCTGAAATATAAACAGAAATCTATCGATTGAGACAGTATTTTTATAAGGCTTTAGAATGTATTTTTTCACGAGCGTCATAGAAATTTGTTTAGTAGATGAAAATCGAATCATGTTTTTTTTATAAACAGGAGCTCTTTGATTCTTTATCCGCTAACCACTGAATACAATCATTGAGAGCTCTCGCTGTTATAACTTGTTTTTTTGCTAATTTTTTTTCTTTACTTGGCAAGCGTTTTCCTGAATGTTTAAGAGAATCAATAGGGGGAAAGAGGCCAAAATTGATATTCATTGGCTGAAAAGACTGTCTTTCTGCTTCTTTATCTATAATGTGTCCCCCCGTAATATGATTCAAAAGAGCTCCAAAAGCCGTGGTTTGTGGGGGGAGGCAAGGACGATTATGATGATATTCGGCAGCAGCAAAACGTCCAGCAAGAAGCCCTATAGCAGCTGATTCTACATAGCCTTCACATCCGGTAATTTGCCCTGCAAAGCGTAGTTGTTTTTTTTGTTTTAAACGAAGGGTTTGATCAAGAATGATTGGAGAATTGAGATAGGTATTACGGTGAAGACCACCAAGGCGTGCAAATTCCGCTTTTTCAAGACCGGGAATCATTCTGAAAATGCGAACTTGTTCTCCATATTTTAGTTTCGTTTGAAAGCCAACCATATTGTAAAGCGTTCCGAGTTTATTATCTTGGCGTAATTGAACGACAGCATAGGGTTTAACGGTAGGATTATGGGCATTTGTTAAGCCCATAGGTTTCATAGGACCGTGTCTTAAAGTTTCAAGTCCGCGCTCAGCCATAATTTCGATGGGAAGGCATCCATCAAAATAGGGTGTTTTTTCAAAATCACGAAACTCTGTTTTCTCTGCATTTTTTAGTGTTTCAACGAATGTTTCATATTGTTCTTTGTTGAGGGGACAATTAAGATAATCCTTTCCTGTTCCCTCAGGACCAATTTTATCGTAACGAGACTGATACCAACAAATATTCATATCAATACTATCGGTATGGATAATAGGTGCAATAGCATCATAAAAAGAAAGGGCTTTTATACCGGTTATTGCTTTTAACTCTTGAGCAAGTGCAGGTGAGGTAAGGGGCCCCGTTGCAATAACAACGTGTTTCCAATCCATAGGAATCTTTTGAATTTCTTCGCGTTTGATCGTTATAAGCGAATGGTTTTCAAGTGCTGATGTCACGGTTTTTGAAAATCCATCACGATCAACAGCAAGAGCACTCCCCGCAGGGACTTTATTGGCATCAGCTGCTTTCATAATCAGAGATTTTGCTAATCGCATTTCAGCGTGTAAAAGCCCTACGGCATTTGTTGATGAATCATCAGAACGAAAGGAGTTTGAACAAACCAGTTCTGCCAATTTATCAGTTTTATGGGCATCTGATTTTTTTTGGGGACGCATTTCATGCAAAACAACAGGAATTCCTGATTGAGCGATTTGCCAGCTTGCTTCACACCCCGCAAGACCGCCACCGATAATATGAATTGGAGTATCAAATGTCTTTAACATAGTCGACTTATTAGCGTAAGTCGCCGTGTATGAAAAGCATAGATTTTGTTTTGTTCTTTGTAAGAAAGACGTGTATTGAGTTTTTTTTAATATATTTATTTGCTTTTTTTCTATAATTAATGGTATAGAAACGCCGCTTGTATAAGGTTATTAGCTTGCTAAGTTTAAGCGGATGTGGCGAAATTGGTAGACGCACCAGATTTAGGTTCTGGCGGGAGACCGTGGGGGTTCGAGTCCCTCCATCCGCACCAAAGCAATCCCCTAAGTGCTACGGGTTTTTACGTGTCTGGGATTCCGCTTCATGGTAATGTAACTCTTGAAGTGTTAGAATGTAATGATGATTAGAGAGGGGTTATCCCTTTCCTTAGAAAAATGAAGGTGTTTAATGCAGGTTACCGAGACGCTTAATGAAGGACTGAAGCGCGAAATTAAGATCGTGGTTCCAGCGAAAGATTTAGAAAAAAAGTTGAATGAACGATTGGATGATACCAAGGGTAAGATCAAGCTTAATGGTTTTCGTCCCGGTAAAGTGCCAGGTGGGCATTTGCGAAAAATGTATGGTAAATCTTTTATGGCAGAGATTCTCAATGAGATACTCGCTGATGCACCACGTTCTGTTTTAGAAGACCGCAATGAACGTCCAGCGATGCAGCCAAAAATTGATATAGATGAAGATGAAAAAACTCTAGACGGGAAAGCCGATTTTACTTTTAGTTTAAAGTATGAAGTTTTACCAAAAATTGAAATTAAACCCTTTGAACATATTGAAGTTATTCGTGAAATTGCAGCTATTCCTGAAAAGGATATTGATGAGCAAGTCAATCGCGTCCTTTCTTCTACACGGAATTATTCCCTAAAAGAGGGATCTTCCGAAGAAGGTGATCGTATTACCATAGATTATCTAGGTAAGCTTGAGGGGGTTCCATTTGAAGGTGGGGCAGATAATGATGCACAACTGATTCTTGGATCAAAACAATTTATTCCTGGTTTTGAAGAGCAATTGGTTGGTGTAAAAGCTGGGGATTCAAAAACAATTTCTGTAAAATTCCCAGAGAATTACAGTGCAGCGCATTTAGCAGGACGAGAAGCAGAGTTTGACATCACTATCAAAGCTGTCTTTAGACCAGATGAATTAAAAATTGATGATGAGGCGGCGAAAAAAGTCGGCTTAGAATCTCTAAATCGCTTGCGTGAGGTTGTTCGTGGACAGATTGAAAGTCAATATGGTTCAATGACACGTCAAAAAATTAAGCGTCAAATTCTTGATGCTTTAGATGCTGATTATAATTTTGAGATTCCTGAAGGACTTTTAGAAATTGAATTCAATAATATATGGGCTCAGGTTAATGATGATTTGAAAAAGGCTGGGCGTACTTTTGAGGACGAAGGTATTACAGAAGAAAAGGCACGGGAGGAATATCGTGTCCTTGCACAACGTCGCGTTCGTCTTGGTTTAGTACTTTCTGAAATTGGAATGAAGGTCGGTGTTAAAGTTAGTGAAGATGAGCTAAAAGCAGCTGTTTTTGAGCAAGTTCGTCAATATCCTGGTCAAGAAAAAGAGATTATGGACTTTTTCCGTAAGACACCAGAAGCTGTTGAAAATCTGCGTGCTCCGATTTTTGAAGAAAAAGTTATTGATCATTTGTTAGCACAGATAAAAGTTACAGATAAAGAAGTGACGATCGAAGAATTAATGAAAGAATATGACGAATTGGATCTTCCTGAAGAAAAGCCGGCAAAGAAAAAATCTGCTGCGAAAGAAAAATCTGCTGCGAAAGAGAAGTCTACAGAGAAAACGTCAGCTAAGAAAAGGGCTTCTAAAAAAGCTTAATATTTCCGCAAACAAAACAAGCCCGATGGGATCTGGTTGTTGTGATATTATATTTTAAGCTTGTACTGTAAATGGTTTAAAATAAACTATGAGATATATTTTAAAATATTGGTAGTGGATTGGCAATGAGCATCATTGATACGCGTGCACCTAATTCTAAACGTTTTATTTCTGGCGTTACAGGTGATTGGGAAGTCGTCATTGGCATGGAGGTTCATGCGCAAATCATATCAAATTCAAAACTTTTTTCAGGTGCATCAACCAAATTTGGTGCAGAGCCAAACAACCATGTGTCACTTATTGATGCGGCTATGCCAGGGATGTTGCCTGTTCTTAATCAAGAATGTGTTCGTCAAGCAGTTCGAACAGGTTTGGGATTAAAAGCGCGTATTAATTTAAAATCTGTTTTTGATCGTAAGAATTATTTTTATCCAGATTTACCGCAAGGATATCAGATTTCTCAGTTTCGCTATCCCATTGTAGGAGAGGGGAAGATTATTATATCTGTTGGTCCAGATTCAAATGGTCAATTTGAGGATATTGAAATAGGAATTGAAAGATTACATCTTGAACAGGATGCTGGAAAATCAATGCATGATCAACATCCAACGATGTCTTTTGTAGATCTTAATCGCTCTGGTGTTGCGCTTATGGAGATAGTTTCCAAACCTGATATGCGCTCATCAGATGAAGCCAAAGCTTATATGACAAAATTGCGTACGATTGTTCGTTATTTAGGAACCTGCGATGGCAATATGGATGAAGGTTCTATGCGTGCAGATGTTAATGTATCCGTTCGTCGTCCTGGTGAAGCTTTTGGAACGCGTTGTGAAATCAAAAATGTTAACTCTATACGTTTTATTGGTCAAGCAATTGAGTATGAAGCGCGTCGTCAGATTGCAATTTTAGAAGATGGAGGCATCATAGAGCAAGAAACTCGGCTTTTTGATGCCACTAAAGGAGAAACTCGTTCTATGCGCTCAAAGGAAGAAGCGCATGACTATCGTTATTTTCCTGATCCTGATCTTTTACCATTAGAATTTGATCAAGCATTTGTGGATGCTTTGGCTGCGGATTTACCAGAATTGCCTGACGCTATAAAAGCGCGTTTTATTAAAGAAATGGGACTGACAGTGTATGATGCTTCCATTCTTGTGACAGAAAAAGCTATTGCTGATTATTTTGAAGAAGTCGCTCGTGGGCGTGATGGAAAAATAGTTGCCAATTGGGTAATTAATGATCTTTTAGGGGCTTTAAATAAAAATAATCGTGAAATTGAGGAGTCTCCAGTATCGCCAAATCAATTGGGAAGCATTATTGATCTTATAAAAGAAGGTGTTATTTCTGGAAAAATTGCCAAAGATCTTTTTGAGATTGTTTGGAATGAGGGGGGAGATCCACGCCAAATTGTAGAAGAGCGCAATATGAAGCAAGTAACAGATACAAAGGCTATTGAAAGAGCTGTTGATGAGATCGTTGCTAATAATTCTGATAAAGTTGCGCAAGCAAAACAAAAACCTGCTTTAGCAGGTTGGTTTGTTGGACAGGTAATGAAAGTAACAGGTGGTAAGGCAAATCCTCAAACTGTTAATGAATTAGTTAAGATGAAACTTGGCATAGATTAAATTTTATGGGGTAGAGAAGAATTTATAAATATGATATCTTCTCGAAATTAAGGGATGAAAAATTATCCTATCAATTGGAGTTATGTCTGAATTTACCAGAAAATTTTTCGGTAATTTAAAGCATTAACAAGTTTATTCCAGCGATTGATTTCATGAGAATACTGAAGAAATGGAATAGAAAATGGCTCGTTTTTTTAAGCAAATCTTTACCTGGTGGAATGGTAATACCGTGGGTACGCATTTTTTCACATGGCGTAAAGGTAAGCAGATAGGGAAAGACCAATTTGGCAATATATATTATGAAGGAGGACTTCATAAGGATGGTTACCCACACCGTTGGGTTATTTATAAAGACTATTCTGAACCTTCTACTATTCCACCAGGTTGGCATGGTTGGATTCATCATCGCTGTGAGTGTCCTCCGACACAGGAGGATTATCATCCCTATGAATGGGAAAAGCCGCACGTTGCAAATATGACAGGAACAAGTGAGGCCTATCGACCAAAGGGAGCTATTCCTTACAATGATGAGAGTCCTTGTGTATGTGAAGATTATGATGCGTGGTCACCTAAAAAATAAAATGTTTTAGTGAGCGCGTGTATTTTTATCTTTTTGGCTCTACGTTATAACAAGAGTTGTTTTTAGGGTGCGGTTGGTTTTGATATGATGAGGTTTTCTTTATTGTTAGGGTTGAGGCATTTTATATATATTTTTTTAATGGGAATTTTAGTGCTTTTATCCTTAAATAGTGGGGGGCGGGCTGAGCGTATTAGCAATGGAATTGCTGTATTTGCAGGTCTTGATAAAATCACAGGTCGGACGACGCGTTTTGAAGTTTCTCTTGGTGAAGTTTATCTGTATGGTGCATTACAGGTAATACCTCGTGCTTGTTATACGAGCTCTAAAGATGAACCAACGCGTACAACAGGTTTTGTTGAAGTCAATGAAATAACATTGGATAAAAAAATACGGCGTATTTTCACAGGCTGGATGTTTGCAGATAGTCCTGGTTTGAACGCTGTTGAGCATCCTATTTATGATGTGTGGTTAAAAGATTGTAAGCAGAGTTCTCAAAATCTGCCTCCTCAGTAATAATGTGTTATCTATTTGTAGTAAATTGACCTATAAGAACTATTTATCATTTTAAAATTTGAATGAGAGGTTCAAATTTTTATGATTTTCTCATTGCAAGCTTTCTTATATTGAAGCGATTAAAACGATTGCCTTATTCGTTATAAGTGGCGGGCGTGTGGATAAGACTATTTAAAAAGGAATAAAGTTTTAATTGAAGTATAGTGTGATTAAAAAAATGCAAAAATTGATATATCTCTGACAAAAGCAATATATGTATTTAATATTTTTACGATAAAGTGCCTCATAAGAGAGCTTGTTTATTCATAAGCCCTTACATATAGCATGATAAACTACACATTTGCAATAAGCAGGATATCACTCATTTTATAAATTATATTTTTTAAAATATCCATGCTTTTCAAAATCTTTTGTATAAAAGACGGGTGGTTTTTATGGTGAGCTGTTGAAAATTTAAAAAGGAAGCTTGAAGAAGTGTTAAAAAATTCCGTATCATTGGGAATGGTATCTTTATTTTTTATAAAGAATAACCAGTTTTTCTGAAAAAGAAGAGATTTTATCCGATGAAAGTTTCTTATCATCCATATAAGAATGTTTCCCGATTGCCGAGACAACCTAAAGAACCTTTATTGAATGTTCCCTTTATTATTGTTGTCTTGATCGTATTTTGTTTGTGTCTTTATTGCATCCCTCAGTATTTTTTTTCCCATCAGCTTTATATTGAAAGTCTTGAATTTTTTTCATTTACACCAGCATTGTTTAAGACGGATCCTATCGCATTTTTTTATACTGTGGTGAGTTATTCATTTATGCATGGTAGTTTTAAACATGTTGCTCTTAATATGATTTGGCTTTTGGTTTTTGGTTCTCCTTTAGTAAGGCATTTTGGTGTTTTTCGTTTTTTGATTTTTTGGGTACTAATGGCAGTTATATCCGTTTTGACGTATTTTATATTTCATCAAGAAAGTATCATATCACTTGTTGGAGCATCAGGTGCTGTATCTGGAATGATGGGGGCTATTGCACGTTATGGTTTTCCCAACGGTTATTTAGGTATTAATGTGCAAAACGAAAAACCTTTGGGGAGTTTATTGTCCATCAAAAAAGCCCTTTGTTCCAAGAGCGTACTTATTTATATAAGTGTGTGGTTGGCGGCTGATTTTATCATAGGTATTTCTTCCGTTTTGTTTGAAGAAAATGGTATCTCAATAGCATGGGAAGCCCATATTGGCGGGTTTCTTACGGGTTTTTTATTGGTTGGCTTTTTTGATATTTCAAAAAAAATTAAAAGCTAAAATCTAAGATATTTATGTGTTATATAAAGTGCTATTGTTGCTGCATTTGAAACATTTAATGATTTAATATTTCCAGGCATATCAAGGCGAGCTAAAGCGCAAACTGTTTCACGCGTTTTTTTTCGTAAGCCTTTCCCTTCTGCACCTAAAACAAGAGCAATTTTATTCCCTGTTAATGTTGTTTCTAGAGGTTGATTCCCTTCTGAATCGAGGCCAAAGCTTGTAAATCCTGTTTGATGAAGTTCTTGAAGAGCCTCTGCGAGGTTTCTTACGGTGATATAATGAATCATTTCCAAAGCCCCTGATGCTGCTTTCGCAAGAACACCGCTTTCTTGGGGAGAATGACGGCAAGTGGTAATAAGTGCTTTAGCTTTAAATGCAACGGCAGAGCGCATAATAGCGCCAACATTATGTGGATCAGTAATTTGATCCATGACAATGACCAGATCAGTATTGGTTAGTTCCGATAGTTGGCATGGTTTGAGAGGAGAAGTTTCTAAAACAATCCCCTGATGAACAGCCTCACTTCCAACGAGCGAATCAAGATATTTGGGGGTACATAATGTAACAGGACAAGGATAATCTGATTCGGATATATTTAATCGCTTTAAGGCATTTTGTGTAACGTAAAGATATTTAAAAATTCTTTTTGGGTTTTTTAAAGCAGCCTGAACTGAATGAATGCCATAAAGATAGATTATTCCTTGCTGTAAAGAAGCGGTTTCCTTCTTCATATGAGTGGAAGGTCGAGAAGGAAAGCCTTGTGTATCGCGATATCGACGACGTAAACGAGCATAATGAGAATTTTGTGATGTTTTTTCTTTCATAACTTCTTTATAGCGTTTTAATAAGAAAAATAGCTAGAAAAAATCTATGATTTAAGGTTATGAGCAGGAAATTTGTACAGAATTGTATTTATTCTGTTGACAGATACAATCGTAATCGTCATAACCACTTCGCAATCAGATTGAATTGAATGGGTGTTCAAGATGATTGTCGTGATGCCTCATCGCGCGACTTTGCCGGTGTAATGGAGGGGTGCCCGAGTGGTTAAAGGGGGCGGACTGTAAATCCGTTGCGTATGCTACGTTGGTTCGAATCCAACCCCCTCCACCATTCATCGAAGGAGAGTTAGTACGTGGGTCAAGCGGGTATAGCTCAATGGTAGAGCAGCAGCCTTCCAAGCTGAATACGCGGGTTCGATTCCCGCTACCCGCTCCAGATGGTTGTTGATGATTAGGCAAGTAGGTGTAATGGAGGATATTCCATTATTAAAGTGGGCGGGGTTTTCCGCCTAAGAGTTGTGGTGATTGGGCTGGTATATGGTCCAGTTGAATTCAGTTCTGCAGGCCTGTTTCTAGGTGCTAACAAAGACAGAGAATAAAAAGAGATTAATAGCGATGGCGAAGAGCAAATTTGAACGTACAAAACCGCATGTTAATATTGGTACGATTGGTCACGTTGATCATGGGAAGACTTCGTTGACAGCAGCGATTACGAAATTTTTTGGTGAGTTTAAAGCATATGATCAAATTGATGCAGCACCAGAAGAGCGTGCCCGTGGTATTACCATTTCTACGGCACACGTTGAGTATGAAACGGAGAATCGTCACTATGCCCACGTTGATTGTCCTGGACACGCAGATTACGTGAAAAATATGATCACAGGGGCAGCGCAGATGGATGGTGCTATTCTGGTTGTTTCTGCGGCTGATGGTCCCATGCCTCAGACCCGTGAGCACATTTTGCTTGCTCGTCAGGTTGGTGTTCCAGCAATTGTTGTTTTTCTTAATAAAGTTGATCAGGTTGATGATGCAGAGCTTTTGGAGCTTGTAGAGCTTGAGGTTCGCGAGCTTTTATCGAAATATGATTTTCCAGGAGATGAAATCCCGATTGTAAAAGGTTCTGCGTTAGCAGCCCTTGAGGATAAGGATAAAAGCATAGGTGAAGATGCTGTTCGTCTTTTAATGAGTGAGGTTGATAATTATATTCCAACCCCTGAGCGTCCTGTTGATCAGCCATTTTTGATGCCGATAGAAGATGTATTTTCGATTTCGGGACGTGGAACGGTTGTTACGGGTCGTGTTGAGCGTGGTATTATTAAAGTTGGCGAGGAAATTGAGATTATTGGTATTCGTCCAACATCTAAGACGACGGTCACGGGTGTTGAAATGTTCCGCAAGCTTTTAGATCAAGGACAAGCGGGTGATAATATTGGTGCATTGCTTCGTGGTGTTGATCGTGAAGGAATTGAGCGTGGACAGGTTTTGGCGAAGCCTGGTTCTGTTACTCCCCATACGAGATTTAAAGCAGAGGCTTACATTTTAACGAAAGATGAAGGAGGTCGTCATACGCCTTTTTTCACGAATTATCGTCCTCAGTTTTATTTTCGTACCACAGATGTTACGGGTATTGTGACGCTTCCAGAAGGAACGGAAATGGTTATGCCAGGGGATAATGTTGCGATGGATGTGTCGCTGATTGTCCCGATAGCAATGGAAGAGAAGCTTCGTTTTGCTATTCGTGAAGGTGGTCGTACTGTTGGTGCCGGTATCGTTTCTAAAATCATTGAGTAAATAATGGTTATTGAAAGGTTACTAAAGGTGTTTTAGTTTTGAGAGTTAGGGGTATAGCTCAGTTGGTAGAGCGGCGGTCTCCAAAACCGCAGGTCGCGGGTTCAAGTCCTGCTGCCCCTGCCAAAGGGGAATAGAATTTTAGATGTTAGGGGAGCGAATCTTACTGTCTTTTTCGCTTTTTTTTATCTGGGGCTTGTTTTTTTGTGAGTGAAACGCTATTGAATAAGAAGTAGAAAAATTGCATCAGTCTGGAAGTTGGCTTTTGCGTTTCTTTATATTTATTTTGTTGCATAAAACACAATAGAACTAAATAAAACATAATAGAACTAAAAGTGAGTATAATAGGGCTAGAGAGAGTATAGTGTGACGAAGGTATCTAAAACAAATCCAATTACCTTTTTGAAGCAGGTTTATGCAGAAACAGTCAAAGTAAAGTGGCCTACGCGTCGTGAGACAGTTATCTCTACTGTTATGGTTTTGTTGGTAACGGCATTAGCTTCAGCTTTCTTTTTTATTGTGGATCAGATTATGCATTTTGGTGTTTGGCGGGTTATTGATCTTCTGAAATATCTTTTTAGTTGAGAATGTGAGGAAGTGTGACTGTGGCTGCTCGTTGGTATATTGTTCAGGCATATTCAAATTTTGAAAAGAAAGTAGCGGAAGCTATTGATAAGGAGGCAAAGCAAAAAGGACTCGACCATCTATTTGAGAAGATTTTTGTTCCAACGGAGCGTGTTGTAGAAGTTCGTCGTGGACGCAAAGTTGATACTGAACGGAAATTTTTTCCTGGTTATGTTCTTGTTCGTGCTGAATTAACAGATGAGGTTTATCATCTTATTAAGAATACGCCTAAAGTGACAGGTTTTTTAGGATCAGATGCACGTCCTGTTCCCATTTCTGATCGAGAGGTTGAGCAAATTCTTAAGCAAGTTCAGGAAGGGGTTGAATCTCCAAAGTCTTCTGTGTTGTTTGAGGTTGGAGAGCAAGTTCGCGTTGCTGATGGTCCTTTTGTTTCGTTTAATGGAATTGTTCAAGAGGTTGAAGAAGAGCGCTCTCGTCTTAAGGTTGAGGTGCTCATTTTTGGGCGTCCTACGCCTGTTGATTTGGAATTTGGTCAGGTTGAAAAACTCTGATTAAACTTAGAGTAGTTTTGATTACTTTAAGGAAGGAGTGGGAGGTGATTTATGGCTTTTGTCGGCTTAATGATCCGAACCACATGACTGCAGCGGGTAGCAAGCAAGATAAATTGTTAGTATCCCGGTGAAATTAAAGGCAGATTATTATGGCAAAAAAAAGTATAGGTCAACTCAAGTTGCAGGTTCCTGCAGGGGCTGCTACTCCATCTCCACCGATTGGTCCAGCTCTTGGGCAACGTGGTATTAATATCATGGAATTTTGTAAGGCGTTTAATGCGGCGACGCAAGAAATGGAAAAGGGCGCACCAATTCCAGTTGTTATTACGTATTACCAAGATAAGTCTTTCACGTTTTCTCTCAAGACACCTCCTGTGTCGTTCTTTTTAAAGAAGGAAGCACAACTAAAATCTGGTTCAAAAGAGCCTGGTAAAGTGTCTGTAGGGAGCATCTCTCGCGATAAAATTCGTTTGATTGCGGAATCAAAGATGAAAGATCTTAATGCGAATGACATTGAGGCAGCAATGCGTATGGTTGAAGGTTCTGCACGCTCAATGGGCTTAGAAGTGGTGGGCTAATATTATGGCAAAAGTAGCAAAGAGAATAAAAAATATCCGAAAAGATATTGATTTTAATGAACTTTACGCTTTAAAAGATGCTGTTTCAATGGTTAAGGAGCGTGCCGTAGCTAAGTTTGATGAAACAATTGAAATTTCAATGAATTTGGGTGTTGATCCCCGTCATGCTGATCAGATGGTTCGAGGTGTTGCTCATTTGCCGAATGGCACGGGACGAAATATTCGTGTTGCCGTTTTTGCTCGTGGAGATAAGGCCGAGGAGGCTAAGGCAGCTGGAGCTGATATTGTGGGTTCAGAGGATTTGTTTGAAAACATTAATGGGGGGGTGATTAACTTTGATCGTTGTATTGCAACACCAGATATGATGCCTCTCGTTGGTCGTCTTGGTAAGATTCTTGGTCCGCGGAGTTTGATGCCAAATCCAAAAGTTGGGACTGTAACACTTGATGTTGCCGGTGCTGTCAAAGCTTCTAAAGGTGGTGCTGTCGAGTTTCGCGTTGAAAAAGCTGGTATTGTGCATGCTGGTATTGGAAAAGCTTCTTTTGACGTTGAAAAAATTGTAGAAAATATTAAAGCCTTTGCAAATGCAGTTATTAAAGCCAAACCGCAAGGTGCAAAAGGTGAGTATATTAAGCGCGTTGCTGTTTCTTCAACAATGGGGGTTGGTGTTAAAGTTGATCCAGCAACGGTTCGTTCAGAGTCAGTATAGCTTATTGATAATTTTTTTGAGGTAAGTGACGATCAAAATTATATTTTAAATGTCGGTTTTGTCCGGCATTTAGCCATCTAAGCTTTATAGAGCTTAGGTTATACCGGAAGAAATTCCGGAATATCCTGTCCGAGATTGTAGGTGATGTTTTAAGCATCTTAATCGAAAAAAAAGCCTGTATGAGACTGGGGTAAAAAACTGAGAGTTAAAAGACTTAAAGGGTTTGAGCCAAGGTTGCCTTTGAACGCTGTGCGTGAAAAAGGGGACAGGATCCTCATCGGTAACATGAAGTATTTTATGTTATCAAAGGTAACCAACAGATTTATTTAAAAATAAATCTGTTAAATGGAGAGAGACAGTGAATAGAGCGGAAAAACGCGAATTTGTTACATGGCTTAACGAGGCTTTTCAAAAGTCTGGTTCTGTTGTTGTTGCACATTATTCCGGTCTGACAGTTTCACAGATGAACGATTTACGTTCGAAAATGGGTGAAGCTGGAGGTGCCGTTAAAGTCGCCAAAAACCGTCTTGCTAAAATCGCTCTTCAGGGCACGGAATCTGAATCGATAATGGGTTTGTTTTCAGGACAAACACTTATTGCTTATTCAGAAGATCCGATCACAGCACCGAAGGTTGCTGTTGATTTTGCAAAAAGCAATGACAAATTTGTCATCCTTGGCGGTTCAATGGGGGCAACAAGTTTAACTGTAGATGCTGTGAAGTCATTGGCTTCATTGCCTTCATTAAACGAATTGCGGGCAAAACTTGTAGGTATGATTTCTACTCCTGCAACCCGTATTGCACAGGTTGTTAATGCACCTGGTGGACAGGTTGCACGTGTCATTAGCGCATATGCTCAGGAGGATAAGGCGGCTTAAGGCTGTTTATTCACGTTGATGGAAGAGCTTTAATGCTTTTCTGTTTTTTTGAATAAGTTTTAATAATGGTTCAAATCTTTTAATTAAAGGAATTTAAAAATGGCTGATCTAGCGAAGATCGTAGAAGACCTTTCTAATCTAACTCTTTTAGAAGCTGCTGAGCTTTCTAAGTTACTTGAAGAAAAGTGGGGCGTTTCGGCTGCTGCTCCTGTAGCTGTCGCAGCTGTTGCTGGTGCTGCTGCTCCAGCTGCTGAAGAAAAAACAGAATTTGATGTTATTCTTGTTGAAGGTGGCGCGCAAAAAATTAATGTTATTAAGGAAGTTCGTGCTCTTACTGGACTTGGTCTTAAAGAAGCGAAAGATCTGGTTGAAGGAGCTCCTAAGCCTATTAAAGAAGGTGCTTCTAAAGAAGAAGCAGAGAAAATTAAATCTCAACTTGAAGCTGCTGGTGCTAAAGTTGAACTTAAATAAAATTAATTTTATCGGCGAACATAAATGTTCGCCGATTTTCTTTCTCTAAAAAGAGGAAAAGTAATGAGTAAAAAAACCTTTTGCCAAAGGTTTAATCGCAATAGTGGGTATAGGGTTTGGCTACTCATCCCTTATCATAGAGTCAAGTCAATGGAAGGCTTGTTTTGGTAGGGGAAGTTAATGATGCTCATTATTGGGTATCAAGTGAACTGGTCTGCATATGCAGGTTAATGATATAAGGCTTTCAAGGTTGGTCTACCTTGAAGAGTAAGAATCAAGGAGCGACGATGGCTCAGACTCACGCAATGATGTCTCAATTCAATGGTCGTAAGCGGGTACGCAAATTTTTCGGTAAGATTCCTGAAGTGGCAGAGATGCCGAATCTTATTGAGGTTCAAAAAGCGTCATATGATCAGTTTCTCATGATTGAGGAACCGAAAGGTGGACGACCAGATGAAGGTTTGCAAGCTGTTTTTAAATCGGTATTTCCTATTTCCGATTTTTCCGGTACAGCTATGCTTGAGTTTGTTGGTTATGAATTTGATTTACCAAAATTTGATGTGGAAGAATGTCGTCAACGTGATTTAACTTATGCAGCTCCATTAAAGGTGATATTGCGTTTGATTGTTTTTGATGTTGATGAGGATACTGGCTCCAAAGATATCAAAGACATTAAAGAGCAGGGCGTTTATATGGGCGATATGCCTTTAATGACCGCCAATGGTACCTTTATTGTTAATGGTACGGAGCGTGTTATTGTTTCTCAGATGCACCGTTCTCCTGGTGTCTTTTTTGATCATGATAAGGGCAAGTCCCATTCATCGGGAAAACTTCTTTTTGCTGCTCGTGTTATTCCATATCGTGGTTCTTGGCTGGATATTGAATTTGATGCTAAGGACATCATCTATGCGCGTATTGATCGGCGGCGCAAAATACCTGTTACCAGTCTGTTAATGGCATTAGGTATGGATGCCTCAGACATTTTATCGACATTTTATGATAAAGTGACTTATGAGCGTGATGGAGAAGGGTGGCGTGTTCCTTATTCTGTTGATCGCTTTAAAGGAATGAAGCTCATTTCTGACCTTATAGATGCAGATAGTGGTGAAGTTGTTGCGGAAGCTGGGAAAAAACTAACAGTTCGTACTGCGAAGTCTTTAGCAGAAAAAGGCCTCAAGTCGGTTAAAGTTAGTGAAGATGATTTATTAGGGTGTTATCTCGCTGAAGATATCGTCAATTACGAGACAGGTGAGATTTACCTTGAAGCTGGTGATGAAATTGACGAAAAAGTATTAAAGATTTTGCTTGATGTTAGTGCTGATCAAATCAATATTCTTGATATTGATCATATGAATATTGGCGCCTATATCCGCAATACTTTAAAAGTGGATAAAAATGAAAGTCGACAGGATGCATTATTTGATATTTACCGAGTGATGCGTCCAGGTGAGCCCCCAACAATTGATACAGCGGAAGCAATGTTTCATTCATTGTTTTTTGATCCAGAGCGTTATGATCTTTCAGCTGTTGGACGTGTTAAGATGAATTTGCGTATGGATCTTGATTGTCCAGATACCGTTCGCGTTTTACGTCAAGAGGATATTCTTGCTGTTGTTAAGATGTTGGTTGAATTGCGTGATGGTCGTGGTGAAATTGATGATATTGATAATCTCGGTAATCGTCGTGTTCGTTCCGTTGGGGAGTTGATGGAGAATCAATATCGCATTGGTTTGCTGCGCATGGAGCGTGCGATAAAAGAACGTATGTCATCAGTTGAAATTGATACAGTTATGCCGCAGGATTTAATCAATGCAAAACCTGCTGCTGCAGCTGTTCGCGAGTTTTTTGGGTCTTCACAGTTGTCGCAATTTATGGATCAAACCAATCCTTTGTCAGAAATCACCCATAAGCGTCGCCTTTCTGCTCTTGGTCCAGGGGGATTGACTCGTGAGCGTGCGGGGTTTGAAGTTCGTGACGTCCATCCTACGCATTATGGTCGTATTTGTCCGATTGAAACACCAGAAGGCCCTAATATCGGTCTTATTAACTCCTTAGCAACATTTGCACGGGTTAACAAGTATGGCTTTATTGAAAGCCCATATCGTAAAATTATTGATGGTAAAGTCACCAAAGAAGTTATTTATCTTTCAGCGATGGAAGAAGCAAAGCATTATGTTGCTCAAGCGAACTCTTCATTAGATAGTGAAGGCCGTTTTATAGAAGAGTTTGTTGTTTGCCGTCATGCTGGTGAAGTTTTAATGGCGCCGCGCGATCATGTTGATTTAATGGATGTTTCACCAAAACAGTTGGTTTCTGTGGCAGCCGCACTAATTCCGTTTTTGGAAAATGATGATGCGAATCGTGCGCTTATGGGATCGAACATGCAACGTCAGGCAGTTCCTCTTGTGCGCGCTGAAGCGCCATTTGTTGGGACGGGGATGGAGTCCGTTGTTGCCCGCGATTCAGGAGCTGCGGTGAGCGCAAAACGGAGTGGTATTGTTGATCAAGTCGATGCGACCCGTATTGTTATTCGTGCAACAGAAGATTTAGATCCTTCAAAATCAGGCGTTGATATTTATCGTTTACAAAAATTTCAGCGTTCTAATCAGTCCACTTGTATTAATCAGCGGCCTCTTGTACATGTTGGTGATCGGGTAGAAAAGGGTGATATCATTGCAGATGGGCCATCTACAGATCTTGGTGATTTAGCTCTTGGTCGGAATGTTCTTGTCGCCTTTATGCCTTGGAATGGATATAACTACGAAGATTCCATTTTGTTGTCTGAGCGCATTGTTGCAGATGATGTGTTTACTTCAATTCATATTGAGGAGTTTGAAGTTGCTGCACGTGATACAAAACTTGGTCCAGAGGAAATTACCCGCGATATTCCAAATGTTGCAGAAGAAGCATTAAGGAATCTTGACGAAGCTGGCATTATTTATATTGGTGCTGAAGTTCAACCAGGTGATATTTTGGTTGGCAAGATTACACCAAAGGGTGAAAGTCCCATGACGCCGGAAGAAAAGCTTCTGCGTGCAATTTTTGGTGAAAAGGCATCAGATGTTCGCGACACTTCTATGCGTATGCCTCCTGGAACGTTTGGTACTGTTGTTGAGGTTCGCGTTTTTAATCGCCATGGAGTGGAAAAAGATGAGCGTGCTATGGCAATTGAACGTGAAGAAATTGAGCGTTTAGCAAAAGATCGTGATGATGAACAGTCGATTCTTGATCGCAATGTTTATGCGCGTCTTACTGATATGTTAACAGGTAAAGTCGCTGTAGAAGGTCCGAAAGGCTTTTCGGAGAGCAAAAAGCTTGATAGTACGGTAATGGGGCATTATCCACGTTCGCAGTGGTGGCAATTTGCTGTTGAGGATGAAAAGCTTCAAAATGAAATTGAAGCTTTGCGCAAGCAATATGATGAATCAAAAGAAGCATTACAACGTCGCTTTATGGATAAAGTTGAAAAGGTCCAAAGAGGTGATGAAATGCCTCCTGGTGTCATGAAAATGGTAAAGGTTTTTGTGGCTGTGAAGCGCAAAATCCAACCGGGTGATAAGATGGCGGGACGTCACGGAAATAAGGGGGTTGTCTCACGTATTCTGCCCGTAGAAGATATGCCATTTCTTGAAGATGGGACGCATGCAGATATTGTTTTAAATCCACTTGGTGTGCCGAGTCGTATGAATGTTGGTCAAATTCTTGAGACGCACCTTGGTTGGGCATGTGCCGGGATGGGTAAAAAGATTGGTGATTTGTTAGAATTATATCAAGAGACTGGTGATATACTTCCTTTACGTCAACGTATTGAAAGTCTTATGCCTGATGATAATCATAACGAACCTGTGCGTCAGTATGATAACGAAAGTCTTTACAAGTTGGCACTTCAGATGAAGAAAGGGGTTTCAATTGCAACGCCTGTTTTTGATGGAGCCCATGAGTCTGATATCAATATGATGCTGGAAGATGCTGGTCTAGATAGTTCAGGGCAGGTTACGCTTTATGATGGTCGTACGGGAGAGCCCTTTGATCGGCCAGTAACGGTAGGGTATATTTACATGTTGAAATTGCACCATCTTGTTGATGATAAGATTCATGCACGTTCTATTGGTCCCTACTCACTTGTTACGCAGCAGCCATTGGGAGGTAAGGCACAGTTTGGTGGTCAACGTTTTGGTGAAATGGAGGTTTGGGCTCTTGAAGCTTATGGTGCAGCATATACTTTGCAGGAGATGTTGACAGTAAAATCGGATGATGTCGCTGGTCGGACGAAAGTCTATGAAGCGATTGTACGTGGTGATGATACATTTGAAGCTGGGATACCTGAGAGCTTTAATGTGTTGGTTAAAGAAATGCGTTCACTCGCTCTTAATGTAGAGCTTGATGATGCGCGTGAACTTATTGCACAGCGTGTTTTATCTGATACGCCAGAACAATAATCCAAGAAGCGCACGAGAAAAAGGTTGCGCTCTGATTACTTTAAGAAGGCTCAATAAGCTTATTTAGAGTCATACAGATCATTTTTAAAAGTAAATGTATTTTTAAGAGGATCTGTTATAAAATGAATGAGATATTAAAACAGGTTCTAAGAATCTTTGAAGGAGAACGGCATGAACCACGAGGTCATGAATCTTTTCAATCCTCAAGCGCCAGCGCAAACATTTGACTCTATTCGTATTTCGATTGCGAGTCCTGAGAAAATTTTGTCTTGGTCGTATGGTGAGATTAAGAAGCCTGAGACTATTAATTATCGGACTTTTAAACCAGAGCGTGATGGTCTTTTTTGTGCACGTATATTTGGCCCGATTAAAGATTATGAATGTTTATGCGGTAAATACAAACGCATGAAATATAAGGGGATTATTTGTGAAAAATGTGGTGTGGAAGTTACTCTTTCGCGTGTACGTCGTGAACGTATGGGGCACATTGAGCTTGCAGCACCTGTTGCGCATATATGGTTTCTTAAATCGTTACCAGGCCGTATTTCTACACTTTTAGATTTGACTTTAAAAGATATTGAGCGTGTTCTTTATTTTGAAAATTATATTGTAACCGAACCAGGGTTGACCTCTCTTAAACTCCATCAGCTGCTTTCTGAAGAAGAATATATGCTTGCGATTGATGAGTTTGGAGAAGATCAGTTTACAGCGATGATTGGCGCTGAAGCTATTTACGAGCTTTTAGCGAGTATGGAACTCGATAAGATCGCTAATGATTTGCGCCTTGAGTTGTCTGAGACAACTTCGGAATTAAAGCAAAAAAAGTTGATTAAGCGGCTTAAGATCGTTGAAAATTTTCTTGAATCTGGGAATAAACCAGAGTGGATGATTATGAAAACAATTCCAGTCATTCCACCGGATTTACGTCCATTGGTTCCACTTGATGGTGGACGTTTTGCGACGTCAGATCTCAATGATCTTTATCGGCGCGTTATCAATCGTAATAACCGTTTGAAACGGCTGATTGAATTGCGTGCTCCTGGGATTATTGTACGTAATGAAAAACGTATGGTGCAAGAAGCTGTTGATGCATTGTTTGATAATGGACGACGTGGGCGTGTGATTACGGGGGCCAATAAACGTCCATTAAAATCTCTTTCAGATATGTTAAAGGGTAAGCAAGGCCGTTTCCGTCAAAACCTGCTTGGAAAGCGTGTTGATTACTCGGGCCGTTCTGTTATTGTGACAGGTCCTGAATTAAAATTACATCAATGCGGTTTGCCTAAAAAAATGGCCCTTGAATTATTTAAGCCCTTTATTTATGCGCGGCTTGATGCAAAAGGATATTCTTCGACTGTAAAACAAGCAAAAAAGCTTGTTGAAAAAGAGCATCCAGAAGTTTGGGATATCTTAGATGAGGTTATTCGTGAACATCCTGTTTTACTCAATCGTGCGCCAACATTGCACCGTTTAGGAATTCAGGCTTTTGAACCTGTCTTGATTGAAGGAAAAGCTATCCAGCTTCATCCATTGGTATGTACTGCTTTTAATGCCGATTTTGATGGTGATCAAATGGCGGTTCACGTTCCTCTTTCTCTTGAAGCACAGCTTGAAGCTCGTGTTTTGATGATGTCAACCAATAACATTCTTCATCCAGCTAATGGTGCCCCGATTATTGTTCCCTCACAGGATATGGTTCTTGGTCTTTACTATCTTTCGATTGTTTCTGAAAAAGAACCCGGTGAGGGAATGGCTTTTTCTGATATAGGTGAGCTTCATTATGCCCTGGAAAATAAGGTTGTAACGCTTCATACGAAGATTAAAGGCCGTGTTAAAAATATTGGCAAGGATGGAAAAGAAGTTGCTAAACTTTATGATACGACACCTGGTCGTTTAATTATCGGTGAGCTTTTGCCCAAAAATCCTAATATCTCATTTGATATTGTCAATCAAGAAATGACAAAAAAGAATATTTCTAAAATGATTGATCATGTTTATCGCCACTGTGGACAAAAAGAGACGGTTATTTTTTGTGACCGTATTATGCAGCTTGGTTTTTCTTATGCTTGTCGTGCAGGAATTTCATTCGGGAAGGATGATATGGTCATTCCTGATAGCAAGTCACGTTTGGTTGCGGAAACAGAAGCTTTGGCGAAGGAATACGAACAGCAATATAATGATGGTTTGATTACACAAGGTGAAAAATACAATAAGGTTGTAGATGCTTGGGGTAAATGTACAGACCGTGTTGCGGATGAAATGATGAAACGAATTCAAGCCGTTGATTTTGATCCTAAAACCGGTCGTCAACGGCCCATGAATTCAATCTATATGATGTCGCATTCTGGGGCTCGTGGTTCAGCTAACCAGATGAGACAATTGGCTGGTATGCGTGGATTAATGGCAAAACCATCGGGTGAAATTATTGAAACACCTATTATTTCAAATTTTAAGGAAGGTCTAACTGTTAACGAATACTTTAACTCTACACATGGTGCGCGTAAAGGCCTCGCTGATACTGCGTTAAAAACGGCAAACTCTGGTTATCTCACACGGCGTCTTGTTGATGTTGCACAGGATGCTATTATTTCAGCCGTTGATTGTGGTACAGCAAAAGGGCTTACGATGCAGCCAATTGTTGATGCAGGACAAATTGTTGCCTCTCTTGGGCAAAGAATTCTTGGTCGTACAGCCCTTGTTGATATTTTACATCCTGTCTCTGGGGAGGTTATTCTTGAAGGTGGAGCGATGATTGAGGAGGCTGACGTTGCTAAGATTGAAGAAGCTGGAATTCAATCTGTTCAAATTCGTTCTGCTTTAACATGTGAAACACGTCTTGGTGTTTGTGCAAAATGCTATGGTCGTGATTTGGCGCGTGGAACACCGGTTAATCAGGGAGAAGCCGTTGGTGTTATTGCTGCTCAGTCAATTGGTGAGCCGGGAACGCAGCTTACGATGCGTACTTTCCACTTAGGAGGAACTGCACAGGTTGTTGATTCATCGTATTTAGAGGCATCTTATGAAGGTACGGTGGAGATTCGTAATCGCAATGTGGTTCGTAACTCTGAAGGTCATTTGGTTGTTATGGGGCGTAATATGGCTATCCTTATCAAGGATGAGTTAGGAAAAGAACGTGTTGTGCATCGTGTTAGCTATGGTGCGCATATTTTTGTTGATGATGGTGATATGGTTAAACGTGGACAGCGTATAGCAGAATGGGATCCTTATACACGTCCAGTTTTAACGGAAGTTGAAGGTTATGTAGGTTTTGAAGATATGGTTGATGGTTTATCAGTCACTGAAACAGCTGATGAATCTACAGGAATTACGAAACGTTTGGTGATTGATTGGCGTGCTAATCCACGTGGTGCGGAGCTCAAGCCAGCCATTATTATTCACGCCGATAAAGAAGGTAAGTCCATTGCTAAATTATATAAGGGAGGTGAAGCCCGTTATATGATGTCAGTAGAAACTATTCTTTCTGTTGAGCTTGGTGCTCATGTTAAAGCTGGTGATGTTATTGCTCGTTTGCCAATGGAAAGTGCCAAGACGAAAGATATTACAGGGGGGCTACCACGGGTGGCAGAGCTTTTTGAAGCGCGTCGTCCAAAGGATCATGCGATTATTGCTGAAGTCAGTGGTACAATTCGTTTTGGTCGTGGTTATAAGAATAAACGTCGTATTATCATTGAACCCAATGATGAAACTCTTGAGCCAGTAGAATATTTGATCCCAAAAGGTAAGTTATTTCACTTCCAAGAAGGTGATCAAATTGAGAAGGGTGATTATATCCTTGATGGTAATCCAGCCCCTCATGATATTTTAGCGATTAAGGGTGTTGAAGCTTTGGCATCTTACCTTGTTAATGAGATTCAGGAGGTTTATCGTTTGCAGGGGGTTCTTATCAATGACAAGCATATTGAAGTGATTGTTCGTCAAATGTTGCAAAAGGTTGAAATTACTGAATCTGGAGATTCTGGTTATATTCCAGGCGATAATGTTGATCGTATTGAACTTGATGAAATCAATGATAATTTGATTGCAGAAGGAAAGAAGCCTGCATCTGGTAATCCCATTCTTCTTGGAATTACAAAAGCTTCTCTTCAAACGCCTTCTTTCATTTCGGCGGCATCATTTCAGGAAACAACGCGCGTTCTTACTGAAGCGGCGGTTTCTGGCAAAATTGATACTTTGCAAGGGCTTAAAGAGAACGTTATTGTCGGTCGTCTTATTCCTGCTGGTACAGGTGGCACGATTTCTCAAATCCGTCGTATTGCTGCAGTTCGTGATGATTTGATTGTAGATGAGCAGCGTAAGTCTAGTAATAACGAAGTGGCCAAGGCTATGTTGACAAACATGACAGCCGAAACTGTTGCTGAATAATTTAAAGAAAAGTCACATAATATAAAAACGTCTGAATAGGAAGTTCAGACGTTTTTTTATCTCGAAATGTAGAAGCTATATATTCTCCTGAAAATATAATCATAGAAAATTAAATGATGCTTATCTTTTTTTATTGCTTCATTTTAAAGTTTTCTTATTTTTGAAGGCAGTATAGAAAATTCTTTTTAAGACATATGAAACCTAAAAGGCATATTTCAAAAAAAGAGAGAATTGTCTACAAGTAAAATCACGACTGACTTCGAATTTTAAAAATTTTTTTAATTGATATTTTCTGCAAGGATTTAAAAGATCTTATGATGAGAATTCATGTCTTTATATTTTAGGGAGTGGGAAAGTGGAGGATAGGATACTTACTAAAGTTTTATAAAAAAACAAGCGTATTTCTTATAACAATGTCGTCTATGAAGATAGAATGATAAAATGTACGAATATTATTCAATTAGGGAATTGACGCGTGGGTTTTCAATAACAGATCATATTTTTCTTTATTATAAAGAAGAAGGGCTTCTTATTCCTTTTCGGCGTGAAAATATGCGGCTTTATATACAAACGGACCGTATAAATTAAAACAAATACTACGTAAAAGAGTTAAATTTTCATTGTTTGAAATATCTGAGATGTTGGCTATGGTTGGAGAAATCCCTCTGATGATGAGAAAAAGCTTAAGAAGTTAATTGCAGAAATTCATAAAAAGGGCGAGCGGATTTAAAAGACGTTGCATGATATTGATGATCTTCTATAAGGTTTAGAACGAATTGAGGAGATCTCTTTTGAGAGGCTTAACAGAGTTGGGATTAATCGTTGATTATGAAATTTATTTCATCTATTTTTAGACAATTTTCTTTCTATTAAAAGAGATAAGTTGTGCTACCCTAATAGGTGGATGGTCTTTAACATTGCGTGAAATGTGTAAGTCATTTGAAGAAATAGAGCGTGCGCATACAGCAGAAAATATGTTTTTGTAGTATACTGTCCTTGATAAGCAAAAGATATTTTTTATTAAAGAAAGTAAAGATAATGGCAATTTCTCCCATGAGTATTTTTCAATCTATTTTATCGCGAAAGTCAATTCGCGCTTTTACTGACCAGCCTGTTAGTTTGGAAACAATCAAGGAAATCTTAAAACTTGCAGCACGTGCACCATCTGGAACAAATATTCAGCCATGGCAAGTGATTGTGCTTACGGGAAGTATATTACAGAAAGTAGGGAAAGAGCTTTCACAGCTTGTGCTTTCAGGTGTAAAAGGAGAGCGTGAATATCATTATTATCCACGTCAATGGCGTGAACCTTATCTTTCAAGGCGTCGAAAAGTTGGTTTGGATCTTTATCAGAGTCTTGGAATTCAAAAAGGCGATGAAGAAAAAATGCTTCATCAAAAGGCGCGGAATTATTTATTTTTCGATGCGCCTGTAGGGATTTTGTTTACAATGGATCACGACATGGAAATAGGGAGTTGGCTTGACTTGGGTATGTTTATGCAGACTATTATGCTAGCAGCACGTGGGTTTGGATTAGACACTTGCCCTCAAGCAGCTTTTGCTGATTATCATAAACAGATTCGTACACTTTTATCGATCCCTTCTGATCGTCATATTATCTGTGGTATGGCACTTGGTTATCGTGATATGAATGCTCCCGAAAATAATTTTGAGACAGAACGAGAACCGTTAGAAAAGTTTGTACGTTTCATTGAAGCGTAGCCATAAAATATTTTGTGTAATTAATTATACGTTTTGAATGATTTGCTGCATTATAAGAAATATTTCCGGTAAGAATCTCACATTCTTATTAAATTCTAGTCTTGCTTAATAAAAAACATAAAAATCAATGAATTATTATATAAATAAGGGAATTGATGAATACTGATTCTATTACGTTTTTTTGCCTCTATCCCTCATCTTTTTGAAGCTTTTTTATGGCTTCAAGAGCGAGTTTTTTACGGTCTGCGCTCTTTGTGTAAAGAGATGCCATATTATCATTTGTACAGCCAAACAGTGCTTTCAATTGTGGTACTGTTGCACCAGAGTTAGCAGCGCGTGTTGCTGCTAATTTTCTCAAACCATGGGCTGATTTGTTGATACCGGCTTGGTTGCATGCTCTGTAAAACATGAGACTAAAGCTATCTTTGGGGATTTTTTTTCCGCGTTTACCACAAATAAATGTTTCATCACCAATAGGACCAATTTTAAGTGTCTCTGCTAATTCTGGTAAAATAGGCAGAAAAACATCTGTTTGGAATTTACTTTTCTCTGTTTTGAGATAAATAATATTATTTTTTACATCTTTCCAGCCAATGCGAACGGCATCACCACGACGCAACCCCGTATATAAGAGGACATCAATCCAGACACGTTCATGGGTACCATGTGACCAGCGTTGATAATATTTCTCAACATCTTCTTCTGTCCAAGCAGGAAAGCCTTCTTTGTTTTTGAGAGGAGGCTTTTTGACGCCTAAAGCTGGATTGTTTTCTAAAAGATCTTGTTCAACCGCCCAATTAAAAAGCCCATTAAGTGTTTTCAAAAATTCTCTAGCCATTGCTGGCGTTTCTTTACGTCGTTCAACACCAGCTATAATATGTTTCTTTTCAATTGCTTGGTATGGAACATTTCCTATGCTATCGCATACCTTCATAAGGATGAGTTCTTTTTGTTTTTTTGTGATTTTAGCAAGACTATGCCAATTAGAGCTGTTTAGATACTGTTTAAGCAACCATGCGAATGAACCTTCATCAAGTTTACCGGTTTTGGATTTAGGAAGTATAAGCCCTTGCAATTCGGCAAGAGCGTTTTTGTAATTGTCAACAAACTCTTGCGTTCCATAGGTTCCGCGTATTCTAATACGTTTTCCATGACCAATACGTACATACCATACAATTTTACCATGTTGTGTAATTTGCTTAACAAGATGAGGGGGGCGTGGTTTTGGCATGGTGACACCCTATAAGATGATATCATAATCATCAGGTGACAAATTCCATGATTTATCATGATGATTAGCTGAATTTGGTAATGGGATATTGTCTTTAAGATAGATAAGCAGTTCGCCGGTGGGCTTGATTTCTATGAGTTCGCACCCTTGCTTTTTAGCTTCTCTTAAAGCACGTGCAATGGCTGGTTGTGTTATGGTAGCTGGACGAGGCGCCATATATTCCTCCTTACATTTAAGATGCAATTTACCCGTGTCGTGAATCACGTATTGATTGAAATTTGTTATGAAAGGGTGGGGGTGCTAGGAGGCATAAGAAAAGCACCCCCATAATCTATCAGGCGGCTTTTGTTGAGATTCTTTGTATCTCTTGTTCTATTTCTACTAAAAAGCTTTCAACCGCTTGATTGATTTGTTCAATTTGTTTGTCATCACGGTGGATACGTTTGATTTTCATACGTAAATGAGATGCATCCCTCGTAAAACGTGGGTCATAACTGATAAAATCACACCATTTGCGTCCCGTACAAGCCATTTGGAATTGCATTTGTGCAAGATATTCCGGTTTGATCTCATTATCCATAAAGAAGCGCAAATGGTTGCTTGATTGAGGGCATTTGATTTCAATTAAACCATCATTTCCAACAAAGCCATCAGGGCTAGCGCCCGCCATTTGAATTGTAGGGTGTTGAATAAAGCCACATTGAGTGATTTGTGTATCATAAATGAAAGCATATTCTTTGAGTGCCTCTTCTTCATGTTCAATGCCCCATTGCATAACGGGTGTTATATAAGATTGACTTATCTCTCCAGTTAAACGCTCTGTCATGAGTTTAATTTTGTAATCTTCATATTTGCTTGTAGGCGTTCCCTTTGCTGTTTTACTAAGAATGTTATAAATATTTGAAGCGGTGACTTTACCTAAACGGGCTTGAAACCATTCTGCAGTTCTTTGTTGCATTTCACACCGCCCTTTGTTGTTCATGAGACGTTGGAGCATATTCGATATCTTGGATATGAATATATTCGGCATCTTGTATAGAGGCGTTTATTTGCTCTTGTTGTGGGAGAGATTGTAGAGCTCTTTCTCTTTGAATATTTTTCTTTTTTTCCAACAGCCCTAAAACTTCTTGTGCTTTTTCACAAGACAGATCTGTTAGATTTTCTACCTTTGCGTAAGCGAGAAGATCATCTTCATTCGTTTCCGTTTCTTTAATTAATCCTTTGATTTGTTTAAGCATGGCATAAGAAACAAGTTGCACTTGTGTGGTGTCATTAATACGTTTAGCTTCGTCTTCTTCATAAATGCCAGAAAACCCGAAAGCATAGCGAGCACATTGTATGGTAGCTTTATGACGTAACATACGAGCAGGATATTTTTTCCAAGGGTCACTTTTCTCTTGTAAGCATTCACTTAAATATTCGGTGACCTCGATAGGATCTTTAACGCCTTTGAGACGTATAGCACATTTGATAGCAATGAGATTGCCATCTTTATCGAGTTGATCTTGAAATGTCATGCCGTCAAATTGAGGATTAGATTTAATGATCTTAATCCACCCGTCGATAGAGACCACAGGTATAATGCCGCCGCCTCTCTTCGGGAATGCGTATATTTCTTTTGTTAGCGGATTAAGACCATAAGTGTTAGCAACAGAGATAAAAGCAGCGAATTCTTCATCAGAGAATTGCTGATTGATACAAGTTTTGATAATAGTTTTTCGAAACTCGTCATGAGAGAACCCATATTTATTTGCTATGGTTGTTAAAAAAGTGGGATTGGTCATTATTGTTTCCTTATTTTACGCGCAACTCACCCGTGGCGTGAATCACGCATGTGTTAAAAATTGTTTGGTTTGGTTGTTAAAAATTGAATTTCAGAGGCGGTATGATGTCATCAGTTTCTAATATTGATATAAATCTACGTCCATCATTAGACTTAAGTGCAATAAAGATTTTTTCTTTGGCATTAGAACATCGTCCTATATCAAATTCAATGCATCTAAATACTTTGCTTGCGTATGATGCATATGTACATCTAGGTGTGTGATTTGATATCATTTTCTTAAAATTATCTTCACCTAAAAGGTCCTTCATGACGTCTTTAGGAATTATGGTATCTACATAGGGGTCATCTTTATATCCAGAGATAGTAATACAAAGTTCTCCAAGGTTTTGAGCACTTTTCACAACTGTCTGTACACACCAAGTAGGTTTAATTTCATAGCTATACATGATTATCGCCCTACCTTAAAATCTTGGCATCACCAAAAACTTCGGCTTTTCCAGAAACATTGGCAAACTCATAAACCTTGGCATCGCCAAAAACCTTGGCAAAACCATAAACCTCGGCATCACCATAAACCTTGGCATTTCCAGAAACACGGGCATGACCATAAACCTTGGCATTTCCAGAAACATTGGCATTTTCACAAACTTGTGCATCACCACAAACTTGTGCATTTCCATAAACGCGCGCATCACCAGAAACCTTGGCATTTCCAGAAACATATCCACTGTCAAAGGGACTATCCGCACCAGCTACCCAGCAATTGCCATCATGACTTAAGTTGTCTTCTTTTTCTATAAAGCCACCAAGATCACCAGCTTTGACATTTCCAAAGTTTCTCAGTGCACGAATGCGGTGGAGAGTGTGATCATTAACTTCGATTGTCTCATCAGTGAGTTCGTATTTTTTTTCCATGATTATCGCCCTACCTTAAAATCTTGGCATCACCACAAACTTGTGCATTGCCAAAAACCTTGGCATCACCACAAACTTGTGCATTTCCATAAACCTTGGCATTGCCAAAAACCTTGGCAAAACCACAAACTTGTGCATTTTCATAAACCTTGGCATTTCCAGAAACATTGGCATTTTCAAAAACTTGTGCATCACCAAAAACTTGTGCATTGCCAAAAACCCATGCATCACCAGAAACATTGGCATTTCCAGAAACATTGGCATCGCCATAAACCTTGGTATCACCAGAAACCCAAGCATTGCCATAAACATCGGCATCGCCATAAACCTTGGCTTTGCCACAAACCCATGCATCACCATAAACCGCGGCAAATTCATTAACCTCGGCATTGCCAGAAACCCATGCATCACCATAAACCTTGGCATTTCCATTAACCATGGCTTTTCCAGAAACCTTGGCATTTTCAAAAACTCGCGCTTTATAAAAAATCTTGGCATCACCAGAAACCTTGGCTTTCCCAAAAACCTTGGCATTTTCAGAAACGACAGCATTCATAGCAACCATAGCATCATCATAAACCCAACAATTCCCCAGATGAGATAGGTTACCTTCATATTCAATAAAGCCACCAAGATCACCAACTTGAACGTTTCCAAAGTCTCTTAAGGCGCGGATACGGTGGAGAGTGTGATCACCAACTTCGGTTGTCTCATCAGTGAGTTCGTATTTTTTTTCCATGATTATTGCCCTATCTTAAAACAGTGTCATTACCGGATACTTTTGTATTTCCAGTTACTTTGGCATTGTCACAAACAATAGCACCACCAAAAACACGGGCATTACCAGAGATCTCTGCGCGTCCGCTAACCTTAGCTTTTTCAGAAACATGTCCGCCTTGGTGGATGACCGCAAAGCCATAAATTTTAGCTTTTCCAAAAACACGTGCATCATCTGAAATACAGGCGGATTCAAAAATGCAAGCATCGTCAAAAATTTCTGCATTTTTTGAAATTATTGCATTATCACCAATCTGTGCATCATGGTATATTTTGGCATTACCAGAAACATAAGCTTTATCGCAGATTTTTGCGTTCCCATAAATTTTTGCAAGAACGCGAATATGGGCGTTACCAGAAACGCGGGCATTTTGAAAAACGCGTGCACCCTCACTAATTTTAGCATCATTGGAAATTTTTGCATTATCATACGCTAATGCACTATCGTTGATTAGTGTATTGTCACAGACTTCAGCATTGTCAAAAACTTTGGCACTATTTCCAACCCAACATTCACCTTTATGGGATAGGTTGTCTTCTTTTTCTATATAACCGCCTATATCACCATTCTTAATATCTCCAAAGTCTCTTAATGCTTTAATTCGGTGTAGTGTTCTTCCATTAATTTTGATTGTCTCATCAGTGAGTTCGTATTTTTTTTCCATGATTTATTTCCTTTAAGTTAGACTCCCCCTTTGCCGCTCTTGAAAAGAACGGCATTGGTTTGTGTGATAATTTTTGAGAAAATGAGTGCTATTAGAAGCGCACCGTATAGCTTGGGTAGTTTGGAATGACATCCCAAAGAGTTAAACGGTGCTGTTGTTCATAAGTACCGTACATTTCATCTTCATATCGCTGCTGTTCGATTTCTTCTAAAAAAAAATCGTATGCGGAGCTATGCTTAACAAAGTCGTGAGGGATATTTCCTTCAAAACATTGTTCTTCACATTCTTTAAGATATAACTCTGCGATATCTTCAGAGATATTTTCGCAGCGGTTAGTGGTTGGTTCTACACGAAAGATTTGAAGAGCATTATCGGCTTGATCTATAAATTTGATAATTTCCTTTTCATCAAAGAAAGTACCGTATTTAGCGAGATTTTGCTCTTCATCTTCACAGACGACTAAGAGAATTTCATCAGAATTTATAAACACTGGTTTATTCACAAATGCCTCCATATCAAAATATTTAAATACATTTTGAAAAAAACGCCTTGACATAGGTTTTTTTTTTCGGGGTATGGTGTAAATGTATTTTCGATTTTAGAATAAGTCAATATAAATTTTCTAAAATAGAAAAAAATTTTTTAGTGATAGACAGATAGTCTACACAAAAAAGTGATTTAATTTTCATTTAAATGTGGAGAAAATTCTATAATGAAGCAATCTAAAGAAGCTTTTAAAATGTTTTCGTCATTAACAAATGAGCAAAAACGGGTGGTTATTTTTCATCTGCTTCTTGTAAAGAACGTAAAAAAGAAATGACAGCTTTTCTATGTTCTGGCTTTGCTGAAGAGTATAGTTTTAAAAAATAATCATCACAGTTATCAGGTATAAAGTGAGGGGGGAGAGCTTTAAAAAATGAAGTTAACCTAACGAGTTCATCAGCAGATATACTTCTCTTTTCTTTATTATCATCAACAGAAAGCATTTTAGATACAACAGATGTATGAAGTCCCATATGTTTGGCTAATTCAGTTCGAGACCCATGACCCATTATTTTAAGTTTTTCATTTGCCCAAATTTTTATTTCTTTTTGAATATCCATACTTATCAATATTCCTTTTGTTTTAAAAAATATCAATATTTCTAATTTAGAAAAAACATTGACAATTTTTCTATAATCGAATAAATCCACATTTTATAAATAGAGAAATTAAGATGAGTATCAAAAATTCAGCAGTTACGATTATAAAGTATTTAGGCGGCGCAAAACGTGTGTCGTTGATTTCTCAATGCCATGTGTCTGCTGTTTATAAATGGACGTACCCTTTTGAAAAGCGAGAGGGTAAAGGCGGAATTATACCGGCTAAATACCAAATTATGCTTCTAAATTATGCGCGTGAACATGGGATAGATTTACGTCCAGAAGATTTTTTTTATCCAGAGCGCTTGCAGTCATTAATGCAAGAGCAGCGCCCCCCAATTACGAAAATTTGCAAAAGCCCCTGCGTTGATAGCGCGGGCGACAGTTTGCAGCCTTAAGGAGATGATGATGTCTGTCAATGAAGCGCATAAGAATGATGACGGCAAGCCTCGTGTAGAGCTTATACCGCCTTTAGCACTGATGGAAATCGGTCGTGTTTTAGAGTTTGGAGCAAAGAAATACGGAGTAAACAACTGGCGTAATGGCATGAATTGGAGCCGGTTTCACGGAGCAGCTTTGCGTCATTTATTAGCATGGTTTGATGGAGAACAAAAGGATGCTGAGAGTGATTTATCACACTTGGCACATGCAGCTTGTTGCCTGCTTTTCTTAATGGAATGCGAAGCAAAACAGATTGGTTGTGATGACCGCCCTCATAAAAATTAATGGAGATCAGAATGGAATTAAGTGAAGTGGTATTTATAGTTATATGTGTCACGCTTGGCTGTTTGCTTTTTAGTGGGATGTCGTTGTTTTGTGCTTTGAATTGTAGCGAAAAGGTTAAGTTGCTTAAAATGCAGGTTAAATATCTTACAGAAGAAATAAGAGAGAAGGAAAAAGAGATTAAGTTTTTAAAGGAAACCAAGCAGAGCATTGATGAGTGTGATGCGGATATCAAAAAATATGAAGAGAAAATAGAGAAGCTTAAAGAAGAGCTTAAACAGCGTGATGAAAAAATTAAGAATCTTAAACAAGCGCATAAAGAAGCGATTCAAAAGAAAGACATAGCTCTACACAGGCGATTTAAAGAAGTTGAAGCCCGTGATGCAGAAATAGAGAAGCTTAAAGAAGAGCTTAAACTAAATTCCGAGGATGAAAAAGAAGTTCAATCTCGTGATGAGGAAATTGAAGAACTGAAGCTGAAGCTGGATGCGTATGATGAAACGTTCGGTAAGAACATCAAATCTATGTATGAACTAATAGCAGAAATTGCACACCGTGATGCAGAAATAGAGAAGCTTAAAGACGAGCTTAAGCAGTGTGATGCATCTGTACAAAAGCCTTCTCATAAGAATAAGAAGAAAAGTAAGTGAGGAGAGAGAGATGGCAGATATGAAAGTTAAAAAGAAGTATGAACTTACAGATGACGTAGTTGATATTGGTCCTTGCAAGGTATACCGCATACGCGCCTTAAAAGATTTTGGTGATGTTAAAAAAGGTGATCTAGGCGGTTGGGTAGAGAGTGAAGATAATCTCAGTCACGAAGGCAATTGTTGGATCAGTGGTTTAGGGGTGGTTTTTGGTAGTGTAACAATAAACGATGATGATCAAGTTGAAAACTTTAAGTGTATTTCTCATAAGATTTACAAATTATCTATGTTAACACCACAGGAATACATGCAATCACTACCTTGGCACCGTAGAATATGGGAGCGACTCCGTTATTATTGGGAGTTCAGGATATGGTTGTAGTTATTAGAGCTACCTAAAGTTTTTTTCATTATCCTATATTCAAAATCTCTGTCCTGTATATCTGTCCAACGGAAAAAACCAAGACAAAAAGTAGTCTCAAGAGTTTTTTCTGGATTATTACATGAGGTATGTTCAACTACAATGGTTATAGGTTTTGTTAAATGTGGTTCTTGTGGGTGTATGGTAAGCCAAAGAGCCAATTTACTTTTGGCTTTTATACTAAAAAGATCAAAAAATCCCAGATGGTTAGGATGTAATTGGGGTTTTATTAAATCAATATACTTTTCGCTTTTTAAGGCGATGTTCGTTGCATTTTTACGTTTTTCAGAATCTGAGATACCTTCAGTAGGATCTGGGTAGAGTGCTTGAGTAAATATAAATGGGTGTTTTTTAGGTATTTTGATGTGATTTATTTTAATTATTTGGTTTGTAGGATTGTAAATGGTTAATTCCAATTCAGATTCAAGGTCACTAGGATTCTTTGGAGACAGACTTCCAACAACTTCACGTACACTACAGCTTTGCAATTTTTGTCCTAAACATTTTTCTTTTTGTTCTTTGCGGTATCTATACCAAACAAAGCCTGCAGAGATCGTACTAATGATAAAAGAAATATATTCATATATTGTTGGCGTATCTTTCATATTTTTCTCTATCCAAATAAAACACATTATGTACGGAGCGGCGTGGTGATTAACACGATTCTTTGTTTTGATCTAGGTACGAAGACAGGATGGGCGATACGCGGTGCAGATGGTGGTATCACTAATGGCACCGTTGATTTTAAATCACGCCGTTTTGAAGGCGGTGGGATGCGTTATTTACGCTTTAAACAATGGCTTAATGAAATAAAGCAGGCAGCAGGTCAAATTGACGCGGTGTATTTTGAAGAGGTGAGGCGTCATGTTGGTACAGACGCAGCGCATGTTTACGGTGGCTTGTTAGCAACGTTAACGGCGTGGTGTGAACATCATCAGATACCGTATGAGGGGATACCGGTTTGTACAATTAAGAAAGCGACAACGGGCAAGGGGAATGCGTCGAAAGAAGAGATGATAGAGGCAATGCGTGCAAAAGGACACGCGCCTTGTGATGATAATGAAGCGGATGCTTTGGCAATTTTACATTTAATTAAAGAAAGGGAATTGGGGTATGTCTAATGGGATGCCGTGGATACGATTTCATTTGTATGACTGGATAAGTGGTACAGATGGAATGACATTAGAGCAAAGAGGTGCTTATATGACACTTCTTGTTCGTATGTATGATAAAAAAGCACCAATTAAAGAAGATTTTGAAACGCTTTCACGTGCTTGCAATTGTTCGCAAAAAAAGTTCGCAACTATTGTCGAATATTTAATGAGGAACGATAAACTTATTGAGATAGATGGTGGGTTGTGGAACACGCGCGTTGAAGAAGAACTAAAAGATTTTGCTGATAAAAAGGATCACATATCGCAAATTCGTAGTGAAGCTGGCAAAAAAGGTGCACAAGCAAAAAACAATACAAAACAATGCGTTAATGATTTTGCTGAAGCAAACGACAAGCAAAACGTTTTTTTTGCTGAAGCAAACGACAAGCAAAATGATTTTTTTGCTGAAGCAAAAAGTAAGCAAAACGTTTTTTTTGCTGAAGCAAACGACAAGCAAAATCAAGCTATAAAGAACCAGAATAAGAATAATATATATAAAAAAAATAAAACTATCGTTTTATCAAAAAAAGAAATCGATTTTGAAGATTTAGAAACAACCGATTTGGATGACGAGCCAACAGAGGTTGCTGCTGTTGAAAGCCAACCAGAACAAATCGAAACGATAGCAATCAAACAACCTCTCATTCACGAGCAAGAAAGTGTTCCTAAGAAAGCCAAGCGGGTTAAAACTGATAGAGGTTGTCGATTGCCTGCGGATTTCGAACCCGATTACGATTTTGCACTTGCAGAGGGCTTGCCTCCAGAGCGTATCAAAGTCGAAATTGCGAAATTTCAAGATTATTGGAATGCCAAGACGGGTAAGGACGCTAGCAAGCGTGATTGGCAAGCGACATGGCGTAATTGGGTAAGAAATTCAAAAACTTATCAAATCAATCAACAAGGTGGAAACTATGGAAAAACAAGCACTAAACACACAGAACAGCAGCGTGGCTGGAGTTATCGAGTTGCACAGCATATGTCCAATATCAAAAATTCAGACAGTGTTTACAAATTTTTATTCGAGGATGACAACACAACCCCCATTCCTTTGGAAAACAGGACAAAAGCCATTGAGTGCAGAAGTGGAGAGAGTTACCTCGTTGGTTGATGATGCGTTGCAAAAGCTTGAAAGAAAAGCAACTGAAGAGGAAATCCAAACAACGTTTCTTGTCCTTTCGAATGGTCTCAAAAGCCCCATGGGTTCAGATGAGAAAGCAACAGCGCTTGCGTATTTTTACGCTCTTGAAGGCATAAGCAGCTGGATATTGCAAATGGCAACAAAGAACGCTTTGAAAGGCAAAGCAGAGGGGTTAAATACAACATTTATGCCATCAACAGCAGATTTTTATCGCTATTGCGAAAATCTTGAAAGTGATATTCGCTGGAGTGCAAATTATATTTTGAAGGCTCTTGAGAAGCCAGAAATAAAGGAAAGAGAACAAAAGCCGCTTGCAACATCAGAACGCGTTGAAAAGCTTCAAAAAGAACTTGAAGAAGTTTTAAAGGGCATTGAATGAAAAACAGTAAAATAGTGAAAGGTGCTGATGATTTTGAGATTAGATATGCGTTTAAATCGATAAAAAGGCACCGTACAGAGCGATTTAAAAGTTTTTTAATAGAAACCACATTGAAACTAAAAACGCTGCTGTACGGTCCAATTTGAGGCAAATAAACCCATTGGTAAAGTTATGGATTTAGATAAGGGATATTAAATCAGATGTTCTTAAGAAACCGTAAATCAAGACAGCAAAAAAAATTTATTGCAACGGCGGTTGGATATGTACCATGGGGATTAGGGGTTTCAGAGCATTTTTACAATCTTTACGAATATGCAGATGGCACGAGGGAATATGAGGAATTCGATGGTGGACAATATCAAGATTATGAGATGCCAACGAATATTGATTACAGTACCAAAGCGCAGGTAAAAGCGTGGATATACGGTGGTAATTTACCAAAAAGCGTATTGAGTTATGAACCATTGATAGATGAGATAAATGTGCAAATCAAAAAACGTACAAAAGATGATCAATTGATTTGTGAAATTACGAATGATTTTGAGAGAGGCTATCCATTATCCAGTGAAGAGATAGACAGAGAGCTAGAAAAAGCGCTTGATATTCAATTAGGTAAGAACCAAAATGAAAAAAAGTGAAAAAAATAAAAAATACGTATTGACTTTAAAGAAAAGGTCGTTTAGAAAGATCGACAAGTGCTTAAAAACCACGAATCCAATAGCGGATAGGCCACGAAAAGGTTTCTCCCATTCTTAAAAAAAACTGACTTTCTTTTATGCTGTCGTTGGCATATAACGATTTATGTCGGGTGTAGCTATACCATACAATACCCTTCGCGAGGGAAAAGTATAGCGGCGGACTATTGGCCGTGTTTTTAGCGCCCGGCGCCCTTATGGGCTGTCAATTAAAAACTTCTAACCAATAGAAAGAATTTCAAATGAAAAAAAACGAAATAAAAATAACCACCGATTTCTTATGTGATTTGTGGATGGCAGTGTTTAAAGAAGCTAACACTGACTATACTGAGGGTGAATATCATATTTCTTTAGTAGAACTTATGGCAGATCTTGAAAAAGTTTTGGTTTTAAAATTACAAAACGAAATGCCTAATTTTACAAAAATCTTAGCAATCATTACAGAATTTGGTCAATCTGAACCAATTCATTCAATAGCTCCATTATTGAAAGCTTATACTCCTATTTTGAATGAAAAATCTCATCAGCCATTAAAAGCAGCATAAATAACGGCGTGGGGGGCGCCTACTTTTTAACTTTTGTAGGGAAAAGAAAAATGTCACAATATTTAATAAATGTAAATCAAAAAAATCCAATAGATGTAAATCAAATCAACATAGATGACAGCATTCAAACTATGTCTAGTCGTGAAATTGCAGAATTGTGTGGTAAACGGCATGATAATGTTATGCGTGATATCAAGAATATTTTGCTTGAATTGTATGATGAAAAAGATATCCTCAAGTTTGAGGGCATCTTTTTTGATAGCATGAATCGCCAGAAAACTGAATATCTTCTCCCTAAACGTGAATGCTTAATCCTCGTATCTGGTTACAGCATCGCTTTGCGTGCAAAAATAATTGACCGTTGGCAGGAATTAGAAAAGCAAGTAACACCACCACAAATCGATTATTCAAGTCCACAAGCTATGATTGGTTTTTTAAATTACTTGCAAGGTCAAATAGATCAAAAAGATACTATCATTGCAGAGTTAAAACCAAAAGCAATAGCTCTTGATGGTTTAACGCGCTCGGATGGCTTGTTCGGTATTATAGATGCAGCAAAAATCTTGGAAGTAAGACCTAAGGATTTATCAGATTACTTACGAAGATATGGTTGGGTTTACAAAAGAGTACCAAGTGGTCCATTATTACCATATCAAGATAAAATACAAAAAGGTCTTATGGATTGCACGACTATCACTATTCAAAAAAATGATGGTACAGAAAAGACAGTACCGTCAACAAAGATAACAACAAAAGGATTGGCTTTCTTAAGAGAGCAACTTTATGGGAATATGCAATAATTAAAAAAACGGGGTGGGGGGCTGGTTTACAGCAAAAAAGGAAGCTGCGTTTACAAGAACACGGCTTCTTTTATTAAAAACCATTATTGACAAGGACAATTCATTATGAAAACGATTAATGAATTACATAGTTTGTGTATAAACGCAAGTTTATTTTTATTCAAATTGCATCTTTAAACAAATGGTGCTATATTTTAAAACATAGAAAGCGTAAAAAACTTTCTTTTACAACGTTATTACAGCGTTGTATTTTAGCCGTTCCTTAGGTTAAAATAATATACTTTTTAAAAATCGCTACAAAAAAAAGCCGTGTCCTTTAAAAGATACGGTTTTTTGCATATTAAGGCTTGTTATTTTATACATAATGTTCTATATCTTATATGAGATTTAAGAAATTGGAGAAGACCTTGTTATGTTTTTTACATAACAGGGTTTTCTTTTTATGCTAGTTATAGATTTGTATATAATAAAGCCGCGCCATTATCTTAGACGCGGCTTTCGTTTTGCAATGCATGAGTGTTATCGTTATTCATAAGTATTATGAACATCTCTTTTATTGCACAAATAGTATTAAAAATACAAGCCTTAATACATATAAAAACCGCATCAAAATGAATTGATACGGTCTTTATACTCAAAATAATTAACAATCCAAATAAGCGATTAAAATAATCACAATATAAAAGAATATCCCATTATTATACAAATCGTATCAAAAAACAAGCAAATAAGTAAAATAAAAATAGGATTCATTATTTAGATTCAGTGTGTTATAATAAATTTCGTTTGTAAGAATACAACATAGTGTGTTATATTATTATCAGTTGTAAATTTGTTTTGTTGCTAGCTCTATGTTCCTATAAAAGGATATAAACCGCATGTTAAATAAAGTGATTTTAATTGGTTATTTAGGTGCAAATCCAGAAAGCAAAACAATGCCTTCTGGTGGCGAGGTGGTCAATTTTCGAATGGCAACGTCTGAGAGCTATACAGACAAGGCAACCAATAAGAAAATAGACAAAACAGAATGGCATTCTATTGTTGTCTTTAATCCACATTTGGCAAAAGTGGCTCTTCAGTATCTTAAGAAGGGGAGCAAAGTCTATATAGAGGGGCGCTTACAAACCCGTAAATGGCAAGATAAAAACGGCGTAGAACGGTATGTGACAGAGGTCATATTGCCTCAATACAAAGGCGAATTACAGCTTTTAGACAGCAAAAATAATAATGATCAAGAGCCGTCTGCTTATGACAGAAGCATTTACAGACCTCTTGATATGCCTACAGACGCCTTAAATGATGATGTTCCTTTTTAAACAGAAGGCGGTGTAAGTGAAAGCAAAGAAAAAGAGGGGACGCCCTAAGATCACAGGGCAGGTAAGAGAAGCCAATGGACGTATATCACGTGCAAATCCGTATCATATCAAAAAACACAATAAAGTCAATATGTTGTGTGCAATTATTTTATATGAATCCACTTAAGAATCCACACTTTTATACGTGATTCATTTGACCATTTTTGATATAAGATTGGCACGTATGAATAGAGCATAAAAAGCAAATCATGATGCCAATATTATAACGCATGTAAACGTTCAAATGAAATGAAAAGCAGTTATCACTCATAACAGTTCATAAATTTTATGATACGTTTTTATCACTTAAAAATCGCATTGTTTTAAAATTTAGTCGTTTGAAATGATCGATAACATATCTTTAAAGATCACAGCTTGTTTTAACAATTGGATTAGTAATCGCATTATCAAGTATGAGATTATGGTTCTCAAAATTGAGAAGTGTAAAATCTAAAAATGCTATAGCAATATTTTATTACCTATAAGAGGGTAATCGTTTGAAACTGTCATAAGCTTATAGGTTTTAATTTATTAAAGGTGCATAAAGGATTTCAATATCGTTTTTAAAGCGCTTATTAAAAAGTTAGTAAACGATAGGCAGGCATTATACAAACATATCATCACAACAGCGTATGAAATTAAAAACGTTATATCTTATGATAATCAAAAGCCTTTGAATGATATAACGCAAGCAAGCTGTCAATAAACGTTTTAAAAGTTATAGTTTTAAAGCACTTACTCACAAAATTAATGGCAGCTCTTTTAAGGAAAAGATAAGCAAGAAAAATTCATAACCATTGTAAATCTAAACGCATAGGGTTTTACTAAATTTTGGAGTCAAAAGAGATATTGTTTAAAGAATGCTCTATTCTAAAGATAACGAACTCAAAATTGAGCCGGCTAATTTTAAAAGAAATTAGGTTTGAGTGCAAAATGAAAAGATGCTTATGATAACCTCTTTAAGTGAACGTTTAAACGTTTGAAACATAAAATGAGATCTTTATAAGAAACGTCTAAAACCTTTTTTATAACAGTTATAACTTAGTTATCATTTGTTCTTAAGAACGTTTCATTTACGAAAAAACAAAGATCTAGATTTCACAGCAGAGAAAGTCTTAAAAAACTTACATCGTATAAAAGCTGCTTTTAAAAACCAACGCTTGTAACTGTAAAAAACGGATTTGTTACAGATATTTCCTTCATACGCATTGCGCTTCGATTATTGATATTACTTACCAAGCATTTTGATTATAGAATGTAAGTTATTTCAATTCACTCAGCTCTATTTTGAGTTTAGTATTTTAAAACGTTTTAAAGAGGCGTTTTATTGATAGGTTATGATAGCCATAACAAGCGTTTATAGACTTTCTCATTCAAATGAATGCTATCAAGATTATAGCTATCATTTACGGTTCTTTTGATAAGTTTTCATAAAAACAATAGAACGCTTGCAATATGATACGTTTTGTATATATGCATTCATTACTCCATTGTAGGTGATTATTAAATCATTAGAATCAAAATTTGAAAGCTGCGTCATATCAATTGGCACGGCTTTCTTTTTAAACTATCTCTTTTATGATGCGTTTTAAGGAATGCATCTTATAATGCGTTTATAGCCATTAAAGGCGCCCCCCACGCCGTTCTTTATTCTGTTTCATCAACAATTTTGACAAGGTTATCGCTTTCATAAACCTCATAATTTATAGGAACTTCCCTTACTTTGCTTTTCTTGGTTAATTTCGCATTGCCATAAGCACGACCCCAGACCTTGGTATAGAATAAAACCTTGGCATTGCCAAAAACAGAGCCATAAATTTCAGCACAACCACCCACCAAAGCACCACCATAGACCTTGCCATGTATTTTTGCACGACCATTAATAAAGGCATAATTATAAACCTCAGCATAGCTATGAATACGAGCCGAGCCAGCAACAATGGCACGACCATAGACCCTTGCATAACTAAAAACCGTAGCATCATAAGAAACATGCGCATGACCATAAATATGAGCATCAGCAAAAACGCAAGCACCCCCACTTACATGAGCATTGCCATAAATATTCCCATAAACATGAGCATTGCCATAAACAAAAGCATGGTCATAAATTTTTGCATATTGAGAGATAAAAGCCTTTCCATAGATTTCACAATTCCCATAGACTTGACCACAGACTTGAGAATAATGCCGTATTTTTGCATTTTCATAAACACGGGCATGACCATAGACACAAGCATCATCATAAACCCAGCAATTGCCATCATGAGAGAGGTTGACTTCCTTTTCAATAAAGCCGCCCAAAGAACCAGCTTTGACATCATCAAAATCTTTTAAAGCCCGAATGCGATAAAGATTTATAATATTACGAGTAAGCGCATGTTTTATTTGTTTGATTTCGCTAGTTAATTCATATTTTTTGCACATAAGGATACCCACACAATTTAATGTGTTAAACATTTGATAAAATTTGGAATGGAAAATTTGTAAGAAGGGCGCCCCCGCAACGCCCGAGCATTCAATTATGCTGCTTTATTTTCAATAATCTTTACAACGTGATCGTTTTCATAAATTTCACAATCTTCGGGAATCCCATATGCATAGTAAATGTTTTGTTCAACATATGAATAACCATCTCTTTTTAATCTTGCATTGCCATGTACCAAACCTCTAATGGTGTGATAACCAGTCACTTTTGCATTCCCATAAACAGAGCCGTAGACCTTAACATACCCACCCACGCTAGCATTGTCATAAACCTTGCCATAAATTTTTGAAGAGCCACTTACAACAGCATTGTCATAAACCTCAGCCTTGCTATGAATACGTGCACACCCCGATAATTTTGCATTCCCATAAACCCTTGCTCTATTATAAACCCAAGCATTATGAGAAAGATGAGCATTGTCATAAACATGAGCTTCAAAATACACGCGGGTTTTATCACATACATGAGCATTGCCATAAACAAAACCACCAATGGCAGCATTGCCATAGACCCTTGCATTTTCATAAACACGACCAGATTTTACAACACAAGCATTATCATATACCCAGCAATTGCTATCATGAGAGAGATTGCTTTCATTTTCGATAAAACCACCAAGGTCCCCAGCCTTTACATCAGCAAAGTCTCTTAATGCTTTAATGCGATAAAGGGTTTGATTATTTAATACACGTGTCTCATTTGTGAGTGCAAATTTCTTTTGCATAGCACAATTCCTTTATAAGAAGATTTAATTTTTAAAATGAAAGAATTTGGTTAGAAAGCAGGCGCCCCCGCACCGCCCGCGTGTTTATTTAAGCAGTTGTAAAAACAATTTCACCAACAACAACGGGTTCTTTATAATTGCCACCAATTTTGGTATTACCATTTATTTCAGTATAACCAATAACTTGAGCATTGCCAAATACATGCGCATTGCCATAAACCTTGCCATAAATTTTTGCATTGTCATAAATGCGCGCATCATCATAAACCTCAGCATTCTCAGAAATTAAAGCATTATTGGAAACCCGCGCGCCACCATAGACCTTGCCATAAACTTTAGCATTGTCACAAACACAGCCCCTATCATAAACATGGGCATAACAAGTCACTATAGCATTCCCATAAACCTTGGCTTCTCTATTGACCATAGCAGCGCCACAAACATGGGCATTATCGCAAACCCTAGCATTGTCAAAAACTACAGCATCTTCATAAACATGGGCATTATCATAAACTTGAGAACTTCCTAGCACACGTGCTTTACCATAAACCTCAGCATTGCCATAAATTCTAGTTTTATCAAGAAACTTGCCATAAATAGTGTCATAAATTTTTGCATTGCCATATACTTTAGCATGTCCAAAAATATCGCCATAAATCAATGCATTATCATAGACTTGCGCATTGCCATAAACCTCAGCTCTAATATGCACGCTAGCATTGCCATAGACCCTTGCATTTTCATAAATTTTTGCAGATCCAGTAATTTTTGCATTATCCGAAATATGGGCATTATCGAAAACCCGCGCATCCCCATAAACCATGGCATTGCCACCGACCCAGCACTCACCATTATCAGCTAAATTTGCTACTTTGTGTATAAAACCGCCGAGGTCCCCCGCTTTAATATTAGCAAAATCCCTTAAAGCACGAATGCGATAAAGAGTATAATCACCTACTTCAATCGTTTCGTCTGTAAATTCATATTTTTTTACACATTGCTGCTTATTAACAGAGGCGGTTTCATTTGAAATGTTAGAAATAACGGGGGTGTTTTTTGAGATAGTTGTCATATTAAGATTCCTAGTTATTTAAAGTTTTCAATTGACACCCTATAAGGGCGCCGGGCGTTGAAAACACGGTAACTAGTCCGTCGTTACACTTTTCTCATAAAGAGTATTGTATGGTGTAACCACACCCGACAAAATCATCATATATGCTAATCACAGCATAAAAGATAGTCAGTATTTTAAAGACATAGGAGAGGTCGTATCGTAACCTACCCGCTAGTTATTAAGTGTTTTCAGCACTTGATTATTTATATAACAAAATACGTATTTATTGTCAATTAATTTATGCACTTTTTTGATATTTTTATGATTTTTTTAAATGCATTATGTGTAAATATTATTTATATGCTTATTAATTGCTTCTTTTGTATTACATGCTGTTAAAGCTATATTGTAGCCTTTCTTAAACGATTGCGTGATTTTATGAATTATACATTTGTAATATTTAGAAACGCTCTCATAATGCGTATTTTTAGTTTTATGACGTATCATGTTTTTTACTAAATGGCTTTTAAGATTTCTGTTAATTTCTTTTAATAACACATTTGCAACTTAACAGCCTTTTATAGGGATTATCTTTATAAGCAATACATTCATTTGCATTGTAATTATGAAAGTCTTGCTGTTTTCACGCGTGCTTTATAGCTGTTATCTTCTTTATAGCCACCGCATCATTTTTCATTTTCATAAGAGAAACGATAAATAGGATAATTGCGATTTATAGTCTGTTATGAAAACCTCTAAAGAGAGACTGATAATTATAGAGATTAGCAAAATCGCTTTTAATAGACTTTATCAGTCTTGTCAGTTTAGTCAGTTGTTTTTAGATCCTCTATTATTTTTTTCAAATAAGAGAAAATTAAGAATATTATATTTCAATATGTTAAGTTTTATTGATTTTTCAAAATACAACTTATTAAAACAGCCATAACAAATAAATACAACTGTAAATATATATTTGTCAGTTTGTGTCAGTAAATTGAACTGACAAAAGTAATCATTTTAGTGAGTGATTAAAACGTGCTTTCTGAAAAGCATATGAAAATGAAAAATGATTATGTTATCAAAATCCCTTTAATGAATTTTATCAGTTCACTTAAATGGATAAATTTGTAATTTTAGAGCATGATTAAAACACGTCTTAAAAAAACATGTGATCCTTTAAAGCCTTTCAAAAGAAAGGGGGTATAATCATAAGAAATGCTATCAAGATCATTATGGTTATAGTTTAGGGGGTTTAGGGGGTTTTGGGTGTTCTTTTTACATCCCCTTTATATATTTTTTAAATTAAAAATAAAAGTTATTATATTTCAATAAGTTAATGTTTCAAATAAACAACCTATATTAAACACAACACATAAATACAATCTTTAATATATATTTAAGAGGGTTTTGTAGGTGTTTTGGGGGTTTTAAAAACAGACAAAACCTATAAGTAAAATGAAGATATAAAACTCTCTTTAAAGAGTTTTTTTGAAAGCTATAAAGCACTCATTTGAGATTACGGTATAATCTCTTAAAGGCAATCAAAAGAAGCATATTCACTTTAAGAGTGGATTTCTTATAAGTCTTAAAGCAATCCAAAGTAGAGTGTTTAAAAGTGCAAATATTCTCTTTTTAGAGTAATGCATATAAACACTCCTTTTAGATTGTATGTAAGCAATTTACAAGAGAGGTATAGATTATGATTAAAGGCTCTATACCCCTTATGAGTTATAAGGTCTTATAAGCTATTCAGTTTCTCTCATTTCTAATTTTGGTAGTTTTTTCACGATTTTCATTGTCTCTAAACTTACTGTAATAACCCTTTGGAATAATTCCAATGGATAAGCAGGGTTGCCAACGGTTTCAACAGCATAGCGATTAGCATCATTAACAATACCACTCTTTTTATCGGTCTTAACACATTGACGCCCCATAACCCATTCAAGAGCGGATCTACCATTTACGATATAGTTATAAGCTTCAAGAGGGATATCTATTATTGTAATATGATGATTGTAAATAACAGTAGACTTATCCTTTATTTTACTATTTCCAGCGAATTTCATTTCAGTTACATAATAGAATTCTTTAGGATTAGAGATATCAGTCTGTTTAAGATTGCCTTTTTTAAAGGTCACTGGATAAGGTTCTACAGTTTCATAATTTACGTGCAAATGCCCCAATTCACGCCCTGCTGTAACAAATTTTCAAAAATCATCAGCACTCTTTACACAAGGGATACGAGGTAATTCTTTAGAGAGGTTATCAGCATAGCGAGTACGATAATCTTCTAAATGTAATAAAAGATATCATTTTAGGTCGTATTTTTTGGGTTTCTTATCAAGCGATAATAATGGAGTGTTTCTTGTTGTCTCTAATATGTAACAGTTTCGATAAATTAAATATATTTTGTGAATAAGAGCCTTTACTTGCATCTCAAAATTATATTACATGCAGCACTTTAAAATTAAGAAGCATATAGAATGTATGATTGTCATTTAACCGTGCAATTATACGCTCTTCAGAGGCGGGGGGAGTGATATGGTTTGTACAACCAATAAAGCGGGTTTATACAGGGTAGTCTATGCTTTTCTATTAGATTTTAGAAGCATTATTCTCATCAAAAAATTAAAAAATTGTTACACGGTTGGTGATTTTTTCTGTGATGCTGATGATGTGTTTCATTTTGTTTCTCATTTTGAGGGCACAATGAATGCGTAGTTTTTTTTTAGCTTTTACTTTTGCAGCATTTTTGAGTTTTTTTTCATGGTCAAGTTTTGCAGAAAGCATTCGTGATCAAGCGATTGATCAATCCGAAAGGATTCAACGTCAACAAACGCAAGACCAGCATTTTCAACAATTACATCGCAGGAACGAAACGCATGAGATTTCATTACAGGATGATGATGCCCCCCCATTATTTCCAAGTGATTCAACACAAAAAAACTGTTTGCTGATTAAAAACATTGAATTTGTTGGTGCTCAATTGATTTCTCGCGGCGACCTTCATAACACCATTTCCTCTTGGGAGGGCCGCTGTCTTGGTATTGGTGAGATCAACAAAGTGCTTAAAGCAGTAACCAAGCTTTATATGAAGCGCGGCTATATTGCGGTGCGGGCTTATTTGCCTGAGCAAGACTTAAGGGGTGGTCGTCTTAAAATTATTGTTGTTGAAGGACAAATAGAGGATATCACTCTAGAGGGTCATAAAGTTGCAAGGCAATATCAAGGGGAAATCATTACGGCTTTTCCAAATTTAGTTGGTCATCCAGCTCATCTTCGCTCGATAGAACAAGGACTTGATCAAATTAATCGGCTTTTTTCTCGTCATGCAACGATCAATCTTGGTGCCGGGGAGGCACCAGGTGGTTCTATTCTTGATATTCATATTGATAAGAAGAAGCCGTGGCTCCTTACAGTTTCCAGTGATAATCTTGGTGCTAAAGCAACAGGGCTTTACCAAACGCGTGTTAGCCTTTCTTTTGATGATTTATTAGGGATCAATGATCAATGGTCGTTTAGTTATCAGCGCTCCATGAATGGTGGCCCGTATCATTTTTCAGGCAAGCCTCCCAATAGTGATACGATAACGGGTTCCTTTTCCATTCCCTATGGTTATTGGACGGTAGGTCTTGATAGCAGTTGGAGTCAATATCATTCGAGTATTAAGGGAATATTTTCTGATATTAATACTGCCGGTAAATCTTTATCGTTTACGCCATGGATTTCACGGGTTATTGACCGTGATCAAGAGGGAAAGACATGGGTTACAGGACGATTGACATGGAAATATTCCGATAATTTTATTATGGGCAGCAAGGTTGATGTTTCCAGCCGTAAACTAGCTATTGCAATATTAGAGCTTGATCATTCACGCAAATGGATGGGGGGAGAATTAAGCGCTCATATAGGGTTTCATAAGGGTTTGGCGATTTTGGGCGCTTATGATGATAAAGAGCAAGAAACTTCGACAAGAAATGCCCCCAAAGGGCAATTTTCAAAGTTGTCTTTTTCTTTAAGCTATGGGCGTGCCTTTTCACTCAAACAGTATAATTTTCGTTATAACACGTTGCTTTCAGGTCAATTGTCCCCTGATACGTTGTTTAGTTCAGAACAACTATCACTTGGAGGGAATTCTTCTGTGCGCGGCGTGCGTGAGGCGGTTTATTACGGCAATAATGGGGTGTTTTGGCGCAATGAATTGTCGCTACTGTTGCCAGGTTTTTCTTCCGAGAGGGGGCGTAAATTTATAGGGCAATTTACACCGTATATAGCGCTTGATTTAGGGATGGCAGCTCATGCCCCTCTTAGAAATAGTTTTGGCGGTAGCCTCGTTGGTGCAACTCTGGGTTTTCATGCAAGTGGAGAGATTTTGGATATGGATCTGTCGTATTCAAATATTTTGACCCAATCAACACCCAGAGAACAGGGGAATGCGACAGGGCTGTTTCAAGTGCGGACATTATTGAGATTTTAGAGCAAAGGGCGGTCGAAAAGATCGCCTAACTATTTATACCCATTGGGGTGTTTTTTTACAAAGAGATAGAGGCTTTTTGAGGAGAGTAAGATGCGGGGATTTCAGAAACAAAAGCATAAATTAGGATATGGGTATGCGCTAGGGCAGCATGCTCTTGGTGTTTTGCAGCGAGGGGCTCATAAGGGTATTTCTCTCGTTTTAAGTTTTAGTTTAGCTTTTCAACCTTTGTTCGTACAAGCGCAAGCAATTGGTGCACAAAGATCACCAGCCCAAGAGACTCAAGGGATTAAAGCGGCAGAGGGGGTTGGCTCACTTTTCCGCCCTACGATAGGAGAAGCCAGCAATGGCGTACCGCTTGTTGATATAGCGCGCCCCAATGGGCAGGGTCTTTCTCACAATAAATATGACAGTTTTAATGTTGATAGCCGTGGTGTGATTTTAAACAATTCGACCAAGGAGGTTTCACGTTCACAGCTTGGCGGTTTGGTGCTTGGCAATGGCAATTTACGGGGCACTGGTGCGGCAAAGGTTATTCTCAACGAAGTGGTAAGTGCCAATCGTTCGCGTCTTGCAGGTGTGAGCGAAGTTCATGGGGCAGCGGCGGATGTTATTATTGCTAATCCCAATGGCATTACCTGTCAAGGCTGTGGCTTTATCAATACACCGCGGGTGACTTTATCGACGGGGCAGCCGATTATTGGCGCCAATGGGGCTTTGAGTGGCTTGCGTGTTGAGGGTGGGGATATCACCATTGGCGCGAAAGGCGCTGATGGACGCATGTTAGATATTTTTGATCTGGTTTCGCGCAAGATTAGCGTTGCAGGGCCCATACAAGTCAAAGGGGATTTGGCTGTTATCGCGGGGCGTAATCATTTTGATTATAGTAAACGGGAAGCAACGTCTCTTGGCTCAGATGGCAAAGAGCCGGAATTGGCAATAGATTCCAGCGAATTTGGTGGGATGTATGCGGGGCAGATCCGCGTACTTGCCAACGATAAAGGGGCTGGCGTTAAAATGCGAGGAGACATGGTCGCCAATGCAGGCGCCATGAGATTGACGAGTGATGGGAAGCTGGTGCTTGCTAAAGCCCGTGCTAAAGGTGCGGTGCATGCGCATTCTCACCACGAGAGCGTGCATGTAAAAGACTTATTGTTTTCAGAAGATTCTGTTGAGCTTAAAGCGCGTCACGCTGTTGAGTTAGCAGAACATGCACGGGTTGCAGCGAGCGGCAATGTTGATGTGCGTGCCGATGTGATTAAGCTTGGCTCTGATGCTCTGTTGGCCAATGGCATTGGCAATGATGGTCAACAGTCAGCGACAGGTTCTTTGCACTTACAAGCGACAAAAGTTGAGGCGGGGCGTGGACGAATCGCGGCTGGTGCGCTTTTACAGATCAATGCTGCGGCTATTGATCTGGATCGCTTGCAAGATAATGATCAGGTTGGGATCTCTTCCCTTGGCGATTTGACCATAAAAACCAATCAAATCACGGCTTTAAATAACCATATTGGTGCTGGGGGGAATGTTGTTCTGAAATCCGATGATGCGCTTAACATAGGAGCTGGTCATTATAGTGCTGGCGGTTTTCTTTTGGCGCAAGCAGCAGCGCTTACTTCACGGGCTCGTTTAGCAGCAGAGCAAAAAGTGGATCTTTATGCGCAAAGTGGTGATCTTATCCAAGAAGGCAGTGTCTCGTCCAATGGAGAGGTGACGCTTCAAGCACATGGGGCCCTTACCCACAAGGGTGATATTGTCAGTATGCAGCAGGTTGCCTTGACGGCGGGTGGCCTGCTTACAACGAGCACGGACAGTACACTTTTGGCTCATGATGTGGTTTTAAGTGCTGATGCTTTAACCCAAGCAGGGACTGTGGAAGCACAAGATGGAGAACTCGCTTTCCAAGTGCGTGATGGAGTTATCAATCATGGCATGATGCGCGGTGAGAGCGTCAGTGCTTATGCTGGTGCTTTGACAAATCAAGGGATGTTGATTGCCAGCAATGATTTACACCTGACGATCAGCACACAAGGGGGAGCAGATCGTCAACAAGCTTTTCTTGAGAATGTGTCTGGTGCGGTTATCCAAAGTGGGGGTAGCTTTGTTTTGTCCGCAGGGAAACTGCACAATTTGGGGGCGCTTGGCTCTAGTGATGAAAATCTTGCCCTCAATGTGAGCGGTGATCTGAGCAATAGCGGGCTGATTTACGCCAAAAAATCTATGGACGTATCCAGTGATGGTGATTTAACCAACATACAGGGCAGAATAATTGCTGAAGAGGCTCTCACCATTCATGGGTTGAAAGAGACACGGGCTGGTCATGTAAAAAATGAGGCTGGTCTTCTCAGTGCTCTTGCTGGTGAGATGAGCATTGCAGCCACGTCTTTTGTCAATAAAGGCGCTGCAACAACAAATTCAGTCCAACAAAACGCTGGACATGATGAAGGTGCACATGTTTTAGCGCGGGATGGTTTGCACATTGATGTGGGCAGTTTTGAGAATGTTGATGGTCTCATCTCTACGCAAGGGGCCGTTAATATTGTTGCTGATAGTGTGATCCAAGCAGGATACATAGAGATTGAGCGTGGTGAGCTTCAACTCACGAGCCGTGGTGATTTAAGCAATAGCGGCACGATAGAAAGCAATGATACCATTGCTTTGCATGCGCAAACAAATCTCAATCAAACAGGGCGCATTGTTTCTAAAAAGCGGATAGAGCTTTCCAGTGATGGCACCTTGACAATGGGCGAGACAAGTGAGGTTGGCGCCTATGATGTAGCATTGAGTGCAGGCATGCTCACCCATGCAGGGCTTGTGGAAGCACAAGGGGGGATGCTTAACTTAAACAGCTCTGGTCTTGTAAGCAATCAAGGCATCATGGTGGGTGGTGTTGTTGATGCAAAGCTTGGTTTTTTGACAAATTCAGGTCAATTTTTATCTCAAGGGGCTTTTACACTTGTAGCAGCAAATCATGATCCACTATTGGGGCAAACGGCTTTGGTTTTAAATGCTGAAGGTGGGGTTCTCAAAAGTGGTGGCGCTTTTGTTTTGACGACAGATGCGTTGAACAATGCAGGTGTCCTTGGTTCTGGAGGTAATGCGGTTGCGCTTAATGTGAGCGGGGATATGAGCAATAGCGGGCTGATTTATGCCAAGAAATCTGCCATACTCTCCTTAGACGGGGATTTTATCAATCAGTTTGGCGATGTCATTGCCGAAGACAATCTCATCATCCATGGCTTAAAGGGAGAGCGGGCTGGTCATGTGATCAACAGTTCGGGTCTTTTAGAAGCTGTTTCAGGCGATATGCGTTTTGATGTCTCAGCACTCACCAACATGCGTGAAGGTGGGGTTGAGGTGAGCGATAAAGTGGTTAAGCGCAATGTCCATGAAACATCACATACCGAAAAAGATGGGATCATTTTTGTTGATACAACTACCACAACTACCAGAGTTACAACAACGGTTAGTCAGCAGCAGGCACATTTTAAGGGTAATGCTGCACAGATTTTAGTAGGGCGTCATCTGACAGTGAATGCCGGGGATATTCGCAATAGCTATAGCTTGATTTCTGCCAATGGCAACATTGAGATGCGGGGCGATACGCTGCTTAATGAAGGACGTGATTTAACCGAAACAACCAAGATTGAGACGACAACACATATCGAAACTACATCTGGTGATATTTTGGGTGCAGGGGTTGTCCAAATAGGAGATACAGACACATGGGATTATGTTGGCACTCCTGTAACAACCACACGCACCTATGATGCTGTTTATGGCACGATTGAAGCGGGGGGAACGCTTGATGCCAAGCTGACGGGCTATATTGATAATCATGCGGTGCGTGAAGGGGTGGAGCAAGTTGGCTTAAGCTCTGGCGGTAAAGGCTTGGCTGGTGTTCAAAGCACCGATTTTGACGGCTCAAAGCCACTGATCAGTGATGATCGATTAGACGAGATTATCAATGGTTTGACGGGGCACAAAGCACTTTTTGCACCAAGTATCCAAACACCAGAACCAGAATCCATACAAGTACCAAAGCAAGATGGGCTTAGCTCTGTAAAGACAGAGCTTACTCAGACTCAAACACCTGATGTACCGTTCTTAGTCGAAACGCGTCCAGATTTTATCAATTCCAGCAAATTTTTGGGCTCAGATTATTTCCTCAAAAGAGTTGGCAATTATAAGCCTGAGCATGTGTTTAAAAGGTTGGGTGATGCTTATTATGAATATCGTCTGATAAGTGAGCAAATCTTTGAACTCACAGGGGATGGCAGTCTCATAGATGTGGATGATCCCAATGCTCAAATGCAAAGGCTTTATGACAATGCTATCGCACAGCAAGATCCCTTAGGGTTAGAGCTAGGCAAACCATTAACACAAAAGCAAATTGCCGAGATCAAAAAAGATATGATCTGGCTTGAGAGGCATGTTGTAAACGGACAAGAAGTCTTGGTGCCCCATGTTTATTTGGCACCAAATTCTTCCCTCGTACAAGATGTTTATGGGGAAAAAACACAGCAAGCAAATCTTGCCAGTGCGCATTTAAAAGGCAATGGCGTCACTATAGAGACGGACCGTTTTGCCAATAGCGGCTCCATCGTGAGTAATGGTTCACTCAACGTATCAACAACACAAACCTTGTTGAATGATGGTGGCTTTTTGCTTGGCAGTGGTACTGTTGATCTGAGCAGCCAAGGGCTTTTTGTCAACTCGTCAGGGATTATTCTGGGGGATATCATCACCCTCACTGCTCAGACAATCGTTGATGGAACAGCCAAAATCCGTGACACGAATGAATTTGGTTTTGTTGATCGCAAGGGGCAGCAGTCTCAAATTATTTCTCTACAGAATTTGAATATTCTCTCCCTTGGCGATTTAAGCATGAACGGTGGGCAATGGAACAGTGGCGGTTCGACGACGGTGACTGCTGGTGGTTCTGCGAGCATTGGTTCATTGGTGCTAGAGAGTGAGAATAAACAAAGCTTAGAAAAAGGGCATTATGACGCTCAAAGCTCTCATAACCAGTTGGCCGAAGTCAACAGTGGTGACAATCTAACCATTGTTACAGGGGGTGAGCTTAATCTTGCGGGAAAATTTAAAGTCAAGGGCGATGCAGATTTCACCAGTGGTGGCGCTCTCAATGTGGTTTCAGAACAAGACTTTAGTAATTCTGATTTGGATCTTAGGGGGAAAGAAGGCGATGAATCAAAGCAAAAGAATAAGTTTCGTCAACAATCAACCGAAGTTACCACCAATAAAACCACGATAGAAACGGATGGCAACCTCTCCATGCATGCGCAAAATGGAGACCTCACGCTTGATGCCGTAGGCTTGAAAAGTGGTGGTCAGACGCATTTGGCGGCAGATAAGGGGAAGATCAAGTTTCTGACCAATAAGGATCAGGATTTTAAGGATGTTTATCAGCGCAATGAAAACCTTGTGTGGTGGAGTGAGGGCGACAAAGGCTATTTGCAGGAGACCATCAAGCATGTCACCATAGAAGCTGGTGGGGGCATGAAGCTTGATGCAGGTGATGGCTTTGTTGTTGAATATGAACAAACCGGTGATTTAGACAAATCTCTTGAGCAATTAGCCCGTTCTCCAGAATTGTCATGGATCAAGCAATTGCGTGATGATCCAGAATTAGCCAAGCAAGTGGATTGGCAGGCTGTTAAGGCTGAATTTAAAGACTGGGATTATAAAAAGCAAGGTCTCACAGAAGTAGGGGCAGCTTTTGTCACCTTGATTGTGACAGCTGTTACCGCTGGAACGGCTTCCAGTGCAGCGAGTGCTATTGCTGGTGCATTGGGTGTTGGCTCCAGCACTGCCATGAATGCAGCGATACAAGCAGGTATACAGGCGCTGATCAACAAAAGTGCTGTGGCTCTTGTGAATAATCGCGGCAACATTGCCGACGCACTTCATGAGCTAGGCTCATCGAAGAATGTTTTAGGCATTGTCTCCTCAATGTTAACAGCAGGTTTAACCAGCCAATTCACAGAGATGGCCGGTGTTGGTCAATCCTTATCCAAAACCGCCCCTTTGGTTGATCGTATTACCCGTGAGGCAGAAAAGAACCTGATCAAAGCTGCCATTGGCACGGGCGTTCAAACGGCTCTTGAAGGCGGTTCTCTAGATAAGAACTTTTTTAACAATCTTCGTACGGCCCTCTCAGGAACTCTTGGAAAAACATTAGCGGAAGAAATTGGTACCGCTAAGGCAGAGGGCAAAATAGACACGGTGACGCAGATCGTAGCCCATGCCGGTCTTGGCTGTATTGTCGGAGCGACAGCGAGTGGTGATTGTACAGCTGGCGCTGTGGGGGGGGGTGTAGGCGAAGCCGCCGCAATGCTCCAGTTTAAACTGTGGATGCAAAACATTATCAAAGAGGAAATGGGGGATCTTAATGGTCGCACTCCAACGCCGGAAGAACAAGCCCGCATCACGGCCAAGATTGATGCACAATTTGCAGACTTTAGAGAGCACACCATTGATGTAGCGCGCATTGCCGGGGGCTTTGCAGCTGCTCTTGCTGGTGGTGATGTTAATACCGGCGCCGATGCTGCAGGTAATGCCGCAGAAAATAACTACCTCAGCAGTGCTCAACGTGCCCAAATGGATAAAGAATTAAAGGAGTGTCCTGACCTTTTATGTCAAGCAGAAGTATCTGCGAAATGGTCTGCGATTAGTACAGGGCAAGATTTAAGCCTTTTGGCTGGTATGGTAGCTGGTGTACCGGCTGAATTATACGATACGGTTGATGGTTTGTGGCAAATAGCCAGACATCCCAAAGAGACTTTGAAAGCGCTTAACGACTTGTTGAACAGTGGTGAAATTTGGGCGACAATTGGGCGGACCATTGGGCAATCCTATGTAGATCGCATTAATAAAATGGCGGAGGAATATGAGCGAGCCGGTGCTGGTGGATCCTTTAAAGCGGGTGTTGAACTCGGAAAATTATTGACGGATATAGCATCCCTAATGACAGGAATTGCTGGAGCAGCTAAGGGAGGTGTAAAGCTTACCGAAAAAACTCTGATCAAATTCATGGCGAGGAAAGATTTTGCCCAATTCGCTTCCAAGAAAAATCTTGCAGAACTTGCCGCTCAGGGAGATCTTGAAAAACTTGCGGCGAAGAAAGAACTAACCAAAGAAGCTGCTAAAGAAAAAAAGCTTTGGTTAAAAAAGAAACCCATTAAATTTACCGATAGCAAATTTGGCCAGACAAACAAAGTCTATCAGAGAGACGATTTATTTGATCCTGACAGAATGTCTAATTGGAAAGAAAACAAACAAACGGTATGGGGCACCAATGTTGAAAGAATGAAAGCAGGAAAAGCACCTATAGGGTTAGATGGCTGGTCTGTTGAGTTGCATCACCTAAATCAAACCCCTGAGGGTCCCTTAGCAGAGATGAGCCATGAGTTTCATAAAAAATATACTTCTGTGATTCATGATAATCCAAAAACACATCAATCGCTTATAGAGAGAGAAAAATTTAAGAAGCAAAGAGAGGAATATTGGGCTAAACGTGGTAATGAGTATGGAGAACAAAAAAACAGTAATTTAGGAGGAATAATTGATATGAGATGGGGTATTATAGGTCTAGATTTTAACAGATGGGGACAGGAGCATCAGCAGTAATGCCCTACGGTTAATGAAAAGAGAAAAAAGGGACTTATAGAATAATTGATGGAGAATAATTGATGAAAACCTACACCTTAGATGATGTTGCAGTATTAATTGATAAAGTGAATAAGTATGATGATAATATTATTAATTTGGGTAGTGAAGATGATGAAGAGAATGAAACAGATGATCTACAGATTGAAAAAGCGGAGAAAGCTTTGGGTTTGAAATTTACATCGTCTTACAAAGTTTTTTTAAAGAAATATGGAGGAGGAGAAATTGGTGGTGATGAGATTTTTAGCATTTATGGAGATTGTGTAGGCATTCCTGCTGGTGATATTGTTTACCAAAACGTACTCGATAGAAAACATGGTTTTTCGACACCAGAACAGCTTGTAGTTAACAGAACAGATTTTGGTGAGACATTTTATTTTGATTATACACAGTTTCGGGATGATGAATGCCCACTCTATGTCATGCTTCCATCTGAAGAGTGCGAATATTACGCGAGTAATTTTTATGAATTCCTTTGTAAAAGAATTATAGAAAGCGTGGGAGCTGAGATACCTGAAGGTGATCAACCGATTGAAAAACCTGAGATCCCTCCCACTCCACAACCTATCCCTTTTTACAAGCGTTTTTGGAAAAAGTTATGGGGGAAATGACATGGGGGGAGGAAATACGTAACGTTTATAAGGGATATGCAGCAGATATTCCGAGTAGTGGTATTATTTACGATTTCTTAATTCGCTTCCAAGAAAAATTTAACAGAACTTGCAGCTCAGGGAGATCTTGAAAAACTTGCGGCGAAGAAAGAACTGATCAAAGAAGCTGCTAAAGAAAAAAAACATTGGTTAAAAAAGAAACCTATTAAATTTACCGATAGCAAATCTGGTCAGACATACACAGTCTATTGGAGAGACGATTTGTTTGATCCTAACAAAAGAGTCAAATGGAGAGTAAACAAAAAAGACGTGTGGGGCACTAATCTTGATAGAATAGAAACAGGAAGAGCACCTATAGGACATGAGGGCAGACCTGTTGAATTGCATCACCTAAATCAAACCCCTGATGGCCCCTTAGCAGCAATGAGCTATGAATTTCATAAAAAATATACTTCCGTGATTCATAATAATCCCAAAACACATCAATCGCTTATAGATAGAAAAAAGTTTGATAAGCAGAGAGAGGAATTTGGGAAAAAGCACCGTGAAGATTATAGAGAACAAAAAAACAGTCATTTAGGAGGAATAATCGATATGAGATGGGGTATCATAGGTCTAGATTTTAACAGATGGGGACAGGAGAATCAGCAGTAATGCTCTACGGTTAATGAAAAGAGAAAAAAGGGACTTATAGAATAATTACTTATAGAATAATTCATGGAGAATAATTGATGAAAACCCATACCTTAGCTGATGTTGCAGTATTAATTGATAAAGTAAATAAATATGATGCTGATATTATCACTTTTGGTAGTGAAGATGATGAAGAGAATGAAACGGATGATCTACAGATTGAAAAGGCGGAGAAAACTCTCGGCTTACAATTCACATCATCTTACAAAGTTTTTTTAAAAAAATATGGAGGAGGAGAAATTGGTTATGAGGAAATTTTTAGCATTTATGGAGACGGTGGGGAAGGTATTCCTGCTGGTGATATTGTTTACCGGAACTTACTCGATAGAAAAGATGGTTTTGCTACACCAGAACAGCTTGTCGTTAGCAGAACAGATTTTGGTGAAACTTTTTACTTTGATTATACGCAGTTTCGGGATGGTGAATGCCCACTTTATGTCATGCTTCCATCTGAAGAGTGCGAATATTACGCGAGTAATTTTTATGAATTCCTTTGCAAAAGAATTAAAGAGCACGTGGGAGATGAGATACTTGATGGTGATCAACCAATTGAAAAACCTGAGATCCCTCCCATTCCACAACCTATCCCTTTTTACAAGCGTTTTTGGAAAAAATTATGGGGGAAATGACATGGGGTGAGGAAATACGTAACGTTTATAAGGGATATGCAGCAGATATTCCTAGTAGTGGTATTATTTGCGATTTCTTAATTCGCTTCCAAGAAAAATCTTGCAGAACTTGTAGCTCAGGGAGATCTTGAAAAACTTGCAGCGAAAAAAGAACTAACCAAAGAAGCTGCTAAAGAAAAAAAGCTTTGGTTAAAAAAGAAACCCATTAAATTTACCGATAGCAAATTTGGCCAGACAAACAAAGTCTATCAGAGAGATGATTTGTTTGATCCTTATCAAGTTGTTTCTTGGAGAAAAAATGGGAAAAAAGTATGGGGAACAAATATTGAGAGGATGAAAACAGGGAGAGCACCTCTTGACGCTGATAATATTCCCGTTGAATTACACCATATGCTGCAAACACCTGATGGTCCCCTAGCAGAGGTTACTGCGTTTCATAATAAACATCATTCTGCTATTCATATTAATCCTAACACAATGGGATCAGCTATTGATAGGGATGCATTTGCTTTGTGAAGACAGAAATATTGGAAGAACGGCTAAGATGTTAGAAGAAAATATGAAGTTAAAAAAATAACAATTTATGGAGAACAAATTATGAAGACTTACACTTTAGCTGATGTTGAACAATTAATTGATAAAGTAAATAAATATGATGATGATATTATTAATTTTGGTACTGCAGAGGATGCAGTTAGTGATGTACGGATTAAAGAGGCAGAAAAAACTCTCGGTTTACAATTTACAACTTCTTATAAGGATTTTTTAAAAAATTATAAAGGAGGAGAAATTGGTTATGAGGAAATTTTTAGCATTTATAACGCAAGTTTTGAGGATCATCCTGCAGGCGATATTGTGTATAAAAACTTATATCATAGGAAACATGGTTTTGCGACACCAGAACAGCTTATTGTTAGCAGAACAGATTTTGGTGAAACCTTTTACTTTGATTATACTCAGTTTCGGGATGGTGAGTGTCCACTCTATCTTAAGTTTCCACCTAGCGATCCTCAGTATTATGCAAGTAATTTTTATGAATTTCTCTGTAAAAGAATTAGAGAGTACGCAGGGGAGGTGTCATGAAAACTTACACTTTAGCTGATCTTACAGAATTAGTTGATAAGTGAACAATGATGCAAACCAAAGACGTAACAGAGATTTTAAAAACGCTTGGCTGGGAACCTTATCGTGCTGAAGATGGTAGTATGTTTGCGCATTATCATCTTCCCGATCGCATTGTAGGCATTAGTTATGATATTGTAGATTATGGAGAGGATGGAGAAAAGTTTCGGCTATCGGCTAATCTTACCACTGCTGCTTATTGCCTTGCTTGGGAATATGCTAGTGGTGAAGTATCACAGGATAAGTATGAAGATACGCTGTTTTCTGCGAAAGAGGATTTAGATGTTACAGCTTCAGATCTTTCAGAAAGCCATGTTAAGGAATCTTTAAATAGGGTTATCGCTTGGGCGCAAGCACAAGATATTGAACAAAAATTACGTGAAAAAGCAGCTAATCACTCTGCTGTTGCAGAAGCATTACTTGGTGATATTGATGCTTTAAAAAGTTCTAAGTTCACACCGCAATTACATGTACCAGAATTTGCCGATTACGCAACCATGGAGTGGATTGAGCGCCTCATTCTTTTTGCACAGACCTATAAAAATGGGGAATTAGACGATATTCTAACGCGCAAAAAGCCCAAACAGCGCTCGATAAGCCTTACTGCAGCAAGCCGTATTCTTAAAACCCAAGGGTGGTTTTCTACGGAACCTGGAAAAATGTGGTTCTCTTTGCCAGATCGCTTTATTCAATTTGATTTTGGTTTTGTACATCTCTATGATCAGTACAATGTTCATCTCGAAGCTGAAATATCTAATGAAGAGATTTCTGTCGCTTGCAAATATATTCACTATAGGGGAGAATATGAGTATATATCTCCTACGGATATTTATAAGTCTTTTAATACACTTGGAGGGGTTAGTATTCTTGATAAAGGGATTGATATTTGTGTGGAGACATTGAATGAGCAAGAGTTGACAAAAATCTCTGAGCGGGTGATACAGTGGGCACGCGCCCAAGATTTACAAGCATCGATCGAAAGTAAAACGCTTTTTCAGGAATATAGCTATTATCCAGCTGTGATTTGGCATTTGGCTTGCTTAGCGTTGACAGGAAAGATCGAGGTACTGAGATCTTATCAAAATTCCATTGTGGTGGGTAAGATTCCTGAGCATTTGCAAAATCTTGATGAAGAACTGGAGGAGTATGTTAATCATGCCGTTGAATTTGCTGAAAAACATCTAAAAATTCTTAATGAGAGAGAAGCTGCTGAAGCGCATCTTGGTCCGAAAGCTTTGATTACTTTCAATAAAGTTGCTGAGCAATTAAAACAAATGGGTTGGACAGTTTATCGTGATAAAAACTACAATCACAATGCTTATTTTATCAGTAAAGACCGTATCATCAATATAATGTATAGCCTTCAAAGTGATGAAGAAGAGCCAATTGTTGCATTTAAGGCTTCTCTTTCAACACTTGGCTTTTCCACGGCTCATAGAGAGATTTTCTATAATATGCCTCAATATATAGCCCTCAAAGAAGCAGAAGAAGTTTACACAGTTTCTAGTATTGAATTGGATGAAGGTAAGCTAAAGCAGATTTGTACAGATATGCTTGAATGGGCTGAGCAGCAAAATGTCAATCAAATCATTTATGATTATGCCGCGTTGTCTCCAGATAGTGAACTTGATCTTGTAGCGCGTCACCTTATTGCGCTTGTTTTGATTGGGGATATTGAAAAGCTCAAATATTACAAGGAGAATTTTAGAAAGGGAAATCCTTTAGGTTTTGTGGAAGAAATCTCAAAATATAGAATTGATAATCTCCTCACTCTTGCACGGGGTTATCGGACCGGTTTTCCTAAAAACGCTCCAATTTTAAGTTTGGATCCACAAATAACATCTGTTGCTTCTCAAACAGCAGTTGTTGAAGCGACAGCGGAGGTAGAGGAAACGGATGATAAAGATGCTCCATTGACCATGGAAAGTGCCACAGCACTTTTAAAAAGCCTAGGTTGGTCAACCGAGAAAATCGATGAAGATGACCATATAGCAAGCTATCAATTGGCTGATCGTGAAGTAGACATTCTTTATAACGATGAAATTGTCAAAGATTGTCCACAATTTGATAGCGCCTTTTTGATTAGCACCGGTATCCTTTCTGCTGCTTGCAAATTCATTGATCCTACACATATAGAAGATATCCCGGATATACAGCTTAATTTTGAGGCAAAAGGATTGGAAATCTTTGAACCAGAAGTCACTGCAGATCGTTTAACACAGGCGCTTGATGATGCACTAGAATGGGCAGTAAGCGCTATTGATCTTTCTGAAAGACTTCGCTCTGATTATGGTATAGCGCCTTGGCAACAAGATGCAAAGTCTAAAGCAGATGATACAGATTATGCTTTACTTCACCTTGGAGCCCTTGCTTTATTAGGTGATGCTGAAACTTTGCAGTCTTATCAGCAAAGTTTTGCAGTAGGAGATCATTTAGGCTTTGGCAAAAGCATCCAACAGCTTCATCTTGAACGCGCTATCGCTTTAGCCAAGGAAGTATCAAAGGTAAAGCAAGTGAGCTACACTTTGATTGAACAGATTGCAAAGGATTTTACCAATCACTGAGAACTTCCCAGCGATGAGCAACCCCGCTCTTGGAAGGAAAAAATCACTCAATTTATGAGAAAAAAAGACAAGAAATAGCCCCTAAAAAATATCGAAAAGATTTCAGAAATTTAGATGACAAGGAGCGGTTTAAAGCTTTGATCAGTAGTTGAGAAACTCAACCAGTGGTGTGGCTCTGATCGTGGTTTTGGTGCAAGATTTAAAGGAAATAACCTATACAAAAAGACCTATAAAATTATTCCACAGATTAGCAAAATCCCTTTTAATAGACTTTTGTCAGTCTTGTCAGTTTAGTCAGTTGTTTCTAGACCCTATAGTATTTTTTAAATGAGAGTAAATTAAAAACATTATTTTTCAATATGTTAAGTTTTATCGATTTTTCAAAATACAACTTATTAAAACAGCCATAACAAATAAATACAATCGTAAATATATATTTGTCAGTTATCTGTCAGTAAATTGAACTGACAAAATGATTATTTTAGTGAGTGATTAAAACACGTCTTAAAAAAACATGTGATCCTTTAAAGCCTTTCAAAAGACAGTTATAATCATAAGAAATGCTATCAAGATCATTATGGTTATAGTTTAGGGGGGGTAGGGGGTTTTGGAGGTTCTTTTTACACCCCCTTTATATATATTTTTTAGTCAAAAATAAAAGTTATTATATTTCAATAAGTTAATGTTTCAAATAAACAACCTATATTAAACACAACACATAAATACAATCTTTAATATATATTTAAGAGGGTTTTGTAGGTGTTTTGGGGGTTTTAAAAACAGACAAAACCTATAAGTAAAATGAAGATATAAAACTCTCTTTAAAGAGTTTTTTTGAAAGCTATAAAGCACTCATTTGAGATTACGGTATAATCTCTTAAAGGCAATCAAAAGAAGCATATTCACTTTAAGAGTGGATTTCTTATAAGTCTTAAAGCAATCCAAAGTAGAGTGTTTAAAAGTGCAAATGATTTCTTTTTAGAATAACGCATAATAAATTATTCCTTTTAAGATTGTATGTAATCAACTTAATAAAAGAGGTATAGATTATAATTATAAGGCTCTATACCCCTTATGAGTTATAAGGTCTTATAAGCTATTCAGTTTCTCTAATTTCTAATTTTGGTAGGTTTTTAACAATTTTCATTGTTTCTAAACTTACGGTAATAACCCTTTGAAACAATTCTAATGGATAAGCAGGGTTTCCAACGGTTTCAACAGCATAGCGATTGGCATCATTAACAATACCACTCTTTTTATTAGTCTTAACGCATTGACGTTCCATAACCCATTCAAGAGCAGGCTTGCCATTCACAATATACTCATAAGCTTCCTTGGGTATATCCGTCATTGTGATATTGCTGTTGTAAATAACAGTGGTTTTATCCTTTTCCTTACTATTCTTAATTTTTGCGAATTTCATCTCTGTAACGTAGTAAAATTTTTCTGGATTAGAGATATCAGTCTGTTTTGGATTGCTTTTTTTAAATGAGACTGGATAAGGTTCCACATCTTCATAATTTACGTGCAAATGACCCAGTTCACGCCCTGCTGTAACAAATTTCCAAAAATCTTCAGCAGTTTTTACACAAGGAATGCGAGGCAATTCTTTAGAGAGGTTATCAGCATAGCGAGTACGGTAATCTTCTGAGTATAAAAGACCGTAAACATAATAGAATAAATCATCTTTTATTATGGTTTCATTAGGATAAGCCGCTTTAAAATGTGCTAATCCTTCATCCGTAATGGCATCACGCCTCTGTAAACCAGTTGTTTTGTTTTGTTCTGTAGCATTTGCAAATAAATGGGATTGTTTCCCACTTTTACTTTTTAATACCGTAGTATCTTCATAGATATATCTTGGAAAGCATTGACTACCACCATCTATCACATTAAGATCAGGCACTGTCTTAGTCATAAGAGCAGAAAAGTCTTTTTTTGCTCCTATACCTGTAATTTGTATCACTCTATTTTCAACCGTTCGTCCTATCGGAAATATGCGCGGCATTTGGTAAACGCCATCATTAAGAGCTTGATTATAATAAAGCCATTGCTTTGTAAAAGGGCGATAAAGACTTTGCATAAGGCAATGTCTTTCAAAGTTAAAAGTCTTTTCTTTTACCAAATCTCGTTTGAGATTATGACTCCAACTTATCTTTTTTTCATCTGAATTAACAAAATCATGTGCAGAGTTTACACGCAACTTCTGATCAGCATATGAATAAGCATCATTAAAACGTTCTACTTCACTATTATAGAAAGCAATCATATTATTCATGTTTTTTGCTAAAGCTTCACGGCTTGAGTTATAAACCCACGCATCACGGCTTGTCATAATACCACGAGAAAAACTTTCAAAAAGCTTTTTACCATGACCTTTCTTAACACCTATTGCTAGGAATGTTTCAAAACTCTCATTACGTTGACCAAGCCAATCATTATGCCTATCCGGTTTTATTATTTTCCAACCTTGTTTGCTCCGTGTAATGCCATCAATGCTTCCAAGCGACTCTATTATCGTAAGCTTTTCTTTTCTCGTGAGATAATCTCCAATATCCCGAAAATATATTTTCCCACACTGTTGAGATTCTGGATTTTTAACAAGAATAGAGATAGCTATAGGGGCTCGAGAACCAGAACCAAAAATCTTACCACCTTCTTTTCGAGATAGTTCTCCAGAGGTTCGTTGATTACCCCGTAAATGGAAAATATAAAGGCTGCTAAATTCTTCAACGAGGCATTTTCGTAAACTGTCCATAGAATGTCCAGTAATAAAACCAGCATTTGTAACAAAGCCGATTACCCCAGCATTATTAATACGGTCACTAGCCCAGCGAATGGCACGAATATAACTATCATAAAGTGCTTGCATATTGGTTGCTTTTGAATGAGCAGCATAAGTTTTACTAATACGTTTATCTAAAATCGGATAAGGTGTATTTTTTGCATTATCATTTTCATTTTTTTGCTTTGTTGAATAAGGAGGATTACCAAAGATAACTTTGATATCTAGTTTTTTTTGATGTTCTAGATATTCACTGTTTTCTTTGAATAATTCTTGTAGCAGGCTTTTCTCTTCAAGCATCCGAAACGTATCAGTCAAACCAATATGCTTAAAGGGAATATACTCTCCTTTCATAAGACTATGATAGGTCGCTTCAATGTTAATGGCTGCTATGTAATAAGCAAGCAAGACAATCTCATTGGCATGGATATCATAACGGAATTTATATTCCATATCCTCTGGTTTTATAAGATTTGATTGTAAAAGCCGTGTGATAAAGGTACCAGTCCCTGTAAAAGGGTCAAGAATAGAAACACCACGTGATCCTAGGCTTTTTCCAAATTCATTGCGCAAGACATCATCAACAGAATGAATAATAAAATCTACAACCTCAATGGGGGTATAAACAATTCCAAGCCTATCGGTGGTTTTCTTAAATGCCTTGGCAAAAAAATCTTCATATAGCTTGATAATAAGGTTCTGTCTTGCTTGGGGGGAGGTAATGCCAGAGGCACGGAATTTTACACTATCATAAAACTCTTGTAACTCTTTCGATACTTGCTTGATATTGGTTTTGTCTAGTTCAGCTAAGATCTTTTCCATAGCTTGCGAGATGCTATTGTTCTGGACAAATTCATTGCCGTCAAACAAAGCTTCAAACACGGGACGCGTCACAAGATGCTGTGCTAACATCTCAAGCGCTTCCTCTTGTTTGATTTCACTGTTTAAGTTGTTCTTTAGTTCTTTGTGAAAGCTCTCAAAAGCATGATAGGCTTCACTGGTTTTATCAGAAAGTATATCTTTAAGACGATTGATATGGTTTTGTGCAATCTCAGCAACATTACCAGCCCATATGCCCCAATAATCCGCAAGGGTAAATTTCTTAGCCAAAAGGGTTTTAAGGGCATTGGGAAACTCTTTATAAAAGGGTAATCTTCCTGTAACACTATGAATGTATTTTTGTGGTTCATAGGCTGCTTTTCCAATATCAAGCCCCGCGCTTTCTGGTTTCTCATAAACATGCAGTTTATCTTCAACCGTCGTCATACTCTTTAAGGCAGCAATCTCTAAAGTATGACTAACGTCTTGACCTAAAATCATCTGGTTAAGGGTTACTTCAAAGTTCTCATCATGGGAAAGCAAAGCATTGATCACTTGCCATACAACACTGTATCTCTTGTTGTATTTTAAAGCCTCTTCAGCAGAAATCCCTGCTGGTACCCCAACGGGTAAAATGATATAGCCTCTTTTCTTACCCTTGGAACGGCGCATAATACGCCCCACCGCTTGTATCACATCCACTTGGCTTTTACGCGGGTGTAAGAACATGATCGCATCAAGAGCAGGAACATCAACACCTTCAGAAAGACAGCGTACATTGGTGAGCACACGACACGTATTTTCCCCCGCATCTTCCTTTAACCAGTCAAGAGCTTCATTGCGCTTCTTGGCACTTTGTGTTCCATCAATATGCGCAAAGGTACACTGAAGAGGCGGCGTCTCTTTATAGAGCTTATGAAGATCTAATAATTCTTCCTGCATGCCTTTAGAATTGAATGTGTCACAGATACGTTCAGAGGTCTTAATATCTCTACAAAAAGCCAAAGCCCGCCGCATAGGGTTAGGGTCATCACTCAAATCAACCTTCAGATCTATTTTACTAAGAGCTTGATAACAGCCTATGATCTTGGTTTTATCATCAAGGGTAAGTTCATAATTCTCATCGGTCATCAGATGTTGAATGGATTCACTCACTTCCTCTTCATTAACACCTAAGACAATAATCTTATAAGGAACTAAGAGTTCATTATTCACGGCTTTAGAGAATGTGTAGGTATAAAGCTCTTTTCCATAGAGTGCTTCATCATCCATAGAGGCTAAAATGCCATTCATCTCATGAGCTTGCTTTTTGGCACTATCAGCAAAGATCTTCGGGGTTGCTGTCATATACAGACGTTTTTTACCCAAAATGATGCTGTTGTCGTGAACCTTGATAAATTCAGATTCATGCTTATCTGTTCCTAAAACAATCCCAGTTGTTCTATGGGCTTCATCACAAATGATCAGATCAAATTCGGGTAAATCATATTCCTTTTGCGCATCGGAAATCACTTGAATGGAATGATAGGTCGAAAAGATCACGGTCATCACATCAAGAGAGATCTTATTAGCTTTACGCGCAAGTTCTTGTGAATTCGTTGTAGCCGGTAAAACCAGATCAGAAGCATCGAGACCAGATTCATCATCATGTTTACTTTTACGACGCTTGCCCACTTGTGTATCTGAACACACGGCAAAGGAACGTAAGGGAACTTCTGTATCAATGGTCCATTCACGGATTGTTTGTGACATCAAAGCAAGGGAGGGTACCAGAAACAACACACGCTTGCCTTTTCCAGCTATTTGTTCTGCTATCTTAAGACTGGTGAAAGTTTTTCCCGTCCCACACGCCATAATCAGCTTGCCACGGTCTGCTTCTTGCAAACCTTCACAAACTCTCTCAAGTGCTTCTGTCTGATGATCTAAAAGCTTTTTTTTCGGTTGTTCTTTAAGGACGGCTTGTCCTCGTTCTTTATAAGCTCCCCAATCGATTTGACTGTTTTCTAAATCAAACAGATTAATCTGTTGAATACGAACCTCTTGACCATCACACGTATTGTTCGCATTATCACTCCAATTGCTTTCGGTGCTATCAACCAGTATGCGACGGGTGAATATTTTCTTCCCAGAGGCAGCGATAAAGCTATCAATATCTTCTTTTTTAATGATGTGAGAAGCATCATAGCATTTACATTGAATAGCCGCATATCCTCCTTGATCACGGATTGTAGCGACCAGATCAATACCGATATCACGCCCATCTTCATCATGTTCCTCAGCCCATTCCAAATAAGTCTGAACCTTTTCGTATTCCTGCTTTTGTAAGGGGTCTTCAGAGAAATAATCCTTCACAAGATTTTCAAACAGCGTTCCCAATTCACGGGGTGATTTAGCCTTTTCACGGTAGAATTCTAAGAGAGAGCGTAAAGTGACTTTTTTGTTATCAGACTTAACAGATTGAAGCATATTAAGATAAACTCCATTGTGGCACGGTATGATCAAAGATCATAAAGAAACGGAATGAAGTCTATTAAATTGATTCAAAAGAAATATCGATAACAAAATGAGACAAAACACACGAAAACTCATAAATTTCTTAAAATTAAATTTTATAAATCATACTTATCAACAACAGAATAGTGGAATTTGCTATTTATTTCACATATCATTCAAGACAAATGCACTATGTGTTTAAAAACATCAGAATGATCATTTTGATAGGTTTTATGAATCATTAAAAAGATCACTTTTGTCAGTTCAATTTACTGACAGATAACTGACAAATATATATTACTAATTGTATTTAAGGTTATGTTATAGATATAAGTTGTATCATTAAAATGCTAACACATTGAAATATAATGCTTTTAATTTTCTCTCATTTTAAAAAAACACTATAGGGTCTAGAAACAACTGACTAAACTGACAAAAATGACAAAACTCTTTTTACAAAGCCACTCAGATCATTTGCTTTTGGAGAAAAGTTCCTTGATGAGAAGGTCATAAAAAGAGTTTTGCGTGGTTGTCTTAAGACTTCAAAAGAGGTGTCTTCATTGTTTTATGCTGTTGTTTTTAACCAAAGGGTGCCATTCATAACGTCTATCCGGACGCCGACCTAATTCATTCCCCTCTATAGGAAATTCACGAATATAGTTACAACGGCATAAGAGATCTAAAGCTAGCTTCACAGCTTCTTTGTCTTTTAAAGAACTCCAACATCGTCTATAGATATCCCTTGCCGTAAAGACATCTTGTAAACAATCACAGCGTTCGACAATTAATTTTGCACGCTCTGCTGTTAATGTATCTCCCGCCGCATAAAGACGTCTTGCGTGACTTATCAGATATTTTTCCCAATACAAGGCTCTCTCAAGGGCATTTCTATTGATTTCAAAACGCCCGCCTTCACACAGTTCAAAAATCAACGCAAGGGTTGGTATGGTTTTATCCATTTTCAAAAGATGTGCTTGTAAACTTGCAGAGAAATGCCCCCCTTTGACTGTTCTTTGAAAATTTTTCCACCATTCACGAAACATCTCTTGAGCATCAGCAGAAAAGCGTATGGTCATGGGGTGTTTTGGTGATCCTAAAGGTTTATCATAAAGAGAACGAAAGACCTCTTGATAACTTTCCCATGCTTTTTGATTGGGTGGTCTATCAACCCAGTCACGCTCTTTTCGTTCATCGGGAAAGACCAGCATTTGAAAGCGTTGCAATAAACCGTCATTATTTGTTCCATGGTGCATGGCTTGAATAATGGGAATAATCCGTGAAGGTTGAATACCCCCAATGACGGAAATAGTTGCATTGGAAATATGAATGGTTCCACGCTCTATACGGTCATAGGTGTATGGCTTATTGCCATTAAAAGCTGTTAGATAAAAAGAACGGTCTGCTTGATATTCCTTTCTCTCCAAATTGGCTAAAAAACCAGATAATTCATCACGAACCAACAACAGACCACGGGGGGTTTCTCTTAACAATTCCCCAAGCTTTTCGACTGTGACATCATTGACGATAAGACGTCGTTTATTAAGCGTGTCATCATCATCGATTTTTTTGTTTTCAAGAGCTTGAGAAAGAAGAGCAAGGGCTTGTTCCTCGTCTTGATCTTTGAGTGCTTTGCAGGCTTGTTTTTTCTTTTCTCGTTTGTCTAATTCAATCAGAATATCTTTTGTTTCTTGGCTTTTTTTCTGCTTTACCCATTCTTGATACCATTCCTCTTGAAAGGCATAGAGAGGAGCTAAAGCAGCTTCCATAGTCGGTGTTTTCATGGTTGAAGGCTGTCCAACAATAGCCCCCCAGAGATTAGGAACAATTGTCCAATTGGCATGTTGTTTTGGAGCGATACGCACGCCATTACCAATGACAGCAGCCAAACCGCATAAAGCAGAGATCGCCACAAAATCGATAGAAGATTGTTGCATATCAGAAACGTCATAAACATAGTCCATTAATGACGTTGGCAGCAGGAACATTTTAAAAGGCTCGACGGGTAAAAGAGCACTCTCAATCGGTTTTAATTCCCCCCACCCATTTTGTTGCAAGGCGACTTCATAAGGAATGGCTTTTAAACAAGCATGACCGTTTAAAGAGGCATTATCGTTATCATTGACGGGGGTATTATTCTCTAAAATATTTTTATTATCTTGTTTCATATTACTTACCTTGAATAATAGAGAAAATCGTTGAAATCTAAAGCGTTAGGGGCTTGCATCATAAAGACCTCAAAGCCTTGCCTATAAGCACGCGCAGCTAGGGTAAAACCTGCTTTACGACCCGCATCATCGCCGTCCATAGCGATTGTCAGACGTCCTTTTATCGGGGGTAAATTCACACGCATCATGCCACTGGTTGAAAGGGACGCCCATACATTCACGGGCTCTGATAACAAACCAGACAGCAGAGACAGACCGGTTTCAATGCCTTCACAAATAACCAGATGTTTTGGATTATCTTCGCTTAAGTACACAGCGCCGCCCATGACAGAACCCAACATGGCTTTTGCTGGTTTCTGATCTGTTTTACAGCCATTGGCTTGTAAAAAGGTTCTATGAATGGCAAAGGAACCAGCCCCCTTAACAAGAGCAACCAACGCGGGCAGTGCCATTCCTAAGGGGTGTGGACATTTATCATGAAAGCGTAAATCAGCAGGCAATTCACAAGTAATCCCCCGATTGCGTAAATAGGTTTCTGCTAAAGTATCTTTGATCGGTTGGCTTTGTTGCCAAATTGCTTGTGCTCTTTCTGCTTTCTGTTTTGAGAAAGAGAGCGTGTGATCATAGGCTTTATCAACAAAGGCTTGTGTTCCAAGCAAACCAATTCTTCTAAGCGCTTGTATGATCTCTCTAAAAGAGCAGCCCGCATAACAAATGAGTAAAAGACGCCCATCATGTCCATTGGCAAGGGATAAGCTAGGCAATTGATCATCATGGGCTGGACAACGGGCACTTCCATAACGCCCATACCAAACCCCACGCAAGGCATTTGTGATGCCCCGAGCATTTATATAAGAAAACATGTTTTTTATCCTATGATATATTGCACCATAGGACGGGTTTTGCTATTCATTGTTTGAGTGAAAATGGAAAGCCTTGTCCGTCCTTACGTGACAAGGTTTTCGTTTATGCAACGTCGTTATAACGTTGCTGTTTTGCTTGCTCTATGACATTCAAAAGATCTGATTGTAACCAACGCGATAAGAAACCAAATTTTAAAGGCTTTGGTAAAGAGCCATTGGTCACATGACGGCGGAATGTTGAAACACTCATATGAAGCAATTTTGCACTTTCACGGTCTGTTAAAAGAATATCATTTTCTGTCATTATAAATCCTTTCAAGAGTAAAAAATGGGAACAAATCATGCCTATTTATTAACCATATTTTTGAATCACTGGAAAGGTATTTAGTCTATAAAAAACAGTGTTTTATTATACATTTTCTGATGTGATAATTTATGAGTCTCATTGAGACGATATGAGAGAAGAGAGAGAGCAAGTTATCCACAGATAATGGGGTTATGCACCCCATATCTTAAGATTGACCCGTGACATAAGCCGCCCATTTATCCATATAGACGCGGCGCTGTTCTAAATAGTCAGTACGACGATAGGCACGCTCTACTTTGCCACCTACAGTGTGACTTAGAATGGTTTCAGCGACCTCATAGGGGGCATCGGTTGTTTCAGCAAGCCAATTGCGTAAACTAGAACGAAATCCATGCGGGCAGGCATCAAGTTTATTTTTTCTCATATACGTAGCCATACACTTCTCATCAAGGGCACCACGACCTCTAGCAGAAAAAAAGAAATCGTTGCGAGAAAGCAGGCGCGCTTGTTTCAAAATGTCTAATGCTTCAGAAGATAAAGGGACACGAAATTCTGTTGTAGCATCACGCCTTCCTTTCATATTCTCAGCAGGGATTGTCCATATATCTCCATCAACTTGATCCTTATGAATATAACGTAAAGGGCGTGTACGAACTCCTGTCAAAATAAGTAAACGCAAGGCTAGTTGTGTCATAGTTGTTTTTTGACAAAGTGTTTTATAAAAAGCCGGTACATCTTTCCAATCCATTGCTGGTCTATTTTGCGTTTTATGACGTTGTTTCCCTAAGAGCGCGCGGGCTTTTTCTGTTGCTTGTAAATCAACATCCAAACCTAAGGCAGCCGCATGTTTAAGACACAGATTAAGACGTATTAATGCTGCTTGGGCTGCTCCAGCTTTTGTATGCCAGATAGGGGCGAGTGTGTTGCGTATCTCTGTTTGCGTAATTTCTGAAACGGGCAGACAGCCTAATTTAGGGAGAATGTAAAGCCGCAAAGGTGCAAACCAATTTCCATCTTTTCCATCATTTTTTAATTCAGCTTTACGGCTTTCAAAAGTATCTAAAGCAATATCTTTTAAATAATGGAGATTGCTTATTGCCTCACGCTTTTGTTTATCGCGTTCTTTAATGGGGTCACGCCCTTCACGAAGAACAGAGCGCCACCCCGTTGCCAACTCACGCGCTTGTTTTAAAGAGACATCTCTTAAAGCACCCAATCCCATTTCGCGACGGCGCCCGTGAATGGTATAACGATAAATCCATTGAGCACCCCCATCTTTACGCTTATGGAGTAACAAGCCGGCACCATCATTATATTTGCCAGCCCCCAATGTTGCGACAGACCTTGCATTAAGACGGTTCATAAGGACCATTTTTACTCCTTTCTTATACAAATTTGATCCACACACTCATCCCGCTTGTTATGTGCAAATGAGTGGTTTTGATTGATGCAAGATAAACAGATTTGAAATGAGAGAATCTTACGTTATTCGGTGTTCTCATTCAATATGAATAACGCTAGATTATCATTATAAATCAATACCTTGTTGTATTCGTATGAAACTTTTGCGCCGTTAGAACAGGTTGTCAATGCAAGGCAAGAAGCTGAAAAAGCCATGTCGCGTGCAAATGGTGCGCAACAAGTTGCAGAAGAATCGAAGCGCGTATCGGACCAAGCGCTTAGAGAGGTGACGACAACGGGTGAAGCGGTTACAACAGTGACAACAACCGCCAATGTTGCGAAAGAGACAGCGGATAGCGCTAAGAGCTTAGCCGAAGAAGCCAAGAATGCCTCTGATGCAGCAAAGCACATGGCAGAAGAGACGAAAGCCGCCGTTGATAGAGCTTCAGGGGAAATCAATATTACGAAAGGTTCATTAGCCACGGTATTGGAAAGTTTTGCAGAGGTTAAGCAGATAAGTGACAGCGCAGTGAATGTCTCGACAGAAGCTAAGAGATTAGCTGATTCCTCAAAATTGATTGCTGAACGTGCAGAACAAACAGCGAGAGAAGCTTCTCAAACAGCCATGGAGACGACCCAAGTAGCCGCGACAGCAGTAGCGACGAGTCATGAAGTTAAGACGGTAGCGACGCAAGCAAGTCTTAAGGCGGATGGCGCCAAACAGACAGCGGATGATGCTAAGGATATGGCAGAAAATGCGAAAGTTTTATCGGAACGGGCGACATCTTCAGTTACAGAACTCACTCAAAGAGTATCACAGGTACAAACGTCAGTAGAGACAGCGAAAGAGACAGCGGAACAATCTTTAAAAGAATCGAGTTCTGCGAAAGCCACGTCAGTTATGGCATCGACGACAGCTAATACAGCCAAGGGGCTTGCAGAAGAGGCAAAAGTTTTATCGCAAGGTGCTACAGCTTCAGTTACAGAATTAACAAAGACAGCACAGCAAGTTCAAATGAAATCTGATGAGGCGTTGAAGGATGCAAGGGAAGCGAAAGAGACAGCAGATAGAGCTTCGTCGAAATCAGAACAAGCCCAACAGGATGCTTTAGAGGCTTCTAAACTAGCCAATGAAGCGAAGGTAGCAGCAGAACAAGCCTTACAAGCTGATAGACAAGCTATTCGTGAAGGGGATACAACGACAAAAAGTTTGGTAGAAGCAGTTCAGAAGAAGGCTGAAGAGGCGCAAGCACTTTCACAAGAGAGTAAGGGTATATCTGAAACAGCAAAAAGTTTAGCGGAAAAAGCGAACACGGCATCTACAGAAGCGCAAAAGACAGCAGAACAAGCTCTCAGTGAAGCTACAGCAGCGAAATCAACGGCGGATATGGCGTCTAACACAGCTAATGATGCGAAGGGGAGTGCTGAGGAGGCTAAAACATTATCAGAAGAGGCAAAGAAACTTGTTCAGGATAACAAGAATGCTTTTGATGCATCGAATAAAACACTTGAAGAAGTAAAAGGATTAGCGGAAACGGCATTATCAACAGCCAATACAGCCAAGCAGAAAGGAGATGAGATAAGCCAGAAAGCTTCAGAAGCGTTGACGAAGTCTGGAGAAGCCAAGAGCGTTTCCGAAGATGCAAAGGCTAAAGCCGAAAGTTTAGAGACCGTTTCGAATGAAGCCAAGCAAACATCTGAAACAGCCAAGAGGCTCTCAGAGGAAGCAAAAGAAGAGGCTAGTCAAGCCAAGTCGACAGCCTTAGAAGCGCAAAGTGCGGCGGATAATGCAAAGAGTCAAGCGAAAGAAGCCCAACAGAGTGCAGCAGAAGCAAAGAGTAAAGCTTTTGGCGCCAGCTTGTCTGTCGAAGGAATAAGGCAGACAGCAGTTGATGCCAAAGTTACAGCAAGACAAGTTGAGGGATTAGTAAATGATGCATTAGATAAATTAAATAAAGCGGTAGACGATGCTGAAGATGCGAAAATTACAGCAGCAAGCTCAGAAGCAATAGCTAATGCAGCAAAAGAGACGAGTGATCAGGCAAACCAAACCGCCTCTATCTCTAAAAATTTATCAGAAGATGCCAAACAAGAGGCAAGTCATGCGAAGACAGTGGCGGAAGAAACAAAAAATGCATTAACAGAAGTGAAAGAGAAGGCAGAGAGAAACAGTGATAGTATTTCTAAACTTCTAAGCGATGTGAGTGATCATTCCTCTTATTTTTTAGAGAATGTACGTTTTGTGCAGCCTTATAAAATTCTGGGCGCTGATCCGCAAAATAGACAAGGTCTTGTGATCAATCACGGCTCATTTTTGCGCTTTTATCATAGGGATAATAATAATGCTAAGTACCTTTTGTACCGCATTCCAGGGCGTGGGATTATGACCTTTGATAAACCTCTGGAAGCAGGAAAGGATTATTATGTGTATCTCATTCTAAAGGATGGGGATAGTAATCTATCCTTTGAATTTTCGACAAATCCGACAGCTCCTGAAGGCTATACAGAGCATAATTCTGAAAAAATCGGTGGATTTCATACGCTTTGTGCGGATGTTGGGACGATTGAAGATCATCTCTTATCGGGCTATCAAGCAGGGGATATATTACCTTATTCTGTTTGGAGTTTAAATCACCGTCCCCGTTGTTCACCAGAGGGGATGGTTTACGATCCATGGCGTGGTATTTGGGTTGATATTTATCTTCAGTCAGGGACCGGTGAAAATACAAAGTCGGTATATGGTGTTCCGATTACGACCAATCGTGCTCATTATGAACATCAATGGGATTTGGTGTCTGTTAAGAAGAGACTTTTGACGAGTGATGAGTTCGCGTCATGCATGTATGGAAGCAATGAGGAAACCAGTATTACAGGCATTGAATCGCTTTCTCCTAAGACATCTGGAGGACACGTTGATACAGGCAATAGACGCATGATATCTGATATCGGTTGTGAAGATGGTTGTGGTTATCTATGGCAACATTTGTCTGGTTGTTATCCAGTGACTAAATGGCATACAGGCGAAGAAAGAAGCAGTTTAAGGGTAGATGTGAATATTATGTTGGGGGGAGGCGATTGGTCTGGTGGTTCTAACAATGGTTGTCTTGTGCGGAACTTTGCGTATTCTCGTTATGACACAAATGAAAAAATAGGCGCCCGTGGATGTAGCGAGCCACTTTATCAGAATTAGTGCAAGATTGATTAGAACATCATTTTATCCAGCCCCACATCAGTGGGACTTTTTTTATGGAGTGTCGGATGAGAAGGATATCGAAAGAAGGTTTAGAGCTTATCAAACGATGGGAAGGCTTGCGTTTAGATGCATATAGAGATTTAGCATGCATCTGGACGATAGGGTATGGTCACACCAACAATGCCGGTACCCCGCTTGTCAAAAAAGGCATGCGTATTACGAAAGAGGAAGCAGAAAAAATCCTTTGTGAGGACTTAAAGCAATTTGAGAAGACGGTAGAGGAATCTGTAACAGTTTCGTTAACAGATAACCAATTCGCAGCCTTGGTGTCGTTTTGCTATAACGTAGGAACGAAAGCTTTTTGCAAGTCAACGTTGTTGAAGAAGCTTAATCAAGGGGATTATGAAGCAGTTCCTGGTGAATTACAGAAATGGAATAAAGTGGGGGGCAAGCCTTTTATAGGTTTAGTCAACCGTCGAGCAGCCGAAGCTGGTTTATGGGTAAAAGGGTCTTACATTGCTTCGAATTATGAACGGGTAGAAACGCGTAGTGCAACTGGTCTTTTAAAGATAGAAGCACTCGCGCCGATTATAGGGTCTTGTTCTGGGTTTGGAGGTTTTTTGGTAGGCAATGGACCGGTCCAATGGGCATTAGCAGGCATCATGGTCTTAGCCGCTTGTACAGGACTGGTGATTGTTGCCAAGCGGTTTAAGGAGCAGCGTTTGTAATTTTTTGGTTTAAAAGATTAAGCAACAGGGAGCACGTTTATGTGGTTGGCAAAATGAGTAGCAATCAAAGTAAGCGGAGAAAAGATCTTTCGGAAACGGAACAACAGCTTCTTCACGAGATGATAGAAACGTACCAAGGCATAAAGATGATGTCACGCATTATGAAGTGGATAGCCTTTATTGTCTTTATGTTTGTAATCGATTTGTCTCGTTTTATGGATGCCATAGAAAATAGCTTCTCACACTTAAAAAAGTGGATAACAAAAAGTTAGAACCTACAAAATTTTTCCTTTCAAAATATGACAAAACAAGAATTTACACAAACACTGTTTGCGTGGATGGGTGGAAAACATTATCTACGTAAGAAAATTATACCGATTTTAAATAGTATTGATCATGAAACCTATATTGAACCGTTTTTAGGTTCAGGGGTTATTTTTCTAAACAAAAGACCAGCGAAATATTCCGTCATCAATGATCTGAATGGAGAGATCACAAATCTATTTCACTGTGTTCAAAATGACTTTGATGATTTAGCCAAACGATTAGAGTGGTTTGTTTGTTCGAGACAGTTATTTTTTGAACTTGCGGCTATTGACCCCGAGAGCCTTACCAAAGTTGAAAGAGCAGCACGCTTTTTGTTTCTCCAACGTTGTGTCATGTATGGGAAAAAAGATTACGTCTCTTTTAGCTTTGCAAGAAAAAAGACGATAGGTTTTAACCCCGAAAAGCTTTTAGCGAGAATGCGACGTGTTAGACAGAAGCTTCTGGATACAGTTATCTTAAATTTATCGTGGGAACGTGTTGTGGAGCTATTTGATGCGCCCGACAGTTTATTTTATCTAGACCCGCCTTATTTTATAAAGAAGAAATGCTATAGTTCAGGTAATTTTGTTGAAGATGATTTTGTGAATATGGCAAAAGTTCTCAAAGGCATTCAAGGCAAATTTGTTTTGAGTCTGAATGATTGTGATGCTGTAAGAGAGATTTTTAAAGATTTTGACTTTTTAGAAGTTGAGACCCTTTGGGTATCTGGTATGGCAAAAAAAATACCTCGAAAAGAAGTGCTGATTCGTAATTGCAATATATAGATGATGATGTTATTTGATAGCGTACTAGATTTTATACATAAGGTGGTTTATAAGGTGGTTTTATTTTTTAATATTTTTATTAACTTATTGAAAACAATTAAGAAGTTGTTATAAAATGGTACATCTCGACGGCTCCAACTTATCTTCCTCTCATCTGTATTGACAAAATAATCTACAGCATTTGTAAGTATTTTACGGTCAATATGTGGATAGATATCATTAAACCGTTCTACTTCACTGTTATAGAAGGCAATCATATTACTCATGTTTTGTGATAAAGCTTCATGACTTGAGTTATATGCCCAAGCGTCACGATTAGTTACAACCCCAAGAGAAAAAATTTCAAATAGTTTTTTATTATTACCCTTTTTAGCACCTAAAGCTAAGAATGCTTCAAAACTGTTATCACGTTGATGAATCCAATCTCCATGCTCGTCTGGTGTAATTATTTGCCAACCTTGTTGACTCCGTGTAATACTACTAATACTATCCAATGTCTCAATTATCGTAAGCTTTTCTTTTCTCGTGAGATAATCCCCAATGTCACGAAAATATATCTTGCCACGCTGCTGTGCATCCGGATTTTTTACGAGAATAGAGATAGCTATAGGCGCTCTAGATCCTTCACCGAAAATCTTACCACCTTCTTTTCGAGATAGTTCTCCAGAGGTTCGTTGGTTACCCCTTAAATGGAAAATATAAAGGCTGCTAAATTCTTCAACAAGGTATTTTCGTAAACTGTCCATAGCACTTCCATTGATAAAACCGGCATTTGTGACAAAACCGATTACCCCAGCATTATCAATACGATCACTAGCCCAGCGAATGGCACGAATATAACTATCATAAAGTGCTTGCATATTGGTTGCATTTGACTGAGCAGCATAAGTTTCACGAATACGATTATCTAAAATCGGATAAGGTGTATTTGGATTATTATCATTTTCGTTTTTTTGTCCTATTGAATAAGGGGGATTACCAAAAATAACTTTGATATCCAGATTTTTCTGATGTTCTAAATATTCACTATTTTCTTTAAATAATTCTTGTAGCAGATTTTTCTCTTCAAGCATCCGAAACGTATCGGTCAAACCAATATGCTTAAAGGGAATGTACTCTCCTTTCATAAGACTATGATAGGTTGCTTCAATATTAATGGCTGCTATGTAATAAGCGAGCAAGACAATCTCATTAGCATGGATATCATAACGATATTTATACTCCATGTCCTCTGGTTTTATCAGTTTAGATTGTAAGAGCCGTGTGATAAAGGTACCTGTTCCTGTAAAGGGGTCAAGAATAGAGACACCCCGTGATCCTAGACTTTTTCCAAATTCATTGCGTAAGACATCATCAACAGAGTGAATGATAAAATCCACAACCTCAACGGGGGTGTAAACAATCCCAAGCCTATCGGTGGTTTTCTTAAATGCTTTGGCAAAAAAATCTTCGTAAAGTTTGATAATAAGGTTCTGTCTTGCTTGGGGGAAGGTAATCCCAGAGGCACGGAATTTTACGCTATCATGAAACTCTTGTAATTCTTTAGAGATTTGCTTGATATTGGTTTTATCCAACTCAGCTAAAATCTTTTCCATCGCTTGCGAGATACTATTGTTCTGGACAAATTCATTACCATCAAACAAGGCTTCAAATACGGGACGCGTCACAAGATGTTGCCCTAACATCTCTAGCGCTTCCTCTTGGGTAATACTGTCGTTTAAATTACTCTTTAACTCCTTATGAAAGCTCTCAAAAGCATAATAGGCTTTACTGGTTTTATCAGAAAGGATATCTTTAAGGAGAAAATTAGTTCCTTTATATGAAGTGATCAATGATCGGTCAGGTGATGTGGTGAATTTTTTTCGGGTGTTGCAACGCCATTATTACCCTTTCATGGATCTGTTGGAGTTCCAGGTGAGTAGCCGTGAGGCGTTTGAACGGTTACGCACCCAAGATCCCAAGACCCTGACAGATTTAGAGCGGGCATAGCGGTTTTTATATCTGCAGCGGTTGAGTTTTGGTGGCAAAGTGGCAAAACAGACGTTTGGAGTTGATCCACACCGTGGTGCACGGTTTAATAGTCTCAAACTTGAAGCCTCCTTAAAGCTTATTTACCGTCGTTTAGCAGGTGTGACCATTGAACATTTAGATTGGTTTGAGTTTATTAGGCGCTATGATCGTCCCAACATCTTGTTTTACCTTGATCCGCCTTATTGGGGTGTTGAGGATTACTATGGCAAGGATTTGTTTAAGCGAGAGGATTATCAGAGGATGTCCACACTGCTTGCACAATTAAAGAGAAAGTTTCTTCTGTCACTCAATGATGTGCCGGAGATTCGCAAAAGCTTTAGCCCATTTAAGATAAAAGAGGTCACCATATCTTATACATGCAGTTCAAATAATCTAATTCCAGCTCAAGAGCTCATCATCTCAAATTGCGACTTTTAGCAAAGGAGAAAAAGCTGCCTTAAAGGGTCTTTAAATGATCTTTGAAAGGTCTTTGAAGACCCTTTGAAAACCCCTTTAATTTTTTAAAAAGACGTGAATTTTAAAAATGAATTGCTGCAAAACCTGCTGACAAGCTACATACAAGACATATAGAATCAATAATTTATAGCACGACAAAAGTGCTGTGGCGGAGGGGGTAGGAATGCTATATTTATATAAAATCAATAGATTATATAGAAGTTCGGGAATTTTGATTCCGTTGATTCTTTTAACTTATTTTCTGCCTATCCCGAACCTTTTTAGAGCTTATTCTCGATCATTTAGTTCTAAATTTATCTTTTATTTTCTCTTCTTTCAGATATTAAGAAAGATGGCTGTGAGAGAAGGAATTGTGTTAGAGATCTGCTAAGGTTATTGTGTTTCAAAGGTTGCTTTTTAACACCTTTTGAACTATATTACCACCTTATTGTAAGGTAGGAGTATAGTCATGGCTACAACTGTTAAACTGTCTGATGATCTCATTAATGAGGCTAAGCGTTACGCGTCTGTTTATAGCCGCTCGGTTCCTAAGCAAATTGAATATTGGTCGCGTATGGGCAAAATAGCCGAAGAAAATCCAGATCTCTCCTTTCAATTTATTCAAGCAATCTTACTTGGACAACAAGAAAATGCAGATGGCGATGTAACAGCATTCGAATTTGGCTGAATCTATGCAAGTTTTACAAAACCATTCATTTAAAAAAACTGTCAAAAAACTGCATGCCAACCAAAAACAAGATCTAGACCAAGCTGTTCGCGTCATTATGAAAACGCCCACCATTGGTCAAGCCAAAACAGGTGATCTTTCTGGTGTTTTTGTCTATAAATTTAAAATGGCCAAGCAATTGACGCTGCTTGCTTACAGCTATGAAGATCACACGATTACTTTGACCTTGTTAGCACTTGGCTCTCATGAAAATTTTTACCGAGATCTTAAAACATAATATATTTTACAACTTGATAGAGGCACACAGCATTAATTTTACTAAAGTTCTCCAGTGCTAAAGGTATTAAACCAAAATTTATAGACATGATCAAGCTATATTGGGCACCTAATTGCGGCATAATATTTTTAGCTAAACCGATTGGAGGACTTTGCAGCAAAGGAGTACTGCACTCATCTGCTATTACATACCTCTAACTTGAGTTAAAAACAAAGCTCTTCCGTACACCCCAACAAATGGCTTTGTCATGATAGAACTTTGCTAGATTAGAGGTAAGTCAGTAGCATCTGTTATAAATTTAACGCTTCGCACTTTCCTCGGTAAATTCAAGCCGCAAAATACTAAATACAACTAAGTCCTATAGCTCAATGCGCACATAATCATGCATGGTGTTTCTACGCTCAACAAGTTACACCTCAGTTCTCTTGCGCAAATACGAATAAGAAGGGTTTAATTTGCTAATTTTAGCTCAGTCTTAAGTACAACGTCTGGAAAGGCTACACACGTGCCTGATGCATCAACGTAATATTAATGCCATAGAAAAATCCCTTACTATCTGCTATAGCTTCATAAGGATTGCCTATAATGTAAAAAATGAAAAATAATATAAAATAAATTTACACAAATGATTGACTAGGATATTAAGGCACGATAACGATTCATGCAATGCAAGTCCGCAAGAGGAGATAAGGTATTGCATTTTAATTGAAGGTTTAGTTTTTAAGGAAAGTAAAAGCCTTATCCAACTAAGGCTCCGTGGGGAGGGGGCCATTGCATGCAAGAACAAACATTTGTAAATTATAAGAAAAATGCTTATGAATTGGGCGTGGAGCGTTTACGCTCTATGGAATTGGTCGAGACCCCTTCAATTCTTGAAGAAATGGCCGATGTTGCCCCTGATCTCGCAAAATTCATCATCTCTTTTGTGTATGGAGAAATTTATGAGCGACCTCACTTAACAAGCCGTATTCGGCAGCTTGCCACCGTTGCCATCTTTGCAACTCTCGGTAATGCAAGACGGCAACTCAAATTCCACCTTACCAGTGCTCTTAATATTGGGTGTAGTCCTGCTGAGCTGATTGAAGTAATGATACAGTTGGCACTTTATGCAGGGTTTCCAGCAGCCTTAAATAGTGTTTTTGCTGCAAAAGAGGTCTTTGATGAAAAGCAACTAGACTTCATATCTAGTTGCGGCTCGCCATTAGTATGCGAGGATCGCTACGAATCTGGACTGAAGGCACTAGAACATATTGATGGCCCCGATGGACAAATGATTATTAAGACACTGGGTAGCATTGCTCCAGACTTAGCTCGTTTTGTTGTTGTAGTTTGGGTTTGGTGATATCTACACACGGCCTATCCTCAACTTCTTTGAACGGGAAATTATAACGGTGGCAGCGTTAGGAACTGCGATTCCACAGCTGAAGCTGCATATACAGGGTCTGCTTAATGTAGGTGGCACGCCCGAACAGGTGATTGAATTAGCAATTCACATTGCTCCTTGGTATCAAGTATAAGGATCTATCCAATGAAAATCACGCCCAGAATAGCTCTTGTCTTAACCCTCGTAGGAACCTTTTTTTGGGGTTCCAATTTCCAAGCCACTAAGATAGCTTTAACGACTGTTTCTCCATGGACAGCTTCTTTTGAGCGGTTTCTCATTGCCGTAATCGCCATATTTTTAATTATGATTTTCAAAGAAGGCTTGCGGTGGCATGTTTTATCGCAAAATTTTATTTCTTATATTTTCCTAGGGATTATCGGTGTGGCAGGGTTTAATGGCGCTTTATTTGTTGGCTTGCAAACGTCAAATCCCATAACAGCCTCCCTCATCATGGCGACAACCCCTATTAGTGCTAATATTATTGAAGCTATCATGAATAAATCTTTCCCAACCTGTGAGAGGGTTATAGGGATGCTCATTAGCATGTTCGGGGTCTATTTAGTCATAACAAATGGGAGATTTTTGTCTAACCATGTTTCCTTTGCCAAAGGAGATATTATGATTCTTTTAGGTTCCATTGGTTGGGCGTTCTATACCGTGGGCACGCGGTCATTTGTCAAGAACGCAACCCCGCTTGAAACAACAAGCTGGACGATGCTTTCTGGCACCATCGCCCTTGGCATCCTAACCTTTTTATTCGAATCCCCTCTTCAAGAAACGATGTCTATGTCCGGCGCTAGTTTATTCGCACTCCTTTGGATAGGGGTTGCAGGATCAGTTTTAGCCTACCTATTTTGGAATATTGGAATAGCGATCCGAGGTCCGGGTAAGACGGCGATATTTTTCAATTTTGTACCTATTTCAGCCTTATTGGTGCAAATCCTGTTCGGCTTCATCCCTCAAATCATGCAAATCATAGGCGTTTTTGTTACGATTTTTGGAGTTCTAATCGGACAAGGCTATATATTCAGCTTACTAGGATCTAGAAAAGCCGTTCCCAATGCGCATAAAGAGTAATATACTTTTTAAGATGAATGGAAATTGGCGTGTTATTTTTCGCTTTATCGGAACAGATGTGGAGCTTGTTGATTATCAAGATTACCATTGATGAAAGGAATGAAAACAAATGACGCATAACCCCGCCCATTCTAGTGAAGTTCTAAAAGTAGCTTTTTTAGAAGAAATGGGGATAACAATACAAAAATTAGCGTATCGTCTTCATATAACAAAATACGTATTTATTGTTAAATAATATTTTATCTTTTTTTGATATTTTTTTGTATTTTTTAAATACGTTGTGTATTGATAATATCTTATGATTATGAATTGCTTCTTTTATATTTATATGCGTTTAAAGCTATATTATGGGCTTTATGAAACGATTGCGTTATGTTTTGAATCTATACATCTATAATATTTAAAAAGGCTCTCATAATGCGTATTTTTATCTTTATAACCTATCAGTTTTTTTACTAAATGAATTTAAATTTTTTTGTGAATTTTGTTTGTAATACATTTAAAATTTAATAGCCTCTTATAGGTACTCTCTTTATAATCAATGCGTTCATTTACAGTTTAGTTATTTGAAGCTGCTGTTTTTACGCATTTTCTATAGCTGTTATATGCTTTATAGCTATGGCATTATTTTTCATTTTCATAAGAGAAACGATAAGTAGGATAATTGTAATTTATAGACTGTTATGAAAACATCTAAAGAGAGATTGATAATTATAGAGATCAGTAAAATTCCTTTTAATAGGCTTTTGTCATTTTTGTCAGTTCTTTTTAGACCCTCTATTATTTTTTTGAATGGTAAAAAATTAAAATCAATATATTTCAATATGTTAATATCTTTAAAACATAACTTATATCAAGAGTACAATCTTTAAAGATAGCCAATGATGTGAATTGATTAAAACTTGTCAGTTATGTGTCAGTAAATTGAACTGACAAAATGATTATTTTAGTGAGTGATTAAAATGTGCTTTATGAAAAGCGTATGAAAATGAAAACTGATTATGTTATCCAAATCCCTTTAATGAATTTTTATCAGTTCACTAATGGATAAACTTATAATTTTAGAGAATGATTAAAACACGTCTTAAAAAAACATGTGATCCTTTAAAGCCTTTCAAAAGACAGTTTATCTTCATAAGAAATGCTATCAAGATCATTAGGTTATGAGTTTTGGGGGTGCTTTTTGTACGTATTATTTTATTTTTTAATCCAAAATAAAAATCATTATATTTCAATGTGTTAATGTTTTAAAGAAACAACCTATATTAAATACAATCCTTAAATACAATCTATAATATATATAAAAAGGGGTTTTGTTGGGGTTTTAGGGGTTTTAAGAACCTACAAAACCTATAAGTAAAATGAATATACATAACTCTCTTTAAACAAAGCTTTTGAAAACAATAAAGCACTCATTTTAGATTACGGTATAACCTTTTAAAGGTAATCCAAAAGAAGCGTATTCTATTTAAAATGGGATTTTTAAAAAATCTTAAAGCAATCCAAATGACGGTGTTTAAAAGTGCAAATGTTCTTTTTTTAGAATAACGCATATAAACACTCCTTTTAAGATTGTAGATAATCAACTTAACAAGAGAGGTATAGAAAGTTCTATACCCCTTATAAGATTAGCATGCCCATTATGTGAACATGCTTTATAAGTTTATTCAGTTTCTCTCATTTCTAATTTTGGTAGGTTTTTAACGATTTTCATTGTCTCTAAACTTACGGTAATAACTCTTTGAAACAATTCTAATGGATAAGCAGGGTTCCCCATTGTTTCAACAGCATAGCGATTAGCATCATTAACAATACCACTCTTTTTATCAGTCTTTACGCATTGACGACCCATAACCCATTCAAGGGCGGGTCTACCATTCACAATATATTCATAAGCTTCCTTAGGTATATCTGTTATTGTGACGTTGCTGTTGTAAATAACAGTGGATTTATCGTTTTCCTTACTATTCTTAATTTTTGCGAATTTCATCTCTGTAACGTAATAAAATTTTTCTGGATTAGAGATATCAGTTAATTTTGGATTGCCTTTTTTAAAGGTCACTGGATAAGGTTCCACATCTTCATAATTGACGTGCAAATGACCCAATTCACGCCCTGCTGTAACAAACATCCAAAAATCATCAGCGCTTTTTACGCAAGGGATACGAGGTAATTCTTTAGAGAGGTTATCAGCATAACGAGTACGATAATCTTCCGAATGTAAAATTCCATAAACATAATAGAATAGATCACCTTTTGTTATGGTTTCATTAGGATAAGCCGCTTTAAAATGTGCTAGCCCTTCATCCGTAATGGCATCACGCCTGCGTAAACCAGTTGTTTTGTTTTTCTCTGTAGTATTTGAAAATAAATGGGTTTGTTTCTCACTTTTACTTTTTGAAAACATAGTATCTTCATAAATATATCTTGGAAAGCATTGACCTGTATCTATTGCGTGAAGGTTAGGTAAATCCTTACTCATCAGTACAGAAAAACCACTTCTTGCTCCTGTTCCTGTAATTTGTATCACTCTATTTTCAATTGTTTGTCCTATTGGAAATATGCATGGCATTTTGGCGACCATTTCATTAAAGGTTCTATCATAATAGAGCCACTGTTTCGTAAAAGGGCGATATAAGCTCTGAGTGATGCATATCTCTTCAAATTCCAAAATCTTTTCTCTAGCTAAATGTTGTTTAAGATTAAGACTCCAACTGATTTTACTTTCATCGGAATTGACAAAATTATCTACAACTTTTGTAAGTGTTCTACGGTCAGTATGTGGATAACTATTATTAAAACGTTTTACCTCGCTATTATAGAAGGCAATCATGTTATTCATATTTTTCTTTACAGTTTCACGGCTTGAGTTATACGCCCAAGCATCACGATTGGTTGAAACACCAAGAGAATAAATTTCAAAGAGCTTTTTATCATGCCCCTTTTTGACACCCATAGTTAAGAATGTTTTGAAACTTTCGTCACGTTGCTTTATCCAATCACTATGTTTGTCTGGTGTAATGATTTGCCAGCCCTTTTTATCCGTAATGCCGCCAACACTACCAAAATACTCGAGAGCTGTAAGTTTTTCTTTTGTTGTGAGATTATTACCAATGTCATGATAGTAAATTTTACAATCTCCAGAAACATTGGGATTTTTGATAAATAGCGTTACCGCAATACCCGTCATGCTACCATTACCAAAAACATTCTCTCCTTCTTGAGCTTTCCCATTGCTTAACATATTTTTACGAATATCCCCCCGTAAATTAAGTACGTAAATACTCGTAAATTCTTTGGCTAAAGATTTTCGTAAACCGTCCATTGTTGGCTTTTCTATGTAACCAGAACCAGAAACAAAGCCGATTACTCCAGCATTATCAATACGATCACTTGCCCAGCGAATAGCGCGGATATAGCTATCATAAAGATTTCGCATATTCACTGCTTTTGATTGAGCTATATAAGTCTCACGGATACGATTATCTAATAGTGGATAAGGAGTATTTTTTGCATTGTCGTTAGCACTTTTTTGACCTGTGGAATAAGGAGGATTGCCAAAGATAACTTCGATATTCAGATTTTTTTGATGTTCTAAATATTCACTGTTTTCTTTAAATAGTTCTTGTAACAAGTCTTTCCTTTCAAGCATTTGGAATGTATCAGTTAAACCAATATGCTTGAACGGAATATAATTCCCTTTCATAAGACCATGATAGGTTGCTTCGATATTAATGGCTGCTATGTAATAGGCTAGCAAGACAATCTCATTAGCATGGATATCATAACGGTATTTATATTCCATGTCTTCTGGTTTTATAAGATTTGATTGTAACAACCGTGTGATAAAGGTACCAGTACCCGTAAAAGGATCAAGAATAGAAACACCACGTGATCCTAGACTTTTTCCAAATTCATTGCGTAAAACATCATCAACAGAATGAATGATAAAATCAACAACCTCAATGGGGGTATAAACAATTCCTAATTTTTCTACTGTACGTGGAAAAGCATAACGGAAAAATTCATTATACAGCTCTACAATTAAGCTTTGTTGTGCTTCAAGAGTGGTAATTCCACGCGTGTAAAATTGTATACTCCTAGAAATATTGTTGAGATCTTGAGTTTCTTCTTTAAGAGTAAACTTATCAAGGGCATTGAGTACACGTTGTAAAGCACAAGATACGGGATTTTCTTGAACAAACTGATGCCCCTCAAATAAAGCATTAAAGACTGGACGCGTCACAAGATGTTGCGCAAGCATTTCAATCGCATTTTGTTCAGAGATAGTTGTATTTAAATTGCTACGCAATTCGGTCATAAAATCATTAAACACCCGCCGTGTTTCAGTTTCTGATTTTGTTAAAACCTCAGTTAAGCGTGTGATATGAGTTTGAGCAAGATCACCAACATTTATTGCCCATTTTTTCCAATAGCTAGGGTCGTAAAATCTCTTAACAATAGCAGTTTTAATGACATCTTTACATTTAGAAAAAAGGGGGAGTTCTCCTTGTACTTCGTTTGTTTGAGAGGGTTCATAAGTTGCTAACCCAATATTAAGTCCTGAATATTCTAATTTTGAGCGTGTAGGTAAATCATCAATAACCGTGGTCGTATCTTCTAACGCAAGTTCTTGAGAAGCAGCAACAATTTCAAGAGCATGGCTTACGTCTTGTTTTTTGTGCATATGGTGAATTATTTTATTAAAGTTATCATCATGGGCACGTAAAGCATTGAGAACTTGCCAAATGACATTATACTTTTGGTTTTTTTCTAAGGCTATTTCCGGTGGAATATCAGCGGGTATCCCAATGGGTAGAATGATATAGCCTCTTTTTTTACCCTCCGCTCGACGCATGACGCGTCCTATCGCTTGAATAATCTCAATTTGACTTTTGCGCGGGTGTAAAAATAGAACGGCATCAAGAGCAGGAACATCAACACCCTCAGACAAACAGCGTACATTGGTGAGTACACGACAAGTATTTTCCCCCGCATCTTCCTTTAACCAGTCAAGTTGTTTTGTACGCTCTTTAGCACTAAAGGTTCCATCAATATGGGCAAGGGTACAGTTAAGAGGGGGAATATCTTTATAGTTTTTATGAAGAGCGCGTAAAGATTCTTGCACTTTTTCTTTTTTGAATCTTTTGCATATACGTTTAGAAGTCTCAATATCTTTGCAAAAAGCCAAAGCTCTGCGCATAGGCTTGGGGTCATCTTCAAGATCAAGTTTCAGATCCATTTTGGTAAGGGCTCTATAACAGCCATTAATCTTGGTCCTATCATCAAGAATAAGTTCATAATCCTTATCGGTAATAAGATGTTGAATGGATTGGCTTATTTCCTCTTCGTTAACAACTAATATGATAACTTTACAAGGTGATAACAGCTTATCCTCTAAAGCACGTGAAAAGCTGTAAGTGTAAAGTTGTTTGCCATAGAGTTTTTCATTATCCATGGACACCAAAACGTTATTGGAGAAGACAGCATTCCTTTTTAGCTTGTCACTAAAGATCTTAGGGGTTGCTGTCATGTAGAGGCGTTTTTTTCCTCGAATAATGCTGTTATCATGAACTTTGATAAATTCAGATTCATGCTTGTCTGTTCCCAATACAACCCCCGTTGTCCTATGGGCTTCATCACAAATGATCAGATCAAATTCGGGTAAATCATATTCCTTTTGCGCATCGGAAATCACTTGAATGGAATGATAGGTCGAAAAGATCACGGTCATCACATCAAGAGAGATCTTATTAGCTTTACGCGCAAGTTCTTGTGAATTCGTTGTAGCCGGTAAAACCAGATCAGAAGCATCGAGACCAGATTCATCATCATGTTTACTTTTACGACGTTTGCCTACTTGTGTATCCGAACACACGGCAAAGGAACGTAAGGGCACTTCTGTATCAAGGGTCCATTCACGGATTGTTTGTGACATCAAAGCAAGGGAAGGCACTAAAAACAATACACGCTTGCCTTTTCCGGCGAGAGCCTCTGCTATTTTAAGACTGGTGAACGTCTTGCCCGTTCCACATGCCATAATAAGCTTGCCACGGTCTGCTTCTTGTAACCCTTCACAAACTCTTTCAAGCGCTTCTATCTGATGATCTAAAAGCTTTTTTTTGGGTTGCTCTTTAAGGACAGCTTGTCCTCTTTCTTTATAAGCCCCCCAATCAATTTGACTGTTTTCTAAATCAAACAGATTAATCTGTTGAATACGAACTTCTTGACCATCACAAGTGTTGTTAGCATTATCACTCCAATTGCTTTCGGTGCTATCAACCAAAATACGACGGGTGAATATTTTCTTTCCAGAGGCAGCGATAAAGCTATCAATATCTTCTTTTTTAATGATGTGAGCAGCATCATAGCATTTACATTGAATAGCCGCATATCCTCCTTGATCACGGATTGTAGCGACCAGATCAATGCCGATATCACGCCTATCTTCATCATGTTCCTCAGCCCATTCCGAATAAGTCTGAACCTTTTCGTATTCCTGCTTTTGTAAGGGGTCTTCAGAGAAATAATCCTTCACAAGATTTTCAAACAGCGTTCCCAATTCACGGGGTGATTTAGCCTTTTCACGGTAGAATTCTAAGAGAGAGCGTAAAGTGACTTGTTTGTTATCAGACTTAACAGATTGAAGCATATTAAGATAAACTCCATTGTGGCACGGTATGATCAAAGATCATAAAGAAACGGAATGAAGTCTATTAAATTGATTCAAAATAAATATCGATAACAAAATGAGACAAAAACACACGAAAACTCATAAATTTCTTAAAATTAAATTTTATAAATAATATTTATAAGCAGCATAATAGTGGAATTTGCTATTCGTTTCACACATCATTCAAGACAAATGCACTATGTGTTTAAAAACATCAGAATGATCATTTTGATAGGTTTTGTCTGTTTTAAAAACTCCCAAAACCCCTACAAAACTCCCCATAGTATATTCTATCAGTTGAATTTATAAGTTGCATTGTCGATATAGGTTGTTTTTTGGAAAAATCATAAATCTTAACACATTGAAATATAACAACTTTTATTCTTGATTAAAAAATAAAATAATAATGGGTAAAAGTCCCCCCCCTAAACCTCTAAAACTAATAGTTCAAAGCTTTAAAAATCTCACAATTGTCTCAGTGTGATGTCTTATGAATTTTCACTAAGGGGTGCCATTCATAACGTATGGTAGGTCGACCGCCTTGAGAGCTATTGTCTCCAGAGATTTCACGAATATAGTTACAACGACATAAAAGCTCTAAAGCTTGCTTAACGGTTTCATTATCTTTTAAACTTTTCCAATCGCGCTTATAAATATCACGTAGAGTAAAGCCATCTTGTAAACAATCACAGCGTTCGACAATCAATTTTGCACGCTCTGCTGCTAATTTATCTACCGCCCCATAGAGGCGTTTTTACATGACTTAAAAGATATTTTTTCCAACGCAAGGCTGTTGTAATGGCATAGAGTCCAATTTCAAAACGCCCCCCTTCGGTCAGTTCAAAAATCAAGGCAAGGCTTGCTATGGTTTTTGGCATTTTCAAAAGATGCGCTTGTAAGGGGTCAGAGAAATGACTCTTCTTTACTTTTTTCTGAAAGCTTTTCCACCACTCACAAAATATCTCTTGAGCATCAGCAGAAAAACGCATGGTAATGGGGTGTTCTGGTGAGCCAAGGGGCTTATCATAGAGAGAACGAAACAGCCTTTCATAATCTTGCTGTGCGTCTTGATTGGGATACCTATCAATCCAGTCCGGCTCTTCGATTTCATTGGGCCACACCAGCATCTGGAACCGTTGGAGCAAACCATCATCATTTTTGCCGTAGAGGATTTCTTTAATGAAAGGAATAATTCGTGAAGGTTGAATGCCCCCTATAATGGAAACAGTTGCATTAGGGATATAAATGGTTCCACGTCCTATACGGTCATAGGTAAATCCACCGTATCCATTAAAAGCTTTCAAATAAAAACCACAGTCTGATTGATATTCCTTCCGTTCCATATCTGCTAAAAAACCAGATAACTCATCACAAACCATTAAGAGACCACGGGGGGGGTCTTTTAACAATTCTCCAAGTTTTTCGACCGTCACATCATTGATAATCAGACGTCATTTGACAAGAATGTCATCATCATTTTTACGAGTAAAAAACTAAGTGATGTGCAAAGTAATTATGCTAATCATATTCGCCACATTAGAAAAATAATAATTTATCATTACTTACTGATACAGAGCGCAGTATTGTAAAAAATAATTTGCTTCAATTACCAAATAAATAAAAATACAATTGATTAGGGAAATTTTTTCTTTGTATGAAGCACACGTAAAATACGCACAACGCCATTTGAAATATCATAAATCATGATATAATTTGGATTTACAATAAGTTCACGTGTATTTACAATTCGTCCTAAACGACCAAGAGTAGGAAATTTAACAAGTTTTTCTACCTTTTCAGATAAAAGTTGATCAAACTTTAAGGCAGCAGAAGGATTATCTTGTGATATGTATTCACGTATCTTTTCGCGGTCAACGTGTGCTACTTGTGTCCAAATTAGCTTCATAAAGTTGATCTATCTAATTTACTTTGTGTTTTTAAGCGCCATTCCCTTGCTTCTGCTTCCGCTTCTTCAGAAGATATTATATCGCCTGCATCAGCAGAATTTATTCCTAATTGGACTTGTTCCCGAAACCATAAATCATGCGCACTTTTTTCTTTTTGTTCTTTTACGATTTCACGCATATAATCCCGCAACAATTGTGCACCAGATCTATCGCATGCCTTTGCTGCTTTAGAAAATTCATTTTTTAATACATCATCAACGCGAAAGGTAAATGTTGTTTCAGCCATTTTACCACCCCTTAATGTGTTACAATATAATTCTAATGTAATACATTTTTACTATTTCTTCAATAGATACTGTTAGAATAGATATTTTATATCTATTTTGCATTTTCATAGGTTTGAAAGGGACGCCCATAAATTCACGGGCTCTGATAACAAACCAGACAGCAAGGAAAGACCAGTTTCAATGCCTTCACAAATAACTAGATGTTTTGGATTATCTTGGCTTAAATGCACAGCACCGCCCATAACAGACCCCAACATGGCTTTGGCTGGTTTCTGATCTGTTTTACAGCCATTGGCTTGTAAAAAGGTTCTATGAATGGCAAAGGAACCAGCCCCCTTAACAAGCGCCACCAACGCGGGCAGTGTCATTCCTAATGGGTGTGGACAGTTGTCGTGAAAGCGTAAATAAGGAAATAAGTCACATGTAATACCCCGCATGCGTAAATAGGTTTCTGCTAAAGTATTTTTAATCGGTTGGCTTTGTTGCCAAATTGCTTTTGCTTTTTCTGCTTTCTGTTTTGCTCGTTTGAGATCAGCAGAAAACTGTTTTGAGAAAGAAAGCCTATGATCATAAGCTTTATCAATAAAGGCTTGTTTTCCCAGCAAGCCAATTCTTCTAAGCGCTTGTATGATCTCTCTAAAAGAACAGCCAGCATAACAAGTGAGTAAAAGACGCCCATCATGTCCATTGGAAAGAGATAGACTAGGCAATTGATCATCATGGGCTGGACAACGGGCACTTCCATAACGCCCATACCAAACCCCACGCAAGGCATTTGTGATGCCCTGAGCATTTATATAAGAAAACACGTTTTTTTATCCTATGATTATTGCACCATAGGACGGATTTTGCTATTCATTCTTTGAGTGAAAATGGAAAGCCTTGTCCGTCCTTACGTGACAAGGTTTTCTTTTATGCGACGTCGTTATAACGTTGCTGTTTCGCTTGCTCTATAACATTCAAAAGATCTGATTGTAACCAACGCGATAAAAAACCAAATTTTAAAGGTTTTGGTAAAGAGCCATTGGTCACATGACGGCGAAATGTTGAGACACTCATATGAAGCAATTTTGCACTTTCACGGTCAGTTAAAAGAATATCGTTTTCTGTCATTATAATTTCCTTTCAAGAGTAAAAAATGGGAACAAATCATAAGTATTTATTAACCATATTTTCGAATCATTGGAAAGGTATTTAGTCTATAAAAAACAGTGTTTTATTATCCATTTTCTGATGTGATAATTTATGAGTCTCATTGAGAAAGAATGAGAGAAGAGAGAGAGAAAGTTATCCACAGATAATGGGGTTATGCACCCCATATCTTAAGCTTGACCTGTAACATAAGCCGCCCATTTATCCATATAGACACGGCGCTGTTCTAAATAATCAGTCCGACGATAAGCACGCTCTACTTTGCCCCCAACCGTATGACTTAGAATGGTTTCAGCGACCTCATAGGGGGCATCAGTTGTTTCAGCAAGCCAATCGCGTAAACTAGAGCGAAATCCATGCGGGCAGGCGTTCAGTCCAGCCTGTTGCATATACCTTGACATACAGCGTGCAGCGAGGGGACCGCGACCGGTTGCAGAAAAGAAGAAATCATTGCGAGAAAGCAAGCGCGCTTGTTTTAAAACTTCTAATGTTTCTGTTGATAAGGGGACGCGAAATTCTTTTGTGGTATCCCGTTTTCCTTTCATATTCTCAGCAGGAATAGTCCATATATCCCCATCAACTTGATCTTTATGAATATGACATAAAGGATTGGTACGAACGCCTGTCAAAATAAGCAAGCGCAAAGCCAGTTGTGTTATAGCTGTTTTTTGACAAAGTGTTTTATAAAAAGCGGGCACCTCTCTCCAATCCATTGCTGGTAAATTTTGGACTTTATGGCGTTGTTTACCTAAAAGAGCGCGTGCTTTTTCTGTTGCTTGTAAATCAACATTCAATCCTAATGCAGCCGCATGTTTGAGACAAAGATTAAGACGTATCAATGCTGTTCGAGCAGTTCCAGCTTTTATATGCCAGATAGGGGCAAGAACATTGCGTATTTTTGTTTGGGTAATCTCAGAAACCGGCAGACAGCCTAATTTTGGTAAAATATGCAGTTTTAAAGGTGAAAGCCAATCTCCAGCCTTGCCATCATTTTTTAATTCAGCTTTACGACTTTCAAAAGCATCCAACGCGATATCTTTTAAATAATGGAGATTACGCATTGCTTCACGCTTTTGTTTGTTGCGCTCTTTAATAGGGTCACGACCCTCACGTAAAACAGAACGCCATTGGTTTGCACATTCGCGAGCTTGCTTTAAAGAGACATCTCTTAAAGCGCCCAAGCCCATTTCACGACGCCGCCCGTGAAGGGTATACCGTAAAATCCATTGAGCACCTCCATCTTTACGCTTATGAAGAAGCAAGCCGGCACCATCATTATATTTGCCAGCCCCCAATGTTGCGACAGATCTTGCATTAAGACGGTTCATAAGGACCATTTTTACTCCTTTCTTATACAAATTTAATCCACACACTCATCCCGCTTGTGATGTGCAAATGAGTGATTTTAATTGATGCAACATAAACAGATTTGAAATGAGAAAATCTTACGTTATTCGGTGTTCTAATTCAATATGAATAACGCTATATTATCATTATAAATCAATGTGTTATCAGGTTCATTAGCTACGGTATTGGAAAGTTTTGCAGAGGTTAAGCAGATAAGTGACAGCGCAGTGAATGTCTCGACAGAAGCTAAGAGATTAGCTGATTCCTCAAAATTGATTGCTGAACGTGCAGAACAAACAGCGAGAGAAGCTTCTCAAACAGCCATGGAGACGACCCAAGTAGCAGCGACAGCAGTAGCGACGAGTCATGAAGTTAAGACGGTAGCGACCCAAGCGAGTCTTAAGGCGGATGGCGCCAAACAAACAGCGGATGATGCCAAGGATATGGCAGAAAATGCGAAAGTGTTATCGGAACGGGCAACATCTTCAGTTACAGAACTCACTCAAAGAGTATCACAAGTACAAACGTCAATAGAGACAGCATTAACAGAGGTAAGAGAAGGCAAACAGACAGCAGAGACTGCGAAAGAGACAGCAGATAAAGCGTCGTTGAAATCAGCACAAGCCCAACAGGATGCTTTAGAGGCTTCTAGACTAGCCAATGAAGCAAAAGTAGCAGCAGAACAAGCTTTACAAGCTGATAGACAAGCGATTCGTGAAGGGGATACAACGACAAAAAGTTTAGCAGAAGCTGTTCAGAAGAAAGCGGAATCAGCCGAGAGATTAGCCCAAGAAAGTAAGAGCGTTTGTGAAGAAGCCAAGCAACTAGCCATAGAAGCCAAGAATGCCTCGACGACTGCGCTTACAGAAGCAAGCGATGCGAAGGAGAGAGCATCTACAGCGGTTACATCAGTCAATGAAGTTAGGAATATTTCTGAAGAAGTAAAAGGGTTAGCAGACACAGCGACGAGAGCATCAACAGAAGCGCAAAAGACATCGGAAGAAGCATTAAGAGAAGCAAGTTCTGCGAAGGTAATTGCCGATACGGCATCTAGCACAGCCAATGATGCGAAAAGGAAAGCCGAAAGCGTAGAGAGTGTTGCAAATACAGCAAAAGAGGCGAGTGATCAAGCAAATCAAACAGCTGAATCAGCGAAGAGGCTTTCAGAAGAAGCGAAAGAGGAGGCAGGTCAAGCCAAGTCGACAGCCTTAGAAGCGAAAAATGCGGCGGATAATGCAAAGAGGCAAGCAGAAGAAGCCCAACAAAGTGCGACAGAAGCCACGAAAGTAGCCAATGAATCCAAGTCTCTTGCAGAAGGAGCAGAACAAACAGCGAGAGATGCAAAGCAAACAGCCATGGAGACGACTCAAGTAGCTGCGACAGCGGTAGCGACGTGTCATGAAGTTAAGGCTATAGCGACCCAAGCAAATGGTAAGGCAGATGAGGCAACAACGAAAGCCGAAAGGGTAGAGGCAATAGCAAATGAATCCAAACAAACAGCGATAAAAGCGACAATATTTGCAGAAACAGCCAAGCAGACAGCAGAGGAAGCCAAGGGTGTAGCAGATGGTGCATCTACGACAGCCAATGATGCCAAGGGTATTAGTGAAACAGCCTTGACAGCAGCTAATCGAGCAGATCAGAAGGTTACAGAGGTAAGGCAAGAAGTTTCACAAGCGGTTACGAGTGCAAGGGGAGCAAAGGACGGGGTCACAGCGGTGACCAGTTCAGTGAATGAGGTAAGACAGACAGTAGAACAAGCCCTAGCAGAGGTCACAAGCGTTAAGGCAAGCGTCTCTATCATAGAAACGACGGCAGGAGAGGCTAAGAGTGTATCAAGTGAAGCCAAACAAGTTTCAGAAACGGCAAGAGTTAAAGCTGCAGAGGCGCAAGCTAATGCAACAGAAGCGATAAAGTTAGCCAATGAAGCGAAGGTAGCGGCAGAGCAATCGGTACGTTTAGAGGGTAAAACGATACGCGGTGGAGAGGCGATCAAGGTCTTGGCAGAAGATGCGAAGAGCAAAGCGGAAGAAGCAAAACAACGAGCGTCAGAAGCAAAAGATGCGTCTTCAAATGCTCTCACGGCTTCTACAGAAGCAAAGGAGCAATCCGCACAGGCGATTACCTTAGTTAATGAGGCAAAAGGTATTAGTGAAGAAGCCAAGGACTTAGCGGAAAAAGCGACAGCAACCTCCACAGAGGCACAAAAGACAGCAGATCAAGCACGAACAGCATTGACTGATGCGAGCACGACGGCAAGCACGGCATTAACCACAGCTAATGATGCGAAGAGGATTGCAGAAGCAGCCAAAACCTCATCAGAAGAGGCGAAGAATCTTGCACAAGTAAATAAGAATGTTTGTGATGAGGTTAAACAGACACTCAGTGATGTAAAAAGCCTTGCAGAGAGGGCGGTATCAACAGCCAATTCGGCAAAGCAGACAGATGATGATACGATACAAAAAGTCTCAGAATCATTGACGCAGTCGAGTACAGCGAAGAATATAGCAGAGGCTGCTAAAAGCGTAGCGGATAGTGCAAGCAAGAAAGCAACACAAGCAGAACAGCAAGCAAGTGAGGCGACGAGAATAGCAGGAGAGGCGAAAAAAGTGGCAGAACAGGCTGTCCATTCTGGAAAGGCAGCAGGTCAAGATAGTGCAGAAGCTATAAAAAGCCTCGTTGAAGAAGCCAAGAATAAAGTAAGCGAAGCTAAGCAAGTAGCCGATAGTGCAAAGGTTAAAGCAAGTTTTGCAGAGAGTGCAGCAGAAGAGGCACAGGATGAAGCAAAGCAAGCACGTCAAGTAGCCGATAGTGCAAAGTCTATAGCAGAAGAGGCGAAAAGCACAGCGGGTGGGGCTGTCTCTAAAGCAGATCAAGCACAACAGGATGCATCAGAGGCGACAAGAGTAGCGAATGAAGCCAAGTCATTAGTAGAGCATATGGATGCAGAAACTTTGAAAAGTTTAGCCGAAGAAGCCAAGAGCAAGGCAGAAAGGGTAGAGACAGTAGTTAATACAGCGATGGGAACAGCATTATCTGCTAAGAGTATTTCGGAAGAAACCAAACAAGCCGTTAGTCGCGCACATTCTATAGCGGAAGAAGCGAAAGAGATAGCCAAAGAAGCCCAAGAAGAAGCAAGCCAAGCCAAACAAACGGCTGATAGTGCAAAATCTAAAGCCAATTTAGCGGCAACAGCAGCTGAAGAGGTACAAGAAGAAGTAAATAAAACGAAGGAAGCAGCCAATGAAGCAGACAAAATAGCTAAAGAAGCAAAAAAGACAGCAGATTCTGCCGAACATAATGCGAGGCAAGCGCGTAGTGAGGCAGAATCTGCGAAAAATATAGCTTATGACGCTAATAGTAACTCTCACAACGCGAAGGAAATAGCCAATAGCGCTAAGACTACCGCAAGTTTAGCGAGTATGCACTCAGACGAAGCCAAGAAGAAAGCCGGAACAGCTGAGACACGAGCTTCAGAAGCAAAGAATGAAGCTGAAAAAGCCAAGCAATTAGCCAATAGTGCAAAGTCAACAGCAGATAGTGCGAAAAGTCTTACCGAACAAACCAAACAGTCTTTAAGTACGACAAATCAAGAGCTTGGTGCTGTCAAGAGATCTTTAGCAACGGTAACAGCGACGATGAATTCTACGAAGAGTGCGGTAACTGTAGCTCAGACAGAAGTCTCTCAAACAAAAGCGCTAACGCAAGATATAAACACTTTACTGAAACATTCTAATTTAAGCATTTTATCAGTTTCTAGTCCGTTTCTTGTTGCATCAGGAAAAAAACAAGTCACCTTGAAACAAGGAACCTACATTGCTCTTAATTTTAATAATGTATCATGGTTGCGTTATCCAAATGATAAAAGAATAGATATTCCCCAAATTCTTTCACCAGGAAAGGACTATTATTTATATCTGGCATACGATGCGGGTAAAAATCAGGAGAAATTTGTTTTGTCAGTTAACGCGACCTATCCAGATGGATATACAGCGAATAATTCTCGTAAGATAGGAGGTTTCCATGCTCTTTGTGCGGATGTTGGAACGATTTCGGGGCATCCCTTATCAGGCTATAGAGCAGGGGATATATTACCCAATTCTGTGTGGTGTCTCAATCACCGCCCGCATAGTTCGCCAGAAGGAATGGTTTACGACCCCTCTACAGACATGTGGGTAGATATTTATCTTCAGTCAGGCATCGGTGAAAATACGAAATCAGTCTATCGTACCAATATAACAACAAACCGTAGTTATACCGATCATGCAACAGATATGGCGCGTGTTAAAAAATCTTTATTGAGTGATGAGGCGTTTGCTTCAGCCATGTATGGGAGTAACGATAAGAGAAGTATTCAAGGTAAAAAGGCGCCTTCTCCAAAACATTCTGGAGGACATAAGGATACGGCAAATCGTCGTATGATTTCTTACATTGGTTGTGAGGATGGTTGTGGCTATATATGGCAGTTTTTGTCAGGCTCTATTTTTTTCTCAACAAAAGATGATGTAGGGACTAAGGCAATGGTAGCTGGAGGGACTTGGAATAATGAAGAAGAGAGCCACCGATTTTCTCGAGGGTCCATAGCTATCAATGGTGGCAATGAACAAGTTTCGGCGCGTGGGTGCAGCCGTTCACGTCGTTTTGTCTAGGGGATATTGAGATGATAGATTATCCAGAACATTTAAATAGCAAGCAAGATTATCTGAATATGCTTTCTTTTGATAAGGCAGAAACGGTCAGAAGGCTCAAGGATCTTTTAGAGACGCGTTTTTATTGGGTCTTTATTAAAGAGCTTAGTGACGGAGAAGATGGAATAGAAGATGATACGCATAAGGTTTGTCTAACAACGCAAATGCCGTCTGATCTGAAAGGAGATTTTGTAGCCAAGCATTATCAATATGAATTACAGGAAAGCGATTATGCGCCGCTTTTTAATCTAGGATTTAGTGTTGAAGAAGTCGAGCAGTTGATCAAAGATCATAGCCAATAGAAGATTATAAAAGAAGATTTTAATCCAGCCCCACTGATGTGGGGCTTTTTTTATGGGAGCGTCAGATGAGAAAGATATCAAGGGAAGGGTTAGAGCTTATCAAACAATGGGAAGGCTTGCGTTTAGAGGCATATAGAGATTTAGCATGCATTTGGACGATAGGGTATGGTCACACCAACAATGCCGGTACTCCGCTTGTCAAAAAAGGCATGCGTATTACGAAAGAGGAAGCAGAAAAAATCCTTTGTGAGGACTTAAAGCAATTTGAGAAGACGGTAGAGGAATCTGTAACAGTTTCGTTAACAGATAACCAATTCGCAGCCTTGGTGTCGTTTTGCTATAACGTAGGAACGAAAGCTTTTTGCAAGTCAACGTTGTTGAAGAAGCTTAATCAAGGGGATTATGAAGCAGTTCCTGGTGAATTACAGAAATGGAATAAAGTGGGGGGCAAGCCTTTTATAGGTTTAGTCAACCGTCGAGCAGCCGAAGCTGGTTTATGGGTAAAAGGGTCTTACATTGCTTCGAATTATGAACGGGTAGAAACGCGTAGTGCAACTGGTCTTTTAAAGATAGAAGCACTCGCGCCGATTATAGGGTCTTGTTCTGGGTTTGGAGGTTTTTTGGTAGGCAATGGACCGGTCCAATGGGCATTAGCAGGCATCATGGTCTTAGCCGCTTGTACAGGACTGGTGATTGTTGCCAAGCGGTTTAAGGAGCAGCGTTTGTAATTTTTTGGTTTAAAAGATTAAGCAACAGGGAGCACGTTTATGTGGTTGGCAAAATGAGTAGCAATCAAAGTAAGCGGAGAAAAGACCTTTCGGAAACGGAACAACAGCTTCTTCACGAGATGATAGAAACGTACCAAGGCATAAAGATGATGTCACGCATTATGAAGTGGATAGCCTTTATTGTCTTTATGTTTGTAATCGATGTGTCCCGTTTTATGGATGCCATAGAAAATAGCTTCTCACACTTAAAAAAGTGGATAACAAAAAGTTAGAGAAAACCTATGTTTGATACACCGCATAGAATTAGATTTTTAAAAACTCATAATGGAGATGCAAGCTTAAAACAAGATTGCCTCTTAACATCAGAAACGAATCTTCGTTGGCAAAATTTTTTAAATAATCTTCTCATAGTTAGCTATCATCATCATAAAAAAAATAAAGTAAAAAATCCAGATATTAGTTTTCAGAAGCATGTGATTGATGTTTCAGATGATGATGCAATAGCACAGCGTATTGCGTTGATTAGTTATTATTTGTCTAATTACCTCTTCAAGGAGGATTTTGATGAATGCTATATCGCAAAATGCTACAGCTCCGATAGTTTTGACGATTTTTATTTTGTGATAAAAGTAAACGGTTTTAGTTTTCCACTTCATTTAGGAAACAAGAAATACCGTAAGATTTTTTATTCTAAAATTATCTAAACTTCTCCTTAAAAATATGACAAAACAAGAATTTACACAGACACTGTTTGCGTGGATGGGTGGAAAACATTATCTACGTAAGAAAATTATACCGATTTTAAATAGTATTGATCATGAAACCTATATTGAACCGTTTTTAGGTTCAGGGGTTATTTTTCTAAACAAACGACCAGCGAAATATTCCGTCATTAATGATTTGAATGGAGAGATCACGAATCTGTTTCAATGTGTTCAAAATGACTTTGATGATTTAGCCAAAAGATTAGAGTGGTTTGTTTGTTCAAGACAGTTGTTTTTTGAACTTGCTGCTATTGAACCAGAGAGCTTATCGAAAATTGAAAGAGCAGCACGCTTTTTGTTTCTTCAACGTTGTGTGATGTATGGGAAAGAAGATTACTATTCTTTTAGCTTTGTAGGAAAAAAAACGGTAAGCTTTAATCCGGACAAACTTTTAGCAAGAATGAAACGTGTTAGACAGAAGCTTCTTGATACGACGATCTTAAACTTATCGTGGGAGCGGGTTGTTGAACTTTTTGATGCGCCCGACAGTTTATTTTATCTAGACCCGCCTTATTTTATAAAGAAGAAATGCTATAGTTCAGGTAATTTTGTTGAAGATGATTTTGTTAATATGGCAAAAGTTCTCAAAGGCATTCAAGGCAAATTTGTCTTGAGTCTGAATGATTGTGATGCTGTTAGAGAGATTTTTAAAGATTTTGACTTTTTAGAATTAGAGACTCTTTGGACAGCAGGTACAGCAAAAAAAACACTTCGAAAAGAAGTGCTGATTCGTAATTGAGAGGCATGTTGCAAAATCCTATTCCCCGACTTTTATTCGGGTATCCCTCACAGTAAAAAAGGCATGTGAATACAGTAAACTATAACTTTAAAAAAGGTTTATTAAATTCTAGTCTTGCATATTAACACTTATTTTACTAGGTTCGAAAAGTTAGATGACTCTAGGGGTATTGTTCATTTTAAAGGTTGACTATGGAAAGCACTATAGAAAGAAAGTGTTGGGTGGTAGCAAGACGGGCGACATTCGTGTTTATTGCTGTCATTTTTTTAGTTTATCTCATAATTTGATTTTAAATAGGATAAACGTTATAAAAAGCGTATGCTCAAGCCATATTACAGTTTTGGGGTGATACGTGTTTTTATCTGTTTTTGAACTTTTTAAAATTGGGATTGGTCCTTCTAGCTCACACACAATGGGCCCGATGATGGCTGCCAATATGTTTTTGCAAAAGGTGCGAGATTTTTCTCAGTTATCCGATATTCAAGTTTCTCGTATACGAGTTTATCTCTACGGTTCTTTAGCTTTTACGGGTATTGGTCATGCGACAGATAGGGCTGTTGTGTTAGGACTTTTAGGAGAAAAAGCTTCTACTGTTGACCCTAATAATATGGAATTCCTATTAGAAAAAGTTATCCGTGAAAAAAAAGTGCAACCAGAAGACCATCCCGCTTATCAGTTTAATTTGCAAAGTGATCTTATTTTTGAACGAAAAGAAGTCTTACCTGGACATACGAATGGACTCGCATTTGAGGGACTTGATATGGGTGGGAATGTTCTGTTACGACAGATTTATTATTCTATCGGGGGGGGCTTTGTTGTGACTGAGGATGAATTAAGCCATATGAATGGTGATATACAACCAGAAGTATTTAAGGTACCATATCCTTTTGATTCTGCTCGTACAATGTTATCAATGGCAGAAAAGTCTGGACTTTCGATTGCTGAAATGAAGCGCTTAAATGAAGAAACAAAGATTGAGCGTTCTTCTCTAGATGCAGGACTTGATGAAATTTTTTTAGCGATGACAAATTGCATTGATAGAGGTCTTTCACAAGAAGGTGAGTTGCCTGGTGGATTACGTGTTCCAAGGCGTGCTAAAAAGCTGCATGAAACGCTTTTGGAAAATCAAAAGAAAAATTTCAATTATCCACTTTGGGCAAATGATTGGCTTTCGGTATATGCTATGGCAGTCAATGAGGAAAATGCAGCGGGTAGTCGTGTTGTTACAGCCCCAACAAATGGGGCCGCTGGTGTTGTCCCTGCAGTTTTGCGTTACTATCTTCAGTTTAATGATAATTCAGATCAAGAGGGAATACATAATTTTCTATTGACGGCAGCAGCTATTGGCGGTGTTATCAAACATAATGCATCTATTTCTGGTGCAGAAGTTGGGTGCCAAGGTGAAGTTGGAACGGCATCTTCAATGGCCGCGGCGGGATTAACCGCGGCATTAGGGGGAACGCCGGCTCAAATTGAAAATGCAGCGGAAATTGCGCTTGAGCATCATTTGGGAATGACGTGTGATCCGGTTGCAGGTCTTGTACAAGTTCCTTGTATTGAACGTAATGCAATGGGAGCGGTTAAGGCAGTAACGGCATCTTCTCTTGCATTATATGGTGATGGGGAACATTTTGTTTCTCTTGATGCTTGTATAGAAACAATGCGTCAGACGGGTCATGATATGAGTGAACGCTATAAAGAAACAAGTAAAGGTGGTCTCGCAGTCAATGCAATATCTTGTTAGAAGTGCGATTTCTTGTTAAGAGCCGGAATATTTTTTAATCCATAACTGGACTCGTTGGGGAAGGATCACCTTTCTTACTTCCTAAGAAAGCTTATGTTTTTTGTGGCTTATAAATCAAAATTCAAATTTAATTTAGCAGTATGCTTAAGATAAATTTAAGGCGGGTTCGTGCTTTCTGAAGGAGCAATAGCTTTTGCCTGCAAGATTGGAAGGAGAGTATTGCTTATATCTGTTTGATTTGTCTTTGAAATGGAAAAGCAGTCTCATTGGGAAAATAAATAAGTATTGAGTAAAATAAGCGATCAATCTATCACTACTTTCTAGCTGGATTTTATGTTTTTTTTAAGTAGAGATCTTTTGGACAGCTGATATGGAAAAAAATACCTTGAAAAGAAACTCTAATTTGCAATCCTTAAAGGATCTTAGAAAATCTTATTCTCTAACTTTTATTTAAAATCCTGTACCGAAAAAAAATTAAAATAAATAGTAGCGTATATATTAAAAATGTTTATCAAAATTTTCATAAAGAATAGAATGCAGATAATAGGACATTATCGTATTGCTTATTCGTGAATTTGTTTTAGATGAAGATTGTGATATCATTAAAAAACGCGATAAACAAAAACGTGAGATAATGCATAATCTTCATTATTTAAAGAACATCGCTTTAGGTGATTTTGAAAGTTGTAAAGCTTAATTAAAAGGAGAGACGGTGAGGTTTGGGACTAGTTTTTACCTTTAAAATTTCCTATTCTTCCAAAATTAAGTTTTCTGTCTGTTTTAGAGATTATACAAGCAAAGATAGGTTATACCCTTTCTTCTATCTGGCATATAAAGGTTACAACAGAAGAAAAAACACTAAATCACCTGAATATTTATATCAAACATGCGATGACTTTGGATATTGATTTACAGGCAATAAGAAAAAGTACAGATTCTCTTAGGAAGAAAACAACTCTATAAAACGCAAAATCTACTAGCAATGAATTGAAGAGAAAAGACTGCTTTTTTTATAAAAAACTTTGCCAAACAACGCATAACACATTTAATTTTGCGTATATTTATTCTTACAGGATTCGCACACATCCATTGCGTTATAGTTGTGATAATTAGATTAAAGATGATTTATGGATAATTTCTGCTGAAGGTGTAAAGGTTGACAAGATGCTAAAGAAGAATTCCGTATATCTTTACCATTTCTAAAAGTAAATTAATTTTTTTCATCTCATTGTCCTATTTCATTTGTCACTATATCAAGGTATATAAAAAATAAATTATCATTATAAATTAAAATGTTATAGAAACTGTACCATGATATTTAATCTGATAATTTCTTTTACGTTTTTTATCGACAGTCTTTGTATTTTTAACTTTGCTTTGTTTGTTGAAAGAAATAAAAGGGCTTAGATTATTTTTACAGCGTTTATGTTGTAGAGGAAATCATTATTAAGAGGGATTTTCTTTATTGCACTTTTACAATAACCTCTAAAATGATAGGCTTTCGTCCCATGAATGGTTCATTTTTTTTCAGAAAGATATCAAGGACAATTTTTGCTATTAACTCAAAAAGTGGAAAAATATTTGGTATTCTTGTATCCTTAAAAAATAGTTTGATTGGAAACTTGAAGATATTGGATAATTGAAAAAGCCATCAACATAACGCCTACAACTTAAGAAAGAAGTATGTCTATTAAAGGATTTTCTAAGACTGTAGACAATGGTGCAATAATAAAACAATTTTTTGGAAAAGATTTGTAGAATTAAATATTTGTTGCTCCTAGACGGATTTTAATAGGTACATTACCAGTTTGACTCGCAACACGCAAATGAATGCGTACGGGAGGCATCATGAGACGACGATTACGCATTGTTTGGCAAATGAGAAGATTAACAAGGGATTTTGTATCTAATGCAGTTGAACTATATTTTAAACCAGTAAGTTTTGCTGCAGCATCGTGAAGGGAACGCAATGAAAGGAGGGATGATTGCTTCAATAAAATTTTTTTTTCATAAAATGAAGCAAAAGCATTATCTGTCATAATACTATCCTTAACGCAGAATTCAAAAACTTTTAGTAGGCTACAGTATAGCAGTTAAAATTTGCTTTCTTTAATGTAGAACAAGCATCAAATGCTGCTTTTTTTGATTGAAATCCTGTAAATCGGGCACGGTAATAACGCTGCCCATTTTTTTCAAACAGTTGCATATGTGAAGAGGCGTTCTTTAAAGTAGAAAAAGCTGTATCTTTTGCTTTTAAAAGCAGAGTGTTTGCCTGTGCTTTACTAGGAAGAGAACCAATTTGGATAGCCCATCCGGTATTTGTGGATAAAGAGGCGTTAACAATTTTATGAGTCTCAACCGGTATAGCTTTTTGAGGGTTAGGGATTGGTACAATGACCCTATTTACAGCTGTTATTGCGACATTGGAGTTTTTAGGTTGTTCTGCAAATGCTGTCAACATAGTTGAAACTTCATCGTCAAAATTACTTGAATCAGCTTTAATAGTCGGTATAGGAGTCTTTGCGCCAGTGGGTAAGTGATAGCGTACAGAAGCTATTAAACGTTTCTCACTTTTCATTTGGCTTGCTTTGGGCAAATATTGATTCAATAAGCTGGCCATGTGCTCGTCACGTGCAGTAGATGATTTACCTCCCATAACAACAGCAACAACAGAGCGTCCCTCAAGACGCATCGAAGTTGCTAAATTAGAACCTGACATTTGTGTATACCCTGTTTTAATTCCATCGACACCTTTCATTATTTTAACGAGTTTATTGTGGCTGTTAATTGTATGTCCACGGAAATTAAAACTTTTTATTTTGAACAATTTATATTGTTTGGGAAAATGTTTACGAAGAGCTAATGACAAAGTGGCGATATCTCGTGCCGTAGAATAATTGTGTACATCTGGAAGTCCTGAAGCATTGGCAAAATGTGTATGTCTCATGCCAAGTTTACGCGCTTTTACTGTCATCATTCGAGCAAATTTTTTTTCACTCCCTCCAAGATATTCTGCAATGGCTGTAGCAACATCATTTGCTGATCTTGTAATGAGTGCTTTAGCGGCGGATTCTGCAGAAATTGTTTGACCTGCTTTAAATCCAATTTTTGTTGGTGGGCGCATTGCAGCGTATTGTGAAACAGGAATTGGAGTATTGGGTGTCACACGACCCATCTGCATAGATTCAAACAGTAGGTACAGTGTCATCATTTTTGTTAAAGAAGCAGGATAACGTTTCAGTGTTGCATTGGCTTGAAAGAGAGTTTTCCCGGTCGTTGCATCTATAACAATAGCCGCATACTTATCAGGATAGGCTCCTTGGGGGGTTGCTGATGCCCAACAGCAAGAAAAAGCTAACATAACAAAAGAAATTGCTATCTTTCTATAGCAGCGCATAATTTTTTGATCATTAATATACACTTGCAGTATCCTATTTCTACATTTACTCTGAAAAACTTCTATAAAGCTTCCTTTTCCGTAACGTGTTGATGCAGTTTAGACGAATGGTATTACTAATTTGTTTACAGTAGTTATTTTATGAGTGACTTAAATCTAACCATAGGAGGAAAGTCTTTATCTTATGCGAAAGAGCTATTGCAATAGTTTTGAAAGAACTTAAAATTAATAAGAAATTTGCTCTATGGAAAACAATAATGAAACAAACATTCATAATAAACTCTATATCTCATATTATGTATAATGAAAAACTCCACATTATGCATAATAAAAAAGGCAAGAATTGGGATGAAGATAGGTATAGTGCGGTTATAATACCTAAGGCTAAGGTGAAACTGAAAAAACCTAAATTATATCGCGTTCTTTTATTGAATGATGATTACACACCTATGGATTTTGTTGTTTTCGTTTTGAAGAACTTTTTTAAAAAAAGTTTAGAAGAGGCAACGCGGATTATGTTAAATGTTCATCACAATGGGATAGGAGAATGCGGAACTTATACTTATGAAGTTGCTGAAATGAAAATCGTACAAGTGAGGGAGTGTGCACGTCAAAATGAACATCCGTTACAATGTGTAATGGAATGGAAGTGAGGAGTTATGCCATCTTTTACACCTAGTCTTGAAGAGGTTTTGCATCGTGCATTAACAATTGCTACTCAAGCGCGACATGAATATGCAACATTAGAGCATCTTCTTCTTGCGCTGTTAGATGATGTTGATGCAAATTCCGTTATTCAGGCATGTCAAGTAGATGTGGAGGAACTGCGCGAACGCTTAACCAACTATCTTCGCTCAGAGTTAGATGAACAGATTAAAGCTGGTGAGGATACAAAACCTACAGCTTTTTTCCAGCGTGTTATCCAACGTGCGGTGATACATGCTCAATCTGCTGGAAAAGATGAAGTATCAGGGGCAAATGTTCTTGTTGCAATTTTTTCTGAACGTGAAAGCCATGCAGCCTATTTTCTTCAAGAGATGGGAATGACACGCTATGATGCTGTACGTTTTATTTCACATGGTATTACGCGTGATGATGGATTATCCATGTTACTTGAAGGACTTGAAGAGCAATTAGATCAGCAGATTTCAGACAATGGTGAAAGGGTAACGAGTGCTTTAACGGGTTATTGTATTGATCTTAATTGTAAAGCGCGGAATGGGAAAATTGATTTATTAATTGGCCGCGAAAAAGAAATTTCACGCATGATTCAAATTCTATGTCGAAGATCAAAAAATAATCCGCTTTTGGTTGGTGATCCCGGAGTAGGAAAAACCGCTATCATTGAGGGGTTAGCAAAGCGTATTGTTGATGGGCAAGTGCCAGAAGTTTTATCAAATGCAACGATATTTTCTCTTGATATGGGGGGACTTGTTGCTGGTACACGTTATCGCGGTGATTTTGAAGAACGATTAAAGCAAGTTATTAAAGAGTTTGAGCTGTATCCAGATGCTATTTTATTTATTGATGAAATTCATACCTTAATTGGAGCAGGGGCAACATTAGGGGGAAATATGGATGCAGCAAATCTTTTAAAACCTGCATTATCTTCTGGCACTATGCGATGTATTGGCTCGACAACTTACAGAGAATATCGAAAATTCTTTGAACAGGATCGTGCTTTAGAGCGCCGTTTCCAGAAGATTGATATTAATGAACCCTCTGTTCCTGATACAATTAAGATTTTGCAGGGGATGAAGCCTTACTTTGAAGATTTTCATCAGATCAAATATACAGATCAGGCAATGAAGGCATCTGTAGAATTATCTTCACGCTATATGGTTGATCGTAGATTACCAGACAAAGCAATTGATATTATTGATGAAAGTGGTGCAGCGCAAAAGCTTTTACCACAAAAACAGCGCAAAAAGACTATAGGTGTTAAAGAAATTGAAGCGACTATTGCTACGATTGCAAGGATTCCACCCAAAACAGTTTCGCGGAATGATCAGAAGATATTGAGTAAGCTTGAGAGAGAACTCAAGCATGTTGTTTATGGGCAAGATCAGGCAATTTCCCTCTTAGTTTCATCTATAAAATTGGCGCGAGCAGGTTTACGCGAACCAGATAAACCAATAGGAAGTTATTTATTTTCAGGACCAACCGGGGTTGGAAAAACTGAAGTTGCAAAACAACTTGCATCATCTTTAGGCATTGAACTCTTACGTTTTGATATGTCAGAATATATGGAGCGCCATACGGTAGCGCGCTTAATCGGAGCTCCTCCAGGCTATATAGGCTTTGATCAAGGAGGTCTCCTTACAGATGCAGTTGATCAGAAGCCTCACGCCGTCCTGTTGCTCGATGAGATTGAAAAAGCCCATCCAGAGTTATTTAATATTTTATTGCAGGTCATGGATTATGGTCGATTAACAGACCATAATGGCAAGAAAATTGATTTCCGCAATATTATTTTGATTATGACAACCAATGCTGGTGCTTCAGATATGGCAAAATCAGCAATTGGATTTGGGAAAGTCCGCCGTGATGGTGAGGATATAGAGGCAATCAATCGGTTATTTACACCAGAATTTCGCAATCGATTAGATTCAATTATTCCGTTTGCACCTTTATCTCACTTAACTATCAATCAGATCGTGCAAAAATTTATTTTTCAGCTTGAAGCACAATTAGCTGATCGGGGGATCTGTTTTGAATTAAGCCCTTCTGCAACTTTATGGCTTTCCAATAAAGGATATGATTCCCAGATGGGAGCACGCCCATTAGGACGTATTATACAAGAATATATTAAAAAGCCATTAGCAGATAAAATTTTATTTGGAAATTTACGTAATGGCGGCATTGTTCGCGTATCGACACAAAAGTCAAATGGCGAAAAAGAAAGATTACAGTTAGAAATTTCCTCTTCTAATCTATCTGTTAGCTCAAAGAAAAGCAAAACGAAAAATTTTAATAAAAAAACTGTAGGAAAGAAAAGCGCAACATCTTAAGAATATGCTACAAAAGGGCCTATTATAGGGCTGCACGAATTTTTTTGGCATTCTCTTCAAGTATTTCTGTAGGCGTTATCACTTCATTATGAGGAGTAAGTTCTATTCCTTCCATACGTGGTATAATATGGAAATGGAGATGATAAACGCTTTGTTGACTAGCCGCTTCATTAAATTGCATGATCGTTATGCCATCGGCTTGAAAGGCTTTTTTGACGGCATTGGCGATTTTTTGAACCGCCTTAATAACAGGAAATAATGTTTCAGTATCGGCATCAAGTAAGTTTCTAGAGCCTTTTTTAGGAATGACCAGTGTGTGCCCTGGTGCTTGTGGCATGATATCCATGAATCCAATAACATCATCATCTTCGTAAACGCGAACAGAAGGGATTTCATTACGAATTAATTTAGCAAAAATATTGTTATCATCATAAGCTTGTTTCATAAAAATATTTCCTTTTATCGTAAGGGTGGAATTTTAATGTCAAAACGGAAAAGTGCAAGGTTTATCAGAGTGTAAGATAAAAAAATATCTCGACTTCAGTGATTTTTAAGGAATGCACTGCCTTTGAATAAAGATTTAGATTTCTATGATGGCTTCAACTTCTACAGGAACATCCATAGGCAGAGAGGCAACACCAATAGCAGAACGGGCATGTTTCCCAATTCCACCAAGAATATTGACAAATAAATCAGAAGCTCCATTGGCGACAAAAGGGATATCAGTAAAATGAGAATCAACAGCCACAAAAACAGTAATTTTTACCACGCGTTTTATTCTACTGAGATCACCCAGAGTTTCTTTGAGTTGAGCGAGAATATTGAGAGCACAAGCTTCAGATGCTTGTTTGGCTTGTTCGACATTCACAGCTGCACCAACTTTACCGATGGCGATAGGTTTTCCATTTATAAGAGGGAGCTGTCCAGAAATAAAGAGCTTATTGCCACTTTGTGAAGTTGTGATGTAATTAGCAAGGGGTTGCGTTGCTGCCGGAAGAGTGATTCCGAACTTTTCTAAGTTTTTTTCAATCACATTGGTCATAATTTAAACTCCATAGCTATTCTATAAACATATCATTGCATAACTTATTTTTTGATTGAAGGAAATGTGTGGTTAATTGAGAAATTAGCCTTTTTTGCCTTATTGTATAGTGTTATGCAACGGGAATAAAGTTTGGAAGTTGGGAATGATTAGAGCATTATTTGTAATAGTTTTATATATTGTTTTTTTCTGTACGGCGAGAGCTGAGGAGCCTATTTTTATTGTGCCTCATCGAGCAATTTATGATTTTCAGCTCGATAATGTTTCTCATGAAATGACAATTTCTGGGATGTCGGGGCGAATGGTTTACGAGCTTACTGGCTCTCCATGCCAAGGCTATAGCACACGTTTTCGTTTTATTAGCCGTCTTCATGTTGAAGATATGCCGGTCCGTTTAACGGATCAACAGACGACGAGTTATGAAGCAGGAGATAGCCGTATGTTTCGTTTTAATGTGACCGATCAAGAAGGGGAAGAGATTACGCATCGTGCTGAAGGAGTCGCGGAGCGAACGGGAGATGGTATTACAGTTACCTTAAAAAAGCCAAAGGAAAAAGAGTATAAGCTTGCAATGGCTGAATTTCCAATAATGCAATTAAAGAATATTATTCGCCATGCAAAAGCGGGGGATCATTTTTATAATGTTACTGTTTTTGATGGGACAAATAAAGCGGATAAAGTTATAAAAGAAAGTATCGTCATCGGGGAAAAGAAAGCGCTTTTATCTGATAATGAGACGGAAAAAATGAAAAAATTGGATGAAGAAGAATATTGGCCTGTTACAATCTCTTATTTTGATGATGGTGAAAATAAAGATGGTTTGCCGGTTTATCAGAGCAGGTTTCTTTTACATGAGAATGGCATCATGCGTGATATTCATATAGATTACGGAACTTTTTCAGTGCGTGCAAAATTGAACAGTCTTGAATTCCTTGAACTTGGAAAAGATCTTGATCAATGTGAAAATGCAAATATTAAATGATTGAAGAAAATAACTTGAAAAAGAATCAAATATTAGTATGTTTGCGCTATTCCACACGCGGAGTTTGGGTGTTTGTAGATAATCTGTGAGGAAAGTCTAGCAGACATCCGCCGGTAGTAGGTTTTCCTGCTTTTTCCGCGGAGGTTGAACCGGAAAGGATAAGATTTATGGCACTACCCGATTTTACAATGCACCAGCTTTTGGAAGCAGGTGTACATTTTGGTCACCAGACTCATCGCTGGAATCCCAAGATGACCCCCTATATTTATGGTCAGCGTAATAATATTCATATTATTGATCTTGCTCAGACCGTTCCACTTTTACATCAAGCGCTTAAACTTGTTTCAGACACTGTTGCGCGTGGTGGTCGTATTCTCTTTGTTGGTACGAAACGGCAGGCATCTGAAATTATCGCTGATGCAGCAAATCGTTCTGCCCAATATTATGTTAATGCGCGTTGGCTTGGCGGTATGCTGACGAATTGGAAAACGATTTCCAATTCGATACATCGTTTGCGAAAGCTTGATAAGATTCTTGCTGCTGAAGCACAAGGTTTTACTAAAAAGGAACGTTTAAATCTTGAGCGTGATCGTGAAAAGCTTAATCGTGCGCTTGGTGGTATTAAAGATATGGGTTCTGTCCCAGATCTTATCTTTGTTATCGATACAAATAAAGAAAATATTGCACTCCAAGAAGCGAAACGTTTAAACATTCCAGTGATTGCCATTATTGATACCAATTGTGATCCTGATGATGTAACACATCCAATACCAGGGAATGACGATGCTTCACGTGCGATTTCTCTTTATTGCGATCTTTTTGCGCGTGCTGCTCTTGATGGTATTGCACGCCAGCAAGGTGCAATGGGTATCGACTTAGGAGCTCAAGTTGATGCACCAGTGGAGCCTATTTTGGAAGAAAATGCGGTTTCAGCAGTTTCTGAGTAATATAAAGTGCCTAATTAAGGTACTTTTATTATCTAAAGAAAAAGTTATAGGCGTGCAGAGGGAATTTGCACGTTTTCACTGTTACAGAATGAAGAGGCAAATATGAGCGTTACTGCTGCACAAGTAAAAGAACTTCGAGAATTATCTGGCGCTGGAATGATGGACTGTAAAGCAGCGTTGGCAGAAACCGATGGTGATATGGAAGCTGCTGTTGATTGGCTTCGTAAAAAAGGGATAGCAAAAGCAGATAAAAAGGCTGGTCGTACAGCTGCTGAGGGATTAATTGGAGTCGTATCAAAAGATTCACATGCAGTTTTGGTTGAGATTAATTCTGAAACAGATTTTGTTGCACGCAATGATGGATTCCAAGACATTGTGCGTAAAGTAGCTACTGCGGCTTTGGGTACGCCAGGTGATGTTGAATCTGTTTCTGTTTCTCTTTATCCAGGCTCTGAGAAGACTGTAGAGCTTGCAATTAAAGATGCAATTGGTACAATTGGCGAAAATATGACGTTTCGTCGTTCTGTTAAATTGTCTGTTGAGAATGGTGTTGTTGCGACTTATATACATAATAGTGTGGCTGATGGGCTTGGAAAACTTGGTGTTTTGGTTGCAATTGAAACAACGGGAAATAAAGAAGCAGCTCTTGCTTTTGGTCGGCAGGTTGCAATGCATATTGCGGCAACCAATCCATTAGCACTTACAGCACAAGATGTTGATGCTAGTGCCATTGAGCGTGAAAAAGCAATTTTTTCAGATCAAGCACGCCAGTCTGGAAAACCTGAAAATATCATTGAAAAAATGGTAGAGGGACGTATGCGTAAGTTTTTCGAAGAGGTTGTCTTACTTTCTCAAGCTTTTGTTATGAATCCTGATATGACTGTTGAGGCTGCTTTAAAGGATGCTGAGAAATCAATTGGTGCTCCAGCAAAAATCACAGGCTTTGTTCGTTTTGCACTTGGTGAAGGTGTTGAAAAAGAGGAATCTGATTTTGCTGCAGAGGTTGCGGCAGCAGCAAAAGGCTAGTTATTGCAAACTTTTGATAAGAGATTTAAAATCATCATTGTTTTTAGAATCTCTGCTAAAAACGATGTAGTTGTTGTGAGGGCGTCACGTGAAAAAAGGTGGTGCCCTTCGTAGTGTCAAAAGCAAAAAGTAAATGTGCTTTTGGGAGATTATGAATGGCATTAGCACTTCCGTATAAACGTATTCTTTTAAAGGCTTCTGGTGAAGCTCTTATGGGGGGACAGAGTTTTGGCATTGATGTTTCTGTTGTCGACCGTATTGCTACTGATATTGCAGAAGTGCGCGCAATGGGGATAGAAGTTGCGGTTGTTATCGGTGGGGGAAATATTTTTCGTGGTGTTGCTGTTGCTTCGCGTGGTGGGGATCGCGTGACAGGTGATCATATGGGAATGCTTGCAACGGCTATTAATTCTTTAGCATTGCGAACATCATTGACAAAATTAGGGGTTGAAACTGTTGTACTCTCTGCGATTGCGATGCCACAAATTTGTGAAAGTTTTTCACAACGTAAAGCGATAGCTTATATGAATCAGGGAAAAGTTGTTATTTTCGCGGGCGGTACGGGAAATCCATTTTTTACCACTGATTCTGCTGCGACGTTACGTGCAGCAGAAATTGGTGCGGATGTTCTTCTTAAAGGAACACAAGTTGATGGTATTTATTCAGCCGATCCCAAGATAGACCCTACAGCTAAGCGTTTTGACCAATTAACACATGTTGAAATTTTGCAATGGGGATTATCGGTTATGGATTCAACGGCGGTCACTTTAGCCCGTGAAAATAATGTACCGATTATTGTGTATTCCATTCATGAAAAAGGCGGTTTAGCTAAGGTCTTGAATGGAACAGGGCGCTTTACAATGGTATCGGAATAAGGCTAAGCTTCAAAGGACAATTGAAGGAGACAGAAATATGAATGTTGCATCAATTATGGATGATCTGAAGCGTCGCATGGATGGCGCTATTACGGCTTTTAAACATGAATTAGGTGGCTTGCGGACGGGACGGGCATCGGCGAGTTTATTGGAACCTTTGACCGTTGAATCTTATGGTTCTATTGTACACATTAATCAGGTTGCTAATATTTCTGTTCCCGAGCCTCGGATGCTTTCTGTTTCTGTATGGGATAAAACGATGGTAGGCGCTGTCGAGCGCGCTATTCGCGATTCTGGTCTTGGTTTAAATCCCATAACTGATGGTACGAATTTACGTATTCCTTTACCTGAATTGAATGAAGAACGCCGTAAAGAACTTGTAAAAATTGCGCATCACTACGCGGAGCAAGCGCGTGTTGCGACACGTCATGTTCGTCGTGATGGTATGGACAATTTGAAAAAGTTAGAAAAAGATGGTGAAATTGGACAAGATGAAGCCCATAGTTTATCCGAAAAAGTTCAAAAACTCACAGATGAAACCATTGCTGATATTGATAAAATTTTAGTCGTGAAAGAATCTGAGATTATGCACGTTTAAGACTTTTTTGCTAGGAAAATATTTTATTCTCAGTGTGTAAATTATTTTTATGAATAAGAGCAGGGAGTCGTATGCCTTGTGATAGCAAGGTATGATGCAAGAAAGCTATTTGATTACCTTAATAGGGAAAAGATTAATTTTAAAGGAGTTATGCTTTTATTCCTTAATCTGTGAGGGGTGTCTCCCTTTTACTGTAGGTATTATTAAACCAGGTGATGAGAAACATTATGAGGGGTGACTCAAATATTATAAGATGGTTTTGAGGTATATAGCACAAAAAAATAATGCCTTACTCTTACCATCCATTATACAACATGCGCGCAAGATAATGGAACAAGTGGATGTTATGGAGCGTAATTCGTTTTTTAATGATGAAGAGCTAATAGAGGAGCTCTTTTATACGAAAAAAACTCTAAGTTAATTTATGCAGGGCGTAAATAATCACTTTCTCATTTTATGTTTAAGAAATCTTTGAAAATTTATTTTAAGATTAAGCGAGATAAGGAAGATTTTTGATCTGTTTTCATTGATTATTCGTTGGATAAGCACTATCTTGGCAGACTAAATCGTTTATGATAAATTATAAGAGAGATTTGCACAAGTATGGAATAAAAATACGGGATAGGGAAGTTTTTTTGCATCAATTTTAGAGGTTGTATTTTCTATTTTTATTGTTTGGATGTTGTCTTGTCTAATTTGGTTTATCGTGTTCTAACGGCTTTTGTGTTTGGCGTTATTGCTTTGTATCTAACATGGTTGGGGGGGACTGCTTTTTTTCTGTTAGCATGGTGTGTTGGCGGTTTTATTCTTTATGAGTGGATGAATATTACTCAAGAGAAGTGGTGTATTTTACAAAAGATATTAGCAGGTATTTTTTATTTTCTCATTGGCTTTTTTTTAGTGTTGAATATCTCTGCTTCATTGATCTTTTGTGTTTTAATCGTGTTGGCTGCAGTATTGGCTATTATATCTATAAAAAACAGTGGTTGGGTTTTTTGTGGTTTTTTATATGCATCTTTTCCTGTTGTGGCTTTATGCTTTTTACGGGATCATGAGATGTTGGGGTTCCAAGTCGTTATTTTCTTATTTACGATAGTATGGGGAACCGATATTGGTGGGTATTTTATCGGACGTGCATTAGGGGGGCCTAAATTAGCACCACAATTTTCTCCTAATAAAACATGGTCAGGAGCACTTGGTGGTACATTTGTCGGCGTTTTTGGTGGTATATGGGTTGCTTTTGGATTTTTTGATATAAATTTAGCAAGTTTTTTTGTGCCACTCCTTACACTTGTTTTATCAATTGTTTCACAATTAAGTGATTTAGGCCAATCATGGCTTAAAAGACGATTTTCTGTTAAAGACTCCGGTTTTTTATTGCCTGGACATGGTGGTTTTATGGATCGTATGGATGGATTGGTAGGAGCAACTTGTCTTCTTTATTTAATTGGTTCATTGATATCTGATATGAATGCACCTTTTAATCTTTTTAGTATGATTTAATGGGGAGAAAGTATTTTGGAACTTTTAAATCATATGGTCACTATGGGTGATCTTCTTTTAAGAAGTTTAGGTATTCTTTTCATCATTATGCTCATCATTTTTGTGCATGAACTTGGGCATTATCTCATTGGTCGGTGGTGTGGTATTAAGGCATTAGTTTTTTCTCTTGGATTTGGACCACAAATAGCCAGTTATATAGATAAGCATGGTACGAAATGGCGTTTTGCACTTATCCCTCTAGGGGGGTATGTAAAGTTTGTTGGGGAGGAGGATAAAAACGAGACACTCTCATCACCATCATCTTCGATTGCTGAGGGTTCGTTTGCCAGTGCGCATGCTTGGAAAAAAGCAGCAACTGTTTTTGCTGGTCCCTTTTTCAATGCTCTTTTTACCATTGTTATTCTAACGTTTCTTTTCTTTATTTATGGCCGTGTTGCCATTGAACCCGTTGTTGGTTCTTTGGTAAAAGAGAGCCCTGCTATTCAGTCTGGTTTGGAATTAGGGGACCGTTTTGTTGAAATGGATGGTCGACGGGTTGAAAGTTTTGAAGATTTGATGAATTATGTGGCTTTTCATGGAAGAGAACCGATAGAGTTTAAAATAGAACGCATGGGGCGCGTGTTTACAACGGTTATTACCCCAAAAGTTATTGAGCAAGATGATGGGTTTGGGAATCGAACACAAAGTACTATGATCGGTGTAGGTGTTCCTGTTGATTTAAATCATCCTGCACGTTTAGATCCAACTTATATAAAACATATTCGCTATAGTTTTGTAACAGCTATAGGAGAAGCTTTCAACCGTACTGTGTTTATTACTACTCAAACTGTTCTTTTTATGAGTCGTTTAATCGGAGGCAAAGAAGATCGTTGTCGGCTCAGTGGGCCTTCTAAAACCGTAAAAATTGCTTGGAAAGTGAGTGAGACAGGTTTTATCTCTTTATTGAATTTGTCCGCCTTTCTTTCAATAAGCGTTGGGCTTATTAACCTTTTCCCGATTCTACCGCTTGATGGTGGGCATCTTTTATTTCATGTCGTTGAGGTCATTACTGGGAGAAAAATATCCACTAAAATTCAAGGATTTTTTTTTCGTTTAGGTTTTTCCCTTCTTCTCCTATTTATGATTTTTGTCTTCTTTAATGATTATTTTTGTTGGTTTAGCTAATTAAATTATGGAAAACGCTTTGTAAATTGGGTAATAATAGCAAAAATAAATTGAAGGTTGTTTACCATGTCTGCAAAATATTGTGGCGTTGTACATTATAATGAGTAATTAAGGGATAAAAAGTCTCGCTGTAAAAAGATTGTTATGGCAGTTAGCTTTTTAAGGCATCGTGTCCAAGGAACAAGAGTAAGGTGAAAAAAGCCAATGACTACAAATTCAAAGTTTTTAAATGCAGCATCTGTGTTAGTGTTAAAGATGGGGATGCTTGCCCCAGCAACGGTTTTTATGTCAATTGCTGCGGTTGGAGAAATACAAGCATCTGTAGTCCGTTCTATTGAGGTTCGTGGGAATAAGTTTGTAAGTTCTCAGGCGATTCGGGACAATATGGGTATTAAGGCTGGACAAGGAATTTCCAGTGGTGATGTTGATCATGCTGTGAAGAATCTTTTCGAATTAGGTTTATTTTATGATGTTAAAATAAATCAAGTAGGAGATAAATTGGTTGTATTCGTAAAAGAATATGAGGTTGTCAATAAAATATTATTTCAGGGAAATAAATCTTTTAAAGACCCAGATCTTAAACGGTTTATTTCTTTAAAGCCAAATGAACCTTTTAATTCTGCTAAGCTGTCTGCTGATATCAATACGATTCGTGAAGCTTATAAAACATTAGGTCGTAATAATATCACTGTTAACGTTCAAACGATTAACCTTGGAAAAGGGCGTGTTAATGTGGTGTTTAATGTTGTTGAAGGACAAAAAACAAAGATTAGAGATATCACTTTTAAGGGAAATACTGTCTTTGCAAGCCGCCGGCTGCGTGATGTGATTTCAACAAGATCTTCAGGAATTTTTTCGAAGTTGTTGGGAGGCGATGTTTACAGTGAAGAGCGCCTCGCTGCTGATGAAGAAGCTTTACGGCGCTTTTATTATAATCGTGGTTATGCAGATTTTCGTGTTGTCTCTTCTAAGGCGACTTTTGATGCTGCAAGCAATGCGTATAAAATTTCTTTCGTTCTTGATGAAGGGCCGCGCTATAAAATTAGTGATATTCAGGTTGAAAGTGATGTTGATGGAATTGACATTCAATCTGTGAAAAGCAAACTTAAAACTCAGCCAGGTAATATTTATAGTGCAGAAGATATTGAACAGTCTGTTGCTATTATTAATAATAAGGTTGCTGATTCAGGGTATGCTTTTGCTAAAGTTGAACCACGGGGAAACCGTAATTTAGCAAATCATACGATTTCAATTTTATATAATATTGAACAAGGTACACGTGCATATATTCAACGTATTGATATACGTGGTAATGAGAAAACACGTGATTACGTCATTCGTCGTGAGATCGATTTAAATGAAGGGGATGCTTACAACCAAACTTTATTACAGAGGGCAAAACGTCGTCTAGAAAGTTTAGGTTTTTTCAAGGCCGTTAATATTTCAATGGTTCCCACTGAACAATCTGACCAGGTTGTTTTGGTGATAGATGTCGTCGAAGCTTCAACAGGAGATCTCTCTCTTTCTGGAGGCTATACAACGGGGGGAACAAGCCCTGGTATGTCACTTGAAGTCTCTGTTACTGAACGTAATCTTGGAGGACGTGGTCAGTATGTTCGTTTAGGGTTAGGAGCGGGGCAAGAAAAATCTCGTAATTATAATTTATCATTTGTTGATCCTTATTTCTTAGGGTACCGCTTATCGGCTGGCATTGATGTTTTTCGCAGCACTTATCGTGCTGATAAATCCTATGATGTACGGCAAACAGGGGGATCACTACGGTTTTCTTTGCCTGTTAATGATCAATTATCTGCGAATGTTGCTTATTCTTATGTGCAAGAAGAATATGATTTTGGCGGAGAGTATGATTTCAACAAAGAGAGTGATATAATAGAGTTATATGGAAAATATTCTGGTGCGATTGTTCAAGCAGCTAAGCAAAGTCCTTGGAAACGTTCATCGATTAGTTATGGTTTAACCTATAATACGATTGATGATATGAGGAACCCTCATGATGGATGGTATGTGCATCTTCTTCAGGAGTATGCAGGACTTGGCGGGAGTGCAAAGTTCTTGAAGACCACGGGTAAGGCGATGATGTACAAGACTCTTTCTGATCAGAGGGATATTGTTGGCTTGCTTTCCTTTGGCGGTGGTTATATCCACGAAATAGGCAAAGAGGGTGTTCGTATTTTCGATATGTTTAAAGCAAATACTGATATGATCCGAGGGTTCAAATACAATGGAATAGGTCCTCGTCAGGTTTCTAGTAAGGGTGAGATTTATTTCTTAGGGGGAACGACATATATGAATGCGACTGCTGAAGTACAGTTTCCTATTCCTGTTGTGCCTGAAGGATTTGGATTGCGCGGTGCTTTATTTGCGGATGTTGCTACGCTCTATGGCAATAATTATAAAGCTGTTTTCAAGGGGGAGCCGCCTGTTACCCATACCAAAAGTGCTTGGCGCTCATCTGCAGGTGTGAGTTTGATGTGGGATTCTCCGTTTGGTCCTTTGCGTTTTGATTATGCTTGGCCAATAACAAAGCAGGAGGGTGATCGTTTGCAGCAATTGAATTTTGGTATTTCTACGAAGTTCTGATTTAAGTGGTTTTAAGAAGGAAAAACTTGAAGAGAATAACTTAAGCTGGGAGAGAAAGTTTTTTGATGGCGGATACATTTTTTTTTACGCCGTCCCGGCAATTGACAGTTGCAAATGTTGCTGAGTTGACGGGTGCAAAGCTTCTTAATCCAGAGTTTTCTCATAAAGTTATTAATACTCTTTCTTCGCTTGAGAGTGCTGGGGAAGGCTCTCTTATTTTTGTGGAGCATCGGAAATTTTCTGATGCTCTACGAGATAGTTCTGCTGTTGCTGTTTTTTGTACGAATGATATTGTTTTTAAAGTTCCTGACACAATGGCAATTTTGGTGACATCTACACCGCAGCGTGATTTTGCTCAGGTTGGTCGTATTTTGTTTCCTGATTCTGTCAAGCCAATGCCTTGGTTAGGACAAAAAGGGATTTCACCACATGCGCATATTCATCCAACGGCTAAGTTTGCCGATGATGTGTGTATTGAAGCGGGAGCTGTTATCGGCAGAAATGTTGAGGTCGGTGCAGGAACTCTCATTTCATCCACAGCTGTTATTGGTGAAAATTGCCGTATTGGATGTGATTGCTATATTGCTCCTAAAGTAACTGTTCAATGTTCCTTAATAGGGGATAGGGTTCAGCTTTATCCTGGGGTTTCTATTGGGCAAGATGGTTTTGGTTATGTTGGGGGAAAATCTGGAATCGAGAAAATTCCACAACTTGGTCGCGTTATTATTGAGGATGGTGTGGAAATTGGTGCAAATACTACGGTTGATCGAGGAACATTTCAAGATACTGTTATTGGAGAAGGAAGCAAGATTGATAATCTTGTACAAATTGCCCACAATGTAAAAATTGGTCGTTATTGCCTTATTGCCGCTCAATGTGGAATTGCGGGGAGTACATCGATAGGGGATATGTCTCAGCTTGGCGGAGGGGTTGGAGTAGCGGATCATATCACAATAGGTAAATGTGTTCAGATTGCTGCTCGTAGTGGCGTTATGAATGATATTCCGGATGGTGAAAAATGGGGAGGGAGCCCAGCACGACCATTTAAACAATGGTTTCGTGAAGTAGCGACGTTGCGCAGTATGGGAAAAGTTAAAAAGGAGAAAAGCTGAGATGATCAGCACTGAAAGAACTAGAAATTTAGAGGCTGTTGATATTGAAAAACTGCTATCAATATTGCCGCATCGTTATCCATTTTTATTGATCGATCGTATCGTTGATATTGATGGTGAACAAGAAGCAGTTGGTATTAAAAATATAACGATTAACGAACCGCATTTTACGGGACATTTTCCTGCAAAACCTGTTATGCCTGGAGTTTTGATTTTAGAAGCTATGGCACAAACGGCTGGAGCAATAGCACTTTTAAATTTAGGCAATCAGCAAACAAATTTAGTTTACCTTATGACGGTTGATAATGCGAAATTTCGTAAACCTGTTATGCCTGGTGATCAGCTTAAAATTCATGTTCAGCTTTTGAAAAAGAGATCTGGTATGAGGCGTTTTTCATGTGTTGCAAAAGTAGAAGATGTCCGCGTCGCTGAAGCAGAAATTGCTGCGATGATTGTTGAAGAAAAATAAACGATATTTGATGGGAAATTAATAATGTCCGGTACGAAAATCCATCCAACTGCTCTTGTGGAGAAGGGAGCACAGCTTGGTGAGAATGTACGCGTTGGACCATTTTGCCATATTAGTTCAGAGGCTGTTATTGGTGATGAGTGTAGTTTGACAAGTCATGTTGTAATAATGGGAAAGACAACGTTAGGAGCCAAGAGTAAAGTATTTTCTCATGCAGTTTTGGGAGAAGAGCCGCAAAATAATAAACATAAAGGGGGAGCTACGACCCTTTCTATCGGTAAGAATTGTACAATTCGTGAAGGTGTCACAATGCATAGAGGCTCCGATTCGAGCGTGGGAATGACAGTTGTTGGTGATAATTGTCAATTTTTTTGTTATGCACATATCGCTCATGATTGTCGTGTGGGTAATCATGTAACATTTGCTAATAATGCAATGATTGCTGGTCATGTTACTGTTGGTGATTATGTGATTATCGGTGGTGGTGCTGCTGTTCACCAATTTGTTCGTGTTGGGCATCATGCATTTATTGGCGGTGTATCTGCACTAGTGGGTGATCTGATTCCTTATGGAACAGCTGTTGGTGTGCAGGCAAAACTTGCCGGGCTCAATATTATTGGTATGAAGCGTGCAGGGCTTGAGCGTCAAGATATTCACGCACTCCGTCATGCGGTTGCAATGCTTTTTGATCATAGCAAGCCCTTTAAAGAGCGTGTTAATGATGTTGCTTCTTTCTATTCTTCTTCTCAGTCGGTTGCTGACGTTGTTAATTTTATTAAGGAAGAAGGAAAGCGTTTTTATTGTACACCAAAATTTGAAGGTGATAGAATAAAAGAACATAAGGATTAAAAATGCCTATTTGGAGTGCCAGAAATTTTCTTTCCGGCCGTACTGCTATTATAGCAGGAAGTGGTGTTCTACCGATAACAGTTGCGCAGGCTCTTGAGAAGAATGGAGAGAATCCCTTTCTTGTGCTTTTGCATGGTGAGGCAGATTCTGTTCTTTATCGCTATGAGCACTGCGAGCTATCAATTGTAGAGTTAGCGCGACTCGTTAAAATCTTAAAAGAAGCTGGAGTTTATAATGTTGTTTTAGCAGGTGGTGTGAAAAAGCGACCACTTCTTACACAATTGCGATTGGACTGGACAACATTTTTAGCTCTTCCTAAGTTAATTGGGGCTTTGAGGAGGGGGGATGATGCGTTATTAAAAGCTTTTATACGAGTTATTGAAGCGCATGGTTTTTGTGTTATCGGTGCCCACGAGATAGTTCCAGATATTTTAGCACCCATAGAATTTAATTTAACAGTACGGCGTGCTACACAGAAAGAAAAGAAAGATATTTTTTTAGCAGCAAAAGCAGCAAAGCTTTTAGGTCAATTGGATATTGGACAAGCCGTTGTCGTTATTCAAGGAAGGGTGGTTGCTCTGGAAGGCGCTGAGGGAACCGATAATATGTTATGGCGTGTTTGTGAAATGCGAGAAAGAGGGCAAATTCCTCCTCAAGGTGGTGTTCTTGTAAAATGTGCAAAGCCACAACAGGATAATCGCGTTGATTTGCCATCAATTGGGCCTGCGACAATAATGAATATTGCAAAGAGTGGTTTATCTGGTATTGCGGTGGAGGCAAATAGAAGTCTCATATTATCGATGAAAACAACAATAGAAAAAGCCAACAAACATTCTTTATTTATAGAAACCTTTGAAAAGTTTGATCATGAATGATTGTTTCTTAAAAGTTGCTATTGTTGCAGGTGAGGAATCTGGCGATTTTCTCGGAGCAGATTTAATTTCTTGTTTATCACAACAAATAGGATGCAATATTCATTTGATAGGTGTTGGGGGAAGGCATTTAAAGGCATTAGGTTTAAAAAGCTTTTTTGATTCTCAGGATATTGCTTTAATAGGTTTAAAGGAGGTATTGAAAAAATTACCGCTGCTGCTGCTCCATATTCGTAATTTATCCAAATTTATTGTACAAGAACAACCTGATTGCTTAATTATCATTGATAATCCTGATTTTACGCATCGTGTTGCAAAAAAGGTACGTGCTTTAGCGCCTTCTATTCCAATTATTAAATATATTGCACCAACCGTTTGGGCATGGAGGCCAGAGCGTGCAAAAGCTATGCGGGGATTTGTTGATCATGTTTTAGCGGTTTTTCCTTTTGAAGAAAAGGTTATGCAGGATTTGGGAGGTCCTGCTACCACCTATGTTGGACATCGTCTTTTGACATATCCTCCTCTTTTGAGAGTTCAGTCAGAAAAAAAACGCCAAGTAGAACAAAGGAATTTGTGTGGTCAACAAACATCATCGCCTACATTGGTTATTTTGCCTGGATCACGCAATTTAGAGATTCGTTCTTTAATGCCTATTTTTCAAGAAACAGTGGAGATTCTCGTACAACGTATCCCTCATTTACAGATTATTTTACCAACTTTACCCCACTTAGTGGATAGAATCCGTAATTTTGTGCAGGACTGGAAAAGAAAAGTAGAAATTGTTGTTGGTGAAGATGAAAAATGGCATGCTTTTGCACAAGCAGATGTTGCTCTTGCAGCCCATGGAACAGTTTCTCTTGAATTAGCTTTAGCAAAAATTCCTACGGTCCTTTGCTATAAACTTGATTATTTTTCTAAATTATTTATTTTTCCTAAAATGATGTTATGGAGTGCTGCTCTTCCAAATATTATTGCTGATAAGCCTATTATTCCAGAATATTTGAATGAATTGATACGTCCTGGCATGTTAGCAAGACAGGTAGAACAACTTTTATCTAATCCTTTATTGCGCCAGGCTCAACTCGATGCTTTTGAAGTGGTAGAACAGAAAATGAACACTGAAATCCCATCAGGAATTGTAGGCGCGCAAAAAATTATCACTCTTTTAAAGAGTAAAGGTAAAATTGTATAAATAAAGTAATATCTTGATGATTAATGTTTAATTTTAGCAAGAAAATCACAAGCACGTTGGCTTTTAGGGTTGGTAAAGAATTTATCAGAGGCTGTATCTTCAACAATTTTTCCATTTTCTAGAAAGAGTATTCTTTCTGAGACTTTTTTTGCGAAGCTCATTTCATGGGTAACACAAAGCATTGTAATTCCAGTATCGGCCAATTGAGCGATCACTTCCAAAACTTCTCCCACACTTTCTGGATCAAGAGCAGAAGTAGGTTCATCAAAAAGCATGACTTCAGGTTCCATACAAAGCGCACGAGCAATTGCAACACGCTGTTGTTGTCCACCAGAAAGTTGTAAAGGATATTTTTCACAGTGTTTTTCAATACCGACATGCGTTAAGTAACGAATTGCTCGTTCTTTTGCTTGTTGTTTAGAAAGTCCTTGAACTGTCATAGGGGCTAAAATACAATTTTGTATAACGCTCATGTGGGGAAATAAATTAAAGTTCTGAAAAACCATTCCTATTTTTCGCAGAACATTTTTTTGCTGTTGTATAGGAGCAGTATTGATATCAACGTTATGAATACAGATTGAACCTTTTTGTGCTTGTTCTAATTGATTAATACAACGAATTAATGTTGATTTTCCTGATCCGGATGGCCCGCAGATAACAATATGTTCACCAGCTTGAACATCAAAGTTGATATCCTGTAAGACATGAAAGTTTCCATACCATTTATTGAGATTTCGAATAGAGATCACAGGATTCTGATTGGGGGAGATTGATTGATTATTTTTTAAATTCATTTTGTTTTATTCTTTCATTGATGAATAAATTGATTAATTCAACATTTTAGTTTGGTAAAGTTTTTTATGATCATTTTATTTTACCGTAAATATCGCGTGAGATGATGTTCAATAAAAACAATAAAACGATGAATGAGTTCAACAATAAAAAGATAGATAAGTGTGGCCCAAACGTAAACTTGAAAATCAAATGTACGTGAATAAGTGAGTTTAGCAATCCCCATTAAATCATAAACAGTAACCAGTGAGGCAATGGCACTCGATTTAATCATTAAAATCAACTCATTTCCTAAGGGACGTAATGCTACAATCATTGCTTGTGGAAGAATAACTCTAAAAAATGTGACAGAATTGCTCAGACCTAAAGCTTTTGATGCTTCACGTTGTCCAGTGGTTACAGATAGAAAACTTCCTTTAAAGATCTCAGATTGATAGGCAGAAGAATTGAGTGTAAAAATAAAAAGACAACAATACCACGCGTTTTGAAAAAACCACCATAGACCGACTTGTTGCCAAAAAGTGTTCATTGAACCAAGCCCATAATAAAAAAGGAAGAGTTGGGCTAACAAAGGAGAGCCGCGGAAAAAATAGACATAAGCATTTGCAAAATATTGTAAAAACCTATTCTTTGATAAACGTGCAAAAGCGATAAGCATACCAAGAAAAAAACCAAGAGAACAAGAGATAAAAACAAGCTCGACAGTAACAATCAAGCCATCAATAAACTTGGGCCCATAACGGCTTAAAAGATCAGGATTAAAAAGGAAATAAAGCCACTCTGGAATCATTGACTTGGTACCTTTTTATAGCCTATTTGAGTGTATGTTTCCAAATGGCGTAAGATTGCGCCGAAAAAGGCTGAAAATAATAAATAGAGTAAGCATGCTACAAGATAAAATAGCATGGGTTTATTGGTCGCAGCGACAGCTAAATTCGTTTGTCGCATGAGATCAACAAGCGCGATGGTTGAAACGAGGGATGTATCTTTCAATAAAGTAAGCCAATTATTAGAAAGTCCTGGCAAGGCATTTCGTATGAGCTGAGGGAAGACAATACGAAAGAATGTGGTTGAGCGTGAAAGCCCTAAAGCTTTAGAAGCTTCATATTGCCCTTTATCAAAAATGTTGAATGCTCCAAGCCAAACTTCACAAGAAAAAGCGGCAAGAACCATACTCAGTGCAAGAACACCAGCAACAAAAGCATTGATACTGAACATGACTTCAAGATTAAAATAGTCAAAGATATTTTGAATAAGGCTTTGTAATCCGTAGTACACTAAAAACAAGGTTAAAAGCTCTGGTAGCCCACGAAATACCGTTGAAAAGAGACGTGCTATAGCTTTAGCCATCTTAATATTGGACCGAATCATCACTGCATTTAGAAGTCCTAGAGGAAGTCCTAGAAAGCCGCAACATAACGCCAATGACAATGTCATTCCTGCGCTAGAAAGTATAACCGTTCCCCATCCACCACTGCTAAATGATAGCAATGCTAAATTTTCAATCATTTTCGCGTTCCTCATGAAAGAGTTAGATAACTTTTTAGAAGTAAACAGTAGATTTTATTTAAATATCATAGTGATATTTAATAAACATCATTTGTAAAATATTTTCTCATAATTTTCTCATAAGTTCCATCCAAACGGATTTCTTTTATTGCTTTATTGAACTTATTTTTAAGATCATTATCGTTTTGACGCAGTGCAATTGCAACAGGAAATTTAGTTTCTTCCAGAGTTCCTAGGAGGAGACAGCAATCTTTTCCTTCATTTTTAAGCCAATTTAATGCTTGTAATTTATCAACAATAATCAGATCAAGTCGATGATTTAAAAGGTCACGATTCACTTCTATTGTAGAAGGGTAAAGTTTGATTTTTACCTCTTCAGAGGCATAATGATCTTCCGCATAAATAGCTTGTGTTGTATTCGATTGCACACCAAGATTTCTGCCTCTAAAGCTTTGTGTAGAAATGTCTTTAATTCCTGAAGCTTTGGTAACAATGATAGCCAGTTCTGTATTGTAGTAAGGATCTGTGAAGTCAATTTTTTGTAAACGCTCTTGTGTATGAGAAAGAGAAGCAACAATAGCATCATATTTTTTTGCAATAAGTCCAGGGATCATTCCCTCAAAATCTTGCGTGACAATGGTACATTTAACATTCATTTTTTTACAAAGGGCATAAGATATATCAATATCAAACCCTTTAAGCTCATTATTTGAGTCAATATAACTAAAGGGAGGATAAGTGCCTTCACTGGCGATTTTTAATGTTTTCGCCTCAGCCAATGGGGTAAATAGCGCAGCGCTTATTATAAGAGCTCCTGCTAATAGTTTCATGATATTCTCCTATTGGATAAGCGAAAAAATATGAATTTGTCACGTTTTTATAATCTGTAAGCTTTTCTAGAGCAACGCAAAAATTTATCGGTATTTATTTTAGATTATGATACTAGACATTATTACCCAAAAATTATCTTTTTTATTGATTGAAAGAAGAATAAATATCTTATTGCTTGTATGATAGCTTAACTTTCCTGAAATGATCAATTTAAATCATCTCAGGAGCAAAGATTAGAGATTGTTCTTTTAAAATAAGACTATTCAATTTTAACATAAAAAAATTAGATTCTAATAAGATAAAAATAAAATCTTATTGTTATCATTGAATTCCATAAACATTCAACGATCAAGAAACAATTAGAAATTATTATCTTTGATAAATCAAAACCTTTCAAAACACTGAATTTTTAATTATACTTGCATGTTTAACAAAGAGCTAAAAACTTTCCTTAAAGAGATTAATTTTAATCCATCGTGATATTTAATTGAGATCGAATGTAAAATATCTTTTCATAATTTTTTCATAGGTTCCATCAGCACGAATTTCTTGTATTGCTTTATTAAAGCTATTTTTAAGATCATTATTATTTTGACGGATTGCAATTGCGATAGGAAATTTTGTTTCTTCTAAAGTTCCTAGAAGCTTACAGCAATCCTTTCCTTCATTTTCAAGCCAATTTAAGGCCTTTACTTTATCAAAAATGATGATATCAAGCCGATGGCTTAAAAGATCACGATTCACTTCTATTGTAGAAGGGTAAAGTTTGATATTCACGCCTTCAGAAGCATAGTGGTCTTCTACATAAGCAGATTGTGTTGTATTCGATTGTACACCAAGATTTTTACCTCTAAAGGCTTGTGCCGAGATTTCTTTAATTTCTGAATCCTTGGTAACAATAACTGCCAGTACCGTGTTGTAGTAAGGATCTGTAAAATCAACTTTTTGCAAGCGTTCTTTTGTAGGAGAAAGGGAAGAAATAATCGCATCGTATTTTTTTGCCAGAAGACCAGGAATCATCCCCTCGAACTCTTGCGTGACAATGGTACATTCAATATTCATTTTTTCACAAAGAGCATAAGATATATCAATATCAAACCCTTTAAGCTCATTATTTGAGTCAATATAACTAAAAGGGGGATAAGAAGCATCACTTGCAATTTTTAAAGTTTGAGAATTAGCTGGTAGGGTAAAGAGTGTTGCGCTTATTATAAGAGCTCTTATTAATAACTTCATAATGTTCTCCTATTCAATAAGCTGAAAAATATGAAACCATGCCCCCCCTTATAATCTGTAAGCTCTTTAGGAGCAATGTAAAAATTTATCTGTCCTCATTTTGTTACTATTATTATACTGGATCACAGTCAAAAAAATGATTTATTCGTATCAACAAGTATGGGAGGAAAAATACAGGAAAGAAGGAAAGCTATTGTTAATGATGGGATGCATTATAATAGTTTCATTTAAAATCAATTAATCATCGTTGTAAAAAACTTTAAAGGATGTTTTTACTCATTTATAATAAAGCTTCAGTTTACTGAAGCTTTATTGATTTCTTTCTTTAATTAACACGTTTATCTATAGGAACATAATCACGCATAGCATAACCTGTATAAAGTTGTCGAGGACGACCAATTTTTTGTGCAGGATCTTCAATCATTTCTTTCCACTGTGCGACCCACCCGACACTGCGTGCTAATGCAAAAAGAACAGTAAACATTTCGGTTGGAAAACCTAAAGCTTTTAATGTAATACCGGAATAAAAATCAACATTAGGATAAAGCTTTTTCTCAATAAAATATTCATCATTTAAGGCAATTTTTTCCAGTTCTATTGCAATATCAAGAAGCGGATCATCTTGAATATTGAGCTCTTTTAAAACTTCATGACAGGTTTTTTGCATGATTTTTGCACGTGGGTCATAATTTTTATAGACGCGGTGACCAAAGCCCATAAGGCGAAAAGGATCATTTTTATCTTTTGCACGTGCAATAAATTCAGGAATTCTTTTAATAGAACCTATTTCCTGTAGCATTTTTAGGCATGCTTCATTGGCACCACCATGTGCTGGTCCCCAAAGGCATGCAACACCTGCTGCAATACAGGCAAACGGATTTGCACCTGATGACCCAGCAAGACGTACCGTAGATGTAGAAGCATTTTGTTCATGATCGGCATGAAGGATAAAGATTTGATCCATCGCCCGAGCAAGTACAGGGTTTGTTTTATATTCTTCACAAGGAACAGCAAAGCACATACGGAGGAAATTTTCAGCATAATTAAGATCATTGCGTGGATAAACAAATGCTTGTCCAATACTATATTTATAAGCCATAGCAGCAAGTGTTGGAACTTTTGAGATAAGACGAACAGAAGCAATCATTCTCTGGTGAGGATCTGTAATATCAATAGAGTCATGATAGAAAGCCGACATAGCGCCAAGGCAGGCAACCATGACAGCCATGGGATGAGAGTCACGACGAAAGCCGTGGAAAAAGCGTGAAAATTGTTCGTGGACCATTGTATGCTGCATGATACATCGATCAAAGTCGTTTTTTTCTTGCTGTGTTGGGAGTTCCCCATAAAGGAGAAGATAACAACTTTCGAGAAAGTCTCCTTTTTCAGCTAATTGATCTATAGGATATCCACGATAAAGCAATATCCCTTTATCGCCATCAATATAAGTAATTTTTGATTCACAAGAAGCTGTTGAAGTAAAACCAGGATCATAGGTAAAAATATTGGTTTTTTTGTAGAGAGAAGCGATTTCGATGACCTCGGGTCCACTCGTGCCTTTACGCAGGGGAAGCTCTACTTTTTTATCGTTCACAATAATATGTGCGTTATTCTCAGACATTCGGTATTCCTTTCAGATCCTTCTCTTCTAAAAATTAAGACTCTGCTTCATGAGAGTGTGAGATATATAATAACTGAAGCTTTTCTTACTTGTATTGAGGGTAGATTGCCTCTAAAATATTTTCTTATTGATCATTATTACTCAATAAAAACTGTATTTCAATGATATAAGATAAAAAAACTCTTTTTAGATTACATTGAAGTATCTACATAGATACTCATTTGAGGGGATATACCTAGTATACATCATGAACCTATTGTTGTGGTAAGTTGGTCATTAATGCGATGAAGAGATTCATCGCGTCCCAGTAAAATAAGAACATCCAAAACACCTGGCGATGTGGTACAGCCTGTAAGAGCTGCACGAAGAGGTTGGGCGATAGATCCAAATTTGAGATTCTGTGTTTGGATATAAGAGCGAAGAATTTCATCGAGGGCTTTTGTATCCCAAGAAGGGCAAGCTTTTAGGGCAAGATAAAGATCATTTAAAATGGTTCGTCCATTTTTATCTAAAAGTATTTGTGCTTTTTCGTTAAGCTGTAATGGTCTCTGCGTAAAAATAAAGGAGGCATTGTCAATCAGTTCACGCAGTGTTTTTGAACGCTCTTTCAAATGTGGGATTGCTTTGAAAAATTGAACACGACGTTGTTCATCAAGTCTTTCAATGATTTGTGTTCCCCCATCGGTTTCTGGTAGAATATCAAGAGCGGCATCAAAAAGTTCTTGATCATTGCTCATGCGCATATAGTGTCCGTTGATGGAATCGAGCTTTCTGAGATCAAAACGAGCAGCACCTTTGTTAATATCTTCAATATCAAACCAAGAAATCATATCTTTAAGTGACATGAGTTCGTCATCGCCATGGCTCCATCCTAAACGGACAAGATAATTGCGTAAAGCAGCAGGAAGATATCCCATTGTTTTATAAGCATCAACGCCCAGCGCACCATGCCGCTTTGATAATTTTGCACCATTTTCACCATGAATAAGAGGAATATGAGCCATAACAGGAATATCCCATCCCATAGCTTTAAAGATGATCGTTTGTCGGGCTGCATTGGTTAGATGATCATCACCCCGTATGATATGTGTAACACCCATATCGTGATCATCAACGACAACAGCATGCATATAGGTAGGCGAACCATCAGAGCGCAAGATAATAAAGTCATCTAAATCTTTATTAGGAAAATGAACATCACCTTGAACACGGTCGTGGACAACTGTTTCTCCCTCCTCAGGGGCTTTGATGCGAATAACAGGTTTGACACCTTGAGGCGCTTCAGAAGCATCCCGGTTACGCCAACGTCCGTCATAACGAGGGGGGCGTCCTTCTGCACGGGCTTTTTCTCGCATTTCAGCTAACTCTTCAGGTGAGGCATAACAATAATACGCTTTGCCATTTTTGACCAATTGTTCAGCGACTTGGCGGTGACGTTCTGCACGTTCGAATTGAGAAATAGGGGGACCATCATAACTAAGTCCCATCCAGTGCAAGCCATCTATAATGGCTTTTACAGCAGCTTCTGTTGAGCGTTCTCGATCTGTATCTTCAATGCGTAGAAGCATTTTTCCACCGGTATGTTTTGCATAAAGCCAATTAAAAAGAGCAGTACGAGCACCACCAATATGAAGGAATCCTGTGGGAGAGGGGGCAAAACGAGTAATAACAGACACGAATATTTTCCTTTAAATTGAGATATTACTTATGGAACTTTATAGAAAGGTTATGTTAGCATAGGTGACGGGGTGTGCAATAGCCGCATTGCGAGTTAAAGTGGGGAGCGGATGTTTAATCAAAGTAAAATTAAAGAGGGTTTATCCGCAAAATCTGTTATAGAAAGAAAAAACGCATATCAAATAGGGCAGGGTGTTTTTTCTAGCTGTAATGATGCAAAGAATGGCAGTTATAAGCAACAAAAACCTCTTTTATTGACGCTCTTAAAGAAAGCAATCATTGTTATTAGAAAATGGTTAGCGGATTGTATCGAAAAAGAAGTTTCTTTTGGTATTCTTTTTTCACTGATTTTAGTCTTTTTTTCTTTAGGAATCATTTTTTATTTTCATTTAGAACTGGAGCCAAGTTGGAGACAATTGGGGGTATTGATTAGCATCTTTGGGGGAATATTCTATATTGCACACTTTTACCGAAAAATATGGATTCCTACGGGACTTTTGTTTTGTTTTGCATTGGGGGTTTTGGCGGCAAAAATAGAAACGTGGCGTATTGCAACACCTATGTTAAGCAGTGACGTTGTCACCACATTGACGGGAAGAATTATTTCCGTTGAGTCAGTTCCCAAAAGGGGATTTCGCTTAGTTTTGGATGTTTTGAGTACAGAAAAGCCCATATTACACCATAGTCTTCATCGTGTTCGTGTATCAGCAAGATATTTGCCATCTGGATTAGCAATTGGTGATGGCCTGTATGGGAGAGTTAAGATTCGTGCATTCTCTGGGGCTGTGCGTCCAGGAGGCTACGATTTTAGTTTTCATAATTACTTTAAAGGGATTGGGGCGCAAGGCATTTATTTAGGAAAACCAATAAAAATATCCGTTTCGCCGCCTGATGGAATATTCGCTATCATTCTACAGAAAATTGAAAATTTACGCATGAAGATGACACAAAGAATCCGTCTAGCCCTTGAAGGAGAAAAGGGAAGTGTTGCGGTAGCTCTCATAACAGGACAGCGTGCTGGTATTTCAAATGAGACAAACGAGGCACTGCGTACGGCTGGATTAGCGCACATTTTATCTATATCAGGTTTACATATGGCTTTGTTGAGCGGCCTAGTTCTTTTGAGCATCCGTAGTTTTTTATCATTTTTTCCAGTTTTTTCTTCCTATTATTCCAATAAAAAATTTGCTGCTATCGTTGCATTTATGATAACGGCTTTTTATTTATTCTTGTCGGGTTTAGCAATATCAGCACAAAGAAGTTTTGTGATGATTGCTGTTATGTTGGTTGCTATATTATGTAATCGCTCTGCTATAACAATGCGTAATTTTTCTATTGCAGGGTTGATAACTCTCGCGATTAGACCCCATGAAATATTAGGCCCTAGCTTTCAAATGTCTTTTTCTGCGACGGCTGCTTTGATTGCTTTTTTTGATTGGTGGAGCAGAAGGTCACTTTTTCGTACAAGAAAAACAATCTCCTCTTATGTTGGAGAAAGAGTGATAAATTTCGCTTTTTTATCAATATTTTCAACATGTGCGTCTTCGTTTGTAGCAGGGAGTGCAAGTGGAATTTATGCTGCTTATCATTTTTCTAATATGGCATCTTTAAGCATTATCAGTAATGCTTTTGCTTTACCTATCATCTCAATTTTGGTCATCCCTTTTGGATTAATCGCAGTTCTTGCAATGTTAGGAGGATTCGAATGGCTTCCTCTTCAAATTATGGGGTTTGGTGTTGATCTTGTGATAAAGATTGCACACGCTATCAAAACTATTTCTCCTGATTTGAATCCTGGTTTTATGCCGTTGTCTTCATTAGTTTTATTGAGTATAGGCTTGGTTGGATTAACTTTTTGCAAAACACCTATCAGGCTCTTTTTTAGTCTTTTTATCTTGGCTGGTATTTCTATTTGTATAATGCATTCACCTGTGCAATTGATTATAGCAGATAATATGCGTCTCGTGGGTGTTATCCATGATAAAAAATTATATATTGATCGTTATCATCATTCTAAGTTCACGACCACTATCTGGAAAAAGTCATTTCGTTTGAATGAAACGATTAAACCAACAAAGTATGGTCCTTCATTTCACGGACAATTTATTTGTGATCATTATGTATGTACATCCTTATTAGAGAATGGATTAAAAGTTATCGTTTTACGTGAAAGAATAGATCACTGTATAGAGGCAGATATTCTTATTCAGACATTCATAATGCATAATCCAACATGTCATAAGAAGGCAAAAATAATATTTACTCCCCAGCAATTGTTATTAAGAGGAAGCGTTATGATGACTAAAGGTGGAGATATTATTTGGTCTTCTCTAGGGGTTTATAGACCGTGGAATATGCACAGAAAGTATTCACAAAAAAATATATAATTTGCGCATTTTTTCATATCTGGACAATTAACAAAACAAAAAACAATAGAAGATATTTCTGATACATTTTTGCGTTTTTTAATTGATCAGCTTATCAATTTTATTGTGAATAAGGAAAAGCCCCTAAATTTTCTCGAAGAAATAAAAAAGATAATTGTTGATTATCTTATTTTATTCTTATCATATATTTCTATAATGAGTAACATCACTTCAAGAAAAAGATGTTGGTTAAATTTAGATAGATTGAGTAAAGAGGCTTCCTTTTATTATCATTGTTATTGGTAGTAATAGTGGTGATAAATGTTGTTTGCGGATAAAAGGTAAAGTCATTCATGGATGTTCAGCAGTTAAAAAAAAGGGCAGCTATTAAAGCGCTTGAATTTATTGAAGATGGTATGCGGCTTGGTATCGGATCTGGTTCAACTGTTAATGAATTTATTCGTCTTCTTGGTGAGCGTGTTGCGGATGGTTTATGTGTGACCGGTGTTGCGACCTCACGATATTCTGAACAACTCTGTCATAAGTTTGGAGTGCCTGTTCGCACTTTAGAACAAATACCTGAACTGGATCTTGATATTGATGGAGCAGATGAAATTGGCCCAGAGATGATGCTCATTAAAGGGGGAGGGGGAGCGTTGTTGTATGAAAAAATTGTCGCATCGGCATCTCGTACAATGCTTGTCATTGCTGATGAAACAAAGGTGGTCAAAAGCCTTGGTGCTTTTGCACTACCGATTGAAGTAAATCCATTTGGTATCCATACAACACGCAAAGCCATCGAAAAAGTCGCTGATGATTTAGGACTTTCTGGAGAAATTGCATTGCGAATGAATGGAAAGAATCCTTTTAAAACAGATGGTGGTCATTTTATTCTTGATGCGTTTTGGGGATGCATTTTGCAACCCCAATTATTATCGGATGCTCTTCTTTCCATTCCTGGTGTTGTTGAGCATGGTCTTTTTTTGGGGTTGGCTTCACGTGCAATTGTCGCTATGGCTGATGGTCGAATAAAAATTTTAGAACCATTTGATTTTTAGAAAAGACATTTACATGGTGATATGTTAGCACAATAAAAAATATGTTAGCACAATAAAAAAATTGGGTATAATAATAAATTTAAATTATAATTAGCGATTAGGGTAATCATTCAATGAGAATAATATTTTCTTTTCAGCGTTTTTTCGTATATTTTGGTGCAATTGCTGTTTTTTTTGTGAATATAGGAATGGTTTGTGCACAGGGTGTGAGTGATCAACATTTAGATTCAGCTCGAAAGGCGATTAGGGCCATCCATGCAACGGATCAATTTGATAGTTTTTTACCAAATGCAGTCCATGATTTCAAAAATGAACTGATCAGTGATGATCCGAATTTGGCAACAGCTATTTCTGATATCGTTGATAAGCAGGCGCTTGCTTTAATTAAAAGGCGCTCTGATCTAGAAAAAGAGATTGCTCATGTGTATGCAAAATATTTTACGCAAAAAGAGCTTGATGCAATCACAGCATTTTATAATTCTGATACCGGTAAAAAGTTTTTGACAGAAGTTCCTAATATTGCACGTGATTCCTATTCTGCATTTGATGTATGGCGTTCTGCTCTTATGCAGGATCTTGTAGAAAATGTGAAAAAAGAAATGTCTGAAACACTTAACTTAAATAATTCTACAATGCCTATAAAGTCAGAAGCTCCAGAAAATAAAAAATAACTTGATTGATATCATGACAGCAATCAGAGATTTCTTATTTTAAAAAGCGGCGATTCTTTTCGCCGTTTTAATGTTTTATTAAGAGTCTATTCTTTTAGACTATTACTTTATAGAAAAATATTTTTTTAAAAGAAAAAATACTTTCATTTAATAATAAATGACCTTAGCCTATCGTTGTAAATATATGAGAAGGAATAGTTTGTGGGCTCTTTTGATTTTGATTTATTTGTTATTGGTAGTGGTTCTGGTGGGGTGCGTGCAGCAAGGCTTGCTGGAGGTCTTGGTAAGCGTGTCGCTATAGCAGAAGAATATCGTGTAGGGGGAACTTGTGTTATTCGTGGTTGTGTTCCCAAAAAGCTTTATGTTTATGCTTCACAATATGCAAAAGAATTTAAGAAAAGTACTGGTTTTGGATGGAAATATGCGGATCCAGTTTTTAGCTGGGAAAAGTTGGTTGCGGCTAAAAATAAAGAAATATCAAGATTAGAAGGGCTATATCGTCAGGGGTTAGAAAATAATAATGTGCATATTTACGAAAGTCGTGCTACTTTTATTGATGATCACACATTAGAACTTTCTACTACGGGTGAGCGGGTAACTGCTGAAAAAATTTTGATTGCAACGGGGGCAAAAGTTGCACCAAATATGACGATAGAAGGCGCCGATTTTTGCCTGACTTCTAATGAGATTTTTGATCTTGATGAACTCCCAAAATCAATAGTCATTGTTGGTGGAGGATATATTGCTGTTGAATTTGCTAATATTCTTCATGGGTTAGGTGTAAAGACGACACTCCTTCATCGTGGTGATTTAATTCTTCGTAATTTTGATCACGATTTGCGGCAATTGCTCAGTGATGCAATGATTGAAAAAGGGATTTCTATTCTCTATAAAGTGACAGTTTCTAAAGTGCAGGCGGCAGAAAATAGTTATAATGTCCTTTTATCAAATGGGCAAACGATCAATACGGATCAAGTTATGTTAGCCACGGGGCGTATGCCCAATACAGTGGGTTTAGGACTTGAAAGGGCTGGTATAGAAGTTAATGCGTCTGGCGGTGTTATTGTTGATGAGAAAATGACGACAAATATCCCCCATATTTGGGCTGTAGGGGATGTAACGGGTCATATTCAATTAACACCTGTTGCGATACATGATGCAATGTGTTTTGTTAAGACAGCATTTGAAAATATTCCCACAAAACCTAATTATGATTTAATTGCAACAGCCGTTTTTTCACAGCCTGAGATTGGAACGGTAGGTCTTTTAGAAGAAGAGGCGATACAGCGTTATAAGCGTCTTGAAATTTATCGTACAGTTTTTCGTCCTATGCGTAATGTTCTTTCCGGTAGTTCAGAGAAGATGTTTATGAAGCTCATTGTTGATGGTGAAAGTCGTATTGTTGTAGGCGCTCACATTTTAGGAGAAAATGCTGGTGAGATGGCACAACTTATAGGAATATCTCTCAAGGGAAAGCTGACGAAGGATATTTTTGATGAAACGATGGCGGTGCATCCAACGATGGCAGAAGAGTTGGTAACCATGTATAAACCAAGTTATATATATGAAAATGGGAAGAAAATAGAAAGTTAAACAACCTCCATAGTGTGGTGAAAAGTTTTTAATATGCTAAGCTGGAAGCGTAATTTTTTAGAGAGAGTGTAATGATACAAGAGTGGGCGCCTGACTCTTGGAGGAAAAGGCCAATTAAACAAGTTCCGACTTATCCGGATAAGTCTATGTTAGAAGATGTCGAACGAAGGCTGAGAAGATATCCTCCTTTGGTTTTTGCCGGTGAAGCACGTGATTTAAAAAATGAACTAGCTGCTGTTGCGAAAGGCAGGGCTTTTTTATTGCAAGGTGGTGATTGTGCTGAAAGCTTTGCAGAACATGAAGCTGATAATATCCGTGATTTTTTTCGTGTATTTTTGCAAATGGCGATTGTTTTAACCTTTGGGAATTCTAAACCCGTTGTTAAAATTGGTCGTATTGCTGGTCAGTTTGCAAAACCCCGCTCTTCTGATATTGAAAGAAGAGAAGGCATTGAATTTCCTGTTTATCGGGGGGATATTATCAATGGCATTGAGTTTGACGCTAATTCTCGTATTCCAGATCCGCAACGGATGTCTATGGCTTATCGCCAATCTGCGGCAACACTTAACCTGTTGCGTGCTTTTTCACAAGGGGGCTATGCTAATTTAGAAAATGTTCACACATGGATGTTGAGTTTCGTTTCTAACAGTCCGCAGGGGGAACGTTATGAATTATTGGCAGAGCGTATTTCTGAAGCAATTGATTTTATGCGTTCCATAGGGATTACATCCAAAACGCATTCTTCATTGCGTGAAACATCTTTTTATACCAGTCATGAAGCGCTTTTGCTTGGTTATGAAGAGGCTTTGACTCGGATTGATTCAACTTCAGGAAATTGGTACGCAACATCTGGCCACATGTTATGGATTGGTGACCGTACACGTCAAATTGATCATGCTCACGTTGAATATTGTCGCGGTATTAAAAATCCTATAGGATTAAAGTGTGGTCCTTCCATGGAATCTGATGAGCTTTTAAAATTAATTGATATTTTAAATCCTGAAAATGAACCGGGGCGGCTTACTCTTATTACGCGCTTTGGTTATGATAAGGTTGAGAGTTATCTGCCTAAACTCATCCGTGCCGTTGAGCGTGAGAAGCGTGAGGTGATATGGTCATGCGATCCAATGCATGGTAATACAATTACGGCCAATGGTTATAAGACACGTCCCTTTGATTATGTTTTAAAAGAAGTAGAGATTTTTTTTGCAGTACATCGTGCAGAGGGAACCTATCCAGGTGGCATTCATATTGAGATGACAGGTCGTGATGTAACGGAATGTACGGGTGGGGCGCATGCTATTTCTGTAGATGATTTATCTGATCGTTATCATACGCAATGTGATCCACGATTAAATGCAGATCAAGCATTAGAATTAGCTTTTCTTGTTGCTGAACTCCTTAAAAAAAATCGTGCAATTGACCCGTTAGCACTTGCTGCTGGTAGGTAGGTAAAAATTTGTCTGACATTTTTTATTTTAGATCGTTATGAACGAAAAGAATTTAAAAAAATAATATTTCTGATGGTGAAGAATAAAGTTGTGGTTGCCAAACTGATAAAGCGATATAAAGACTTATGAAAGATGACTTTCGGGTAGCAGTTGCCCAATTAAATCCTACTGTAGGTGATATTGAAGGAAATTTTTCTTTAGCCGTCATGGCACATCAAAAGGCTAAAGAAGAAGGGGCTGATCTTGTTCTATTCACAGAGCTTTTTATAAGTGCTTATCCGCCGGAAGATCTTGTTTTAAAGCCTGCTTTTACAAAAACATGTGAAGAGGCTGTTGAAAAATTAGCAAAAATAACTGTAGGCGGACCAGGAATTATTATTGGTCTTCCATTAAGACGTAATAGCAATATTTACAACGGTGTTATGCTTCTTGATGAAGGGCGAGTTATTGCTGAAAGCTTTAAGTTTGATTTACCTAATTATGCTGAGTTTGATGAAAAGCGTCTATTTTCTCCCGGACCACGTCCTGAGCCTATTGTTTATCATGGGATAAAATTAGGAATAGTGATTTGTGAAGATATTTGGAATGATTTCTCTCTTAGTACAGAGCTTAAAGATAAAGGTGCTGAAATTATTCTGGTTCTTAATGGATCTCCCTACTATCGTAATAAAACCTTGAAACGTATAGACGTTGTTCATACGCAAGCACTTCAATCTGGAGTGCCAATTATCTATGCTAATCAGGTTGGTGGTCAAGATGAGCTGGTTTTTGATGGGGGATCTTTTGCTTTGAATGGACAAGGTAAAAAAGTGTTTCAAATGAAACACTTTGACAGCCATCTTGCTTTGAGCCATTGGCAACGAAAAACGAGCGGGTGGCACTGTGTTTCAGGGCCTAATGAAAATCTTCTCAATGGATTAGCCGCTGATTATCAAGCTTGTGTTTTGGGCTTGAAAGATTACGTCAATAAAAACGGTTTTAAGGATGTTATTCTTGGTCTTTCAGGAGGAATTGATTCAGCTCTTTGTACAGCAATGGCAGTGGACGCTCTTGGTGCTGAGAAGGTTCGCACCCTTATGATGCCCTATCATTATACTTCGCAAGAATCATTAAACGATGCCAAAGAATGTGCTAATCTTTTGGGATGTCACTATGAAATCATACCAATTGAGCAAGCTGTTGAGGCTTTTTTGAATATAGTATCGCCTCTTTTTTTAGGCTTCCCCTCTGATGTTACAGAAGAAAATCTTCAAAGTCGTATACGCGGTACACTTTTAATGGCTTTTTCAAATAAATTGGGCTCAATGGTGGTGACAACAGGCAATAAGTCAGAAATGGCTGTGGGATATGCAACACTCTATGGTGATATGAATGGCGGATTTAATCCTCTCAAAGATATTTATAAAATGCAGGTTTATGCATTATCTGAGTGGCGCAATAAAAATCACTTGCATCATTTTAAGGGACCAGAAGGAATTGTCATTCCACCCAATATTATAGAAAAAGCGCCTTCTGCAGAATTGCGGGAAAATCAAAAAGATGAAGATTCTCTTCCTCCTTATCCTATTCTAGATGATATTTTGCAATCTCTTGTAGAAAATGACATGAGTATTTGTGATGTTATTCAACGTGGGCATGTACGAGAAACTGTTGAGAAAATTGAACAGCTTCTTTATGGTGCTGAATATAAAAGGCGACAATCTGCACCCGGTGTAAAAATCAGTTACAAGAATTTTGGACGCGATCGTCGTTATCCTATTGTCAATCATTTTCGTGATAAAAATTGAGTATCTTTTATGGTTAAAGTTCGTTTTGCTCCCTCTCCAACAGGTTATATTCATATTGGTAATATTCGTAGTGCGCTTTTCAATTGGCTTTATGCACGGGCGCATAAAGGAAAGTTTATTTTGCGCTATGATGATACAGATATTGAACGTTCTAAACAGGAATATATCGATGCTATTACTGTTGACCTTGAATGGCTTGGAATTCAACCAGATGCAATTTATTATCAATCTAAGCGGTTTAATCGATATGATGAAGTGGCAGAAACTCTCAAAAAACGTGGTTTGCTTTATCCCTGTTATGAAACAGCGGAAGAATTAGAGCGACGTCGTAAAATCCAGCTTTCTCGTAAGTTGCCTCCTATTTATGATCGTTCTGCATTGAAGTTGACAGCAGAAGAGAAAAAAAATTTTGAATTGCAAGGCCGTAAACCTCATTGGCGTTTTCTTCTTCCTAATTTTGAAAATAATCCTTTGCAAACAAAGCGAACAGAAGTTTGCTGGAATGATGCTGTAAAGGGAAAACAGACGATAGATTTGGCTTCTCTTTCAGATCCTGTTCTTATTCGTGAAGATGGAACCTATCTTTATACATTACCGTCTGTTGTGGATGACGTCGATATGGCCATTACACATATTATTCGTGGCGATGATCATGTTACAAATACAGGCGCTCAGATTGCTCTTTTTAAAGCTCTGGGGGCAGAATTACCGGTTTTTGGTCATTTCAATTTATTGGCGACAGTCTTAGGAAAAGGATTTTCAAAACGTAACAATGATCTTTCTATTCGTTCTCTACGAGAAGAAGGATTTGAATCGATAGCTGTTCAGTGTTTTGCTGTTTTGATTGGGACATCGCAAAATGTGCATCCCTATCCTCATCAAGAAGCGCTTTTAGAACATTTTAATTTACAAAATACATCAAAATCAGTTGCAAAATTTGATATTGCTGACCTTTATACTCTGAATAGTCATCTTGTTCATGAACTAAATTATGAGGACGTTAAAACACGTCTCCAAAGTTTTTCTATTGAAGGAGAAAAAGCGGAATATTTCTGGAATACGATAAGAAGCAATATTGATAAAGTCAATGATGCTGTCTTGTGGTGGAAAATTATTCATGATGAAAAGAGTTTTGATACCGTGGCACCGGAGGACCGCGCTTTCGTGCAGCAGTCACTCAATTTTTTACCTGAAGGTGTATTGAAGGATGAAAGTTGGCAAGTTTGGACGAGAGCATTAAAAGAACAAACGGAGCGGAAAGGAAAGTCTTTATTCATGCCATTACGTCAAGCACTTACGGGCATGGATCATGGACCTGAAATGGGAAAGCTTTTGCAGCTTTTAGGCCGCGAAAAGGTAATAGAAAGACTCTCTAAAAAATAAGAGAAATTTTTTTAAAAGTATTTTTTATTTATTGTATGCTTAGAGAGAGTAAAGTACGAGTCTATTTACGCGTTTTTATGAGCATGAATGCCGGGATATCATCACCGAATCCAAGGGGCGCGTAATTCTTATTTTTTCGTGAGTGTTGTTGCACGGATGGATTTTCTTTACGCTTCATATTTTTGATATAATCTATTTTATTCTCTTTTACAGTTTTTTTAGGGGGGGAAAGAGCGTCTTTGGCAGCAGTTTTCTTTGATGATTGTGAAGATTTTTTCTTTACAACAATATTATCTTCTGTTTGATCATCAGTTATTAAAGTCGAGAGATCTCCATTAAGCCATTCAATTTTTTCATTGCTTATTTCTTCAATAGCGTTGATATATTTTTGATCATCTTTTGTTACGATTGTAAAAGCTTTTCCAAGACGATTTGCACGCCCTGTACGGCCAATTCGATGGATATAGTCTTCAGCATGTGTAGGAACATCATAATTAAACACGTGACTTACCGCAGGGATATCGAGCCCACGGGCCGCAACATCAGAAGCAACCAGAAGCGTAAGCTTATTATTTTTAAAATCGGCTAAGGTATTCATACGTGAATATTGATCCATATCCCCATGAAGTGCGCCTACATTAAAGTTATGTTTGATAAGCGATCTAAACAGTTCAGAGATGTCTCTCTTTCGATTACAGAAAATAATAGCATTTTGAAGTTTAGAACCTTCATTTTGGATGAGCTCTCGTAAAACCGCTCTTTTATCCCATGATTTATTTCCAGATTTGACAAGCCGTTGTGTAATTGTGGTTGCTGTTGAGGATGCTTTTGTAACTTCAACGGATACAGGAGAATGTAGAAATTGTTTTGTCAGTTTTGTAATTTCTGGCGCCATTGTTGCAGAAAAGAACAAAGTTTGACGCGTGAAAGGGGTTAGTTTACAGATACGTTCAATATCAGGAATAAAGCCCATATCCAGCATGCGATCAGCTTCATCAATAACAAGGATTTCAACGCCCATCAGGAGTAATTTACCCCGCTCGAAATGATCAAGAAGTCGCCCTGGTGTTGCGATAAGAACATCCGCTCCTCGTTCAAGTTTACGATCTTGGTGTTCAAAAGAAACTCCACCAATCAAAAGAGCAACATTTAAACGGTGATTTATTCCGTATTTATCGAAATTTTCCTCAACTTGAGCTGCGATTTCTCGTGTTGGTTCTAGGATGAGTGTTCGGGGCATTCGTGCTCTTGCACGACCTTTTTCAAGGAGAGTGAGCATAGGTAATACGAAAGAGGCAGTTTTACCCGTTCCTGTTTGAGCGATTCCTAGGACATCTTTTCTCTGAAGGACATGAGGAATTGTTTCACTTTGAATCGGTGTTGGAACTGTATATCCTGCTAACTTTACAGCATTAATAACCTTTGAGGAAAGACCTAAGTCATCAAAACTATTTAAAGATGGTATCATTTTTTTATCAATTGCTCTGTACTTTTAACTTCGCTATCTCAATGATATGTACAACTAATATTCTTCTAATATTCTTCACTCTCAAAGAGCGTTAAGATGCTTTCACAAAAAAGCCAACTATAACAATCATATACATATAAAACGCATAATACAATCATTAATAGCGAAATTGTTCTGATAAAATACGCTCATCCCATGAATGACTTGCGTCAAAAAGGATTGAAGCTGTTACTTCTGTTGCCATTGAAATAGTCACTGAATGGACAGATTTAACCTCAACATTATCCGCAGCAGCATTGACAGGGCGTTTATCAGGTTCGAGCATATCAAAACGCACCGTTACTGTATTGGGGAGTAATGCGCCATGCCAACGTCTTGGGCGAAAAGGGCTAACAGGGGTGAGAGCCATAAGAGGGGCCATAAGGGGGAGAATAGGTCCTTGTGCTGATAAATTATAGGCTGTTGATCCTGCGGGTGTTGCGACGAGGATACCATCACAACTTAATTGTTCCATGCGTATGTTGTTATCAATGGTGATGCGAATTTTTGCTGCTTGATAAGATTGCCGAAAGAGGGATACTTCATTAATTGCAAGTGCTTCGATAGATTCTTGATATTCAGCTTTTGCAATCATGCGTAAGGGATGAATTTCTTTTTTATGGGCGACAGCAATACGATTGGGTAATTTTTTTTCATGAAATTCATTCATAAGAAATCCTACAGAACCTTGATTCATACCGTAAATAGGTTTTCCAGTGTTCATAACATCTCGTACGGTTTGTAACATTGTTCCATCACCACCGATTGCAACAACAATATCAGTTTCTTCCAGAGAAGAATGACCGTAGACGGAAATTAATTTCTGGGTAGCTTTGATAGCTTCCTCAGTCTCTGCGGAAATAAAATGAAAGCGACTTGGTAACGTAGTCATTTAAGAATTATCCTGATACTTATAACTAATCTTGTAACTTATTTTTTGAGAGTTTTGAAGTTGTAATAAAAGCTCTTTTTATAATAATAAAGGGTATTGAAGACCAAAAGAGAAGCTATTTCAAGATAAAGTATCATTGTAGAAAAGAAAGAAGATTGCGTTGCTAGATAACTTACAAATAAGTAATTTTTTTATTAGAATGCTAATTTAGCATTGAAGCTGAGCGTGTGATTAGTTAAAAGGTCACAACTGATTTTTATAATTGGTGTGAAGCACCCGTAGCTCAGTTGGATAGAGCGCTGCCCTCCGAAGGCAGAGGTCACAGATTCGAATTCTGTCGGGTGCACCAAACTTTTCAATTTAACATCATCCTCAATAATAGTTTTGCTTATTATCTAAAATTATTAAAATCGTTCTTTGAGTTATTTATTAAGTTTTGTGGCAAATAAGAAAACGACTTTAAGAAAAGTAAAGTTCACGGTTTATAATTTTTAGATTAGCCTTTTTGAATATCGAGATAAAAAGCAAGATTATCTCAATATGCTTTCCATTTAACTGTGAAAACATATAACATAAAAATACAAATTAATTCAATGTATTATTGTAGAATTAATCTGGTAATATTAACAATAGATCACTAAATATGTTGTTCTAGTTATTAAAATAGATAATTAATATGCTTTTATTTTTATAGCTAAAGGCTACTATGATGAGATGGGACCAGATAAGGAATATAACCAATTAAAGAAAGAATAAGTAATGGAGTGAAAATAATCGTCCAGGTTTGAATTCTTTCAAAATCTCTGTATTTGGTGTGGTGATTAAGGTTTTGGGTATGAGGATAGAACGATTTCTCTATACACTGATATTGTCGGTTATATTGTGTGAGGAACTGTTTACCTTTAATCAGCTTTCTTATATAGTCAGCGCTAATTATGGTGGTTATTTAGTTGGGAATATATTCTTCACGTTGGGCAGAATTGGGAATATCTCTTGCTCTTCACATGCTATTTGGTGCAGCCATGGTGATGAGAGCGCTTAATTATCTCCATAGCATTAAACACCAAACTTTTACTTAGTCATTTTGAACCGTCTTGCTGCTGGTGTTGCGAGTGCAGCAATGATGATTTTTGGTTCTATTATGTGCACATAGCCATAATAGGCGAATTATTTCTTGGCTTTATGCAGGTGTAAGAATTGGTACTCTACTGGTATGTTATTATGGGTTTGAGCAAGGTGCTTGACGCAACAAATATTTGGTTTGGAGCCTGCTTAATGTCTTTTATATTGCTGCTCTTGTTATTTATTCTGTTCCCACAATGTATTGGTCAGTCTCAACACAGAGAAATCAGCTATCAACAGGACAAATTTGAGATGATGAGGGAGAGATATTGGAAGAAGCACGCTGAAGATCTATAAGAATAAAGGAGGTCTATAAGAATATCTATAAGAATAAAGGTGGGAATCTAAAAAATAACAATTTATGGAGAATAATCCATGAAAACCTATACCTTAGATGATATGGCAGAATTAGTTGATAAGTGAAGCATAATGAAAAAGAAAGACGTAACAGAGATTTTAAAAAGATTGGGTTGGGAGCCTCATCGCGATGAAGTGGGGGATACATTTGCTTATTATCATCTTTCTGATCGTATAATACGCATTCTCTATGATGTTGTAGATTATGGAGAGGATGGTGGAAAGTTGCGGCTATCAGTCGCTCTTACTACAGCCGCTTATTGCCTTGCTGAGGAATATGATAATGGCGAACAGTCGCGCTATGAATATGGTGATATGTTGATTTCTGCAGAAGAAAATTTCGGAGTTACAGCACAGAATCTTTCTGAAAGCCATATTGAGGAAGCTTTAAATAGGGTAATTGCGTGGGCGAAAGTACAAGATATTGAACAAAAATTGCATGAAGAGGCCGCTAATCATTCTGCTGTTGCACAAGCATTGCTTGGCGATATTGATGCTTTAAGGTCTGATAAGCCGGCACCCCAATTACATGTTCCAGAATTTGCCGATTACGCAACCATGGAGTGGATTGATCGCCTTATTTTATTTGCACAAGCCTATAAGAATGGAGAGTTAGACGATATTCTAACGCGCAAAAAGCCCAAACAGCGCTCGATAAGCCTTACCGCAGCAAGTCGCATCTTCAAAACGCTAGGATGGATTGCTATGGAACCTGGGAGAATGTTTCTTTCTTTGCCAGATCGTTTTATTCAGTTTGATTTTGGTTTTGTACGCCTCCATAACAATTACAATGTCCGTCTTGAAGCTGAGATCTCTAACGAAGAGATTTCTATAGCTTGTCGTTATATTCACTATAGGGGAGAATATAATTGGATACGACCTACGGATATTTATCAGTCTTTTAACACAATTGGGGGGGGAATTTTTAGTGGTTTTGGTAAAGGTATTGATATTTGTGTAGAGACGTTGAATGAGCAAGAGTTGACAAAAATCTCTGAGCGGATAATACAATGGGTACGCGCTCAAGATTTGCAAGCATCGATCGAAAGCAAAACAGTTGTTCAAAAATATAGTTACGATACAGATATAGTTTGGCATTTGGCTTGTTTAGCGTTGAGAGGTCGAATTGATATCCTGAAATCTTATAAAAACTTTCTAGAAGCTGGTACGATTTCTGAACATTTGGATGATGATGAAGTAGGAAAATATGTTAATCATGCCGTTGAATTTGCTGAAAAACATCTAAAAATTCTTCATGAGAGAGAAGCAGCTGAAGCGCATCTTGGCCCACAAGCTTTGATTACTTTCAATAAAGTTGCTGAGCAATTAAAACAAATGGGTTGGACAGTTTATCGGGATAAAAACTACAATCACAATGCCTATTTTATCAGTAAAGACCGTATCATCAATATAATGTACAGTCTTCAAAGTGATGAAGAAGAGCCAATTGTTGCATTTAAGGCTTCCCTTTCAACACTTGGTTTTTCTAGTGCTCATAGAGAGATTTTCTATAATATGCCTCAATATATAGCCCTCAAAGAAGCAGAAGAAGTTTATACAGTTTCTAGTACTGCGTTGGATGAAGGCAAGCTAAAGCAGATTTGTGCAGATATACTTGAATGGGCTGAGCAGCAAAATGTCAATCAAATCATTTATGATTATGCCGCGTTGTCTCCAGATAGTGAACTTGATCTTGTAGCGCGTCACCTTATTGCGCTTGTTTTGATTGGGGATATTGAAAAGCTCAAATATTACAAGGAGAATTTTAGAAAGGGAAATCCTTTAGGTTTTGTAGAAGAAATCTCAAAATATAGAGTTGATAATCTCCTCACTCTTGCACGGGGTTATCGGACCGGTTTCCCTAAAAACGCTCCAATTTTAAGCTTGGATCCACAAATAACATCTGTTGCTTCTCAAACAACAGCTGTTGATGTGATAGAGGAGATAGAGGAAACGGATGATAAAGATGCTCCATTGACCATGGAAAGTGCCACAGCACTTTTAAAAAGCCTAGGTTGGTCAACCGAGAAAATCGATGAAGATGACCATATAGCAAGCTATCAATTGGCTGATCGTGAAGTAGACATTCTTTATAACGATGAAATTGTCAAAGATTGTCCACAATTTGATAGCGCCTTTTTGATTAGCACCGGTATCCTTTCTGCTGCTTGCAAATTCATTGATCCTACACATATAGAAGATATCCCGGATATACAGCTTAATTTTGAGGCAAAAGGATTGGAAATCTTTGAACCAGAAGTCACTGCAGATCGTTTAACACAGGCGCTTGATGATGCACTAGAATGGGCAGTAAGCGCTATTGATCTTTCTGAAAGACTTCGCTCTGATTATGGTCGAGCGCCTTGGCAACAAGATGCAAAGTCTAAAGCAGATGATACAGATTATGCTTTACTTCACCTTGGAGCCCTTGCTTTATTGGGTGATGCTGAAACTTTGCAGTCTTATCAGCAAAGTTTTGCAGTAGGAGATCATTTAGGCTTTGGCGAAAGAAGCCAACGGCTTCATCTTGAACGCGCTATCGCTTTAGCTAAAGAAGTATCAAAGGTGAAGCAACTAAGCTACGCTTTGATTGAAAAAGTATCAAAAACATGGTCTATCTAAAAGAAAAATAGTTTTGAACAAGAGTTTTCCAGTGAGATGAAGCTTTATTCCTAGAAAGACAAAGCCGCTAAATTAATCGGAAAAAAGACAAGAAATATCAATTTGACATATCCCTTGAGTAGTTAGCCCGTTCTCCAGAGTTGTCATGGATCAAGCAATTGCGTGATGATCCAGAATTAGCCAAGTAAGTTGATTGACAGGCTGTTAAGGCTGAATTTAAAGACTGGGATTATAAAGCCCAAGGGCTGATGGAAGCCGGTACAGCTCTCGTGGCCTTAGCTGTCACGGCGGTTACGGGTGGAGCAGCTTCCAGTGCAGCCGGTGCTATTGCTGGTGCATTGGGTGTTGGCTCCAGCACAGCGATGAATGCAGCGATACAAGCAGGGATACAGGCGCTGATCAACAAAAGTGCGGTGACTCTTGTGAATAATCGCGGCAACATTGCCGACGCACTTCATGAGCTAGGCTCATCGAAGAATGTTTTGGGCATTGTCTTCTCAATGTTAACAGCAGGCTTAACCAGCCAATTCACAGAGTTGGACAATCCTTATCCAAAACCACCACTTTGGTCGATCGTATTACCCGTGAGGCAGAAAAGAACCTGATCAAAGCTGCCATTGGCACGACGCATCACACGCCCTACCGTCTGTATCATCCACTTGGCTTTTACGCGGGTGTAAAAACATGATCGCATCAAGAGCAGGAACATCAACACCCTCAGAAAGACAGCGTACATTGGTGAGCACACGACACGCATGCTCCCCCGCATCTTCTTTTAACCAGTCAAGTTGTTTTGTACGCTCTTTAGCACTAAAGGTTCCATCAATATGGGCAAGGGTACAGTTAAGAGGGGAAGTATCTTTATAGTTTTTATGAAGAGCGCGCAAAGATTCTTGCACTTTTTCTTTTTTGAATCTTTTGCATATGCGTTTAGAAGTATCAATATCTTTGCAAAATGCTAAAGCTCTACGCATAGGCTTGGGGTCATCTTCAAGATCAAGTTTCAGATCCATTTTGGTAAGGGCTCTATAACAGCCATTAATCTTGGTCCTATCGTCAACAATAAGTTCATAATCCTTATCGGTAATAAGATGTTGAATGGATTGGCTTATTTCTTTTTCGTTGATAACTAATATGATAACTTTACAAGGTGATAACAGCTTATTCTCTAAAGCACGTGAAAAGTTGTAAGTGAAAAGTTGTTTGCCATAGAGTTTTTCATTATCCATGGACACCAAAACGTTATTAGATAAGACAGCATTCCTTTTGAGCTTGTTACTAAAGATCTTAGGCGTTGCTGTCATGTAGAGGCGTTTTTTTACCTTGAATGATGCTGTTATCATGAACTTTGATAAATTCAGATTCATGCTTGTCTGTTCCCAATACAACCCCCGTTGTCCTATGGGCTTCATCACAAATGATCAGATCAAATTCGGGTAAATCATATTCCTTTTGTGCATCGGAAATCACTTGAATGGAATGATAGGTCGAAAAGATCACGGTCATCACATCAAGAGAGATCTTATTAGCTTTACGCGCAAGTTCTTGTGAATTCGTTGTAGCCGGTAAAACCAGATCAGAAGCATCGAGACCAGATTCATCATCATGTTTACTTTTACGACGTTTGCCTACTTGTGTATCCGAACACACGGCAAAGGAACGTAAGGGCACTTCTGTATCAAGGGTCCATTCACGGATTGTTTGTGACATCAAAGCAAGGGAAGGCACTAAAAACAATACACGCTTGCCTTTTCCGGCGAGAGCCTCTGCTATTTTAAGACTGGTGAACGTCTTGCCCGTTCCACATGCCATAATAAGCTTGCCACGGTCTGCTTCTTGTAACCCTTCACAAACTCTTTCAAGCGCTTCTATCTGATGATCTAAAAGCTTTTTTTTGGGTTGCTCTTTAAGGACAGCTTGTCCTCTTTCTTTATAAGCCCCCCAATCAATTTGACTGTTTTCTAAATCAAACAGATTAATCTGTTGAATACGAACTTCTTGACCATCACAAGTGTTGTTCGCATTGTTACTCCAATTGCTTTCAGTGCTATCAACCAAAATACGACGCGTAAAAATCTTTTTCCCAGAAGCAGCGATAAAGCTATCAATATCTTCTTTTTAATGATGTGAGCAGCATCATAGCATTTACATTGAATAGCCGCATATCCTCCTTGATCACGGATTGTAGCGACCAGATCAATACCGATATCACGCCCATCTTCATCATGTTCCTCAGCCCATTCCAAATAAGTCTGAACCTTTTCGTATTCCTGCTTTTGTAAAGGGTCTTCCGATAGATAAGCTTTTACAAGGTTTTCAAACAGCGTTCCCAATTCACGGGGTGATTTTGCCTGTTGACGGTAGAATTCTAAGAGAGAGCGTAGCGTGATTTGTTCATGATCAGACTTAAGAGATTGCAGCATATTAAACAGAGCCCATTTTTTATAATGTGTTTAATTCTTTTCAAAAGAATCAAAATGAAGCTTATTAAATCCACTTTGAATGAATTGAGAAAAAATACATAAAAATTATCAATCTATACAGGAGTTAATAAGAGCATGCATGTAAAAATAAGCGCTGTTATTATTATAATAATACCAATAACATCAATAAGATAATTTAGTTTTTTATACATATTATATCCACATAGTACCATTGTTTATCTATTCCAATCGTTAAATACAATTAACAACAATATGTATTTAAAATATATTAAAGCACTAAAATAATAAATTTTTTGATACATTTTCTAATTCTAATTCACTTTAATGAATGGTGAAAAAATGCAGAAAAAGCCGATAACTTTTTCAAAAGTTTTTAAAGGTATTTATCCACAGCCTATGACGCAAGTCAGATCAGCAAAGTAGTGAATTTTGCTATTCATTTGACGTGTTAATCAAAACAAATGCACTATGGTGCTTTTAAAACATTATAATTAGTATTTTGATACGTTTTATGTGTCATTAAAATTATCACTTTTGTCTGTTTGATTGATTATGTTGAAAAGCTCTAAAAAGAAATCTTTTTATTGTTTTCTGTGATGATTTTTGACTAAGGGGTGCAAGTTAAGAGCATGATATGTAGTTTATTTATGGGCGTTATAAAGTGTAGGATAGGGTGGTGAGCGGAGAATTTATTCTCTCTTATTGATGGATGTCTTAAGGCATTAACTGGGAATATTGTGACCATAAACATTGACTTAGAAAACAGTTTTGGTTACACGGTTATCGATATATGTGTATGGGGGAGAAATCTTCACACAGTTTAAATCAAGCAGGATTTTGGTGCAATTTGTATTGAATTGCAGAGGTATGTATTGTTGTTCAAAGTCTTCATAGGATAATACCGTTTTGAGCAGCATTGTTAAAAGTTCATGAGGTGCTTTTTTAGCAAAGTTTCATGAATGACAAAAGCGGGGGGAACTCTTTAGTGTTTTTTTTCTTTTTACGCCAAGAGAGCTTTTTAAGGCTTTTTCTATCTATTGTTGTGTTGTTTGGCATATTTCATAGCGCAACCGTTTATGCCCATTCTTCAACTACTTTATCTCCCCGCTCGCCAACAGATAGTTTTGCGCGAGGTTATTCTGAGGAACAAAGATTAGAGAGAATTGAGAATTTACGCGCTTTAACACCGAAAAGAACAAAAACATCTACAGAGAAAAACCCAGCAACTCTTTTGGGGAGTGGGTACTGTTTTCCAATTCATGATATTATTGTTGATGGGGTTTATCATATCAAAGAGCGCGCTATATCAGCGGTCACAGATCCTTATGTTGGAAGATGTATAGGTCTTGCTGATATTCAGCTTTTAATCAAGCAATTGACCAAGGTTTATTTAGATAAAGGCTATGTCACAGCGCGTTTTTATATTCCTGATCAAGACATCAAAAACAGTAAGATGCTCAAGTTTGTTGTTGTTGAGGGGAAGCTTTCGGATATTTATTACAATGGTTTTCCGGCTTCTGCTTACAATCATGTTGTGTGGAGTGCTTTTCCGGGGCTTAAAGGCCATATTCTCAATATGCGCGATATTGAGCAGGGGCTTGATCAAATAAACAGGCTGATTTCAGGGCATGCTACAAGTGAACTCTTACCAGGGCGTGAAGATGGCAGCACCATTGTGAATATTAGCAATCAACCTGGTAAAGCTTTTAAGGTTACTGTTTCCCATGATAATTTAGGACAATCCTCAACGGGTTATGCACGTTATCATGCGGGTTTAAAGCTAGAAAATATTTTAGGGATGAATGATGCGTGGGATTTTAGTTATCAACGGAGTCAAACAGATTATTGGGGCGGGAGCGCACAAGAAGGTCATAGCAATAATATTTCAGCAAGTGTGAGTATCCCCTATGGCTATTGGACCTTCGGTTTGAATGGCACTGTTTATAATTACCAAAGCATTATCCATGGCAATTTTACAGATATTGAGACGACAGGGGATTCCAGTGAGTTACACGCCAGTACAAGTAGGGTTCTTCACCGTGATAGTCTTTCACTGACAACGCTTAATGTGGGTCTTTCTTATAAAAGAACCAACAATTACCTTCTTGGGAATAAGATTGAAGTGGGGAGCCGTCAATATAGCGTAGCCAATTTTGGGATTTCGCATTCACGCCAGATGTTGGGTGGGACTTGGACCTTTGATGTGAGTTATTTACAAGGGCTCCCCTTGTTTCATTCAGTCAAGAGACATGCTCCAGGAGCAGGGGATGCAGAGCCTCAATTTGCCAAATTTACCGGTACACTTAGTGTCATGACGCCTTTTAAGGTAAGGGGCTTTGACTTCATATTGAGCAATCTTTTGAGTGGTCAATATTCACCGCATAATTTATTAGGGGCTGAGCAGATTTCGTTGGGGGGTGTCTCCAATGTTCGTGGTACGCGTGAGAGTTTGCTTTTTGGCAATAACGGTTTTTTTAGCCGGAATGATTTGATGCTGCGTACCATTCCGTGGCGCAACAACGGGGCTCTTAAAAAAGTTTTTGGGGAACTACGCCCTTATGTTGGTTTGGATTATGGTCGTGTTTTTGCACAACCTTTGTATGGTTTTACCAATGAACAGCTTGCCGGTTGGACAGCGGGTGTCAAGCTTTCGGGGGGCATGGTCTCTCTTGATGCGAGTTATTCCAGTATTTTTTGGAGCACAGTTAAGCACAAAAAATCAGGAACATTTTTTATGACATTAACAATGGAGCTTTAAGCGTTTTTTATTGGGGAGTTAAAGTATGAGATATGAGAAGAGAGAGCAAAGAGCCACTTTATTAGAGGTTCTCGTTTCCAGTACGATGCTCAAAAAGGTTTTATTTGGGGGATTTGGTTTTTCTTGTTTGTTAGCACCTTCAGTCTTACAGGCGCAGATTGCTATTGATCCTCACGCCAATGCTGCTCATCGTCCAGATATAGTGGCGGCGCCCAATGGGGTTCCTTCCATTGATATTGTCACTCCCAACAGCAGTGGTTTATCGCACAATAAATATTACGATTTTAATATTGGTTCTTCTGGTGTTATTTGGAACAATCACGCGAGTGAAGTAGGGCAATCGCAATTGGGGGGCATTATGCCGGGTAATCCCCATTTGCGTGGTACTGGTTCAGCGAAGGTTATTTTAAATGAAGTGACCAGCAGCAAGCGCAGTACTTTGAACGGTCCAGGAGAAGTTTTTGGCCGTCCTGCAGATGTAATTATAGCCAATCCCAATGGGATAAGTTGTGATGGTTGTGGTTTTATCAATACACCCCATGCGACATTAACCACAGGTGTTCCAGAAATTGATGCGACAGGTTTTCTGAAGGGTTTTGTGGTGAGGGGTGGAGATATTACTTTTGGCGCAAAGGGGGCGAATTTTTTCTCAAAAAAAGGTGTGGTTGATATTGTTGATATTGTTTCTCGTACGGTGCATTTAGAAGGTCCTGTTGCGGGAAAGGATATTGGGATAACAGCAGGAACAGGCCGTTATGACTATACATCTCGCCAGATGAAGGAGCTAACCGATATTACCGGTAAACCGGAATATGCCATAGATGGATCTGCTTTGGGGGCTCTCCAGGGGGATCAGATTAAACTTGTGGCAACTGAAAAAGGTGTTGGGGTGCGCATGCGTCATGATATGGCGGCCAATGCTGGGCAGTTACATCTTTCTGCGGATGGAAAAATCTCATTACAGAGTGCCTTTGGTCACAGGGGGGTTGTCCTTAAATCAAAAAGCCATAGCGTCTTGGCAAAGCATATCACCTCGAAAAGACATGTTGATATTGCCGCGAAAAAAGATGTGACGTTAGAAACGGTTGGCGCTGATGGTCATTTGAAAATAGAAGCGCAAGAAGGTTTTTTAACCATTGCCGGGCAAGCTGCCTCTGGGGGCAATATGAAGCTATCTTCGCGCCACGCTATAAAAGTTTCTGGGCTAGGGGCAGGGGCTGATATAGCGTTTGAGGCGGGCGGTGATCTGAGCATTGGGGGCACTGTTTTGGCTGGGGGCAATCTAAAAGCGCATGCCGGTGGTGATATACAAGCGCATTTTTTAGCTGGTGGGGTTGATATGACAGCAACGGGGGCTGCTGGGAGCCTTGTTTTGGGCGACCAAGGGGGTGTTGATCTCCAAAGTGTAAGTGGGTTTATTGCAGCAGAAAATATTTATGGCGCAGGGGATATAACTTTAGCCTCTCATAAGGGAATATTTGTTTCTCAAGTCCTTCGCTCACATCACGATGTGGTTCTTCATACACAACCTGAAGCCGCGGTTCATTTTGGACAACTGATTGCTTATGGAAAAGCTGATATCCGTGGTGGGGCGGTTGATTTTTCTTCTCTGATGACGGGTGGAGATGCTGTTTTCAATGTAGGCAGCCTTGATGCAGGCACAGTGATGACAGGTTTAGATTTTGTTGGCTCTCAGGTAAGCCCTTGGAATCCTTCTGGTGATCTTGTTTTTTATGACAAAGGTTCCCTTTCTATCACGGCACAAAGGGGGGTAAAGGTTGGACATATTATCAGTGGTGAAAATATTGAAATTTTTGCAGGCAATGACATTTATTATGATCAGGCTATTGGATATGGTACAGCGACATTAACATCTGTTTCAGGGGGGATCAGTGTTGAGAATGTGCTGTCTGTTCTGGGGGATGTGAGGTTGACAGCACCGACACTGGATTTAAGCAATAATCGTTCTCATATTTATACGCCTCAAACGCTGTATTTAATTGCCGATCATATTGATGTTTCGGGGAGCGAATTGACCTATGGTGGATTAGATTTTAACAGCACCCATGCCCTTGATATTCACCATGCGCGGCTACAAGCAGTAACAGATGAAGGGGGGACGGGCGATATTCTCTTTGTTGCGCCAGGCGTTATGGTTGATGAGGCAACATCAGTTTTAGCGGCACGAGAATTCACCATCAAGACAGGAGATCTTAAAAATAGCGGTCAATTGGCAGCAGGTCAGAATTTAGTCTTTAGCGTGACAGGGGATGTGACCAACAACAAAACCGGTTTAATCTATACTGGTGGGAATGGAGCTTTAAAAGTTGATGGGGCTTTGCTGAATGATTTTGGCGCCATTATGGCAGAAGGTGATTTATTTTTTACCAATGCAGATGGTGCGGGAAAAAGCCTTTCCCTTGTTAATAAAGCGGGCTTGATTCAAGCCGGTGGAAACTTAAACATCCAAACCAAAACTTTGCAAAACGAAGCCGATAGCACGCCTGAAATAGAGGAAAAAAAGGAAGAAGTCACTATCGCATTCCAAAAACCAGATAAATACAATTTTCTCGATGGCAGACCTTTATATCACGATATGAGGGGGGAGCGTTGGGGCAAAGGAAAGCTTTCTAAGAGAAAGCATGGAATTGCCGGTCCCAAACACTTTATATTCGAACAACAGCTTTGGCCTGATAAAGAAGGAGCCTATGGCACAGCAACTTTGAAAGACGGAACAGTCTATAAGGCTTTTACTTGGAGATATAACCGTCGAAAAGGAGATATAGAAGAGTATCTATGGAATGGTGATAGTTGGGAAGGATGGTTCGGGAATAGTAACTGGTCACACATGAGCGAGAAGACTGTCACGCAGAGTTTTTCGCATAAACCGGCGGTTCAGGGGATGATTCAATCTCACGGCAATCTCATCATTAACGCTGATGATATTGAGAATAACTATAGCATCATGAGAGCGGAGGGCAATGCGGATATCCATGCGAATGTGCTGACCAATTTGGGAGCGACCACGTATAAAAACGTTTATCTTGGCTGTCAGGCCAATACGGATGCTTATTGTTATGGTTATAACGCTGATGGCAGTCGTAATAGTCATCTAGATATTGCCAATGGGAGTATTCGTCATATCAGTTCAGAAGTTCTTGATACAGTTTCTGGCCTTGTTCAGGCAGGAGGCACGTTGAATCTGGTGGTTGATCAACTCAACAACACGGCTGTTGAAGGGTCCATTACGGGGGATGCTCATTTTGAAGCCAAAGCGGTTGGAGGTAATCCGCTGGAGGCGCTAAGCGGTTTAACGGGGGCTGGTGCTTTGTTTACACCAAAAGTGGATCTCAATGATGCAGGAGAACTTTCTGAGGGGCTTCCTTTGCCAAAGCCCCAATCGGGGGGTGTTGGGGGCACATTGCCTCAACAGAATTTCATTTATGAAACCAGAGCAGACTTTCTTGATGTTGGTAAGTTTTATGGATCTGCTTATTTTTTAAATAGAATTGGTTATCAACCAGATCGGGAGATTTTCTTCTTAGGGGATGCTTATTTTGAAAAGCAACTGATTGAAAAACAACTACGTGATCTTGTGGGGCAAGGTTTGGGCAAAGGATCCTTTATTCCAGGAAAAGATTCGATTGAACAAGTCAAAACCTTGCTGGATAGAGGGGCAGACTATGCCAAAGCCCATAATCTCCCCTTTGGTGAGGCACTCACACCAGAACAATTGGCTTCACTAGAAGCGCCGATGGTGATTTATGTACGTCAACAGGTCAAGGGCATGGATGTTTATGCACCGGTGCTTTACATCCCTGAAAAAGACAGAGCTTCCTTTGTTTCTGCTGGGGCTTTGATGATGGGCGATGATGTCAATATCACCAGCAAAGATGTGGTGAATTCAGGGCGGATAAGTGCTACCCATAATTTATCTGTGCACAGTGATGATATTTTGGGTAAAGGGGGGCATTTTGCAGCCGGAAATGATGCTGTTTTGCTTGCTCAGAACAATATCCGTTTGGAGGCAGGGCGCACAAGGGTTGATGGTGTGGAGACAGTGTTAAACACCGATGCCTTGTCTTCTGGGGGCAATGCGACAGTTTTCGCTAAGCAAGATATCACAGCTTCAGGGGTAAAGATCACCACAGGGGGTGATCTTGCTATGGCCACAGAGCAGGGCAATTTGACGATCGGTGCTGCCAAAACCGAGCATCATGATGCGCAGGGTGATGCAACAATGCATCAACAATCAGAAGTTCATTCTGGGGGCTCCACAACACTTCTTTCTGGAAAAGATTTGAATATTTTAGGTTCTGATGTTCAAGCAAAGGATAATCTTTTCTTACAAGCAAAAGAAAATGTATCGATTGATGCCACACGCAACAGTGCCAATAATCATCACGGAGATCAAAATTCCCATGTTGCTGTACACAATGGCTCTCATTTAAGTTCTGGCAAAGATACCACGGTTATATCTGGAAAAGATATCCATGTTTCTGCCTCCGATATAGATGCCAAGGGCAATGTTGCTCTTGGTGCTCAAGGGGACATCACAATAGAGACCAAATCTGATGAGATGGAATATCATCTTCGCACCAAAAACACGAAAGTGGATATGCAAGCCTCTCATGCTGTTGGCTCTTCGATCAATGCTGGAGGCGATATTACGGCTATTGCGGGGCAGGATGGCAAAGCACATGATCTCACCATTACGGGCAGTTCCATGGCAGCTGATGGAAAAGTGGGGCTGAAAGCCAGCCACGATGTTCTCATCAATAATGCGGAAAATAGTCTCAATTATGAGATGTCCTACCATAAAGAGGGTGGAGTGTTCAGCAGCAGCAAATCCGAGCATAATAAGATTGATGCGACAGAAGTTTCTGGTTCATTGATATCGGGTGGCAAGGGGGTTGCCATTGAATCGGGGAATGACACGGCAATCACAGGATCGGTTCTCACAGCCGGTAAGGCAGAGGAAACGTCTGATCAGAAACAAGCGGATATTTCTATTCACTCTGGGGGAAATATTCTCATCACAGGGGCGCAAGAGAAATATGATCAGCAAGCACAATCGTCAGAAAGTGGTTTTTTGAGTAGCAAATCTTCCAATACAGCTGAATCGCATACCACAACGGTTTCCTCCATTCTTGGGGCGACGGGCAATATTGATTTGCAAGCAAAAAAAGATGCCACGATTACGGCATCTCATATGATTGCCAATGAAAATATCAATGTTACAGCAGAAAATGTCACGATTAATGGCATGACAGACCATCATAAGAGCCATTCAGAAACCCATGAAACCGGTTTTGGTGTGGGCTCAGGCAAGGGCTTTGTCTCAATCTACGGCAGTGAGGGAAAGACAGAGAATGAAGAAAGCTTTGAACATCAAGGCTCTTCGTTCAACGGGAAAAATATTACCATCACCGCGACAAAAGAAGATGTGAATGTGGTCGGCTCTGACTTTAATGCACGAGAAAATATTAATGTCTCGGCAGCCCATGATGTGAACGTTTCACCTGGTCACAATAGTCATAGTGCAAACTCAAAGGAAGAACGCACAGGCTTTGGCATTCAGTTTGAAAAGAGCAAAAGTGGTGCCTCTATTGGTGTTGGGATTGAGAGCAATAAAGATACGGGCGATCAATGGGAAAAGACTAATACAGCATCGAATTTCCATGCAGGCAATGATGCGAATTTTAATGCCGGCAATGATGCGAATTTTCAAGCGGCAAATGTTTCGGCAGACCGTGATGTCAACATCGATGCAGGCAATAACGTGACCTTTTCAGCAGCTGATGATACCGCTAATACACAAGAAACGCATGAAAAAACCTTTGCCGGTGTGACAGCCTCTGCGGATATTGGTGTTCTTGGCACGGTACAAGGGCTAAAAGATTCAGCAGACCGCATGAATAATAAGGATGGAAACGGGAAATTTGGTAATGCTATACTAACAGGTCTCAAAATCAATCACCTCTTTAATAAAGGCAAAAATTTTGTTGATTGGCTGAGTGGCAACACAGGGGAAAGAGGGAACATAACCAAAGGACTGAGCAGTTCATTAGGAGGGTTGGGAGGCTCCACCAAGGATATTCTTGCCAATATGGCTGGTGCATCTGGCAGTGTGAGCGTGGGCTTTAAGAGCGAGAAAGCAGAAGCCTCTTCTCAAGTCTCCACAGCGACGACGACGACAATAGAAGGGGGGCGTTCTGTTAACATAAATGCTCACAACGGCAATATCCATGGTGTTGGTACTGATATTATTGCAGGCACAAACCCTCTGATCAATGATGAACAGAGCGGAAATATTAATATGATAGCGGAGCAAAATATCATCTTTGAAAGTGCACAAAATACGCAAAGCACACAAAACAACAATGAAAGCACTTCCATGAGTGTTGGCACGGGGGGTGCAGGGGCAACAGGCAGTGCTTCTTTTAGTCAAGGGGAAGGTTCTAGTGATGAAGTGCACCACAAGAACAGCCATGTTATAGGGACGGGTACGGTCCATACCAACAGTGGGCAAAACACCACATTAGCAGGTGCAGTGTTTTCTGGAAACCGTGTAGAGATGGGTGTTGGAGGTGATCTCACCATTACCAGCCTCAGTGATACGGGACAAACCACTAGCAAGCAAAATTCTGTTTCTGTTGGCTTTGGTGGTGGAGCAACGGGAGGAGGAGGTTCCATGAGCGCCTCTTTCCAAAAAGATAAAACCTCTAGTGATTATCACAGTGTTGTGGAGCAATCCGGCATTAAAGCAGAGGCAGGCGGCTTTGAGATTACTGTTAAAGACAAAACAACCCTGACCGGAGGCATTATTGCCAGCACTGCCCCAGCAGATAAAAACAAACTGACCACCGGAAGCATTACGACGAGTGATATCACCAACAGCGCTCATGCGACAGCCAGCAGCCATGGTTTTAGCCTTTCTGGAAATGACACGATAAAAAACATTACCAAGAATGTTTTAAACCACGGCAAGGCCAAGGATAATGCAGAAGGGGAAACAAAATCTGCTATCAGTGATGGGACTATCATCCTAACCGATACAACTGAACAAAGGTCCATGGGGCAAGATGCTGGAGAAATCATTGGCTCTCTCAACCGCAACACCGCAGCAGCCCACCAGGCTGTAGCACCAATAGACGCCACATCGCTTGAGGCAGCCGTGCATAATCGCTTAAATATGACCAATGATTTATTGGATGAAGGATTAGGATACTGGGATAAAATACGTAAAATGGCATTTTATGTTGTCCATCCAGTAGGTGAGGTTGCGCATGATGAAAATGGCAATGTTCTCTATTTAACCGATGAAAATGGAAAACCTATAAAAGACAAAGATGGAAAAAATATTGCTCTGTATCACTTTTTAAAACCAGAGGAGGAAAAACATTTACAAAAAGGCTCTGATGGCGCTGTTTATATGTTTTACAATGGCATTTTTAATTCCTCCGATGATGCCGCGCGTAATGCTGTGCAAATGGCTGTTAATAACAATGGTCACCTTTATTTTACCTACTTTCCCCAAGGTAACGACTGGGAAGTAGAGTTAGGGATAGCGTTCTATCAAAAGTTTCTTGAAGGTGATACTTGGGGACTGAGCAATTCAACCAAGAAGTTTCAAGATTTTATTACTCGTTATGGTAATGATAGGGCTATTGTGAGTGCGCATAGCCGTGGTACCTTAACAACACGCAATGGAGCGAATAACTTGCAAGAGCAAGGTATCCACGGTATTGCCAAGAAAACAGACTTCTATCTTTTTGGAGCGGCTGCTCATACGCAATCGATGGCCAATATAGTAGATTACTTAAGTGATGGCGAAAAAAATTATGTCTACACACAAGGCCATATATTAGACCCCATTAGTACGGTGATTGGTTACAATTTTCCTACAGTTTATGGGGTGCCTTTCAGACCATATTATTTATTACATCCGTCAATTCTTCCAATGAGAGAGATGGGAGGAGCGTTCTTGGGCTTTAACCCTAGCACCCATAATTGTTATGGTGATGCGCGTGATGCATGTAAAACTAATTACGGTTCATTTGGTTTTAAAAAAGTTTATTCCACGAGAACAGGGAACAAAAAATGAAAATACGATTTAACTTATTGAGCCTGCTCATTCTATTAAGTATTGCTGGATGTGATATTGAAAACATTGACAAACCTGCTCCAGCATACGTGAGTATGTGGGAGAAGCCAGGAGCAGACTTTACCGAGGTAGGAAAAGCCTTGCTAGAATGTGGCATGCCGAGCCTTATTGATCAGGATTCAGCAAACGATAATCGCAGCGACAATGAAATAGCAACAATCCATCTTTGTATGCTTCAAGCAGGTTTCCGCTATAAAGGGGGAGGGGGGTGGTGTTTTCCTTTTAATTATAAAAACCTTCCGATTTGTCGCCCTGGTGCTGTTATTCCCAAGCGCAGTGTCGAGAAGCGCTTAAACAGCCCTTATTGTAAAAAATATAAAAATGCGGATGAATGCCAACCTTAACAACGCAAAATCATTCGCAAAGTCTTCCCTGAATGTTGGCTACGATTATGGCACGGGAGGAGGAGGTTCCATGAGCGCCTCTTTCCAAAAAGATAAAACCTCTAGTGATTATCACAGTGTTGTGGAGCAATCCGGCATTAAAGCAGAGGCAGGCGGCTTTGAGATTACTGTTAAAGACAAAACAACCCTGACCGGAGGCATTATTGCCAGCACTGCCCCAGCAGATAAAAACAAACTGACCACCGGAAGCATTACGACGAGTGATATCACCAACAGCGCTCATGCGACAGCCAGCAGCCATGGTTTTAGCCTTTCTGGAAATGACACGATAAAAAACATTACCAAGAATGTTTTAAACCACGGCAAGGCCAAGGATAATGCAGAAGGGGAAACAAAATCTGCTATCAGTGATGGGACTATCATCCTAACCGATACAACTGAACAAAGGGCAATGGGGCAAGATGCTGGAGAAATCATTGGCTCTCTCAACCGCAACACCGCAGCAGCCCACCAGGGTGTAGCACCAATAGACGCCACATCGCTTGAGGCAGCAGTGCATAATCGCTTAGATATGACCAATGATTTATTAGATGAAGGAATTAAAATCGTTGATCATGGCTTCGAAAACATGTTTTACAAAGAGCATCACCTGGCGACCGTTGAACATGATAAAGATGGCAATGTCATCTATGCAAAAGATGAAAATGGAAATCCTATAAGAGATAGCCATGGAAATCCACAGCCACTATATCATTACTTAACGCCAGAGGAAGAAGAGCATTTACAAAAAGGTTCTGATGGCAAGGTACATGTTTTCCTCAATGGTATTTTTACGACACCCGATGAAGCAGCTCATAATGCGGTCCAGTTGTCTGATAATAAGAATGATCCGCACTATTTTTTGGTGTTTCCACATAGCGATTCGTTGTTAGTGGAGGGTTTTATTGCAGGGTATCAGTATGTTCTGGAAGGAGATTTGGGTGGTCTGACCAATTCGACCAAGAAGTTTCAGCATCTGTTGTATAGCCTTGGCAATACAGGATTACATATTGATGGGCACAGCCGTGGTAGTATGACAGCGGGCAATGGATCGTATAATTTAGCAAAGCATGGTGTTCACGGTATAGCAAAGGAAACAACGATTAATTTCTTTGGACCAGCTTTTAATACTCAAGACATGGCAGATACGTTATATATCTTAAGTGATGGCAAGCAGGATTATGTCTACACACAAGGCCATATATTAGACCCCATTAGTACGGTGATTGGTTACAATTTTCCTACAGTTTATGGGGTGCCTTTCAGACCATATTATTTATTACATCCGTCAATTCTTCCAATGAGAGAGATGGGAGGAGCGTTCTTGGGCTTTAACCCTAGCACCCATAATTGTTATGGTGATGCAAGTCCTAAGTGTAAAACTAATTACGGTTCATTTGATTTTAAAAAAGTTTATTCCACGAGAACAGGGAACAAAAAATGAAAATACGATTTAACTTATTAAGCTTACTTATTTTGTTAATGGTCACTGGATGTGATATTGAAAATATTGATAAGCCTCCTCCAGGAGAAGTGGCAGGGTGGAAGAAGCCAGGAGCAGATTTTACCGAGGTAGGAAAAGCTCTCTTAGAATGCGGCATGCCGCACCTTAATTATCTTGAGAAAGAAGTTCAAAAGCTCAGCGACAATGAAATAGCAACCATTGATGCTTGTATGATTCAAGCTGGGTTTCGTGATAAAGGGAGAGCTAGTTGGTGTTATCCTTTTAATTATAAAAACCTTCCGATTTGTCGCCCTGGTGCTGTTATTCCCAAGCGCAGTGTCGAGAAGCGCTTAAACAGCCCGTTTTGTAAAAAATATAAAAATGCACCTGAATGCAAACCCTAGGTTTTGCTGTTGATAGAAACAATCCCCACAGCCATGTGTTTTCATGCTTTGTGCGGGATTGTTCCTTCACTTTCATTATTTGATTGGAAGAAGAAAAACATTTACAAAAAGGCTCTGATGGCGCTGTTTATATGTTTTACAATGGCATTTTTAATTCCTCCGATGATGCCGCGCGTAATGCTGTGCAAATGGCTGTTAATAACAATGGTCACCTTTATTTTACCTACTTTCCCCAAGGTAACGACTGGGAAGTAGAGTTAGGGATAGCGTTCTATCAAAAGTTTCTTGAAGGAGATACTTGGGGACTGAGCAATTCAACCAAGAAGTTTCAAGATTTTATTACTCGTTATGGTAATGATAGGGCTATTGTGAGTGCGCATAGCCGTGGTACCTTAACAACACGCAATGGAGCGAATAACTTGCAAGAGCAAGGTATCCACGGTATTGCCAAGAAAACAGACTTCTATCTTTTTGGAGCGGCTGCTCATACGCAATCGATGGCCAATATAGTAGATTACTTAAGTGATGGCGAAAAAAATTATGTCTACACACAAGGCCATATATTAGACCCCATTAGTACGGTGATTGGTTACAATTTTCCTACAGTTTATGGGGTGCCTTTCAGACCATATTATTTATTACATCCGTCAATTCTTCCAATGAGAGAGATGGGAGGAGCGTTCTTGGGCTTTAACCCTAGCACCCATAATTGTTATGGTGATGCAAGTCCTAAGTGTAAAACTAATTACGGTTCATTTGATTTTAAAAAAGTTTATTCCACGAGAACAGGGAACAAAAAATGAAAATACGATTCAACTTATTAAGCTTACTTATTTTGTTAATGGTCACTGGATGTGATATGGACAAATCTCCTCCAGGGGAAGTATATGGGTGGATCAAGCCAGGAGAAGACTTTACTGAGGTAGGAAAAGCCTTGCTAGAATGTGGTCTACCGCATCTCAATTATCTTGAGAAAGAAGTTCAAGAGCTAAGCAACAATGATAATGCAACAATTGATGCTTGTATGGTGCAGGCCGGATTCCGTGACAGATATGGCGGTCCATCTTGGTGTGTGAATCATTGGAGGGAAAACCTTCCGATTTGTCGCCCTGGTGCTGTTATTCCCAAGCGCAGTGTCGAGAAGCGCTTAAACAGCCCTTATTGTAAAAGAAGTCCAGTACAACCTGAATGTAAACCTTAAGTTTTGTTTTTGATGGAAAGTACAATCCCCACATTCTGTATTCCCATACTCATGTGGGGTTGTTATTTTAAACGGCGGTGACAGAAAATATCAACAGGCTTTTAAAGCCTTTTTATTGTAAAGAAACCCATTAGAGAAGGGGAAAAATGAAGAAAACTTTAAAACTATTGAGTTGCATGGCTCTGTTAAGCACGGCTGGATGTGTTAACCAAATTTCCTCGCTTTCTCCAAGATTATGGAGACAGAAAATACTTTTAGAATGTGGAGTACCGGACCTTGATAAGGTTGTAGCGCTAGATTTGAATCAATTCGCTAGTATTGAAATTTGTCTGGGGCAATCGGGTTTTCGTCCTAGCTTTACCATACAAGAATGGTGTGAGAACCATAAATCAGACAACCTTCCCATATGTCGTCCTGGTGCTCTCATGCCTCAGCGCAGTGTTGAGAGACGCTTAAAGAGCCCTTATTGTAAAAGACATAAAAACGCCCTTGAATGCCAACCCTAACAACGCAAAATCATTCGCAAAGTGCTTCCATGAATGTTGGCTATACCTATGGCACGGGTGGTACAGGGTGGATGGGGAATGCTTCTTTTGGGAAAGGAAAAGGTTCCAGTGAACAAGTACACCACAAGAACAGCCATGTGATTGGTACGGGTACTATTCAAACCAACAGTGGGCAAAACACCACATTGAATGGCGCCGTGGTTTCTGCAAACCGTATAGAGATGGGTGTTGGTGGTGATCTCACCATTACCGGCCAGAGCGATACCGGAAAAAGTTCTAGCAAGCAAAACTCTGTTTCCATTGGCTTTAATGGTGGAAAACAGGATGCAGCCTCAACCAATATTGCCTTTAACAAGGATAAAACTTCTAGTGATTATCATAGTGTTGTGGAACAATCAGGCATTAAAGCAGGGACAGGCGGCTTTGAGATCAACGTGAAAGACAAAACAACGCTGACCGGGGGCATTATTGACAGCACTGCTCCAGCAGACAAAAACAAACTGATCACCGGAACCATTACGACGAGTGATATTGCTAACAGTGCTGAAGCGACAGCCAACAGTCAAGGTTTAAGCATTTCTGCTGGTGGTCCGATGGATCAAGGCAAATATGGTATTGGAAAAAACATTGCCAAAAATATCTTAGATCATGCAAAAGCCCATGATGAAGAGGAAGGCTATACCAAATCCGCCATCAGTGATGGCACCATTGTGATCACCGATGAAGCAGGGCAGAAAGTGTTAACGGGGCAAAATGGGGAACAAGCCATTGCTTCCCTTAATCGTGATACTGTGACAGCCCATAAGGGTGTCTCACCCATCGATGTAGGCAAGCTGGAACAAATCGTCCATGAAAACCGTGAAATGGCAACACAACTCTTAGAAGAAGGATTTAAATACAGCGATGAGTCCTATAAAACCATGTTTCTTAAAGAACATCCTCTCGCTGTGGTTGACCGTGATGAACAGGGCAATATAATCTATAAAACAGATGCAAATGGGGTACCTATAAGAGACGCTCGTGGACAAAAAATCCCTAAGTTTCATTATTTAACGGAAGAAGAAAAGCAGCATTTGCAAGAAGGTGCTGATGGCAAGGTGCATGTGTCCTTTAATGGCATCTTTACTCCACCAGAGGAGGCGGCTGTTTATGCAGAGCAACATGCGAAGGATAAAAATAATCCGCTTTATTTTGTTGTATTCCCAGAAGCCGATTCTGCCATTTCAGAACTTCTGGTGGCGGGATATCAAAAGTTTTTAGAAAATAACTTTTGGGGTTTGACCAATTCCACACAAACAGCAAAAGCTCTGATGTATGGTTATGGACTTACAGGGTTAGAACTTTATGGCCATAGCCGTGGGACCATGACATTGGGGAATATGCTGAATTCTTTCAAACAAGAAGGTGTGCATGGAATAGCGAATGAAAACACGGATATCAATTTCTATGGACCAGCCTTTAATGTTTTGTCTGCAGCCGGTCTTATAAGTTATGTGAGTGATGGCAAACAAACCACAGTTGGCTTTGATGGGCATAGATATGACTTTGTCAGCAGAATTATTGGCGGCAATGGCTATACTTACGAGACAGCACCTGCTGGCAGCAACGCTTGGAAAGAAGCATGGAAAATGTTCACAGATCCCTATAATGTTCATACTTGCCTGGGAGACGCGAGTTACAAATGCCAAAAGCTTTATGGCACATCTCATCGAGAACAAAGACCTTTAAGTAAATCAAGGAGTAAAAAATGAAACAAACGCTAAAATTATTAAGCACTGCAATTTTGTTAATCATAACTGGATGCCAATTTAATAAACCTCCTCCAGGGGAAGTATACATGTGGGTAAAGCCCGGAGCAGATTTTACTGAAGTAGGAAAAGCTTTGTTGGAATGTGGCATGCCAACCCCTTATGATCGCGATCCAGAAAGCAGAAAGCTTAGCTATAATGCAATAGCAACCATTGAAGCTTGCATGCTTCAATCTGGTTTTCGTGACCGATATGGTGATCCAACTTGGTGTGAAACTCATAAAGCCGAAAACTTGCCGATTTGTCGTCCAGGCGCAGTCATTCCACAGCGCAGTGTCAAGAGGCGCTTAAACAGCCCGTTTTGTAAAAAATATAAAAATAGCCGTAAATGCCAACCTTAAGTTTTGCTGTTTTTGGAAGCTTCAATCCCCACATTCTGTATTCCCATATCTATGGGGATTGTTCCTCCAATTTCTATGAATACTGGAAGAAGAAAAGCAGCATTTGCAAGAAGGTGCTGATGGCAAGGTGCATGTGTCCTTTAATGGCATTTTTACTCCACCAGAGGAGGCGGCTGTTTATGCAGAGCAACATGCGGAGGATAAAAATAATCCGCTTTATTTTGTTGTATTCCCAGAAGCCGATTCTGCTATTTCAGAACTTCTGGTGGCAGGATATCAGAAGTTTTTAGAAAATAACTTTTGGGGTTTGACCAATTCCACACAAACAGCAAAAGCTCTGATGTATGGTTATGGACTTACAGGGTTAGAACTTTATGGCCATAGCCGTGGGACCATGACAGCGGGCAATGGATCGTATAATTTAGCAAAGCATGGTATTCACGGTATAGCAAAGGAAACAACGATTAATTTCTTTGGACCAGCTTTTAATACTCAAGATATGGCAGATACGTTATATATCTTAAGTGATGGCAAGCAGGATTATGTCAATTTGGAAAATCATAAATATGACTTTGTTGGTGTCAAGATTGGCAAAAATCCTTATACCTTTGAGAAAATTCCTCCTGGAAGTGGTCCTTGGAAAGAGAGATTTCAAATATTTAAGGGCTACCCCAGTGTTCATGCTTGTTATGGTAATGCGAGTCCAATATGTCGACAGGCTTATGGTTCACCTAATCGTACACCCATTTATTCAATTTATTCAGGAAGAAAAAAATGAAGAAAATCTTGAAATTATTAAGTGGTATGGTTTTGTCTAGTATAGCGGGATGTAATATCGATAAGCCTGCTCCAGGAGTTTTGAGTGCTTGGGAAAAGCCTGGTGCAGACTTTACTGAGGTAGGAAAAGCATTGTTAGAATGTGGCATGCCGACGCCTTACGATGTTTTCCCAGAAAATAAAAAGTTAAGCATCAATGCAGAGGCATCCATTGATGCTTGCATGATACAATCAGGGTTTCATTACAAATGGGGAGGACCATATTGGTGTTATACGTTTAAGGAAGAAAACCTTCCTATTTGTCGTCCAGGCGCTGTTATTCCCAAGCGAAGTGTCAAGAAGCGCTTAAACAGCCCGTTTTGTAAAAAATATAAAAATGCACCGGAATGCAAACCCTAGGTTTTGCTGTTGATAGAAACAATCCCCACAGCCATGTGTTTTCATGCTTTGTGCGGGATTGTTCCTTCACTTTCATTATTTGATTGGAAGAAGAAAAACATTTACAAAAAGGCTCTGATGGCGAGGTTCATATGTTTTACAATGTCATTTTTAATTCCTCCGATGATGCCGCGCGTAATGCTGTGCAAATGGCTGTTAATAACAATGGTCACCTTTATTTTACCTACTTTCCCCAAGGTAACGACTGGGAAGTAGAGTTAGGGATAGCGTTCTATCAAAAGTTTCTTGAAGGTGATACTTGGGGACTGAGCAATTCAACCAAGAAGTTTCAAGATTTTATTACTCGTTATGGTAATGATAGGGCTATTGTGAGTGCGCATAGCCGTGGTACCTTAACAACACGCAATGGAGCGAATAACTTGCAAGAGCAAGGTATCCACGGTATTGCCAAGAAAACAGACTTCTATCTTTTTGGAGCGGCTGCTCATACGCAATCGATGGCCAATATAGTAGATTACTTAAGTGATGGCGAAAAAAATTATGTCTACACACAAGGCCATATATTAGACCCCATTAGTACGGTGATTGGTTACAATTTTCCTACAGTTTATGGGGTGCCTTTCAGACCATATTATTTATTACATCCGTCAATTCTTCCAATGAGAGAGATGGGAGGAGCGTTCTTGGGCTTTAACCCTAGCACCCATAATTGTTATGGTGATGCAAGCTATGAGTGTAAAGATAATTACGGTTCATTTGATTTTAAAAAAGTTTATTCCACGAGAACAGGGAACAAAAAATGAAAATACGATTTAACTTATTAAGCTTACTTATTTTGTTAATGGTCACTGGATGTGATATTGAAAATATTGACAAGCCTCCTCGAGGAGAAGTGGCAGTGTGGGAGAAGCCAGGAGCAGACTTTACTGAGGTAGGAAAAGCCTTGCTAGAATGTGGTATGCCGCATCTTAATTATCTTGAGGCTGAAAACCAAAAGCTCAACAATAATGAAATAGCAACAATTTATGCTTGTATGGTTCAAGCAGGATTCCGTAAAAAATCAGGTGGTCCATATTGGTGCTATAATTATAAAAACCTTCCGATTTGTCGCCCTGGTGCTGTTATTCCCAAGCGCAGTGTCGAGAAGCGCTTAAACAGCCCTTATTGTAAAAGAAGTCCAGTACAACCTGAATGTAAACCTTAAGTTTTGTTTTTGATGGAAAGTACAATCCCCACATTCTGTATTCCCATACTCATGTGGGGTTGTTATTTTAAACGGCGGTGACAGAAAATATCAACAGGCTTTTAAAGCCTTTTTATTGTAAAGAAACCCATTAGAGAAGGGGAAAAATGAAGAAAACTTTAAAACTATTGAGTTGCATGGCTCTGTTAAGCACGGCTGGATGTGTTAACCAAATTTCCTCGCTTTCTCCAAGATTATGGAGACAGAAAATACTTTTAGAATGTGGAGTACCGGACCTTGATAAGGTTGTAGCGCTAGATTTGAATCAATTCGCTAGTATTGAAATTTGTCTGGGGCAATCGGGTTTTCGTCCTAGCTTTACCATACAAGAATGGTGTGAGAACCATAAATCAGACAACCTTCCCATATGTCGTCCTGGTGCTCTCATGCCTCAGCGCAGTGTTGAGAGACGCTTAAAGAGCCCTTATTGTAAAAGACATAAAAACGCCCTTGAATGCCAACCCTAACAACGCAAAATCATTCGCAAAGTGCTTCCATGAATGTTGGCTATACCTATGGCACGGGTGGTACAGGGTGGATGGGGAATGCTTCTTTTGGGAAAGGAAAAGGTTCCAGTGAACAAGTACACCACAAGAACAGCCATGTGATTGGTACGGGTACTATTCAAACCAACAGTGGGCAAAACACCACATTGAATGGCGCCGTGGTTTCTGCAAACCGTATAGAGATGGGTGTTGGTGGTGATCTCACCATTACCGGCCAGAGCGATACCGGAAAAAGTTCTAGCAAGCAAAACTCTGTTTCCATTGGCTTTAATGGTGGAAAACAGGATGCAGCCTCAACCAATATTGCCTTTAACAAGGATAAAACTTCTAGTGATTATCATAGTGTTGTGGAACAATCAGGCATTAAAGCAGGGACAGGCGGCTTTGAGATCAACGTGAAAGACAAAACAACGCTGACCGGGGGCATTATTGACAGCACTGCTCCAGCAGACAAAAACAAACTGATCACCGGAACCATTACGACGAGTGATATTGCTAACAGTGCTGAAGCGACAGCCAACAGTCAAGGTTTAAGCATTTCTGCTGGTGGTCCGATGGATCAAGGCAAATATGGTATTGGAAAAAACATTGCCAAAAATATCTTAGATCATGCAAAAGCCCATGATGAAGAGGAAGGCTATACCAAATCCGCCATCAGTGATGGCACCATTGTGATCACCGATGAAGCAGGGCAGAAAGTGTTAACGGGGCAAAATGGGGAACAAGCCATTGCTTCCCTTAATCGTGATACTGTGACAGCCCATAAGGGTGTCTCACCCATCGATGTAGGCAAGCTGGAACAAATCGTCCATGAAAACCGTGAAATGGCAACACAACTCTTAGAAGAAGGATTTAAATACAGCGATGAGTCCTATAAAACCATGTTTCTTAAAGAACATCCTCTCGCTGTGGTTGACCGTGATGAACAGGGCAATATAATCTATAAAACAGATGCAAATGGGGTACCTATAAGAGACGCTCGTGGACAAAAAATCCCTAAGTTTCATTATTTAACGGAAGAAGAAAAGCAGCATTTGCAAGAAGGTGCTGATGGCAAGGTGCATGTGTCCTTTAATGGCATCTTTACTCCACCAGAGGAGGCGGCTGTTTATGCAGAGCAACATGCGAAGGATAAAAATAATCCGCTTTATTTTGTTGTATTCCCAGAAGCCGATTCTGCCATTTCAGAACTTCTGGTGGCGGGATATCAAAAGTTTTTAGAAAATAACTTTTGGGGTTTGACCAATTCCACACAAACAGCAAAAGCTCTGATGTATGGTTATGGACTTACAGGGTTAGAACTTTATGGCCATAGCCGTGGGACCATGACATTGGGGAATATGCTGAATTCTTTCAAACAAGAAGGTGTGCATGGAATAGCGAATGAAAACACGGATATCAATTTCTATGGACCAGCCTTTAATGTTTTGTCTGCAGTTGATCTATTAAGGTATTTGAGAGACGGCAAACAAACCACTATTGGTTTTGATGGGCATAAATATGACTTTGTCAGCAGAATGATTGGCGGCAATGGCTATACTTACGAGACAGCACCTGCTGGTAGTAACGCTTGGAAAGAAGCATGGAAAATGTTCACAGATCCTCGCAATGTTCATACTTGTTTGGGGAGTGTGGATGATATGTGCCACAAGCTTTATGGCACATCTCATCGTGAACAAAGGCCTTTAAGTAAATCAAGGAGCAAGAAATGAAACAAACTCTAAAATTATTGAGTGGTAGTATATGGCTATTGAGTATGGCTGGATGTTATTTAGGTACACCTTCTACATCATCTTTGGATGCTTGGGAAAAGCCAGGAGCAGATTTTACTGAAGTAGCAAAAGCATTTTTAGAATGCGGAAAACCAACCCCTTATGATGTCGATCCAGAAAATCAAAAGTTAAGCTATAATGAAAAAGCAACAGTTTATGCTTGCATGGTTCAAGCTGGTTTTCGTGATAAAGTAGGAGGAGGAACTTGGTGTGAGAATCATAAAGCCGAAAACTTGCCGATTTGTCGTCCAGGCGCAGTCATTCCACAGCGCAGTGTCAAGAGGCGCTTAAACAGCCCGTTTTGTAAAAAATATAAAAATGCACCGGAATGCAAACCCTAGGTTTTGCTGTTTTTGGAAGCTTCAATCCCCACATTCTGTATTCCCATATCTATGGGGATTGTTCCTCCAATTTCTATGAATACTGGAAGAAGAAAAGCAGCATTTGCAAGAAGGTGCTGATGGCAAGGTGCATGTGTCCTTTAATGGCATTTTTACTCCACCAGAGGAGGCGGCTGTTTATGCAGAGCAACATGCGGAGGATAAAAATAATCCGCTTTATTTTGTTGTATTCCCAGAAGCCGATTCTGCTATTTCAGAACTTCTGGTGGCAGGATATCAGAAGTTTTTAGAAAATAACTTTTGGGGTTTGACCAATTCCACACAAACAGCAAAAGCTCTGATGTATGGTTATGGACTTACAGGGTTAGAACTTTATGGCCATAGCCGTGGGACCATGACAGCGGGCAATGGATCGTATAATTTAGCAAAGCATGGTATTCACGGTATAGCAAAGGAAACAACGATTAATTTCTTTGGACCAGCTTTTAATACTCAAGATATGGCAGATACGTTATATATCTTAAGTGATGGCAAGCAGGATTATGTCAATTTGGAAAATCATAAATATGACTTTGTTGGTGTGAAGATTGGCAAAAATCCTTATACCTTTGAGAAAATCCCCCCTGGAAGTGGTCCTTGGAAAGAGAGATTTCAAATATTTAAGGGTTACCCCAGTGTTCATGCTTGTTATGGTAGTGCAGGTTATGAGTGCACATCGCTTTATGGTCCACCTAATCGTACACCCATTTATTCAATTTATTCAGGAAGAAAAAAATGAAGAAAATCTTGAAATTATTAAGTGGTATGGTTTTGGCTAGTATAGCGGGATGTAATATCGATAAGCCTCCTCCGGGGTACTTGAGTATGTGGGAGAAACCTGGTGCAGACTTTACTGAAATAGGAAAAGCATTGTTAGAATGTGGTATGCCAACCCCTTATGATGTTGATCCAGAAAGCGAAAATATAAGCATTAATGCAAAAGCAACAATTCATGCCTGTATGATTCAATCAGGTTTCCACTATAAAGGGAGAGGGAACTGGTGTTATACGTTTAAGGAAGAAAACCTTCCGATTTGTCGTCCAGGCGCTGTTATTCCACAGCGCAGTGTCAAGAGGCGCTTAAACAGCCCATTTTGTAAAAAATATAAAAATGCACCGGAATGCAAACCCTAGGTTTTGCTGTTGATAGAAACAATCCCCACAGCCATGTGTTTTCATGCTTTGTGCGGGATTGTTCCTTCAATTTCATTATTTGATTGGAAGAAGAAAAACATTTACAAAAAGGCTCTGATGGCGCTGTTTATATGTTCTACAATGGTATTTTTAATTCCTCCGATGATGCCGCGCGTAATGCTGTGCAAATGGCTGTTAATAACAATGGTCACCTTTATTTTACCTACTTTCCCCAAGGTAACGACTGGGAAGTAGAGTTAGGGATAGCGTTCTATCAAAAGTTTCTTGAAGGTGATACTTGGGGACTGAGCAATTCAACCAAGAAGTTTCAAGATTTTATTACTCGTTATGGTAATGATAGGGCTATTGTGAGTGCGCATAGCCGTGGTACCTTAACAACACGCAATGGAGCGAATAACTTGCAAGAGCAAGGTATCCACGGTATTGCCAAGAAAACAGACTTCTATCTTTTTGGAGCGGCTGCTCATACGCAATCGATGGCCAATATAGTAGATTACTTAAGTGATGGCGAAAAAAATTATGTCTACACACAAGGCCATATATTAGACCCCATTAGTACGGTGATTGGTTACAATTTTCCTACAGTTTATGGGGTGCCTTTCAGACCATATTATTTATTACATCCGTCAATTCTTCCAATGAGAGAGATGGGAGGAGCGTTCTTGGGCTTTAACCCTAGCACCCATAATTGTTATGGTGATGCAAGTCCTAAGTGTAAAACTAATTACGGTTCATTTGATTTTAAAAAAGTTTATTCCACGAGAACAAGGAACAAAAAATGAAAATGCGATTTAACTTATTAAGCTTACTTATTTTGTTAATGGTCACTGGATGTGATATGGACAAATCTCCTCCAGGGGAAGTATATGGGTGGATCAAGCCAGGAGCAGACTTTACCGAGGTAGGAAAAGCTCTCTTAGAATGCGGCATGCCACATCTTAATTATCTTGAGGCTGAAAACCAAAAGCTTAGCAATAATGATAATGCAACAATTTATGCTTGTATGGTGCAGGCCGGATTCCGTGACAGATATGGCGGTCCATCTTGGTGTGTGAATCATTGGAGGGAAAACCTTCCGATTTGTCGCCCTGGTGCTGTTATTCCCAAGCGCAGTGTCGAGAAGCGCTTAAACAGCCCTTATTGTAAAAGAAGTCCAGTACAACCTGAATGCAAACCTTAAGTTTTGTTTTTGATGGAAAGTACAATCCCCACATTCTGTATTCCCATACTCATGTGGGGTTGTTATTTTAAACGGCGGTGACAGAAAATATCAACAGGCTTTTAAAGCCTTTTTATTGTAAAGAAACCCATTAGAGAAGGGGAAAAATGAAGAAAACTTTAAAACTATTGAGTTGCATGGCTCTGTTAAGCACGGCTGGATGTGTTAACCAAATTTCCTCGCTTTCTCCAAGATTATGGAGACAGAAAATACTTTTAGAATGTGGAGTACCGGACCTTGATAAGGTTGTAGCGCTAGATTTGAATCAATTCGCTAGTATTGAAATTTGTCTGGGGCAATCGGGTTTTCGTCCTAGCTTTACCATACAAGAATGGTGTGAGAACCATAAATCAGACAACCTTCCGATTTGTCGACCTGGTGCTGTAATTCCGAAGCGAAGTGTTGAGAAGCGCTTAAACAGTCCTTATTGTAAAAGACATAAAAACGCCCTTGAATGCCAACCCTAACAACGCAAAATCATTCGCAAAGTGCTTTAGTGAGAATGTTGGCTTTGGTGGTGGAGCAACGGGAGGAGGAGGTTCCATGAATGCCTCTTTCCAAAAAGATAAAACCTCTAGTGATTATCACAGTGTTGTGGAGCAATCAGGTATTAAAACGGGTGATGGCGGTTATGATATCAACGTGAAAGACAAAACAACGCTGACCGGAGGCATTATTGACAGCACTGCTCCAGCAGACAAAAACAAACTGACCACCGGAACCATTACGACGAGTGATATTGCTAACAGTGCTGAAGCGACAGCCAACAGTCAAGGTTTAAGCATTTCTGCTGGTGGTCCGATGGATCAAGGCAAATATGGTATTGGAAAAAACATTGCCAAAAATATCTTAGATCATGCAAAAGCCCATGATGAAGAAGAAGGCTATACCAAATCCGCCATCAGTGATGGTACCATTGTGATCACCGATGAAGCAGGGCAGAAAGTGTTAACGGGGCAAAATGGGGACCAAACCATTGCTTCCCTTAATCGTGATACTGCGACAGCCCATAAGGGTGTCTCACCCATCGATGTCACCAAGCTGGAACAAATCGTCCATGAAAACCGTGAAATGGCAACACAATTGCTGGAGGAAGGATTTAAATACAGCGATGAGTCCTATAAAACCATGTTTCTTAAAGAACATCCTCTCGCTGTGGTTGACCGTGATGAACAGGGCAATATAATCTATAAAACAGATGAAAATGGACAGTATATCAAAGACGCTCGTGGACAACCAATACCTAAGTTTCATTATTTAACGGAAGAAGAAAAGCAGCATTTGCAAGAAGGTGCTGATGGCAAGGTACATGTGTCCTTTAATGGTATCTTTACGCCACCCTATGAAGCCGCGGGGTATGCCGTGCAACATGCGGAGGATCAAAATGCACCGCTTTATTTTGTTGTGTTCCCAGAGGCCGATTCTGCCATCTCAGAACTTCTGGTGGCAGGTTATCAGAAGTTTTTAGAAAATAACTTTTGGGGTCTGACCAACTCCACACAAGAAGCAAAAGATCTAATGTTTCGCTATGGTAACACAGGATTGCATTTTGATGCCCATAGTCGTGGCAGTTTGACAGATTTTAATATGATGAATTCTTTGAAACAAGAAGGCGTGCATGGGATAGCTGAGAATACGACGATGAGTTTCCATGGACCAGCGGCGAATGTTTTGGCTGCAGCCGGTCTATTAAGGTATTTAAGAGACGGCAAACAAACCACTATTGGTTTTGATGGGCATAAATATGACTTTGTCAGCCGATGGATTGGCGGCAATGATTATACTTACGAGACAGCACCTGCTGGCAGCAACGCTTGGAAAGAAGCATGGAAAATGTTCACAGATCCTCGCAATGTTCATACTTGTTTGGGGAGTGTGGATGATATGTGCCACAAGCTTTATGGCACATCTCATCGTGAACAAAGGCCTTTAAGTAAATCAAGGAGCAAGAAATGAAACAAACTCTAAAATTATTGAGTGGTAGTATATGGCTATTGAGTATGGCTGGATGTTATTTAGGTACACCTTCTACATCATCTTTGGATGCTTGGGAAAAGCCAGGAGCAGATTTTACTGAAGTAGCAAAAGCATTTTTAGAATGCGGAAAACCAACCCCTTATGATGTCGATCCAGAAAATCAAAAGTTAAGCTATAATGAAAAAGCAACAGTTTATGCTTGCATGGTTCAAGCTGGTTTTCGTGATAAAGTAGGAGGAGGAACTTGGTGTGAGAATCATAAAGCCGAAAACTTGCCGATTTGTCGTCCAGGCGCAGTCATTCCACAGCGCAGTGTCAAGAGGCGCTTAAACAGCCCGTTTTGTAAAAAACATCCAGAACAATATGAATGCTATCCTTAAATCTTGCTGTTTGTGGAAAGTACAATCCCCACAGCCATGTGTTCCCATACTCATGTGGGGGTTGTTTTCTCAGCTAATCACTTTAAGGCTATTTATCTATGGAGTTTACAAATGTAGGACAACATTTATAAAAATATCTATTTCAATTGTAATCAAAACATTGAGAATAATTGTTAAGCATAACATTGTTAGAATATGATTTTAGTAGTAATTTTCTGTATTTTTGATACAATGTCAGCTGTCCTAATTATTGGAAATAATAAACGATAATAAAAATTTATAATATATATCATTATTTTGAAAATGAAAAAATAGCATATAAATTAGTTTATAGATTGTTTCGTAATATCAAAATTATTCAAGGATAGGAAAATGAAGAAAATTTTAAAATTATTAAGCGGGATAGCCTTATTTGTTATAGCTGGGTGTTACCCAGAACAGCCTTCTCGAACGGCCGTAGATACATGGGAAAAGTCTGGTGCAGATCAACTTGAGATCAAAAAAGCTCTGTTGGAGTGCGGAATGCAGCATCTGGATGGTCGTCTTGATACAAAAGTAAGCACCGATGAGAAATTCAATGCAGAGGAGTCTGTCAATACATGCATGATACAAGCAGGTTTTCAGGATAAATTGGGAAGGGTAAAGTGGTGTGAGAAATATGAAAATCTCCCCATTTGTCAGCCTGGTGCTGTTATTCCTCAGCGAAGTGTAGAGAGGCGTTTGAATAGTCCTCATTGTAAAGAGAACAAAGAACAACCCGAATGTCAGCCTTAAGTTGTGGCTGCTGTAATCAGTATCCTCATATTTCTTATTCTTGCAGGAGGGGAAGAGGTTGCTTTTTCGATGTGTGGTCTATATGCTTTCTAGAGTTGTCTTACGTATGAGAAAAAATATTGGCAGATTTATCAGCCTTTTTATTGTAAATATTAAAGGAGGGGGAAATAAAAAAGGTATTGAAATTATTAAGTGCTATCGTTTTATTAAACTCTGCCGGATGTGTTAGCAAACCTCCTCCATCGGCGCTGGCATTGTGGGAAAAGCCAGGAGTCAATAAGTCTATGGTCCAACAAGCGCTATCAAAATGTGGTTGGAAACCAATCTATGCTTCTTCTGAAAATATGGATTCGCGTGCAAGTGAGTTTGCGACAATTTATGAATGCATGACTAAAGCAGGTTATCACTACAAATTGCAAGATTCAAAGGGAATCTATTTTTCATCAGCGCCGCGAAGTGATTCATTTTTAGTCAATTTAATGATAGCAGGGTATCAGCAGGTTATGGACAATGATACTTTTGGTGTAACTAATTCGACAAAGCAAGAGCGAGATTTGATGTTACAGCTTGAGAATGATAAAAAGCGACAGCAAATAAAAAAAGCTTTGAAAAAGTAAAATATTCATTTTTAAAGCAATAATCAAATAAAAACATTATAGGGGAGAAGAAGAAAAATACAGTTCTTTTTCACCTCCAGTGTCTTGGTATTCATCAGTTCAGAGATTAGTGATAGTGTTATTATCAGATGATAATATCGGGGAACCATTTAGAAATTTATTTGATATAAATTACTTTTATAAGACTAGTTTTGATGTTTTTTAACTCTAGGAGAGTAAGTGTTTTACTGTATTTTAGTTTTTAGCTGGAGATCAAAAATGTTTATGAAAGTAATTTTGATGTAAATATCTTTTTATTTTATGATATTTTTTAAATCATATTTTCTAAAGTATTTCATTGTTTCTTTCAACTTATTGATAATACGGCATTAAGAAAACTTTTATTTGTTGATTTAATTTTTTTCTAGATATTTGGCAACTTTAATGTAGAAATTGTGTACGTTCGCTGACATTTCAGTAAAAGTTTTCTTGGATTTTTGTTGTGATTGAAGAAATGATGCGGTTATAAATTTTACTGTATCTCATTGTGTGATATTTTTATTAATATATTTTGATCATTTGAATTTTAAAAATTATTTTTATTTTGTTGTATTATTATTTTTATAAATGAGATAAATTGAATATTATATCTCTTTAAAATTCATATTTCTTCGCGTTTTTGAGGTCAATTTTCTGGTGCTTTGTGTTTTAGCTCTTAGCACTTTGGGTATGGATCTTAAAAAACTTTCATCTTCAATGATATTTTTAAATTTTTTGTTCTTTCTTTACATAAGACACAAAACATACTATTAGATACTGCCTTTTATAAGAAAAATAATAAAATAATTTTGTTCATTTTATTCTTATTGTATTTATTTTTGCCAGCATTTTTTGTTTTTGTTCAAAAAAGAAAGTTTTGAAAAGCAATGATAATCAAAGTATCTAATAATCGCTTGTATTCGTGTGTTTTTACGGCAGTTATTTTTTCTTTTTTATTAAACATAAATATTGAAGTACATTCTCGTTCATTTGTATCACTGTCATGTGACGAAAACAAATTACCTTATGAGTGCAATGATGGTGCAAAGCATACAATTAGTGATAAAATATATATGATCACGGTACCTGTTAAACCAAAAAATGGGGAGGGAAGCTCTCTCACTTTGCCTGCTGCTATAGGAGTACAGGAGCCAAATACAGTTATTCAGGCAATGCGTATAGAGGTTAAAGGTACTGCAGGTGTAGAAGATATTTATGGGGCTGTTGTATCAAGAGGGGGAAAAATTGTCTTGAGCGATTCAGCTTTTAAAAATGTGTCAGTAGGTCTTAAAGCTGATCATGGAATAATTGAGGTTAATCGTGGAACAATTGAGGCTTCTCAGGTTGCTGCTTATGCAGAGAAAGTAGGAGCATCTGTTACGTTAACGAATACAAAAATTAAAGTGGATGGTCAGGGTATTGGTCAAGAGAGTGCTCTTTTCATTAATGCTGATGCAGGTATTCAGATGAAAGGTGGATTTATTGATGTGAATGATGCCGCTGCGCTTTATGTAGAGAGAGGGGGGCGTGCAATTTTAGATGGTGTTACCATTACTTCAAAACGTAAAAAAATAAAAGATAGAGAAAATACAAATGAAAAAACTGCGTATACAGTTTTGAATGTAAAACAGCAAGGCTCTGTTTATTTAAAAAACACGAATATTGTTTCTACGAATGTGCATGTTTTAACAGTTGGACAAGATTTTAACACACAATCTGCTGTCGGTAGGGGAGAAAATATTTTAATCTCGCGGGTTAATATTGAAGATTCAACTATTAAGGCAATAGGGAACAAACATGGTATGCGTTTTGAAACGGGAGGGGAGACTAATGTGTACGAACAGGGACTTGTTTTTTTGAAAAGAACGGTTTTTGAGGTTCCTGCAGGAACAGCTATTCATAATAATAATAGTCGGAGTTATATTGCAGTAACAGAGGGTACAAAAATTTTTGGTGACTTATTATTAACAGCTGAAAAGGGGGGGACTGTAGCGATTTTGGCTGATTCTTCTTCATTGATAGGAGGGACTTATGTTGCCGATGATTCTATTGCTGAGCTTTATTTAACAGGAGGATCAAAATGGTTTTTGACAAGAAGAAGAGAGATAGATTCGCAAGTTTCAAACCCTACAAGTTCATTTATTTCATTTGTAAAACTTTCGGATAGTTTCATCGCTTTTGAAACGCCAATGTTTCACGAATATCAGACACTTCATATTGGGAAGGGAGAGAAAGAAGTTTATAGTGCTCAAGATAGTGCGGATATTTATCTTAATACCTATCTCAGGCGTGATGGGTTGCTTAATAATAAAAAGACTGATCGCCTTTTAATACATGGTGATGTTTCTGGAAAAACAACAGTTTATGTGCAATTTATTGCAGAAGATCAGAGGGAAATAGCGACAGGTGAAAATGCTCATAGTGTTTCACTTATTCAGGTTTCTGGAAAAGCGGCAGAAGATTCTTTTCAGTTAAATCGTGCTTATATCGCATTAGAGGGTTTGCCTTATCAATATTATCTTAATGGCTATGGTCCAGCTTCTTCTCTTGGACAAGCACAAACTTCTCAAAGATTGGTTGAAGGAGAGGGGGACTTTTGGGATTTTCGTTTTGAAAGTAAATATATTCAGCCTGCTTTAGGGATGTCTGTTATTCCTCATTCTGAGTTAAAGATCAGAGAAGTTGTTCCACAAGTTCCAACCTATCTTCTGTTACAAAATGCTTTGTTTCATGTTGGACTTATGGATATCAGTAATCAACAAAAGCAGTTGCAAGCTACGCGGTCTATTTCTGGTAAGTTATTAAAAGTTGAAGAGAATTTTTCTTTATCTGTTCATGGGTATGGGGGGAGTTATCGTTATGTCTCAGATTTGTCCCTCCTTGAATATGGGTACGATGGGAATGTTGATTATAACGCTATAGAAACAGATATTTTACTCAAAACAATAGAGAGGGCATATAGTACGATATCTTTTGGGATTATGGGAACCTATGGAAAGCTTTCCTTACAACCTCGTAACGTGGAACAAAGTCAAAAGAGTCCGTTTAATAAATGGACATTTACGGCATACGGTAGTGTGAAACACAATACGGGTTTTTATGGAGATGGTCTTTTATCTTATGGTTTGTTTAAAGGTGATGTACTTACTCATTCTTGGGGTAAGACGGCGACATTAACAGCAAATCCTCTGAGCATTTCGTTGTCTGCTGGTAAAGTGTTTATGATAGGACAGAAAGGTCTTCTTTTTGATCCACAGATTCAGTTTATTTATCAATATCTTCAATTTGATAAGTTTCGTGATACTGATGGGATTGATGTTGAGATGAAAAAAGCAGATCAATGGTTGATGCGTATTGGAGGGTATTTAAGTAAAACATTTACGGCATATGAAAAAGATCGTATTATTTCTTTAAATGGTAATCTTCATCTTGCCCATCATTTTGGTGAAAAACAATTTGTTCATCTAAAAGATGTTTTTCAGCTAGGGGCTTTTGGTTCTTCTTTAGAAACAGGTTTGGGGATTAATGCACAACTTTCTTCTAAAGTTACACTTTACAGTGATTTTAGCTATCAGCATAAGCTAACCAAGGCAGGCTTTTCTGGCGTTCGTTTTTCTGGTGGATTGCGTTATCATTTTTAATAAATCTTTTTTAAAAATAATCCATGTATTTTCATAAATATAAAAGGGTTACTTTGATTTAAATTTTTTATCTGGTTGATAGGGGGCCAAATGCTTTTAAAAAAATTTGTCAATGAAACTCTAAATCTGTTTGTATTTTTTTTGACTACAAATATATGAGATGCATTCTTCGTTAGCTTTTAAATAGCACCACTTGTTATCCTATTGTGCTGTAAAACACCGTTGTTTAAGGAGGTGAATATCAACTATAACAGGAAGGAGTGTTGATTTTTAGTTGGGGGCTTTTGCTGTTAAGCAAAGAAGGGTGATGCTTAAAATGCACAACTTTATATTTCCACTTCATTTTATAGACTGTAAGAAGCATTTTAAAAACATGTTAGTGTGTGTAAATACCTCTCTTTTAGAGGGAGAGTGTGCAAAGTTATGGATCAATTATTACTATCAAATTCAACATCTCCTAGAAGGCTTTTGCAAAATTTTAAGAAAGTGCATTGTGATTTTTGCTTGTATTGATAAGATTCATATCGACATTAAGAGTAAGTAGAAATATCTCTATCAGGTTATTTAAATATAAGATTTCCATATGATTCTTAAGGTGTCATCAAGCCATTCGTGGTAATCGCGTGCTTCTTGATCTGAGGCATGAACAGAGAAAATAAAACCAGGATATCCACCAAATGCTGGTGGAGGTAGTGAAAAATGATCGGTTTCAAAGAAAATTATAGTTCTAGCAGTTTGAGGATGTTGTGCAACTTTATCTAGACCTGAAAATCCACAAAAGCGCCCATGACCACAAAGAGGAATAATATAATTTGCAGCCACTTTTTTAGCTGGGAGTATATCAGGAAGGTTTGGATTTGGTTCAGCTAAAGCGGCATTCATACAGAGTTTTGCAAATGAAATTCCTGTACCTTGCTCCACAATAAAATGGGAGACACCCGATCCACCAATACGAGCACCGATCTCAATGATATAAGGTAAGTTATTGGCATCTAGGCGTAGCTCTACATGGGCAGCACCCATATTTATACCAAGAGCTTTTACTCCAGAGCATGCAACTTCACATAAAGCAATAACGAGAGGATCATCTATATCACGGCGTTGACGATAAATTGTTTCTTCAAACCATGGTCCTTCAGGTTGTCCTTTGTCACCAACGGCTAGAACATGTACACCTGCTGTATCAACAAAGCATTCTACGACGAACTCTTTTCCTGGCAAATATTGTTCTACTACTAAGCCTAAAGGCTTCTTTGTATCGTTAAAACGTGCCATGTCTTTATGCTGAACATTCCATACTGCTTTGACGAGATCAGGAAGTTCGGCGGAATTTTTAGCTAACATTACGCCTGTACTCGCCCATCCAGAGACGGGTTTAATAACGAGCGGATACTCCAAGGAATGTGCTTGTGAAAGGTCTTCTGGATTATCTATATAAAAGAATCTTGGGGTTCTAAGCCCTGCTTTAGCAAAAGCTTGACGCATGAGATATTTGTTGCGGGTTAATGCTGCTACTTCTGGTTCAATACTTGGAGTATTGATTTTTTTTGCAGCCAAAGCTGTCCATAGGATGGCTTCTTCGCGAAGGGTCATAACCCCAGCAATATTACGTTCTTTTACACCTGTTGCAAAAGTGTCTAAAGCTGCTTCTGGGTTATCAAAAACAGGAAGTTGCCAAGTTGAAGTAACTGCTGTGGGGAGTTGAATAGGAGTGCTTTCAGCGGTATCATAGATCATGACTAATTCGATATTAGCGGTTTGTGCTGCTTCAAATATAAAGGGTAATTTTGCATTGCGTTGGCAAACTAACGCGAGTTTTTTCATTTTATTTCCTCATTAAATTTGGAATTTTTGGCACGATGTTTCTGTTGCCATCCAGATACCTTTGATGCATCTATAAATAAGAGTGTCATTCCTATAGCGGCCATTATCATGGCAATTATTTTGATCATATTGAGAGAAGGGCTCGAGCCGATGATCCATTCACACGTAACCACTGCAAAAGGAGATAATACGCCAATAGTGTTGGCATATAATACGCCTCCCTCAGCTAAAACTTTTTGGTACAATACGTAAACGGGTGCCGAACAAACAGTTCCTAAAATCAATATCTTAAGTATATCTTCTAAATTAAGATATAAGAGTGGAGCAGGATCAAAAATGAATAATGGCATAAATGACACTGCAGAAATTGTCGTGATCCAAGCCAATGAGGTGAGCAAAGGTAAATTTTTAAGATAACGTTTAGACAATAAGCCATAAGCAGAGTAAGAAAGCGCTGCTGTTAAAGCAAGAGCTATGCCTATTAGGCTGTAATATCCCACCTCTACACTGTTTATATTAAATGCTATAGCCGCTACACTGACAATGATCATACCGATAAGCTTGAACCATGAAAACATAAGACTATTCGTCAGTGTTCCCAATATATAGGTAATTCCTGGAATAGTGGCTAAAACCATGGTTAAATCACTGGCTTTGAGTGATTTTAATGCACCAAAACTGCAGACAAAATATAGCGAAAATCCTAACACCGATAGAATTAAAAAAGAAGGTATCATAGAAAGTAATGGGAGGGATCTGAAAACAGCTTTCTCACGAAAAAGTGCTATCACCCATAAGGTGGCAGCAGTGGCAAACAACCTCAGTCCAACCGCATGCATGACTGGTATATTGCTCACCAAATTCTTAGATAATAACCAACTTATGGAAAACAATGCGAGAATGGCAAAGGTAAATAAGAATAACCGTCCTTTTAAGAAATTCAACGATTTAATCCCCCAATAACGCGCTGCACATAGTGTGATGTCGAAAAATTAAATCTTGACTGTGAAGTTTGCGGCTTTCCAAGATTATTTTGGATATAATCTTTAGCTCCTGCCAAATAAGCGTCATCATCTAATGTTTCAAGTGCTTCTATATATGCAATTATCAGCGATATTACTTTCTTAAGATGCTCTAAGCCAAATTGAAGATAACCTTGATCCGTTGCAACAAACTTTTGTTACGAATCAATATTTCTAAAAGAAATGTATAGGAAAAATAAATTATTTTACAAAACTATTCTAACAACTGTTGCTGTATATATGAAGAAGAGCATTGTCTTGTTTGTTCAAATAAAGGATATATTGAAAAATCGGTTTGGATTAATAAATTTTTTTCCCTTCTTGTAAGATAGAGAAAGGAATCAATTTAAACCTTAAATCCAATATATAGAGCTTTAAAAATAAGTCGTTTTTTGAAATATCAGAGGTAAAACAATATGCGTGAAATTTTGAATCATTTTGATAGGTCCTTGAATCAAAATAGTTCTGTCCAGAAGAGTCAAAGTCTTTCATGCCAACCACATCCAAAACGATTTTATAGAGAAGTGAAGATTGCTTGTGAGGAGGGAGGCTTTACGATCTTATTAGATGAACGTCCCGTTAAAACGCCTGCAAAGCGTCATTTTCTTGTGCCAACGCAAGTGTTTGCTGAATTCATTGCTCAGGAATTTGAGAGTCAAAAGAACGTTGTTGATCCAGCAACAATGCCGATGACGCGTCTTGTTAACACTGTTATTGATGGTATTGCTGATGATATGCAGGCTGTTTTTGAAGATTTATTGCGTTTTGTTGCTTGTGATATGATTTTTTATCGTGCACAAACTCCTAAAGAGTTGGTACAACGGCAATGTAAACAATGGGATCCTTTATTGGATTGGGCAGAAGAAAAACTAGGAGCACGCTTTTACTTGACAGAAGGGCTGATACATGTGGAACAATCACCAGAAGCACTTCAAGCTGTGAGCCATTATTTACGCAGCGTTGAATCCCCCTATATGCTTGCTGCACTCCATGTGATGACAACTTTAACGGGATCTGCTCTTATTGCTCTTGCGGTCGCTGCGGAAAAAATTGATGCGGATCATGCTTGGTCTATTGCTCATTTAGATGAAGATTGGATGATGGAACAATGGGGAACGGATAAAGAGACAATGGTACGCCGTGCTCATAAAAAAATTGAATTTAATGCCGCTGTTACAATTGTTAGAACTTGTTTATAAGGTTAAATCTTTTATTTATATATTTTCTCCGATCATTGTATTTTTGTAATTTTTAAAGGATTGATTTTTACTTTTTCAAGTCCAGGGAATACTTCGTCGATTACATTTAAGATTGCGTCGTCATTACCTCGGATAAAATACCACTGGTTATTATAAAGCAGGGCAATAATTTCAGTTTGAATAGAGCATTTTTTTCTAGCATTTGTTGTGGTTACAAGCTCTATGGGTATAACAAAATAAGGAATGCCATTATCAAGTTTACCTTCACGTTTTTGTTTTTGGTCAATGTGGATACTTTCAATCTTGTAATTTTCTGCCAACTGTTCGATTTGTCTTTTCATGATTTGTTGAAATTGTGATTGACTAAGATTTTTTTTAGCCGTTAAGCTGTTAATAATTTGGGGGGGAATAGCGTTTAAAATAGCATCTGCATCGGCATTTTTAAGTGCTTTACTATAAGCAGATGTTGCTTTTTCAAGTTCAAGGGTTATGAGTTCTTGGTTTCCAACTGTATGTGCTAGAGTCGTTGATGGGATAAGGGCAATACATAAAAGAATAGAAACGAGAAAACAAATTTTCGGCATTAGAAACCCTGCTAATTAATTTGAAGAGATTCAAAATGATTATAGAGGAAAAGTAGATAAGCAAAAAGCCACTTATGCTTCGTGATGCGGAGAATATCCACAAAAATGGAGGCTTTTGCCTCCATTTTAAAAATTAAAAAAATTCCTATTTATTGTTTAAACAGAATAGTACATATCAAATTCAACAGGATGAGGCGTTGTTTCGTAACGCAAGACTTCTTGCATCTTTACTTGAATAAAGGAATTAATCTGATCATCATCAAAAACATCGCCAGCTTTAAGGAAGCCACGATCTTTGTCGAGCGCTTCAAGTGCTTCACGCAGACTTCCTGAAACGGTAGGGATTTCTTTGAGTTCTTTTAAGGGGAGATCATAAAGATCTTTATCCATAGCATGTCCAGGGTGAATTTTGTTTTTTATGCCATCAAGACCAGCCATTAAGAGGGCTGCAAATGCTAAATAGGGATTTGCTGTTGGGTCTGGAAAACGAACTTCTACGCGTTTTGAATTTGGCGAAGAACTCATTGGAATACGACAAGATGCAGAACGATTACGTGCCGAATAGGCAAGAAGGACAGGAGCTTCATAACCAGGAACCAAACGCTTATAGGAGTTTGTGGATGGATTGGTAAAGGCATTAATTGCTTTTGCGTGCTTAATAACACCACCGATAAAAAATAAACAAGTTTCTGAGAGCCCGGCATATTCATTTCCCGCAAAAATAGGTTTTCCATCTTTCCAAATGGACATATGAACATGCATTCCTGAGCCATTGTCACCAAAAATAGGCTTTGGCATAAAAGTTGCTGTTTTTCCATAACTGTTTGCTATTTGATGCACGACATATTTAAAAATTTGCATCTTATCAGCTTCGCGAACAAGCGTATCAAAACGAATCCCCAATTCATGTTGAGCCGCTGCTACTTCATGATGGTGTTTTTCAACCTGCACGCCCATATCTTTAAGTGCTGTGAGCATTTCAGAACGCATATCTTGGCAGGAATCAATCGGTGGGACAGGAAGATAGCCTCCCTTCATTCGTGGGCGATGTCCTAGATTGCCTGTTTCATATTCCGTATCATCATTGGAAGGAAGTTCACTTGAATCGAGTTTAAATCCTGTATTGTAAGGATCTGTTTTATAGCGCACATCATCAAAGATAAAAAACTCTGCTTCTGGTCCTATATTGATTGTATCTCCAATCCCTAAAGATTTCATATAAACCTCAGCCCTTTTGGCGATAGAACGAGGATCTCTACGATAAAACTCACCAGAGACAGGATCAAGGATATCACAAAATATGACCAAAGTAGATTGAGCAAAAAAGGGATCAATATGTGCTGTTTTGGGATCAGGCATTAAAACCATGTCAGATTCATTAATTGTTTTCCAACCAGCAATTGAAGAACCATCAAACATAACACCATCACTAAAGGTATCCTCGCTGATCTCTGCGATATCCATTGTAATGTGATGCAATTTTCCTCGTGGGTCAGTAAAACGTAAATCAACAAAACGGATTTCGTTGTCTGCAATCTGTTTGATAATATCTGATGCGGTTGTCATATTCAATTTCCTTAATATGGCGTTGAGAGTGATAAAGGTGAATTTTTTGTTGTTTATTAAAGAGCATCGATCCCAGTTTCGTCAGTCCCTATACGAATGGCATCATCAATGGAAAAAACAAATATCTTTCCATCTCCTATATGTTTTGTTTGCGCTGCTTTGCGTATTGCATCAACAGTTTGTTCCAGTTTTTCATCGGATACAACAATCTCAATCTTTACTTTAGGTAGAAAGTCAACAACATATTTTGTACCACGATAAAGTTCTGTATGTTCCCTTTGACGACCAAAACCTTTTGCTTCTGTTACTGTAATACCGTGTAGTCCAATTTTTTGAAGCGCTTCTTTTACTTCATCAAGTTTGAAAGGTTTTATAATGGCTTCAATTTTTTTCATGCTGAAATTATCTCCAACGTTATTTTGTCTTTTTAGACTGCATCACATTATATTGACAACTCTAAGATGTCCAACAGATACTTTGTACACAAAAACTCGAAAACAATTATAGTCTATGCTCTAGGAGGAGGATTTTTTGTAGAATAAAGTGAAATATTATTTTTTGGGAAAAAATTACAATTCCTTGTACAGAATTTAAATAATATAATTAGAATGATATAATAAGAACGTTGAGTTTCTTTTTTATTTAATATAAATTAATTTAAAAAGACCATTCAATATTTCTCATATCGAATGAGAAACTCTAATAGCGTGAGATTTTTTCACTTTAAATCTTTTTATCCTTAATCAATTAAAACAAGTGTCTGGAATTGGCAACACAAATTATTCCGTTTGGGGCATTCCCTCCCTTCGTGAGGAATGAATCCCGTTAAGGAACACGATAAACAAAAGTGTGAAGTAATGTGCAGCCTTTATTATAAGATCTTGCTGTGGATGCTTTTGAAAATCGTCAAGATCAAGATGAATTAAAAGGAGATGGAAAAGATGCAAACTTTTTATATCCTTAAAATTTGTATTCTTCTAAAATTAGGCTATCAGTCATTTCAGATATAAACAAATAGAGGAAAGATACGCAGTTATGCGCACGTTCTTCTATTGGACAATACGAAAACTAAAACAGCTTATAAAGCGCTAAAAATCGTTTCAGCCTTTGCTTTAAACATGCTGCTACACTGGAATGAGATATTAATTTACAAGAAACAATAAAAACACTGTCTTTATTCGTATTATACTGTATCTTACAAGGTAAGTCTTTTAAAAGTAAACCTTTTTAAGAGTTGGAATTGTAGAGAGAGTGGCGCTGTAAAACATCTTTTAGAAATTTTCCCGTATAAGAAGCAGGAATCTTAATAATATCTTCAGGACGTCCAATTGCAACGATTTCACCCCCACGATCTCCACCTTCCGGCCCTAAATCAATAATCCAGTCGGCTGTTTTGATAACGTCAAGGTTATGTTCAATGACAATGACAGTGTTGCCTTGCTCGACCAGTTCATGGAGCACTTCAAGAAGTTTAGAAATATCATGAAAATGCAAACCTGTTGTCGGTTCATCTAAAATATAAAGTGTACGTCCCGTTGTTTTGCGTGAAAGCTCTTTTGCAAGTTTTACACGTTGTGCTTCCCCACCAGAAAGTGTGGTCGCTTGCTGTCCTACTTTTATGTAACCCAATCCTACTTTCATGAGGGTTTCCATTTTATTATGAATAGCGGGAACAGCCTGGAAAAATTCCTCAGCCTTTTCGATTGTCATATCTAAAATATCAGCGATAGATTGCCCTTTGAATTTTATTTCTAGTGTTTCTCGATTATAACGTTTTCCTTTACAGACATCACAAGTTACATAGACATCTGGTAAAAAGTGCATTTCAATTTTGATGACTCCATCACCTTGACAGGCTTCACAGCGTCCTCCTTTAACATTAAATGAAAAACGCCCTGCTTTATAACCACGAGCTTTTGATTCTGGAAGTTCGGCAAACCAATCACGAATCGGTGTAAAAGCGCCTGTATAGGTTGCGGGATTAGAGCGTGGGGTGCGTCCAATAGGGGACTGGTTGATATCAATGACTTTATCAAGAAATTCTAATCCTTCAATTTTATCATAGCTGGCAGGGCTATGATGACTCCCCATGATCTGATGTGATGCTGCTTTGAAGAGCGTTTCAATAAGAAATGTTGATTTTCCTCCTCCAGAAACACCGGTTATGCATGTGAAAGTTCCAAGAGGGATATTTGCACTGATATTTTTAAGGTTATTGCCTTTGGCGCCAATGACTTTAAGGGTTTTCGATTTTGATATTTTGCGTCGTTCTCTCGGCAGTCTAACCGCCATTTTTCCTGAAAGATATTGGCCTGTGAGAGAGGCTGGATTCTCTATAACTTCTTGTGGTGTCCCTTGTGCTATGATTTTACCACCATGAACCCCAGCTGCAGGGCCCATATCAACAACATAGTCTGCTGCGCGAATGGCATCTTCATCATGTTCAACAACAATAACTGTATTACCGAGATCGCGTAAATGGCACAGCATTTCCAAAAGGCGTTCATTATCGCGTTGGTGTAAACCGATGGATGGTTCATCTAAAATATAAAGAACGCCTGTAAGACCAGAACCAATCTGGGAGGCTAGTCGAATACGTTGGCTTTCTCCCCCTGAAAGAGTTCCTGAATTTCGAGATAAGGTAAGATATTCCAATCCTACATGATTTAAAAAAGCTAAGCGTTCGCGAATTTCTTTTAAAATACGTACTGCGATATTACGTTGTTTTTCCGTGAGGTGTTGATGGATGTTGGCAAACCAATCATCTGCTTTTAGAATAGAAAGATCTGATATTTGCCCAATATGCATCCCATGGATTTTCACAGCAAGTGCCTCTGGTTTTAAACGATAACCGTGACAAGCTTCGCAAGGAGAAGAAGACATATAACGCTCAATTTCTTCACGAGACCAAGCAGAATCAGTTTCCTTCCAGCGTCTCTCCATATTGGGGATGATTCCTTCAAAGGGTTGAGTCATTTTATGCAAACCAGAGTTATTTTTGTAGATAAAAGAAATTTCATTTCTTTTTGTACCGTAGAGAATAGCTTGTTGTGCTTCATTAGAGAGTTCACACCACTGATTTGTGAGTTTGAAGTCGTAAGCTTTTCCTAATGCCTCTAGGGTTTGGCTATAATAAAGTGAATCTGATTTAGCCCAAGGGGCAATGGCTCCGTCTTTTAAGGTAAGATTTTTATTTGGTACAATTTTTTGAGGGTCCATTGCCTTTTTGATCCCTAGTCCATCGCAGAGAGGACAGGCTCCAAAAGGATTATTGAATGAAAAGAGTCGTGGTTCAATTTCAGGGATAGAAAAACCTGATACAGGGCAGGAAAACTTTTCTGAAAAAAGAAGCCGTTTGTGTGTATCGTTTTTTGACTTATAAGCAGCTTCTTTGGTTGTCTCTTTTTGTGCCAAGGGTTGGTCGGCCATTTCAGCAATGACAAGTCCATTTGCTAGCTGTAAACAGGTTTCTATACTATCAGCCAAGCGAGAGGTGATATCATTTTGTACAACAATGCGGTCTACCACAACATCGATGTCATGTTTATATTTTTTATCAAGAGGTGGAATATCAGGGATTTCATAAAACTCTCCATCAACTTTAGCGCGCTGAAATCCTTTTCTTAAAAGTTCCGTTAGCTCTTTTTTATATTCTCCCTTTCTACCTCGCACCAAGGGGGCCATAATAAAAATTCGTGTTCCTTCTGGTAAGGACATAATTTGATCAACCATTTGGGTTACCGTTTGGCTTTCAATAGGAAGTCCTGTAGCAGGGGAATGAGGAATACCAATACGAGCAAAGAGGAGACGCATATAGTCGTGGATTTCAGTGACGGTACCGACTGTTGAGCGCGGATTGCGGCTGGTGGTTTTTTGTTCAATGGAGATAGCTGGAGAAAGGCCATCTATGCGATCAACGTCTGGTTTTTGCATGACTTCAAGAAATTGGCGTGCATAAGCCGAAAGGCTTTCGACATAGCGGCGTTGTCCTTCAGCGTAAATTGTATCAAAAGCTAAAGATGATTTTCCTGATCCAGAAAGTCCTGTTACAACAATGAGTTTATCACGAGGCAGATCGAGATCAATATTTTTAAGGTTATGCTCACGTGCACCGCGAATGGAGATATATTTTTGATGAGTCATTTTTTATCCTTGGCATATGTGACGAAAATTAAGCCTCTGAAATGGAATAAAACTGTTTTTTTAGAATTAAAACGTGCTTAACTGCTTTAACGCAAAAAGAAAGTATAAATTTTATGAAAAGAAAATACAAACGAGCAGCTTTTTATTCTCTATTGATGGAATAAACTATGCGTTGTTATCATATTTTGTTATAATTACATTGGATCTAATATTGGGAAGGGTAGCAATATCCATATTGAAGGTCAATTACAAACGTGTAAGTTGAAGGTCAAGATGGTTATAACTGTTCTATAACAGTATTTGACGAATTAAAATTTTGGAGTTTATGCAATGGCTGGTAGCCTTAATAAAGTTATTTTGATTGGTAATCTCGGGGCAGACCCCGAAATCCGCCGTTTGAATTCTGGAGATCAAGTGGCAAATCTGCGTATTGCTACTTCGGAAAGTTGGCGTGATCGGAATACAAATGAGCGAAAGGAACGCACCGAGTGGCATAATATTGTTATTTTTAATGAAAACCTTGTCAAAATTGCAGAGCAATATTTAAAAAAAGGCAGTAAAATTTATATTGAGGGGCAGTTACAGACACGGAAATGGCAAGATCAAAATGGAAATGATCGTTATGCAACAGAGGTTGTTTTGCAAAAATACCGTGGGGAATTACAAATGCTTGATGGGCGTGGGGGAGCTGGTGGGGAGCAAGGAGCAACAAGTCAAGGGGGGAGTTATAGTGGTGGCTTTGCAGATAATAGCTCAAATCAGAGAAATACTTTTGGTCAAAATAATAGCCAAGTGGGAGAAAGTTTTTCTCATAAATTGGATGATGACGTCCCTTTCTAAGGGGGGTAAATTTGAAGTATTACGACTTTTTATGGTTTGTTTATTTTAGATTTTTGAAGTTTAGCGAAGTGGGAAGTGTTTATTATTCGTAGTAATTTTAATATAAATTAGTAATATATTGAAAAATATTGTTAAATTTCTTTTTCGTTATGGGAGAGAAATTAGCATTCTGGTGTATTTTTCGATATAAACAAAGCGAAATGATTCTTTTTTGAAAGTTTTGAAATTGTGACTGATCTTACTCCACAACCAGAACGTGATGTGCTGACTGGTATTGAACCAATTAGCATTATTGATGAAATGCAACGCTCTTATCTCGATTATGCGATGAGTGTCATTGTTTCACGTGCACTCCCTGATGTCCGTGATGGTCTTAAACCTGTTCATCGACGTATCCTTCATGCTATGAATGAGATGGGGCTTGTTTTTAATAAACCGTATCGTAAATCTGCTGGTGTTGTTGGGGAGGTTATGGGAAAATTCCATCCCCATGGTGACGCTTCGATTTATGATGCTTTGGTGCGTATGGCACAGGATTTCTCTTTAAGAAATCCATTAATTGATGGGCAAGGAAATTTTGGTTCTGTTGATGGTGATCCACCAGCGGCAATGCGCTATACGGAGTGTCGTTTAGAAAAAGTCTCAGAAGCACTTTTAGCTGATATTGATAAAGATACTGTTGATTTTCAGGATAATTATGATGGGCGTGAGCGTGAACCGGTCGTCTTACCAGCACGTTTCCCTAATCTTTTGGTTAACGGATCAGGGGGTATTGCTGTGGGAATGGCAACCAATATTCCGCCCCATAATCTTGGTGAAATTATTGATGGTTGTATCGCTCTGATTGATAATCCCAGTATCGCACTCGATCAAATAATTGAAATTATTCCTGGTCCAGACTTTCCTACAGGGGGGATTATTCTAGGACATTCTGGTGTCCGTTCAGCTTATGAAACAGGGCGTGGTTCAATTATTATGCGCGCTAAAGTTGATATTGAAGAAATTCGTAGTGGTCGACAAGCAATTATCGTGAGTGAAATTCCTTATCAAGTTAATAAAGCAACGATGATTGAGAAAATGGCCGAATTGGTGCGCGATAAACGCATCGAAGGAATTTCTGATTTGCGTGACGAATCTGATCGTGATGGATATCGTGTCGTTATTGAGTTGAAGAAAGATGTTATTGCGGAGGTTGTTTTAAACCAATTATATCGTTATACGCCGCTGCAAACTTCTTTTGGTTGTAATATGGTTGCGTTAAATGGAGGAAAACCTGAACAAATGACGTTGCTTGATATGCTTCGTGCATTTGTTTCTTTTCGTGAAGAGGTTGTTAGTCGGCGAACGAAATATCTTTTGCGTAAAGCGCGTGAAAGGGCCCATGTTTTGGTTGGTCTTGCCCTTGCGGTTGCCAATATTGATGAAATCATAGCGCTTATTCGCAAAGCACCAGATCCACAGACAGCACGTACACAATTAATGGAGCGACGCTGGCCTGCTGCGGATGTAGCACCTTTGATTAAACTTATTGATGATCCTCGTCATATTATTCATGAGGATAGTACTTATAATCTTTCTGAAGAGCAGGCGCGTGCTATTTTAGAATTGCGTTTGCAACGTTTGACAGCCCTTGGGCGTGATGAAATTGCTGATGAATTGAATAAAATTGGTGTGGATATTGCTGATTATCTTGATATCTTGGCATCGCGTGTACGCATTATGGGTATTGTTAAAGACGAGTTGAGTGCTCTTCGTGAGGAATTTGCAACACCTCGACGCACTGTGTTTGGTTTTGGTAGTGCTGAGATGGAGAGTGAAGATCTGATCGCGCCAGAGGATATGGTGGTAACAGTGAGCCATAGTGGCTATATTAAGCGCGTCCCTCTTAATACCTATCGTGCACAACGCCGTGGTGGTAAGGGACGTTCTGGTATGTCTACAAAAGATGAGGATTTTGTAACGCGTTTATTTGTCGCTAATACACATACTCCGGTTCTTTTCTTTTCATCACGTGGGATTGTTTATAAGGAAAAAGTTTGGCGACTACCACTGGGGACACCGCAATCGCGCGGACGAGCTTTGATCAATATGCTTCCCTTACAACAAGGCGAACGCATTACAACCATTATGCCTTTGCCAGAAGATGAAGCAAGTTGGAGTGCATTGGATATCATGTTTGCGACAACTCGTGGAACTGTGCGTCGTAATAAGTTATCAGACTTCGTTCAGGTTAATCGTAATGGTAAAATTGCCATGAAACTTGATGAAGAAGATGAAATTCTTTCTGTTGAAACCTGTACAGAACATGATGATGTTGTTCTCACAACTGCGAATGGACAATGTATCCGTTTTCCAGTTGTGGATGTTCGTGTTTTTGCAGGGCGTAATTCTGTAGGGGTTCGTGGTATCAATTTGGCGAAAGGCGATAAAGTTATTTCGATGACAATTTTAGAGCATGTTGAAGCAACGTCTATTGAGCGTTCTACATATATTAAACGTGTGATAAATGAACGGCGTGCTGCTGGTTCAGATGCTGATATTGAAGATATTGTCATTCTTGATGAGGAAGATGGGGGCGCTGAGACAGAGTTAACAGAGGAGCGCTACGCAGAGCTGCAAGCACGTGAACAGATGCTGTTAACCGTGAGTGAGTTTGGTTATGGAAAGCGGTCTTCTTCTTATGAATTCCGTATTTCGGGACGTGGTGGAAAAGGAATTCGTGCGACAGATCCATCTAAAACTTCTGAAATTGGTAAGTTAGTAGCGTCTTTCCCAGTAAAAGCGCAAGATCAAATTATGTTGGTATCAGACGGGGGGCAGCTTATTCGTGTTCCCGTTGATGGTATTCGTATAGCGGGGCGTTCAACTAAGGGGGTAACAATTTTCAATACAGCTGAAGGTGAGAAGGTCGTATCTGTTGAGCGTATTTCTGAATCTGAAGAGGATGATAACCAAGCAGATGATCAGGCGGAAAGACACTCTGATACGGTTGATATGGGTGAAGAAAAATAATTTTGAAAAGTGTAGAGTGAAATGGAAAAAATTGCTCTTTATGCAGGTTCCTTTGATCCTTTTACAAATGGGCATCTTGATATTTTACAACGGAGCTTTGCTTTAGCTGACAAGGTGGTCGTGGCTATAGGGATACAAGTTCAGAAAAAAACTCTTTTTAGTTTTGAAGAACGGGTTGATTTAATTACTGAGGTGGGAAAAGAGTTATTGGGAATAGGTCCTGATCGGTTACAGGTTATTTCATTTGATACTCTTTTGGTTGATAAGGCGCGTGAAATTGGTGCTTCCTTTCTTATTCGTGGGTTGCGTGATGGAACTGACCTTGATTATGAAATGCAAATGGCGGGGATGAACAGTATTATGTCCCCTGAATTGCAAACTGTTTTTTTGCCAGCGAGTGTTTCTGGACGCGTAATAACTTCCACATTGGTACGCCAGATCGCTTCTATGGGAGGTGATGTGACGCCCTTTGTACCTGAAAATATTGCCAGAGCTTTGCACTTAAAATTTCAATCTTCAGAAGAGAGTGATTATGTATCTTAGAATTTTTGCTATTTTGACATGTCTTTTTTGTTTTTTCTCACTAAGTACTGTGGCGAATGATTCTAATGCATCTGATGATTCTAACGTGCTTATTTTATCCCTCAAAAATGGTGATGTGGTGATACGTCTTCGTCCTGATCTCGCACCAAAGCATGTTGAACAAATCAAACGATTAACAAAAGAAGGTGCTTACAACAATGTTGTCTTTCACCGCGTTATTCCAGATTTTATGGCACAGACTGGTGATGTAAAGTTTGGAAAAAAGGGGAGTGCAGACTTTGATCTTAAACGCGTTGGTATGGGAGGTTCCGATTATCCTAATATACCGGCAGAATTTTCAAAGCAGCCATTTAAGCGTGGTACCGTTGGAATGGCACGTTCACAAGATCCAAATTCCGCTAATTCTCAATTCTTCATTTGTTTTGCTGATGCTGCTTTTTTAAATGGTCAGTATACGGTTGTGGGAGAAGTCATAGAGGGAATGGATGTTGTTGATAAAATTAAAAAAGGGTCTACAAGTAATAATGGATCTGTAACAAATCCTGATGTTATTAATACTGCTGTTTTGCAAGCTGATAGATGAATTAAAGGAGACGAGTCTTATGGCCGAAATGAGAGATTTAGAAAATACCTTAATTCTTGAAACAACCAAGGGGAAAGTTGTTATTGAACTTTTGGCTGATTTAGCTCCTGGTCATGTTGCACGTATTAAAGAGCTTGCGCGTGAAGGGGCTTATGATAATGTCATTTTTCACCGTGTTATTGATGGTTTTATGGCGCAGACTGGTGATGTGCAATTTGGAAAGAAGGATAGTGAAAAATTTAATTTATCACGTGCGGGGATGGGTGGTTCAGAGAAACCTGATTTGACAGCGGAGTTTTCCAATCTTTCTCATAAGCGTGGTACGGTTTCTATGGCACGTAGTCAGAATCCGAATTCTGCTAATTCACAGTTTTTTATTTGTTTTGCAGATGCTCCGTGGCTTGATCGTCAATATTCCATATGGGGACAGGTTATTGAGGGGATGGAGAATGTTGATCAAATTAAACGCGGTGAGCCTGTTGTAGATCCTGACGCAATTATTAAAGCTACAATTGCTGCGGATATGAAATAGGGTTATCGATTTCAAATGTAAGAGCACTAAGTGCAGATATTTTCTATCTGGTTGTTATCTTGTGCGCTGTGAAGAATAGTGGTCGTAAAGAGGGTTTGCTATATCTTTTTTCGCATTAAGCTTTGGTACTTTTAGAGGTAATGTGCTTACGTCATGTTGTTCATTCATTATTGATAACGTTTATGTTCTAAGAGGGTGTTAATGTTTGTGTGATGCCGTTAGCCGATCATTTTGATAAGATGAACCTGTTCAACAATAAATGTTTATAACTTATTGTTTTTATCTGTTTTTATATTTTCGCTACGTTGCTTGGAATGTACTTTTATGTGAATAAAGTTTGGAAAATTCTTACCTCGTATAATAGTTTGATTGCGTGCATTTGTTTGGATGAAAGGATAGTTTTGCTTTGTTTTTCTTGAAAGCAGATAGGAGAAATTTATCGTATCTGTGTTTTGGGAAAAATTTCTTATGAAGGCAATATTCATTTTAAATGTAATATATGTTGCGCGCGTATTGTGTGAAGAGTGTGTTTAGATTTTAAAGATAAAGTGTGAATTTTTTATTTGTAAAAAAGTGATAGGCTATTCTTCACGGATTTACATTTTATGAGGAGATTATAGAAAAATTCTAGGCTGTTTACGTTTCATATATAGGCAGAATTTTATCTATCAGGGTAAAACAGATATAAGGTTATATGCAATATTTTAGAGACTTCTTCTATTCCATGCAAAATTCTCTAGATATTATCATTATTAAAAGTATGTGAAAGTAAGATTGTTACTCTTAAAAAGTAATCTCACAACTCTTTGAAATTGAAAAGAAATAAACTAGATATCTTGGCGCGTTATATTGTTAGGTTTTACTGAGAAATGAGATTATCACGCTGATTATAATCATCACTTGGTTGTGAAGATTTCTTTATCTCGTTTCACTTTTTATGCTAGTGACATCGTTTAGCAAATCAAGAATCAATCCATAAAGTTTATGATGCTACTGGTCAAGAGAGGTATAGCTTTTCTTTCTATGGCAAGATGAATTTATGGAAGATAAAAAGACGAGAGTGATGATAAAGACATTTCATTATAGAAAGATTGCTCAGGATGGCTATGCCCGTCGTGGTGAAATTATAACGGGTCGTGGGTGTGTTCGTACACCTGCCTTTATGCCTGTGGGGACGGCAGGAACCATTAAGGCTATGTATATGGATCAAATACGTGATCTTGGGGCGGATATTATTTTAGGTAATACTTATCATTTAATGTTACGTCCTGGAGCCGAGCGTGTTGCACGTTTAGGAGGCTTACATAAATTTTCACGCTGGAATGGACCTATTTTAACCGATTCTGGTGGTTTTCAGGTTATGTCATTGGCAGGCATCCGTAAAATTAACGAACAAGGTGTGATTTTTCGCTCTTATATTAATGGAGCCTACTATGAAATGAGTCCAGAACGTTCTATCGAAATTCAAGGACTTCTTGATGCGGATATCCAGATGCAGTTGGATCAATGTATTGCATTACCCGCAAGTGAAAAAGAGATGGAAGAAGCTATGGAACTTTCATTACGTTGGGCACAACGTTGTAAAATAGCTTTTGGGGATCAGCCAGAAAAAGCATTGTTTGGGATTGTTCAAGGGGGTGATAATATGAAACTGCGTGAACGTTCTGCTCAAGCATTAAAAGAAATGGATTTAAAGGGTTATGCTATTGGAGGACTTGCTGTTGGTGAACCGCAGAGTGTTATGACAGCAGTGCTGGATGCTACTTGTCCGATTTTGCCAGAGAATAAACCGCGCTATCTTATGGGAGTGGGGACACCTGATGATATTTTACAAAGTGTTGCACGTGGTATTGATATGTTTGATTGTGTTATGCCAACGCGTGCAGGACGTCATGGTTTAGCTTTTACGCGCTTTGGTAGAATTAATTTACGTAATGCGCGTTATGCAGAGGATCCCCATCCTCTTGATTCACAGTCTCTTTGTCCGGCAACAAATGATTATAGTTGTGCTTATTTGCATCATTTGATCAAATCTGGTGAATCCCTTGGTGGTATGTTGTTGACCTGGAATAATCTTTTTTATTACCAACAATTGATGCAAGGAATTCGTGACGCCATTGAAGAAGCTTGTTATGCTGATTTTTGTGCTGAAACGCGTGCTCTATGGGCACAAGGACGCTAAAACACTCATCTCATATAGTATTTTATTTTTTTACTTACAAATTTTGCTAAAAAAATAAAATTAGAAATACCTTCTAAAAAATAAAATTGCACTATCTTAAAACGTAAAGGTATTATTTTATGGGGTATATATTCCTTTTGGAATGATCATATAAAACAGAAACTGTTACTCCGGTACGCGCTACCTGATCCGGAGAAAAACAGTTTATTTCTGTTTCTGATGAGTATTTAAAACAACAATGTTAATGAGGCGTTAGCGAACTCTTAAAGAAGTATGAAAATTGTATTTTTATGAGTTCTTTTGTATTTTTTATTGATTAAGGTAAAGAATGTGTTACATGCAAAATAACAGATAAATCCTTAGAAAATTAAAGTAATAATAAATTAATATTATAATATTTAAAGGTTACAAATCACATTTTATTATTTTTATAACATTAATATAATTATTATTTACAATATAATTAAAGATCAATAAATATTTTTAAACGAAAAATTATCGTATTTACTTTGTATTATACTTATATAAAGCCATAATATATTATGTAAATATTTAAAATTTACAGATAGTGAATTAGATCAAAAAAGATCTTATGCTATTTCTCTATGAGATGAGATAGGGATAAATATCTCTAGAATAGGATTATTTAATCAATGGAGAAATTAAGCACGATTATCATGAGAATTTTTAAAAGATTCTGTTAATCCATAAGATAGCATACGCATTGAAATTATAGTTTATCAATTTAGAGAGGATGCATTTAGGTCATAAAAACGGAGAAATAATAAATTAGGCAGAAGTTTTTATCTTTGTATCAAGATAATGATGAGATATTATTCACCTGTTTGGAATGTATTCTTCGATAAATTTTAGAATTTTTTATAGCGTGTGATATATCGTTCTAAATAAAGATTTAGGATAAAATTGAAACTGCTGGAAAAAGGAGACAAAGTTTATTATCCTGGGTTTATTATCTGGCAGCTCTTATAAAAATAGTTGAATACATCTATAACCGTTTGTTTTTTTAAAGATCTTTTATTAAAGAATCTTACTGAAAATTTCATAAAATACTTATATATCAAAATGTTTCTAAAACTTTATTGAGGACGATTTGCTACGCGTATAACAATGTTTTGAATTTTTTTCCGTATTACAGATATCTACAGAAAAAATTCTTATCCAGAAGTGATGATATGAAGGATTCTCATAAACAAAACATTCTTGCATTGGAAATTGATTCGAGAATACGGCGTTTAGCAATTTTAGCCCTTGCAGTGGGAAGTTTTGCTATCGGGACGGCAGAGTTTGTTGCAATGGGGCTTCTACCAGAGATGGCACGAAGTTCATATGTTGATATTCCTACTGCGGGTCAATATATTTCTGCTTATGCATTAGGGGTTGTGGTGGGAGCTCCTCTTTTGGCTGTTGCAACGGCTCAATTTTCACGTAAAACTGTTTTGATAGGGTTGATGTTTTTTTATGCCTTAGCAAATATTGCGAGTTCTTTTTTTTCTGATTTTAGCATATTAGTCGTATTACGCTTTCTCAGTGGTCTTCCCCATGGGATCTATTTCGGACTTGCGGCTATGGTTGCCTCTTCAATGGTGGAAATGAATGAACGTTCTAAAGCTGTTGGGTCTGTTATGCTTGGCTTAACTATTGCAACCGTTTTAGGAGCACCAAGTGCAACTTGGATTGGTCAACTTATTGGTTGGCAGATTGCTTTCATTCTTGTGGGTATGATTGCTTTATTATGTTGTTTACTTATTTGGAATTTTTTGCCTTACGATTTCAGGACTAAAAGAACGAGTCCTTTACGCGAAATGGGTGCATTAAAGCAAAAGCAGGTGTGGCTTCTTTTAATAATGGTTTCGGTGGGGGCGTCAGGATTATTTTCTGTTTTCACTTATATTAAGTCAACATTAATGCATATTTCTGGTGTTTCGCTTGAGTGGATACCCTTTATCATGCCCTTAGTTGGATTGGGGATGGTGGTAGGAAATCTCTTGGGGCCTAAACTGGCTGTTAAAATAGGCATTTCGCCGATGATATTTTTTTCTATGCTTTGGAGCACATTTGTTTTTTTTCTTTTTTTCTTTTTATCTTATGCTCCGTTAACAGCTGCAATAGGATGCTTTTTGGTTGGAACTTCTTTTGCGGCTATGCCTTCTATACAAACAAAAATTATGGATGTTGCACTACAAGGACAAATTTTGGCAGGAGCATTAATGCAGTCTGCTTTTAATATTGCCAACGCTCTTGGTGCAGAAGCTGGAGCATTGATTTTAAAATTAGGCTATAGTTATGAATATACAGCCGTTTTAGGGAGTATTCTAACTTTTTGCGGATTAATGGTTTTTTGCGTTTCATGGTTTATGGAGAAGCGTGCTTAATATTTTTTTGAGTAGAGAAGAAATTTTTATATTTATTTTTAGTTATTATTGGAACGTCCTGTCGGATTTTTTAATATACAGTGAGAAATGTGCAACGCTAATGGGATAGCAAAACAAGATAAAAGTCCCATGAGTACGATAAGAAGCGTTTTTGCTGCTAAGATCATTCCTATTGTTCCTCCAGGATTAGAGAGACCAGCAAGATTGGTGATAATTCCCGCTAGAGTTGCACTTAAGGCCGCTGAAAATAGTTGTACAGAGGTAAGGGATTCACTTGCACGTAGAGCATCTTCATCATTTGCACATTGTAAGATCCTTGTGAGCAAATGCGGCCACGCTATGCCTGCACTGATCCCAATAGAAAATAGTGCTAAGCAAATAATAAAAATATATTCAAGTGTGGAAATTTCTGTTGGAAGAAACCATAAAAGAATGGTGATTCCTAACAGTTTTAATAAGGGGGAGTATACAATGATGTTGTGAATTTTTCCTGCGGAGATACCAGCACTTGATAGGGCTCCACATGTCCACCCTAGGCTCATAAGTGCTGCTATATAACCAGCAATAAGTGGAGTTTGCCCATGAAGCTCTTGAAGAAAAAGTGGAAAATAAAGTTCTATACTGTATACGACTGTTGTCATAACAAGTATCAATGCGTAAATAGGAAAAATTTCAGAAGAAAAAGAAAAGGTTTTACGGGGCAACATAGGATGAAGGGAAGATGTTTCGATTTTTGCTAGAACAAAGAGAAGACTAAGCCCGATAACGAGCCCGCAGATTTTTGCCATTGTTGACTCCATAGTTCCTCCAACCGAAATGATAAAAATCAATAAGGTGAGTATGAAAAGTTGGAGAAGAGGGAGAGGGAATGTTGGAATATCATTTTCATTCTTTTTGGGTAAAAGTTTAAAGGCGATAAGTGAGAAGAATATAGCAAATACACCAATGATCCAAAAGGATACTCGCCATAGGCCATAATATACAGAAAGCCCTCCAATCGCTGGCCCTAATAAGGTTGATATTCCCCACATTCCAGAAATAACACTTAATGCGTGTGACCATAAAGATGGGTTAAAAAAAATACGTACCATGGAATAGGATAGGGATAACAAAGAACCACTTCCAAGTCCTTGAATAAAGCGTCCTATTAAAAATAATGGCATAGATGAAGAAATGCTGCACAGGAAAGTCCCTAGGGTAAAGATAATTCCAGAGATAACATAAGCGTTACGAGGACCTAATTTTCCTAATATTTTTGTTGCAAGGGAAGTTCCTACGAGAGAAGCTGTAATGAAGACAGTCGCAACCCAAGAATAATATATTTCATTGCCAATATGCTTCATAAGAGAGGGTAAAATAGTAATAACGATATAAACGCTGGTGGCGTGCAACACAACTCCACCTGTAAACGTTAAAAAGCAAAGACCATTTTTACCCAATAGAAGCGTAGACCAGCTTTGTTTTTTCACTGTTTTTGCTATTTAATAAAAGTTTCTTTTCTTTCTATTTATAAGGTAGTTTTTTAAATTCACCAAGAAAAATTCAAAGCTCTATTTAGAGCTTTGAATTTTAATTAAATTATTATTTAATGGTCCATTGTTTTTTTGAGATTTTCATCAATTTTATCGAGAAAACCTGTTGTAGAAAGCCATTTTTGTTTAGGCCCAATCAAAAGCGCGAGATCTTTCGTCATAAAACCTTCTTCAACGGTTTTAATACAAATTTCTTCCAATGTTGTAGCAAAGTTTTTTAATTTATCATTGTTATCCAGTTTGGCACGATGCGCTAATCCACGAGTCCATGCAAAAATAGATGCAATAGAATTTGTTGATGTTTCTTCATTCTTTTGATATTGACGATAGTGGCGTGTTACGGTGCCGTGTGCGGCTTCTGCTTCAACAATTTTACCGTCCGGTGTCATGAGAACGGAAGTCATAAGGCCAAGAGAACCAAAGCCTTGGGCAACAATATCAGATTGAACATCACCATCATAGTTTTTACATGCCCAGACATAGCCTCCTGACCATTTAAGTGCCGAAGCTACCATATCATCAATGAGACGGTGTTCGTAATACAATTTACGGTTTTCAAATTCATCTTTAAATTCCGTATCAAATATTTCTTGAAAGATATCTTTAAAACGGCCATCGTAAGTTTTTAGGATGGTATTTTTTGTTGAAAGATAAACCGGAACATTCCGCTGTAGTCCATAATTAAAAGACGCACGGGCAAAGTCACGAATTGACTCATCAAGGTTATACATTGCCATGGCAACCCCTGCACTTGGGGCATCAAAAACATCATGCTCAATAACTTGATTATCATCACCGACAAATTTAATACTCAATTTTCCTTTGCCTGGAAATTTGAAATCTGTTGCTTTATACTGATCACCAAAAGCATGACGTCCGATAATAATTGGCTTTGTCCAGTTAGGAACAAGGCGGGGGACATTTTTACAGATAATCGGTTCGCGAAAAATAACGCCTCCTAAAATATTGCGGATAGTGCCGTTGGGTGATTTCCACATTTTTTTTAAGTTAAATTCTTTAACACGTGCTTCATCAGGTGTGATGGTTGCGCATTTTATACCAACCCCATATTTTTTGATAGCATTGGCAGAATCGATCGTTACCTGATCATTGGTTGCATCACGGTTTTCGACAGAAAGATCATAATATTTGAGATCAATGTCGAGATAGGGATGGATTAATTTATCTTTGATATATTTCCAGATGATACGGGTCATTTCATCCCCATCGAGTTCAACAACGGGATTTTCTACTTTGATCTTTGCCATTAGAAGTCCTTTTTCTTTTAAGTGATATTACCTTATAGCACTTTCAGGTTTATAATGAAAAGTAAAAACAAGGGGAAAAGGTATGGAAATGTGGGGAGTAGAGTATAAAACTTTATTGAAAAGTCTTTTGAAAAGAAGTGATGTGTTTGCAAATCTATCATCATTGTGTAACTGAAAAAGGCATAATTTAATCAATAAATTAAGGATGTTTCTGGGGAATAGGGATATGCATTTTTATTATCAAATTTTCTATTTAACGATTTGATAAATTGATTGTATTCTCAATGAGGGTTTCTTGAGTTTTTTTCGTGAGTAAGCATCTATTTTTATATCGCCATTTGATCTAAAATGACGGACCGTTTGTTTATAAAAAATTTAATGTGATATAAAAGCCCTGTAATGAGCGATGATTCATCTAAAATGCGTTTTTGGTGATCAATTTCAGTTTTGAAAGTTGAAATAAATGCATGAAGGGCGTGGTCGGTTTTTATTGAAAAATTAATAGCATACGTATGAATATGGCTTATAAAATAACCTTATTACTAGAGAAATCCTTTAACTTATATTTTATTAATTTTTCATTGCTCCTAAGGACTAAATTAGAGTGCTTTTCCTGAAAAAAATAACAAATGAATCATTAGACGATTTCTGTACCTTTTTTAAGAAAATTCTCCTCTAAAGGCCTGTTTCTTCATTTTTATTTAATCCCTTAGATCAAAAAAACAAGCAAAGTCAATATCTTACACAGAGTAGGAGGAAAATTGGTACGCCCAAGGGGAATCGAACCCCTGTTTCCGCCGTGAAAGGGCGATGTCCTAACCGCTAGACGATGGGCGCAAACCAATGATGAGGCTTATAGAGAGGATCTTTTTACTTCGCAAGCCCTCTGTGTCATTTTTTTTGAAAAAAGTGTATTTTATTGAATAATTTTTAAATGACTTTTGTTTAGATCATTTTTTTCTCAGACTTTTTATAGAAAAAATATAGAGTTATCATGATGGATAAAAAAATTGCTGCGAACATCATATTTATTTAGTGAATGATATTTGTTGTTTATTTTCAGTTTGATGCATAGATAAAAATGATCATAACAGCATTTTAAAGATGTTTATTTTTACATATTTTATTCATCTTTGTTTCATGCTTGTACATGTGAATACCCTTTAACTTACTTGAGGGCGCTTTTATACAGAAGGATGCTTATTTAAGCTTATCATAAAGAAAAGCTTAAATAATTTCTGAAAGAGAAAGAAAATATTTATGAGTAAGTTAACAAAGAGTACGAATCATACAAAATTATTTTTCTCGACTTTGACGTTTACGTGGCTGTAAAAAAATCAAAGGCTTCTTATTTGTTCTTTTACATCTTTAGAAAGTTCTTTTGAAAATGAAGCAGCACAGATAAAGAGTTTATTGAGGTTCTTGTTATTTCAACTCGCTTGTTTTTCAAAAGAGCGGCAATAAGTTAAGGTAAAATATTCGAATTTTGTAAGTTTATTCTCCATATTTATAATTTTTTAGAATTATGCTGTACATACGTGAGTTTTTGTTTTTTTACTTTAATGTAAGATTCTATTTTTATATAGGAGAGTGTTAAAAATCTTTACATTCAAGAACAGACAGTTCCAGCTATATATAATGGTAGGAAGGAATGTGTTATTATTTAATTCTACTTTATATTTTATCCATTCTCTTTACGTATCATATGAAAGAATGTTTTTTGTTTAATACTTGTTGATTTGAAAGGGATATGTTTGTATTTCTTACCAAATATTCGATATTCTTTCACTTATTATTGATTGTTTTTTGAGAGATTTTTTCTGTTCTTTGTTGATAGAGGTTAGTTTTTACGGGAAGGCTTTTGCTTTTTTAAAACAAAGCAGTTTTTTCGGTAACTTGCATTTATCAGTTTTGTAGATTTTCATTTTGAATTAGATCTTTTATAAAGTTTTTTAAATTTTTGAAGAAAATAAATATTTGTACTTTTAGGAATTTTGATTGAGAAAGCGGGGATAATTCTATTAGAAAAAAAGAGTGTGAAGGGAGCAGGGGAGTTCTTTTGTTCTGATAGGTATCAGCATTCTTTGTGGTGCCAGTATTTTTTATATTGATTGGCACATCATTTAAACGATTTTTCAATAAAGATAGGGATCAGTGGTTAGATAATGGCAGAAGCTTTAAAAGTTGGCGTTGCGGGACTTGGTACGGTTGGTGCCTCAGTTGTTCGAGTTCTATGTGAAAAAGCGAATAGTTTGGCTTGTCAGTGTGGGCGATCCATCAAAGTCGTTGCTGTTAGTGCGCGCGATAAAGGCCGTGATCGTGGAATTGATCTCAGTAATATAAGATGGTTTGATTCACCTGTGGAGATGGCTGCCTTTGATGAGATTGATGTTTTTGTCGAGTTAATTGGTGGTGAATTGGATATTGTATATACTGCTGTTAAGAGTGCGCTTGAGGCAGGACATCATGTTGTGACAGCCAATAAAGCCCTTCTTGCTCGATATGGGGTAGAGCTAGCTATAATTGCAGAACAAAAAGGCGTTTTTCTTCATTTTGAAGCAGCTGTTGCAGGGGGAATCCCTGTTGTTAAAGCGATGAGAGAATCGCTTGTCAGTAATCATATATCGCGGATTTATGGTATTCTTAATGGAACCTGTAATTATATATTAACACGCATGTTTACAGAAGGTTTTTCGTTCAAAGATTGTTTAGCAGATGCACAAAGACTGGGGTATGCTGAAGCAGATCCAACTTTTGATATTGAGGGAAATGATACGGCTCATAAATTAGCTTTGTTAACAAGCTTGGCATTTGGAACAGCTATTTCGTTGGATGATGTTTATGTTGAAGGGATTCATAATATTTCGCAAATTGATATTCGGGCGGCTGATGAATTGGGATATCGAATTAAGCTTTTAGGGGTTGCTTTAAAAACGGATTCTGGAATAGAGCAACGCGTTCACCCAACAATGGTTCCAACATCCTCAATGATTGCACAGATCAATGGTGTAACCAATGCGCTTTCTATTCAAAGTGATTTATTAGGTGAATTACTGTTTTCTGGTCCTGGCGCTGGAGGAATGGCAACAGCATCAGCTGTTATTGGTGATTTGGCTGATATAGCAAAAGCACGTTCTGGTTTTCATTATGCACCTGTTTTAAGACGTCCAGCTTTAGAGCTTGCTCCTCATAAAAAAGCACGTATTTCTCATCATGCAGGGGGGTATTTTATACGTTTAAATGTTCATGATCGTGCTGGTGTTTTTGCTGCGGTTGCAAGGCATATGGCTGATAATCATATTTCGTTAGAGTCGATTGTTCAAAGACCTTTTATAGAAAATCAGATTGAAAAAACGATTATTTTAATCACGCATGAAACAACAGAAGTGAATGTACGACAGGCACTTGCAGAAATTGAAAAAGATGGACATCTTGTTGCAAAGTCTCAATTCATTCGTATTGAACGTATGGCAGAGAATTGATATCTTATTTTGATAAGACAAGCTGGAATACTTTTATTTCTTGTGGAAAGTTTTCATCTTTGCCAAAAGCTTTATTCTTAGAGCTTAATTAAGGAATCATATTTTTTCTGGTATTTATTCGGTAGGATTTTTTCATATGCCCACAACTCAGAAGACTTTAAATGGACTTGATCGTATTTTGACACTTGAATTGGTACGTGTCACTGAACGTGCTGCTGTTGCTGCTGCACGCTGGCGCGGACGTGGTGATGAAAAGGCGGCGGACCAAGCTGCTGTAGATGCAATGCGGCGGGAACTTAATCGATTACCTATTGAGGGTACAGTGGTGATTGGTGAAGGTGAGCGGGATGAAGCGCCCATGCTTTATATTGGAGAAAAAGTAGGTCTTCAAAATGGACTGGCGATCGATATTGCACTTGATCCACTGGAAGGAACAACACTTTGTGCTAAAAATCTTGCCAACTCTTTGGCAGTGATTGCCATTGCTGAAAAAGGTAACCTCCTTTATGCTCCTGATGTTTATATGAACAAAATTGCTATTGGTCCTGGTTATCCAAAGGGTGTGGTGGATATAGATGCTTGTCCTACCGATAATATTCATGCTCTTGCAAAGGCTAAAGGAGTGGCTGTTAATCAGATTACTGTTTGTATTATGGATAGACCTCGTCATGAAAAATTGATTAATCAAGTGAGAGCGACAGGAGCATCGATTCGCTTGATTGGTGATGGAGATGTTGCTGCTGTTATTGATACAACTGATCCAGAAGAAACAGGTATTGATATTTATATGGGAATTGGTGGAGCTCCAGAGGGTGTTTTAGCGTCTGCTGCTTTACGCTGTATTGGAGGACAGATGCAAGGTCGTTTGTTGCTTGATACAGAAGAGAAAATTGCTCGTGCAGCCAAAATGGGGATTAGTGATCCCAATAAGGTTTATACAATGGAAGAAATGGCAAAGGGTGACGTTTTGTTCTCAGCGACAGGGGTGACAGATGGTAATATGCTATCTGGTGTTAAATTCACGCCTCGCTGCATTCAGACGGAAACTCTTGTCATGCGTTCTCATACGGGGACAGTTCGTAATATTAAAGCAAAGCATAGAGATCATTCGAAATTTGATTAATGTTTTCTTTTTTCTCATTCCTAAAAATAGATCTCTCTGTTTTTAGTGCATACACTTCCATGAAGGTTGATATATCTTCATGGAAGCTTTTATAGATATGAGAATATCGTCTTATTATGAGAGCTGGACAGAATGAACCCAGCCATTTTTATCTTCTATATTTCCTTTTTGAAGACCAACTAATTGTGTTTGAAGTTGCTTTGTGACTTCTCCAACTGTTTCATTTCCGATAATAAATTCTCCTCCTTTATATCTAAAACGGCCAATTGATGTGACAACGGCAGCTGTACCACAAGCAAAAACTTCTTTAAGGTGTCCACTCTTTGCATCTTCTTGAAGCGATGCAAAAGAATAAGGACGCTCTTCTATCGTTAACCCTATTTGTTGAGCCAACTGTAGAATTGAATGGCGTGTTATTCCCGGAAGGATTGTTCCATTAAGGGGAGGGGTTACGAGTGTATTATTGTCCATAATAAAGCAGACATTCATACCGCCAAGTTCTTCAATCCATCTATGTTCAACCATATCAAGGAAGAGCACTTGGCTACAATTATTTTCAATTGCACTTTTTTGTGCAAGTAAGCTGGCTGCATAGTTTCCACCACATTTGGCAGCACCTGTCCCTCCTGGACCAGCACGACTATATTCTGTTTCAATCCAGACGCTGACAGACTTTTCTTCTCCTTTGAAATAGGATTCAACTGGAGAGGCTATGATACAAAAAAGATATTCTTGAGAAGGACGAACGCCCAAAAAGCTTTCATTACCAAACATAAATGGACGAATGTAGAGGCTTGCGTTAGGATGATCAGAAACCCACTTTTGATCAACTTTTACTAATTGATGAACGGCATCCAGAAAAATATCTTTTGGTAATTCTGGCATGGCTAACCGGTGTGCTGACTCTATAAATCTTTGTGCATTGGCATCAGGACGGAAGAGCAAGATGCGTCCATCTTTTGCACGATATGCTTTTAAACCCTCAAAAATTTCCTGTCCATAATGCAAAACGGTACTTGCAGGGTTAATTTCTAAAGCTTTGTATTGAGAAATAACGGCGTTATGCCAGCCTTTGCCTTGCGTCCATTGAATAGTGCACATATGGTCTGTAAAGAATTGACCAAAACCAGGACTTTTTAGAATTTCTTCACGTTTTTCTCTTGATAGAGGTGATGGGTGCTTTTCTATTGTAAAGGGAAGTGACGATATGGGAGATTTCATAAGAAAAACCTTTTGGGACTGTTTTATTTTTTATTTAATAAAAATAATGAAATATTCTGACCATAACTCTATTATTAGCAAATCCTTTGTGTCAATGTTTTATTGTAGAACTCAAAGGGTTTTATTATAGAGTTCAAAGGTTATGATAGATATTTTAATTCTATTCTCGGTTCTCTTTCCTCACTTTATAAAGGTATCTGGAACCTTTATCTCTCTTTATCGTTTTCTCAAAATAAGTATCTGAATGATTTCATATATGCATATTTTCTAAAAATTTTAAGATTAAGGGGATGAGAAAAGGAATCCACTATGATTGATAAAAATTATCACACATATGAAGAACGTATGGCTGAAGAAAGAAAAAATCATGAACAGCGTGTTTCAATCGCTAAGGGTATTTTTGCTATTCTTCTTGCTTTGGTTATTATTTGGTTTGTTTTTGGTTTTTTAGGATCTTTTTTTGCGAGATCTCCTGAACATAGTTCACGTTATAATACTCCACAAACAAGTCAGAGCATACCAGCGCCCCAAAAAGATTTAAATTCACCCCCTTCTGTACCTTATACCTATAAGAGTACGCAGTGATTTTTTGTAAACATAATCTTTTAAATAAGGCAAAAATTGATGCAGATTACAAAATAAAGTCGGCTTAAATACATAAGCCAAAAAGATGGAGATGATTTTAATTTCTGAAGTTTCCGATACAATCATGTAACGATTTTAACAACCGTTACATGATTAGTTTAGCGTGTTATGAAGCAACTTCCACCAGAGTTTTTAATGGTTTCACAAAGGATTACGGCTTCATCACGATTTTGTGTTTGAATACGAACACGGTAATAGGTTCCTTTTCCTGGTATAAAAGCCGACTGAATATTTAAAGGACGGGCCCCGATAATAAATCCGAATTTGGATTTCATATTTTTCAAAGAATCTCTAGCTAACTCATGCGTTGGTTGAGAGGAAAGTTGCACATAATAACTCTCTGAATTTTGTGATGCAACTCTATTTTCTGATGTGGGGCGAGTGGCGGCGTGCGTTTCGACTTCTGCATTTCTCTCTGCATGGGAAGGAATTGGGATAAATTTTTCTTCAATATCCGCATTAGAAGTATTTTCAGCAATTATTTTATCAATATTATTTTTGAGATCATAATCACTTTCTTGGTCATTTTTATCGGAATTATGCGACAAAACAGCTGATGACTCTTGAATCTCGTCAGGAGTTTGATCAATGGATTGAGTAGATTGATCAGCAGTTTTGCTCTCTGTTTGATGTACAGGAGCCAGTGTAACTGTACCATCTTGATTGACAATAACGGTTTGTACTTCTCGCGTTGGGATAGTGTGATTAATAGCTTCAGTGACTGCATCTTCAACATCAGATTCAGTGGAAGAAGCTGATGCGACATTTGGAGACTCTTCTGGATTTAATCCCTCTAAGCTATCAGGTTTCTCAGAGCTATCGATAAGAAATTGTTGTGTATTTTCTTGTTTGTCATTTTGCCCAGTTGTTTGTTTATAGACATCTAAATTATGAGCAACATCACTTTTTGTCTCAGTTGCTTCTGGTTTGAATTTAAAAGGTGTATTATCAGCGTGGATAATGACCCTTTCTTCATTTTTCTGTGATGACATGAAAAAATAATAATAACCAGTAAACCCAATGGCTACTAAAATAAGAAGAAAAATACCTTTGATGAAAACTTTACCCCAAATAGAATTTTTAAGGGGAGGCGGTGCTGAGGGAGGCGTAGGGTTTCCATCTGAGTTTGTGTATAGTGAATTCTCACTCAAAGAGGGAGAATTATATTCGATATCGGCATTAGAAAAATAGTCGACATTTTGTTCTTTAGAATTTATATAACCGCCTTCTTTTGAATTTTGCATAGTTTGATGAAAAATTTCATTGAAAGTTTCATTTTTCTGTTGTTTTTGAGAAAAATTACTTGTTGGAACATGTCCTACATTGAGTACATCTGCAAATTCTTCTTCCAAACCACCTGTTGGTACATCGTATTCTGGGGCTTCATACGGGACTTCTGGAACCATAATAGGGCCAGTTTTTTCCACGATTTCTTCTGAAAATTTATAAGTATCAACATCGGGTGGGGGAGTATCCCTGTGTGTATAGTTATGGGGGAAAAAACTCTCTGTTTGTTTTGTATTAAGAGGTTTTGATGAGGAAAGATACTCATCTAAATTATTTTGGTTATATGAAATTTCTCTGTTTGGGCTAGAGACATTTTCAGGCTTATTGATGTATTGGGTTTGAGCCTCATTAGATGTTGCAATTTTTTCACTGTAAGCTTCTTGTTGTGAGGGATTTTCTTCAAAAAAATGGGGATAATTGGCTGTATGATCTTCTTGTGAAGATTCCTCTAAATACGATTGTCTGTCAACGTGTGTAGAATTCAAAGGGGAGGAGAAGCCACTTGTTGTCTGATTTTTTGTTGTGTTTTGTTTTTCTGACACAAGGTTAGAAGATGAAAAAGACTTATTTGCTTCCGGAGAAGAGGAAACATCCGTATAATTTTTGGGGGGCAAATTTTCTTGATCCGCTGAAATGTTATAGGGATGGGTTCTGGGAGGATCATAGAAGTTTTGATTAACATCATAAGTTTTTTGTATATTCGAAGTCTCAGGCTGTTGTGAGGTTGTTTGTGAAAAACGATTGGTTCTTTCAACAGTTTCTGTCTCATTTCTCTTATTTTCGCGTCTTTCAGATTCATTGAAAAAGAAATTTTCTGATTCTGATTGTGAGATAAAATTTCTTTTTTCAAAAAAAGGATGAGCACTTGTTGCTGCTTCTTTCTGTTGAGACAATTGATTCTTTTGGATCGGTAATGGGGAAAGCGCGTCTAAAATTTGTTCTTCATCATGACTGGTCGGTGAAGAATATTTTTCTTCAGATAAATTATTTTGTTTTGAATGGTTGAAAGAACCAGTTTGTGCAATATCTGAGGCTGTTGCGTTGCTGGTTGCATGCAAGTTCCATTGCTTTTTTTGATCATCAAACGGTAAGTCATGTGTTAAATTATTTTCAAGTTCTTCTTCTAGAAAAGACAAATCAAAATCATCATCAGGGGATGATGTTTTAGAATGAGAGGTCGAGCGATCTGTCTGTAAAGAAGAGTGCTCATTTTGGTTTCCGCTTTGTTTGGTCGGATTAAAAATGCGCATAAGTCTTTCTAAAGAATCATGGTGTTCATGATCTCGTTTTGTTTCGTGCGGATTTTTGCGATCGTTATCGCTCATAGCTTTTCTCACATAATGATTTGCACTGTCGTGCAATCAATGGTTAATTTTGATTTATTATATTAAAATTATAAATTTTCCCCCTCTCATGCAAGAATACATGAAAAAGTTTACCAATAAAGTACCTATTGTATGTATTTATAGAACTTTTTCAACGCATTTCTATTGGGGCTTCGACTCCTATGATGCTAAGTCCTGATGATAAAATATTGATAACAGCTTGTATCAAGCCCAATCTTGCAAAGGATAACTCTTTATCATTAGGCTGAATAAAGCGTAAATTGAGACTTTCGCTCCCTTTATTCCAATGGGTGTGAAAGCAGGAGGCAAGATCATAAAGATAAAACGCTAATCGATGGGGTTCTTTATGAATGACCGCTTGTTCAATAATACGCGGATATTCAGAAAGTTTGCGTATTAATAATATTTCATTGTCATCTGTTAGTTGATGAAGATGGGGGATCAATATGTCCTCTGAAAAGCTCTCAATATGGAGCACTTCTTGTGCCTGACGAAAGACTGAGTGACAACGTGCACTTGCATATTGTACGTAAAAGATAGGGTTATCTTTTGATTGTTCTGTTACTTTTGCAAAATCAAAATCAAGAGGAGCTTCGCATTTGCGGTATAACATCATAAAACGCACTGGATCACGACCAACTTCCTCAACAACATCTCTTAGAGTGACAAATGATCCTGCTCTTTTTGACATGCGTACAGGTTGACCGTTGCGAAAGAGTTTTACTAATTGACATAAGAAAACACTCAGTCTGGCTTTATCCCCAGAAATTGCTTTTGCCATGGCTTCTAGTCGCTTTACATAGCCTGCATGGTCTGCGCCTAGAATATAAATCATTTCATCAAAATGACGATTAAATTTATCCCGAAAATAAGCAACATCAGCAGCAAAATAAGTGTAAGAACCATCGGATTTAACCAAAACACGGTCTTGGTCATCACCAACATTTGTTGAACGAAACAAAGTTTGTTCGCTTGGTTCCCAATCTTCTATATTTTGTCCTTTGGGAGGGGGGAGTTTTCCTTTGTAGATATAACCATTTAAAGTGAGGTCATTAATGGTGTTACGAATAGCGCGGGCATTATCTGCGTAAAGCATTCGCTCAGAGAAAAAGATATCATGATAAATATTAAGAGCCGCCAAATCTTCGCGAATCATGGACATCATTGCCTGAATTGCCCGTTCTTTTACAATAGATAAGGCTTTATCTTTATCCATGATGAGGAGTTGATCACCAAACTCTTGAGCTAATGATTGACCTAATGGTATCAAGTACTCTCCAGGATAGAGTCCCTCTGGAATTTCATTAATTTTTTGTCCAAGAGCTTCACGATAGCGCAACAGTACAGAGTGAGCGAGGACTTCGATTTGTTGACCAGCATCATTGATATAATATTCTTTCGTGATGTTATAGCCCGTAAATTGCAGCAAATTAGAGAGAACATCTCCAACAACAGCGCCGCGACAATGTCCTACATGCATAGGGCCTGTCGGATTTGCTGAGACATATTCAACATTGACACGTTTTCCTTGTCCTATAGGGATGCGACCATAGGAAAGGCCTAATTCAAGCATGGATTTTACAGCATCTTGCCAAAATAATTTTGTAAGCTTGATGTTGATAAAACCAGGACCAGCAACATCAATATTCTCGATAGAGGAATCATTTTTAAGCAGTTCTATGATTTTATCGGCAAGTATACGAGGACTCATCCCAACAGATTTTGCAAGCACCATAGCAGCATTGGTTGATAAATGACCATGGGAGGAATCACGTGGGGGATCAACGGTGATTTTTGATAAATCTAGATCTTTTCCACTTTTTCCTTTTATATCAGATAATTCAATTAATTTTTTAATTTTTTTTTCGAAGTTTTTAAAGATATTCATATTGAGCTTCCATGATGATGCCAAAAGCCATTAAACGAAATTATCTGTATGGTCAAATAAACGGTGATATTCACGTAAAGCATAGTGATCAGTCATCCCTGAAAGAAAGTCAGCAATCAGACGTGCTAACTCTTGATTTTTTAAGTACACTGTTTTTTTGCACCAACTTTCAGGCATTGTATTTGGATTTTCATAATAACAATTGAATAATTTTTGTACAATGCATTTTGCCTCATTGCGACGACTAAGAACTTGTTCGTGGTAATAAAGATTTTTAAAAAGAAAGTTTTTTAGTTCTTTTTCGTAAATGCTCATTGATGGTGAAAAGGTAACAATAGTTTCTTTTGCTTGGTAAATATCGTTTATGCTGGTTGGTTTGATGCGTGCTAAGTTTTCATGTGATTGTTTGATAACATCTTCGACCATGGTTGTGATTTGTCTTCGTACAAGTGTATAACCGCGTCGTGCTTGGTCGAGGTGGGGATGCTCATCTGTAATATCTTTTAAGATGGCTGCTGTTAGTGCTATGTTTTCAAATTGATCGAGTGTTAAAAATTTCGATCGTAAACCATCATCAATATCATGGGCATTGTATGCAATATCATCTGCAATCGCAGCACATTGTGCTTCTAGTCCTGCAAAACAATCGAGTGCAAGATCTTGCTTTGCATTGTATTGTAAAATGTCGGTGGGAACCTCTTTATTCTTCGCGTGAGGACCTAAAAGGGGCCCGTTATGCTTTACAAGTCCCTCGAGGGTTTCCCATGTAAGGTTGAGACCATCAAAATTTGCATAGCGCTGTTCTAGTTTTGTAACAATGCGTAAGGCTTGTGCATTATGGTCGAAGCCGCCATAATGAGCCATGGCTTCATTAAGAGCTTCTTCTCCTGCATGGCCAAAGGGTGTGTGCCCAAAATCATGTGCAAGAGCAATGGCTTCGGCAAGATCTTCATCAAGATACAGAGCCCGTGCAAGTGTTCGTGCAATTTGGGAAACTTCTATGGAATGGGTAAGGCGGGTGCGATAATGATCGCTTTCATCCGCAATGAACACTTGCGTTTTATGTTTAAGGCGTCGGAACGCATTAGAATGGATAATACGATCTCTATCTCGTTGAAAGGGTGAGCGCGTAGAGCTCATCGTTTCATGGAATAGTCGTCCACGGCTTGTTTGCGGGTGCACACTGTAGAGTGCTCGAGATTGGTAATTTAAGTTGATCGTGCCTATATCCATTGCAAGCTGTCCATTATCATCTTAAAATTGAGAGTGGTTTATGATGAATAAATTTTCTCTTTAATAGTGTGAGATACTCTTTCTTGATGGTTTAATGCAAGGATATATAAAATGAATGTGAAAATTTCAGATGCTGCAGCTCAGCAAATTGTACAGATACTTTTGCGTGAACCTGATAAAATAGCCTTACGCATTTCTGTTGAGGGTGGTGGATGTTCAGGTTTTTCTTATAAATATGACTTGGTTTCAGAAATGTGTAAAGATGACCTTGTTTTAAAAAAAGATGGGGCAATTGTGCTTATTGATTCACTATCGATTCCTTTCATGGAAGGAGCTGAGATTGATTTTGTTGATGATCTTATGGGGCAGTCTTTTCAGATTCATAATCCCAATGCTGTTTCATCATGTGGTTGTGGTGTAAGTTTTTCAATTTGAGAGTGGGGACTTTGTGATATTGTTTATTGAAAAAAATATCATGTTGGTCAACAATGTAAAAATGGCTAGTCTTATAAAAATAGCGCATCGATGTGTGCAGTTATGCGTGGTGCTTACTTTATTGATCTGGAGCCACTATGCTTTTTGTGAAGAAGGAGTAGATCAGCAGCAGGGATCATCACGGAGTTTTATTCTAAAGCCCCAAGAGCAGGAAAAAGGGAGCTTAGAATCTCAAGCACAACTCATTTTGAATGCTCGATTAACAAATAGCCGTCAAGATATTGAGAAAGGGCTTGTTTGGCGGGTTTATGCTCCTATTCTAGGGATTGATAATAAATTACCGTTAGTGGCAACCCATAAGGGGGGAAGTGCGCGTTTTGATTTAGAGCCAGGAAGCTATCTTGTTCATGTTTCATTTGGTCATATGAGTGCTGTGCGCTATATTCGTCTAGAAAATGGGCAGAGTCTTGTGAAAAATTTTTATCTTGAGGCAGGTGGTCTTATTTTAAATGCGACACTGCTCAATGGTGAAATCAATGAAAAGGAATTACGTTTCACGATCTATGAGGATGAAAAAGAAAATGATGATACCGGGATAATTTTATCAAATGTTAAACCTCAATCTGTTGTGCGTTTAAAAGCTGGCCGCTACCATGTTGCTTCCCATTATGGTTCCATTAATGCGACGGTACGTTCGGATATTCAAGTAGAAGCTGGTAAAATAACGGAAGTTACTCTTGAGCATCAGGCTGCTCAAATTGTGTTAAAGCTGGTACGACAAGAAGGAGGAGAAGCGCTTGCCGATACAAGTTGGTCTCTTGCCAATGATTCTGGTGATATTGTTTATGAAACAGTTGGCGCTTATGTTTCACTCGTATTAGCGGAGGGAGAGTATATTGCCATTGCTAAAAATAAAGATAAAATTTATCAAAAGGTTTTTTCTGTCGTTTCTGGTCATGATGAAGATATAAGCGTGGTGGCGAATGAACAAAATATGCAACGAATTGATGAAGATATGGATTGATCGTTCTTCATAGAACTAAACCGTGATGAAAGATGGGGTGTGCGTTTTGATTGAAATTTCAACAGTTGGTGTATTTTTTGCGGGGGCTCTCTCTTTTTTGTCGCCATGTGTTTTGCCATTAGTTCCTCCTTATTTATGCTATATGGCAGGGATTGGTATTGATGATTTTCGGTCAGAAAAACATGATGCGAAAGTCTTTATACGGTGGGCTTTATTGTCTTCTGTTATCGCTTTTGTTCTTGGGTTTACCACTGTTTTTGTTGCTTTAGGTGCTAGTGCAAGTACAATTGGTAAATTCATCGGTTATTATCGTGATTGGTTTGCACTTGCTGCTGGAATAATCATTATTATTTTTGGTTTAAATTTTTTAGGGCTTTTCAAGATTTCGTTTTTATTTCGTGAAGCCCGTTTTCAGACTCATAAAACACCTGCTGGTCCTTTAGGAGCTTATGTTATTGGGTTAGCTTTTGCCTTTGGTTGGACACCGTGTATTGGCCCCATTTTAGGGCCTATTATAACGCTTGCTGGAACAAAAGAAACTGTTGGTGAGGGCGCTATTCTATTAGCAGTTTATGCATTAGGTCTTGCTGTTCCTTTTGTATTGGCTGCTTTATTTTCCAGTCGTTTTATGCGATTTTTAGCAGCTTTTCGTATTCATTTAGGAAAAGTTGAAAAAATTATTGGTGTTGTTCTTATTCTTACAGGGATTTTATTTTTAACAGGCTCTATGCAGGACCTTTCATTTTGGCTTTTAGAACATTATCCTTCATTGAGTTATGTTGAAGATATTCGTTGGCATGATATTATGAACTTTTTGGGATTTTCTCGTTAGTCTTATGTGTTTTTATGGTTAGAAGTTGTCTTTCTATTGTTCTTGCTGCAGGTGAGGGGACGCGTATGAAGTCGTCTCTCCCTAAAGTGCTGCATAAAATTGCTGGATTGCCTCTTATATGTCATGTTCTAAAACAAATAGAATTGGCAGGATCTTCAAAATTGGCTGTCGTTGTGGGATTTGGTGCTCAAGAGGTTGTACATATTGTTCAGTCATTTGTAAAAGATGTGATGATTTTTGAGCAAAAAGAGCGTTTAGGAACGGCGCATGCTGTTTTATCAGCTCGTTTAGCTTTGCAAAAGGGAGTGGATGATGTTCTCATTGTTTTTGGAGATACGCCTCTCATTCAGCAAGATTCTTTGTGTCAAATGCGTGCACAGCTTGCTGATGGAGCAGATGTTGTTTTTGCGGGTTTTCATACTCAAGATCCAACAGGTTATGGGCGCCTTCTCGAGAAAAATGGTCAATTGATCGCAATTGTTGAAGAAAAAGATGCGAGTAATGAAGAAAAAAAGATTTCTTTTTGTAATGGGGGAATACTCGCTATACGTGGAAAACATGCCCTTTCTCTTTTAGAGAAGGTTGATAATAACAATATGAAAAAGGAATATTACTTAACCGATATTGCTTCTCTTGCTTCGCGTGAAGGATTAGATGTACGTGTTGTTGAAGTCCCTTTTGAAAATATTGTAGGAATTAACAACGGTCTTGAGCTTTCTGAGGCTGATTCTTTGTGGCAAAAACGTAAAGCGCGTGATTTAATGTTATCGGGTGTTATACTCTTAAAACCAGAAACAGTCTATTTTTCTTATGATACAGAAATTGAACCAGGGGTAGTGATAGAACCAAATGTTTATTTTGGATTAGGTGTGAAAGTACAATCTGGTGCTGTGATTCATGCCTTTAGTTATCTTGAAGGTTCTGTGGTTGGTCAAGATGCACAGATTGGTCCCTATGCACGTTTGCGTCCTGGAACAGAGTTGGCAAAATCCGTAAAGATTGGAAATTTTTGTGAAGTCAAACAGGCTAAGGTAGGGGAATCTTCTAAAATCAATCATTTAAGTTATATTGGTGATGCCGAAATTGGTACGCATACCAATATTGGAGCCGGTACGATTACGTGCAATTATGATGGATTTAACAAATATAAAACCATGATTGGTGATCATGCTTTTGTTGGATCTAATACGGCGCTTGTTTCCCCATTGGTGATAGGGAATGGCTCTTACGTTGCTTCAGGAAGTGTTATTACTGAAAATATCCCTATGAACAGTATGGCTTTTGGGCGAGCACGGCAGGTTATAAAAGAGGGCTACGCAACAAAATTTCGGGCGCGTTTGTTAGAGAACAGCTTGTCAAAAAACAAACAGAAAAAATGACCATTTTCAGTTTATTTCTTTGTTTTGTACGATCTAACGATGGAGAGGAGCGTTATTCTTAAAGATTGCCGTACTCCATGTTTAAATTATTTTATTATTTATCGTTTTAAATAAAGACTGTTAGATTGTTTTATGAGATTTAAATCTTAAGATATGTGGGTTGGAGCTTTTAAATGTGTGGAATTATTGGAATTCTTGGAAAGAGGTGTGTTGCGTCTTCTTTGCTTGAGGGGTTAAAACGCCTTGAATATAGAGGGTATGATTCATCTGGGGTGGCAACAGTATATAATGGGCATCTTTATCGTGTACGTGCTGAGGGGAAGCTTGTTCATTTAGAAGAAAAATTAAAAAAAACGCCTCTGAAGGGAAATTTAGGGATTGGACATACCCGTTGGGCGACACATGGTGTTGCTGTTGAACGCAATGCGCATCCCCATGTAACCGAAAAGCTTGCGGTTGTTCATAATGGTATTATTGAAAATTTTGTAGAATTGCAAAAAGAACTCATCGAGGATGGTTATATCTTTGAAACAGAGACGGATACGGAAGTTATTGCACATTTAATAACGCGTGCATTAAAAAGTGGTCTTTCTCCGCAAGAAGCTATGCGTACCAGTTGGAAAAGACTGCAGGGGGCTTTTGCACTTGCTCTTATTTTTGAAGGTGAAGATAACCTTATGATTGCGGCTCGCTCTGGTCCACCGTTGGCAATCGGTTATGGAAAAGATGAATTTTTTGTAGGATCAGATGCTATTTCTTTGGCTCCATTCGTTGATCATATTAGCTATTTGGAAGATGGGGATTGGGCTGTTCTTACACGGGAAGGCGTCACAATTTATGATGGAGATAATCAACCGGTAAAACGTTCTGTGACAGCCTTACTTGAAGAAGCATTATTGATTTCTAAGGGAAATCATCGTCATTTTATGCACAAGGAAATGTTTGAACAACCTGAAGTGATTTCTCATAATTTGGCGCATTATCTTGACCTTGGAAATTATACCGTTCGACCTTTTGAGAACTTGATTGATTGGACAAATATTAATCGGATTATTTTTACAGGCTGTGGAACAGCTTATTATTCAACCTTAGTTGCGCGCTATTGGTTTGAGAAATATGCCGCTTTAAGTGTTGATAATGATGTTGCTTCGGAATTTCGTTATCGTGAATCCCCTATAACCTCTGATGTATTATCTCTGTTTGTTTCTCAATCTGGTGAAACAGCTGATACATTGGCTTCTTTGCGTTATTGTCGTGAGCGGGGTGTGAAATCAGCAACAATTGTGAACGTTGAGCAATCAACAATGGCAAGAGAGGCTGATTTTATTTTCCCAACACTTGCTGGACCGGAAATTGGTGTTGCTTCAACAAAAGCTTTTACCTGTCAATTGGCAACGCTTGCTTCCATAGCACTTAGTGCTGCTAAACAACGTGGCTATCTCACGGTTCAAGTGGAACAGCAATTGGTTCAACAGTTGGCAGAAGTTCCTCGTATTTTAAATGAGGTCTTAAAATTAGAAGGAAAAATTGAATCTCTTTGTCGTAATTTGGTGAATGCAAATAGTGTTCTTTATCTGGGACGTGGAACTTCTTATCCGATTGCTTTGGAGGGAGCCCTTAAACTGAAAGAGCTTTCTTATATTCATGCTGAGGGTTATGCGGCGGGGGAGTTGAAGCATGGACCAATTGCACTGGTGGATGAGACAATCCCCGTTATTGTTGTAGCACCTTATGATAGGTGGTTTGAAAAAACTTTGTCTAATATGCAAGAAGTAGGAGCGCGTAATGGTCGTATTATTTTAATAACCGATGAAAAAGGAGCAGAAGCAGCTTGTCTTAAGACTTTATCAACGATTACTTTGCCCATTGTTCCAGAATTTATTACTCCTATTATTTATGCGCTCCCCATTCAGTTAATCGCTTATCATACGGCTGTTTTATTAGGAACAGATGTTGATCAACCACGTAATTTAGCAAAATCAGTCACCGTTGAATAAAAATAGATTGTATATTTCTGAACTTTGAGAGAATAAAAAAATATTTTTTTAAGCAATCAAAAAATGGATCAGATGTATAAAGATAAGGGTTAAAAGAGCATATTATGCTTCTCCTCCTTTAATACAAGAGTTAATCCCCCAGATGGGGAGAGAAGGCGCTGCTGTTGGTTTGTTATTCTTTTATGAAGCATAAATGGTGTAGGGAGTGTGTTAGATCATTTATGAATGATCTAAGAAAGAAAAATATATTTGCATGGGAAGTATTTTTATTTTTATCAAAATTTTTTTTCTATCATTATCCTGCTCGTAAGAGGCGTGTAGCGTTGTCGTGTCCGAAAAGATAAAGGAGTAACCTTAAAGCTTGTCCTTGCTCAGAAGAAAGATGAGGATCACGTTGTAAAAATAAGCGTGCATCCTTTCTTGCTATTGATAAAAGATCACTGTGAACAGCAAGATTTGCTATATGAAATTCAGGGGCCCCGGATTGTTTTGTTCCCAAAAGTTCTCCTTCGCCTCGCAAGCGCCAATCTTCTTCGGCGATTTCAAAACCATCTTCTGTATTACGGATAATATTCAAGCGTTTTGCTGCTGTTTTGGTGAGTGGATCTTTATAGAGCAAAATACAGGAAGATTTTTTATCGCCTCGTCCTACACGTCCACGCAATTGGTGCAATTGTGAAAGGCCAAAATGTTCTGCATGTTCGATGATAATAATGGAAGCGTCTGGAATATCCACGCCTACTTCAATGACGGTCGTTGCAACTAAAATACGTGTATTTCCGCATTTAAAAGATGCCATAGCTGCTTCTTTTTCTGCTGTAGACATTTTACCATGGATCATCCCAACACGTGCTCCAAAGCGTTCATGAAGAAACGCAAAACGATTTTCAATTGAAGTGAGATCAAGAGCTGTCGATTCCTCCACTAAAGGACAAATCCAATAGAGTTTTTCTTCTTTTTCGAGTGCAATTGCGATTCGTTCTATAAGCTCATGCATACGTTTTAAAGAAAGCATTGCTGTTGTAATGGGTTGTCGTCCCATGGGTTTTTCTGTAATTTTGGATACATCCATGTCGCCAAAAGCTGTTAAGACAAGTGTGCGGGGAATGGGCGTGGCGGTCATGACCAGCATGTCCGGTTTATTGCCTTTTTCTGTAAGTGCAATACGTTGATGCACACCAAAACGGTGTTGTTCATCGATAATGGTTAAGGCGAGATTGTTATAAGTAACGCTGTCTTGTATAAGAGCATGGGTTCCAATGACAATAGAAACTTGACCTGACAAAATATCATTCAAAATATTTGTTCGCAATTTTCCTTTTTCTCGTCCTGTTAAAAGCGTTGTTTGTAAGCCTATCTTTTCGGCAAGAGGGGTAATGGTGGCAAAATGTTGCCGAGCAAGAACTTCTGTGGGGGCCATTAAAGCTGATTGACCTGCATTTTCAGCAATTTGTGCCATTGCCATTAATGCCACGATTGTTTTTCCTGCGCCTACATCGCCTTGGAGCAGTCTTAGCATCGGTTCTGGTGAAGAAAGATCATTGGCAATGTCTTCTATTGCTTTTATTTGTCCTTTTGTGAGTTGAAAGGGGAGAACATTAAGCAATTTTTTCGTATAAATTCCCGTTGATGGTCGAGGGGTCCCAACAAGAGATTTGGTTTTCAAACGTACAAGACCTAGCGCCAATTGACAAGCGAGAAGTTCATCATAGGCAAGACGTTTACGTGCTGTACTTTCTAGAGCTAGATCATCGGGATTAATAGGGGCATGGATACGGCGTAAAGCAACAGAAAAGGAAGAAAAGTTTTGCTGTTTTTTAACATTTTCATCTATCCATTCTGGGAGAAGAGGAATAAAATCGAGAGCGTTTTGTATAGCACGTCTTAACGTTTTTGAGGCGAGTCCAGCGGTAGAGGGATAAACAGGTTCGATGAGAGGAATCTGATTTGATTGTTCGCTCGGGATGATATGGTCGGGATGGGCCATTGAAAGTTGCCCATTAAACCATTCAACTTTTCCTGATACAATGACTTTTTTCCCCTCAGAGAGTTGTTTTTTGAGCCAAAGAGGCTGAGCATGAAAAAAAACTAAATTTATTTTTCCTGTTTGATCATGGGCAATAACACGATAGGGAATTCGATTATGACCACGGGGTGGAGGCTGGTGTTGATCAATGACAATTTCCAGCGTAACAGTCTCTCCTTCTTTTGCATCAGCAATGCTGGGACGCATTCTGCGGTCTATAACAGAATGGGGCATCAATTGAAGAAGGTCAATAAGCGTTGCTTCACGTTGTGTCGGATTAATATTTAAAAGTTTTGTCAGTAAGCCATAGACCTTAGGTGTAATACCAGAAAGGGTTCGAATGGAATTAAAAAGAGGGGTAAGAAGACTTGGAGGCATGAGGAAATTTAACCTGCTCTTTTTGTTTTTTCTAGACCTTTAGAAGAGCTTTTTTGGGGATAAATTCATAAAGAGAAAGTTGTTTTATTAACTTTATTGAGTGTTAGGGAAGAAAAATGAATATTTAATGAGAAATACAATAAAAGAATACTAAAATTAAAGGGCTTATATGAGATATATTTTTCTTCTTTTTATTTTAGGCGTTTATTTGCTGTGAATAGAGGTCTTTTCTTGATAGAACTCTCTTATAAATATCAGTAAAATTGGGATATTTTCCTATGTGGGATGATAAATTTATAGCTTTAACGTTATGTTAGTGTGAAATTTTTTCTTTAAGGGGTGCTGTTTTGCATTTAGTTTGTAATAGGAAATTGTGAGAGTGATCAAAGATAAAAATAAACTGCAAAAAGACAAAAATTCTCTTCCTCGCTTTATTCATTTGAGAGTGCATTCAGCTTATTCTTTGCTTGAAGGGGCTTTAAAAATCCCGCAAATTATTCAACAGGCGATTTCAGATCATGCACCAGCGGTTGCTATTAGTGATACCAATAATTTATTTGGGGCTTTGGAATTTTCGCAGTATTGTCTTTCTCATGGGATTCAACCTATTATTGGTTGTCAGCTTACCGTTGATTTTTGTGATGAAAATAATCATTCACGTTTGGTTAAAGGACGGAATGCTTCTGATTTTTGTTCTATCGTTCTGTTGGCTGCTAGTAAAACCGGCTATGCTCATTTGGTTCGTCTTGTAAGCCGTGCTTATCTTGATAAATGTGATACGGATCCTCCTCATATTAAAGCTGATTGGCTGGTGGCACACAGTGAAGGCATCATCGCTTTAACGGGTGGTAAGGGAGGACCTATTAATCTTTCCTTGGCAGAAGAAAAAAAAGAACGCGCTGTTGAGCGCCTAATTTATTTGAAAAAAACTTTCTCTGATCGTCTTTATGTGGAATTACAACGGCATGGCTCTTATGACAGAGGGGTAGAAGCAGATCTTATTGAATTAGCTTATGCGCATGAAGTTCCTCTTGTTGCAACGAATGAAGCTTTTTTTCTGAATAGAGAAGGGTATGAAGCTCATGATGCATTAATGGCTGTTTCAGAAGGACAAATCGTCTCTAATCCAGATCGCAAGCGGGTGACTCCAGATCATTATTTGAAATCACAAAATGAAATGGTTGCACTGTTTTCTGATCTTCCAGAAGCTTTAGAAAATAGTGTTGAAATTGCATTACGTTGTCATATTGCAACGCCTCTTCGAAAACCGATATTGCCTCGTTTTATAGAACAATCTGCTAGCTCAGAAACTACTTTAGAAGCAGAAGATAATGAGCTGTTAAGTCAAGCTAAAGCTGGTTTAGAGATGCGACTTAAAACGATTGGATTGGCTGAAGGGTATACGATCGCAGATTATGAACAGCGGCTTAATTATGAGGTCTCAGTTATTACGCGTATGCAATTTTCTGGATATTTTCTTATCGTTTCAGATTTCATAAAATGGGCGAAGATTCATGATATTCCTGTTGGTCCAGGGCGGGGTTCTGGTGCTGGTTCACTTGTTGCTTATGCATTGACGATTACCGATGTTGATCCATTGCGTTTTTCTCTTCTCTTTGAACGTTTTCTCAATCCAGATCGTGTTTCGATGCCAGATTTTGATATCGACTTTTGTCAAGAACGGCGTGAAGAAGTTATTCAATATGTTCAAAAAAAATATGGACGTGATCAAGTTGCTCAAATTATTACCTTTGGTAAGTTACAAGCCCGTGCGGTTTTGCGTGATGTAGGGCGTGTTTTAGAAGTACCTTATCGTCAGGTGGATTATCTTACAAAATTAATTCCTGCCACACCAGGAAGTCAGGTAGAATTAGCGGATGCGATTAAGGATGAACCTAAATTTGAAGAGGAAAAGAAAAAAGATCCGCTCGTAGGACACGTATTAGATATAGCACTTCAGTTGGAGGGACTTTATCGTCACGCTTCTACTCATGCTGCAGGGATTGTTATTGGAGATCGTCCGCTTTGGGAGCTTGTCCCAATGTATCGTGATCCTCGTTCTGATATGCCTGTTACACAATTTAACATGAAATATGTTGAACAGGCAGGGCTGGTAAAGTTTGATTTTCTTGGGTTAAAAACGCTTACTGTTTTGAAAATGGCCGTTGACTTTGTTGCTAGACAAGGGATCAAAATAGATTTGTCAAATATTCCTCTGAATGATGAAGCAACTTACGCTATGATGGCGCGGGGTGAAACGGTTGGCGTGTTTCAGGTGGAAAGTTCTGGTATGCGCAAGGCGCTGATTGGAATGAAGCCAGACTGTATTGAGGATATTATTGCGCTGGTTGCGCTTTATCGTCCTGGTCCAATGGAGAATATTCCAACCTATAACGCACGCAAACACGGGGAAGAGGAAATTGCTTCTATTCATCCTAAAATAGATCATCTGATTAAAGAAACACAAGGTGTTATAGTCTATCAAGAACAGGTGATGCAGATTGCTCAGGTGCTGGCTGGTTATTCGCTTGGAGAAGCTGATTTATTACGTCGTGCTATGGGGAAAAAAATTCATGCAGAAATGCAAAAACAGCGTACACGTTTTGTCAATGGAGCCGTTGCTGGTGGAGTTGATAAAGAGCAAGCTGATATTATCTTTGATCTTTTAGCAAAGTTTGCTGATTATGGATTTAATAAATCGCATGCTGCTGCTTATGCAATTGTTTCTTATCAAACAGCTTATATGAAAGCTAATTATCCCGTTGAATTTTTAGCTGCTTCAATGACGCATGATATGATGAATACCGATAAGCTCAATGATTTTCGGCGTGAGGCATTAAGGCTGGGTATTGAAGTTATTGCACCTTCTATACAAACATCTCATCGTATTTTTGAGGTTGCTGGTAACTGTATTTATTATTCTCTTGCTGCCATTAAAGGGGTGGGAGAAACAGTTGTCGATCATATCGTCGCTTGTCGTGGAAATAAGATTTTTAAGGATCTGGAAGATTTTTGTGCACGCGTTGATCTTCGTATTGTTAATAAGCGTGCAATGGAAAGTTTAGTTTGTGCCGGCGCTTTTGATTGTTTTAATATTGCACGTGAGGTTTTATTAGCCAATCTTGGAACACTTCATGCACGGGCACTTCGTATTCTCAATAACAGCTCTAGCGGGCAGGTTGATATATTTGGAATGGAAGGCGGATTAAAAGAACCATTAATTTTATCCCAAACGACTCCTTGGTTGTTGGCTGAAAAACTTTATAGAGAATTTCAAGCAATAGGCTTTTACTTTTCTGCTCATCCATTGGATGAGTATCAAGTTATTCTTACCAAAAAACGCGTTCAGACTTGGAGCAATTTTGCCAATGCTGTTAAAGGAGGGGCAACAGCTGCACGGCTTGCTGGAACCGTTGTGGCAAAAAGTGTACGCAAAACAAAGTCTGGTAAAAAAATGGGAATTATTCATTTCTCTGATACAAGTGGGCAATATGAGGCTATTCTCTTTTCTGAAGTACTTTCGGATTATGAGGAGATGCTAGAACCTGGAAAATCTTTTATTATTACGGTGAGCGCAGAAAATCGCTCTGAAGGGATTAGTTTGCGAATTGAGACAATTCAGTCTTTGGAAAAGGAAGCATTACAGCAGCATAAAATGATGCGTCTTTTTATAAAAACAGTTGATATGCTTCCACAAATTGAACAAAACTTAAAGCTTGGGGGACATGGAGAGGTTGGACTTATTTTAATTCAAGAAGATGGATTGCGAGAAGTCGAAATTGCACTTCCAAAGCGATATAAGGTCAATTCACATGTTGCAAATGCTATGAAATTAATTCAGGGTATTGTCGATGTGGAATTGAGTTAAAATGAGATTAAAGATAGAGGCTATATGGGGGGCTTTTTTTGCTTTTGGAAAAGTTGAGCTTTAAAAATCAGATAGGTGATTTCGAAAGATCTTGCTTTTATTTTAGTAAATTATCATGGACTTTCAGTGCCATAAAGTCAAAAAATCTCTTTCTTTGGTAATATTCAAAATACTGAAAGAATTTTATAATTTTTTATCATTATTTTTTATGGAATTCATCGCATCATACATATAAAGCCAATGGAGGCTTGACATAATGCTCTCAGGTGTACGAATTTTCATCATGAGATTACGTGCAATGGCTATGGGGCCGATTGCATGATAAGCTAATCTGTTGAAATCTCCACGTTTTTTGACTGCTGCGATACGGGGAATACGTGTTGCTTCGTAAAGCAAAAGTGCTTTTGTTAATGAAAGATCTTTCAATGAAAGTACTTCTGCTAATGTGGCAGCATCTTCGATTGCCATAGCAGCCCCTTGCGCTGCAAAAGGTAAAGCTGCATGCGCACAATCGCCAACAAATACTTGTCTCTTTAAGCCTAGAAAACGATTTTGTTTCATGTGAAAGAGCGGCCAATATCTCCATTCATCAATATGATCAAAGATTCGTAATATTTTTGAATTCCAACCTTTAAAAAGAGATTTGAGTTTTTCTTTATCTCCTTTATGGGCCCATCCTTCTTTTGAATTTTCTCCATGCGTAATAGCGACAAAGTTAAAAACTTTTTCTGATGACTGAAGGGGATAGACAACAAGGTGATTGTTTGGTCCCATCCATGCTGTGATTGTCTTCATATTTTGTAACGAAGAACGAAAGTTTTGGGGAAGATTATCACATGCTGTTGTTGCACGCCAAGCAATAAAGCCACTAAAATTTGCTTTTTCATGAAAAGGAGATTGTTGCCGTAGTGTTGACCAAACGCCATCACATCCGATCAGGAGGGGCGTTGTATAAAGCTGTTTTATTGCTGTATCTGTTTTTATTGTCGTTATTTTAATGTTGGTTGCAGAGTGGGTAGAAGATATGATTGTTTCGCCTGCTTTGTATTTAATCAGAGGATTTTCAATTACTGCATTATATAAAATTTTTTGTAAAGCCGCACGATGAATGGTCATATAAGGGGCTTTCCAATATTTTTTTGTTAGATTGATAAGATGAGCATGTAGATGTGTTTTTAAAGATATTCCATCTTTTAACTCAAGAAAATCTGGGATTATTGCGACTTCAGTGAGTTTGTTAAGAAGGTTCCAGTGAGCAAAAATAGATGTTGCATTCGGAGTGAGTTGAATACCAGCACCTATCGTTTCAAGTTGCTTACACTTTTCGATAATGGTGCTTGCAATTCCTTTATGAGCGAGTGCTAAAGCGGTGCTTAAACCAGCAATTCCTCCTCCAACGATAATGGGTGATTGCTCCACAAATGATTTCATACTAAATAAGAAAAACTAAAAGAATGGTAGAAAGCCCGATAACGCATTATACTAACTCTTCTGGATGATATAAACATCCTGTTGGGTTTGTTTGATCGTAGGAGAGTGAGGGAACATAACGATAAAGGGTTGAGCAATAAGGGCAGATTTTTTCATCAGCTGCCCCCATATCGATAAAGATATGGGGATGATCGAATGGTTGTGTCGCCCCTACACACATAAATTCTTTCACACCAATTTCGATTGTTTTATATCCAAGATCATTTTGGAAATGGGGAATGTTATGATCAGCCATGGTGTATAAACTCCAGAATAAATTGTTTCATCAGCTATGATAAGGCTCTTCTATTTTACAAGCGTGAGTTTGTAATAATGCTTATAATAATGCAAGATGCTTTTTAAGGTAAAGTGCTCTTCTTTTATGCTATATAGAATAATTGTCATGTGTTTAGCACTTTGCATAGGGAACTTGTTTCTAAGTATTTTTAAATATTAAATGGGAAAATAATAATAAAAATGAGACATTGATGTATTATGAAGCTGATAACATATTATAGAATGTTATGTGAGGTATTTCATCAAGGATTTTAGAAAGTATAAAATAAGCTTAATGAGCATATATGGAACAGAGGGTGACAGATAAAATTTCTATATCAGATATAACAATGAAAAATCCGGTACGATTTATTAATCGAGAGTTTTCATGGCTACAATTTAATAATCGTGTTTTGATGGAAGCGGCTAATTCGAAACATCCTTTATTAGAACGCTTACAATTTCTTTCGATTTCAGCAACAAATCTTGATGAGTTTTTTATGGTTCGTGTTGCTGGTCTTGTAGCTCAAATTCGTGCTCATGTTACAGCGCGCAGTGCAGATGGGTATACTCCACAAGAACAACTTGATGTTGTGTTAGCTGAGATTTCACAGTTGCAGGCTCATCAACTACGGGAATTGAATGTTTTACGTGGTGAATTAAAAAAGAATAATATTGAAATTATTTGTTCTGATGATCTTTCAGAAATTGAAAAATCATGGCTTGAAAAATATTTTCTTGATACAATTTTTCCTGTTTTAAAACCTTTACCTGTTGATTCTACACATCCTTTTCCCTTTATTCCTAATTTAGGGCTTTGTCTTGCGTTTCAATTGTTTGAAGAGGTAGATCAATACGCATATACAGTTTTATTGCCCATTTCAAAGCTTTTGAGGCGTTTTATTCTTCTTCCTCAAGAGGAAGGGCATCATTTTCGTTTTATTGCATCTGAAGATGTTATTTATCTTTTTATCAAATATCTATTTCCTCACTATGAGATTAATGAAATTGGTATATTTAGAGTGATTCGTGATAGCGATATTGAAGTAGAAGAAGAAGCGGAGGATCTTGTTCATTTTTTCGAAAAGGCCCTTAAAAGGCGGCGGCGTGGTCAGGTTATTCGTGTTGAATTTGACGCAAAAATGCCAGAGAATTTACGCCAATTTATAGCAAATAGTCTTGCTGTTCCTGATAACTGTATTCATGTTCTTGATGGGCCTTTGGCACTTAATATGGTTTCAGAAATTGTTTCTATTCCCCGTGATGACCTCAAATTTATCCCCTATATTCCTCGTGTTCCGGAATCTCTTCGTAAACATAATGGAGATTGTTTTGCGGCTATTCGTGAAAATGATATTGTGATTCATCACCCTTATGAAACATTTGATGTTGTTGTCCAGTTTTTACGTCAAGCTGCCCACGATCCTGATGTTGTGGAAATCAAACAAACACTTTATCGCACATCAAATGATAGCCCAATTGTTAGTGCTTTGATTGAAGCCGCTAAACGGGGAAAGTCTGTGACTGCTTTGGTAGAACTTAAAGCACGTTTTGATGAGGAAGCAAATATTCGTTGGGCACGGGATCTTGAATGTGCTGGAGTTCAAGTTATTTTTGGTTTTATTACTTTAAAAACACATGCCAAGATGTCTCTGGTTGTGAGACGTGAGGGAAAACGTCTTTGTTCTTATGTTCATCTTGGAACAGGAAATTATCATCCCGTTAACGCTAAAACTTATACGGATCTTTCTTTTTTTTCCACGGATGATGATATCGCTCATGATGTTGTGTTATTGTTCAATTATATTGCGCAATATGAGCGTCCACATGAAACAATGAAGATTGCGTTTTCACCCTTAACTTTGCGTGGTCGTATTCTTCAACATATTGAAGAAGAAATTGCTCATGCCCAACAAGGAAAGTTTGCTGCTATTTGGATGAAAGTAAATGCATTGGTTGATCCTGAAATTATTGATGCTTTATATCGTGCTAGTCAAGCAGGGGTACAGATTGATTTGGTTGTGCGGGGGATATGTTGTTTACGTCCTCGTATTCCAGGAATTTCGGATAATATTCGTGTAAAATCAATCGTAGGGCGTTTTCTTGAACATAGTCGTATTTTTTGTTTTGGGAATGGTCAAGATTTGCCTAACGAAAATGCACTTGTTTACTTAGGCTCTGCTGATATGATGCCTCGTAATCTAAATCATCGTATTGAAATATTGGTTCCAGTTTTTAATAAAATGGTGCGGCGGCAGATTCTTTTACAAATTATGGTAGCTAATCTCATTGATAATCAACAAAGCTTTGATATACTCAAGGATGGAACATCAAAACGTATCATACCGCAGAGAGGTGAAAGTCCGTTTAATGCGCAGGAGTATTTTATGGCCAATACAGGTTTTGCGGGGGAGAATGAGTCTTTTGAATCTTCCATTTCGCGCTTGGTTGCATTGCGTCGACAACAAGCTGAAATGTATAAAGACTGAAATCCAATGACATATAGAGATGCTCAAGGCCGGTTAAAAGGGCGTAAGCCTGTTGCTGTTATTGATATTGGATCAAATTCTGTTCGTTTAGTTATTTATGAGGGGCTTGTTCGCTCACCAACGGTTTTGTTTAATGAAAAGATCCTTTGTGGTCTTGGTCATGGTGTGGCAAAAACAGGTTTTTTAGAAGAAAAAGCGATGAAAATGGCGTTGCGAACACTCAAGCGGTTTCGTACGCTTTGTCAACAAATTGGGGCTGATGAGGTCTATACTTTAGCAACGGCAGCAGCACGAGATGCAAAAAATGGCGTCACGTTTATTCAAAGTGCTGAAGATATTTTACAAAATAAAATACATCTGCTTTCAGGAAGTGAAGAAGCGATGTATTCAGCCTATGGGGTTGTTTCTACTTTTTATCAACCAAAGGGACTTTCTGGAGATCTTGGTGGTGGAAGTTTAGAACTTATTGATATTGATCATTCTGATGTCGGTGAAGGGATAACGCTTCCATTGGGTGGTTTACGACTACAATATATGTCAAATAATGATAGTGCTATTGCTGCGAAAATTGTACATGAGCAATTTTATAAATCTTCTGTTTCACGTACACGTAAAAGTATGGCACGTCATTTTTATGCTGTAGGGGGGACATGGCGTAATTTGGCAAAACTTCATATGGCAATGAAACACTATCGGCTCCCTGTTATGCATGGCTATGAAGTTGATGCCATGGAAATGGAGAGTTTTTTACGTCTTGTCGCAGGCGGCAATATTGATAATATGAGGGGGATTGCGGCGGTTTCACAGAATCGTCGGAAACTTTTATCGTATGGAGCAATTGTCCTTATTGAACTCATTCAGTGTATGGGATTTGAAAAGATAATCTTTTCTGGTGCTGGCGTTCGTGAAGGTTTTCTTTATTCACGCTTGCCACAGGCGATTCGGCTTTCAGATCCTCTCATTGCTGCCTGCACAGAAATGGCTATTTTACGGGCACGTTCTCCAAAACAAGCAGAAGAGCTTATTGATTTTACGACGAATGCCTTTGATGTTTTTGGAATTTCAGAAACTGAAAATGAATGCCGTTATCGTCAAGCGGCTTGTCTTCTTGCTGATATTGGTTGGCGTATACATCCGGATTATCGGGGTAATGAAGCAGCTAATCAGATAGCATTAGGGTCTTACCCAGGAATTTCTCATGAGGGGCGCCTTTATGCAGCGCTTGCTGTTTTTTTTCGCAATACGAGTGTACTGATTGATAAAGAATCTCTTCCTATTTTTCAATTAGCAAAGCAAAATCTCATTGAGAAAGCACGTATTCTTGGTGAAACCATGCGTATTGCTCATCTGTTTAGTGCTTCTGTTGCAGGGATTTTACCTCATTTACTGTGGCTTAAAAAAGAAGATCATATTGTTTTGCAGATTCCAAAAAATTATGCTGGATTATTAGGAGAACGTCCTCTTGGACGATTAAAGAAGTTATCAAAAATAATAAATCAACCTCTTGCTTTTGAAATTTCTTGATTTCTTCTGCTAATTTATTCGCGTTTTAGATCTTAAAAGATTAGGTATTTTAGTTTTCATGCTCGCTCATTTTTAATGATTGGATTGCAATTTTGATTAAGATTTTTTTTTAAACTTTTATGAAAAGCTTTGTGTTTTTTAGATTTTTTTAACAAGATGGTTATTTGGTTGATTTGACAAAGATTAAGCTGTTCTCTTTAGTAAGCATAAGCATTTGCGATTTAAGTTTTTAAATTTGTCAGCAGCAGATTTTATTTATCTTATTTGTGTTATCCTATAAAGCATAGCAGTTGATGTGGATAATAAGGAGCGTAGAGGATTTTTTAATGAGAATATTTTAAATTCACTCAAAAAATTCTTTCATATTATTTCAAGTAAAATTGATTTAAGAAGATACGATTACAATTTTTTTAATCCTTTGATTTTCCGCTCATCGTAATTACAATAAACCTCTTTTAGGAGATTTTATGGAAATCTTAGAATGTGGGGGAAATGTACATTAAAGCTGTTTTGTGCTTATTTTTCCATCGTTAAAATAAAAACCTATCTGCCCCTTTAGAAGCTGTTCAGCTTTTTGACCAAATATTTCATAGCGCCAGCCATTCATAGCGGGGATATTTTTCTTTGTTCCTCCATTGGCAATTTTTTCTAAATCATTAGATGTTGCAATAATTTTAGGAGCAATGTTGTTTTCGTTTGCAACAAGTTTTAATAATACTTTAAGCAGATCAATAACAGCCGCTGTCGTATCATTGAGTGGATTATGTTTGGGAATGGGAGGTAAAGTAGAAAGGTCGACCTCTAAACCTTCATGGACAGCTTTTATTAATGATTGTGCAATTGAGCGTTTATCCCAATTTTTATTAAGACTGCGCAATCGTTTTAATGCAGTTTCATCTTTTGGTTGTTGGGTTGCTATTTCTATAAGACATTCATCTTTCATGATATGGCGACGGGGCATATTGTATTTTCGTGCTTCACGTTCACGCCAAGCCGCTATCTTTTGTAATACAGCAAGTTCACGTTGCTTTTTAACTTTTCCTTTCACTTTTTTCCATGCTTCATCTTCTGGCATATCATAGGTTTTAGGATTTAAAAGGATTGTAATTTCATCATTCATCCAGTGAGTCCGTTGATTTTTTTCTAACCTTTTTTTTAAGAGGAGGTAAACATCTCTTAGATGAGTGACATCAGCAAGGGCATAGAGCAGTTGTTTTTCAGACAGCGGGCGACAACTCCAGTCTGTAAAGCGGGAGGATTTATCAAGATGATGTCCTGTGCAGCGTTGTACAATTTGATCATAGGAGATAGAATCACCAAATCCACAAATTGATCCTGCTATTTGTGTGTCGAAGAGAGGGGAAGGAATAACACCTCCAAGATGATAAATTGTTTCAATATCTTGGCGGGCAGCATGAAAAACTTTGACAACTTTTTTATCGATCATAAGGTCAAAAAAGGGTTGTAAATCAATATTTGGTGCTATGGGATCAATGAGAACTGTAACATCTGGTGATGCGAGCTGAATTAAACACAGTTGAGGCCAAAAAGTTGTTTCGCGGATAAATTCAGTATCAACGGTTACAAAGTCAGAGGTACGTAGAGTGTTAAGTGCAATTTCAAGATCTGTTGTTTGTGTAATAAGATTCATCATTCTATTATAATTCAATAAATTTAAATTTGTATTTTATTGACTTTATTTTCGCGTTTTTATTGTCATATCTTGACAAATGGTTATTAAAAAGCGTTTGTAGCGCATGTGAATATTATAATCAAAGGCAAAAAACATGCACCGTTATCGCAGTCATCATTGTGCGGCCCTTCGTAGATGTGATGTAGGAACACAAGTTCGTCTTTCGGGATGGGTTCATCGTGTTCGTGATCATGGAGGAATTCTTTTTGTGGATTTACGTGATCATTTTGGAATCACACAAATTGTTGCGGATCCAGCTTCTCCGGCTTTTAAAGTTATTGAAAAAGTGCGTTCTGAATGGGTTATTCGTGTGGATGGGGAGGTATGTGCACGGTCTGATGAGGTTATTAATGCAACGCTTCCAACAGGTGAGATTGAAATTTTTGCACAAGAGGTAGAAATTCTTTCAAAATCTGAAGAGCTTCCTTTACCGGTTTTTGGTGAGCCTGATTATCCAGAAGATATCCGATTAAAATATCGTTTTCTTGATTTGCGTCGGGAGACTATGCACAAAAATATCATGCGTCGGACTGAAATTATTGCGGCTATGAGACGGGCTATGCAAAATAATGGTTTTACGGAATTCACAACACCGCTTTTGACAGCCTCATCGCCGGAAGGTGCTCGTGATTTTTTGGTTCCAAGTCGTGTTCATCAGGGAAAATTTTATGCACTACCGCAAGCACCACAGCAGTATAAGCAGTTGTTGATGATGTCAGGTTTTGATCGTTATTTTCAAATCGCACCATGTTTTAGAGATGAGGATCCACGGGCTGACCGTCTTCCTGGTGAATTTTATCAATTAGATATTGAAATGAGTTTTGTTGAGCAGGAAGATGTTTTAACAACTATGGAACCCATTATGCGTTCTATTTTTGAAGAATTTGCAGATGGAAAAACAGTGACACAAAACTTTCCTCGCATTTCTTATGATGAAGCAATGCGGAAATACGGTTCTGATAAGCCGGACCTGCGTAATCCGATTATTATGGAAGATGTTTCTCAGCATTTTTACAATTCTGGTTTCAAAGTTTTTGCCCAGATTTTAGCGAATGATGAGAATGCACAAGTGTGGGCTATTCCAGCTAAAACGGGTGGAAGCCGTGCTTTTTGTGATCGTATGAATGTATGGGCACAAGGTGAGGGACAACCAGGGCTCGGTTATATTTTCTGGCGTGAGGAGGACGGAAAATTTGAAGGAGCAGGGCCTATTGCCAAAAATATTGGTGAGCAGCGAACTGAAGCACTTCGTATGCAACTTGGACTTGAAAGTGGTGATGCTTGTTTTTTTGTAGCTGGAGATCCAAAAAAATTTGCATCTTTTGCTGGAGCAGCTCGCACACGGGTAGGAGAAGAATTAAATCTTGTCGATAGAGAGAGTTTTTCTTTAGCGTGGATTGTTGATTTTCCATTTTTTGAATGGAATGAAGATGAGAAAAAGATTGATTTTGCCCATAATCCTTTTTCTATGCCTCAAGGAGGAGAAAATGCTCTTGAGTGTCAAGATCCTCTTACGCTTAAAGCTTTTCAGTATGATCTTGTTTGTAATGGTTATGAGATTGCATCCGGTGGAATTCGTAATCACTTACCTGAAATGATGCTTAAAGTTTTTGAACTTGTAGGACTTTCTAAGGAAGTTGTGAAAGATCGTTTTGGTGGTCTTTATCGCGCATTCCATTATGGAGCTCCACCTCACGGCGGTATGGCTGCGGGAATTGACCGCATCATTATGCTGTTGCAAGGTGTTAAAAATTTACGTGAAGTTGCTTTATTTCCTATGAATCAACAGGCACTTGATCTTTTGATGAGTGCGCCATCTGATGTTTCCTCTACACAATTACGTGATTTAGGAATCCGCATGGCTCCTCCTCACAAAAATAATTCATAAAGTCGATTTATGTCGTCTCTTTCTCAGTAGTGTGAAGTTTTGATGCCTCTCGAGAGCATATCTGTTGTTTATAGACTTAGAGAGGTAAGAAACGCTATTGTATTAATCCTTCAAGAGGCATTATTTATAAAAAATATCTCTCAATGTAGGCGATCGCGTGTTATGATGCTCGCTTGTGAAGGATATAACTTAAAACATCATGAGTGGTATAAAGCCATTGCCATCTTTATTGATAAAGGATAAGTCGTCATTTTCCTTTTTAAGTTTTAATATTGCTGATAATTTTTGTATGCAAAGGGTTTCAGTGTTGTGGTTCCTTTCTTAGATAGTTGCTCTTCCCTTTGTGATAAGTAGGAAAATGATTGTTATTGATTTATCATGAATAAATTAAAAATGAGAAAAATTTAGAATATTGGGGATTTTATTTAAGTTATAAATGAATAAATTATTTTATATATCAATATATTATTTATATTTTGTTGAAGTTTTTATAACATTATAAAATATAATTATCTCTCTTTGCGTTTATGAAAATAATGTATTTTAGCTTCTTATGGACTTAAGCTTGAGCACTCTATAATTTTTGAATATTTTTTAAGTTTTTCATAGAAAAACGTGATGAAGTTGTTATACAATTTGCCTTTATACTAAAAGATGATTTTTAAAAGGTGCTTTTGTTATTCCTAAAAGGATGAAATAGCGCTTTATAGCCGTTAAATTATATCACTGGATTTAGTAAAGCTTTTGATAAGCTTTTTGTTGAGAATAATCTGTATTCAAAATATTTTTTGGAAGAAATTGTTGTTGTCGAAAAAATAAAAAAAATTTATTTCATATCGTTTTGAAAAATTATATCGTAACTCCAGCTTGCTTAATAATAATAGCATAGTTTTTTAGATTTTTATTTATTTAAAAATACTTGTTGCTTTCCTTAACAATGAAAATATTTTCTACTTCTTTTGGTTTATTTTGTTTTTTACCTTTTAAGGAGGATCTTGAAAGAAGTTTTCGATAATGTATTAAATATTTTCATATATTGTTTAGCATAATAGAGAAGAGATATGTATAAATTTTTCAAATTGATATAATTTTCTGTTCATGTTCTAATTACAACGTTTATTTTTATGTCGTTGACTTTTAATAAAAAAGTTTACTCATAAAAGTTTGCATTAAATAAATCCTACACAATAATTTCTTATTATTGTGGGAATTTTTGTTCTAATATTATGTCTGATAAAATGAATTTACCTTTTGATGATGAACATATTGAGCCAATAGAATTACGTTCTGCTTTACAGGAACGCTATTTAGCTTATGCACTTTCTACGATTACGCATCGTGCATTGCCTGATGTGCGTGATGGATTGAAACCTGTCCATCGTCGGATTGTTCATGCAATGCGTCTTCTCAAACTGAACCCTGGACAATCTTATGCAAAATGTGCGCGGATTGTTGGTGATGTCATGGGAAAATTTCATCCTCATGGAGATGCTTCTATTTATGATGCTTTGGTGCGTTTGGCTCAAAGTTTTGCGGTTCGTTATCCGTTGGTTGATGGACAAGGCAACTTTGGTAATATTGATGGTGATAATGCTGCGGCTATGCGTTATACTGAGGCACGCATGACTGAAGTAGCTGCGTTGTTGCTTGAGGGAATTAATGAAAATGCTATTGATTTTCGTTTGACCTATAATGAAGAAGATGAAGAGCCTGTTGTTCTACCAGGTGCTTTCCCTAATCTTTTAGCCAATGGTTCTTCAGGTATTGCTGTTGGTATGGCAACATCTATTCCTCCTCACAATGTTGCTGAGCTCTGTGATGCAGCGCTGCATTTGATTGCACATCCGGATACGCGTGATGAGGATTTAAACCAATTTGTGCTGGGACCTGATTTCCCAACCGGTGGTATTTTGGTTGAACCTAAAAGGAATATTGAGGAATCTTATCGTATAGGGCGGGGTTTTTTTCGATTACGTTCACGTTGGCATCAGGAAACTGGTAGCCGTGGTTCTTATGTGATTGTTGTAACTGAAATTCCCTATCAAGTTCAAAAGTCACGCCTTATTGAAAAAACTGCGGAATTGTTGCTTGCGCGACGCTTACCAATGCTTGAGGATATTCAAGATGAATCAGCAGAAGATATCCGCATTGTGCTTGTTCCTAAAAATCGGTCGGTTGATCCTGAACTTCTTATGGAATCCCTTTTTAAATTGACTGATTTTGAAGTAAGGTTTCCTCTTAATCTTAATGTTCTATCTTTGGGAAAAAGACCCAATGTTCTCTCGCTGCGAGAAAGTTTGCAACAATGGCTTGAACATCGTCAAGAAGTACTTATTCGACGCTCTCACTATCGGCTTGATCAAATTGATGGCCGATTGGAAACTCTTCATGGCTATCTTATTGCCTATTTGAATCTCGATGAGGTTATTCAGATTATTCGTGAAGAAGATGAACCGAAAAAGGAGTTGATTAAGCGTTTTGAATTAACAGAAAATCAAGCTGAAGCTATTCTTAATATGCGTTTGCGCTCTCTACGTAAGCTTGAGGAATTTGAAATTCGTAAAGAATTTGAAAATTTAAAGGCTGAAAAAGAAAAACTACAGAATTTGTTAAGTTCTCCTATAAAACAATGGAAAATGATTTCAGAAGAAATTAAAAAAGTTCGTAATACTTTTGGTCCTGAAACGCTTTTAGGAAAAAGGCGTACGACATTTGAAGAAGCGCCAAGACATGATCTTGACGATATTCAACAAGCAATGATCGAAAAAGAACCGGTGACTGTTGTTATTTCTGAAAAGGGATGGATGCGTGCTTTGAAGGGACATTTGAACGACTATAAAGCGCTTTCTTTTAAAGAAGGAGACCGTTTAAAGTTAGCATTTCCTGCGTTTACGACCGATAAGATTGTGCTGATAAGTACTGGTGGAAAGTTTTTTACACTTGGTGCAAATAGTTTGCCTGGAGGACGAGGACATGGTGAGCCCATTCGTCTTGTCGTTGATATGGATGATGAGCATGATGTTCTTACAGCTTTTGTGCATCATGCAGAAGAAAAATTGCTCTTAATTTCATCTCAGGGCAATGGCTTTATTGTTCCTGCTACAGAAGTGATTGCCAATACACGAAAAGGAAAGCAAGTGATGAATGTGAAGTCTCCTGATAAGGTAAAGCTTTGTGTTTCGGTCAATGGTGATCATGTTGCCGTGGTTGGTGAAAACCGCAAAATGCTTATTTTTTCTATAGAACAAATACCGGAAATGAATCGTGGTAAAGGAGTTCGTTTACAACGTTACAAAGAGGGTGGTATTGTTGATGCCAAGACTTTTAATTTATCAGAAGGCTTAAGTTGGCAGGATACCGCTGAACGAATCTTTAACCGTCAAGCTGGAGATCTCATTGAATGGATGGGAACACGTGCGGGTGTCGGACGTCTGGTTCCAAAAGGATTTCCAAAATCAGGAAAATTTACCAATTAAATAATAGAACGTTTTTATTTCAAGCCTATAAAAGCGTAAAAGAAATGCTTATGTGTTTTTAATATATGATAATATATTGATTTATAATAATATTATTTTCATCTCAAATAAGAGGCTATAATATCTATAGGTTTTCTTATTTCAACCTTCTTGATGTTGAAACAATCAAAATGATCTGTTTGTACACCACAAGTGAATTGGTATTATAAATAGAAATTTATAAAGAAAAGAATTAATTTTTTTATGAGTTTGTTTCAAGTACCAAGAGCTGTTGTAAGATTAGGAACAGTAAAAATAGGTTTACACGCTTCATAAGTGTGAAGATGGTAGAAAGTTTATATCATTCATAAAGGCTATCGTGAAATGATTTGATGCTTTGAGAAGTGTATTATCTTTAAAACAAATATACAAATATTCAAGTCAAGGGTGTCCTATTTGGAGGCATTCTGTTTTGTGTGAAAGGCATCTCTTTTTTGTTCAAAAGAGATTTTATTAATTTTTTCTTAAGCATGATTATTCGTTAGGATTATGATGATATTGCCTGAAGAGATGACCACGTTCAGCCCATAAGACAAGAAGGATAGCAATGAGACTGAGAAAGAAAAATCCTGCCGAGTTTGGAATGGTTGTTTCATTAAATTGTTGGGCTATAAAAAAGCTCAGTCCTGCACCGATCGATGTTTGGAGGAATCCGGAGACAGAAGAGGCTGTACCAGCAATTTCGCCCACAGATTCGAGAGCAAGTGTATTGAAATTGGCCATAATACCACCGCAGGTAAACATTAATATACAATATAACGTCATATAAAAAGGAAAAGGAAGAACACCACCTGCTAAAATAGATCCAATAAACCAAATGCATGAAGAGCCACAAAAAAGTAGAAGCATCGTATGTGCAATACGCCGCATTCCAAGACGCCCAACAAGTTGAGAATTCATGAATGATGAAAAAGCTTGAAATGCAGCACCGATGGCGAATGCTATCGGAAACCAAAAGCCTAAATTATAAATTCCTTCATAAGTTTGTTGTGATGTATTAACAGCAATAAAAATGCAGCCTAAAATGATGGACGTTGCGAGTGTGTAGCAAAGTGTTGTACGATTTGTCACAACAACCCATAAGTTGTGTTTGACTGAAGAAAAGGAAAGAGGGCGTTGTTCATGTAGTGTTTCAGGCAAGCGAAATAGAATCCAAATCATCAACCCAAAACTAATCATTGCCATGAAAACAAAAATAAATTGCCAGTGCCCGAGCAGTAAAATGATTTGTCCTGTTGCGGGACCAACCATTGGCGCAACAAGAAAAACCATCATAACAATAGACATGACTTCTGCCATTTTGCGACCACTGTAGAGATCACGGACGACTGACACTGTAAGGACGCGCATAGATGCTCCTCCAATGCCTTGCAAGACACGCAAAATAAGTAAGAGAGAAAAATCAGTTACAAAGGCACAACCAATCGCCGTAAATGAATAAAAAGCAAGCCCAATAAGCATAAGTTTGCGTCGCCCATATCGATCACTGATTGGGCCAAAAAATATTTGAGCAATACCATAACTAATAAGATAACTCGAAATGATATAATGTTGATCATTCTCGTTGAGAACATTTAAACCGTTCAAAATATCGGGCATAGCTGGTAACATGATATCTACAGCTATAGCGTTAATAGCCATGAGTGAAGCAATTAGGATAACAAATTCTTTATAACCAATTTTTTTTCTAATCGCATCACTATGCGTTTGTTCATCAACTGAATATGACATATGGCATCCTTGAAATAAAAATCTCTTCTGAAAACAGCTCTTTTAAAGAGTCTGAATAAAATGAAAGATACCTATGACTGATTACAAGGAATATTCTTTTCTTTCAAAAGTTTTTGTAATTCATTGTTTTGAAACATTTCTTTAACAATATCACAGCCTCCGATAAATTCACCTTTGATATAAAGCTGCGGAATTGTTGGCCAATTTGAATATTCTTTAATCCCTTGACGCAATTCGTCGGAAGTCAGAATATTAATCCCTTTATAACTTAATCCTAAATAGTTGAGGATTTGAACAACCTGCCCTGAAAAACCACATTGTGGAGCATCAGGTGTTCCTTTCATGAATAAAATGACGTCGTTTGCTTTAATTTCGTTGTCAATAAAATCACGAATAGTGGTCATTTTTATCCCTCGATATTTAAGATTTTTATAAGTGCGTAATGTTCGTAGTATTTTTTAATCTTATTGAATGAATGAATGCAAGAAGAAATTTTAGATTATTTTGGGATATTTGTTTGCAACATTAAGGCATGAAGTTCATTTCCCATATTACCTTTAAGCGCATCGTAGACCATTTTATGTTGCTGAACACGGGTTTTACCACGAAAACTTTCAGAAATAACTTCTGCAGCATAATGTTCCCCATCTCCAGCAAGATCACGAATTGTTACAATAGCATCAGGAATACCTTCACGAATAAGCTTTTCAATTGCATGGGCACTCATTGCCATCATTATTCTCCTATGTCGTTCATTTTTTCGTAAGAGTTGTTTTTAAGAGAAAGAATAAATTTTTACGCTTCACCCATAAACTGTGGAAACCAGTTTTCATAAGCTTGTGTAAGATTTTCTACTGAAAGTGTGAATATCTCATCTATATTAAGGGAATCTCCTTCAACATGACCTAGCTCTATTAAAGAAACGGCATGGTTTTGTGCATGCTCTTTAAGACTATTGAGAGCATCAGGCTTGACGGCTAAAAGATAACGTCCTTGGTCTTCTCCAAACAGTTCTGCATGGTGGGGAGATTTATTGCTTAATTTTACCTTGATTCCTTTACCTGCTTTAATGACCATTTCTGCAAGTGCAATCGCTAGTCCTCCATCAGAAATATCATGAGCGGCATGAACAAAACCGTTATGAATGACATCTCGGACAAACTGACCATGCTTTTTTTCAAGTTGCAAATCTACAGGGGGAGGGGCACCTGCATCAATATTTAAAATGTCACGTGCATAGATTGATTGTCCTAAATGAGAGCCGCAATCTCCCACTAAAATGATGCTATCTCCATTTTGCATACCACTTATTGTTACCATTTTTGACCAATCACTTAGAAGTCCTACACCAGCAATTGTGGGGGTAGGAAGAATAGCTTCTCCATTTGTTTCGTTGTAAAGAGAAACATTGCCTGAAACGATAGGGAAGTCGAGGATTCTGCAAGCCTCTCCGATGCCTTTAATTGCAAAAACGAGTTGTCCCATGATTTCAGACTTTTCAGGGTTTCCAAAATTGAGATTATCTGTCGCAGCCAGTGGTGTTGCACCTGTCGTGCTAATATTTCTCCAGCATTCTGCAACAGCTTGTTTCCCTCCCTCATAAGGGTCTGCTTCACAATAACGTGGTGTTACATCAGAAGAAAAAGCAAGAGCTCTTTTACTCTTATTACTGACGCGGATAACGCCTGCGTCACTTCCTGGACAAATGAGGCTATTTCCTTGGATAAGCGTATCATATTGTTCATAAACCCATCGTCGTGAACTTTGATTAGCAGAATTTAATAAGGTCAAAAGCACATCACCAAGATTCTCGACTTTTTTGACGTCTTCTGCTTTCAGAGGTGTTTTTTTTGCAGGTTCACTCCAAGGACGATCATAAACAGGTGCTTCATCACCAAGTTCTTTGATAGGAAGATTAACAACTTCTTCTCCCTGATGAAAGACACGGAAACGTAAATCATCAGTGGTTTTTCCAATAATGGAAAAATGGAGCCCCCACTTATGAAAAATCGCTGCTGCTTGTTTTTCTAGTTCTGGTTTAAGAACCATGAGCATGCGCTCTTGACTTTCAGAAAGCATCATTTCATAGGCTGTCATGTTTTCTTCACGAACGGGAACTTTATCGAGATTAAGCTGTATACCTAGATTTCCTTTAGCACCCATTTCAACGGCAGAAGAGGTGAGACCTGCGGCCCCCATATCTTGAATAGCAACTACGGCTCCAAGTTCCATGAGCTCTAAACATGCTTCAAGAAGACATTTTTCTGTAAAAGGATCACCAACTTGAACAGTTGGGCGTTTTTCACTGATTGAATCATCAAATTCAGCAGAAGCCATTGTTGCTCCACCAACACCATCTCGCCCCGTTTTTGCACCAAGATAAACAACAGGGAGTCCGACTCCTTGTGCTTTGGAATAAAAAAGAGCATCTGTCTTTGCAATACCGGCGACAAAAGCGTTAACGAGGATATTGCCATTATAGCGCTCATCAAAATTGACTTCTCCACCAACTGTTGGAACACCAAAAGAATTGCTATAACCACCTATTCCAGACACAACACCAGAGACAAGGTGGCGTGTTCGAGGGTGATCAGGAGCACCAAAACGCAATGCATTCATCGCTGCAACAGGACGGGCACCCATTGTAAAGACATCACGTAAAATACCACCAACGCCTGTCGCAGCACCTTGATAAGGTTCAATATAAGAAGGATGATTATGACTTTCCATTTTGAAAACAACACATTTCCCTTCACCAATATCAACCACACCAGCATTTTCACCAGGACCTTGAATAACACACTTTCCTTCTGTGGGAAGCGTTTTGAGCCATTTTTTAGAGGATTTATAGGAACAATGCTCGTTCCACATTGCAGAAAAAATTCCCAGTTCAGTAAATGTTGGCTCTCTCCCGATTAATGTCAGGATACGCTGATATTCATCCTCTTTTAAGCCGTGTTGTGCAATGAGCTCTGGTGTAATCATAATGTTATTACAAGGATTCATGAGTATTTACCCGTCAAATTAATCGAAATTTAGCATTTTAATTTTTTTAACCTAGCAGCTTAGATTATGAAAAACTATGTGGTTTAATAAAAAATATTCATCTGTAAGCTGAAGATTTTGTTCGTTAGATTGAATGGGTTTCAAGACCAAAACAATCTTAAATAATTATGTTTTGAGAGAATAATATCCATTGTTATTTGTATAGAATTTCTGTTTATAAGTTTATAACATGAAAAATGATATAGACCTTTGTTTTTTTAAGTTATCGAGCACAAGGATTTTTGTAGCATCACCTATTGACTAATTCTAAAGCACTTTGAAAAAATAAACGACCGTCAATCCCTCCATGAGCAGGTTCAATAAGATTTTCAGGATGAGGCATCATACCAAGAATATTACCAGCTTTATTAACAATACCAGCAATATCTTTTATTGAGCCATTAGGGTTTGTATTTTCTGCATAGCGAAAAACAATTTGTTCATTATCTTCCATCTGTTTTAATGTTTCGCTGTCAGCAAAGTAATTTCCGTCGTGGTGGGCAACAGGACAACGAATAATTTGTCCTTTAGAATAATATCGAGAAAATTTTGTCTTGGCGTTAACGACTTCAAGTTTGATTTCACGACAAACAAATTTTAAGGAAGCATTACTCATTAAAGTGCCTGGTAATAATCCAGCTTCCAATAAAATTTGAAATCCATTACAAACACCTATTATCGTAATCCCTTTTTGTGCTTTTTCACGAATAGCTTTTAAGATGGGGGTTCGCGCTCCAATAGCTCCACATCGCAAATAGTCACCATAAGAAAAACCACCTGGAATAATAATAACATCTACATCTGGAATTGTTGTTTCTGTTTGCCAAATTTTTAAGGGCTCAGCTCCTGTTATATGATGCAATGCTGCAACCATATCTCGATCACGATTTAATCCAGGAAATTGAATGATGGCAGTTTTCATAGGTGTTCCACTTAGAGAAGTTCGATAGTATAATTTTCAATGACAGTATTTGCGAGTAATTCTTCACACATCTGCTCAAGTTTTTTCTTTGCTGTTTCAGAGGGGTGATCATCAAGAACAATATCAAAAACTTTTCCTTGACGAATAGAGTGAATACCTTCGAAAGCTAAACTTTTTAAAGCACCGGCGATTGCTTCTCCTTGTGGATCAAGAACGCTTTCTTTTAAAGTAACTGTAATGCGTGCTTTCATTTTTTGCTTCCTGTTTTTAAAAGAACCTCTTCTTTGAAGAGAGGTGTATTGATAGAAAGGGGTAATTATTTTACCAAGACAGGACCACTTGGCCTAGTTGGTTCATTTTCATTCATAATACCAAGGCGTTTGGCAACCTCTTGATAGGCATTAATAAGTCCTCCCATATCACGACGAAAACGATCTTTATCCATCTTTTCTCGTGTTTGCATATCCCATAGTCGTGCAGAATCAGGTGAAATTTCATCAGCAAGAATAATGCGCATTGTTTCATCTTCCCACAGGCGGCCAAACTCCATTTTAAAATCAACTAACTGGATATTGACACCGGCAAAAAGCCCAGAAAGAAAATCATTAATACGGATTGAAAGTTGCATGATATCTTCTAGCTCTTGTGGAACAGCCCACCCAAAAGCAGTGATATGTTCTTCTGTCACCATCGGATCATCGAGAGAATCATTTTTATAGTAGAACTCAATGATAGATTGCGGGAGTGGGGTCCCTTCTTCTAGTCCTAAACGCTTTGCAAGAGAGCCAGCCGCGATATTGCGAACAACAACTTCCAGTGGAATAATTTCCACCGCTTTAATAAGCTGTTCGCGCATATTTATGCGTTTGATGAAATGTGTTGGGATACCCAAACGTCCAAGATGGCTAAAGATATGTTCCGAAATTCGGTTGTTTAAAACCCCTTTTCCGTCAATAATTTCATGTTTTTTTGCATTAAAGGCCGTGGCGTCATCTTTAAAAAACTGAATATAAGTCCCTGGTTCAGGCCCTTCATATAAAATTTTAGCCTTGCCTTCATAAATACGGTGGCGACGATTCATTATAATTCTCTATTTATCTTGAGAGGTTTTTAATAACATTATAAGTGATACTATCCTAATTGATCGAAATTCTCAATGATATTACTATGATACTCTTATAATTTTTGTCATAGTATATCGATTCAAAGAGAGAGATAGAAAGCAATGAGAAAAGGATACCTTCTTTGAGATCAAATTTCTGCAAGTCTTGGATCAGATTTTTGCAAGAAATTGAGAAAGAACCATAAGCCCTTCAGGCCAAGGTCCGTGTCCAGATTCTGCGTTAATATGGCCAGAATAGCCGGCATCAACAAGGAGAGAACCCCAGTCATGGGCGATTTTTTCTGCTACTGAAAATTGACAAAATTCATCGTTGCGGCTGGCTATAATAATAGAAGGAAAAGGTAACTTTTGACGATGATAAGGGCCAAATGTCATTAAATGTTTGGGACGTATTTTCTCATTAGCGACATCGGGAGGCGCAACAAAGAAAGCGCCACAAATTTTTTCTGCATTTTGTACAGTTGCTTGAAGTGCGGTAGGAACGCCTAATGAATGAGCAATAATCATAACGGGCCTTTGAGCTTGTGCAATGGCGGCTTTAACTTCATTAACCCATTCGTCACAAACAGGTTTTGACCAATGGGCTTGTTCTATACGGCGGGCTGTCGACAGTTTTTTCTCCCAACGTGTTTGCCAATGATCAGGGCCAGATCCTTTGTAGCCAGGAACAATAAGAATATCGAGTTGATTCGCTTTCATGAATTATTATTTTCTTTATTACAATAGTCTTGTGATCATAGAGGGAATAGATTTGGGCTTTCTATGCTGTTCTATTGTTGTTCAAAAACACGTTTAAAAATCGTGTTGATATGTTTGGTGTGATAAGAAAGATCAAATTTTTCTCGAAGCTCTGCCTCACTTAAAGCTTTGCTAACATCTTTGTCGTTGAGTAGTTCTTCTAAAAAATCTTTTCCTTGTTCCCAAACCTTCATCGCATTTCGTTGTACAATCCGATACGCATCTTCGCGACTGATTCCTGCTTGTGTGAGTGCTAAAAGTACCCGTTGTGAGTGAATAAGACCACGGAATTTATTGAGATTTTTTTGCATATTTTCTGGATAGATAATTAAATTCTCAATGACGGATGTGAGGCGAGAAAGAGCAAAATCAAGTGTAATCGTTGCATCAGGGCCAATATAACGCTCAACAGATGAGTGAGAAATATCGCGTTCATGCCAAAGTGCTACATTTTCCATGGCAGGGAGTGCAAATGCACGGACCATACGGGCTAATCCCGTTAAATTTTCTGTTAAAACTGGATTGCGTTTATGAGGCATTGCTGATGAACCTTTTTGCCCTGGTGAGAAATGTTCCTCTGCTTCGAGAACTTCTGTTCGCTGTAAATGGCGTATTTCTATTGCTAACCTTTCAATAGAGGACGCAATAACACCAAGTGTTGCAAAAAACATCGCATGACGATCTCGTGGTATAACTTGGGTGGAAACGGATTCAGCACGCATCCTCAAGGCTTTTGCAACGTATTCTTCAACGCGTGGATCGATATTGGCAAAAGTTCCTACAGCACCTGAAATCGCACAAGTAGAAATTTCTTCGCGTGCAGCAAGAAGGCGTTTGCGACAACGGGAAAATTCAGCGTATGCGAGAGCGAATTTGACTCCAAATGTTGTTGGTTCAGCATGAATGCCATGACTTCGCCCAATAGTGATGGTTTCTTTATGCTCAAAAGCACGTCTTTTTAAAGCTTCAAGAAGTTGGTCTATATCCTTGAGCAAAATATCACTTGCACGCATCAATTGAATGCTCAGCGTTGTATCAAGAACATCAGATGATGTCATACCTTGGTGGATAAAACGTGCTTCGGGGCCAATGAATTCAGCAAGGTGGGTTAAAAAAGCAATAACATCATGTTTGGTAATGGCTTCAATTTCATCAATACGATTGACATCAAATTCAGCGGCCCTCCCTTTTTCCCAAATAACTTTGGCGGCTTCTTTTGGAATAACCCCCAGTTGAGCAAGAGCGTCACAGGCATGAGCTTCAATTTCAAACCAAATACGATATTTCGTTTCGGGAGACCAAATTGCTACCATTTCAGGGCGGGAATAACGTGCGATCATTATTTTTTCCTTATTGTGAGAGAAGTGCGGCTTGGCGTAATGCACTCATGCGTGTTTTGTAAAGCTCTTTGTTTCCGTTTTTATAAATTGCAGAGCCTGCGACAAATACATTTGCACCAGCTTTTGCAGTTATTCCAATTGTATCAACGGTGATACCACCATCAACTTCAAGATCAATAGGGCGATTTGTAATCATACTTTTAACGCGCTTAATTTTATCTTTTATTTCTGGAATAAAACTTTGTCCACCAAAACCGGGATTGACCGTCATGATGAGGATGAGATCTAATTGATCAAGCAAATATTCAAGGACATGTTCAGGAGTGCTTGGATTGAGTGCAATTCCTGCTTTTTTACCCATTGCTTTGATTGTTTGGAGTGAACGATGAAGATGGGGACTTGCTTCAGCATGAATGGTTATAATATCTGCACCTGCTTTTGCAAAAGCTTCCAAATAAGGATCAACTGGTTTAATCATTAGGTGGACATCAAATATTACTTTTGTTAACGGACGCAGAGCTTTGACGACTTCAGGGCCAAAGGTGATGTTAGGAACAAAGTGCCCATCCATAATATCGAGATGAAGCCAATCTGCACCAGCATCAACAACATCTAATATTTCTTGCCCAAGTTTAGAAAAATCAGACGCCAAGAGCGAAGGTGAAATGAGATGAGAATGGGGCATAAAAATCTCCTTGATTGGCTATTTTAGCATGTCGCTGTGTATACACAAATATCTTTTGTGTTATGACGAAAAAGAAAAATACGTATTATAGATTTTTTTATACAAAGATCGCTTGAAATTTTAAAGTTTGATAAGTGAAAGATATGTCGAATCATAAAACATGTTTGAAGCCTGAACTTCAAGATAATATTACTGTTTCTTCGCAAGAATATCGAGATGCGATGAGCTATTTTGCAGGCGCTGTGCATATTGTGACAACAGATGGCATTAAGGGAAAGCGTGGGGTGACTGTTTCGGCGTGTTGCTCTTTATCAGATGATCCTCCAACTCTTCTTGTTTGTCTCATGCGCCATAACCTGAAGAATCATGTGTTTATGGAGAATGGAATTTTTTGTGTTAATAGCTTGGCAGGAAAACATCGTCCATTAGCGGATATTTTTTCGAGGCGTTGCAATGTTACACAAAATGAGCGTTTTGATATGGCTCGATGGGGAACTTTGCAGACGGGGGCGCCTAGTCTTTCAGATGCTATAGCATCTTTTGATTGCCGTTTAATTTGTTGGCATGAACATGCAACTCATTGTGTATTGATTGGTGAAGTTGTTGCAATCAACCGTAGTCAAGAAAAAGATGCTTTGATGTATTTGAAGCGTGGATATCACACTTTGCCTTTATAAAGATTTTTATTTTTTGCATGGATGAAATGATTCATTAGTGTTCCATTTAAATTTAGTGCACTGAAGAAGGAGGAGGGGGATGATTCTAAACTTTGAATTTTCTTCTTTTTGAGATCTCTCAATAAATGAGAAAGATGATTTTGGGATGATCTTTGATCAAAAGTCCAAACTTAGACAAAAAAGTAGTTAAAGCTAAATAAGAGCATTTGGACATATTTGTAGATTGTTATGAAAAATATTTTATTCTTGTGTTGATGGGTATTGCACAATATATAGACCCCACAGAGCAGATGTGGAGGTTTTTTATTGCATGAGCGAAGAGATTGATGGTCAATATCGCCCTAGTGAAGATGAGCCTTTTATGAATGAACGGCAGAAGGCGTATTTTCGTGCTAAATTGGTTTCTTGGAAAAATGATATCTTAAAAGAAGCGCGTGAGACTTTGGAAAACTTGCAAGAAGAGAATGTTGGTCAACCAGATTTGACTGATCGGGCATCTTGTGAAACTGATCGTACAGTTGAATTACGTGCTCGTGATCGTCAAAGGAAACTTATTGCAAAAATAGATGCTGCCTTGGAGCGAATTGATAATGGGACATATGGTTTTTGTGAAGAAACTGGCGAGCCTATTAGTATAAAGCGTCTTGAGGCTCGGCCGATTGCCGTTTTGTCACTGGAAGCACAAGAGCGTCATGAACGACGTGAAAAAGTTTATCGTGATGATTGACAATTAAAGTCATGAGAACGATAAACGAATGAAGTTACATGAGTAATCAAATTGTATATTTTATTTTGGAGTGGTGGGGATAAACAAAGATGGTTCTTGTCTCCCTTCAATTTCAGCCGTGATGGCAGAATCTTTTACTACTTGATTCGTAAAAGAAGAGGAGATTTTATCTGGCATCTCGTTTTTTTCTGTGAGGGGGGGAGTAGGATGGGGGGGGATTTCTCTCTTTTCTGTTCTGGATTCGCTGGTAATATCGGATTCTACAACCATATCTGTTAATCCACCAATAAGGAGTAAATGTTCTTTATTATCACAACGGACTAAAACAAGGCGGCGTGTTCGATCTATAGAAATTGATTCACATAATGCTAATCGTGATAGACTTTTTTTTCTATTACTGGTGAACCTTTTCATATTTAAACGGCGTAACAACAAGATAATTACCATAAGAGCTATGATTGTTATTATAAAAAACAAAAAACTTATCGTTATGTTTTCAGCAGATACACCTATTTGGTCTGACAACCAGATAACCATAGATTTTCTCCCATTGTGGTATGGAAACTACCGTTTTTTATTGAGATAAATTTACAAACACCGTCTTATAAAAGATCCACTTAAAGACAAGAAATAAACTTTTTAACATTAAGTAAGCTTCCTTAGAGAGATGATATCATAGTATATATTTTATAACAATGAATATAAAGGAAGTTTCTTGATATAAGAAACAGCTAAATCTAAGGCAAAGAGAGATGGATAAAGATTTTGAGAATAATGAAAGATCAGCATCTTCGTTTTCTGTTCGTCGAATAGTTGTGATTTTAGGTGTTATTTTTATCTTCGTTTTCCTTTTCACTGTGGGCATTTTAGATTTTTTTTATCCACAAAGTTATCTGCAAAAGGCTGTGGTGGCATCTTTTTTGATTCTAGCAACTATCGGTGTTGCAACACTTATTTTAAGTGGAATGGGAATTTTAAGGTACCACGCATTGTGGCTGCATGAGGATTTTGATTTTAACATCTTTAATAAGAGCGATGATGCAATTGTAATCTCTGATCTTTCTGGTTTTGTTTATTATTCTAATCAAAACTATCAAAAAATTCTAACCTATAAGCCTGAAGGGTCTTGTTATAGGGTTATTGCTGATCTTCCAGGAGCTGGTGCACTTTCCTATCGCTTAAAAGTTGCAGCCTGTAATAACTTTGCTGCGCAAGAAGAGTTAAGAGTAGAGCAACCAATTTTTACCGATTCTACACAAAAAAAATCTGTTTGGTATAACATCTCTGTTCAACCTATTACAAAACAGAAAAAAAAGCTTTTATTTTGGCGCATTAGCGATATTTCGCATTTACAACAAACCCGAGAAGTTTTTTTCTCTAACCTTCAAGAGGCGATTAATCACTTAGATCAAGCTCCTGTTGGTTTTATATCCGTTAATACACAAGGTACACTTCTTTATGCCAATGCGGTTTTTGCCGAATGGTTCTCACTTGATTTAGCAAATTTTTTGGTTGGCCAATATCATTTTGATCCATTATTTGAGAGCGTTGGCGCTAAGAGTTCATGGAGTGATATTTGTTTACAAATCAACAGATATCAAAACTCAGGTTACTCTTTACCTTATAGATTTTCATTATGTTTAAATTCACAAACGATAGGAGAGAAAATATTTCATTGTTTTATTTCTGCTTCTTCTCTCTTAGAGGAGGAAGCCGTTTATCGTATTGTGATTATTCCACAACAAATACAAAAAGAAGATGATGATCAATCAAAATTACCGAGCATATTAGAAGAATATTTTGATGCGAGTCCTTTTGCAATAGCTGTGGTAAATCAGGAGGGGCAATTGATTCACATGAATAATGCTTTTTCATCACTTACGGAATGTATGGATAAGACTATCAATTTTTATGATATTATTTCTCGTCGTGATTGTATACAGTTAGAGCGTGCCTTTCAAAAAATTGCGACCAATAAAAATTATTTTGTTTCTTTGGAAACGGTTTTAGAAAAGAATGAAGAACGCCATTTACGCCTCCATGTGATGTCTATACCACCCTATCATGGTGATACTCTACAAGATTTAGTTATTATCTCTGTCATTGAAACAACAGAACAAAAAACACTTGAAGATAAAATGATGCAAAGTCAGAAGATGCAAGCTGTTGGACAATTGGCAGGCGGCATTGCTCATGATTTTAATAATGTTTTGACAGCAATTTTAATGTCATGTGATCTTCTTTTAAATACGCATCGTAGCTCTGATCCTGCTCATGCTGATCTGATCAATATTAAAAATAATGCTAATCGTGCAGCTGCTCTTGTCCAACAATTACTCGCTTTTTCTAGAAAGCAAACACTTAGACCTGAAGAGGTTGATTTTACAGAGTTTTTATCAGATATTCGCAATCTTATTTTACCACTTTTGGGGAATAATATTCAGCTAAAAATTATCCATGGAAGAGATTTGTGGAGCGTTGAAGTCGATCAGGCATCTTTCCAGCGTGTGATTATGAATTTGGTTATTAATGCGCGTGATGCCATGTTTGATGGAGGTATTGTTACGATTGCTACAAACAATGTTACAAAACAACAAAGTGCTGAATTTAATCATCTTGGTTTAGCAATTGGTGAATATGTGCAATTGACTATTTCAGATACAGGAACTGGGATATCTGCTGCTATACAAGAAAAAATGTTTGAGCCATTTTTTACAACCAAAGAAGTTGGAAAAGGAACAGGCCTTGGTTTATCTATGGTTTATGGAATTATCAAGCAGAGTGGTGGGTATATTTATTGTGAAAGTAAAGAGGGAGAAGGAGCAACATTTCATATTTTTCTGCCCCGTTATATCCCAGATGTAAAAGGAGAAACTTCTCAAAAGATTGAAAAAGAAGAAGAGAAAGATAAAAATATAGACTTAACAGGATCTGCGACTGTTTTATTGGTTGAAGATGAAGATGCGGTCAGAATGGGGGGGGTAAGAGCTCTTCAAATGAGAGGATATACGGTTTTAGAGGCGGCAAGTGGGGTGGAAGCCCTTTCTATTCTTGAGGAAAAAAAAGGCATTGTCGATATTATTGTTTCCGATGTGGTGATGCCAGAAATGGATGGGCCCACTTTATTGAAGGAAGTCCGTAAAAACTATCCTGATATCAAATTTCTTTTCGTTTCTGGATATGCAAAAGATGCTTTTGCTAAGAATCTTCCAAAAGATGCTGTTTTTGGTTTTTTATCTAAACCTTTTACACTCAAGCAGTTAGCTCTAACAGTTAAAGAAACACTTTCATCATGACACAAAAATAGATGCGATAAAAAAATTAGTATTTTAAGATTTTTTAGGGGAAATAGAGAGTATTTTGATCAATAGAGAGCGCATGGTTATATCCAAAAAACGAAATGAAGAAGAAAGATCTGGAAATTTAAATAAAACTCAGAAAAAACTGCACATTCTACGCAAGAACTTATGAAGAAATAAACTCACCCTGTAAACTTTAAGGTTTTTTTTATGATAGGCCTAAAGATAAACTGTATTTATAACGTTAAAAAATGCTACAGATTACTGATACATTCAAAAGGATAAGAGTTGTTGTTGCGCATCGACTATACCACTCTTTCCTTCAATAAATGCTTTTAAGGCTTCTGGATAGAGTTTATGCTCTGCTTTCAGAACTCTTTGCGCTAAGCACTCAGCGGTATCATCAGGATAGACTGGAACGGCTGCTTGGGCAAGGATTTTTCCAGCATCCATGTCTTCTGTAACAAAATGAATAGTGCAACCTGTGATTTTTACACCTGCTTGTAAAACTCTTTCATGCGTGTTTAAGCCTTTAAATGAAGGTAAAAGAGAAGGATGAATGTTTAAAATTCGTCCTTCATAAAGTTTTACAAAACGCGATGAGATAAGGCGCATATACCCCGCAAAGCAGAGAAAATCCGGCTTATATTGATCTAAAATCGTGAAAATATCTTCTTCATGCTCTTCTTTCGTTTTGTAGATTTTACGATCAACAATATGAATAGGTAAGTTATGATTTTGTGCTTTTTGAATACCGTTTGCACGTGGATTATCGCAAATAACTGCGACGATTTCAGCAGGATATCCCTTTTGTTGGCTCGCTTGAGCAAGGGCGACCATATTGGATCCATTACCAGAAATGAAAACGACGATTTGTTTTTTCATAAATGCAGTACCCCTTTATAAAGTATTCCCTTACTTTGATCTTGACGTTTTGTTAAAATGCCAAGAGGAGTTACAGCTTCTCTATTTTTTTCAAGAGCTTGCGTAATTGTTTCAGCGGTATGCTGTGCTACGATAATGATCATGCCAATACCACAATTGAATGTTCGTAACATTTCTGTTTCTTCTATGTTACCTTGTTTGGCAATCCATGAAAAAACGGAGGGAACATTGATATTAGAAAGATTAATTTCAGCGCAAAGAGAAGAGGGAATGACACGTGGAATATTTTCAAGAAAGCCTCCACCCGTAATATGCGCTAGAGCTTTAATTCCTTCGTATTCTCGCATGATGGGAAGAAGCGATTTCACGTAAATGCGTGTTGGTGTCAGGAGTGCTGTACCAAGGCTGTTTTGGGGGGCAAAAGGGGCAGGGTCATTCCATTTGAGATGATTTTGTTGAATGATTCGTCGAACAAGCGAAAAGCCGTTGGAATGAACTCCAGAGGAGCTTAGACCTAATATAATATCACCTTCTGTCAAGTCTTTTGAAGGGAGCAGCATGCTGCGTTCACATGCGCCTACAGCAAAACCTGCTAGATCATAATCTCCTTCTGCATACATTCCTGGCATTTCTGCAGTTTCTCCCCCAATAAGAGCAGCACCGGCTTGTTTACATCCTTCTGCAATGCCAGAAACAATTGCCACACCTTGTTCAGGATCAAGTTTTCCAGTTGCAAAATAATCCAGAAAAAAAAGAGGTTCCGCTCCTTGTACAAGTAAATCATTGACACACATAGCAACCAGATCAATACCTACAGTATTATGGTGACCACCTTCAATGGCAATCTTTAGTTTTGTTCCCACTCCATCATTGGCTGCGACTAAGATAGGATCTGTAAACCCGGCTGCTTTTAAATCAAAAAGTCCACCAAAACCACCAATTTCTGCATCTGCTCCGGCTCGTTTTGTCGCACGTATAAAGGGTTTAATTTTTTCTACCATAGCATTACCCATATCGATGTTTACACCGGCTTTTGCGTAGGTAAGATTATTATTTGTAAGATCTTGATTGCTCATTGGAGCCTTCCTTTAGTGGAAAATCAGGTTTTGATGTTATTCAATGCCATGATAGAGTTTTCTCTGCAAGAGATATTGGTAAGAAAATAAGCAACTTTACTTGTACCTTATTTTGAAGATGTTTATAATTTTTGTGAAGAATTTTTTTTTAGGATATTTTATGAGCAAGATATCAGATAATCATGGACAGTCTTCGTGGGAACTTATGAAAAAGAAAGGGAGTGAGAACACATCCCGTAACCGTTATAAGACTTATATGCCAGCATATACACAATTACCTTTGCCGAATAATATGAAAAGACAAATCTTTTTTTGGCTGGGAGCGCTGATTTTTTTTATTCTTTTTATGTTCGTTTTTGGATCAATTTTGCTTCCTTTTGTAGCAGGAATTGTATTGGCTTATTTTCTTAATCCAATTGTTCAATTGCTTGAAAAGTTTGGTATTCGTCGTGTTTTTGGTACTGTCCTCATTACCTTATTTATTGTTATTATCTTTGTTGCTGCTTTAGTTATTCTGATTCCTATTATTAGTTCGCAAATACAGCAATTTGTGAGTGATGGCTTACCTGTTTATATTAATCGTATTCAAACCTTTTTTGTTGAACATGATTTTGATTGGATAAGGCACTATTTTGGAAGTGATCCAAATGAATTACGGAGTAATATTAAAGGGCTTTTAGGAGAAGGTTCTGATTTTATTACATCTCTTTTGAATTCACTTTTGAAATCAGGAAAGTCTATCGTTAATATCGTTAGCCTATTTGTTGTGGCACCTGTGGTAACATTTTATATGTTATTAGATTGGCCACGTATGGTGACAGCAATTGATTCGTTAATACCACGAGATCATCTTGAAACCGTTCGAAGTATTTTTTATGAAATGGATAGAGCTATCGCTGGATTTGTTCGTGGACAAGGAACCGTTTGCCTTATATTGGGGGGATATTATGCTATTGGTTTAACGATTGCAGGGCTCAACTTTGGTCTTTTGGTTGGTATGTTTATTGGCCTTATTAGCTTTATTCCCTATATTGGAACAATGAGTGGTTTTCTCCTTTCTGTTGGGATTGCATGGGTCCAGTTTTATCCCAATAATTGGGGGGGAATCATTATTGTGATGGTACTTTTTTTAATTGGTCAATTTATTGAAGGTTATATTCTTCAACCAAAACTTGTTGGTTCATCAGTGGGATTACATCCCGTGTGGTTGATGTTTTCGCTTTTTGCTTTTTCTTCACTCTTTGGTTTTACTGGTATGCTTGTTGCTGTTCCTGCAGCGGCGGCTGTGGGCGTTTTAGTTCGTTTTGCCCTTCATACTTATCTTAGTTCTCAGATGTATTCGCGAAGTGGAAAGTCGGAGCCGCTAATAAAATGAATGGGCGAGAAACGCAATTATCTTTAAATTTCCCTCATGAACCGATTTTTCAATTTGATGATTTAATCGTGACGGATAGCAATCGTATGGCTTTTCAGCTTATTGATCATTGGCCCAATTGGAGCTTACCTATTGCTGTTTTAGTTGGAAAAGAAGGAGCTGGAAAAACGCACTTTTCGAGTATATGGCTGCAAAAAGCAAATGCATTCAGGATTCAGCATAATAAAATTGATCAGGCTGTTGCTATGGCTTCTTTAGGTAGATCATTTTTAATAGAGGATATTGATACTGGTGAAATTAGTGAAACAGAACTTTTTCATTTAATTAACAGTGTTAAGCAAGCAAATGTTGATGCACGACAAGCTACTTTATTGATGACAGCACGAACACTCCCTTCTGCTTGGAATCTAAAGTTAAATGATCTAAAAAGTCGTCTTAATTCTGTGATGTTCGTTGAAATTAATCAGCCTGATGATGCATTATTAACAGCCGTTGCCTTTAAGCTTTTTTCCGATAGACAGCTTATTGTACATCCAGATACAGTTTATTATCTTATCAGCCGTTGTGAACGTTCTTTATTTTCATTGAAGCATGTTATTGATTCTGTTGATCAATTGGCTTTACAAAAAAAAAGAAAAATAACGCGTGCTGTGATTGCCGAAGTTTTGAATAGAAAAAAAATGTAAACATTTCTTATCATGGCTTTACATGTTCTTCCTTTTATTATTGTTTGAATATAAGGAAGGACAGGTCATTTAAGTTTTCTGCTTTTAATATCTGTTAAAAGTGAAGGATATTATTTTTACTTTTTCATGCGTATCAGAAATGGCTTTGAGATTTTATTGGATGAGTATTCTTTTCATCACTTTTACAAGCTATATATTTTTGTATTTGAAAAAATGTTTATTGTTTATGGGCTTGAATTACAGAAAAAAAGAGATTTTTTCATCTTTGGGAGAATAGAAAAAGAGGGGAAAATACTTAATAGAGATGACTTTTATAGTGAGTATAGTGGAGATATTATATTTTCTTTAGGAGAGTCTTTTGTGACATTTAAGTCGTTTTTTCACTCTAGCTGTAGAATGTGTTCTGATACAGTGGATAGTTTGCTTAAAGAAAAATAAAATTATGAAATTCTTATAAGAGGTGCATTATTTTTTTATATCGATTAGATTTTTGTACAGATTCTATTTTCGCGAATAAATGTATTATTGAGGAGAAAAAAATTTAAAAACATTCTTTTTTTGTAAAGAAATACAATAAAATTGAAAAAAAATGCGTTTTTCTCTTGCACTTCTATTATTAAAATTTTAGGAAATGTGCATCAAATAAATGTAAAATAGCGGAGCGTAGCGCAGTCTGGTAGCGCACCTGATTTGGGATCAGGGGGTCGTAGGTTCGAATCCTATCGCTCCGACCATATTTGATGAGGTATATGAGGATGAACCAGTTGGGTACGTGTGGTGAAAAACGATCATTAAAGTATTGTATAACCTGAAGGGAAAAGGCATGATCGCACGTATTTATAGTCCTGCTAAAACAGCCATGCAGTCAGGTAAGGGGAATACAGGCTTTTGGATTCTACAGTATGAGCCGATAAAACCAAAAATGCTAGAGCCTCTTATGGGTTACACGGCAACGTCTGATATGAATAGCCAGGTAAGAATCCGATTTAATAGAAAGGAAGAAGCCATTGCTTTTGCACGCAAGAATGCTATCCCTTATCGTGTAGAAAAAACACATATATCGATTCGGCGTGCTGTTTCTTATTCTGATAATTTTCGCAGTGATCGTCAGCAATCTTGGACACATTAAGTTAAAGATGCTATTTTAAATTGAGAAAATAATCAGTTGGGTGTTGGGTCCCGTAGCTCAGCTGGATAGAGCAACGGCCTTCTAAGCCGTGGGTCACAGGTTCGAATCCTGTCGGGATCACCATATTTAAAAAAATTAATAGATAGAAGTACTTGGGAGTTTTTCTTTGATTCTATTAATTTATTTTCTGTCAGCCCTAAATCTTTTTATAGATTATTTTCAACCGTTTTATCCAAATATGAAACTAAATTTGATTGTATAGCGTTTGACTCTTAATTTTTATTGATCGTATAGTGACGATATACGATAAGGGGCAGTAATGGCAATTGTGAGTTTCAAACATAAGGGCTTAAAATTATTTTATACAACAGGGGCTACAAAAGCTATTAGAGCAGATCACGTAAAGAAATTACGCGTTATCTTAACGGCTTTAACAAGTGCTACGACGCCTGAAATGTTGAAAGCACCTGCCTTTAAAATGCACCCTCTTAAAGGTGAACTTACAGGATATTATTCTATATGGGTGAATGGAAACTGGTGTGTTACTTTTTGCTTTATAGGAACAGATGTGGAGCTTGTTGATTATCAAGACTACCATTGATGAAAGGAGCAAAATATGATGCATAATCCTGCACATCCGGGTGAAGTTCTAAAAGTAGCTTTCTTGGAAGAAATGGGGCTATCAATACAAAAATTAGCCGACCACCTCCATATGACAAGAGCTTCTCTATCAAGAGTGATTAATGGGCATGCTTCTATGAGTACAGAGCTTGCAATTAAATTAGAATTAGCTGGTTTTAGTAAAGCTAAATTTTGGTTAGATATGCAAACAAACTATAATTTATGGAAAACAATGCAACAGACACAACCGCTTATTTCTCCTCTAGTTTCTGAGGATAATCAAACACCGCTTTGATTTTGTTTATAACTTTTATGGTGCTTTTCTTTGTTTTTAGCTGCTACCCATTGCCTTAGTTTTTTTGAAGTTTTTTAATTGCTTCTATTGCTAGGCGTTTTCTATCGGCTGTTTTGGTATAAAGGGATGCCATTTTATCTTCTGTCCAGCCAAATAGTGCTTTCATTTGTGAAACTGTAGCACCAGCATTAGCAGCGCGTGTTGCTGCTAATTTTCGCAATCCATGTGCTGATTTTTTAATTCCCGCCGCATTACATGCTTCACGAAATAGATTGCCAAAACTTTTTTTTACGAGTTTATTTCCGTTTTTTCCGTATATGAATGTTTCATTACCTATAGGACCAATTTTAAGAGTTTCTTCTAATTCAGGTAAAATTGGTAAAAAAAACGTCTGTTTTAAATTGGCTCTTTTCTGCTTTGAGATGAATAATATTATCTTTAACATCTTTCCAGCCAATGCGAACGGCATCACCACGGCGTAACCCGGTATAAAGAAGAACATCAATCCATACGCGCTCATGGGTACCGACAGACCAATGTTGATAATATTTATCTATGTCCTCTTCTAGCCATGGTCGCAATCCTTCAGTGTTAAGAGATTTCGGGGCTTTGATATTAAAAGCGGGGTTTCTGTTTAAAAGAGCATTATCAACCGCCCAATTAAAAAGACCATTTAAAGCCGTTAAAAAGTGTCTTGCAGCTGCGGGAGTATTGCGTCTTCTTTCTACAGCATCAAGAATATGTTGTTTTTCTATGCTTTTATAGGCGCGATTACCAATATGTTTAGAAACATTATTCAGAATTCGATATTTAACTTTTTTTGTTGACTCTGATTGATTATGCCATTGCATGCTTTGTAAATACTGATGCAATAACCAGTCAAAAGACCCTTCTGTAAGCTTAGTGCGTTTCATTATCTTAGAAGAGCCATTTTGCGCTTGCTTAAGGGCAAGTGTATAATTGTCAACGAATTCTTGTGTTCCGTAAGTTCCTTCAATGCGAAACCGTGGTCCATGACCAATACGTACATACCATATGATTTTACCATGGCGTGTACGTTCACGAACAAGATAGGGTGGACGACGCTTTGGCATGGTTAGAATTCTATGCCGTCAACAGAGGGGCAAGAAGGGTGATTACTACATTCTTCTTGTTCATTTTCAAGAGGAGGAAAATCTTCAATACTGTAAGCATTATTCCTTGTTGTTGGTGATGTTATAGTTTTATTGATATGAATTAATAATTCTCCGGTAGGTTTTATTTCTACAACCTCTGCGCCTTGTTTTTTGGCTTCTCTTAAAGCGTGCGCAATGGCTGGTTGTGTTATGGTAGGTGGGCGCTGTGCCATGTCAGTTCCCCTTAAATTTAGGTGCAATTCACCCGTGTTGTGAATCATGATTTTTTTTGAAAATTGTGGTAAGAGGGTGGGGGTGCTGGGAGGAGAAAGCACCCCCATAACATCAAGCGGCTTTCGCTAAAATCTTTTGCATCTCTTGGTCTATTTCTGCTAAAAAGATTTCGACCGCTTGATTGATTTGTTCGATTTGTTCTTCATCACGATTGATGCGTTTGATCTTCATTCTCAAACCAGTGGATTTGCCTACAAAGTTTGGATTATAGCTCATGAAATCACACCATTTACGTCCCGTACAAGCCATTTGGAATTGCATTTGTGTGATATATTCGGGCTTGATATTACTATCTATAAAGAAGCGTAGATGATTTGATGATTGTGGGCATTTAATCTCAATTAAACCGTCCTCACCAATAAGCCCATCAGGACTAGCACCAGCCATTTGGATTGTAGGATGTTGAATGAAACCACACCTTGTGACCTCTGTATCATAAATGAATGCATATTCTCTCAAGGGATCTTCTTCATAGTCAATGCCCCATTGCATAGCGGGCGTTATATAAGATTGGCTTATTTCTTCTGTTAATCGCTCTGTCATAAGTTTTATTTTGTAGTCTTCATATTTGCTTGTAGGCATTCCCTTGGCTGTTTTACTGAGTACGTTATAAACGTTTGAAGCGGTGACTTTACCTAAACGGGCTTGAAACCATTCTGCTGTTCTTTGTTCCATTTCACACCGCCTTTTGTTGCTCTTGTTGTGCTTTATTCATTTGAGAGCGTTTCTTTTTTCTCAAAGCAAACAAAACGGTTTGGGCTTGTTTAAAGACATCTGTGTGAGATTTTTTACGCCTATAAAAGCAAGAATATCGTTTTCCTTTGTTTGTGTATGTTCTATTAATTCTTTGATTTCATTCATCTGTTCAGAAGAGATACCAGCAAGAATTGTGGCTCCATCTGTATCGTCTTCTTTTCTTGCTACATTAAGAAGCATGCCTAAGAGATATCTGCGTGCGTAGGTGATAGTGGAGCCAACCGCTTGTATGCTGTTTTTGCTCCCTGTAGCGTCAAAGGGAAATGTTCCTTGTGTTGATATTTCATGTCCCAATATATGCTTTAAAGTCATTTCTACGGTTATACCGTTTGAATCCTGTTCTTTGATCTGAGAAAACAAGGCAAAGTGATGTTTTGCAAGAGTTTTCTTGATTGCATCAATATATTTATCAAGCGTTGTATAGATACTTTTAGTATGTGTATTAAGGGCATTTTGTTCGATGTTTTTATATTCCATTTGCATAGTAGAAAGATCACGGACAAAGTTCTGGCGCTCTTGTCGTTCTATCTCCTTTTCTCGCAATTCGAGAAGGCTCTTGAGACGGTGTAGTTTGACACTAGGTTTTATACTAAGTGGGATTAGGTGGGATTAGATAGGAATACGTGATAATTTATTGTTTTTATGTATAAAATTTAGTATTAAATGTGTGTTTTGTCAAAATAGATTTTGACACCTAAAATTGCAAAAAAGTGACAAAAAGAGCGAAAATCGGAATTTGAGCGTAAAAATGAGAAAAGGCTTTGAAAGGTTTTTGAAAACCCTTTGAAGATTTTTAAAAAGTCTGTGAAAGCCCAGAAAATCGCCTTTGAAGACCCTTTGAAAAAAATCAATTCAAAAGTTCAATTGACTCCAAAATTAGCCAAAAATGATCAAAAAAGCAAAAAAGATATGCGCCATATGGCGCGTTTCTATTTTTTGTAAAAATAATTATTTAAAAACAATGTGTTATTTAAGTTTCTTGATGTAAAGAGAAACGCGCCTGTATTTTTCCTTTTAAAGGAGCATTAAGCCGTATCTTGTGTAGTTTTGGAATGTTCTTTTTCAGCTTCTATTTGGCGCTTTAAATGCAATTTTAGAAGAGGCAAGGTAAGCTCGACTTCTTCCATGTCGTTGATGTCTTGAACCAGCTCTTGCAGTTTTTTATAAAGTTCCGCCGCGAGTTCCGCTATATCTTCAGGGGGGAGTTTTATATTTTCATCGCGATAGGTTGTATAAGCGATGCGACCAAGTTTTTTCATGAGACCAGCAGGGATAGTTTGTGGTTTAAAGCCTGCTGCTTTTGCCTTTGCCATATCACTAAACATCTCGCCTTCTCCAGTGACGATCCAATGAGGATTAATGTTATAGGCTGTATAATAAGCATTAATTACTGAGGACGGTGGCTCATGTGCTCCAATTTCGTAATTAGCAAGAGTACCTCGTTGTAAATTAAGGCGTTGCGCAAAAATACCCCGTTCTTCGTTTCCGAATATTCGTCTTATTTCACGCAACCGCTTTGCAAGTTCTGTTTGTGGTTCTCTTTCAGGACGTGCCAAAAAAAATCACTCCAATATCAAATATTTTATTTACAAAGTAAAATATTTGATATACACCTATTATTACCGCCCGATATAGAGGGCAGATATTTTACAATTAACCCCACAAAAAACGGATGTGGGAGCATCCGTTTGAAGCAGGAGCGAAAGTTATGACAACCACACAAACATGCATCCAAGTATGGGATCGCCATAGTATTTTAGCTGAGCTACGCCGCCGTAATATGACCTTGGCGGAGCTCGCGAAAGCTTATCAACTCTCCTCATCCAGTGTTCAACATATCTGGACACGGTCTAACGAGAAAGCCGAACGCGCCATTGCCGATTTTATCGGTTTGCCCGTCGAGCAGGTTTTTAGCGACCGCTACCCCAAAAGTCGCCGTCGCATTTTTAAAGCAGCAAAACATGCCAATACAGATTCTGTTGTTTCTTCCCTATCACGCGGTAATGCTGCTTGAGCTTTAGGCTCTGCGTGTTAGCGCATTTGCCATGTATTTAGATACCATAAGATAAAAAGGTTTATCAATGTCTAAAGATCAATACAAAATAGACAAGAAAAATTGCATACTGTTGCCTCATCAAGCGGCCGATTGGATGGGTTGTTTTTTAGGTTTTTGTGGTCAAGTTTTCTTTATCGGGGGTGGTGGTTATGGTTGCGGCTTATAATTTATGGACCCCAGATGTCAGACGCGATATCGTTAATCCTTATTCGGAAGTTGAACGATTACAAATTATGCTTTCCTGTTCTTTTAAGGCAGTGAGTGGTGGATTTCGGCATTTGCCAATCCGATATATTATTGACCCTCCACATGGCTTATTTGATGCGGCGTTAGCACGACAGATTGCTATTCATATTTTGCATTATCAGTTTGAGGTTCCACGGCGGCGTATTGTCGCTATACAAGAACGGCAGCGGACTTCTATTTCTCTGTCACTTCAAGTGATTAATCGGCGATTAATGGAACCAGTCTTTGCTAGAGCTTATCGAAGATGGGCGGGGCGTGCGATGGATTTGTTTTTACGAGAAATGGACAAGGCGGTTGGATAATGGCACGGTTTCAAGAGATTGCTTTAGATTTGATTGTTGTACCGGAGCGTATACGCCCTGTAGATGATGAGCATGCCAAGGCGCTTGCGCAATCGATGGCACGAGAAGGGTTGATGAACCCGATTACAGTGCGCCATACACCCAATGCGAAAGAGGGGCATTACACGCTGATTGCTGGCGCGCACCGGTTACGGGCTGCGGAGCTTTTGGGGTATAGCGCCATTGATGCCGTTGTGGTGCAAGCCGATAAAGAAAATGCTGCGCTTTTAGAGGTTGCGGAAAACCTCTTTCGCAATGAATTGTCAGTGATTGACCGCGCTTTGTTTGTGCAGACGTATCGCGAATTGTGGGAAAAGAAGTATGGGGAGATTCAACGTGGTGGTGACCATGGTAATCAATATACAAAGGACAAAGTGGCAAAGGGTCAAGTTGACCCTTTGCCAAATGATGGTGACTTAAATGGCAAAGTGCAAAGTTTGCACTTTGCCAAACATGTAGCAGATCGTATTGGTTTATCGAAACGTGCAGTGCATTATTTAACGAAAATTTCCCAGCATTTACAGCCGGAGTTGCGGTCTGTTTTGCGGGGGACGGCATTGGCGGATAATCAAGCGCAGTTGTTAAAGTTGGCGAAGATGGAGCCGGTTGCGCAACGGCGGGTAGCGATTGCTTTGCAACAGGTTGAAGGGGATTTACGGCGGGCTGTTGATTTGGTCAATGGGATTAATATACCCCCGAAAGTTAATGAGCAGGAACGGGTTTTTGCTCAATTGTTGGGGGTGTGGCAGAGAGCGGATGCACAGACACGGGCGCGGTTTTATGATTATTTAAATAAGCAATCGGGGGAGGAGCAGGCATGAAGACGCGTGGTTCTCATCAACTTGATTTTTTTCAACGTCCGGTTTTCCCCTGTCGTGAACCTGTTGCGCAGATTGATTTAGAGCGGTTTCGTTCTCGCATTAAGCGGGCGATGGCGCGGGCTTTTAGAGAATGCCGCTATGAGCGCAGTGAGGTTGCAGAGCGTATGGCGCATTATTTAGGCATTGGTTGTTTGAGTAAGGCAAGCTTGGATGCATATGTTGCGGAAAGTAAGCAGGTGGATATTTCCTTGCCGCGGTTTAAAGCTTTTGTGCGGGCGACGGGCGCTTTTTGGCTTTGGGATGAGGTGGTGAGTGAGGATGGTTTGCTGTTGTTGCAAGGGGATGAAGCGCGTTTGGCAGAAATTGCAAGATTGCAGCAGGAACAGCGTGAGATTGCGGCGCGGTTGAAAGCCATGCGTGCGGTTCCGGTTCGCATTAAAAGGGGGCAGCCATGAAGGAATGGTTTAGTATTGCTGAGTTGGCTGAAGCGGCTTTGCCAGGATTGCCGCAAAGTAAGGGCGGATTGCGTAAAATTTTGGCGACCACATGGCGTCATCAAAGTGAATTGATACGTAAAGTTAAAGGCGTTTCTCGTCCTGTTGTGGAGATTCATGTTTCCTTATTGCCGGAGGGGGCGCGGGCGGCGTTGTTGTTGCGGGCGGGTGGTGTTGATGTTTTGCGCAAGGCAGAGGAAAAGAGACAAAAAGAAGCGCTTTGGGTGCGTTATGAGGGGCTTTCAAAGGCGCATAAAAGCCGTTGTGAAGAGCGTTTGAAGGCGCTTTGTTTTTGGGAAGATTTACTCCATGCCGGTATGGGGGTGCATGATGGAGCAAGTTTGTGCGCGGTGCAGTTTGGGGTGAGCCGGATGTCGCTTTTTAATTGGCGGCAGATGGTTGAAGGGTATGAGAGGTGTGATTGGTTGGCAGCGCTGGCGCCTTGTTATGGTGAGGAGACTGTTTCGCCGTTTGCACCCTGTCATGAAGAGGCTTTTGAGGTTTTATGTTCGGATTATTTACGCCCTTCTCGCCCTGCATTTTCGGCATGTTATCGGCGGATGGTTTTGGTTGCGCGGGAGAAAGGTTGGGCGCCGATCCCTTCAGAGCGGGCGTTACGCCGTCGTTTTAAGGCGCAAGTTTCCAAAGCGGTTGTAGCGTTAGCGCGTGAGGGAGAGGAGACGGTAAAAAAGCTTTATCCCGCCCAACGGCGTGATCGGCGTGCCCTGCATGCAATGGAAGCGGTGAATATGGACGGGCATAAGTTGGATGTTTTTGTGCGTGTTCCTTGGACAGAAAAGCCTGTGCGGCTTTATTTGATTGCCATTCAAGATCTTTATTCAGGCAAGATTTTATCGTGGCGCCTATCGGATGCGGAGACTTGGGAAATCGTACGTTTGGTGATTGGGGATATGGTGGAGACTTATGGGATACCAGAGCGTATGACCTTGGATAATGGGCGTGCTTTTACCAGCAAATGGATTTCTGGGGGTGTCTCCAACCGCTTTCGTTTTAAGATTAAGGCGGATGAACCGCAGGGTCTTTTGACCAGTTTGGGTATTCAATTGCAATGGACGACCCCTTATAGCGGGCAGTCAAAGCCGATTGAGAGGGCATGGCGTGATTTGGCAGAAGCGATTTCCAAACACCCGTTATGTGCGGGGGCTTATACGGGCAATAAACCGGATGCAAAACCGGAAGATTATGGTAAGCGGGCGATGGGGTTGGCAGAATTTAAAGCCCATGTTGGGGCGCAGATTGTAGCGCATAATGCGCAAGCGGGGCGCAAAGCGCTGACATGTGCGGGGCGCAGTTTTGATGAGACTTTTGCGGAAAGTTTAAAGGCAGAAGGGACGATTGTTCGTCAAGCAAGTGCAGCACAGAGGGCTTTATGGCTTTTGACTTCAGAGGCATTGCGTACGCAAAAGGGCACGGGTGAGATTCATTTTTATGGCAATCGCTATTGGGCGCGGGCGTTGAATAGCTATGCGGGAGAAAAGGTGATTGTGCGCTTTGACCCGGATAATTTACATCAAGATTTGCGGGTTTATGATTTGAATAATCAGTTGCTTTGTATGGCGCCTTGCCTTGCGGATGTGGGTTTTTACGACCAACAGGCGGCGCGTTTGAATGGGCGTTTGCGTAAAGAATATGTGAAAGCTGTTAAAGCAGAAAAGCAGTTGGCGGCAAAACTTGCGCCGGATCAATTGGCGGATGTTTATGCAAAAGTTGCAAGGAGGGGGGATGATGCAAAATCCAAGCGTTCTGTTTCCCCAAAGGTAAGCCGTTTGATGCCAAAGAATGCGGGGAATCTGGCTTTAAAAGCCCCTGATGCAGTTTTAGGGGATGATGAGGCTTTGGATTCGGGAGAGTTTAGTCAACATTTGCACCAAGCTTTAAGGCGCCTTAGCGCTTCAAGTGAGGTGCATGAAGTGATCAAGTTTCCTAGAAGATAGGAAAAGAGAGGGGGGGACTTACAAGAGTGCCTATAAGGAGGGCTGGTTTTGTATCGCGTACCAGCTTGAAGCGTTAACAAAGAAAGGGGGGAGGAGAAGTCTTAATTCATTTCAATATTTTAAATCAATACAATTAAGTTTTCAGGTGTCTTTGCCTTGATTTGAGCGCGGAGCCTTGAAGTTAGCAAGTTCCTCGATGTGTGAGAAAGAGAGGGGGATTTGTCAGGTTAGCCGTTTTAGTATTGCGTACGGCTTTAAATGTTCATTGAAGACAAAAGACAAGGGGCAAGATTTTAGCCCTTCCCCTTGTCGATGTCTAAATCAATACAAGAGGGGAATATATATGAAGTACGCGATAAATGCAACCGTTGATAAAAATCCTTGGGCGCGCCCTAAAAAACAGCCCGATGGGACAGCCCAAAACCGCAATAGTGATGATATTGCTTTATGGAACACGCTTGTGGATTCAGTGATCGCTCTGGCACAGACGAATGACTGGACTAAAGCAGAAGTGGCGCGGCGTATTGGCATGCCGGATGGCACCTTTTCGCAGTGGTATGCGGGCAGTTATGCGGGGCAATTAGGCAAGCAAAATGCCAAAGTTCAACAATGGGTTGAAACATTAAAAGAAACGGCAGGGCTTTTGGAGATGATCCCTGAAAAGCCTGCGTTTCAAAAGAACCGTATAGCTTGTGAAATCATTGACACGCTAACACTGGCGCAAAGTACGGGGGATATGGTGATGATTACCCTTGATGCGGGCAGTGGCAAAACGGAAACTTGCCGCTATTACCGCGCGACTCGCCCGCATGTTTATCTGGTCACAGCAAGCCCGCATACACGCAGTGTTCACGGTATTTTGAATGATATGGCAGCAGAATTGGACGTGGTGGAATATAATCCCACCCGCTTAACCCGTGCTATTGGCAAGAGATTAGAGCGTGTGGGGGGTGGAACATTGTTGATCGTTGATGAGGCGCAAAATTTAACGGATGAGGCGATTAATCAGTTACGTCATTTTGTTGATATCAATGGTACGGGGCTTGCTTTGGTTGGCAATGATGAGATTTCGGGGCGTCTCGTGCATCGTCAAAATGGACCTTCTTATGCACAAATTAAAAGCCGTTTGGCGATGCATTTGAAACGTCGCAAACCTTATAGCGAAGATATTGCGGCGCGCATTCATGATTGGGGGATTGAAGATGCTGGTGCGATAAAGTTTTTGACCGGTATTGGTTTGAAAGCTGGGGCTTTACGGCAGATTGATAAAACCATGATGTTGGCGCGCATGGCAGCCCTTGGGGATGAGAGTGAGGTGACGCTTAAACATGTCAAAGCCGCATGGAAAAACCGTAATGTGGAGGAATTGGCATGATGACCTTAAGCCCTAAGGAATTATCCGATACGCTTGTTGGTCTTTATGATGATTATCAAAGTGGTTTGGATATTAGCGAAGAGCTTAAATTGTGTGTGGATTTGGCTTTATCGCTTGAATTGGAATTGAGTGTTCACCGTTTGGGGGAAACGGGTGCGGTTTTGGAACAAGAAGTTTCAGAAGTTTTGAGTGAGTGTGAAGGTTCTCATGCGGATAAGAGCAATCGTGTGATTTATATGGATTTTGGAGGAGATAAATAATGGAACGGAACCCTTATATGGTGAGAGATTGCTTGATTGCTTTGCGCTCTGGCTTTTTGAAATATGAAACAGATGGGATTTTTTTGCATGCACAAGATGTTCGAGAATTGAATGCGTATTTACGGCGCTTAGCAGGCTATAACCACATTTTAGGTCATGAGCTTATGCGGTGTCGTTGGCAATTGAAAGCGGGATACGACCCTTTATCGGGTGTTGTTTTGCCGTTTCGTCGTTTTCAAAAAACACAAGAGGAGTTTTGCGATGAATAAACAGATTGAACTTGATGGCACGCGTTATATGAAGGATGCGAAAGGCGCTTTGGTGCCGGTGGATATGATCCGTCCTGCGGATTTGTTGGAAGATGAGACGGTGCGTAAGGTTATGGGGTATGCCAAAGAGCTCTCAGCACGGATTGCGCGTTTTAACAACCATACGATTGCGGATTTGAGTGATTTTGATAATTTGCTTGCGCAAGAATATGGTGTAGCGCGGCGTGGTAAAAAGGGCAATTGTACTTACACAAGTTTTGATGGTTTGCAGCGTATTAAGGTGCAGGTACAAGAAAGCTTTGATTTTGGTCCGCAATTGCAAATTGCCAAAAGCCTTCTTGATGAGTGTTTGAATGAATGGTCTGCGGATGCGCGCCCTGAAATCCGCGCCATTATTACGCGTGCTTTTAATACGGATAAGGAAGGCAAGGTGAATCGGGGTGAAATTTTTATGCTGTTGCGTTTGGATATTAGTGATCCACGCTGGAGGGAAGCAATGCGAGCAATCCGTGAAGCCATCCGTGTGACGACCTCTAAGGAATATGTGCGTTTTTATGAACGAGACACATTAGAAAGCCCTTGGCGTGCGGTGACCCTTGATATGGCGAAGACGTGAGGGAAACCATGTCTTTAGCGGCACTTCATATGGGAAGGCGTGCTTTAGCGCTTGATGATGAAACCTATCGGGCGATGCTTTATCGCCTGACAGGCAAGCACTCGGCAAAAGATTTGAGTGTTTTAGAAAGACGTTTGGTCGTCGATGAGATGCGCGCGTGGGGCTTTAAGCCGAAGAGACAAGTTTTAGAGGGTAAATATGCCAAAAAGCTTCAAGCTTTATGGATTGCAGGGTGGAATCTTGGCATTATTCGTGATCGTTCAGATAAGGCGTTGCTAGCCTTTGTGAAGAGACAGACAGGGATTGATCATATTCGTTTTTTGCGTGATAGCGATGATGCAGGCAGAGCTATTGAAGCATTGAAAAGCTGGTTGCAGCGTGAGGGTGGGGTTGACTGGAAAGGAAAAAAGATTCAAGATTCTTGGCAAAAGATGCCAGGATATTTGATTTTGTATGCCCAATGGAAGCGTTTGCATTCCAGTGCTTTGTTTGATGGGGAAGCGTTTCATCAAAGTGTTATGGCGTTAAGTGGCAAAGCTTTGAGCGAGATGGATGGGGGCGATTTTATAAAAGTGATGAATGCTTGGGGGCGGGTTATCCGTAAAGGTGTTAAAAGCGAGGGGTAAGCATGCATGCACGAGGAAGTCTATAGCGATTTTCCTGCCTTATTGCGTGAAATAGCCGATGTTGCGGGCAGTGAGGCGGCGTGGAATATGGTGCGTGCTTTTGGCGGACGAGAAGTTTATATTCCAGGGCGGCTTGAGAATGCGGATTGGTTGATTGAAATTGTTGGGTTTGAAGAGGCGCAGCAATTGATCAACCATTTTTGTTTTAATGGTTCGGGTGTGCGCCTTCTTATCCCCCTTGGTAGAGATGCTGAACGGCGGCAAAAAATGATGCAAGCGCTGCAAAAAGGCTGGTCGGTAGATGCAGCGGCTGCGGTTTCTGGTATGCATGTGCGCACAGCCTATCGCTTGAAGAAGAGAATTTCTTCAAAAGAGCCACAAGGTTTATTATTTCCAGAGTTTTATGAGTATTGAGAGTTTTGACTGACAGTGTCAGGCTTATATGGGGGGCGTGAGATTTCATAAACTGCAGATGAATTTTATTCATTGAGTGGTTTTTTTATGATTTCAATAGATGCTTCTTTTCTTCATCAACTTGCGCCTAAACTGGCGCATCATGCGCGCCAAGATTATATTATTGTTGAGATGGCTCGTTTCTTGCCTGAAGTTTTGTCTTATGGAGCACTCACCACACCTTTGCGTATTGCACATTTTTTAAGCCAATGTGCCCATGAGAGTGATGGCTTTTTTACCCTTTGTGAATATGCTTCAGGGCGTGCTTATGAAGGACGGCGTGATTTAGGCAATGTCAACCCTGGTGATGGGGTACGCTTTAAGGGGCGTGGTTTAATCCAATTAACGGGGCGGAATAATTATCACCGTTTTAGCAAGTTTTGGGGCTTAGTCGATGAACAAGCGGTTGATTGTGAAGCATTTCCGGAAGTGGTGGAACAATTTCCAGCAGCGCTTTGGTCAGCTGTTTGGTTTTGGCAGGGGAAAGGCTTGAACAAGCTTGCTGATCAAGATGATTTGCTTAGAATTACCAAAGCGATTAATGGCGGGAAAAATGGACTTGTTCAGCGTTTAACGTATCTTAATCGGGCTAAAAAGCTTTTAGGGCTTTCATGCGAGGTGAAGTCATGAAGCCATCTTATCGGGGGTCTCGGCGTTATTTATGGTGGTCTTTTTGGTTTGCTTGGGGGGTTATTTTTTTGCTCATTTTGGGAGGTTTGTTTGGAGCACCCCGTATTGTTGATATGGCGGCGATTTCTATTCCTTCTATGGTGGCAATTATTGTTGGGAATTTGGGGGTGCATCGCGGTTTTGGTTCTTTGGATTTTTCCAATAGCAAGCGTTTTAATAAGCGGCATACCAGTTCCTATGATGACGGAGAGATAGCGCGGTGGGGGAATAAACGCAATGTCTAGCCTACTTTCAAAACTGTCTTTTGGGGTGCTTTTTTTTGCACTTTTCCTTTTCACGTTGTTTGGTTGGATGAAGGGGCAAATTTTAAAAGCAGAAAAAGCGCGTGATGTGTATTGGCGCTTAGAAATTGCCAAGGTTTCCCTACAAGCAGAGCTTGAGCAGCAACAGCAAAGAGAAGCCGCACAAAGGGCAGAGCTGCAAGCACAAGTGGTGATTTCTGCTTTAAGACAACAGCTTGCAAAAATGGAGGAGGTCAATGCAGTATTGCCAACTACTGGCGGTGGCATTGGGCTTGAGCGTGTGCGCTTGCTCAACACCCAAGCCAAGGGATAGTTTTGCTTATCAGTTTTTATCGGTTGAATTGCCGCCTGTTGTTCGCATGGTGTGTAGCCGCCCAGCTTTATTGCCCGAACGCGCTTTGAATGCACGCGAAGTGGTGCATTATTGGAGCCGTGATCGCGCGAACTTATTGATCTGCGAACAGCACAGACGAGCGGCTGTCAAAGCCATTTTAATGAAGTCAAGGAGGGGGTCGTGAATTTGGATATTAGTGTGGCCAATGGCTGGCTTTCGTTGTTGTTATCCATTGTTGCCATTTCTGGGGTTTTAAAAGCTTATTTTTCTTCTGGTACGAAGGAAATGCTCAAAGACATGATGGTGCTTAAAGAGCGTGTGCAAAAGTTAGAGACGGAGATGGATTTTTTGCCTGATCGTGATGCCATGCAAAGGCTGGAAGTGAATATAGAACGCTTAAATGGGCGTCTTAATACGTTTTCTGCACAGTTGCAACCGGTGGCAGCGATTGGTGAGCGCTTGCAAGAGTTTTTATTGGAGAATGCCAAGAAATGAAAGCAGATATGGATAAAATCATCCGCGAAGAAGCGCGGTTGATTATTTTAAAAGGGCTTGCTTGTGAGCGCAGCGAAACGTTATCGAGTGCGATGATTGAGCGGCTTTTATACAGTTATGGTATCCGGCGTGATCGCGATTTTGTGCACAATGAACTGGCTTTTATGGAAGAGCAAGGCGCTGTTACATTAAAATGTGTGGGGTCTGTTTTGCTTGCGGCTTTGACAGAACGGGGGGCACGTCATTTAGATCGTAGCTTTTCCATTGAGGGGATTAAGCGTCCCAAACGTTCATCAATAAAAGACGAGGTGAGGGATGCGCAAGGTCGGGCGTGGGCGCTTAACGGCGATTGATTTATTGCCACAAGCTTGTGATCAAATTATTGCAGAGGCGGCTGAAGCTTTAAATGGGCGTGAAAAGACGCAAAAAGCCATTTATGAGGAATTTAAAGCGGCTTTGAAGGCTTTAAAAAAAGAAACAGGTCTCAATTTTTCCATTCCCTCCTTTTCGAGTTTTAATCGTTATTCTTTGCGGCTCGCGGTGATGTCACGGCGCTTAGAACAAACGCGTGAAATAGCTGCAAGCCTTTCACAACGTTTTGATGCCAAAGCTTCTGATAATATTACTTTGTTAACAGCTGCAGCGATTAAAGAGCTTATTTTTTCCACGTTAAGCAGTGGGAAAAGCCTTTCGCCAAAGGCTGCTCAAGAGTTGGCGAATGCGCTTAAAGGGGTGTTGGCTGCTGAGCATTTATCGACCACCAGACGGCAAAGATTAGAGAAGGATTTTACAAGTAAGGCAAGCAAAGCGGTTGAGGTAGCAGCGGCAGCAGCGGGGCTCTCAGAAGAGACGGCGCGGGCTATTCGCGCGCAGGTGTTGGGGATAAAACATGGCTGAAGGGCGTGAGGCTTTTGAACAGACCCCTTTAAACAATGATGCAAATGGTGATCGGTTGGGTTTTGATCTTTGGCAGACAAGTGCTTTTTCAAAAGAGAAAGATCCTTTAGCTGAAGGGGTTTTGATGGCGCATCAACGGGCATGGATTGAGGATAAATCTCCCTTAAAGTTGGTTGAAAAAGGGCGCCGGACCGGCATTACTTTTGCAGAAGCTTTAGATGATACGCTGATTGCGGCGGCAACGCTTGAGGCAGGGGGTGATAATGTTTTTTACATTGGTGATACCAAAGAAAAGGGACGTGAATTTATTAGCTATGTGAGCAATTTTGCGAGAGTACTTACCAGCCATAGTGGGAATGTGGAAGAATTTTTATTTCCAGATCAAAAAGAGGATGGGTCGACAAAATATATCTCTGCTTATCGGGTACGATTTGCTTCGGGGTTTCGCATTGAAGCGCTTTCAAGCCGTCCTGAAAATATTCGTGGACTACAGGGCATTGTTGTGATTGATGAGGCGGCGTTTCATCAAGATGTGCGCGCTGTTTTGGATGCGGTGAATGCTCTGTTGATTTGGGGAGGCAAGATTCGTGTGATCTCAACACACAATGGGGTTCTTAATCCTTTCAATGAACTGATCCGTGAGGCGCGTGCAGGCAAAATTCCTTTTTCTCTGCATCGTTACCCTTTTAGTGTAGCGGTTAAAAATGGTTTGTTTAAACGGGTTTGCGCCATGAAGGGGGAGGGGTGGAGTAGAGGAGCAGAACAACAATGGGAGAAACAAATCCGCGCCTCTTATGGGGTGCGTTTGAGTGCCATGCGGCAAGAGTTGGATGCCATACCGGCTGATCAAGAAGGGGCAGCTTTAACACGTTTGCAGATTGAAAATTGTTGTACGCGAGATATTGCGGTGCTGCGTTTTGCTTGTGCGGATGGTTTTAAAAACCAATCGGATGATCAACGAAGCCAAGCGGCGTTTGCTTGGTGTGAGAAGCATGTAAAGCCTCTGCATGTTCGGCTTGATCGGCGTCGTCAACATGTTTTTGGGGTTGATTTTGCGCGCAGCAGTGATGCCACCTCGATTGTGGTGATGGAAGTGGGACAAGATTTGGTGCGCCGTGTCCGGTTTATGGTGGAATTGCGCAATATGCCGTTTGATCAACAACAATATGCCGTTTGATCAACAAAGAGAGATTTTATTTTATGGGGTTAGTGGACTGCCACGTTTGTTAGGGGGCGCGTTAGATGCGCGGGGCAATGGGGCTTATTTAGCCGAAAAAGCAGCGCAGCGTTATGGGGCGTGTGTGCAAGAGATTCAATTGTCACAAAGTTGGTATAGCAAAGAAATGCCGGCTTATTTAGAAGCCTTTGGGGATGGGTCCATTGTTTTGCCGCGCGATAGTGACATTGTGGCAGATCATCAGGCGCTTGCTTATGTCAATGGCATTGTGAAAATTCCAGACAATCATCGTTTTAAAGGCAGTGATGGTTTTATGCGCCATGGGGATAGTGCTATTGCTTGCGCTTTGGCTTATTTTGCCAGCCGCCAGACGCCGGAAATTTACGAATATACGCCTGTGAGAGAGGTTTATGGTTTTGATGAAAGCCCACTCTTTTCAACGCCTTTTTTTTCAACGACGAGATCAAAGATATATTGATGGGATAATGAGATGGTAAAACTGGTTGATCAATGGGGTAGGGCGCTTCATATCAAAGGATTGGAGCGGGAGGTGGCAAGCCCAAGCATTGGTGGTGTTCGTGATGTGTGGTCACAAACCATTGTCAGTGGTCTCACCCCTCTTCAACTTGCTGATATTTTGCAACAGGCAGCAAGGGGGGCGCCTGAACAATTTTTCCAACTTGCTGATGATATGGAAGAGCGTGATTTGCATTATCGTGCGGTGCTGGGCATGCGTAAAAATGCCCTCACAGGGGTGGAGCCTGGGGTGATTGCGGCAAGCAACAGTGCACAGGATAAAAGAATAGCCGATGCGGTGCGTGAAGTGATTAGTGCACCTACCTTTGTTGATGATTATGTGACGGATTTGTTAGATGCTTTGGGAAAAGGCTATGCGGTTGTTGAAACCTTGTGGGACAAGAGTGCTAAGGAATGGTGGCCGGTTGCTTGGAAATGGCGTGACCAGCGGTTTTTTCAATTGGATCGGCGAGATGGCTTTCATTTGCGTTTAAAAGAAGAGGGGTCTTTGTACGGAACAGAGTTGCCTGCTTATAAATTTTCCATTCACAGACCCAAGTTGAAAAGTGGCTTACCAATCCGCTCTGGGCTTGCCAGACTTGCGGCTTGGGCATTTTTGTTTAAGTCTTATACCTTAAAAGATTGGATGGCTTTCTTAGAAGTTTACGGCATGCCTTTGCGTGTGGGCAAATATGGTGCAAGCTCTTCTCAAGCAGAGCGGCGGGTTCTTATTCAAGCGGTGCGTGATTTATCCAGTGATGCGGCGGCAATTATTCCCAAAGAGATGGAGATTGAGTTTATTGAGGCAGCTGGGGGCAGTGGCAATGCGGTTTTTGCCGCAAAGGCGGAATATTTAGATCGACAGATCTCTAAAGGGGTATTGGGGCAAACGATGACGACGGATGATGGGTCGTCTTTTTCGCAAGCGCGCATTCATGAAAATGTGCGCCATGATATTGCCAGAGCTGATGCACGGCAATTGGCTTTGACAGCTAATCGTGATTTGATTGTGCCTTTTGTTGAGATTAATTTTGGGCGCCAAGAGCGCTACCCCCTTGTTTATTGGCCGATTTCGGAAAATGAAGATATTAAAGCCATTAGCGATGCTTTAGAAAAACTTGTGCCTCTAGGATTGCGTGTTGGGGCGCAAGAAGTGCGTAATAAGATTGGCTTTTCGCAACCAACAAAAGAAGAGGATGTTTTAAGGGCTCCGGATAATGCGCCTGATGATGCGGGGCAACAAAAAGCTCATGTTTGTGCTGATTGTGGGGGTGCTTTTGATGTTTCTGTGACAAGAGAGGGTAAGAGTGGAAAAGAGCAGGGTGGAAAACATCACGACGAATTGGACCGACTTTCTGAAGAGGCTTTAAGTGACTGGGAAGAGGATTTAGAGCCCCTTTTAGAGCCTTTTAAAAAGCTTGTGAGAGAGGCTAAAAGTTATGAGGATATCCTTAAAGGCTTGGATGAATTATTAGGCGAGATGGATCATCATGCCTTGGCAGCACGCTTGGCAAAGGTGCAAATGATTGCGCGGGGACTGGGGTATCATGGATGAGGAACTTTTTAAAACAGCACCCAAAGAGGTCACCCGTTATTTTGCAGCCAAAAATATTGTTCCAAGCTTTGATTGGCGGGATATAGCACCAGAAGAGCATGCCTTTTCCTTTACGGTGGCAAAATCGGTAGGTTATGACATTTTGGATGATTTTAAAACAGCGGTTGGAGATGCCATAAAGCATCAAGTTCCTTTTCAAGAATTTCAAAAAAATTTGATGCCGATTTTACAGGAAAAGGGCTGGTGGGGAAAAAAGACCAGCATTGATCCGAAAACGGGTGAAAAGAGTGTGGTACAGTTGGGCAGCCCGCGGCGTTTAGAAACGGTCTATTGGGCTAATACCATGAGTGCCCATGCAGCAGGTGAATGGGAACGCACGCAAGAGAATAAAGAGTTTTTACCTTATCTCACCTATGCGTTGTCGAGTTCAGAACATAAGCGTTTAGAACATGAAAGTTGGGTGGGGTTTACCGCACCGGTTGATGATCCCATTTGGGATTGGCTTTATCCCCCCAATGGCTGGCGATGTAAATGCAGTGTGCGGCAGGTAAGCCGTTATGAGGCAGATAATTTAGGCTATGAAGAGGGTGCAGCGCCACCCCATGTGGAGGAGCGGGCTTGGCGCAATAAGCGGACGGGGCGTGTTGAAAAAATACCCGTAGGCATTGATCCTGGATGGCATTCTAACCCCGGGAAACATCGCGCGCAAAATTTAAGCAATTTTTTAAGTGATAAAGTTTCCCTAATGGGGGATAATCGCAAACGCATTGCTATTGAAGATATTGTGGGCTCACCACTTTTGGAAGCGATGTTTGAAGGACATATGCCGCGTGGATTTATTCCCATAGCCCCGATGATAGAAAAGGTGCGTGATGTTTTTGGTGGGGACAATTCTCTTATTCGTTTATCTTCAGACAGTGTGAAACATATTTTGTTAGAGCATCAAGCACGTGCTCTTCACTTGGAGGATTTTCGGGGTGCCATTCAAACCTTCATAAAACCTTACGGTATCATCAGGCGAAAAGGTGTACCGAGCGTTTTGTTTTTTGGGGAAAGTGGTGGGGCATGGTGGCGCTTAGCGGTTAAATTTGTGGCAAGCAAACAAGAATGGTGGCTGACTTCTATGCATAAAAAGAGCTTTCGCGAAATTCAACGTTTGTTAGAGGCAGCTGAAAAGAAGGATGAACGGTTGTTGTAAAGAGAATACCGCAAAGCTCTGTTGGTGTTTGTGAAAAGAAGCGGTGTGAGGGGAAACATGAGAAGGCGTGGAGGGCGGTCAACTCCTCGCAGATCCGGCAAAGCCGTCCTGGTATAACTGGCTCACGCCTCGCGGGTAATCTAACAGTTTAAACGTTCAAAAGCAATCTTTAAAAAAATGGCTTGAGAGAGGCTTTTTCATATAAGATGATAAAGAGAATACCGTAAAGCTCTGTTAGCTTTGCAAAGAAGGAACCGGTGTGTGGGGAAACATGAGAAGGCGTGGAGGGCGGTCAACTCCTCGCAGATCCGGCAAAGCCGTCCTGGCAAAACTGGCTCACGCCTCGTGAGTACGCTAACAGTTTAAACATTCAAAAGCAATCTTTTAAAAAAAACGCGCTTTGAGAGAGGTTTTTTGTGTGGAGTGATAATTTGTACCTCTAACTTCACAATGGCGCTCTATCGCCTTTGAAGTGCCTTTGAAAACGATTTTATGAGAGGGTTTGGTATTGGGGTTTCTCTTACAGGCTATAAGAGGGAAAAAAAGTGCTTTTAAAGTGCTTTTTTAAATTTTTTGAAGAAGTGCTCTTTTGACTGACAGTGTCAGGCTTATGAGTTGAAGGGGATTTCGTGCATTGTATTGCCAATGATAATTGTAAAGCAATAGGCAATGTATGGAGCAAGAATTTTACGAAGATCAAAAAGAAGGGCATGCTGAGATATGTCATGACGAGACATTTCATGCCGCGTTCATAGATCTTTGCCCAGACGTTTTATGCCAAGACATCACCGTTAGCCAAGCACCGGAATGGGTCGAGCTGTTGCCCAAAGCGCCAAATGTGAAGGCGCGTGATGGACGGGAATGGCATTATGACCCACAAAGGATTTTAAAGGCTTTTGCAGCCAATAAAGGACCGCTTGTGATTGATTATGAGCATGGGCAACATCACAGAGCGAGGAACGGCTTGGAAGCACCTGCCAGCGGTTGGATTGAAGAACTCGCAGAGCGGGATGGTGCGATTTGGGGTCGGGTTAAATGGACCGATATGGCAGCTAAAAAGATTGTGGCTCGGGAATATCGCTATCTTTCCCCTGAGTTTCGTCATTCTAAAAATGGTGAGATTTTAAGTTTGGCAGGGGCAGGGCTGGTGAACCGTCCTGCCCTTGTGATGACGGCTTTAAGCCGTGAACACTCTTCAACACCCCCTTTAACGCCTCTTGTGGTGTCCCCAACAACTTTGACGGAGAAAATGATGGATTTAACAGCCATTGCCAGTGCTTTGGAGCTGGCAGAAGATGCAAAACCTGCAGAAATTTTAGCAAGCATTGCAACACGCGAAAAAGAACGGGTGGAATTAAATGCCCAATTAACAAAAGCGCGAGAAGATCTAGCGCTTTTGCGCGAAGAGCAAAAAAAGGCGACGATTGAGAGTCTTTTAGACAAAGCGATTGAAGAGGGCAAGATTTTGCCGGCTACGCGTGAAGACTATCGTGCCCTTTGTACCCTTGAAGGGGGCATGGAACATTTTCAAACTTTGGTTGAGAAATTGCCCGTTCTCGCATCGACAAGCCCTTTAGAAACATGTGCCTTGGTGCAAGAACATCAGCTTGCGCCAGAAGATATTGCACTTGCTGCACGCCATTATCAACAAGAGCAGAAGCAAAAAGGCTTCGACATCACCATTAGCCAAGCAGTTGATTATATTTATGAGCAAAAGGAGCGCCAATCATGAGTACGACGATTTTGATTAAATCTTTTCGCACTGCTGGGGAGATCTCGCCTTATTTTATTGTTGCAGCGCGCAGTGATGGAATGGTGGCAATAGCTACTGGGAAGGGTGATAAATTATTAGGCACTGCCGGCTCTTGCAAAGCCAAGGCTGGCGAAATGATTGATGTTGCTCAATGCGGTTGGGGCGAAGTGGTGTGTGGAGGCAATGTTTCCTTTGGTGACTTTTTAACCTCTGACCCCAAGGGGCAGGCTATTAAGGCAGAAGCCGCAGACCGCACCATTGGCATTGCCATGAGTGATGGTTCTGCTGGTGATGTTATTTCTTTTAAAATTAATTAATCGAGGCTTATGATGAACAGACCTTTTCCCATTGATCCAACCCTTACTGCTATTGCTATTGGGTATCGCAATCCAGCAGGTTCTCTTATTGGCGATAAAGTTTTGCCCCGTGTTGGTGTTTTAAGTGAAGTGTTTAAATATAGTGAATTTCCCTTGGCGGAAAGTTTTACGGTTCCTGAACTTGAAATTGGGCGGAAAGGACGCCCGAATGTGGTGGAATTTTCTGCCTTTGAACGGGAAGCTAGTGTGAGAGATTACGGGCTTGATGACCTTATTCCCAATTCAGATATTGAAGCAGCAGCCCGCGCACGGGCAGAAAAGCGCTCCCGTTATAACCCCGAAAAGACTGCTGTAGAGGGGCTTGCCAATTTGCTGGAATTAGGGCGTGAAGTGCGTGTTGCAGAACTTGTGCAAGATAGCAAAAACTATGCAGCAGAGCGGGTGATGACCCTTAAAGGTGAGAATAAATTCAGTGATTATGACAAATCAGACCCTTATGCCACTTTAGATGAGGCGAAGGATAAAGCCCTCGTCTATACACCCAACACCATTGTCATGGGTAAAGTTGTTTGGTCAAAGCTCAAACGTCATCCCAAAATCATCAAAGCCGTTAAGGGGGGTGGCACTGCTGATGGTTTTGTCACCAAAGCGCAATTTGCTGATCTGATGGAAATACATCCCGATCGTTTACTCATTGGTGAATCGCAAGTGAATTTAGCCCGCAAAGGGCGTACGGCGCAATTGGCACGTGTTTGGGGCAATAAGATTGCTCTGCTTTACATTGATCCCACCAAGCAACAGGCGGATGGTTCTCTCATCAGTTGGGGCTTTAGTGCTCAGTTGGGTGAGCGTATCTCTGGGGTGATTTCTGATCCAGATATTGGTTTGTCAGGTGGTAAACGGGTGCGTGTGGGTGAACGGGTGTGCGAATTGGTCGCCGCCAAAGATGCCGGTGTGTTGCTGCAAGATGTTGTTTAAGGAAAAGACTTAATGGCCTATGCAAGCAAAACATTGATTGAAGAGCTCTGGGGTGATGATTTCTTGAAAGACTTATGTGCTTTTGATGATGAGAATTCTGATCCAGTGCTTTTAGATCAAGCCATTGCCCTTGCTCTAAACCAAGCAAGTGGTGAGATTGATGTGCATCTCTCTCATCGCTACTTGGTCCCCATTGCTGGACAGCCGGCGGCTCTTGGCATGATCTGTGTCAATATTGCTGTTTATAATTTAGCCATACGCCATACGGCACTGACCACAACCATTGAAGATCGCTACAAACAGGCGGTTGATTTACTAAAACGCATTGCAGAAGGCAAAGCGGGTTTGGGGGTCGATGAACCTAAAATTATGAGTGAAGATGGACCGCTTCGTGATGGGGCTTTTTTCCATGCCAAACCGCGTGTGATGGGAAGATAACATGTCTGTTTCAACCCATATTGAGATTAAAGAAAGCGGGCTTGAAGCGGCTTTATCTTTTTTACAAAAGAGTGCTCATGCTCCGATGGGAACTTTATCACAAGGGGTTGGGCGCCTCATTCAAGAAAGCACAAGGCGGCGGATTCAAAGCGAAAAAACCTCCCCCCAAGGAGAAAAGTGGAAAAACAATTATGCTCGTACCTCCATTCTTTATGCCAGTGGGGCGCTCTCACGCTCCATTGATATGAAAGCCTCACCAGAACAGGTGATCATCGGCTCTGGGTTGGTTTATGCGCGGATTCATCAATTGGGTGGGGTTATTCGCCCGAAAAATGGCAAAACCCTGCGCTTCTTTCTTAAAAGCAGCAAGGCACAGCGTTTTGTTTGTGTGCCTCAAGTGACCATGCCGGCACGCCCTTATTTAGGGCTTTCAGAGCGCAATAAAGTGGAAATTGTCAAAGCAGCAGAGGATTGGCTGGAAAGGGTCTTTTCATGAGACAAGCTGTTGAGAGTCTGGGGCGCATCAATCAGTTTCGTGAGGCGGTGATAAGGAGCCTTAAAAGGGCTTTGCCAGATGTGCGCGATTGCGGCTGTCAATTTGGGCGTTTCAATTTAGAAGAGCTTGAAACACAAATGCTTGTTGCGCCAGCTGTGCGTGTTGCAGTGTTAGAAAGTCGTTTAAATCCTATGCCTTCTGGACAGATGAGTGCTGATCTTCATTTAGGGGCTTTTATTATCACCACGGGCAAAGAGCGGGATGTTTCCAGTTGGCTTTTGGCAGAAGCGATAGGGGTTTTATGCCATAGCGGACAATTGTGGGGGTTAACGCATGTAAGCGCCCCGCGGGATGTGTCAATTGACCCCATTATTTCTGCGGCGATTAAGCAGCGCGGTGTATCGATAAGCGTGGTGGAATGGCGTCAAGATTTGCATCATTTGGGACAAGATATTTTTGCGGATGCGGGACAAACGACAACTTAAAGCTGGGTTGATTGCCTGTGATGATGAGGTGTTTTCATGAATGATGCGCATTTATTGGGCGAGACTTTTCGGCAAATCATGAAGCGCCTTGATGCGCTTGAACGCTGTCTTGCCAACCAGCACATGATGGGGCGGGTGGCGCAAATTGATGGGCATAGGGTGCGGGTGAAACTTTCTTGTGAAAGTGCCAATGGTCAAGCGGTTTTATCGCCTTGGCTACAAGCGCAAGAAGCTGCTGGCGCTGTTTCAAGCAATATGCCTTTAAACATTGGTGATCCGGTGCGCTTGTTAAACCCCCATGGCGAAATTGGCTCTGCGTCTCTGGTTGTACGCGATAGCTATAGTGACGATGCACAAAACCAGGCACGCTCGCCGCAAGAGCTTGCGCTTTGTTATGCGGGTGGTGCACTGCGAATGACTAAAGATGAACTTATTCTCTCCCATGGTGAAAACCAAATCCGTTTGAGTGCACAAGGGCTCATGCTTTGTCATCAATCAACCCGTGTTGAATTAACGGACTGCGTGCAGATTCAAGCAGAAGATTTAAAGCACAATCAAAAATCTGTTGGAGCAAGCCATAAACATGGTGGGGTCAAAATGGGTCCCTCCACAACCTCTAGCCCTCTTTAAAGGAGTTTTATGATGCGTGAGAAAACTTATGTTATTTTAACCAATGCCGATTTTGTGGCAGGTCAGCGTTCACCGGGGAAAGGTGAGGAAATTCGTTTAAGTGAAGAGGCAGCGAAATATCCACTTCTTCTTGGTCAGATTGCTGAAAAACCGGCCCCAACGACTTCTCTTACAAAAACAACGAAGGGGGCTTAAATCATGCGTTGTGGGATGAGCGAAAAGGATGGCTCTCTCTTATATGGCTTTGCGCATTGCCAACAATCCATTCATAAATGTTTGATGACACGGGTGGGAACACGGGTTTTGCGTCGCCATTATGGGTGTGGTGTTAGAGAGTTCCAAGATGCTAATGCCAATCCTGCAACGATTTTACGTCTTTATCAAGAAATTGTACAAGCGCTTGATGATCCAGAATGCGGAGAACCTGGGTTTTCACTCCAGAGGATTGATTTGACCAAAGCAACGCGTGAGGGAACATTCCACTTTGTTTTAAGGGGCATTTTTTACCCCGATGGGCATTTGGGGGATTGGTCCCATGGGCAAGAGAGACAATTTCCGCTAGAGGTCTCCTATGGCAGAGCTTGAACATTTATCCCTTTCACAGCTTCCGCTACCACAAGTGATTGAAGAGCTTTCTGTTGAAAGGCTTTTAGAGCAAAAGATTAAGCGTTTAATGGATGTTTTTGCCGCTCATCATATTCCCTATAATGTGGAAAAGACCGCTTATGATCCCGTGGTCATTCAATTACAAGCGGCTGCTTATGAAGAATTGCTGTTGCGCCAGCGGATCAACGAGGTAGCACGGGATAATTTGCTCACATTTGCGCATGGCACAAGTTTAGACCATTTGGGGGATTTTCATGGGGTCACGCGCCTTTTAGATGAGGATGATGAGCGTTTTCGCCGCCGCATTCGCTTAAATAGACAAGGACATTCCACAGGGGGTACAGCACCTCGCTATCAATATTTTGCTCTCTCCAGTGATATCCATGTCAAAGATGTTTTTGTTTATCGTGTGGGCAAAAGCCCGCTTATTCATGTGGCTCTTTTTAGTGATTCCCCTTCAGGAGTGGCCGATGAGGCTTTGATTGCCAAGGTGCAAAGAGCTCTTGATGATCCTCATGTTAGAATGACCAATGATACCCTCTTGGTCAAAAGTGCCGTACAGCGGGTGATTGATATTTCGGCTAACCTTTGGTTGTTACCCGGTGAGCGAGAACAGCTTTTAGAAAGGGCAGAGCAGAATTTAAGAGAAGAATGGGCGCGTGCAGGCAGGCTTGGGCGTGATCTATATTCAAGTTGGATATTAAGCCGCCTGATGGTTGAAGGTGTGCACCATGTGGAGGTTACAAAGCCACAGGAAGATATTCTTGTTGCCCCGCATGAGGCGATAGCACTAGGGGAAATTGCTTTGTCAAAACGGGGGTATGCTTATTGATGTCTGCGTTGTTATTGCCCCAAAATTCAAGCTTGTTTGAACGCTGTTTGGCTGGGGCTATGGCTCTTTCCCCGCAAGTCAAAAGGGCGCTCGAAGATATTGTGCGTGCCAAATTGATCACGCGTCCCCCTTCTTGGTTGCCCTTCTTAATTGACGAATATGGTTTACAAGAACTCACACCTTATTTCTCGAATTCTTATGATCTTCTTGACCAGGGGATTGAATGGCAGCGGATACGTGGCTCTGTAGCTGCAATTGATCAGGGACTTCAATGGCTTGAACTTTCAGCACAATTCACACCCGCGTGGACAGAGCGTGCATGGTGGAATTCCTTTCAACTTGAATTTGACCACTTGCCTGAACGAGGTGATCTCGAGGCAATTGAAGCCATTGTCGACCTTTCCAAAAGCTTGCGCTCTGATTTTCGCCGTGGTGTCACTGGTTATGATGTGGAGGCTATGGAAGCCAATATGTCAAGGCTTGATGAGTGCATGCTGGATTTTGAGAGCGGCGTACGCTTAACAGCTGGAGGAACACTGTTTTCCTTTGGACGCACAACAGAAATCAATCACGTTCTCACAAAAGAAGAAGGCACATTGATTGGTAATTGGATTGATGATGGTGACGAAGAGTTAAGCTGGGAGAAAATTGATTATCCATGGGATTTGGCAAATTTTCCATGGTGTTCGATCAAAAAACACGAACGCGACATATTGATGGCAGAGTGGTTCCAAAACCGCACGCTTTATTTGGCTTTAAGAGACGTTGAAAATACTCTAATTGGCTATCGCCGATGCTATGCTGTAGCGCCTGTTGAACCAGCTTTGGAGGGTATTTACAGCCATTGTGGCAACAAATTTAGTCCTTCGAAAACTGGCACCATGCTGTTTCTTGCCGCCCGTACAGATTTTAAGGATGTTGATGACAAACAAGCCGCCTCTGTTTCCCTTCTCGTTCATGGCTCTGTGGCAGAGCAGACACCTCTAGGCAAACTTTGGTTAGGGGCTGATGAACTGCGTGGTGGTGTGGAGATCCTTAAAACACCTATCAACATTTCTTTGCGTGCTGATGTTCGCGAACAATTCAAGATTTTATTGAGGTTTTAACATGAAGCATGAAAGTGGCTTACCCTTTGCAATTGATCGCTCTCGTGGCAAAGATGAACAACAAAGCGTTGTGTTTTATGGACAACGCCCTTTTCTTCAAGCAGGAGAACTCAATGAAGTTCAAACCATCATAAGGGGGCGCCATAATCGTTTGGGGCGCCTTGTGGCACAAGAAGGAGACCGTGTTGAACGGGCGGACGCCTTTGTCAATAAAGATACAAGAACTGTCACTTTAACAGAGGGCAAGATTTATATCGCCGGCGATATTTTTCCTGTCTCAAATGCCGTCTTAGAGAATGTTTCTATGGTTGGACGCATAGAAATCGGTGTAAAACTGCAAAAAAGCTGGATAACTCATGAAGAGGACCCAGAGCTCTTAGGACAAGTTCCAGGATCTTTAGCAGAAGGAGAGGGAGGTGCGGCACGTGAGGTGGCAAAACTTGTCTGGGCTCTCAAAGATGATGACCAGCAAGGCACATTTTTTCCGGTTTATATTTTGCAAGATGGTGTTTTGATTGATCAAAAATCTCCCTCTCTGCTTGAACCAGCCATGCAAGCTATTGCGACGTACGACCGCGCCCATGGGCATTATATCGTGAATGGTTGCCGTGTCACAGCTTTGGGCCAAGAGGGACAAAAGCAAGTGTTCAGTATCCAAGAGGGAGAAGCCAATATCAACGGCTTTAAACGCAAACGCTTAGCCGCCTTGCGCCATGAAGAGATGGAAGACTTTTCGACAAGTGAAGTTCCTAGTGAAACCCATATTTTTGCGCCTCAAAGCAAAAAAACAAGCTTTACCTTTAAAACCTATTACACCCCCATTGCAGCTGTTCATTCCATTTTATTGACGAAAGAAAAAACCGTTACCCTGACCCGCGGGGCTATTACATCTGGGCGTGATGGCGTTCCTGACAAAAGTATCACTTCTTTTGTCAAAATCATTCAAGGAGGTAAGGAATTTAAAGAAGGCAAGGACTTTAAAAAGACCGGAGATACCATTGATTGGGCACCTATGGGCGATGAACCACTTCCTGGTAGTAGCTATACGGTGACCTATCGATATCGCGCAAGTGTGAAGGCTGATAAAGTTACAGCACAAGAAATCACTGTCTCAGATGGCGCGATGAACGGTGATATTATCGTGAATTACTCTTACAAACTCCCCCGCATTGACCGTATTGGATTAAATACAGGAGGTGATGTTGTTTATATCAAAGGGGTTTCGGCAGACCAACCCATGGCGCCCAGTGTTCCCGAAGATGTGCTTTCTCTTGCCACTATTACCAACAATTGGCTTGAAACACCCCTTGTGGTCAATGATGGCACACGTGTTGCCCCCTATGATGAGATGTGGCGTTATTTTCAACGCGTGCTCTCCCTTGACCGCTTGATGCAATTAGAGCGCATTAAAAGCAATGTGGATTCTAAAGAGCCAGTTGCCAAAAAAGGCATGTTTGCAGATCCTTTTCTCGATGACAGTTACAGAGACGAAGGTTTTGAACAAACAGGGGCTGTGGGAAACGGTATTTTACAGCTTGCCATTGACCCAACATTCTATACTGCTTCCTTGAACGCCCCTGTCACCCTTGACTGGACCAATGAAGTGATCATTGCGCAAGAATTGACAACAGCTTGCGAAAAGATCAATCCTTATCAAAATTTTGCGCCTCTCCCTGGTACAGTCACCCTGACCCCTGCAACAGATTTTTGGCATGTTGAGCGCACCGATTGGCTCTCCAGTGTGACCAATCAACTCAATATGGGGCAGAACCGTGGGAGAAGCATCGTTAAGACAGAAATCAGTGATGATTTGGTAAATACAACAAGCGAGCAAATCGACTTTTTAAGACAAATTAAGTTGAACTTTAAGATTGAAGGCTTTGGCAGTGGCGAAATCTTGGAAAGCCTTAGCTTTGATGACGTGAATGTCTTGCCAACAAGCCGCCTTAGTGCCGATAGCAAAGGCACCCTTGAAGGGAGTTTCAAGATTCCTCCAAACATTACGGCTGGGACAAAAAATGTGATCGCACGAGGGAAAGGTGGAACAACAGCAACGGGGCTTTTTACCGGTCAAGGGGTGATTGATGTAAAAGTGATGCGGCGCACCACCACGGTGAAAATCTGGACACAAGTAGACCCGCAAGCGCAAGTCTTTACCCCCGATGAAACACGGCAAATCACCGGCATTGATTTCCATCTTTGTAAAATTGGCAATCAAGCCCATGATCTCGTCATTGATTTGGTCACTACCGAAAACGGCTATCCCACGGCCGATATTCAAGCCCAAACCTCCTATTCCATGAAGGGCGCCAAAACCGGCTGGGCGAGTGCACGCTATAGTGTTCCTTTGTTAGTGCCCGATGATCGTCTCACCGCCTTTGTGCTTAAAACTGATGATGGAGATCATTCTGTCTCTCTCGCCAAACTTGGAGATTTTGATAAAGAGCACCAAAGGTATGTTTCAAGCCACCCTTATGTGACGGGTCCACGCTTTTCTTCTGTTAATGCACAGAGCTGGACAGCACACCAAGATGAAGCCTTGGCATTTCGGATTCTCGCTGCACGCTATAAACAAACAGAAAAGAGGGTTGATCTTGGCACCTTTGATCTTGTGGACTGCTCTGATTTGCAGGTGCGTGCAGCCATTGAATTGCCTTCAAGCGATTGTTCTGTCATCTTTGAAATTGAAAGAAACAACGGTACAGTTTACCAACTGCTGCCCTTTCAATTGCTTAGTCTAACCGAATATATCAGTGAAAAAGTCAAGCTTCGCGCTATTCTTAAAGGCACAGAGAAGCTCTCACCCGTCTTATTTGCTCCGGTGCAATTGATTGCAGGAAAGATTCATAAAACAGCAACCTATATCACAAGAGCTTTTGCCTTTGGGGAAAAGGCAAGGTTAACGAGCTATATCAAAACCTTCTTACCGGGCGGTTCCTCTTTCACCCTCGAGATGCAACTGGATGATGGTACCTTTGTCCCTTTAAAACTGGATGAGACAGAACAACTCTCTGAACCGCTTTGGACAGAGCGTAAATTTGTGAGCAGTGACAAAACAGCACGACAAGCACGCCTTAAACTTACCCTTACCGGTGGACCTGCTGCACGCTCCATGGCGTGTGATTTTGGCGCCGGCATCATATGATGGGAGAAAACACATGACTAAAACTAAAAAACTCGACATGGAATTGCCCAAAGAAGGACGCTTTATTAGTTCTGAATTTCCAATCTTGCGCGAAAACCTCACCAAACTAGATCAAGCGCTTATAACGGTTGAGGAAAGTATAGAGGGAAAAGCCCCTTCAAAGCATACACATACCATAAGTGATGTGACGGGTTTAGAAAGTGCTCTTCATGGCAAGATGGCAGCCGATAAAACCTTTACCTTTGCTGATTTAAGCGATATCGAGGGCGCCAAAGATGCCGCAAACAACTATGTGCTTTATAAATCAGGCAACAATAATTTTACCTTTGGCAGTGCCGTTTCCTTATTAGGGGCACACAAACATAAAACAGAAGATATCGTTGGATTAGATGACTTTAGAGCCAAAATTAACGAAGATCTGACAAGTTATGGACATCTCAAACAAGCCAATGAATGGCAAAATGATAACAAATTTACCAGTAAAGTCACCATGAGTGGTGGTTTGAAGATCGTCGATAACTCACCATTTAAGGCATCTTCCAGCATGAGTGGTGGTTTGGAGATCGTCAAGAATTCATCATTTAGAACATCTCCATTAGTTGGTTCATCCGCCGTCTCCATCGAGCTTAAAAGAAGTTTTTCAGTCTTAGAATCAGTGGTTACCCGTTTAAGCGCAAATGGAAGTATGCTGAAAGGACCACTAACTGTTGATGGTGATGTTGTTTATACCAAGGCGCAAGTGGATGCAGCCATCTTAGCAGAAATAAAGAGTCTTAAAAAAGATTTGATCGATAAAATCACCAATTGGCCGGCCCTTGCTGATGCTGAATTGCTCTATACACAGAACGGAAAAATTGAATGGCCCGATTGGGTCACGGATAAAACCAAAGTCGAAATTACAGCCTGGGGCGGCGGCGGAGGCGGTGGTGGAGCTTATTATGATTATTTAGGCGGCGGCGGAGGCGGTGGCGGTTGTTCCGTATGGTACGGCTATAAAGCCAGTTTAAACGGTCATGAGAATATCATCATTGGTAAAGGAGGGACTTCTGTTGCAAGGCATGGTATGACAGGCAATTCTGGAGGAATAACAACCATTGGTAAGGATTTTATTACGGCTACAGGAGGAAAAGGTGGTGGTGGAGCTTATTATTACAATTCATCTAATTACTCTTCAGGCTCTGGTGGTGTTGGAGGAGTGGGAGGAAATTTTGGTTTAGCAACAGACGAACATCCAGGACTTGCTAAAGGTGGAAATGGTTATGCTGGAACGAGAGGAATTACGAGCAAAACAAGCGGGTGTGGCGGGGATGCTGGGGGCGATACATCAAGGGGCGGCTCTGGAGGAATAGGGCAAGGTTCCTATAGTTCAGGAAAAGCAGGGCGTGGTTTTGGTGGTGGCGGGGCTGGCTCTCATGGGGATAATTCTCCAAGCGGTGCTGGTGCTGATGGTGCTGTCCTTATAAGATTATGGAAAGATTAAATACAAAACCAAAGAGAGCGCAAATTATCGTTCTTTTAAAGCTCTTTTAAAACCCTCTCAAAGGGCTTTTTTTGACTGACACTGTCAGTCTTATGAGGGAGTGCTTTTGGTTGCTATAGTCTCTTCATTGATTTGGAGAGCAAAATGGCAACAGAATTTAATCATGGTATTCGCCTCATTGAGGATGGTCAAGCTTCTCGCCCTTTAGAGATGTTTAGCCAAACCGCCATTGGGGCGGTTGTTACAGCCCCTGATGCGGATGCAAAAAACTATCCCCTTAACGAGCCCGTGTTGGTCTTTACCCATGAGACAGAAAAAATCCAAAAGCTTGGGACAAGAGGAACGGCCCTTGATGTTATCAATGCCGTGCGTGCGCAAGGGATTGAGGCACAAGTGATCCTTGTGCGTGTGGAAGAAAAATCCACTATGGCTGAGACTCAAACCGAAATGGTGGGGTCAAGTGTTGCTTTAACCGGTGTTCATGCGCTAAAACATGCTAGAGGGCATTTGGGTGTGGAACCTGGAATTCTCTTAGCGCCAGCTTATAGTGCAGGGCGCCTTGATAATGCTAAAAATCCACTAGCAGATGCTCTAGAACAGGTTGCTGAAAAGCTACAAGCGATTGCCGTGTTTGATACGGGGGGCAAAAATACGGAAGAAAGCCTTGCCTTTCGCGCAGATTTCTCCTCACGCTTTTGTTATCTGATTGATCCCTTTGTGCGGGTAGCAAATAGTGAGGGGGGCTTTAGTATCAAACCGGCAAGTCCCTTTGCAGCAGCAATGTTTATCAAACGAGATAAACAAAAAGGGGGTGTTTTTTGGTCTCCGTCCAACCAAGATGTTAAAGGTATTTTAGGCACAGCACGCCCCATTAGCTATTTTGATGGGGAAATTGATCATGAGGCTAATCGTCTCAATAAAGCCGATATTGCCACCTTTATTCCCGCCCGCCTTAGCCAAAATGCGCATGGGCAAATGGCTGCCAATGGGCGCATTTTATGGGGCAATCACACCACTTCGAGCGATCCACTCTGGCGTTTTGTCAATGTGGTACGCACCCGCGCAGCCTTGGAAAAAACCATCATTAACAATTTACGCCCTTGGGCGAATGACGAAAATCTTACCGGTCAACATGTCATTGCCATTACCCGCAGCCTTACACAGTTTCTTGATGATATGATTGCGCGCGGTGCGCTTTTAGGAGGACGGGTTTGGTTTGAGCGTGATTTGAATTCAAACAGCAATTTGCAATTGGGAAAATTGCGGGTGGAATTTGATGCAGAAGAAGTCCCCCCTCTCGAAGATTTAAGCTTCGGCAGCCGGCGCAATGGCGCTTACTTTAATCGGCTCTCTGAAGATATCCAAAATAAAATGACCCATACTTTTGGCGATACGCTTGAGGGTTATCGCAAGGCAGCAAGGAGTGATGTATGACTTTAAGAATTGTTCGTGGTTTTACCCTGATTGTTGATGATGATGTCAATCTTCACCTTGATCTTGAAACGCTCAAACTTCCCACGTTGGAAGAAATCACCGAAACCTATCAACCAGGGGGCTCTGACATGCAAATTGATGTGAGTGGTCTTGGTGTGAAAGCTTTAACCTTGCAAATGAAAATCCGCAGCCACACGCCAGAAATCATTGGTATCTTTGGTGGTCCTCCTGGTCTTCGTCATAAATTTACCGGCAAAAAACATGTGGTGTCTGAAGAAGATGGACGCGAGCATGAACATTCCATTGATGTCACGGGGCGTTTGGTCAAAGTCGATAGCGAAGGCTTAACGGCTGGAAAAGCCACAGGCTATGATTGCGAGATCAAGAATGTTTGGGATTACACAGAATTTTGGGATGGTTCTGTTTTGCACCGCTTTTCCTTTAAACGGGGCGGTTGGCTGGTGCGCAATGGGCAAGATATCGGCGGGCGCCGTCGCTCTATTCTCAATTTATAGGAATTAATCATGACAAGTTTACAAACAAGTGTTGAGGTGGAATTGCAAGTCCCCCTTGTTTATCAAGACAAGGATGGCAAAGAATCAACACGGCAAAAATTGATCTTTTATCGCCCAAACTTCAAGCAAGCACGCCAATTAGCTGTGTTGATTGGACCACAGCTGGCAAAGTTACTTTTGCCCGCTGTAGAAGAAGATAAAATACCTTTGAGCAATGATGTTCTTATTGCCAAGCTTTGTGAGGCTTTATTTACCCATGAAGCCATGGAAGGAATCACCGCGCTTCTGGCAGAGATGTCTCATGAATCTGTTGAACTGATTAATCGTCTTGATATTGTTGATCTTATGGCCGTGTTTAAGGTTTTTTTTGCTTTTTTTCCCAAACACCAATCCCCTATGCCGGACAATTTGGAGCAGAACTAGCCCTTTATTACCACTGGTCGGCTCTAGAGATCAATCAGATGGATTGGCTGGAAGTGATTTCCTATCGCGAAGAATTAGTGCGCTTGAAACAACAAGAATATGAAAGCCAAATGTTAGGATAAAATACGCTCATGGATGTTTCCCTTGTTGTCCGTTTTGTGAAGCATCTCCAAGAAGGGATCGCCTCTGCCAAGCGAGACCTGAAAGCCTTTAGCCTCGATATTGCGCATTTCCAAAACCAAACACGAAAGCATTTTAAAGGGTGGTTTGACCCTGAACATCTAAAGCAAGCCACAGCAAATGCAGAAAGTGCTTATATTCATGCGCGTGGGCGCATGGTGGGGGCAGTTGATCAAACGGCAACCTTAATTGCTCCGCTCTATAAAGCCATGCAATTTGACCAATCGATGAAGGGCTTGGAAAAGGTTCTGGATGCCCCCCTTGATCGTTTAAAAGAATTGCGTCGTTTTGCCCTTGAAACCTCAACAAAGATTCCTCTCGCCGCTCGTGAAGTTTTAGAATTGATGACCAGTGCCAGCCAAGCAGGGATTGGTGAACAAGATCTCGAGGCTTTTAGTATTTATGCCGCCAAAGCCGCGGTCGCCTTTGATATGAGCGGGGATCAAATTGGTGAGCGCTTTGCTAAATTACGCAATGTCTTTAAGCTTAATCAAGCAGGCATTGAAGATTTAGGCGATGCCATCAACCATCTTTCCAACCACATGGCGGCTAAGGCAAGTGAGGTGTCTGACTTTACCAATCGTGCCACCGGTGCGGCAACCATGTTTAAACTGACAGCCCGTGAAACCGCAGCATTTGGGACGGCGATGATTTCTGCTGGAATTGTTCCAGAGAGTGCAGCACGTGGTTTTAACTCTATGAGTGCGCGCATACAGGCGGGAGGTAAACATATTGAAGATGCTTTTACCAATATTGGTCTCTCTCGCCAAAAATTTATGGAAGATCTGGACAAAGACGCCACGGGTACCTTGGTGCGTTTTTTTGAAGCCTTGGGTAAATCAGAACAGGGAATGCGTTCGCTGATTGCTATTGCTGGACGAGACTTTACTGGTGATTTTGCTAAACTGGTGGGTAACCCCGAATTGTTAGGGCAAGCTTTAGATTATGTGAAAGACCCAAAAGTCTTTAAAGGCTCTGTCGAACAAGAGGCAGACAAACAGGCAACCGGTGCCATGCGGCAATTTGAACTGTTGCAAAACCGCGTTGTGGCTTTGGGGGTTACCATTGGTGAGGTGTTGTTGCCCCATGTGAACAGTTTAATGGAAACTGTTGGTGGTTTTTTAAACGTGCTGATAGCATGGGCTAATGAACACCCTGTTTTAACCGGTGTGATCATCAAAACCATTGCCGCTCTGATGGCTTTTAATATTGCTTTGCGGGTTGTGCGTTTTACTTTTGCCGGAACCCGCCTTGGGGTCCTGCAATTGATTGCCTCTTTTATCAAGCTTGGGTCTCTTAGCCGCATGCTGAAGGCAAGTTGGCGCGGGCTCTTGGTTTCAGGGCGCTCACTGGGCTTGCTTACCGCAGGGTTTGGGGCACGTTTCCTCAGACTTTTGCGCCCCATGACCTTATTGATGGGTGCTTTGCGGGGGATTGCCGTCTCAGGGGCGGCATTTGCGAGCAGCTTTGGTTGGGTAGGAACTGTGATCGAAGTGGTTGGGGCGGGCATGTCCTCTGTTGTGGGGGGTCTTTTTACCCCGGTAGGGGCTGTGATTGCTGCTGTTGTGGCTGTTATCCTCGCTGCTGGTTTTGCTTTGTGGAAATATTGGGACCGCTTTTCTTCTTTTATAAAGGGCTTTGCACGGGGGATAACACGGGCTTTTGGCCAAGCCTTTGAAGCCGTCATGCGTTTTTTTGGTGCTGATACCAGCACCATCACCCGTTGGAAGAATATCATTGCTTCTGCCTTTGATTTTTCTCAAAATTGGCAAAAGTTTAAACAAGGGCTTAGCGCTGTTGGCAGGTGGTTTGGCAACGTGTGGGAGGGGTTTAAACAAAGCCTTTCCAACTTTTGGAGCTGGTTGGGAAGTTTTTTTGCCCGCGAAAAGCTCTCGGAGAGTGTCAAGGCTGGTATGGAACAAGCCGGAGAAGATTTAGCGAGTTGGATTGTTAATGGCTTTATGTCGTCCATCTCACAATTGACGGACTTTTGTAAATCTTTACCTCACCGCATAAAGGGGTGGATTGGGTCGATTGATGTAAGAGATTATTTGCCAAGTTTTTTAGGAGGCAAAACGCCTCAGCCCCTTGTACAATTTGCAGGCGCTGGGCATGGCCATAGCTCTGTTCCAGAAGCAAAAGACAAAGAACGCGTCCCCATTACGCACAATCAAAATGTCACGGTGCATGTCAATGGCGCGCGTGATCCCATGGCGACCGGTTATGCGGTTCGCCATGCATTGCAACGGGCAGGGGCTAATGCCTTGCATGGTGGAACAGAATGAGGGGAGGGAGCATGCAAGATCCTTTGCTGATGCTAGGACCGCACCAATTTTATGTGGACTGGCTTAATTACCAATCTTTTGAAGAGGAATTCTCTGCCTCATGGGTTTGCTTAGAGCGTTTTGGTGGGGCCCCTGGTTTGCAATTTACCGGCTATGGCAATGATGCCAAAACCATCCATGGTGTGTTGTTTCCAGAAGAGTTTGGTGACCGGGTTGCCATTGATGCCATCACCAGAACCATACGTGCGGCTCAACCCGTTCAGATGATCCGTTGGATGAGCGATGATAGCTACAGTGCCTTAATGCTTGGATGTGTGGTGATTACCAGTGTCACGAAAGACCATGATTATATTAGCCGCTCTGGTCAATCGGGACGTATTCGCTATTCCATTAGCCTGTTGCCGTTTTTTGATGGGGGCAAGCCGCAAGGTCAATATCAAGTGGGGCAATACCAAGGGGAGCAAGAGGAGGATAGCCCATGAAAATCCCCGCAAAGCAGCTCGTGATCGAACTTGAGGATATGAGTTTAGACCTGATTTGTTATCATCATGCCTTGTCTGTTTTAGGAGATCGGAGGCAAGCGGGTTTACTGAAAGGTTATTGTGAAGCCACCCTGGAGGCTAATCCAGAGATTGCTGGGTATGATACTTTTTTACCGCGGGGTTTAAAGGTTCTTTTGCCTGAATTTATCTCCCATGAAAAGAACAGTGTGGTCAAAAGGCTATGGGATTAATGCGCACACATCCCTTTATTGAAGTGAGGGTAGGGGATAAGCTTGTTCATGAAGTTTTTTACCAACGTCTTTTAACGGCAACCATCACAGACAATGCGGGGAATGAAGCCGATACATTCGAGGCGGAATTTGATGATAGTGGCAATGATTTAGAGATTCCCTCCAGGAACAGTGCGCTCCATGTCACCTTTGGTTATGAGAACAGCATTCGTGCCTTTATGGGGCGTTTTGTTGTGGAGACGGTGATCAGTTGTGGAGGCAGTGATGGAGAGATTTTGCGCCTTTGTGGCAAAAGCGCTTCCATGCGTGCGGAGATCAAAGAACAGGGAAGCGAACATTTTGACCACAAAACCATTGCTGAGATTGTTGAGAGCCTTGCCAAACGTCATGGTTATCAAGCAAAGGTGAGCCAAAAATTTACCAAACAAACCTTGCCTTATGTGGTGCGCACCGATCAATCGGCGATTGATTTTTTAACCCGCCTTGCTGATCGGATGCAGGCGCGTTTTTTAATCAAGGACAATAAGTTTTTATTTTTAAGCGGGGACAATCTCCCCCTCCAGACCATTCATCAACAGGAATGTTCCCATTGGGAATTTAGTCTCGAGCCGCGTACCCAATACGGCATGATAGAAGCACGGTATTTTGATCGCGCAAAAGGGCAACAACACGCCGTCAAACATCACACAGGGTATACGGGGCCCATTCGCCGTCTGCGGACGTGCTATCCTTGTGAGCAAGAAGCACAAGCAGCAGCTGCCTCCGAATCAGACAGGCTTTGTCGAGCCATGGGCAGTGGCTCTTTAAGCCTTGAGGGGCATCCTGAAATCATGGCGGGCCAACCGCTTTTCCTACAAGGATTTCGAGGCGAAATCAATGGACCATGGCATGCTGCAACCGTGACCCATCGCTATGAAAAGCAAAGCGGATACATCACAGAAATAACCTTTGAGGCACCAAATAAGGGAAAAGAGGCATGAGAAACTTAAACGTGTTAGAAACAGAAAATCAAAGGTGCAACCTGCTCCTTTGATCGATCGTGATAAACATTTAGAGGAATTTGTGCGAGTTGCACCAACTGCAGAAAGGGCAATAGTGCAAACATTGCACAATTGCATCAATGGTACGCAATACGGTCAAGTTGACTGAATTCCTCCAAGCTTCTTTTGTTTTAATAATGCCTCAAAAAACCGAAAAGCTATCACGCAGTTTATGCTAAAAGAAGAGATACCATTTTATGCATGCTGCTTTTCAAATAATGCGATTCCTGTAATGCGATTCCTACTTATGACTGATTATCAAAAATTGTGATTTATAGGAGAAGAGAAAAAAGATTCATTAAAGGGTCTTTAAACACCCTTTGAAAGGTCTTTGAAGACCCTTTGAGCCCCCCTGAAAAATCATGTGAAATAAAATAAGTTGGTACAAAACCTGGTGTCAAAATATACAAAACCTGCTGGCAAGCTACACAAGCTACAATCAACAAGTTATAGCACGATAAAAGTACTGTGGCGGAGGGGGTGGGAATGCTATGTTTATATAAAATCAATAAGTTGTATAAAGGTAAGGGAATTTTATGGTTATTGATTTTATTAGCTTATTTTTCTGTCTATCCCGAACCTTTTTATAGATTATTTTCAATTATTTTATCCAAATATGAAACTAAATTTGGTTCAATGGTGCTTGACTCTTATTTTTATTAATCGTATAGTATTGATATACGATAAGGGGTGGTAATGGCAATTGTGAGTTTCAAACATAAGGGCTTAAAATTATTTTATACAACGGGGTCTACAAAAGCCATTCGAGCAGATCACGTAAAAAAATTGCGCGTTATCTTAACAGCTTTGACAAGTGCTACTACGCCCGAAATGTTGAAAGCACCTGCCTTTAAAATGCATCCTCTTAAAGGTGACCTTACAGGATATTATTCTATATGGGTGAATGGCAATTGGCGTGTGACTTTTCGCTTTATAGGAACAGATGTGGAGCTTGTTGATTATCAAGACTACCATTGATGAAAGGAACAAAATATGATGCATAATCCTGCACATCCGGGTGAAGTTCTAAAAGTAGCTTTCTTGGAAGAAATGGGGCTATCAATACAAAAATTAGCCGACCACCTCCATATGACAAGAGCTTCTCTATCAAGAGTGATTAATGGGCATGCTTCTATGAGTACAGAGCTTGCAATTAAATTAGAATTAGCTGGTTTTAGTAAAGCTAAATTTTGGTTAGATATGCAAACAAACTATAATTTATGGAAAACAATGCAACAGACACAACCGCTTATTTCTCCTCTAGTTTCTGAGGATAATCAAACACCGCTTTGATTTTGTTTATAACTTTTATGGTGCTTTTCTTTGTTTTTAGCTGCTACCCATTGCCTTAGTTTTTTTGAAGTTTTTTAATTGCTTCTATTGCTAGGCGTTTTCTATCGGCTGTTTTGGTATAAAGGGATGCCATTTTATCTTCTGTCCAGCCAAATAGTGCTTTCATTTGTGAAACTGTAGCACCAGCATTAGCAGCGCGTGTTGCTGCTAATTTTCGCAATCCATGCGCTGATTTTTTAATTCCCGCCGCATTACATGCTTCACGAAATAAGTTGCCAAAACTTTCTTTTACAAGCTTATTTCCACCTTTACCACAAATGAATGTTTCATTACCTATAGGACCAATTTTAAGAGTTTCTGCTAATTCAGGTAAAATTGGTAAAAAAACATCTGTTTTAAATTGGCTCTTTTCTGTTTTGAGATGAATAATATTATCTTTAACATCTTTCCAGCCAATGCGAACGGCATCACCACGGCGTAACCCGGTATAAAGAAGAACATCAATCCATACGCGCTCATGGGTACCGACAGACCAATGTTGATAATATTTATCTATGTCCTCTTCTAGCCATGGTCGCAATCCTTCAGTGTTAAGAGATTTCGGGGCTTTGATATTAAAAGCGGGGTTTCTGTTTAAAAGAGCATTATCAACCGCCCAATTAAAAAGACCATTTAAAGCCGTTAAAAAGTGTCTTGCTGCTGCGGGAGTATTGCGTCTTCTTTCTACAGCATCAAGAATATGTTGTTTTTCTATACTTTTATAGGCGCGATTACCAATATGTTTAGAAATATTATTTAGAATTCTATATTTAACTTTTTTCGTTGACTCTGATTGATTATGCCATTGCATGCTTTGTAAATACTGATGTAATAACCAATCGAAAGAGCCCTCTACAAGTCTGTTTTGTTTTGTTTTCTTGGAGGTGCCATTTTGCGCTTGCTTAAGGGCAAGTGTATAATTGTCAACGAATTCTTGTGTTCCGTAAGTTCCTGCAATCCGAACCCGTGGTCCATGACCAATACGGACATACCATATGATTTTACCATGGCGTGTACGTTCAAGAACAAGATAGGGTGGACGACGCTTTGGCATGGTTAGAATTCTATGCCGTCAACAGAGGGGCAAGAAGGGTGATTACTACATTCTTCTTGTTCATTTTCAAGAGGAGGAAAATCTTCAATACTGTAAGCATTATTCCTTGTTGTTGGTGATGTTATAGTTTTATTGATATGAATTAATAATTCTCCAGTAGGTTTTATTTCTACAACCTCTGCGCCTTGTTTTTTGGCTTCTCTTAAAGCGCGCGCAATGGCTGGTTGTGTTATGGTAGGTGGGCGGTGTGCCATGTCAGTTCCCCTTAAATTTAGCTGCAATTCACCCGTGTTGTGAATCATGATTTTTTTTGAAAATTTTGGTAAGAGGGTGGGGGTGCTGGGAGGAGAAAGCACCCCCATAACATCAAGCGGCTTTCGCTAAAATCTTTTGCATCTCTTGGTCTATTTCTGCTAAAAAGATTTCGACCGCTTGATTAATCCGTTCGATTTGTTCTTCATCACGATTGATGCGTTTGATCTTCATTCTCAAACCAGTGGATTTGCCTACAAAGTTTGGATTATAGCTCATGAAATCACACCATTTACGTCCCGTACAAGCCATTTGGAATTGCATTTGTGTGATATATTCGGGCTTGATATTACTATCTATAAAGAAGCGTAGATGATTTGATGATTGTGGGCATTTAATCTCAATTAAACCGTCCTCACCAATAAGCCCATCAGGACTAGCACCAGCCATTTGGATTGTAGGATGTTGAATGAAACCACACCTTGTGACCTCTGTATCATAAATGAATGCATATTCTCTCAAGGCATCTTCTTCATAGTCAATGCCCCATTGCATAGCTGGCGTTATATAAGATTGGCTTATTTCTTCTGTTAATCGCTCTGTCATAAGTTTTATTTTGTAGTCTTCATATTTGCTTGTAGGCATTCCCTTGGCTGTTTTACTGAGTACGTTATAAACGTTTGAAGCGGTGACTTTACCTAAACGGGCTTGAAACCATTCTGCTGTTCTTTGTTCCATTTCACACCGCCTTTTGTTGCTCTTGTTGTGCTTTATTCATTTGCGAGCGTTGCTTTTTTTTCAAAGCAAACAAAACGGTTTGGGCTTGTTTATAAGACATCTGTGTGAGATTTTTTACGCCTATAAAAGCAAGAATATCGTTTTCCTTTGTTTGTGTATGTTCTATTAATTCTTTGATTTCATTCATCTGTTCAAAAGAGATACCAGCAAGAATTGTGGCTCCATCTGTATCGTCTTCTTTTCTTGCTACATTAAGAAGCATGCCTAGCAGGTATCTTCGTGCATAGGTAATTGTAGAGCCAACCGCTTGTATGCTGTTTTTGCTCCCTGTAGCGTCAAAGGGAAATGTTCCTTGTGTTGATATTTCATTGCCAGATATATGCTTTAAAGTCATTTCTACGGTTATACCGTTTGAATTCTGTTCTTTGATCTGAGAAAACAAGGCAAAGTGATGTTTTGTAAGAGTTTCCTTGATTGCATCAATATATTTATCAAGCGTTGTATAGATACTTTTAGTATGTGTATTAAGGGCATTTTGTTCGATGTTTTTATATTCCATTTGCATAGCAGAAAGATCACGGACAAAGTCTTGGCGCTCTTGTCGTTCTATCTCCTTTTCTCGCAATTCGAGAAGACTCTTGAGACGCTCCAGATCAACATCACTTTGTAAGGCTCTTTCTAAAATAAGTTCCATAGCTGTAGAGTTGGTTTTACAAGCGTTTGTTTTTTCCATTAATTCCGTTTGTGTGGTACTTTGTTCATTCATCTTGATTTCCTCCATTTAAAGCGCAACTCACCCGTGGCGTGAATCACGCATGTGTTAAAAGTCGTTTGGTTATTTTTTAGTTGGTCGATAGAGATGCTATAGTTTCATCAGTAAGTTCATAGTTCTTTTCCATGATTTATTTCCTTTAAGTTAGACTCTCCCTTTGCCGCTCTTGAAAAGAACGGCATTGGTTTGTGTGATAATTTTTTGAAAAAGGGGTGCTTTTAGAAACGTGACGTATAGCTTGGGTAGTTTGGAAGGACATCCCAAGGAGTTAAACGGTGCTGTTGTTCATAAGTACCGTAGACCTCATCATTATATCTTTCTTTTGCTAAATCATCTAAAAGGTCATTGTAAGTATCACTTTCGCGTATAAAGTAATGAACCTTGCTCTCCTCATAGAGATGTTTGATATTTTCTTCTACATATGCGTCTGCAATTTCTTCAGAAATGTCTTCACAACTATTTTCAGAAGGATTTATACGAAAGATTTGGATAACATCATCTACCCCATTAACAATGCTTAGAATTTGACTTGCATCAAGCGGTCCAGATTCTGCAATGTGTTCATCTCTATCGAAGTAAACTGAATGAACTAAGAGAATTTCATTGGAATTAATAAGAATTGGCTTTTCCATAATTTCCCCTCCCTAACGCCTCTTGGCGATTGTTTATGCGTGGTTTATGGATATCTTAGTACATTATGAACGATACATAGTCAAGTACAAATTGTACTATTTTTTCAAAAAAAATAAAAAAATGACGAATCAGTACTTGTCTTGTTGATAACGTAAACAGAAAGCCATACTGCTTACATGTCAAGAATAGTACGTCGTACACGACCTATTATAGAGATAGCACCTTCAAGTTTTGGGGCTTTTATTGTTTTATCGTATGAAGCAGGCTGAAAAGGAGGATTATCATTGGGTCTGTATCGTTTATATGTTGCTCGGCCAGATTCATCTGAAATTACATAGCAGGCATTAGGTACAAGCTTTTTATCTTGCATATTTACAAATATTATAGAATCTGGAGGGCTAATTTTATTCATAGATGCACCATCTACACGCAATGCAATCCATTTACCGGCAGGAAGGTTAACAGCTTCTGTCATAGGATAATCTGAAAAATCCATTATCCCATCTTGCTCACTTAACTCTCCTGCACTAATCCATGAAATAAGAGGAATACTTATATTGAGGCTAGGATTCTCTTGAGGAGACTCACCATATAAAATCCATCCCGGATCAACGTTAAATACTTGTCCATAGAGCTCGGCTTTTTGGCGCGAAACAGGACGATTTCCATTTTCGTGACTAATAAGAGTATTTTGATTAAGAGCCGGTATAGCGCGTGCCGCTTCGCTTGGTGTTGCATATCCAGCGTTTTTACGTGCTATTTTAAGTCTATCTTTTGGCAAATAAGTCATTCGTACATTATCCACTATTTTTTTCATTCATTGTGTACTATTTTACCTTGATTTAAAATTGTACGTAATGTACTATTGTTGCCATGGTTAATAATTTTTGTATCAAAAATTTGATTGAATCTTGGGGATCTATACGCCGATTTGCTGAAGAAATCGGATGTAGCTATGAAGCTGCGCGTAAAATGCGTGACCGCAATAGTATTTCTCCAAAATATTGGAACATAATTATCCAAGTGTCTAAATCCAAAGGCCTATCTTGGGTTACATTAGATTGGTTTCTCCATAATTATGCGAATAAATACCATAGGGGTATTCATCCTATAACAAAGTCAAAAAAAGATATGCTCCATTTAATGAAAAAGTTTAGCACACCTGCCCCTACAGATAACAACGAGCACCAGCAGCAGCATTCACATTCTTAAACAGGCAAAAATAAAGAGATCAAATAAATAGATTACGCGTCATCATGCGCACGCATAAATACGCAACAGCCTTAAGGGGGGATTATGATCACTAACGCACAAACCATTCTCTGTCTTGATCTAGGCACTAAGACAGGGTGGGCGATACGTGGTGCTGATGGTCACATAACAAGTGATACAGAACATTTTCAATCACGCCGTTTTGAAGGCGGTGGTATGCGGGTACTGATGCAGCGCATGTTTACGGTGGCTTTCTAGCAACTTTAACGGCTTGGTGTGAACATCATCAGATACCGTATGAAGGCATTCCAGTTGGTACGATTAAGAAAGCGACAACGGGGAAGGGTAATGCTTCAAAAGAAGAAATGATTAAAGCGGTGTGTGCAAAAGGGCACGCGCCTAAAGATGATAATGAAGCAGATGCTTTGGCAATTTTATATTTAAAGAAAGAAGGGGGTATGCATGTCCAGTAAAATACCATGGACGAGACTTAATACAGATCAGTGGCTATTTAAACTTTCTGACTTACCACCTATGGAAGTCAATGTTTATGTGAAGTTGCGAATAAGAATGTTACACACGCGTGAACCTCTTTTGAATGATTCACGAGTATTATCTCATTTTACTTGTTGTACAGTAAAAAGATTTGAAAAGGCGTTAGATTATTTATTTAGATCTGGGCACATCATTTCTTTAGACGATGGTCGTTTGTGGAGTTCAGATGTTGAGGAAGAACTCAATAACTCAAATGAAAATATAAATAAATTTTCAGAGAGAGCACAGAAGGCAGCGCAAGCAAAATGGGCAAAACATCATAAAGAAAAAACAATTAGCGATGATCAAAATGCTAAGCATGATGCTAAAGCAATGCTTAATGATGCTAAGCATGATGCTAACGATATGCTTAAGCATGCTACAAGCAATGCTAATGCAATGCTTAATGATGCCATTAACAATAACAATAACATATATAATAAAAAAACTAATACTATCGTATTAGCAAAAAAAGAAATTGGTTCTGAAAATTTAGAAACAAACGATTTGGTTCAAGAGCCAATCGAGGGTGATACCCTCCAGAGCCGACCAGAACAAATCGAAGCGGGTGTAGAAAACCAACCTCCCATTCACGAGCAAGAAAACATTCCGAAAAAAGCAAAACAAGCGAAAGCTAATCGAGGCTGTCGTATCCCTGCGGATTTTGAACCCGATTACGATTTTGCACTCACAGAGGGCTTGCCTCCAGAGCGTATCAAAATCGAGATCGCAAAGTTTCGAGATTTTTGGAAAGCCAAAGCAGGCAAGGACGCACGCAAAACAGATTGGCAAGCAACATGGCGTAATTGGGTACGCAAGGCGGTTGATGATTTAGAAAAAACAAAAAACACAAACAACAATGGTGGAAACAATGGAAACTTTTCAAAAGATCAAAAAACTCGTGGTGGTACCGGAGAGACAATCCGTAACCTTATCCGTGAAGCAGGATTTAGCAACTCCACTTCAAGACATTGCACAACAGATGGCGCAATACGTCACAAGGGAGTATCCATGGACCTTGATCAGTGGCGTGAAATTGACACCAGCTCTAGAGGAACAAGCTTTCACAACCTATCAGACAGTCCAAAACTTACTTACCTTGAAAGCGTCTGTTGAAGACATTGCTGAGGCTCTTGATGTGCTTGAAGGTGGTTTGACAATGCAAAAAGTTTCCAATGCAGAAGCACGTGCAAAGGCTTATATCGCTGCTCTTAACGGCATTTCACTCTGGGCTTTGTTGCAGGCTGTTAAAAATCTTATACGTGGAGAAGCCAAAGGCATGTCAACAACGTTTGTCCCTTCATGTGCTGATCTTGTGCAGTATTGCCGTGATTTAGAAAACGGGCTTTTGGGAGTGGCTGAGAAAGTTTTCATAGCCATTGAAAATACTCGCAACAAGGCATTGGGTGGTAAACGTATTTCATTCACGAGAATAGGCGAGCCCGATGAAAAGCATCATAACAATTCAAAAGCAGCATAAAAACAGCAAAATAGTGAAAAGTGCTGATCATTTTGGGAATAGATATGCATTTAAATCAATAAAATGGCACCGTACAGAGCGATTTAAAGATTTTATAATAAATCCAATATCTGCAATACAAAACGCTCTATATAATCAAATTTGAGTCAAATAACCCTATTGGCAAATTTAAGGATAAAGACATGCAAATTTTACAACGTCTGTTCTTAACACAGAGTAAACAGACCATGCACAAAAAATTTATTGCAACAGCAGTGGGATATGCACCATGGGGATTAGGGGTTGAAGAGTATTTTTATAACCTTTACGAATATGAAGATGGAATGAGAGAATATGAGGAATTCGATGGTGGTCAATATCAAGATTATGAGATACCTGCGAATGTTGATTACAGTACCAAGGCGCAAGTGAAAGCATGGCTATACGGTGGGAATTTACCAAAAAGCGTATTGAATTTTGAACCGTTAATAGACGAGTTAAATGCAAAAATCAAAAAACGTACAAAAGATAAAAAACGTACAAAAGATGATGAGTTGATTTGTGAGATAACGAATGATGGTGAGAGAGGCTACCCATTATCGAGTGAAGAGATAGACAGAGAGCTAGAAAAAGCGCTTGATATTCAATTAGGTAAGTACAAAAAAGTGAAAAAATCGCAAAGTCATGTTGACAGTGAAAGAAAGTTCGTTTAAGAAGATTTCAAGTGTGTAGAAACACTTAGCGATAAGCGGGTAGATCACGATAAGATCTTTCCCATTTTTTAGAATACTGACTGTCTTTTATGCTGTGAATAGCGTATGATGATTCATGTCGGGTGTGGTTATGCCATACAAAACCCTTTTTAGGGGAAAGCATACAGCGGACTTATCGCCGTGTTTCTAGCGCCCGACGCCCTTTTAGGGTGTCAATAGAAACCTCATTACGATAAGGAAACATTCCAATGAAAAAATATGAAATTACAGACAGAACAAAACAAGTTTACGATATTGAAACTCGTCAACCTAAAAACCTTTATCGCATTCGTGCTTTAAGAGATTTTGATGATGTCAAGGCAGGGGACCTTGGGGGCTTTATTGAACATGAACGCAACTTATCCCATGATGGAGATTGTTGGGTTTATGATAATGCTATGGTTATTATGAATGCTTTCATTTCTGAAAATGCAAAAATACGTAATGACGCTGCTGTTGCTGACAATGCCAAAGTTTATGGCAATGCCAAGATTTATGGAAAAGCTAAGGTTTATGGTAGCGATACCCGTGTTTATGGCAATGCTCATATTTATGATAATGCCAACATTTGTAGTGACGTGTGGTGTCGTAGCAAGGGGCGGATTTATGGCAAGTGCGTGGTTAGTGATAATGCTAAGGTTTATGGGGACGCAAAAATTTGTGGTCAAGTTTGTGACAATGCCGTGGTTTATGGCAAAGCCTTTATTTGTATAGAGGCAAAAATTTATGACGATGCAAAAGTTTGGCATAGTGCTCATGTAAAGGGCTCTGTTTATGGCAATGCTAAAGTATCAGGATCTGCTCATGTCTGTGAGGGGTCTCATATTTTTGATAATGCTAGGGTTTATGGCAAAGCGGCTGTTTATAAAGATGTCAAGATTTATGGGAATGCACGGGTTTATGAGAATGCTCGTATTTATGGAAAAGTAGAAATTTATGATGATGCATGTGTTTCTAACAGGTCTATTATTGCAGAGGGTGTGAAAATTTATGGCAATGCCGTTATTAATGGCAAGCAAAAGATTTGTGATGATACTGATGGTAGTGAAAAAATTTTAGATAAAACAGCCTAAATTAAGGGGCGGGTAGCCGCCTTATAGCAAAAAAGCCGCGTCTTAAATGGGGGCGGCTTTTGTTTTGCTATAAAAAACATGTAAAAATGCAAGCGATTAAGTAACATTAATATTGTATATTCAGTTACTTATAATAACTATTTAACAAGAGCAATACCATTAATACTGATAATACATAAATATACGTTATTATCTTATTGAAATAATTGAAAAAATAAACAAATTATGCTAGGATTTTACGTATATAAAGTGCAAATCGAATGGAACTTACAAACATGTTGAATAAAGTGATCTTAATTGGCTATCTTGGAGCCGCCCCCGAAAGCAAAACAATGAATTCTGGTGCCGAAATAGTCAATTTTAGGTTGGCTACTTCTGAGAGCTATACAGATAAAAACACGCACCAAAAAGTAGAAAAAACTGAATGGCATTCCGTGGTGGTTTTTAATCCACATTTGGCAAAAATTGCGCTTCAGTATTTACACAAAGGTTCAAAAGTTTATGTAGAAGGCAAATTACAAACCCGCAAATGGCAAGATAAAAACGGTATTGACCGCTTCACAACAGAGATTGTCTTGTCACAATACAAAGGCGAATTGCAGTTGCTTGATGCAAAAAAAGAGCAATCCACTCCTTCATCCATTACTTCTCAAAGTTATGCTATCGCCTCTGGTGCCTCCGATTATAGCGTATCTCTTAATGACAGCATGCCGTTTTGATTTAAAGATATAGCAAAAAGAAAAAAATGTGAGTTTCCATAGATGAGGGGATGTATGAGAAAGCAAGATGCTTACATTTCACAAGTAACAGTACGTCAAGATCCTGTTAATCAATTGGCAATTGAAATGCGTGCAAAGCGCTTCTGCTTGACCATAGAAGAGGCTAAAAATCCGCTTTCTGGTACTTATGTTGGGCGGCTGTGTTTAAAAGGTGTGCTTACCCAAGAACAGTATGATGCTGCGCAAAAATATCTTGAAGTAAAAAATGACTATTCGTGTGCAAAAGGTTTGCCAAGCGCTGTGTATGATGAAATACCATCATCTTCTGATGAGACAGCAAGAGAAAAATGGGTTGAATTTGCAACAGAACAGTTTTCTAATATGCAAGAGGCGATAAAAGAAACACAACATCTCTATAGACAGTATAATCTTTATACGTCTTTACAATATCTTGTTGTAGAAGATCAAACATTGCCACATCTTGTGAATTCTTTGCGAATTGCTCTGAATGTTCTCCAGAAATATTTTGATCAAAAAAATAAATGGTAAATGTTTTACGAGTATTTTTATAAAAGCATCAAAAGCTCTTGAAATAGTTTTTAAGGTGTTATATTTTTATATAATATTTCAGAGAGGGTGTTTTATGTATACAACAAAATTACGTAAAGTTGGAGGGTCAGTGATGCTTTCTATACCACCTGTCTTGCTTGATGTTCTCCATCTTACTGAAAACACACAAGTGGGCTTGGCTGTTGATAATGGACAATTGATTGTGAAGCCACAAACATTTCCAAGTTACACTCTTGATGAATTATTAGCCCAATGTAATCCTTCAGTTGATTTTGCGGATGAGGATATAGAGTGGTTTGATGCTCAACCTGTTGGTAGCGAGCTTTTGTAATGAAGCGGGGAGAGATTTGGCTTGTATCTCTTGACCCATCTTCGGGTTATGAACAAAAAGGAACGCGTCCTGTACTGATTGTATCACCAGAAGCGTTTAATCGTGTAACGAAAACACCTATTGTCTTGCCTATTACAAGCGGGGGGAATTTTGCTAGAACAGCAGGTTTTGCTGTCTCATTAATGGGAGTAGGATTGCATACAACAGGCGTGATACGTTGTGACCAGCCACGTGCTCTTGATATTGGAGCGCGTCAGGGTAAAAAAATGGAAACAGTTCCCCCTATGATAATGAACGAAGTTCTTGCTAAGCTAGCAACATTTCTCACGTAGTTTTGTTTACGCATCTGAACGATGTTAAAGTAAGCAGTATGGCGTGAACTGTTTTCTGTACGTCTTTTAAATACTAGGAAAAATAATTTATTCTATGTGCAAAAAGCACCCTTTTTATTTCTGAAGAGGTGAGGAAAGAGCTTGGCTTGGACGATTAGAGACGATTAGATATAAGAAACTAAGAAAATTATCTATTATTTTGTTTCAAAAGGTGTGATTGTTGTTCTAATAATTCTGCTATAAATACCGCGTGAAAAAAGCTACATAATATATATACAAACATTTCAAAGCATGCGATATAAAACACAGTTTCCATAGATATGATTTTGCAAAACTGAATCCAAAGAATTAATACATGTAGTAAGAACAAATTCGGTAGCAATTGGATTCTATCTTGGATTGGTGCTATACAGACTGTAAGAGGAAGAGTAAGCACCAAAATAATTATTCCTATCAAATAAGGCGCAAAGGAGTGGGGAAAACATGTGGCAATTATATACGATGTAGACAAAATAATTATTAAAGTCGCTGCTGCTGCGAAATAGGATAATCCCACTAAGCGCAAGAGTAAAAATAAGCTGCGTTTGGCAAAGCGAAAGTAATAATCTCTTGTTTTTTCTCCGCTTTTTTTCTTAATCGCTCTATGTTTTTTAAATTCTTCTCGCTTTTCAATTATTTCATTCCATTCGCTTTTATCCTTTGCAAAGGCATAGTTAATAGTTTCTACTGTTGGTGATATTATTGTTAATAGTACGTTTCCTACTATACTTAGTAAGGTGATTAGAATTTCAAATATGCCCTTTAGCAATAATCCAATACCGCAAATTAATAATATAATAATATCAATTAATATTGGGATTATTAAGATAAGGATTACAATTCCTATAATAAACCACATTTTTCCCCCTTTTTATTAATTATCAGTTTATTAATTATCAGTCGTATAATTGATTCGTTTAGAAGATACAATTGTGAGTGGTTGGTTGTTAAAGATACTAGATTTAGGCAAGAAAATAAAAAAATATACAATATCGTGATTTTTTTGTTGACATGGTGTAAATAATGGTGTTTCATAGCGCTGCTGTACTGGTCGAATTGCGTCCAAAATTACAGTAGATCGTTTCTCGTTAAACCCCTTTTATAATGATATGATTGTTTAGAGCCCTGCGTTTGCGGGGTTTTTTATTATCTGGAGGGAGGAATTTATGACATCGGAAAACACACAACAGGTTTTACAGCCGACCAAAAAGCCTCTGCCACCCAATGCTGGTCAAGGGCGTGTTAAAGGGGTACCGAATAAGAATACACGTCTTCTTAAAGAGGCAATCATTAAAGCTGCTGAATTGGCAGGCAGTAAATATGGTAAAGAGGGATTGATTTCTTATTTGGAACAGCAAGCGATTAAATGCCCTGCGGCTTATTTAGCGTTGCTTGGTAAGATTTTGCCTTTGCAAGTGACAGGAGAAGATGGGGGAGGCATTAAGATCATAGGGCGTGTGGAAATAGCGCCTTTAACAATGAATGACGACAAGACAGATTAAGATTGTACCAAAGCTTATTCCACTTTTTGCAGGGGATGCTTTGGTCAGAGCGGCTTGGGGTGGACGAGGGTCTGGAAAGACAAGGTCCTTTGCTTTGATGGCTGCTTTAAAAGGCTATCAGTTTGGTATGGGAGGAATATCAGGGACTATCCTTTGTGCGCGTCAGTTCCAAAATTCGCTCGCAGAAAGTTCATTGGAGGAGATTAAGCGTGCTATTGAAGTCCATGATTTTTTGAAGGACTATTATAAAGTTGGAGAGGCTTCGATTAAGTCAAATGATGGTCGTATAGCCTTTCAGTTTTGTGGACTAGACCGTAATATCGCCAGTATTAAATCGATGGGGCGGATATTGCTCTGTTGGGTTGATGAGGCAGAACCCGTCACAGAGACAGCTTGGCAGACACTTATACCGACGTTGCGTGAAGAAGGAGAGGATTGGCGTGCAGAGTTATGGGTGACATGGAACCCGTTACGAGACAATGCTCCCGTTGAGAAGCGCTTTCGTTTTTCAGACAATGAGGCGATTAAGCGTGTAGAGATCAACTGGTCAGATAACCCGAAGTTTCCAAAGATCTTGAATGAAGCGCGGCTTGATGATCTGAGAAACCGTCCAGAGACCTATAAGCATATATGGGAGGGCGCTTATCTTACCGCTGTTCAAGGGGCTTACTACCAAAAGGAGATGTTGGCAGCCGAGCAGGAGGGGCGGATAGGGCGTGTTGCGCGTGACCCTTTGATGCAGATACGCGCCTTTTGGGATATTGGGGGCACAGGTGCCAAGGCAGATGCAACGGCTATTTGGATAGCGCAGTTTGTTGGCAGGGAGATCAGAGTGCTGGATTATTACGAGGCACAAGGGCAGCCGTTGTCAGAGCATATCGGCTGGTTGCGTGACAATGGTTATGAGAAGGCACTGATGGTGTTACCCCATGACGGTGCGACCAGAGACCGTGTGCACAATGTGAGTTTTGAGAGTGCGTTAAATGATGCGGGTTTTGAAACGCAGGTCATTCCTAATCAAGGGGCGGGAGCTGTCAAGATGCGGATAGAGGCGGTGCGGCGTATTTTACCTTCAGTTTGGTTCAATGAAGAGATGACGGTAGCAGGGCGCAAAGCACTGAATTGGTATCACGAGAAATGGGATGAGAAGCGCGGCATTGGTTTGGGTGCAGAGCATGATTGGTCGAGTCATGCAGCCGATGCCTTTGGACTAATGTGCATTGTTTATGAAGCACCACGTATTAAACCGCAACAAGAACGTTATTGCACTATGGAAAGAGAAGCGGCGTCATGGATGGCATTCTAAATCATAACTATAAAAAAACGACATATTTTGATGAATATGAACTCTATAGGCGCTTAAAATCTTGGTATAAGGAAGATATTGAACACGTTAATGAATGGCGTGAACAGGCGCGCGAAGATTTTGATTTTTATAATGGTCGTCAATGGGCAGAAGAAGATCTTGCGGTTTTAAAGGCGCAGCGGCGCCCCGTCATGACCTTTAATCGCATTGCACCCCTTGTTAATGCAATTGTTGGGGCAGAGCGTAACAACAAGCGTGAAGTGCAGTTTCAACCACGACAAGTGGGAGCAGCCATATCTAATGAATTGCTCACCGGTGCAGCAGAATGGTTTCGTGATGAGGCAGAGGCGGAATATGCCGATTCCGATGCTTTTCAGGATATGGTTATTTGCGGTATGGGCTGGACAGATACGCGGCTTGATTATGAAACAAATCCTGAAGGAACCCCCGCTGTTCAACGTTTAGATCCCTTAAAAATGGTTTGGGATGCCAATGCTGTAAGACCAAATCTCATTGACGCACAGCGTATGTGGTATGTTGATCGCAAATCCGTTGAGGATGCGAAAAGTCTTTTTCCTGATGTTTCTGTTGAAGATCTTAACGCCGATTGGGCTATCGATAGTACAACCGCTTCTGAGGATTCTCATGTGTCGCTTGATGCGTATCAAGATGATTCCAGTGCGTCTTCTCTCTCAGAGCCGTGTTCTGGGAAACGCTATGTTACGCTTGTTGAATGCCGTTGGTTTGAATATGAGACCACTTACAAGGCGCCTGATCTTCAAACCGGTCAGATGCGCAACTATAGCAAACAGGAGTTTGAACAGCTTCAAAGGGTAATGCCACAGTTACAAGGTGCGCGTTTTAATAAAAAAGTGGTGAGACGCGCTTTTCTGGGGCGGCGCCTTTTAGCAAAGCCCGATAAGCCATTAGCACCTGATGGACAACTTGGGTGGGAGTGTATCACGGGCACGCTGGATAAGCTTAAAAACCAGTTTTACGGGATTGTTCTCCCCGCAAAAGATCCACAAAAATGGTCGAATAAATATTTTAGCCAAGTGATGTATATCCTTAATAGCCAGTCTAAGGGCGGCTTGATGGCAGAACGAGGCGCTTTCGATGATGATCGCCAAGCGTTAGAAAGCTGGGCGAGAACGGATACGATTACTTGGGTTAAAAATGGCGCGCTTACAGGAGGGAAAATTCAACCAAAGCCAAGTGCACAATTTCCCAATGGATTTTTCCAGCTGTTTAATGAATCGCGTGAAGCGATAACGCATGTAACAGGGTTATCGGCTGAGTTTATCGGCACAAGAGAGGTTAATCAAGCCAATGTGCTGGAAAATACACGCCGGCAATCAACGCTTAATTTGCTTGCGGGGCTGTTTGATAATCTTAAGCTTTATCGATGTCGACAGGGAAAGATTATCCTTTATCTTATTCAAAATTATCTTTCTGATGGGCGTTTGGTACGTATTTCTGGAGCAGAAAATGCGCAGTATGTACCCTTAACACGTGAAGCTGTCACAACGCTTGAATACGACATTATTGTTGATGATTCACCGACAAGCCCCAATGAAAAAGAGAAAACTTTTGCGGCAATTACGCAGATGTTGCCTTTGCTTGGTGGGTTCTTAACACCGGAGATGATTCCAGATCTTTTAAAGCTTTCCCCACTACCGGCAACATTGGTAGCAAATTTAACGGCAAAAGCACAGCAAGCGCAACAAGAACAACAACAGCAGATGCAACAAAGCCAAGGAGCTCAATTAACGCCAGAACAACAAGCAAAGATTGCAGCTTTACAACAGGAGTGCCAAGCAAAGGGCAAACTTTATCAACTTGATGCACAGCAGAAACAAGCGGCATTGCAGCAGAAAAATATCGAACTTTTCTTGAAGCAAGAACAAGCGCAGATGCAACTTGAGTTGCAACAGGCAAAAAATGAGATAGCGCAGCGTGATTTAGAACGCAAAGCTTTACAGGCACAGTTGGAACACTATCGAGTTTTGACAAAAAATATAATAGTACATTGAAGGAACAGAATATGGAAGAAGAGTTTACACCTGAAGAACAAGCAATTTATGACGAACATTTTGCCAGTGATAATGCTGTTGAGTTGGTCGAGTCAGAGCAAGTTGAAGAGGTGTTTGAAGCAGAGGAAAGTTCTGAACAGCCACCTGTAGAAGCTCTTCAGGAGCAGCCAAGTTCTGATGCAATAGAATCTGATAAATTAGAGCAAGAGCGGCAAGCACGCCAAAAGGCAGAACAAAGCGCCATTGAAGCGCGTGAATTGGCTATTGAACTTGCGCAAAAATATGCTGCAATGCAAGAAGAAATCACACGCCGCCGTGATGAAAATGTTCCCTCTCTAAAAGACGACCCAGAAGCACATGTTGCATGGCTTAGTCATAAGGTACAGGAACAACAGAAATTGCTTGATGAGTTTTCTCATATGAGAGAGAGCCAAGAGCGCATGAGTCAAGAGGAATATGAACGTCAAAAGTTAGGGGATTATTTCGAGGAATCCAAAGCGCAGGTACAAGATAAATATCCAGATTTAGACAGTATCACGGACTATCTCTATGAAAGAGCAGACAATGTTCTACAAGCGCAAGCAAGCCTTTATCCGCAATGGAAAGACCCTGTAGCACGGCAACAGCAAATTGGTGCAGAATTGCGCCAAATATGCCAGCAGTGTCAGAAAGCCGGTATAAATCCAATTGAGGTGCTGGTGCAAAAAGCGAAAGCTTTTGGCTATAGTGGAGCACCAGTTAAGGACGAAGTGGGAGTCCTTCAAGAGCGCTCTCAAGCAGCGCGGACGCTTACGGCGCGTGGCGGGCAAGTTCCAACAGGTGGTATGGATGTGAGAACGCTCTTCTCCATGCCAGAAGCAGAATTTGCAGCATGGGTTGAGAAAAATCCCAAAAAATTTGAACAAATTATGAGTAGAGCATGAAGATGTGCGCAATGGCGCGACAGAGAGAACCCAAGTGATTTTTATCGTTTGGGGGAGCCGCAAGGCGAGTTTTAAAACCAAGAAAGGCATTGATTGAAATGGCAGTAACAGAAGTAAAGCTCAATGACCCATTAGCCGTTGGCGTTTGGGCTAAGATGCTAAACACAGAGACCTCAAAAGCGTTGCCTATTGCACCGCTGATGGGGGAGAGCAAAAACAGCATTATCCAAGTGTTGGATGTGCTCGGAAAATCCGCTGGTGACTCCGTTACGAGTGGATTACGCGTCCAACTTATGGGGGATGGCGTTAGCGAGGGACAAACGCTGGAAGGCAATGAAGAAGCCCTCCAATTTATGAATGAAAAGGTGCGCATCAACGAGCTTACTCATGCTGTGCGCATCAAATATGAAGGCTCTATTGATCAACAACGTGTTCCCTTTAATTTGCGTAAAGAAGCAAAAGATGGGTTGGTTGATTGGTATGCAGACCGTTTAAGCTTGATGTTTTTTATTCAGGCAGCAGGTTATACAGCACCATGGATTCATTTTGAGGGGCGTACCATAACGCTTAAACCGGTGCATTATGGCTTTAATGCACCATTAGAGCCAAGCAAGTTGCGTATTATTCGTGCCAATAAGAAAAAAACGGATGAAGACCTTACGAAAGAGGATGTTTTTACATTAGATCTTATAGATCAAGCTGTTGAACGCGCTAAACTTGCTAATCCACGCTTGCGTCCTGTTCGTGTCGATGGAAAAACCGCTTATGTGATGTATCTCCACCCAACACAGGTTACCCAATTGCGTACCAATACAAAGAGCGGGCAATGGTTAGATATTACCAAAGCAGCTTACGATGGTTCGCGGTCTAAAAACCCAATTTTTGATGGCTCTCTGGGTATGTATAACGGTGTCATCTTGCGTGAAGCGGAGCATGTACCAAATGGTATCAATTCAAAGACACAAGAACCTGTTCCCTCTGTTCGTCGTGCTGTGTTGCTTGGGGCACAAAGCGTTATCATGGCTTATGGGCGCGTTGGAAATGGAACAACAGGAGGTGATGGAAAAGGAGGGACACGCTATAAACTTGTTGAAGAGTTATTTGATTATCAACGTGAATTTGGTTTGGCAGCAAAAACCATTATTGGCATGAAAAAATCACGCTATACCTTGCCGCATTCTGATCAAGGGGGACAAGACTTTGGCACGATTGTTATCCCTTCTTTTGCTGAAATCAGCTGACAATTTTAATTTCATGAAAGGATGACAATGATGGCAAAAACATCACCAAATACAACGGAACCTGGTGAAAGTGTTGAAACCGTGGAAAGCGTTGCCATGATAGATGAGGGATTGCCGCCTGTTTTACAAGGACGCAACAATTGTACGCAGCAGGTTAGTTTTTTACGCTCGCGTGTTAAATGTACAGATCAAGGGTTGATAACGAAAATTGGTGTTCTCCCCCGAGGGGCTTTTATCAAAAGCATTACAGCTTATACTATGGAGGATTTTGAAGATGTAACAGCTACATTTGGAAAAGAGCCTCATGGTAATGATTATGGAGATGTGGACCTTACGCAATCTACCGATGGCAATCTGTATCTACCTATGGAGATACGGGATGTTCCATTAGAAGCTGAAAAAACGATTTATATGACACGAGACAAGAAAAGCGCCAAAGGTGATACTGAGGTGATTGTTGAGTTTTACACCAATCGTTAAAGGCGCAAGGGGGCGTTTATTGCTTGCGTCCCCCTCCCACACAAGATGCCCCAAGACATTTGGAAGAGAGTTATATGACGATAATAGTACAGACAGGTGGTCCGATTGGCGACAAACAGACCATTGTTCCTTGGGATAAAAATTTCATTCAGATGATGAACGATATTCAGGATGAAATAGATGATCAAACAGATGAATATGTTGATCAAGTGCAAAGGGCGATATTTTCGGCTATTCGCTTTTGCGAACGATTGCCTTTTTATTTCAATGAAAGTCGCGAAGTTGTTTTGACCACTCTCAAGGGGAAAAGCCGTTATGGAGCTGAGGAAAATCCAGTTATTCCAGCGGCTGTTCGCATTGTTGATGCTTATATTTATGAAGATAATCGCAGTAAATCAAAGCTTTTGCCTACAGACCCGCTCGTTATTGAAAACCTTGAGGACGACTGTAACCACAGTATGCCCACACGATACAGTTATTTTGAACAAAAGCTTGTCTTGTATCCAACACCAGACCGTATCTATTCTATCAGGCTTATTCTTGATCCTATCAGAATAAAAGATATTGAGAGTGCACAAGAAGCTTCAATATGGTTTTTGGAAGCTTATGAACTGATCAAAACGCGGGCAAAATATGAAATTTATACCAATATTATTAAAGAACCACAGATGGCAGCGGCAGCTTTTGCTATGTTTCAAGAGCAACTCGATGCGCTTCAAATCGAAACCTCACGGCGCAAGAATTTGCTCAAAATTCAACATACGGATTTCTGATGACTTTTATTCCTATTGCTGAATTTAGACCCGATATTGCATTTATTAATACGGGTTATTCTCGTGAGATCGTGAATGTTTTGCCTGCACCCAACTCCTATATTCCAGTTCCCAAAGTTGCACCGGTTTCAGAACCTTTTCCCGATGTCATTTTAGGGGTCTATGCAGTACGCTCATTAAGTGGTGTGCGCATTATTGTAGGAACATCAACAAAGCTTTACGAATATGATAACAACACGCGCGGCTGGAAAGATGTTAGCAAGATTGGAGAACAATATCATGCCAATGAAACAGCACCTTGGTCTTTTGCTCTCTTTGGCGATTACATCATTGCCGTTAATAACAATGACACACCGCAAATACTGGCATTACAGACAGCAGACAGATTTGACGATTTAGGAGGGAATCCCCCGCGTGCTGGACTTGTTCGTATCTGGGGAGATTTTGTCTGTTTGATGAAATTAACAGACAAGCCTAATCGTATTCACTGGTCCGGTCTCAATGATGCAACACATTGGACAGTTGGTGAGAAAAGTTGCGATTATCAAGATTTTCCCGATGGTGAGTTTGTTCAAGGGTCTACACAAGCAACCAATCCGCTGATTTTTATGCGTTCTGCTATTTATCATGCAACCTTTGTTCCAGGGTCTAAAATAATCTTTAGTTTTGTAAAAATAAAAGACAAAATAGGAGCAAAAAGCAGCAGCACAATTGCAAGTCGTGGTGACTATACTTTTTTTGTTTCTGATGATGGGTTTTATCAAATCAATAATGCAGGTGAGATGTTACCTATTGGTTTTGGCAAAGTCGATAAAACTATCTTTACGCTTTACAGTAACTTTGCCATTGATGAGATGAAAGCTTGTATTGATCCGGTCTATTCGCGTGTTTATTTTTCTATAAATGACGATATTATGGGGATGAATATCTATGTTTATGATTGGCTTTTGCAAATATGGAGTGTCATTAAAGGAGAGACACTTCTCTTATTTCCCCTCTTTGCGGCAGGTTATACCTTAGAAGGCTTAGACGAAGTACAAGCATGCTTGAAAGATTTACACGCTTCGCTTGATAGTAAAATGTGGCAAAATGGCGCGCCAATGTTGGGAGCATTTACACCAAACAATAGATTTGGTTTTTTTGCTGGTCCTCCTATGGAAGCGGTCATTGCTTCACAAACTGTAGGCGATACAGGAAGACAGATTAATCTGATGAGTGAGGCTTTTGTTCAAGCAGATACGACAAATGGTCTTTTAAGCGTTGGAGCTGCTTTTATCATTGATGATAGAAATCAATTAAATTGGGCAAAAGAACGTTACGCGGGCTATAGCAGTGGGATGTACAATATTCGCTCACGCGCACGTTATCATGCTTTGCGCCTGAGAATACCAGAAGGTACACCATGGTCTCATATAACAGGCTTTGATGTGACACTAAAACCTGCAGGTATAAGATGAGTTTTAGAATTTATAACACGCAAAAATGGACTGCTGAACAAATGGCGCCCTATTTGGATAAGGTTATAAAATCAATATCTTATTTTCATAAAAAATTCCCTGATGATTATACGCCACAGACTATTTTAAATGATATTTTGAAGGGAGATAAGCTTCTCTGGATTATTGTAGATGAACAGGAAAACTTTATGGCGCACGTCACAACAGAATTACAAGAACTCATTACTGGAGTCTTGCGGGCGGTTATTGTCACGCTTGGGGGAAAAGGAGGAGCGCACCTCACAAAGCTTATTCCCCAAATTGAAGCCTATTACAAAGGAAAAGGGGCGAAAGAACTTATCATTATCGGTCGGCGTGGGTGGGAAAAATCCCTTAAATCGCATGGCTATTTCGTGAATCTTTTAGAATATAGAAAGCAGCTTTAACATGGGAAAAAGTTCAAAACCAATTCAGACGACGCAAAATACTACGCAAACAAATGCACCACCTGAATGGGCAAAAGGCATCTTTGAACGTGCTGCTAAAGATGCCATGAGTTTTTATAATCAAGGCAGCGGAAAAGCCGTTTATGAAGGGCAGCGTGTAGCAGCTTTAAGTGATCAAACAAAGAATGCGATTAATGGGCTTAGCAATAATACGCATAACTATGATAACAATTACTTAAATGGATTAGCCACAGGGCAAAATTCAACCAGCCAAAATTTAAAAAACATGGCTTCAGGGCAGCAAATAGGCAACAACCCTTACTTTGATGAAGCACTTCAAAACACGTTAAATAAAGCTTCAGACACAATTAACAGTTCATTGGCAGGCGCGGGGCGTTATGGTTCTGGTGCACATACGGGTGTTTTAGCAGATGAGTTGGGCGGTATAGCAACCCAAGCTCTCTCACAGCAATATAACCAAGACGTCAACAATATGATGCAAGCCAATGGAATGATTGATCAAGCCAATCAAAATCAGTTGGCGGGCGCTAATAACTTTTTTCAAGGTAAAAGTCAGGCTAATATCAACGCATTAGCGGGAGGTGGTTTGCTTGATGCCAATCATCAACAACAATTAGATGCAGAACGGCAAAAATGGGAACAGCAGAATAATCTTGATTGGGAGCAGTTAAGTAAGTTGCTTGCAGCTGGTACGGCTTCTGCTGGAAATTACGGCATGCAAACGGGACAAGGGACACAGTTTACACCGCGAGCAAAACCAAATCCATGGGAAATTGTTGGGAATGTTGGAACTATACTTGGTACGTTTGCTGGGCTTAGCGATATCAGAGCAAAAGAAAACATCAGAGAAGTTGGGCAAAGAAATGGCTATACACTCTATGAATACAACTACAAGGGTTATCCAGAGCGCTATCGCGGGGTGATGGCACAAGATGTTTTGAAGTTAAAGCCCGAAGCCGTTTTTTTACATAATACCACAGGCTTTTTGCATGTGGATTATGGCAAGCTTGGATTTGAAATGGAAAGGGTGCAGTGATGTTTGGGCAAGAAGAATTAAATGCACTAGAGCGTGAAGAAGCTTATAGAAAACGCAAAGCATTGGAACGTGCTGCTTTTAGTACAAATCCTTTTGTGGGAGTTGAAGGGGGAAATAATCCACAAAAACTGAATCTTACAGAGCTTATTCGCGGCTCTTATGGGGGAATAGGAGAAGCTGGGGAAAAAACGCCAGCAGAATTAATTATGTCTATGGATGATTTAAAACGCCAAATACCCCCTATGCCGGATGTTTCAAAGGATACTGTTAAAATACAAGAGGCACCAGAGCAGGGAAAATATGACCTCTCAGAACAGAGAGGTATTGCCTCAATGATTCCGCAATCTCCACTTGTTGCAAATACTGATAAACCGAATGAAGATGAAGCAGGGCGACAGCAAAAAGAGGCGATGGATTATATTGCTCAATTTAATGAGAAGTCTATGGCAGAAAAACCTTTAAAAAACGATTCAGAAAATGATGAAGAAAGGTTTTTTAAGACACCGATACGAGAAGAAAAACATTTGAATGCACACTTGCCAGAAGAGGAACATTTAAATGCAAGGGATAATCTTGAACAGAAAACAGATTATGTAAAGTCACTTGATAAGTTTGTGCAGACCGGTACAAATCCAAAGAGCTTATGGGATCGTTTTAGACATTCAGAATTTTCCGAGCACTTAATGGATTTTTTTGCGGGTCTTGCGTTAGGAAAGACACCACAAGAAAGTTTTTCAAATGCATCTATCCTTATGCGGCAGGGCAACAAAGAACGAGCACAACATAAACAAACTTTGCAATTTTTACAGTCTAAAGGATATAGTGATGAAGATGCGCAAGCTATCATGCAATATCCAGATCTTGCCATGAAAATGATTGGCAGTACGTTAACTCCTCAGACAAACGATAATCAGAAAACTTTAGAGTTTTTGCGTTCAAAAGGATATAGCGATGAAGATGCACAAGCCGTTGCACAGTATCCTGATCTTGCTCAGAAAGTCATAGGCAGCACTTTAAGTCCTCAAGAAGGTTATAGAACGCTCACAGCAGAAGAAAAAGCAGAACAGGGATTGCCAGAGGATATGGCTTTTCAAGTTTCGACACGTACAGGAAAAATTATACCAGTACAAGGGGGACAGCGTTCCACTGCTTCTGGATTAGGAGTTGATTCTGGCAGCACAGTGTCAAAACCTGAAGCAGGTTATATGTATGTTAAGGATAAAAATGTTCATGGTGGTATACGTGCGATGCCAATTGCAGGCAGTGCTGCAGAACATAAATTAATCCAAGAACAGCAGAATGAGGAAATAAAAAACCGAAAAACACAAATGCAAATTCTGGAAACAGGAGAGAGGTCCAATCGTATACTCTCAGCAGCTAAAGAATTGCTAGGGATTGTTAAAGAGCATCCGCATGTCGTTGGTTTTACTGGTTCTGTAGGGTCATACATTCCTAATTCTAAGGCAAAAGATTTTGGTCATATGCTTGATTCATTAAAGGCAAGTATTGGGCTTGATGCTTTGAGAAAAGCAAAAGCATTTTCACCAAATGGCGCCTCTGGTTTTGGGAATTTGTCTAATATGGAATTAGAAGCATTACAAAACTCTGTAGCGGCACTCTATCAAGACCTTACTGCAGAACAGATGGAGAAATCTTTAAAAACCGTTATTGATACCTTCAATAAATCCAATGCGGCAACGCGGGCAATTCTTTTTGGTGGAGCAGAGGCAACAAACGAACTTGTTCGCGCTGCTTATGGGGAAGATGCTTATAAGAACAATAACGCACAGCAAGAGCAAAATATGCCAGAATTCGCCACACGAGCAGCGCAAGTAAAAGCGATGAAAGAAGGTCAAATTTTTATTGATCATAATGGCTACATTAGAAGGAAATGAACAAATGGCTGAATTGAGGCGCCCCATTCCTGATAAAAATGGTGAAATTATTGGACATATTTCAGATTTCAAAAATGGTAAGAATCCCCTTATTAACTCTGTTGATAAGGAGTTAATTGATACAAATTATTACAACTCTCCTATTATTGGTCATATTACCGATAAAGATATATGGGAAAAAATTGAGGCAGCTCAAAAGAATGATACATTAAAACAGCATCAAAGTGTTTTACCTAATAAAACGATGACAGAAGAAGATGGTCCACATCCAAGCGCTGCGGGTGCTTTTGGCTGGGGAGCACTTCATGGGTTAACCATGGGGTATGATGATGAACTAGCGGGAATATTAGCGGCGGGACCTATTGATTATTGGATGGGAGATAAAGATGCGGTCAAAAAGTATAATGAAGTGACAAAGCGATGGCGGGATTATCAAAGAGCGGCAAACCGAGATCATTTTTATGCATCTATTGCGGGGAATTTAGCGGGTGCTGCGGCACCCGTAGTTGTTTCTGCGCTCTTTCCTCCTGCGGGAGGGGCTGCTGCGGCGGCGGCTGCTCGTGCGGCAATTGGGGCTGATGTTGTGCTAGGAGGAAGAGCGGGTGTTGCAGGAGCACAAATAACCAGTAAAGCTTTAGCAGCAGGAGAAAGAGCGGTGCAATCTGCTCTAGCAGGGGGAGCAGAACGAACAGCGGCAAGGGCGGCAGGTGAAGCGGCGATGAAAGCCGCTGCAAGTAAAGAGGCGGCAAAATTTAGCTTGGGGCGTGCGGTAAAAACTGGAGCTACTTATGGAGGGATAGCAGGCAGTGGTGAGGGTGAGGGGCTTGGAGATACTTTAGTGTCTGCTGGATTTGGTGCAGGGTTAGGTGTTGCAACGCCATTTGTTGCCAGTGGTTTATCCAAAGTAACACCTTTTATGACAAGATCACTTAAAGCAGCATTGAGAGGACCTATAAGTCCAGCTGAAATGGCGGCAAAAGCAGCGCAAATACCAAAAAAAGAGGCATTTCAAATAAGCAATAGAGCGCTTAGAGATGTAAGCCGTGCTTTGGGGGATGAAGGTGTTAATAAGCTTGAGAGGGCATTAAGACAACGTGGTCCTGATTCAATGATTATTGATCTTCATGAAGGGCTTGCTGCAAGAGCTTTTAGGGCGGCAAAAAAAGATCACGATACCTATTCACTCATAAGTAATCGTTTGAATGAAAGACAATATGCCAGTGATAAGCGAGTAAGTGATGCCTTGACAGAGGTGTTGGGTCCAAAGGTCGATACGCTCAATTTAAAAGAAGAAATTATTAAGCAAGCACAGAAAAAGGCTGAACCATTTTATGAGAGGGCAAAAGCTTCACCCATTTCCAATGCTGATCGTGAAGATTTATCGCGCTTGCAAGAAACCCCCGCATTCCAAAAAGCATACAAAAAAGCAATTGCACAAATGCCCAATGAAGTGGATGCAACCGTTATAGGAAGCAACGGATATCCAAAGCTGAATATGCGGATTTTACATAAAATGAAAGAGGTTTTGGATGATCAAATTAACGCTGCTCGCATCAAAGGAAAACGAGGGTATGCTCGAGATTTGACTGATTTTAAACAACGCATTCTGGACATTTTGGATACGTCATCTCCAGATTATGCGAAGGCACGAAAAATTTATTATGACGAGCGTACTATCGGTGATGCCTTAGAGCAAGGAGAGAAAGCACTGAAGAAGAGCGTTAATCTTGATACAATCAACAGCCAACTTTCAGATTTGGGGTTAATGGAAAAAGAGGCTTTTCAAAAGGGTGTGCGATCACAAGTAGAACATGCAGCAGGTAATGCACAGAATTTTGACCACAGTCTTTTGAGTTTGTTTGACACAAAAAATGGTCAAGAAAAATTACAGCAGATTTTTGGTGCGGATAAAGCAAAACAGCTTATGAAAGTGTTGCGACCAGAAGTGGACAGAACAAAGCTTTTTGCACGATTGCCAAACCATATGGGTGAAGTAGAAGAAAAGGCAGCAGAACAAGCTGTGAGTGTAGGAAAGATAGGTCTCATCAAGGCAACCATAACAACTTTCGCAAGAGAATTGGGGCGCAAGCTCTTAGGCGTTCATAGAGGTACTGAAAGGGATATTGCGGCTCTCATAACAGCACGAGAAAAAGGAGATTTTGGGTTGGCAAGAGAAAAAGCCGTTGAATTAATTAAGGCGTTTCACGAAGCAGAAAAGAAACGCTTAATCACCAAAGAAGATCACACCAAATTTATCAATTTTCTTGGCATTCTTTTGAATGGCGCTATTGATAGAACGGTTATAAATTAATGATCAATTTTCATCCCAATGTGAAGCGTGCTATCTCACAGGCAGCACAAAAATACGGTTTGCCAGAAAGCTTTCTTGAACGGGTTGCTATGATAGAAAGTAAGGGTAATCCAAATGCAAGAAATAGCAAAAGTAGTGCAGGAGGGCTGTATCAATTTCTCGATTCAACAGCAAAACAGTATCAACTGAATAATAAGTTTGATCCCTTTCAAGCAACTGATGCTATGGCACGATTAACGAAGAACAACATGCGTTATTTAGCCACAGCATTAGGCAGAGAGCCTTCACAAGCAGAACTCTATCTGGCACACCAACAAGGACCAGCAGGGGCTGTAAAAATTATCAAAAATCCCAATGTGACAGCAAGCCAGCTTTTAGGGCGTCAAGCAGTTGTCCTTAACGGAGGAAATGCGGAGGCAACCGCAGGGGATTTTATGAATCATATTTATGGGCTTTACAATAAAACGGGAGATGCTTCGAAGGGTATGACACAATCCCCCCAAGGCAATTGGCTAAATGCACAAAACGAAGTGGTTCCTTTGCGCGGCGTTGAGAGATTTCAAAAGGCGATTCAAGGTGATCAAGCAAGAGAACCGTTGATAGCATATGATATGCCATTGCAAAAAAATACATCATTGCAAGCGCAAGGGATTGATGCTGGGGCGCTTAAAAAGGGGGTGATGAATCTGGTTGATTTGATGAGACGGAATAAAGATGCGCAAAATCAACAAATAGAGATGGCACATCAACAAATGATGCAACAACCAATAATGACGGGGTTTTCACAATCAAATGCTCACCCGATAGATTTAACACCTCTGATTGATCTCTCAAGGAGAAATCCTGTTCGCTCATATGGGCAGCAAAAAGAGCAACAATTACGGGAAGAATTATTAAGAAGAACGGGGGCTTATAATGTCTGATATTTATGATTGGTCGTTAACAGCTGATAAAAATGCGCATTCAGATAACATGATTAATTGGGCAGAGGGACAGTCACCTAGTTCTGTCAATGATAGTGCACGGGTCATGATGCAGCGTATACGTGAATATCTTGCCGATAATGGTGGTTCTCTTGATACAAAATTTATGCTGAATGGGAAAGATAAAACAACATCCATAACGTTGACAACGGTTTCACCTCTAGAAAAATATAAAAATGATATCATTCTACGCTTTAAAGCTCGTGGTATAAATGTGGGACCTACAACAATAAATGTGAATAATATAGGAGCAAAGCCACTCTATAAAGCAACCAATACGGGGATAGTGCCTTTGATAGGCGGTGAGTTACAAACGGGGGGTATTTATGAAATAGTCTATAATGATGGCATATCAACAAAAGATCTTGATGGTTGGTATCTTTTAAATCCTACCCCCATTCCACCACCAAAGGTCGAAACCTTTCCTTGCGGATTTATTGCAACCTTTGCTATGCAAGAAGTACCAAATGGTTGGCTCTTGTGTGATGGTGCAAGCTATAAACGAAAAGATTATCCGCAATTATTCAAGGCAATAGGGGATAAATGGGGAAAAGATAGCGATACAACCTTTAAAGTTCCAGACTTTAGAGGAATGTTTTTACGGGGCTTTGATGATGGGCGTGGTTTAGATCAAAATAGAAACTTCGCAGAGGTGCAAAAAGATAGTATTAAATCTCATACACATGCTTGTACCATTGAAGAGGCAGGTCAACATACGCATAAGTATGATTATTCTATAATTACAAGAGTTGGTCAAATAGGTGGCAGAAACCCTGCTTTTGGTAATTCATATTATACAAAAGATACACAACCTGCTGGAATGCATACGCATAGGGTAATGATTTCTTCAACGGGCGAGGCAGAAACACGCCCTGTTAATGTACCGGTTGTTTATGCCATAAAATCGTGAGTTTTTTAGATGATCAATAATCCGTCTGCTATTGATGATATTGCGGATGCGGAGCAAGTCCGCGTCCTTTTTTATGCAAGCAATCGAATGGTCCATGCACCCTTAAATAAGGTGCTTGATCTTGTCAAAAGCGACATACAGCATGATCTTTTAAGCGCTTTGGCAGAATATAAAGAAGCGACAGATAAACGCATAGAGACCATGCAAAAACTTATTGATGAATTGCAGTCCTCTCTCTCTCACAACAAGATAACGAACTGATTAAGGAATGAAACGCGATGCCATTACCCTATCACACACATATATTTAAGCTTGAACCAGCAACAAAAGAAGAAGTTAAAGAAGGTGTTTTAGATAGTAAGGCTCTTGCCCCCGTTTCAGTGGGTAGTGCTGCGGCTTATGAGGTAGAATATTTTGCAACTGCTGCTCAAGGGAAAAAGGCTGATGATGCTGTTGCAAAGAGAGATATTGGAGCTCTTGCTTACAAAGATAAGGTCACAATCCACGATATTGAAGCAAGTGGTGAAGCGCATGAGAATGCGATTTTATCAGGCGCTGGCTGGGTAAAAATATCGACTTTAGGGATTGGCGATATGAAGGTTGCGACATATGACCCCGACAATGTGGGGAAAAATGCATTTTCTATGGAAAATATGTGTGAGGGTCCTACCAAAAAGATTTTGACAACAGAGGAAAGATCAAAGCTACGATGGTTAAGTCCTAGCCAACCCACAATAGAAAAGTGGCATAAGGGAATTGAAGGCGTTTATTATCCCATATCTCCGGCAGATCTCAAAAATACCATTAGCTATTTCGTAGCATCAAAGTCTTTTGGTATGTCAAAATCAATTTATGATCCAGATACAATAGAAAAAGATGCCTTTGATATGGATAATATGAAAGAGGGGAAAAAGCATCTTATCTTAACGCCTCAAGAACGTACACAGATTGCAAAAATTGATAAAGTTGAAAACGCTGCACAACAAGGGCTTCATGTTGCAAGTGAAGCAAAAACGATTGCGACCTCTGCACAAACAGCAGCCAATACAGCGCAAGATACAGCACGCAGTGTACAGAAAAAAGTTGATCTCATTCAACCTCTTGCACAACAAGATTGGATTGATGGCACAAAAACAAGGGACGCCCTTATCTCACCAGCCAAACTGATGGCTTCAATCAAAGCAAATAGTAGTAATAGCAGCAGCGGTGGCAGCGGCAACAATGGTGGTGGGGGGAGCAAACCTGTTGAAATTCTCATGACGGAAAGTGGAGATATTCCATTGCCTGATGGTATTACTGATGAGACCGATATCGAAGTATGGGCTTGGGGTGGCGGCGGTGGAGGCGTTAAAGGTGGTGGCGGTGGCGGTGGTCAATGCGTGCATGTTAACATGAAAGGATCTGATTTAGGTAAATTAAAAACAGCTTACATTGGTCGTGGTGGTAAAGGCAACAACAGTAACATTTTATGCAATGGTGGTAGGACTATTATTGAGGGAATTCTTACAGCGGAAGGAGGATATTCCGTCTCTATGACGCTTGTTAATCTTGGAGGAAAAGGCGGTGATGGAGGGGGAGGGAGAGAAGGCATCAGCGGTGAGAGCTTTATTTTTTCTGGTGGAAACGGTGGTGGTGGTGGAATTGACAATAAGAGAGCTGGTAGCGGTGGCAGTTCATTTCTTGGCGGCGGCGGAGGTGGTGGTGGTCAATGCAAGGGGTCTATCATGGGACAAGGTGGTGAAAGTTATAAAGGCGGTAACGGGGGAAGAGGTGGTAAAGAATGTGGTGGCGGTGGCGGTGGATATTTCGATGGAAAGCCAGGTGATGACAAAATTGGCGGCGATGGTGGCGATGGCGCAGTACTCATAAAGGTATATTTATAAGGTGAATTGAACAATGGCACGGAAAATAAGTAAAGACTGTTTATACTGTTTAAAAAAGTGGGAAGGCTTGCGCTTGCAGGCTTATCAAGATGTCTCTGGTGTTTGGACGATTGGCTATGGACATACAGGGAAGGCAGGCAAACCAACAGTTGTTGAGGGTATGGTGATTACAGAAAAAAAAGCTGAAACCATGCTTCTCGCAGATTTGCGTCAATATGAACAAGCGGTAGAAAAAGCGGTTTGTGTGAATTTAAGTGACGAGCAGTTTGGTGCTCTTGTTTCCTTTTGTTATAATGTAGGCATTCCAGCTTTCCAAAATTCTACGTTACTGAAAAAACTAAACAAAGGCGATTATGAAACGATACCTGCCGAATTACAAAAATGGACCAAAGCAGGTGGTAAACGCTTGCAAGGTCTTGTCCACCGGCGTGCGGCAGAAGCAGGGTTGTGGGCAAAAGGCGCTTATGTTTCCTCAAACTATCAAACGGTAGAAAAAAAGGATTCAACAGGTCTTTTCAAAGCAGAAGCGCTCGCACCCATTATTGGGTCTTTCTCAGGTCTTGGTGGTTTTTTAGCGGGCAATGGTCCTATCCAATGGGCATTAGCCGCTATTATGGTTTTAGCAGCAGCAGCTGGTATTTTCTTTGTTTCTAAACGCTTTCAGGAGCAGAGTTTATGATGTTCTGGATGAAAAAAAATCTCATGCTCACAGGTGCGGCACTAGCCGCTTTTTTTATGGCTTTAGCCAAAGCTTTCACTCTTGGCAAAAAGAGTGAACAGCAAAAGCAGATAGAAAAAACTTTAAAGGCAGCAACAACACGGCTTGAGGTGGAAAATGAAGTTAACAAAAAAACTGATGCTGATGTGCGTGCTGCTCTCTCTGACTGGTTGCGTGACCCATAAATATGTTTCTTTTTGTGTTGGTTGGTTACCTATTTATTTAGATAAGAGAGATGTTGACGTCATCAGTTTAAACTTAGCAAAAGAGATTTTAAAGCATAATAAGCAGGGTGAACGCTTGTGTGGATGGGAACATGGTAAGAAAAAAGGGTGAAAAACACACAGAGCTTACAGAAGCGGAAAAAGAAATGCTTCAAGAAATGATCATTACCTACCAAAGTGTGAAAGTGATGTCGCGTCTCATGAAGTGGATAGCATTTTTTCTATTTTTGCTTATCCTTGATTTTGCCCGTCTTATGGATGCGATAGATAATGTCATTGCACATTTAAAACAGTGGTTCAGCAAAAGTTAGAGAAAACCTATGTTTGATATACCGCATAGAATTAGATTTTTAAAAACTTATAATGGAGATGCAAGCTTAAAACAAGATTGCCTCTTAACATCAGAAACGAATCTTCGTTGGCAAAAAATTTTAAATGATTTTCTTCTAAGCAGTTATCATTATCGTAAAAAAAATAAAGTAAAGAATCCAGATATTAGTTTTCAGAAGGATGTGATTGATTTTTCAGATAATGATGCAGTAGCACAGCGTATTGCGTTGATTAATTATTATTTGTCTGATTACTTCTTCAAGGAAGATTTTGATCATTGCTATATTACAAAATGCTATAGTTCCGATAATTTTGACGATTTTTATTTCGTGGCAAAAGTAAACGGTTTTAGTTTTCCACTTCATTTAGGAAACAAGAAATACCGTAAGATTTTTTATTCTAAAATTATCTAAACTTCTCCTTAAAAATATGACAAAACAAGAATTTACACAGACACTGTTTGCGTGGATGGGTGGAAAACATTATCTACGTAAGAAAATTATACCGATTTTAAATAGTATTGATCATGAAACCTATATTGAACCGTTTTTAGGTTCAGGGGTTATTTTTCTAAACAAACGACCAGCGAAATATTCCGTCATTAATGATTTGAATGGAGAGATCACGAATCTGTTTCAATGTGTTCAAAATGACTTTGATGATTTAGCCAAAAGATTAGAGTGGTTTGTTTGTTCAAGACAGTTGTTTTTTGAACTTGCTGCTATTGAACCAGAGAGCTTATCGAAAATTGAAAGAGCAGCACGCTTTTTGTTTCTTCAACGTTGTGTGATGTATGGGAAAGAAGATTACTACTCTTTTAGCTTTGTAGGAAAAAAAACGGTAAGCTTTAATCCGGACAAACTTTTAGCAAGAATGAAACGTGTTAGACAGAAGCTTCTTGATACGACGATCTTAAACTTATCGTGGGAGCGGGTTGTTGAACTTTTTGATGCGCCCGACAGTTTATTTTATCTAGACCCGCCTTATTTTATAAAGAAGAAATGCTATAGTTCAGGTAATTTTGTTGAAGATGATTTTGTTAATATGGCAAAAGTTCTCAAAGGCATTCAAGGCAAGTTTGTCTTGAGTCTGAATGATTGTGATGCTGTTAGAGAGATCTTTAAAGATTTTGACTTTTTAGAATTAGAGACCCTTTGGACAGCAGGTATGGCAAAAAAAACACCTCGAAAAGAAGTGCTGATTCGCAATAATTGAAGAAAATTTTGAAAATATTTGTTAGAATCAGAAGGATATTACTTCATTCTAACAGGGCTTTTTAGATGGTTACATCTTTTGGTAAAACTTTACGTAAACTTCGTATTGATCACTCAGAACGGCTTTTAGATATGGCTGAAAAATTAGATATATCTGTAGCATTTTTATCTTCAGTCGAAATTGGCAAGAAATCTGTACCGGTTGGTATGGAAGACAAGATCATAAAGCTTTACGCCTTAGATCAAGAAACAGCATCTATTTTAAGAAAAGAGGCTGATTCTTGCCGTAAGAGATTCACAATAAAGCCTTCGGATTCATTTAGCCGTGAAATTATCGGCATGCTTGTTAGAAACTTAGAGAATTTTTCACAACAGGACTTAGCAAAATTGAAAAAATTGTTGGAAAGAGTCGGTAAAAAAGAAAGTGCTTTTTAGGCATAGTTTTGAAAACCCTATTCCCGAACCTTTATTTATTTACCCCGCACCTTAAAAAAACAGCTATAAAATCAACAAGTTATAGCACGATAAAAGTGCTGTGGCGGAGGGGGTGGGATTCGAACCCACGGTACAGTCTCCTGCACGCCGGTTTTCAAGACCGGTGCCTTAAACCGCTCGGCCACCCCTCCAAACTAAGAATGTCTTTTTACAAAGTTCTTGCAAAAGGTCAATCATTTTAATACGCATTTTAAAGCGTTTTTGTAAAATTATTTAAGTTTCAAGCAAAATAACTTCTCATAAGTCAATTCTTTGAGTGGGTTACCTTAATCATAAAGCAATATTTTTAAAATCTCTAACAATCATTTTTATAATGATAAGATATGTTCAGTTGGAGATATTTATAAATTATGTTAAATTATTTTCGGACTCATATTTTTGAATTATTTTATTTTTTAATAAAAATATGTAGATATCTAATACAGTTAAAGATTAACTTTAAGAAAATAGCTGATTTACTTTCATAGAGAAAAACTAAAAAATTTAAACAAGAATCATAGTATTTTTTTCATTTTTACACTAATTGAATAAGATTTTATGCAAAATTTCTTCCAAGTATGACTAAAAATTAGATACATTTATAACACTTTTTCTGTAAAATTAGTAATACGGTAATTTGAATAGAAAAAAAGCTTATTGAGAGATATACCTGAATCAATAAGGAAAAATTTTTGTATGAAAGAATCGAAGATTCTACAATAATATTTTAAATTCTTTGAATGATATATAGAGATAAAAGAGGTGAAAAGCGATCTTAAAAATGCTAGAATGTTTGTTAAGTTGCCTAGTCTTTCGAGAATAGAACTTAAAAATGTTAATTAAAATAGGCAAAAAGCATAAATCTTAACATACAAATCTTCAAAGCCCGCACCCTTGCTTTTATTCAGGCATTCTTCACAAAAAACATGTGTAAAAGCGATAAGTTATTTTTATAAAACAAAATGGTGGGCGATGAGAGACTCGAACTCCCGACATCCTCGGTGTAAACGAGGCGCTCTACCAGCTGAGCTAATCGCCCAATGTAATGATCAGCAACTGAATGGGTTCTCTTTAAGGAAAAATTTTTCTAAACGCAAGAATAAAGATGGTATTTGATAATTTTTTTAAAAAATGCATAATCCTTCTTGACATAAACGTGTGAACCCCTTACACGACCGCTTGTACCAAGAATAAATTGGTGCAAAAAAAATGCGCGGGTGTAGCTCAGTTGGTTAGAGTGCTGGCCTGTCACGCCGGAGGTCGCGGGTTCGAGCCCCGTCACTCGCGCCATTTCTTATTTCCTTATAGTATTTCTTTTTAAGATATTCATGTGCTTTGAATTGGATAATGAAGTGTCTTCTTTGGGGGGGGATATATTTTTTCTTCCTTTTTACATAGTTTATAAGAATAGGGCTTGCGTCTTTCGTTGCTCTGCGTTACCTATGCCGATAAGAAAAGTATCGCTCTGTATACCTTTTAAGCATTATGAATAGATGGATAGAGCGATTATTTGAATTTGTCTGGTTGATCTCGCAATATCAAGTCATTGTGTTAAGCTCAGGCATTTTGTTACGATGGAAGAGGGTTATGGCTTATTTATTGAGCTCTTATTTGCCAGTCTTGATTTTTATTATTGTCTCAGCTGTTATTGCCGGGGTTTTATTGATTACACCTTACATTGTAGCATACCGTTCTCCCGATCCTGAAAAGTTATCAGCTTATGAATGTGGGTTTAATTCATTTAGTGATGCACGTATGAAGTTTGATATTCGTTTCTATTTGGTTTCAATTCTGTTTATTATTTTTGATCTTGAGGTTGCTTTTCTTTTTCCTTGGGCTGTTTCATTTAAATCGATAGGTATATTTGGCTTTTGGTCTATGATTGTGTTTTTAGCGATTTTGACTATTGGATTTATATATGAATGGAAAAAAGGAGCTCTTGAATGGAATTAAAGTCTAATAATTCAACGATTACAGCTCCAAAACCTAAAGGAATCATTAATCCCAATACGGGTGAACTGATAGGATCAGATGATAAGTTTTTTCGTGATATTAATGCGGAATTATCAGATAAGGGTTTTTTAGTTACCTCAACAGATGCTTTGATTACTTGGGCGCGCACTGGTTCTCTCATGTGGATGAGTTTTGGTTTAGCTTGTTGTGCTGTTGAAATGATGCAGTGTTCCATGCCTCACTATGATAATGAGCGTTTTGGATATGCGCCACGCGCTTCACCCCGCCAATCGGATGTGATGGTAGTTGCAGGCACTCTAACAAATAAGATGGCACCGGCTTTAAGAAAAGTCTACGATCAAATGCCGGAGCCGCGTTATGTGATCTCTATGGGATCGTGTGCAAACGGTGGTGGATATTACCATTATTCTTATTCAGTTGTACGTGGGTGTGATCGTATTGTGCCTGTAGATATTTATGTTCCAGGGTGTCCTCCCACAGCGGAAGCATTACTGTATGGTATATTATTGCTGCAGAAAAAAATCCGTCGTACGGGTTCCATAGAGCGATAGGGGTTTCATTATTATGATGAATGAAACATTGGTTGAACTTTCTACCTATTTGAAAGACAAATTAGGCGATAAGCTTGAAGAAACCATTCTTTCGTTTGGTGAATTAACGATTATATCGCGTCTTGATGCAATTACGGATGTGTTAATGTTTGTTCGTGATGATTCTCGCTGCCAGTTTATTAATATTACAGATATTAGTGGGGTTGATTATCCCTCTCGTGATAAGCGTTTTGATGTCTCTTATCAATTATTGTCTCCTCGTGAGAATTTGCGTTTACGTGTTAAGGTTCGTACAGATGAAAATACTCCTGTTGCTTCTGCGTGTTCTATTTATCCTGGGGCAGAGTGGTATGAGCGTGAGACGTACGATATGTACGGGATTTTATTTTCGGGGCATCCAGATTTAAGGCGGATTTTAACTGATTATGGGTTTGAAGGGCATCCCTTACGTAAAGATTTTCCCGTAACTGGGTTTGTTGAATGTCGTTATGATAATGAAGCAAAGAGAGTGATTTATGAGCCAGTTGTTTTACGACAAGAGATGCGCAGTTTCGACTTTCTTTCTCCTTGGGAAGGAGCACAATATGTTTTACCATGTGATGAAAAAGGAGATGTCAAGAAATGATATGGGAGCTGATAAGTTTTTAGGTTAGAGTGTAGATCTTTAAAATACCAGTTTTGGGTATAGTGAGAGTTTTTGTTAACGTTTGATATGAAGTTTTTTTTAAAGCAAGGGGTTGATTGTGGCTGAGGTCAATGTTCGAAACTTTAATATCAATTTTGGTCCGCAGCATCCTGCAGCGCATGGTGTTTTGCGCATGGTTTTGGAATTGGACGGTGAAGTTGTTGAGCGTGTAGATCCACATATTGGATTATTGCATCGTGGCACTGAAAAGTTAATGGAAACAAAGACGTATCTTCAAGCTGGTCCTTATCTGGATCGTTTAGATTATGTTGCTCCTATGAATCAAGAGCATGCTTTTGTACTTGCTATTGAGAAATTATTAGGGGTTGAAGTTCCAAAGCGGGGGCAATTAATACGTGTTTTGTTTTCTGAAATTGGACGTATTCTTAATCATTTGCTTAATGTAACGACACAGGCGATGGATGTTGGTGCTTTGACTCCACCACTTTGGGGATTTGAGCAACGTGAAAGATTGATGATTTTTTATGAACGTGCGTGTGGAGCACGTCTTCATGCCAATTATTTTCGCCCCGGTGGTGTGCATCAAGACTTACCAGAATCTTTAATTGAGGATATTGGTAATTTTATTGATCCGTTTCTTGTTGCTCTGAGTAAACTGGATGCACTTATAACACCAAATCGGATTTTCAAACAGCGTAATGTAGATATTGGTGTGGTGAGTATTGATGAAGCTTGGGCGCGTGGTTTTTCTGGGGTCATGATTCGTGGAGCCGGTGTTGCGTGGGATTTGCGTAAGAGCCAACCTTATGAGTGTTATGATGAAATGGAATTTGACATTCCTATAGGTAAGAATAGCGATTGTTATGATCGTTATTTGATTCGTATGGAAGAGATGCGTCAATCGGCCAAAATTATGCGCCAATGTGTGGATCGTTTGCTTGGTACTGAAAAAAATGGACCAGTTTCGAGTTTAGATCGCAAAATTGTTCCTCCAAAGCGGAGCGAAATGAAAAGTTCGATGGAAGCGCTTATTCATCATTTTAAACTTTATACGGAAGGCTTTCATACACCTCCTGGCGAGGTATATGTTGCTGTGGAAGCTCCAAAGGGTGAGTTTGGTGTTTATCTTGTTTCTGATGGAAGCAATAAGCCTTATCGTGTTAAGTTGCGTGCGCCTGGGTTTGCTCATCTCCAAGCTATGGATTTTTTAACCCGAGGCCATATGTTGGCGGATGCTACAGCTATTTTGGGTTCAATTGATATTGTTTTTGGGGAGGTTGATCGCTAATGTCCGTACGCCGTCTTGCAGATGATATCTACCAGCCTGCAGAGTTTTCTTTTACAAAGGAAAATCAGATATGGGTGAAAAATACCATAGAAAAATACCCAGTAGGGCGTGAACAATCGGCTGTTATCCCGTTATTAATGCGTGCTCAAGAACAAGATGGTTGGGTGACACGTGCTGCAATTGAGCATATTGCTCAAATTCTTTCTATGGCGTATATCCGAGTCCTAGAGGTTGCCACTTTTTATACTCAGTTTCAGCTTAAGCCTGTAGGGACGAAAGCACATATTCAAGTGTGCGGTACGACTCCTTGTATGTTACGTGGTTCTGATGAATTGATTAAAGTTTGTCAAAAAAAAATTCATCATGATCCTTTTACGACTAATCAGGATGGAACATTATCATGGGAGGAGGTGGAGTGTCTTGGTGCTTGTGTTAATGCTCCTATGGTCATGATTTTTAAAGATACTTATGAAGATCTTACAGCAGAACGTCTTGAAGAGATTATTGATGCATTTGGAGCAGGGAAAGGTTCTGAAATAACGGTTGGCCCACAAAACAGTCGTCAATCATCGGAACCGATTAGTGGTTTAACCTCTCTTCTTGAGGATGAAGGTAAAAAGAAATCTCTCAAACCTTCAAAGAAAAAGGATCATAAGGGAATGGGGTCTGAGTGAGATATTTTTTTGAAAAGATATTTCATTATTTTATCCATATTATAATAGCGTTTAATTGAAAGTAGAAAGTTTTAAAAAGTTTTTTAAAAATTGCATTTGAGGAAAAGCTAAAAATGCTACGGGTAATAGAGAAAAAGGTGGGGTATGCTCGCTGATAAAGATCGTATCTTCACCAATATTTATGGTTTGAAAGACAAATCGTTAAAGGCTGCGATGTTGCGTGGGCATTGGGATGGTACCAAGACAATTATTGAAAAAGGTCGCGATTGGATCATTGATGAAGTGAAGGCATCGGGTTTGCGTGGGCGTGGTGGTGCAGGTTTTCCTACTGGAATGAAATGGTCATTTATGCCTAAACAAAGTGATGGTCGTCCTCATTATTTGGTTGTAAACGCTGATGAATCAGAACCTGGAACATGTAAAGACCGTGATATTTTGCGCCATGACCCCCATACTCTCATTGAAGGATGTGTAATTGCTACTTTTGCCATGGGAGCAAATGTTGCTTTTATTTATATTCGCGGTGAATATATTCGCGAGCGTGAAGCGCTTCAAGCTGCTGTTGATGAATGTTATAGTGCAGGTTTGCTTGGCAAAAAAACGAAATATGGGCATGCATGTGATATTATTATTCACCATGGTGCGGGCGCTTATATTTGTGGTGAAGAGACTGCTCTTCTTGAGAGCCTTGAGGGAAAAAAGGGACAACCTCGTCTTAAACCACCATTCCCTGCAAATATGGGAATTTATGGATGTCCCACAACCGTCAATAATGTAGAATCTATTGCTGTTGTTCCAACGATTTTACGTCGAGGTGCCTCGTGGTTTTCATCAATTGGACGTGCAAATAATGTTGGAACGAAATTGTTTATGGTTTCTGGGCATGTAAATGCACCTTGTACATTTGAAGAAGCTCTTGGTGTTTCTTTTCGTGAGTTAATTGAAAAACATACCGGTGGTATTCGTGGAGGATGGAATAATCTTTTGGCTGTTATTCCAGGTGGAGCTTCTTGTCCAGTTGTTCGTGGAGAGGATATGCTCGATGCGGTCATGGATTTTGATGGGATGCGTGATGTCGGATCTTCTTTTGGCACTGGCGGTGTCATTGTTATGGATAAATCAACCGATATTATTAAAGCAATTTGGCGTATAGCGGCTTTTTTCAAACATGAAAGTTGTGGTCAGTGTACGCCGTGTCGTGAAGGTACTGGCTGGATGATGCGTCTTTTAGGGCGTATGGTTGAAGGAAGAGCACAAAAACGTGAAATTGATCTTTTGTTTGAAGTGTCTAAACAGGTTGAAGGGCATACTATTTGCGCCCTTGGTGATGCAGCAGCATGGCCTATACAGGGATTAATACGTAATTTTCGCCCAGAAATTGAGCGTAGAATTGATGATTATACGCGAAATGTCGTGCAAAGAAAAAATATTGCTTTGGAAGCGGTTGGATAGAGTTTTTTGTTTTAAGAGCAATGAAATGCAAATTTAGGTGGATTATCCGCAGGCTGGATGAGTGATGATAAATATCAAAGTTGATGGTAAAGAGATTGAAGTTCCTGATTACTACACGTTGCTTCAAGCTGCTGAAGCTGCAGGTGCTGAAGTGCCGCGTTTTTGTTTTCATGAAACTTTATCAATTGCTGGCAATTGTCGTATGTGCTTGGTTGAGGTGAAGGGAGGACCTCCAAAACCGCAAGCGTCTTGTGCTATGGGAGTTCGCGATTTGCGAGCAGGGCCTAATGGTGAGGCGCCAGAAATTTTTACCAATACAGAGATGGTAAAAAAAGCACGTGAAGGAGTGATGGAGTTTCTTCTCATCAATCATCCTTTGGATTGTCCTGTTTGTGATCAGGGCGGAGAGTGTGATCTTCAAGATCAAGCAATGCTCTATGGGCGTGATTGTTCTCGATATACAGAAAATAAGCGTGCTGTAGAAGATAAATATATTGGCCCTCTTGTCAAAACGGTTATGACACGCTGCATTCATTGTACACGTTGTGTCCGTTTTACAACAGAAGTAGCAGGTATTTCTGAACTTGGATTGATCGGTCGTGGTGAAGATGCTGAAATTACGACATATCTTGAAAAAGCCATGACATCTGAGTTGCAGGGCAATGTTATTGATCTTTGTCCAGTAGGCGCTTTAACTTCAAAGCCTTATGCATTTCATGCACGTCCTTGGGAGTTGATTAAAACAGAGTCGATTGATGTTATGGATGCGCTTGGCAGTGCAATCCGTATTGATAGCCGTGGTCGTGAAGTCATGCGGATCATGCCGCGTACGAATGAAGATGTGAATGAGGAATGGATCTCTGATAAGACGCGTTTTATTTGGGATGGGTTACGAACTCAGCGTCTTGATAGACCATATGTACGCAAAGATGGAAGGCTGCAGCCTGTAGGCTGGACAGAGGCTTTTGAAAAGATTAAAATGGTGGTTTCTAAAACCTTGCCGGAAAAAATAGGGGCAATTGCAGGGGATCTTGCTTCTGTTGAAGAAATGTATGCCCTTAAAGCATTACTGATCTCGTTGGGTTCTAAGCTCTTTGATTGTCGTCAAAAAGGAGTTGCTTTGTCGCCAGAGTTTGGACGTTCGAGTTATATTTTTAATCCTACAATTGCAGGAATTGAACAAGCTGACGCATTGCTCATTGTGGGCTCTAATCCACGCCATGAAGCTGCTGTTTTAAATGCGCGTATTTTAAAACGCCAACGGATGGGAAATTTTCCTATCGCGCTCATTGGAGAGGAAGTCGACTTACGTTATCCTTATTCTTATCTTGGATCTGGGGGTGATGCTTTAAATACACTTATTGGTGGAGAGGATGCTTTTTTAAATATTTTAAAAGAAGCAAAGAGGCCTCTTATTCTTATCGGAGAGGGGGCGATTTGCGGAAGTGAAGGGTTATCTGTTTTAAAAAACCTTGCTAAATTAGCGGATAATATTGGTGCTCTTAGTGAAGAATGGAATGGGTTTGGGATTCTTCATAATGCAGCATCGACCGTTGGAGGATTAGATATAGGCTTTACGTCTCAGCTTGGGGTTGCAAATATTTTAAAAACTTGTGAAGTTTTATTTTTGCTTGGTGCTGATGAAGTGGAATTGACCAATATAAAAGCGTTTAAAATTTATATTGGTAGCCATGGTGATAATGGTGCACATGCTGCTGATGTTATTTTACCTGCATCAGCTTATACTGAGAAATCAGGGCTTTATGTGAATACAGAAGGGCGTGTTCAAATGACAAATCGGGCTGGTTTTGCTCCAGGTGAAGCAAAAGAAGATTGGGCTATTTTGCGTGCCTTATCGGATATTTTAGGACAAAGGCTCCCCTTTGATTCTCTTTCTCAATTAAGACAATGCTTGTTTAATGATTACCCACATCTTTGTGCTATTGATGATATAATGCCTTCTGATATAAGTGGTCTTAAGGCACTTGGTTCAAAAATGGTTTCCCTACAAAGTCAAGCATTTACTTCTATGGTTAAAGACTTTTATTTGACAAATCCGATAGCACGTGCTTCTGCCGTTATGGCTGAATGTTCATCTCTTGCAAAAAGCCGTGCTATGCAAGCTGTAGAGTAAGGGCAAAGGAAAAGGAATAATGATGTATGACTTCTTTATGACTTGGCTGTTGCCATTACTTATTGTTGTTGGAAAAACACTTCTTCTTTTGGTCGTTCTGTTGATTTTAGTTGCTTATCTCCTCTATGCAGATAGAAAGATTTGGGCGGCTGTGCAATTGCGGCGTGGTCCAAACGTTGTTGGTCCGTGGGGATTATTGCAGTCTTTTGCAGATTTAATTAAATTTGTTGTGAAAGAGCCTATTATCCCTGCTGGTGCGAATAAGGGCGTTTTTCTTTTAGCACCGTTTGTTTCTGCAACACTTGCTTTATCAACGTGGGCTGTTATTCCAGTTAATGAGGGTTGGGAAGTTGCAAAAATTAATGTTGGATTGCTTTATATCTTAGCCATTTCATCTCTTGAAGTGTATGGCGTTATTATGGGAGGTTGGGCTTCCAACTCAAAATATCCCTTCTTAGGAGCGCTTCGTTCAGCAGCGCAGATGGTTTCTTATGAAGTTTCCATTGGTTTTGTACTTGTAACAGTCATTTTAATAAGTGGTTCGTTGGATCTTACAACAATTGTTCTTAAACAAGCAAATGGCCTTGGTACAACTCTAGGTCTTCCTTTTAACAGTTTTCTCGATTGGAATTGGCTCATTCTTTTTCCGATGTTTATTATCTTTTTTATTTCTGCACTCGCAGAAACAAACCGTCCTCCATTCGATTTAGTGGAAGCAGAATCTGAGCTTGTTGCTGGTCATATGGTAGAATATTCTTCAACGCCATATATGCTCTTCTTTCTTGGTGAATATGTTGCTATTGTTTTAATGTGCGCATTAACAACCATTTTATTTTTAGGCGGTTGGCTCCCTCCTTTAGATGTTTGGTGGCTTAATTGGGTTCCCGGTATTATTTGGTTTGTTTTAAAAGTCTGTTTTGTATTTTTTTGGTTTGCTATGGTCAAAGCTTTTGTTCCACGTTATCGTTATGATCAACTCATGCGGCTTGGTTGGAAGGTTTTTCTTCCTCTCTCACTAGCAATGGTTGTCATAACTGCTGCTTTTTTACAGTATAGTGGTTTTTCTTAAGAGGAGTTTTACGATGTCAATTTTTTTTCAGGCAGCAAAGTCACTTCTTCTCTTAGAGTTTATGAGTGCTTTTTTCTTAGCCATGCGTCAATTTTTTGCACCAAAGCCTACGATTAATTATCCTTATGAAAAGGGTTTTGTTTCTGAGCGTTTCCGTGGAGAACATGCGCTTCGTCGTTACCCAAATGGTGAAGAGCGCTGTATTGCTTGTAAATTATGTGAAGCAATTTGTCCTGCACAAGCAATTACCATTGAAGCAGGACCGAGGCGTAATGATGGTACACGCAGGACTGTCCGTTATGATATAGATATGGTTAAGTGTATTTACTGTGGTTTTTGTCAAGAGGCTTGTCCAGTTGAAGCTATTGTAGAAGGGCCAAATTTTGAATTTGCCACAGAAACGCGAGAAGAACTGTATTATGATAAAGAAAAGCTTTTAAGTAATGGAGATCGCTGGGAGCGAGAAATTGCTCGCAATATATTGATAGATGCACCTTATCGTTAAGTGTATCATTTGAGGTATCGGATAATTTTTCCGGTAAATTGTAATCTGGTATGAAGTTTGTACCAATTGTTTGAATAATTAAGGAGAAGCCTATGCTAACAGATCTAGCGGCGGCATTTTTCTATTTGTTTGCTTTTATTATGCTAACAAGTGCAGTGATTGTTATTACAGCACGCAACCCTGTACATTCTGTTTTATTTTTAATATTGGCATTTTTTAATGCTGCAGCTTTGTTTTTGCTTGCAGGGGCAGAGTTTTTGGGATTGATTCTGCTTGTTGTTTATGTTGGAGCTGTCGCTGTTTTATTTTTATTTGTCGTTATGATGCTGGATGTTGATTTTGCTGAGTTAAAGAGTGGCGCTCTTCGATATGCGCCTATTGGAGCTCTTATTGGCGTTATTATCGCTGTAGAATTGATTGTTGTTTTTGTGAGTAGCCATTTTTCTCCAGTTCTTAAAACGCATGTTACACAGCCAATGCCAGACTTAGGGCAGCGAACAAATACACAAGCATTAGGAGATGTTCTCTATACGGATTATGTTTTCTATTTTCAAATTGCTGGAGTAATTTTATTAGTTGCAATGATTGGTGCTATCGTTTTAACACTTCGCCATAAATCGGGAGTTAAACGACAATCCATTGCAGAGCAAGTTTCTAGAACGGTAGAAAGTGCTATTGAAATCAAGCAAGTTGAATCAGGTAAAGGTATTTAAGGGGGGGCTATGGTTATGTATATTGATATTGCGCATTATCTCACTGTTTCTGCTTTGATGTTTACAATTGGTATTGCTGGAATTTTTCTCAACAGAAAAAATGTGATTATTATTTTGATGTCTATTGAGCTTATATTACTCTCCGTTAATATAAATTTTGTTGCATTTTCAGCATTCCTTCATGATCTCGTTGGTCAGATATTTGCTTTATTTGTCTTAACCGTCGCAGCTGCAGAAGCTGCCATTGGTTTAGCAATTCTTGTCGTTTTTTTCCGTAATCGTGGTTCCATTGCGGTTGAAGATGTTAACGTAATGAAAGGCTAACCCGTGATGTATTATACGATTGTCTTTCTTCCGCTTTTGGGTTTTTTAATTGCAGCATTAGGTGGAAAAACCATAGGGGATCGTGCAAGCGAGTTGATAACATGTAGCTTTATGGTGATTGTTGCCATATTATCGTGGATAGCATTTTTCAATCTTGCACTTGGTCATACTCCAGTGGTTGATGTCTTGGTATTGCATTGGCTTGACATTGGTGGTTTAAATTTTGATTGGGCTCTCCATATTGATACATTAACGGCTGTTATGCTTATAGTTGTGAACAGTGTTTCGGCATTAGTGCATATTTATTCCATTGGTTATATGCATCATGACCCTTCAAGGTCTCGTTTTTTTTCTTATCTTTCTCTCTTTACATTTATGATGCTGATGTTGGTGACATCTAATAACTTACTGCAGATGTTTTTTGGCTGGGAAGGTGTGGGGCTTGCTTCTTATTTGCTCATTGGTTTTTGGTTTCAGAGAGATTCTGCGAATAAAGCTGCAATGAAAGCTTTTGTGGTTAATCGTGTTGGAGACTTTGGTTTTCTCTTAGGAATATTTAGTATTTTTGTTTTATTTCAGTCGGTTGATTTTAATTCTATTTTTGCAAAGGCTGCAGACAATAGCTTTGTACAAAATATGACGTTTTTAGGTTGGCAGTTTGATGGACAAACGGCGATTACTATTACATGTCTTTTGTTATTTATTGGTGCAATGGGAAAATCAGCACAATTTCTTTTACATACATGGCTCCCCGATGCCATGGAGGGGCCAACGCCTGTCTCAGCGCTTATTCATGCCGCGACAATGGTAACGGCTGGTGTTTTTATGGTTGCACGTATGTCGCCAATTTTTGAACTGTCTTCTATTGCTTTGACAGTGATTATTATTATTGGAGCCACAACTGCGTTTTTTGCAGCAACGGTGGGGTTGGTGCAGAATGATATTAAACGTGTTATTGCTTATTCTACATGTTCTCAACTCGGGTATATGTTTGTTGCATTAGGTGTAGGAGCTTATGGAGCAGCTGTTTTTCATCTTTTTACACATGCTTTTTTTAAAGCCTTATTATTTCTTGGTGCGGGTTCTGTCATTCATGCTGTATCTGATGAACAAGATATGCGAAAAATGGGTGGCTTACGCAAGCATATAAAGGTCACTTATTGGATGATGATGGTTGGAACCATTGCATTAACCGGTGTTGGAATTCCAGGAACACTTTTGGGGACAGCTGGCTTTTTTTCAAAAGATGCGATTATAGAGTCTGCTTTTGCATCGCATAATATTGCTTCAGGATACGCTTTCTATCTTCTTGTTTTTGCAGCGTTTTTAACAAGTTTTTATTCATGGCGGCTTATCTTTATGACATTTCACGGTAAACCACGAGCTACAGTTGATGTTATGCATCATGTTCATGAATCTCCTTCAGTGATGTTGATTCCACTGTTTATTTTATCTATTGGAGCAATATTTGCTGGTGTTGTTTTTCAACCTTATTTCTTTGGTGACTTATATGATGCTTTTTGGAAGGGAGCATTGTTTACAAGCAGCCACAATCATATTCTTCATGATGCCCATCATGTTTTTAATTGGGTAAAATGGTCGCCATTTATAGCAATGGTTCTTGGATTTATATTCGCCTATTTGTTCTATATTTCTTTTCCATCTCTTCCTAAGAAAATGGCTCGTATTATGCCAGGAGTATATCAATTTCTTTACCAAAAATGGTATTTCGATCAATTATATAACTTTTTGTTTGTTCGTCCGATCTTTAAGATTGGTTCTTTTCTTTGGAAAGTGGGAGATGGTAAAATTATTGATGGTCTAGGTCCTAATGGTATCGCAGCGCGTGTTGTTGATATTACAAATAGAGTTGTTCGGATGCAAACAGGCTATCTTTACCACTATGCATTTGCGATGCTTATAGGTGTTGCATTGCTGATTACATGGATGATGATCGGGGGCGTAAACTAATGACCGATTGGCCTATTCTTTCTACGGTTACATTTTTGCCACTTGTGGGTGTACTGCTTATTTTGTTTATCAAAGATGATAGTGAATCTGCGCGCCATAATATACGCAATGTCGCATTTTTTACGACGATATTTGTTTTTATTATTTCTTTAATTATTTGGATAGGATTTGATTCTAGCAACCCGAATTTTCAAATGGTTGAAAAATTCAGTTGGCTAGGGAATGGCATTAGCTATCATATGGGAGTTGATGGTATTTCTATTCTTTTTGTTGTTCTTTCAGCTTTTCTTTTGCCTTTTTGTATTTTAGCAAGTTGGGAGAATGTTAAAGAGAGATTAAAAGCTTATATGATTGCTTTTCTCCTTCTTGAAGTTGCCATTATTGGAGTCTTTTGTGCTCTTGACGCAATATTATTTTATGTTTTTTTTGAAGGCAGTCTCATTCCAATGTTTATCATTATAGGGGTGTGGGGTGGCGCACGTCGTGTTTATGCAAGTATCAAGTTTTTCTTATATACTTTACTTGGTTCAGTACTTATGCTGGTTGCGCTTATGGCTATGTATTGGCAGGCAGGAACACTTGATATACCAACTTTACTCAATTATCAGTTTCCTGCCCATATGCAAATATGGTTATGGCTTGCATTTTTTGCTTCTTTTGCCGTTAAAATGCCGATGTGGCCAGTTCACACTTGGCTCCCTGATGCTCACGTGGAAGCACCAACAGCAGGTTCTGTTATTTTAGCTGGTGTCTTACTCAAATTAGGTGGGTATGGTTTTCTTCGTTTTTCTTTACCTATGTTTCCTATTGCTTCAGCAGATTTTGCACCTTTTGTTTTCACATTATCGCTTATTGCAATTATTTATACCTCATTGGTTGCACTTGTTCAAAGTGACATCAAAAAACTTATTGCATATTCCTCAATAGCGCATATGGGATATGTAACAATGGGTATTTTTGCTGCGAATGAACAGGCAATACAAGGAGCTATTTATCAGATGCTATCGCACGGAATTGTTTCCGCAGCTTTATTCCTTTGTGTTGGGGTGATCTATGATCGCTTGCATACGCGTGAAATTTCAGCATTTGGTGGTTTAGTGAATAATATGCCCAAATATGCTGTTGTTTTCTTAATCTTCACGATGGCAAATGTCGGACTCCCAGGAACTTCAGGATTTTTAGGTGAGTTTTTAACCTTAATAGGTGTTTTTCAAGTGAATAAATTGGTTGTTATTTTAGCGACAACAGGCGTTATCTTATCAGCAGCTTATGCCCTTTATCTTTATCGGCGCGTGGTTTTTGGCTCCTTGGATAAAGAGAATTTAAAAGTACTGATAGATCTTTCTTCAAGGGAAAAATTTATTCTTTATCCAATGGTTATTCTTACAATATTTTTTGGTATCTATCCAACGCCACTTCTTAAAGTAATGGCGTTTTCCGTAGAAGCCCTCATCAATAAATTACACTAGATAAGGGAAGAATTCTCATGCAAAGTGAAATATTAACACAATTAGTATTAATTCTTCCAGAGATTTTAATTGCATTAGGGGGAGTAGTGTTGCTTTTGGTTGGTGTTTATTCCAATGCACGTGCTTCTTTAACGGTGACAGGTTTAGCGATGGCTCTTCTTGTGGCAACCATTATTATTCTTATCGTTTTTCCAAAAACTGGCTTATTTCAAACCAATGCGCTTATTATTGACTCTTTTGGTCGTTATATGAAAATTTTAACGCTTATTGGTGCACTTTTTGCTCTTATTATGTCTGTTGGTTTTGCTAATGCGCAAAAGTTCAATATATTTGAATTTCCAGTGCTTGTTCTTTTCGCAACCCTTGGCATGATGCTGATGATTTCAGCGGGGAATATGCTGTCACTTTATATGGGATTAGAACTACAGTCCTTAGCTTTATATGTTTTAGCAGCGATTAATCGTAATAATGTAAAATCTTCTGAAGCCGGTATAAAATATTTTGTTTTAGGAGCATTATCTTCAGGAATGCTGCTTTATGGCATTTCTTTGCTTTATGGTTTTTCTGGTCAAATTGGTTTTCACGAAATTGCTCTTGCTTTAAAAGGTGAAAATTTACAATTGGGCGTTATTTTTGGAATTGTATTTATTTTAGCTGGTTTGGCTTTCAAAATTTCTGCTGTTCCATTTCATATGTGGACACCTGATGTTTACGAAGGTGCTCCAACACCGATTACAGCATTTTTTGCTGGGGCGCCTAAAGTTGCTGCGATGGCTTTAATCATCCGTATTATTGTGATGACCTTTATTCCTCTAGGGCATGTTGATAGCGCGATGCCTGCATGGCAACAAATTTTGGTTTTCATGGCACTTGCATCAATGATCCTTGGTGCTTTTGCTGCAATTGGTCAAAATAATATTAAGCGCTTAATGGCTTATTCATCGATCAGCCATATGGGCTATGCACTTGTTGGTTTATCGGCTGGAGATATGCTTGGGGTAAAAAGTGTTATTCTTTATATGACCATTTATCTTGGTGTTACTCTTGGCTCATTTGCTTTTATTCTTGGAATGCGATCTCAGAGTGGTAATGTTGAAAATATTTATGATCTTTCAGGATTAGCAAAGACAAATCCGTTTATGGCGATTGTCATGACAATACAGCTTTTTTCTCTAGCCAGTATACCTCCTATGGCTGGTTTTTTTGGGAAGTGGTATACATTTTCTGCTGCTGTTCATGCTGGTCTAACACCACTTGCTATTATCGGTATGATAGCTTCCGTTGTTGGCGCTTTTTACTATTTACGGGTTATTAAAATTATGTGGTTTGATGACGTAAAAGCGCATTTCACTATTTTATCAAAAGAACTTCAGTTTTGTCTTGGCCTTTCCGCATTATTTATTTTATTTTACACCTTTTTTGGAATTTGGTTTGCCGAATTAGCAGAAAAAGCAGCAGCTGCATTATTTTAATGAATATGGTTTATATTTTATCAGATTTTGCAAAGAAACAAGGATACACTGTTGAATCGTACGAAAGTGTTGATTCCACAAATCTCATTGCACAACGAAAAGCGCAAGCAGGTCATCAAGGTTATCTTTGGATTGTTGCGCAAGAACAATTACAGGGAAGGGCAAGGAGAGGGAGGGCATGGAATAGTCCAAAAGGGAACCTTTATTCTAGTCTTTTGTTAATGGATGATATTGTTCATCAAACTGCTGCTCAGCTTGGTTTTGTTGCTGGAGTCAGTGTGGCAGAGGCAATAAAACAATTTATAAAAGATGAAAAGAAAACAAACAATATTGTAAGCTTAAAATGGCCAAACGATATTTTGCTCAGAGGTGCTAAAAGCTCTGGAATTTTGCTCGAAATTTTAAAATTACCATCACAACAAGATGTATTGGTTATTGGTATTGGAATAAATGTGAAACATCATTATGAAGATGCTCCCTACCTCACTTCAAGCTTAAAGAATATTGGTTTACATATTGAACCAGCACAATTATTTACAGTTTTGACGGAGTATTTTGCTAAAAATTATCTGCTTTGGAAGCAGCTTGGAGGATGTGATATAATCCGCGAAAAATGGCTTTTATATTCTGCTCACCTTGGGCAATACATCAAAATAACGAATGATGAAAAAACTATTGAGGGTATTTTTGAGGGGCTTGATCGTGATTTTAATTGCATCATAAAACAAAAAAATGGTGAGACAAGCATTATAACGGCTGGAGATGTTCATTTTGGTTCGGCAGCTTCTGTTCATGAAAATCGTTATTAATTTATAAAATTTTATTTTACCATCAGATTATCTTAATGATTTAGGAGATGTTTATGGTTGCAACCAATAAGAATGAATTTGTTTTTTTACCTCTGGGAGGTGTAGGTGAAATAGGGATGAATTTGGCTGCTTATGGATTTGGTTCCCAAAACCTTCGTGAATGGTTACTTGTTGATATGGGCGTTAGTTTTGCTGGTTCTGAATTACCGGGAGTCGATCTTATTCTCCCTGATATTCGTTTTCTAGAAAGTGAAAAACATAATATACGTGGTCTTATTTTAACACATGCCCATGAAGATCATTATGGGGCTGTTCTTGATTTATGGCCAAAGTTACAAGTTCCAGTTTATTGTACAGCTTTCACAGCAGGATTATTGGAGAGTAAAAAGCAATCAGATTTTGAATCTCATAAAATGTCACTTAATATTTTTCAAGCAGGGGATTGTTTTCATGTTGGTCCCTTTGCCATAGAATCTGTAGCTGTTAACCATTCAATACCAGAGTCTGTATCTTTAGCCATTACAACGTCTTTGGGAACTGTAATCCATACGGGTGACTGGAAAATTGATCATACCCCTTCACTTGGAGCTGTAACGGATGAAAAAAGATTTCGAAATTTAGGCAATAAAGGTGTTTTAGCATTGCTTTGTGATTCTACAAACGCATGTCGGGATGGTATATCTCCATCAGAGCAGCAGGTCCAAACCAGTCTTTCTGAGATTATTTCGAAAGCTGAAGGACGTGTTGCAATAGCAACTTTTGCTTCTAATATTGGTCGGATACGTTCTATCTCTCTAGCTGCTCAAGCTGTTGGACGTAAGGTTCTTGTTATTGGGCGTTCCCTTAAGCGAAGTATTATGGTTGCACAAGAGCTTGGTTATATGGATGGGTTAGCTCCATTTGTAACGGAAGATGATTATGGTTACATCCCACGAAAAGAACTTGTTTTAATTGTCACAGGGAGCCAAGGTGAACCATGTGCAGCTTTGGCTAAGCTGTCACGTGAGGGAATGAGGAATATTGCGCTTTCCACTGGAGATACTGTTATTTATTCATCACGAAGTATTCCAGGAAACGAAAAAGCAATTCTTGATATACAAAATCGCTTCATCGATTTGGGGATTAAAGTTATTACAAATGAAGATGCACTTGTTCATGTTTCAGGTCATCCCCGTCGTTCAGAACTTTTACAGATGTATGATTGGATAAAACCACAAATCCTTGTGCCTGTGCATGGTGAGGCAATGCATCTTACTGCTCAAGCCGCTTTAGCGCGTCAAGCGGGGATTAAAATTGTTAGGGATATTAGAAATGGTCATATGCTGCGTCTTGCACCAACACCTGTAGAAGTTATTGATCAAGTGCCTGTTGGTCGTATTTATAAGGATGGCTGTCTTCTTGGAGATGAGTATGAGCTAGGAATTCGTGAGCGTAGAAAATTAAGTTACGCTGGTCATGTTGCTGTTTCTCTCCATATGAATAGCAAGCATGAATTGTTGAGTGATGTCGATTTAAGTATATTTGGACTCCCTGAGAGTAATGGAGAGGGAGAAAAATTAAAAGATATTCTTTTAGAGGTTGTGGAAAATACAATTTATAACATTCCACGCATGAAGCGAAAAAATAATGAAGTTATTCGAGAGGCAACACGACGTGCAATGAGAGCGGCTGTTTATGAAATTTGGCAAAAAAAACCTCTCTGTACAGTTTTTTTACATCGGTCAAAATAAAGTATTTCCATATTACGTTATTAGAAAAGAAGAGCATTCTTATTTTATTGCTCAATAAGAAAAATAGAGAATAAAGCACAATAAATTTTTAAACAATAAGATCGTTATATTTGCAAGTATTCAGAATGCGGCTATAGATGAATAGAGAGGGTATGTTAAATTGTTCCAATATGATAGATTTGAGTAGGAGTTAATTATTTCAATGCGTCTTTCTCAATATTTCCTTCCACTTTTAAAAGAGAATCCTAAAGAAGCAGAAATTGTTTCTCATCGTTTTATGTTGCGTGCTGGGATGATTCGACAACAAACATCCGGGATTTATTCTTGGCTTCCTTTGGGGAAAAAAGTGCTTGATAAAGTTTGTAAAATTATTCGTGAAGAGCAAGAACGAGCTGGTGCAATAGAAATATTGATGCCTACCATTCAATCTGCTGATCTTTGGCGTGAAAGTGGCCGTTATGATGATTATGGTCTGGAAATGCTGCGCATTAAAGATCGTCAAAAGCGCGATTTACTCTATGGTCCAACAAACGAAGAGATGGTAACAGACATTTTTCGTTCCTATGTTCGTTCTTATAAAGATCTTCCGCTTAATTTGTACCATATTCAATGGAAATTTCGTGATGAAATTCGTCCACGTTTTGGCGTGATGCGGGCACGAGAATTTTTAATGAAAGATGCTTATTCTTTTGATCTTGATTATGAAGGCTCTAAAACATCTTACAACCGTATGTTTGTAGCTTATTTACGTACTTTTTCTCGTCTTGGCTTAAAAGCAATTCCCATGCGCGCAGATACAGGCCCAATAGGGGGAGAACTTAGTCATGAATTTATCATTTTGGCTGAAACGGGAGAGAGCGCTATCTTCTGTGATAAACAATTTCTTGAACTGAACGTTCCCCACAGTTCAATCGACTTTAATGATAAAGCTGTTTTAGATGATACCGTTAAAGAGTGGACATCTTTTTATGCAGCGACAGAAGAAATGCATAATGAAGAAGAGTGGACTAAAGTTTCTAAGGAAAATCGTCTTTCAGCGCGCGGTATTGAAGTTGGGCATATTTTCCACTTTGGGACGAAATATTCTGTTCCAATGGGAGCAAAAGTTATGGGACAAGATGGAAAAGAGCATGTGGTCTCTATGGGATCTTATGGGATTGGACCTTCACGTCTTGTTGCGGCCGCTATTGAAGCTTCTCACGATGAGAAGGGAATTATTTGGCCAAAGTCGATGGCACCGTTTGATTTTGGAATTATCAATATGAAACCCGATGATGAAAAATGTACAAAAGCGTGTGAGTTTCTCTATCAGGGATTAAAGGATGTTGGTTTTGATCCATTATTAGATGATAGAAATGAACGTCCTGGATCAAAATTTGCAACAATGGATTTGATTGGCTTGCCAACGCAAATCATTGTTGGCCCTAACAGCATTGCACAAAATGAAGTTGAAATTAAAGATCGAAAAACAGGTATAAAAAAATCTCTAACGGTTGAAAATGTGCTCAGCCAGCTTTCTATAATTTAATAGGAAATGTTATGAAGAGGCTGAAAAATAAATGGTTTTCATCTTATGAGTGGATGATTGCTTTTCGTTATATGATTCCCAATAAAAAACATGTCGTCGCATCGGTTATTTCAATTATTTCTCTTATTGGGATTATGTTGGGAGTCTTTGCTCTGGTTGTTGTTATGGCGGTGATGAATGGCTTTCGTACAGAACTTCTTAACCGTATTCTTGGTATGAATGGGCATCTTATTGTTCAAACAATTGATGCTGGTTTTTCTGATTATAAGACTCTTATTTCTTCTTTAGAATCTAAAAACGGTGTGAAATTTGCCTTGCCTGTTATTGAAGGTCAAGCACTTGTTCAAGGTGAAGCTCAAGGTGGCTCTGGTGCTTTAGTTCGTGGTATGCGCAAACAAGATCTAGAAAAACTTAAAACAGTCTCTCAAAACATTAAATTAGGTTCGATTTCTCGGTTTGATCAAGAAGAAGGTGTTGCAATTGGCAGTGGCTTAGCAGAAAAATTGGGGCTTACAGTTGGGAGGGATCTTCGTATTATTACCCCTGATGGTGATGAAACTCCTTTTGGCGTTACACCACGTGTAAAAGCTTATAAAGTCGTTGCTATTTTTGAAGTTGGTATGTCTGAATATGATTCAATATTCGTTTTTATGCCTCTTCATGAAGCACAAATGTTTTTTAATTTAGGCGATAAAGTTCAGTCTTTAGAATTATTTCTAGACGATCCTGATTCCGTTGATCAAATAAAACCAATGATAGAAAAAGTAGTTGATCAACAGGTCTATTTAATTGATTGGCGTGCTCGTAATCAGGCTTTTTTTTCAGCTTTACAGATTGAACGGAATGTCATGTTTTTCATTCTTTCTCTGATTGTTCTTGTTGCTGCTTTAAATATTATTTCAGGCCTTATTATGCTTGTAAAAGATAAAAGTCATGATATCGCAATTCTACGCACAATGGGTGCTCAACAGAGTGCGATTTTGCGTATATTTATTATCACAGGAATGATGATTGGTTTTATTGGAACGATATTAGGCTTAATTTTAGGTGTTATCGCGACTGCGAATATTAATCATATTCAAGATTTTATCTCTTGGTTATTTAATGTCGATGTTTTTAATCCTCAACTTTATTTTTTAACAAAACTGCCTGCACAAATTGAGTGGAAACAAACTGTTTTGGTTGCTATTATGGCATTATTCTTATCATTTCTTGCTGCGCTTATTCCGGCATGGCGTGCAGCTAAGCTGGATCCCGTACAAGCCTTGAGGTACGAATAATGACAGCAATTTTAGAGCTTGTAGAGATTGAAAGACGCTTTTTTGAGAGTCATAAGCCGCTCATTGTTTTAGATAAAGCAAATTTTATTCTTAATCGTGGAGAGCTTGTTGCACTTGTCGCACCATCTGGTGCTGGGAAATCAACACTTCTTCATATTGCAGGGTTATTAGAAAAACCAACAGCCGGTGATGTGATGTTACGGGGGGTTTCTTGTGCAAAACGCTCTGATCGTGAGCGAACAGCTATCAGGCGGAATGATATTGGTTTTGTCTATCAATTTCATCATTTACTTCCAGAATTTACGGCTTTAGAAAATGTTATGATACCGCAAATGATAGCAGGATTAAACAAGTCCATTGCAGAAGATCGTGCGCGTAAACTATTAACGTATTTGCGTGTTTCTCATCGAGCAAATCATCGTCCCTCAGAGTTATCGGGAGGAGAACAACAACGTGTTGCTATTGCACGTGCCGTAGCAAATGCCCCTTCGGTTCTTTTGGCGGATGAACCTACTGGAAATCTTGATCCTGTAACTTCAGCTTATGTTTTTCAAGCTTTATCTGTTCTTGTTCGTCAGTCTGGTCTTTCTGCTCTTATTGCAACACATAATTACGCTTTGGCAAAGCAAATGCATCGTCGAATTACACTTAAAGAACAGAAGATTATTGAACTTCCTTAAAGGCAAGGTATAAATTTTATACGACTAATTGAATGGTTTATATTACTTTATTCAAGGAGACTTTTTATGACAGCTTTTGTCGTTGACAAAAATCAATTGGATATGCGTCGTCGTCGATTGATTTTTCGTGCATGGCATCGCGGTATTCGTGAAATGGATCTCATTTTTGGACATTATGTTAATGCTCATATCACTGGAATGAATGATAAAACGCTCTCTGAATTTGAGTATATTATGTCTTTTGATGATCGCGACTTACTCACGTGGGTTACAGGAGAAACTTCCCCACCCCCTGAAATTGATAGTCCTCTTTTTCGTGATATTATCAATTATCGTACTAACTTAACTTATTGATTTAAATGACTATATTTAAGAAAATTATCATTCCTTCCAATAGTCCTGCTCATATAATTTTTGATGGCATTACTGATGGATTTGAAGCCTTTGCCCTTGCCAAATTAAGATTAGAAATTGCACAAGATAAACCACTCATCTATGTGGTCCGAGACGGAACAAAAATTGCGCATTTAGAACAAGTTTTAAATTTTATTGAGCCCAATTTACCTGTCCTTCAATTTCCTGCATGGGATTGTTTGCCTTATGATCGCGTGTCACCAGGAATTGCTATTATGGCACGTCGACTATCAGCATTAGCACGCATGGCCAATTTACGTCAAAATCCACATCCTGCCATTATATTAACAACAGCAAATGCCATTATGCAAAAGTTGCCTCCTCGTGAAATGATAGAAGCTCAGCTTATTCACGCACATGTTGGCCAACACCATAACATGGAGCATTTCATTCAATTCCTAGAAACTAATGGTTTTGAACGCGTTACGGTTGTCCGTGATGTTGGTGAATTTGCTGTGAGAGGAGGAATACTAGATATCTTTTCTCCTATGGATACCCAGCCTTTACGTCTTGATTTCTTTGGAGATACCCTAGAAAGCATTCGTGTATTTGATCCAGAAAGTCAAAGAACAACACGCCAAAAAACTGAATTTTTATTACAGGCAATGAGCGAGGTTGTTTTGAAAGATGAATGCATCAGCCGTTTTAAAAGCAATTATACCCGTACATTTGGTGTATCACAAAAAAATAATATGCTTTATGAAGCAATTGCTCAAGGTCGACGTTTTGCTGGTATGGAACATTGGCTTCCATTTTTTTATGAAAATCTTGATACTTTTTTTGATCATTGTGGTAATTTACCGCTTGTTTTCGAACATCTTATAGAAGAAGTTTTTGTTGAGCGCTATCGCCTTATTGAAGACTATTATAACGCACGTAAAGAACGCGAAAATGATAAAGAAAATATGACGTCTTATCATCCGATAGATCCTAGTCTTCTCCATTTAACGCCAGAGCGTGTTTTTGAATGTGTGCAACAATTTTCACAGCGTATTGATTTTTCGCCTTTTAATATTCCACAAAGTTTGGGAAAAACAGTTATTCACGCACAAGTTAAACAGGGATATGATTTTGTAAAAGAGCGTAATGCACAGGAAAAAAATGTTTTTTCAAGTGTTATTGATTATATCGCTTTTTTACGCGCTGCTGGTAAAAAAGTGCTTTTAGCATGTTGGAGTGAAGGATCTCTCAATCGTTTGATACAAGTTCTTGATGAGCATGGATTGAAAAAAATAGAAGTTGTAAAATCCTTGCAAACAGTCAAAGCAACCCCACGAGATCGCATATTAGCAGCTGTTATCATGATAGAACATGGTTTTGAGGCTGAAGATTTAGCTATTATAGCAGAGCAAGATATCTTAGGTGATCGCTTCATCAGATCGCCAAAGCGGCGTAAAAATAATACAAATTTTATTTCTGAACTTTCTGCTTTAAATTCTGGTGATCTTGTTGTGCATATCGATCATGGTATTGGCCAATTTGTTGGTCTTAAAACCATTACAACCACTGGAATTTTACGAGATTGCCTTGAAATTAAATATGCTGGAGGTGATTTACTCTTTTTACCTGTTGAAAATATTGAACTTCTTTCACGTTATGGCTCAGAAGGAACAGAGGTAACTTTAGATAAATTAGGGGGTGTTGCTTGGCAAGCACGTAAAGCTCGGCTTAAAAAACATTTATTGGAAATGGCTGGGCAATTAATTAGTATAGCTGCGGAGCGTGCGACACGTGCCGCACCTGCTTTACTTCCACCAGTTGGACCATTTGATGAGTTTGTTGCTGGTTTTCCCTATGAAGAGACAGAAGATCAAATGAACGCCATTGATGCCGTTTTAGATGATTTAGCCTCAGGAAAGCCGATGGATCGCTTGATATGCGGTGATGTTGGCTTTGGAAAAACAGAAGTGGCTATTCGAAGTGCTTTTGTTGCAGCATTAAATGGATATCAGGTCGCTGTTGTTGTACCGACAACTTTGCTTTCACGTCAACATTACAAGACATTTATTTCGCGTTTTCAAGGATTACCTGTTAAAATTGGTCATGTATCAAGGCTTGTGAGAGGGAAAGAACTCACACAAGCCAAAAAAGGGATTTCAGATGGTACGATTGATATTGCTATTGGAACCCATGCATTATTAAGTGGTGCAGTCGATTTTTTACGGTTAGGTCTTCTTATCATTGATGAGGAGCAACATTTTGGGGTAAAACACAAAGAGCGTTTAAAACAGCTTAAAAGTGATATTCATGTTCTTACACTTTCAGCAACCCCCATACCACGAACTTTAGGATTGGCATTATCGGGGGTCCGTGAACTTTCATTAATCACCACTCCACCCATTGATAGAATGGCAGTTCGTACTTTTATTACTCCATTTGATGCCCTTGTTATACGGGAAACATTACTTCGAGAATACTACCGTGGTGGACAAAGTTTTTATGTCTGTCCTCGTATTTCTGATCTGGCTTTTGTAGAAGAATATCTTAAAATGCATGTTCCAGAGCTCAAGTTCGTTATAGCACATGGACAAATGCCGGCTGGACAACTTGATGATATTATGAATGCATTTTACGATGGACAATATGATGTTTTGCTATCGACAACCATTATTGAATCCGGTCTTGATATTCCAACAGCCAATACATTAATTGTGCATCGTGCTGAAATGTTTGGTCTTTCTGCACTTTATCAGTTACGAGGGAGGGTAGGGCGCTCAAAACAACGTGCTTATGCACTTTTTACATTTCCTTCTGGTAAAATTTTAACATCTGCAGCTGATCGTCGTCTTAAAGTGTTACAATCTCTTGATACATTAGGGGCTGGCTTTCAATTGGCAAGTCACGATATGGATATTCGTGGTTCAGGCAACTTTTTAGGTGAAGAACAATCAGGACATATCAAAGAAGTTGGATTTGAACTCTATCAAAAAATGCTTGAAGAAGCTGTTGCTGAATTAAAAGATGGAGAGCTAAGTGAGGATAAGCAATGGTCACCTCAAATCTCACTCGCTACGACCATAATGATACCAGAAAGCTTTGTGCCTGATTTATCATTACGTATGGGGCTTTACCGACGCTTGACAGAACTCGAAAATTTAGAACAGATTGATGAGTTTGCAACGGAGTTAATCGATCGTTTTGGTCCTTTGCCCCTTGAAGTTCAACATATCCTTAAAGTTTTTCATATCAAAATATTGTGTCGAAAAGCCCATGTAGAAAAATTGGATGCTGGACCAAAGGGTATTGTCATACAGTTTCGCAATAACTATTTTGCCAATAGTATTGCTCTTGTTCAATGGGTGGAAAAACAAGGTTCAATGGCAAAAATTCGTCCAGATCAAACTATTGCTCTTATTCGGAATTGGTCTACCGTTGATGAAAGACTTATTGGGGCTGCTACGATTATGACACAGCTTGTAGAAATGGCAGAACAACATTCTGTTTAAAGCAGTTGCTCTACTTTTCAAAACTATTCCTTATGCTTGTAAAATTATTCTATAAATAATAACCACTTATTGATTTTATATAAGAATAAAATTTAAGTTTATAATAAAGATAACCTCTTATATATTTTAGTCATTTGATTTTGCTTTTTTAGCGAGAAGACTAAATAGAGCTTTATGACAAAGATATATTCGATTATTTTGTCAAAAAAGACAAAAAAACAGTCCATTAGAAGAAAGCTTTCTTTCTGTTATTCGGGAATTTCAGATAATTAGCACCTTTAGTCCATCAAATGTTTCAATAATACCATAATAAATAACTTTGTTTTCGTGGATCACAAAACAGATAATAAAAACAGTAAAATTTATTCAATATTTTGAAGCTTCGTGCATTGTAATATTTGTTGCTAAGACTCTATAATATAGCTCAAGAGTTGTTTATTTAAGTGTAAATTTGTAAAATTTTTAGAAGTCTATAGGAGTTTATTTTTATTGATATTGCAATATTGATTCGTTTGTGTAATCTTAGCGCGAATGCACAGAGGTGTTTTATGGATAAATTGCATCATCCCCCTGTGTGATAAAGAGGGAAAAGCTATATGGCTGTATAAAAGTTTACATAGATCGTCGTAGTTTTTTCTCTAAAATTGACTTTTTTTTTTATATTGAAGTAAAAATAATAAAATTAAGTTTTATTTCATTATAATTTAATAAGTTTAAATTGGAATTATACTTAATATTTTTTTTAATTACTTAAAAGCGCGTTGAAAGGATTAACTTAATCATGTCGCATAAAAATTTTTATTCTGCTGTCTCAATATTAGTTGGAGCAGCTGCCCTTTTTCTTATAGCTGGTATTTCTGCAAATGCGCAGACTTTATCGCAAGGTTGGTACAAAGTTTGCAGTAAACAGAATGATGTTGATATTTGTAATACAATGAATACTGTATTATCAAATACAGGACAACCTTTAACGGCTTTTAATCTTGTTGAAATAAAAGGGAAGCAAAATGAAAAACGTATAGGTATTCAAGTGCCTACAGGTCGTTTTTTGCCAGAAGGTGTTCACATTCAAATAGGTGATGGTTTCTCTAAAAAAATTCCTTATATCATTTGTAATGGACCAAGTTGTATTGCCAATGATGTCTTAGATGATAAGCTTATTGCAGCTATGAAAAGTGGTACAAAAATGGTTGTAACCACTGTTAATTTCCGTGGTTCAGCTAATCCTATTGAATTTTCTCTTAATGGATTTACAGCAGCATATACCGGTCCTGGTATGGAAGAAAAAGATTTCCAACAAGAGCAAATAAAGCTGCAACAAGCTATTCAATCAAATCAAAAAGAAATTGAAGAGCGTATGCGGGCTGAGCAAGAGAAAGCAAAGCAAAAATAATACACACACGCCATAGAATTGGTTAAAACTTTTTCTATGATTATTTATTTAGACCGCCACAATTTTTTGTGGCGGTTTCTTTTTATTGTTAATTTTTTGAAAGGGTTCTGCGCTTCCACCAACCAATACGCGCAGTTTTAGGGGAATCATTAGATGTTGATGAAATAACAACAGGGTGGTTAATTGTTTCCTCAATTTTAGAAGGAGAAAGTTCGACAGCTTTCTCCATTTTCATATCAGTTTCTTTCTCTAATGTTTTTTGTATTTCTGTTGTCTCTTTAGAGGATGTTTTTTTACGTGTTCTACGTGTTGACTTCTTAGTATTTTCAGGAGCTTTATCCTCATTCTCATGAAGAGATTTATCTGTTTTTTTTGTTCTAATTTTATGTGCCGAACTGCTTTTAGTTTTTTCTTCAAGAGATTTTTGTTCTACAATATTTTGATCACTCTCTAGAGAAAGATTATTTTCTACTGCCCTTGAAGAAAGTGTTTTACGTTTTTTAGGTTTAACCCTTGTATCATCAACTTTTGTTGCCTCATCTTGCTGTTGTAGCTCGAGGGCTTGTGTATCATTTTTTATTTCTTCAGGTTTAGAAGATTTAGCCGATGGACCACTACGTTTGCGATGCGCTGCTTTAATTTCTGCTAAAGCCTTCTTAGAAAAATCTCCTACTGGTTCCGCGTAAGGAATGCGAACCTGATGAAAACTATTATCTTGATTTCGTCGACCACCACGGCGTCCTCGACGGCGTCCTCGACGGTAAGAATCATCACTCAATGTATCTTCTTTCTTATGAGAGTCGGAGAGAGAATGATCAGCAATTTCATCGTGGTGATTTTTGCGTTGACGTTTTTGATTTGTTTCAATGGAAGGAGGATTTTCAATAGATTCACTTTTTATGAAAACAGAATTTTCAATTTCTTGCTTATTGTCATCTTCCAATGAAGATTGAGAAATGCTTTCTGCTATTGTGCCTTTAGAAATAACAAGATGTTGTGTTCCAATACTATCATCTGCTTCAATACTAATATTGAGTTTAAAGCGTGTTTCTAAATTAACAAGAATGTTGCGTTTGTGATTTAGCACATAAAGTGCTGTTGCTACGGGTGTGCGCACAATAATATTATATTGAGAATTATGAAGGAGATATTCTTCAATTGAGCGCATGACATGTAAAGCAATTGATGATTCAGAGCGTATACTTCCTGTTCCTGCGCAATGGGGGCAGGGCTGTGTTGTACTTTCTAAAACTGATATGCGAATACGTTGACGGCTCATTTCTAAAAGGCCGAAGTGTGAGATATGGCCAACTTGAATACGAGCACGATCATTTTTTAAACAGTCTTTTAATTTTTTTTCGACCAGTCGCACATTGCGTTCTTCAAGCATGTCAATAAAATCAATCACGATTAAACCAGCAAGATCACGTAAGCGTAATTGACGTGCTACTTCTTCTGCAGCTTCAAGGTTTGTTTGTAAAGCTGTCTTTTCAACAGAGAATTCTTTCGTAGAGCGTCCAGAATTAACGTCAATAGCAACAAGTGCTTCTGTTTGATTAATAACAAGATACCCCCCAGATTTTAAAGAAACCTGTGGTTGCAACATTTTATCAAGCTGAATTTCAATATTATTTCTTGCAAAAATAGGCGTAGGATCGCGATAAGGTTGCACGACTTTTGCATGACTTGGCATAAGCATACGCATAAAGTCTTTCGCTTCACGATATCCTTGGTCTCCAGAGACAAGAATTTCACTAATGTTCTTATTGTAAAGATCTCGTATAGAACGCTTTATAAGATTACTTTCTTCATGAACAAGGCATGGTGCCGTTGACTCGAGTGTCAAAGTACGAATCGTATCCCATAACCGCATAAGATATTCATAATCGCGTTTGATTTCAGCTTTTGTTCTATTAGCACCAGCCGTTCGTAAGATAACGCCCATACCTTTTGGAACAGCTAATTCTTTTACGATTTCTTTAAGACGCTTACGGTCTTGCACATTCGTAATTTTTCGTGAAATACCACCACCGCGTGCTGTGTTGGGCATGAGAACAGAATAACGACCAGCTAGAGAGAGATATGTTGTAAGAGCAGCGCCTTTATTTCCACGTTCTTCCTTGATAACTTGCACCAGTAAAATTTGACGTCGTTTAATCACTTCTTGAATTTTATACTGGCGCCCTTGTTTTCTTTGATATGTCGGGAGCTCTTCACGGATGTCCTCAGCCCCAACCATTTCGATTTCATCATAAGAAACATCGGCATTTAATATCTCTTCTGTATGATTAATTGTTACAGTTTCGGATGCAATATCATTTTCAACATCGGCTGCTATGACATTATTTTTCGCATTTTTTTTTGTTCTTCTAGAGCGTTTTTTATTTTTAGTTGTTTCTTCCTCAAAAATATCTGCTGGACTTTCCCCTACAGCTGCTGCTTCCTCTTCTTCAAGAAGAGCAAGGCGATCAGCAATAGGAATTTGATAATAGTCAGGATGAATTTCAGAAAATGTTAAAAAACCATGTCGGTTTCCACCATATTCAACAAAAGCTGCTTGGAGAGATGGTTCTACACGTGTAATACGTGCAAGATAAATATTCCCCTTAAGCTGTTTTTTATGTTCTGATTCAAAATCAAGTTCTTCAATTTTGTTGCCGTGAACAACAACAACACGTGTTTCCTCCGGATGAGAGGCATCTATAAGCATTTTGTTTGACATAAGTTAATATCCTGAAGGCGACATGCACAATTCTATTCAAACGAACGGTGTAATTATTCGTAGATGTAAAGGGCTGTCTGCCATAAAAGGGAAGTACCAGAAAAACAGGACGGAACACCACGTGTAGATGCATGACTGCATTTACACCATTTCTCATCATTATCTCCATCTGTTTTTTATGACTCATATTTTTAAAAAGTCTCTGGTAAAATAATCTCTAAAACAGTTCGGATATCCGAACCAACGAATCTTAAATAATGCAATCCTAATTTTATAACATAGAAATTTTTCATCCATAACAAAGTCTCAGCGCATAATATGCAATAACCCCTTTAAAGATAACTTACTATGAGTTACAGATAATTAGATCGATTATGAGCTAGGAAGCACCAATATTCTTTTATGTTGATATCATACGTTTGGCAAGTAACAATGTAAATCATGTATCATGATAATATTTTTATTACCTTAATTTCGTTTTTGTTTTTTATAATGGGGAGAGTTTAGCATTTATTGAAAAATAAACAATAAATTATTACAAATGTCGTTGTAGAATACTTTGCTTATGATAAGAGGGCTTATGATAAGATTTTCTTTGACCCAAAAGCTGAAAACAGCCTATTGGGATATTATTGTGCAATTCATATACTTTTTATTATTTTTTTTGTTATGTCAAGCCAATGTTCATGCTGCTGACCCTTTGAGACTTATCAATTTTCGAGCCATTGGTGATAGTGCTCATACACGTATAATTGCGCTTTTCAATTCAAAACCAAATATTCGTTTGCAGATTTTGGATAGGCCTGCACGTTTGGTTATCAATTTACCTACAATTGACTTTTCAATGCAAAATATGTCTTTTAAAAAACAGAATGCATTATCCGTTATGCTCTCAGATGTGCGTTATGCTTTCTCAGACATACAAACTTCACGCATTATTTTGACAAGTAAAACAGTTTTTGTGGTTGAAAAAAGTATCGTAAAAAAATTAGACAATGGCTTATGGCAGTTGCTGGTTGATATTCGTAAAAGTACGCAAGAGAAATTTGATAAGATATTAAAGAACCAACAAAGGAGCAATTTTGATACAAAACTACCTTTGATTCCAGTGCAAAATTTTCGTGTTGTCCTTGATCCTGGTCATGGTGGTATTGATGGTGGGGCACGGGGGGTTACTGGAGTTTTAGAAAAAGATGTAACTTTAGATTTTGCGCGTGCATTGCAAGAAGAGTTACAAAAAGATCCGCATATTAGCGTTATTTTAACACGTGATTCTAATGTTTTTTTAAGATTAAGCGAAAGAGTAAAAAAAGCGCAAGAGTTTGGTGCTGATCTTTTTATATCCATTCATGCAGATACAATTGATGTTCATTCCCTTCGTGGAGCCACAGTGTATACCATATCAGATAAAGCCTCTGACGCCATTGCTAAATCTTTAGCTGAAAGTGAAAATAAAGTTGATTTGCTTGATGGTTTGCCTGCAGATGAAACGCTTGAAGTTACAGATATCTTGATGGATCTTACACGACGGGAAACGCATACGTTTTCGGTTAATTTTGCAAATAGTGTTATTTCGAGTTTATCAAAAAGTCATATCAACTTGATCAATAACCCTCATCGCTATGCTAATTTTCAAGTTTTAAGAGCTTCAGATATTCCCTCTGTCTTGATAGAGATTGGTTATCTCTCCAACAAAGAGGATGAAAAGTTATTAAACGATCCTCATTGGAGAAAACAAATGGCCCTCTCGATTGCTCATTCTATTCGTCAATTCGCTGAATATAGACAGAAAATGGTACAGCCTCTTTAAATTTGTGAGAAAATAGAGTAATTAATATGGGATTTTAGTGTATCCTAGTATAAATATAAAGATAGAAAACAAATTTTCTTTTTCTCAATCTTGCGTGATGATATCCACGTGGTGTGATTGAAGTCACATATTTTTTCTTTGATCAATTCTTAAGAAAGCGATAGCCGTTTTTATGATGATTTTTTTTAAATATCTTCCTCGTTTTTTTGTTACTACTGGACTTTGTAGCGCAATAACATGGGGTATTGTGACCAGTGGTCAAGCAAATGCACTTCCTGATTATGAAGTTCTTTCACTTTATGAGCCACCGGTAATGACTCGTGTCCATGCTTCTGATGGTCGTCTTATGGCAGAGTTTGCAACAAAACATCGCCTCTATTTACCGATTCAATCAATCCCAAAGCTTGTTAAAGATGCTTTTATTTCGGCTGAAGATAAAAATTTTTATCATCATTTTGGTTTAGATCCCGAAGGACTTTCTCGCGCTTTGATCAATAATATTCGTAATATTGGTTCTGGAAGACGTCCAGAAGGCGCATCAACCATAACGCAACAAGTCGCTAAAAACTTCCTTTTAAGTTCAGAAACAACGTTAGAGCGTAAATTTAAGGAAGCTATTTTAGCAATGCGTATTGAGAAAACTTACTCAAAAGATCATATCCTCGAACTTTATCTCAATGAAATTTATTTGGGGCGTGGTACTTATGGTATAGCCGCTGCCTCTTTGACCTATTTCAATAAATCCGTCAATGATCTGACGTTAGAACAATGTGCTTATTTGGCTGCTCTTCCAAAAGGACCAGCAAATTATGATCCATTTAAGAATACGCAGCGTGCTATTGATCGGCGCAATTGGGTTATAGATCGGATGGTTGCAAATGGGTATGTAACCCGTGAACAAGGTGAAAAAGCAAAAGCTAAACCTCTGGGAGCGAAAATACGTGGAAGTGATAGCTATGTTTTTGCGGCTGATTATTTTACTGAAGAAGTGCGTCGCCGTTTAATGCATCGCTATGGAGCTAAAACACTTTATGAAGGTGGACTGTCCATCCGTACAACGCTTGATCCGCATCTACAAATAATTGCTCGGCGGGCTTTACAAAATGGATTAATTAAATTTGATCATGCACACGGATGGCGTGGAGCTTATGCGCATATTGATAAAAAAGATGATGATTGGGGGGAGGAGCTTGCAAATATCACAGGGTTAAGTGATGTTCCTGAATGGCGTTTAGCGGTTGTTCTTTCTGCAAATCCCAATAAAATAGAGATTGGTTTACAGCCGCAGCGTGAAGCTTCTGGTATACTCTCAAAAAAACGAGAAATTGCTGTTTTATCTGAAGCCGCTTCAAAATGGGCACTTCATGTTGTGAAAGAAAATGGTTATAGAAGAACTGTTCATAGCTTGTCTCATGTTCTACAAGTTGGGGATGTTATTTTTGTTGAAAAGCTAGCCAATACAAATAACACTTATCGTTTACAACAAATTCCTAAGGTTGAAGGTGCAATTGTTGCTATGGAGCCGCACACAGGGCGCGTTCTTGCAATGGTGGGAGGTTTTTCTTTTGCAGTATCTGAGTTTAATCGTGCAACACAAGCTTATCGTCAGGCTGGTTCTGCATTTAAGCCCATAGTGTATTCAGCAGCACTTGATAATGGGTATACACCAGCATCGGTTATTTTAGATGGTCCCATCGAAGTTCGCCAATATAATGGTGAGGTTTGGCAACCTAAAAATTATGGTGGTACTTTTGCAGGACCTTCAACGCTGCGTTATGGTATTGAGCATTCTCGTAATCTTATGACAGTAAGGCTTGCCAATGATATGGGAATGCCTCTTGTCGCTGAATATGCAGAGCGTTTTGGCGTGGTCGATAAATTGCAACCTTATCTCCCCATGGCCCTAGGAGCCGCTGAAACAACAGTTTTACGAATGGTTACAGCTTATTCTGTCATAGCTAATGGAGGACGCTCTATTAAACCTTCTCTGATAGACCGAATTCAAGATCGTTATGGGAAGACAATTTATCGTCATGATGATCGTATTTGCGAAAATTGTAATGCGAATTCATGGAATAATCAAAAGGAACCCACTTTAATTGATGAGAGAGATCAAGTTCTTGATCCCATGACAGCTTATCAGATTACATCGATGATGGAAGGAGTTGTTCAGCGTGGTACTGCAGCGCGTTTACGTTATCTCAATAGACATATTGCTGCTAAAACAGGAACAACCAATGATTCTAAAGATGTCTGGTTTATGGGATTTACCCCTGATCTCGTCGTTGGAGTTTTTGTTGGTTATGATCAACCAGCATCGTTGGGATACAACGGGACGGGGAGTTCATTGGCTGCACCTATTTTTGGTGAATTTATGGAAGGTGCTCTTAAAGGAAAACCGGATGTTCCCTTTAAGATGCCGAAGGGTATGATTTTAATGCCAATTAATCGAAAAACAGGAATGCTTGCGGAAAGAGGAGATCAAGATGTCATTATAGAAGCATTTAAACCAGGAACTGGTCCTGCTGATATATATCAAGTCATTGGAGGGACGGATTCTTTTCAAGAAGGTGTTCCAGCAATAACCACTTCTCCACAAGTTAATAAAGCCCTTGAAAGTGGAACAGGGGGGCTGTATTAACCAACAAAATCTCCTTTTCTATGAGTCTTGGTTTTTATCTGTTTTTTAATAATGTTAGTCCGGTAAATAGAATGATGGCTCCTTTCCATTTTTGATAAAAGCTATTAAATTTGTATAAAATGCTAAGAACATACCAGAAAGAGTGTAAAAAATACGGTGTTAAATTATGCGAGCAGAAATAGAAACATTAGTTGATGAAATCCGACAAGCAATTCAGTTGCTAAGGGGGCATCTTTGACTGGGATCAATCACTAAAGCGTCTCGAATATCTTAATCAAAAAGCAGAAGATCCTACACTTTGGGATGATGCACAACAAGCGCAAGATATGATGCGTGAGCGTCAGCGTCTTGATGATTCAATCAGTGCTCTTTTATCATTTACAAAAACACTTGAAGAATGCATTGAGCTCATTGCGATGGGTGAGGAAGAAAGTGATGTTGAAATTATCGCTGAGGCGGAAAATTCAATACGTAACCTTAAAAGTGAGATCGATAAAAGGCAAATAGATGTGCTTCTTTCAGGAGAGGCCGATCCTAATGATACCTATTTAGAAGTCCATGCAGGGGCAGGGGGAACAGAAAGCCAAGATTGGGCTTCTATGTTGTTGCGTATGTATATGCGCTGGGCTGAACAGCATGAAATGAAGGTTGAAGTTTTAGAAATTCATGATGGAGAAGAAGCAGGAATAAAATCAGCGACGATTCTGGTAAAAGGGCATAATGCTTATGGATTGTTAAAAACAGAATCAGGCGTTCATCGCTTGGTACGAATTTCTCCATTTGATTCGAATGCAAAGCGACATACCTCTTTTGCAAGCATTTGGGTTTATCCGGTTATTGATGACGATATTGAAGTTGATGTTTCAGAAGCAGATGTGCGTATTGATACCTATCGTGCATCGGGAGCAGGAGGACAACATGTTAATACGACAGATTCTGCTGTTCGTATCACACATATGAAAACGGGTATTGTAGTTCAATGTCAAACGGAGCGTTCTCAGCATAAAAATCGCGCTACAGCTTGGTCAATGCTTCGTGCTCGCCTTTATGAAGAGGAACTCAAAAAAAGAGAAGAAGAAACCAATGCTGTTGAATCTTCTAAAACAGAAATCGGATGGGGACATCAAATTAGATCTTATGTTCTTCAACCTTATCAACTTGTAAAAGACTTGCGTACAGGGATTGAAAGTACTGATCCACAATCTGTCCTTAATGGGAACTTAGATTCATTTATAGAGGCTGCACTTTCTCAACGTATTTATGGAAAAGACAAAGAAATTGAGGATATTCGTTAATGATATATTCCTCCTTTAAACCGTGTAAGTTTATTTCTTACATTGCTTGTTTTATTAATGCTGTGATGTAGGGATAGCTCTTGATAGGTGAAGGGTTCAAAGAGGTGTTTTTTGTTCCTTTTTTCAAAGTCTTTTCTCACAAGTCAACTTTGCTTATGACAGGAACAAGTGAACTTTTTGACTCATTTAAGATAAGAAAAATCTGAAAGGAGAGAATTTATGATATCAGGAGGATTAATTTAAAGAATAAATAACTAGCTAATCTTATAAATTAACATATTGTAAAAATTGAACTCCTTGGAAAAATAAAATCAATTGAGGAGGAAGGCTATTGCTCTTAAATATCGTATACTCCTAGTTCATATGTCATCATGACGATAGTAAAAGCGTTGCAGCTGCTAAAACATTTTCAGCGTGTCCAGATACGCTCACTTTGCGCCATTCTTCTATGATTTTTCCATTTGCATTAATTAAAAAAGTGCTTCGTTCGACACCCATATATTTGCGTCCATACATACTTTTCTCTACCCAAACACCATAAGATTCAAGGGTTGTTTTTTCTTCATCAGAAGCCAAAATGACATCAAGTCCATGTTTTACTTTAAATTTATCGTGTTTTTTTACATTATCAGGAGAGATGCCAATAACAGCAACACCGATTTTATCAAAATTCGTCTTTAATTTTGTAAAATCAAGAGCCTCGCTTGTGCATCCACTCGTGTCATCTTTGGGATAAAAGTATAAGACAACAGGTTTGCCCCTAAAGTCAGAAAGACAGACCATCTCTCCTCCATCACGTGGCAAATTAAAATCAGGAGCAAGAGTTCCTTTCATTGATTTTGTCATGTTCTATCTTTCTTCTTGAGTTAAAAGATCAATGAGCAGCATGACAGAGAAGGAATAAAGTTTCAACTCTTTAGAATAAAATTATTTCAAAGATTTTTTGCTATCATATAAAAAAATATTCTTTCATAAAAACTAAATAAAAAATGAATAAAGAAGGCGCAAAAAACATCACTCTCATGAAATAAAAATTTATAAAATGAATGAGATATCAATAGATTATAGAGGTTTGATCAATACATGCTTTTTCTTACCAAAAGAAAGTTTAATAATTCCTTCTGCTGTGACATCTTTTTCAATAATAAGGTATGTCTCATCCTTTATGATTTGATCATTAACACGTATCCCTCCACCTTGAATATGACGGCGCGCTTCACTGTTTGATTTTGCAAGTCCTGCTTTTACTAAAAGAGAGAGTAATCCAGCACCCGTTTTTAATTCTATTGCGTTCATTTTAACTGTTGGAAGATTTTCTCCAATTGTTTTTTCTTCAAATGTTTTGCGGGCAGTTTCTGCGGCTGATTCGGCAAGAGCCCGACCATGCAACATTGCGGTAATTTCTGTTGCAAGAATTTTTTTTGCTTCATTAATTTCAGTCCCTTGTAAGAGAGAAAGTTTGAGAATCTCATCCATGGGTAATGTGGTATAGAGCTTTAAAAATCGTGTTACATCAGCGTCTTCTGTATTGCGCCAATATTGCCAAAATTGATAAGGTGAAAGCATATCAGCATTAAGCCACACAGCACCATTCAATGATTTACCCATTTTGGCACCGGAAGAGGTCGTCAGCAATGGTGATGTTAATGCATATAATTGTGGTGTTCCTAAACGATGCCCTAATTCGATTCCGTTAATAATGTTGCCCCATTGATCAGAGCCCCCCATTTGCATACGCAGGCCGTAACGTTTATAAAGTTCAACAAAGTCATAAGCTTGCAGAATCATATAATTAAACTCTAAGAAGGATAAAGAGTGTTCACGCTCAAGTCTGAGTTTAACAGAATCAAATGACAACATACGGTTGACAGAAAAATGTTTTCCTACATCACGCAAAAATTCTAAGTAGTTTAAATTGCACAACCATTCAGCATTATTTACAATGCAAGCATCTGTTTCTCGATCACCGAATGTCAAATAGTTAGAAAATACCTTTTTAATACCATCAATATTCGTTGCAATATCATCTTGTGTTAGAAGCCGTCGTGCTTCATCTTTAAAGGAAGGATCACCGATCAATCCTGTCCCTCCACCCATTAAAGCAATGGGGCGATGTCCCGTTTTTTGTAACCAATAAAGCATCATAATCTGAAGAAGACTTCCAGCATGTAAGCTTGATGCTGTTGGATCAAATCCAGTATAAGCGCTTACAGTTTCTTTTGAAAAAAGATCATCTAAGCCTTTTTCATCCGAAATTTGGTGGATAAAACCACGTTCACTCATAATATGTAAAAAGTCAGATTTAAAGGCAAACACAGAGTCAATTTCCTAATATAAGAGGGCAATCATTTTATATAATTGATGATTATATAATGGATCATTCATGCTTTATCTACCATAAATGACATATATCACAAGAGAACCAGACATATTGGTAATGAAGATAATAATATAAGTATTATTCCTTTTTTACGCTAAAAAAGGTAATTTAACGAAAATCAGTAAATAAAAAAAGACACTTTTTTACCTTTGTTTCTATCCTAAAATAAAATTTAGAAAAATCATAAATACAGTCTAAAAAAATTACATTACTATAATCAGGGATGGCTTTTGCTGACTTTTTATAAATCTATTGTATTTTCCTAAGTAAGTGAAAGTATTTCAGGAGGAGGAGCGAGAAATTCATTGGTGATATGATTATCCAAATAGTGAGCGCATCGTTCAATAAGTTCTTCATGGCATCCACTAAAAAAGTGATTAGCTCCTTCTAGTATTTCTTGTGTGATGATAATACCTTTTTGTGTTTTCAATTTATCAACAAGCATTTGAACGTCTTTTGGAGGGGAAACTTTATCGATACCACCATGAATGATAAGCCCAGAAGAGGGACAAGGTGCAAGAAATGAAAAATCATAAACATTAGGCTGAGGGGCAACAGAGATAAAACCCTCAATTTCCGGTCGGCGCATTAAAAGCTGCATGCCAATCCATGCTCCAAATGAATATCCTGCTACCCAGCAATTTTTAGAGTCTGGATGTTGTGCTTGCACCCAATCGAGAGCCGCAGCCGCATCTGAAAGCTCTCCTATTCCATAATCAAACTCCCCTTGACTGCGACCAATACCACGAAAGTTAAAACGGAGAGTTGTAAAGCCACGTTGTTGGAACATATAAAAGAGATCATAGACAATTTTATGATTCATCGTTCCACCAAATTGAGGGTGAGGATGCAAAATGATCGCAATGGGCGCATTTTTTTGTTGGGAAGGTTGATAACGCCCTTCGAGCCGACCCGCGGGGCCGTTAAAAATAATTTCTGGCATAAAATGCTCCTTAAATGCTATAAAAGGCTCTCATTGACCCTGGTCGACTTTTACCATAGAATCTCTTAAATAATCATTAGATATTCTTTTTTAAGTGCACTTTTCAAGAAAATTGCGCTATTTTTTTAATCAATTCATAAGATTAATGATTGCGATGTAAAATGGTTATAAAACGCCGATATTTTGATCATAACGCAACAACACCGCTCAAAAAAATAGCGCGGATAGCATTACTGGAATCTTTAGATACATTTGGTAATCCCTCATCCGTTCATAGGGAGGGGCGTGCTGCTAAAACTTTATTGCAAAAGGCGCGTCGACAAATCGCTGAAAATCTTAAAACAGATCCAGATAACGTTGTTTTTACCTCTGGTGCGAGTGAAGCAGCAATGACTTTGTTAACACCCTTTTACACGATGGGGAATGCAAAGGTTCAATTTTCTCATCTGTACCTTGGAGCGACTGAACACCCCTCTGTTGCAGAGGGAGGACGTTTTTCTAAAGAATTGATAAGTGTCATTACTGTTGATCAAGATGGGCTTATTCAACAAGATAAATTAGCATCCCTCTTAAGGACTCACGATAAAACAAAAGGTTTACCTCTTGTTGCTATTCAAGCAGCAAATAGTGAAACGGGTGTTATTCAACCGTTAAAAGAAATAGCGGCTATTGTTCGTGATTTAGGCGGTACTCTTATTGTTGATTTATCGCAATATATCGATAAAAATTTTGTTGATATTAATCAGCTAGGAGGAGACTTTTTTATACTCTCTGCACATAAAGCTGGTGGTCCTAAAGGCGTTGGTGCTTTTGTTTCATGTGGCAATCTCCTCATGCCACACCCTCTTATTACCGGAGGGGGACAAGAAAAAGGCTTACGTGGAGGAACAGAAGCATTATCTCTTATTGCTGCTTTTGGAGCCGCGATGGCTGATTGTCTCACACAGGAAGAAATAAAACAGTTACTATATTTACGTAATAAATTAGAAGATGGACTTCAAAAAATAAGCCAAAATATTGAAATTTTTGGCAAAAGAGTTCAACGTTTGCCAAATACGACTTACTTTACCGTAAAAAATATAAAAGCTGAAACCATGCAAATTGCTTTTGACTTAGAAGGTTTTTCAGTATCATCTGGTTCTGCTTGTTCTTCAGGAAAAGTAAAACAAAGCAAAGTTTTAGAAGCAATGGGGTATCATGTTCCAAATGGTGCCATTCGCATTTCGCTGGGACGTGATACAACCTCTGAAGATATTGATGATTTTCTATTATTTTTTTCTCAAATGATAAGCAAGAAAAAAGGATAAAATTAGAATTATTTTAAATAATAAAATAACTTTGATTGAAATTTTAGTACTTTGCCTATAGCCTAGGAAATAACTTATTTAATTTTAATCTTGTAAAACAAGACTTTTAGTTACCGGTTTTTGATGCCAAAAGATGGAGAAGCTTTATGCCGGCAGTAGAAGAAACAATACGCCAAGTCCGTGAAATAGATGTTGACCAATATAAATATGGCTTTGAAACGAAAATAAAAACGGATAAAGCACCGAAAGGTTTGAATGAAGATATTATCAAATTTATTTCGGCTAAAAAAAATGAGCCTGAATGGATGCTAACATGGCGCTTACAAGCTTACCGCCGTTGGTTGACAATGCAAGAGCCTCATTGGGCACGTCTTGAATATCCTAAAATTGATTTTCAGGAGCTTTATTATTATGCTGCTCCTAAAAATCATACAGGACCAAAATCTTTAGACGAAGTAGATCCTGAGTTATTAGCAACATACGAAAAACTTGGCATTCCTCTTAAAGAACAAGAGATTTTAGCAGGGGTAAGAAAACAGTCTGATCCCTCTACATTTGATGACAGTGTGTCTGTATCGGGGCAGGTAGCTGTTGATGCGGTCTTTGATTCTGTTTCGGTTGTGACAACATTTAAAAAAGAACTGGCGCGTGCTGGTGTAATTTTTTGTTCTATTTCAGAGGCGATTATTGAACATCCTGAGCTTATTAAAGAATATTTGGGAACAGTTGTACCAGTGGGAGATAATTATTATGCGGCCTTAAATGCTGCTGTCTTTACAGATGGTTCATTTGTTTATATTCCCAAGGGAGTTCGTTGTCCTATGGAGCTTTCAACTTACTTTAGAATTAATGAACGCAATACAGGGCAATTTGAGCGAACATTGATTATTGCTGCTGAAGATTCCTATGTTTCTTATCTTGAAGGGTGTACAGCTCCCCAACGTGATGAAAACCAACTTCATGCTGCTGTCGTTGAGCTTATTGCCCTTGAAAATGCAGAGATTAAATATTCTACAGTACAAAACTGGTACCCTGGCGATAAAGATGGAAAGGGTGGTATTTATAATTTTGTGACGAAGCGTGGAGATTGTCGAGGACATAACTCTAAAATTTCATGGACACAAGTTGAGACTGGTTCTGCGATTACTTGGAAATATCCATCCTGTTTACTGCGTGGAGATAACGCGCGTGGAGAATTTTATTCTATTGCCGTTGCAAACGGTCACCAGCAAATTGATTCCGGTACAAAAATGATTCATTTGGGAAAAAATACCTCCAGTCGTATTATTTCCAAAGGAATTTCTGCTGGCTTTTCAAATAACACTTATCGAGGGCAAGTCACAGCCCACCGAAAAGCACAAAATGCACGTAACTTTACACAGTGTGATAGTTTGTTAATCGGAAATGATTGTGGGGCCCATACAGTACCTTATATTGAAGCAAAAAACGCAACAGCTCAATTTGAACATGAAGCCACCACATCAAAAATTTCTGATGACCAACTTTTTTATGTTATGCAGAGAGGAATTCCCGAAGAAGAGGCAATTGCATTAATTGTCAATGGTTTTGTAAAAGAAGTTATTCAAAAACTTCCCATGGAGTTTGCTGTCGAGGCTCAAAAGCTTATTGGTATTAGCCTTGAGGGAAGTGTTGGATAATTCTATTTAATGAAATAAATCGAAGATAAGGCTGTAATAGTAGAAAAAAATGTAAAAAAACTTCTATGGTGATTACAAAAGGAAATGGGTGCTAAGGAAAAATAGTACGCATTAGTATCTGAGAAAAACAGCCAGAACAGGATTAAATGATGTTAGAGATAAAAAATTTACGTGCCCGTATTGCTGGGACCGATACAGAAGTTATTCGTGGTTTAAACTTGACGGTTCAAGATGGAGAAGTTGCCGCGATCATGGGACAAAATGGTGCCGGAAAATCAACTTTATCTTATTTACTTGCTGGTCGTGATGATTATGAAGTAATAGAAGGCGATATTCTCTATAATGGACAATCAATTTTAGAAATGGATCCAGCAGAACGTGCTGCATATGGTATTTTTCTTGCATTTCAATATCCAATGGAAATACCAGGGGTAGCAACGATGGAATTTTTAAAAGTCGCGATGAATTCTCAACGCAAAGCGCGAGGTAATGAAGAGCTTAAAATTCCTGAATTTATAAAATATGTTAAAGAGGTTTCAGCTAAGCTTGAAATAGATATGGACATGCTAAAACGTCCATTAAATGTAGGTTTTTCAGGGGGAGAAAAAAAACGTGCTGAAATTTTACAAATGGCACTTCTTGAACCTAAACTTTGCATTTTAGATGAAACGGATTCTGGTTTAGATATTGATGCATTAAAAATTGTTGCAGATGGTGTTAATAAACTTCGGGATTCAAAACGTTCATTTTTAGTGATTACCCATTATCAACGACTGCTTAATTATATTATTCCAGATACAGTACATGTTCTCTATAAAGGACGAATTATTAAAAGCGGAGATAAATCCCTAGCGCTTTATTTAGAGCAAAATGGGTATGCTGATCTTATCAGGGAGGCAGTTTGAAGGTATTATGAAGGTACAACAAAACTTGTTAGCGGTTGAAGAAAATATACTTAGTAATTTTAATCAGTATATCAATGACCTACCGGGTAGTAAAGTCGTGTGGGCAATCCGCAAGAAAGCTATTGAGCAATTTCAAACGACACGTCTTCCTTCTCGTAAAATCGAAAATTGGCATTATACCAATCTGCGCACATTACTGAAGTCTGTGAGCAACTTTTCAAAAGACCAAGACAATCAATCGGTTGATACATTGCTTTCAGAAAGCGCTGTTTTTTCCATGAACAATGGAAAAGTAGCAACGCGCTCAAAAATAGACAAAATTACAGTAAAACGCCTTTCAGATGCATTAGAAGATAATTCTGTATTGATAGATCAAAACATTTCTGATGAGGACTTTATTGGGCAATTAAATACAGCTTTCGTTACAGATGGTTGGCTTTTTTACATTCCTGAAAATACAAAGTTAAATAGACCCATTGAATTACAAAATATACAAATGGGAGGACAATCTCATACTTTTTCAGACATAAAAGTTGATAAAAATAGTCAAGTTATATTTGTTGAACATCAGATTGGCAATGATCAAGATGCCTTTGTCAGTTCAATATTTTCATTAAATATTGCCGCTCATAGTGATGTTACATGGTTTCTTATTCGCAATCGTGGTTTTAATTCTACACAGTTTGGTCGACTGCGTGCTGTTCTTGCTCAAGGAGCGAAGTTATCACTTTATGTCATTAATATAGGGAGTCAACTTAATCGTCAGGAAGTTGATATTGAGTTACAGGGGAAAAAATCTGATTTTCAATTACGCGTTATAAATTTACTATCAGGACAAACACATAGTGATCTTACAATGACTGTTCGTCACGTGGAAGAAAATTCAACATCAACTGAAATTATACGCAATGTGGTTACAGATAAAGCTGTGGGTGTTTTTCAAGGGATGATACGTGTTGCTCAAAAAGCGCAAAAAACCGATGCACGTATGGCTTGCAATAGCCTTATCCTTTCAGATGATGCAGAATTTAATGCAAAGCCTGAATTGGAGATTTTTGCTGATGATGTTGCCTGCGGCCATGGCGCAACAGTTGCAAATATTAATCATGATTATCTTTTCTATCTTATGGCGCGCGGTATCCCCTTTAAAACGGCTCGTGCTCTTTTGATTAAAGGATTTGTTGCCGAGCTTATTGATGACATCAAGCAAGGTGATATCCAGACTGTTTTGGAAAATATCATTGGTCAATGGCTTGAAAAAAATGTTTAAGAGAGAAAAAATGGAAAATGACGTACAAACGCTGAATTATAATGTCGACAAAATTCGACGTGATTTTCCTCTTTTGCATCATCAAGTTTATGGAAAGCGATTAGCATATCTTGATAGTGGTGCTTCTGCTCAAAAACCGCAATCAGTACTCAATGCAATGAATAATTATTATCACCATCATTATGCTAATGTGCATAGGGGAATGTATTTTTTAGCCAATACAGCAACACAATTCTATGAAAACTCTCGTGAAACTGTTCGCCTTTTTCTAAATGCTCAAAAAGCTGAAGAAATTATTTTTACGAAAAATGCAACGGAAGCGATTAATACGGTTGCTTATGGTTGGGCTATGCCCAAACTCAAGGAAGGTGATGAGATTGTTCTAACGATCATGGAACATCATGCCAATATTATCCCTTGGCATTTTCTGCGTGAACAAAAAGGGGTGAAGCTTATTTTTGTTCCCGTTGATGAAAATGGTGTTCTGCATATTGAGGATTTCCAAAAGGCTTTGAGTGAAAAAACGCGGCTTGTCGCTATAACGCATATGTCTAATATATTAGGAACTGTACCTCCTGTTAAAGAAATGATTAAGCAAGCACATCAAAATTCTATACCTGTTCTTGTGGATGGTTCTCAAGGAGCAATACATTTAACCGTTGATGTACAAGATCTCGATTGTGATTGGTATGTCTTTACAGGACATAAGCTTTATGGTCCCACTGGTGTTGGTGTTCTTTATGGTAAGGAGTATCGGTTAGAGGAAATGCATCCTTTTCAAGGGGGAGGTGAAATGATCGAAGAGGTAACAACCGATAAGGTTCTTTATAATGCTCCTCCTTATCGTTTTGAAGCAGGTACACCTCCTATCGTTGAAGCTGTTGGATTAGCTGCGGCCATTGACTATATACAAAAAAGAGGTCTCAGTACAATTCATGCCCATGAAATGTCTCTTTCAGCTTATGCGCATGAAAAGCTTAAAACAGTTGAATCATTGCGTATTTATGGTCATTCTCCCAATAAAGGAGCGATTATATCATTTACAATTGAAGGTATTCACGCTCATGATATCGCTATGTTTATTGATAGAAAAGGGGTTGCAATCCGTGCGGGAACTCATTGTGCACAGCCTTTATTACAGCGCTTTGGTTTAACATCTATTTGTCGTGCATCGTTGGCCATGTATAATACTCAAGAAGATATAGATCAATTGGTCAAAGCATTGAAAGAAACAAGGACATTTTTTAATGGGTGAGTTAATAGAAGAGCGCCATTCTACAGAATCTGCTGAAACTGTAAGCGAAAATAAAAAATCTTACATATCAACAATTCCCGCAGAAGAAATTGATCGTATGACGAATGATATTATTGCTGCTCTTAAAACAGTTTATGATCCAGAGATTCCTGCTGATATTTATGAGCTAGGATTGATTTACCGTATTGATATTGAAGATGATCGTTCAGTAAAAATTGAAATGACTCTTACAGCACCGGGCTGTCCTGTTGCCGGTGAAATGCCGGGCTGGGTAGAAAATGCTGTCAGTGCCGTTGAAGGGGTTTCGCATGTTGAAGTCACTATGACTTTTGATCCACCGTGGACGCCTGAGTGTATGTCAGAAGAAGCGCAAATTGCTGTCGGATGGTATTAACAATACTGTTCGTGAGTACATCATTTTCGCAAACAGTTGGATTTAAAAACAATCATATGCATTATAATAAACCAAAATTAGAACTTACCTAGATTGGAAAAGAGAAACGCTCCAAACTGGAGCCTCGTATCTTATTAGAAGATCTTGAAAAGTCTTATCATGCCTCGCATCAAATATCATCCAAAGATATTTTTGATAATAAACTTATTTTTGGTGATAATTTGCTCGCACTCAAAGCACTTGAACAAGAATATACGGGGAAGGTGAAATGTATCTATATCGATCCACCTTATAATACAGGCAATGCTTTTGAACATTATGAAGACGGTTTGGAACACTCCATATGGCTCAGCCTTATGAGAGACAGGTTGGAACTACTCCATCGTTTACTTGCAAATGATGGGAGTATCTGGATATCGATTGATGACGATGAACAAGCCTATCTTAAAGTAATGATGGATGAAATTTTTGGTCGCCAAAATTTCATCAACAATATTATTTGGCAAAAGAAATATACTCCACAAAATGGCTTTCAGATAACCATGATTTTATAATTTATGCTAAAGATAAAACAATTTGGCGCCCTTACTTAGTGCCTCGTTTAACAGATATGGATGCCCGCTATAAAAATCCTGATAATGATCCACGTGGTCCTTGGAAATCTGGAGACTTATCTGTGAAAAGAGTGACTCTTTATGAAATCACTACACCTTCTGGACGAAAGGTGATTCCTCCTCATGGTAGAAGTTAGGTTATAAGTGAAAAAAAATCTCTGAATTATTGAAATATAATCATATTTGGTTTGGTCCAACAGGAAGCAATGTTCCTTCTCTGAAGCGTTTTTTATCAGAAGTAAAAAACGGTATGGTTTCAATGACCATTTGGCCCTATACGGAAGTGGGACATAATCAGGATGCAAAGAGAGAAGTTAAAGTCTTTAATTCTGATGATGTTTTTACAACTCCTAAACCTGAAAAGCTCATAGAGCGTATTATTCAACTTTCCACTAATCCCGGTGATCTTGTGTTGGATTCCTTTGCAAGTTCTGGCACGACTGGTGCTGTTGCTCATAAAATGGGACGCAAGTGGATTATGATTGAACTTGGTGAACATTGTCATACCCACATTGTTCCTCGTTTAAAACAGGTAATTGATGGAACGGATCAAAGGGGAATTTCCAAAAGTGTCAATTGGCAAGGTGGCGGTGGATTCCGTTATTATCGTCTTGCACCTTCTTTGTTAGAAAAAGATCCATGGGGACAATGGATTATTAGTCGCAAATATAATGCAGCAATGCTTTCAGAAGCGATGTGTAAACATATGGAATTTACCTATGCGCCAGATGAAAATCATTATTGGATGCAAGGCTATTCAACCGAAACAGATTATATTTATGTAACAACAAGTGCTATAACCCATGAACAACTCCGTCTTATGAGCGAAGAGGTAGGTTCCCATCGCACGTTGCTGATTTGTTGCACCGCCTTTGATACAAAAGAAACATTTTTTGAGAATTTGACACTGACCAAAATTCCCCGTGCAATATTGGAAAAATGTGAATGGGGGAGGGATGATTACAGTTTAAATGTAGCCAATCTTGAACCAATGATCGTGGTAAAAGAAAAAAACAAAGATAAAGATGATGTGCAAGCAGAATTAGATCTATTTGAATAAATATATAAAAAGCAGAGTTTCTCATGAACACTGTTGAAAAAAGGGTTTCTGCTCGCCTATCCTTGCGTGATCCTCAGCGTGAATCTTTAAATATTTTGGTGAATATCTTAGAAAAGTTAGATCTTTCTAAAGATGCTGATTTGTTCGCACAATTAGAATTGATAAAAAATCTCTATCCTTCTATACAAGACTTTGAACGAAATTTTCCTTCTTTTTGTTTTGCCTTAGCAACGGGTGTTGGGAAAACACGCCTTATGGGCGCTTTTATCAGCTATCTTTATTTAACAGGACGTAGTTGTCACTTTTTTGTTTTAGCACCAAATTTAACTATTTATGAAAAATTAAAACAGGATTTTAGTCCACAAAGTTCAAAGTATGTTTTCAATGGAATAAGTGAATTTATTGCAAATAGGCCCGTTATTATTACAGGTGAAGACTATGAAAGTGGTAAAGGTATTCGTGCTGATGAACACCATTATCACGGACAAAAGCGTTTGTTTGAAAATAGGGATACAGCCTTTATCAATATTTTTAATATTTCTAAAATTAATACAACGGATAATAAAAAAGGTGCACTAAAATCTAGTGTTTCGCGCATTAAACGCTTACAAGAAACGATTGGCGAAAGTTATTTTGATTATCTCGCAAATCTTCCTGATTTAGTTTTGTTAATGGATGAAGCACATCGTTATCGTGCTTCTGCTGGTGCAGCGGCAATTAATGAGTTAAAACCCATATTAGGAATAGAGCTTACAGCAACACCAAAAACAATAGGGACAAAACCTGTAAATTTTAAAAATGTTGTTTATCATTATTCACTTGCAGAGGCTATGAGGGATGGTTTTGTAAAAGAACCTGCGGTTGCTACACGTAAAGACTTTCAACCTCAAAATTATACATCTGAGCAATTAGAATATATTAAATTACAAGATGCGATTCATGCCCATGAAAATGTAAAAACAGATTTAATTACCTATGCCAAGGATTATAACCAAAAGTTCATTAAGCCTTTTATTTTAGTTGTTGCTCAAGATACAAATCATGCACAAAAATTGCGTGACTTTTTGGAATCAGAAGATTTTTTTTCAGGGGCTTATAAGGGAAAAGTCGCAGAGATTCATACAAAACAGTCCAATATAGAAGAAGATCAAAATATTCAAAAGCTTATTGCGATTGAGGATCCTCATGAACCAACAGAAATTGTTATTCACGTTAATAAATTAAAGGAGGGGTGGGATGTTAGCAATCTCTATACGATTGTACCATTGCGTGCCTCTGCATCAGAAATTTTAACAGAACAAACTATTGGGCGTGGATTGCGTTTGCCTTATGGATATAGGACAGGTGTAGAAGCTATTGATCGTTTAACAATTATTGCGCATGATCGTTTTCAAGATATTATTGATCGTGCAAACGATCCAAACTCCATTATAAAAAACATATTGAGAGTGGAATAGGAGGGGATATACCCCCTGAAAAGACAGATATAATGACAGTACCAAGTCAAGCAGAAGCTTTATTGATGCAGACAGTGGTAACGCATTATTCTGATATAAATGGAGCATCTGATTTACAAAATATCATGTTACGGAATACAAATTTCCCTATATTAGCGCCCGAAGAGCAAGAAATTGCTGCTATCACGTGGAATATTATCAAAGAGAATAATAATTTACCAAATTCTCAAATGCTTTTTCTGCGCCGATACAAGAAAAAATAAACAATAGAATTATGAGCACCATGCCGCTAGCACAGCAGTCTCTTGTGTAAAAAGTGGTTATAATTATGATAAAATAATTATCAGAATTGATCATAGATATTCCCAATATTGTACTTATTCCTTCGCGTGAGGTTACTTATGGTTTTTCTGATTTTGATTTGAAAAATCTAGAAAGCTTAAATTTGCAACCTGTTAGTAAAGAGCTTTTAAGTAGCAGTTGAATGGTGTCGTCATGCAACGCATTATTCTGTCACGCATGACGAAAACCATAGTATTATATTCTTATTCCGCATGATTCTATTAAGGCAAACAGCAGTTTTGAAGGTTTGTGTGCAGAGTTTACTATCTCATAAGTTTCTGAATTTATGAATGATAAGTTGAATTGAATATCTGAATCCTATTTTTGCTTCTTATGCTATTGCTTTTTAAACACTATAAAATTCTTAAATCAAAAAATTACTCATTCTTTCTGAATTTCATTTGATAACTTAATAGATACAAATAAAAGAATTTTAAAAAGCTGAACTATTTATTACTCTTTCTCTTGTAAAATTGAAGCGCAATGAAATAAAATATAACAGCAGATAAAATGGATGATTTGATGTATGGCTCTGGACTTAACAAATATTACTTTTAATTTTTTAAAACAAAACCCAACAAAAAAGTTTACTGCTCGCGAAATCGCTCAATGGATATTCGAAAATTACCAAGATGCTTGCCGTAAAAAACAAAAGCGTTCAACTGCAACAGTTATGCCTCTTAATAGTGATACAGCTCTTATTCAGCAAATTGTTGCTGAAATAGGGTCTAAGCGTCCACACTTGCAAAAGCGTCATCCTGAAATTAAAACTACTGAAGGACGACCAAGGCAGTATTATTTTACAAAACAAACAGATAGTGCTGAAATTGATGCAGTAGAGGACAATACAGAGAGTAAGACAGACGATGACTCTATTAAAGAGCATGATCTTTATCCATTATTATCTAAATTTTTATGGTCAGAGCTTGAAGTTTATAGCAAAAGGATTAACGAAAAACATTCTCGTAATAAACACGGCTCTGGTGGAAATAAATGGCTTTATCCAGATCTCGTAGGAATACAAGATTTAAGTAAAGAATGGAATCGTGAAGTCAAAGACTGCATTTTACAATATTTTGATAAAAAAACGAAGCTTTGGTCTTTTGAAGTTAAAATTCTCATCAATCGTTCAAATTTACGAAAAGCATTTTTTCAAACAGTAAGCAATTCTTCATGGGCTAATTTTAGTTATTTAGTTGCAAGTGAAATTGAAGGTGTTGATACATTAAAAGAGCTTCGGATGCTTTCAAGCTTGCATGGAATTGGATTTATAAGACTTGACAAGGAAAATGCTTCCGAGAGTGAGATCATAATTCCTGCTAAAGAACGCAGAGATATTGATTGGGATATTGCTAATAGATTAGTGGAGGAAAACAAAGACTTTCTTCATTATATTAAGCTCATTCGTCAATTTTATCAAACCGGTGAGATGCGTCCATCTGATTGGGATCACATGGGGCCATGAAGGTTACTTTAAAAGGACTCTATTATTTAAAAGTTCTTTTTCAGAGTGATAAAAAATTACGATCACTGTTTTTACTTGAATGATTATATTGATTTATAATGATAATTAGTCTCACTTAACTTAAATGAGAGATTAGAATATTGTAACATTCGGTTATTTCAAAGAATCTTATATTGATATTAAATCAATAAAAATTTTTGCGTACGCATCAAGTGGAAGTGAATAAATTCTGTTTTAGCCTGTTCTATTTTGCGCGTAGGGTATAATTTCTATTAGATATTAGACTTAATGATTATAATTTATTACAAATTTGCTATTATGGAGAGTTAAATTCAACTTTTTTGCTTTATTTACCTCAATCATTGAAAATATATTATTTTCTCATATTGAAGTTTTTTTTACGAAAAATGTCCCGATTGCTGTTCGTCTTGATTATCGTTAAGTCTTTATCATCTATATTAAATATTTAAAGAAAAATATGAACTTTATAAAATACTGCAGAGGTTATTTAATCTTTTAAAGTAGGCTTAAAAAATAAATTTCTATCATATTTTATGATAAGGGGAGCTACAATACAATTTACCATAATACTCTCTTATTTATTCAATAACGCCGCACGCCAGACGTGCACCACCTCCACCAAGCGGTAACGGCTTATCTGATTGATTATCACCCCCTAAATGAATTATTAATGAGCGCCCTGTAATTTCAGAAATTTTTTTCAATCGTGGAGCAATGACGCTCATCGTGGCATATTCTCGTTTATCAGCATAAAGTGCTGGTAAATCACCAAGATGACCATCGACATTATAAGGTCCTAAATGTTTTCCGGTATGTTCAGGATCATAATGTCCTCCTGCACTCCCACCAATTACGCCCTCCTTTGTATCACATGAAGGATTTTCATGTACATGAAAACCATGCATCCCTTCTGGTAAAGTCGATAAACTAGGGATAAAAACCAAACCATATGTGCTTTCTTCAATTTTAATGCTACCAATAGGTTTTTTTGAATTATTATTTTCTAGTTTATAAATATTCACTGTTGTTGATAGTGCTAATGCAAAGTTTTTATGTATTAGAAATGCCATAAAAACGAATAATGAGAATAATACTTTTTTCATAAAATACCTTTATAATTACTTTAAATAAGTTATTATCTATAGATAATAATCTTAATTATAATATTTTTTAGTAATATATATTATTAATATACATAAAAATATTTTAAACTTAACTTTAATAAAAATAAACTATACAGAAATATTAGCTCTTATAAAGAATAAATAAATTAGTATATTTTTAAACACAGTTTTTGTTTTTTGATCTATAAAAATGTAGCTTTTATTAGGTGGATAATTATATCTCGCTTACCTTTCTTCAAGAGATTCTTTAAAAAATATTTTTTTGAGATATATTCAGAAATTAATTAAGTAATTTAAATAAGTTAGCTAATATATGATGATCGTTTCAGCAAAAAACAGAGCATATAATTTGTTTAATTTGTTGATATTTTAATGTTCTGTTCATAGAAAAATGACAATAACTTTCTATTCGTTGTGAAATTTATAAGAGAAAAAACTACTATGATTGATATAAATTTCCCATAAAATACAGCATATACCAACACCCACCCCCATTCCGGATCCTATCAGCGCTCCTATTATCGTTCCGGCAGAAAGTGCTACTCCTATACCCATTGCGATAAGTGGACCAAATCCTGGCAGAGCAATATAACCATAAGTAGCAAGAGTTGCTGCGATTGCTCCTGATATGCTACCATTTAAACCGCCAATAAAAGCAAATTCTTTAATAGAATGATAGCACTTTTTGAAAGAAAGTTTCTTACAAGGACGAATAGAAACGTTACTGTAAGTTTTAAACTCAATCATATTTTTTTCTTTCATTTTGAATGCTAACTGTTCCTGAATAGTCAACGGACACGAAAAAATGGGACTTTTTAAATTTTACTAAAGCACGCCAGATACCTTTGTCATCTAAACGCAATCGTTTAATGTTCTCAAAACCATTTTGCATAAGACAATTTTTAATTTGTGAAGCAGTAAATGAATTTTGACCTATTTTAGTGACATTTTGACTAGAGTTATAGGTAAAGGTTTGACAATAAGGAAGATGAAAAACTTCACTGATTGAAGTAGTGACGATCAATAAAGCATATACTATCATCACAAAAAAAGCACTTAATTTCAAAAAGTTAGGTAGTTTCATCTTGTCACTCTCTGTTGAAACAACACTTCATTAACCGTTGTATTGCTAACTGGTTCCCAAGATGGTTTTATTTTTAATATTATACTTAATAAAAAAATTGAAAATTTATTGATTAAATAAATTTATTTTTTATCTATGAGTTTTATATTTAATAAAGAATTATAAGAAATATATAGAGTAGTTTTTTAGATAATATGAGATGTAGAAATATTAATTATACATATATTATTATACAAACTTAAAGAATCTGGTGTATAAGTAAAGGGAGAATAAAATGTCTCTTAACTTAAAAACTGTCTCAAATATAAAGGGGATCTCAAATATCAGAGGATGACAAACAATCCTGAAATATACATACAGATTTACCACCTTTATAAACGTAAAAATAATTTAATAGTTTTCCGTTTATATTATTAATGTAGGTGCTATTGCGAGAAACGAGTTTAAATGCAAGATGTTGCTTTAAAACAGGTATGTGAAACAATAGAATAAACATTCTAGTATGAATTTTACAAAATTGGTAAAGAGTCTTTGAATTATATTTATGTCTTAAAGAATGAATTAATTTATTTTTATTGTATACTAGGATATTATATTTTTACTAAATAAATATACTTATAAAACGCATTATTATAAATAACTATTTCTTTAGTTATTTATAGATTATACACTTATTATTATTTTTTTAGTTTACATGAGGATGCAAGATACAAAATTAGCATTTATTTTTCGCTATTATCTCTTATTTCTCAATAGAGTTGTTTAGGTGATTTTGTTGGAAATATTGACATCACTTCCTTGAAGCCGTAACCGGGATACATACCTTCGCGCATAAATAAATTACGTAATGGTGAGCAATGATGTAATAGACCAAGGCCAATGCTACGCATGATATGAACAGGCAACATATGAGAAAGTAAAGCAGAGTTGAGGGTATGAACAGCTCCACTACGGATTAATATATCTGGTTTGCGGTATTGGTTATATTGTGTAACAATCATTTCAGAGTTAGAATCGGATATTTGATTGGGTAAAATATCAATCAAAGTTTGAACATCACGGAATCCTAAATTTAATCCCTGGGCTCCAATAGGGGGAAAAACATGAGCAGATTCGCCCACTAAAATCGTTCGATTTGCAGCAAAATGATGAGCGAGAAGCCCTGAAAGTGACCATGCTTGAATTGATGTTTCTATGGTTATTGTTCCAAGCATTGACTGCATTTGATTTTCGATTATTTTTGTAATTGCTTTTGATTCTATATTCAATAATTCTTCAGCACGAGAAGGGTGAACAACCCATACAAGGCTGGATCTTCGTCCAGGGAGTGGAACCTGTGTAAATGGGCCATGTTCTGTATGAAATTCAGTTGATGTATTCTGATGAGAAAATTCATGAGAAAAATTGAGAACAAGAGCTTTTTGTGAATAACTCCACTGTTTAACAGTTATCCCGGCTGCTGCACGGGTAAGAGAGTGGCGTCCATCAGCAGCAATAACAAGTGGTGCTTGAATGACTCTATCATCAGTAAGAGTAATAGATACATGGCTTTTCGTGTGGTGAAAAGATTTAGCTTCAGAAACAAATCTTTTAATATTAGGCATCTGTGCAACAGCATCAACTAAAGCAGAGTTCAATTCTACATTAGGTATATTATATCCAAAAGCTTTTTCACCAATTTCAGCAGAAGAAAAATGTACTGTAGGCGCACGCACAATCCTAGAAGTTATATCGATAATTCTCATGTACGATAAAGCTGCAGCTTGTTTTTGAAGGCTATTCCAAATATTAAGTTTTTGGAGCGTGCGTATTGCAGGCATCATAAGAGCTGTTGTCCGTAACTCATCCGTATGGGCAGGGGGGCCAACAAGAAAAACAAAAAAACCTTTATGCGCAAGCCTTAATGCGGCTAACATCCCGACAGGGCCTGCACCAATAACGGTAATAGCTTTATGTTCTTTCTTTTCAAGTATCACAACAAGTCGCTCCTTTCCTCAATAGAGCAAATATTTTAACATTTCCAAATGATTTCTCTCTTTTTATTGTATGAAGCTCTTCTATTATATTATGTAATAAATAATGCGATATAAAAAAGTAACCTTTTTATGATTTTTGTTATGCTGAGTCATAATCACGGGTAAAAATGGCGTATGGTAGATGGATGAAGACTGTAAAAACGAGGATAAGAAAACCTTGAAACGTAAACTAACAAAAAAAATCAAAACAAATGCTAAATTATTACGCCATAAAAAGGTAACAATGCCACAAGCAAAGGCTTTTTCTGTTCACTTACTAACGGCTTCTGGATCATTTTTAGCGTTTCTTTCTCTTATATCGGCTTCTCAAAAAGAATGGACAGCTATGTTCTGTTGGCTTGGGCTTGCACTTCTTGTTGATGGTATAGATGGACCCATTGCACGCAAACTTGATGTTAAATATATACTTCCAACATGGTCTGGAGAGTTGTTAGATAATATTATTGATTACGTAACTTATGTTTTAATTCCTGCTTTTGCCCTCTATCAAAGTGGTTTTATGGGGGTAGGGTTATCGTTTTCATTGAGTGCAGTCATTGTTATTTCATCGGCTATTTATTATGCTGATACGGGGATGAAAACCAAAGAAAACTTTTTTAAAGGATTTCCTGTTGTTTGGAATATGATGGTTTTTACACTTTTTGTCGTAAGGCCAGGGGAGTGGATTACCTTTTTTATTATTGTTTTATCGGCCATTATATCTTTCTTGCCAATTTATTTCATCCATCCTGTAAGAGTCTGTCGTTTACGAAAAATTAATTTTCCAATTTTTCTCTTATGGTGTTTCTTTGGTGTTGTGGCTTTCTTTTATCAATTAGAGGTTCCTGATTGGGTAAAAATAGGAATTTCAATAACAGGAATTTATATATATTGTATTGGCGCGATCATGCAAATATTTCCCCAACTTGGGATGAAAAATATAAAAAAAACAATAGATTAATTGTTTTAAGATTTTAAGAAGGGTGTGAAATGAGAATTGATTTTGGAGCAGATAATGATATCTCTTTTACGAAAGAAGGGTATGCTGGTATTATAAAGCTCACACGCCCTTTAGCATTAAACGCTCTTAATGGGCGAATGGTTTCCGCCTTAAAAAAAGCTCTCAAGACGTGGGAAACAGATAATGATATTTCATGTGTCTTAATTGAAGGAGAGGGACGTGCTTTTTGTGCTGGTGGAGATGTTGTAGAAATCTATCATATGGGGAAAAGTGCTTCTGCTTATCAATATTTTAGAGAGGAATATAGCTTAAATGCTTATATTAAACGTTTTCCAAAGCCTTATATTTCTTTCTTAAACGGTATTTGGATGGGAGGAGGGGTCGGTATTTCTCTGTATGGTTCCCATCGAATTGTTACAGAAAATACAGTTTTTGCTATGCCGGAAGCTGCGATTGGATTTTTTCCAGATGTTGGTGCAGGTTTTTTCTTACCATCCCTACCCAATTATTTTGGTATTTATCTTGCATTGACCGGTGCAAATATAAAGTGGGGAGATTGTTTAAATTTAGGATTAGCAACACATGCAGTTCCTGAAGTTAAGTTCGATATGATTAGGAAAGCAGTTATTGAGCAAGGAGATCCTACTTTAGCTTTAAATAAGTATGCAATTACAAAAGACTATGAAACAAGTCATGAAATACGCTGTATTGTTAACACTTGTTTTAGTGCTCAGACATTAGAAGAATGCCTTGAATTGCTTTATAAAAAAAGTAATGAAGGTATTTTATTTGCTAAAGAATGTTATGATATTTTGCAGTCACGTTCTCCGATAAGTTTAAAAGTCATCTGGAAACAAATGAAACAAAATGTACCTCGAACTTTGGAAGATTGTATAAAAATTGAAAACCGCATCGCACATCATATGATTAATGCACATGATTTTCATGAAGGGATACGTGCTATGTTAATCGATAAGGACAAAAAACCCAAATGGAAGCCAGATGAACTTTTAAATGTAACAGATGAGATGGTAGAGGCTTATTTCCAACCTGTTGAACAAGAGTTATTATTGTGAAAAATAATTCACATAAACGGATTTCAAAAATCAACTTAATTTATAACTGTTATTTGCGATTTTTGGCATTGATTTGCTTGAGCTTGAGTATTTTTTATTGGATACGCTTAGTTGGTGTCTTTCCAGGTATTTTATGGCGTTTTGATCTTATGCCTTGGCAGTGGCAATTTGCATCAGCGATATTGGCTATTCTCTATCCTATTTCCTTGATTGGACTTTGGATGTATTCATTATGGGGCATTATTTTATGGTGTAGTGCGGCGTTAATTGAAATAATAATCTATTATTCTAATTTTATTTATCAACCATTTATAGCATTATTTCATGGAATATTATTTTTAGTCTTTGTGATCCTACGAATTATAATGATTTTTTTGAAAGAATAAAAAACGGTTGTGATTGAAACTTTTCAGAATAAATCGGTTTTCAATCTAACTTAAGTTTTTAAAATTTAAAAAAAGATGCATAGGAATGGTTATTCATTTTCCAACATACTGGACTATAAAACGTATCTTCCTTATCAAAAGTTCCATAATATATATTATGCGATAATTCAGTAAAGAAAATAAAACTTTCTAAGCTCAATGAAAACACCATAAACTCTATTTTAAAACATACACCCTCGACCCAAAATCATGGGAGATTGGGAGAAAAATGGCAAACGAATATTGGCCTATATATTTTTAAAAAGTGTACGCCTCTTGATTGGTCTTTAAGGTATATACCTTAAAGACCAAAATAGTTATACGTATTATAAAATCAGAAAAATTATTGCGCTATTTTACAACGTTTTATACGTGCAAGATCACTCAAAACAGCATTACGATTATTTAAAGCTGCAATTTCATTACTTTCGCTTGATTTTACATCCATAAAAAACAAAGCAGGTACAAATATAACACCTGCTGCTGCTAAAGCTACATTTTTATTTCTTGCTTTAGAGCGCTCTGCAATTGTATCATTAATCTGACGCTTATTAGCAAAAAATTCCCGTTGAATATCGGCACAACTCATTGTTCCATCATGTAATGTTGTCGTTGAAATATTTTTTTCTAAACGCCCCCCACATGCTGTCAAGGAAACCGCTAAAGCCACAAGACATATTCCCCGCTTAAAACTCTTATGCATAAAAACCTCACTTTTGACATAAAAAAGCACCAATTACGACAAAAATAAAACAAAATAAAGGATAATTTTTAAAATGTAGAATATGGCGTTAAATAAGCTTATGCCTTCGTCTCAAAAATAAGACCTTGATGTGCTGGTTTTACGTAAGTTGGGACGTAATTGACAACCTCATTATAATCTAGCGATCTATCCATATGTGTAAGTATAGCTTGTTTTGGCTTTAAATATTCTATCCATTGTAATGCTTGATCAACAGAAAAATGACTCGGATGAGGTTTAAATTGAAGAGCTTCAATAATAAGAACATCCAAATCCATTAATTTGGATAATGTTTTTTCAGGAAATTCACTAACATCTGTACAATAGGCAACATTCCCAATACGAAAACCTAAGGAATGAATATTTCCGTGGTATTGTAAATGCGTATTGACGCTTATTTCCCCCCCCTTCCCCTGAATAATAAATTGGCTATCTTCATCGATAAGATGCTCTTTTAAGATAGGTGAATAAGATGAATCTTTTGGTGTTTGAAAACAATATCCGAAAGCATTTTTGAGATGCTCGAGTGTAAACCTGTCAGCATAGATATCGATTAAACATTTTTGTGCGAGGGCATAACTGCGTAAATCATCAATACCGTGGATATGATCTGCATGAGAATGCGTATAAAGAGCAGCATCAAGATGGCTTACACGCGCATCGATCATTTGTGAGCGAAAATCTGGACCTGTATCAATAACGATCGTTGTTTTTTTTCCTGATGATTTAATGCGTTCAATTAATAAAGAACTTCTGTAGCGTTTATTTTTAGGGTTATTCGGATCACATGTCCCCCAATCACCATTGGGGCGTGGGACCCCTGGAGAGGGACCACAGCCTAATATCGTAAATCGGTACTGATCGCACATAGCTTTTGCCTTATTTCATTTTGCTAAATAAATGAAAAGCATTTCGGGTTGTTATTTGAGCTGTTTCTTCAATGCTTAAACCAATTGTTTCAGCTAAAATAGCTGCTGTATAGCATACAAAAGATGGTTCATTGGTTTTTCCCCGGTGAGGAGTGGGGGCTAAAAATGGTGCATCTGTTTCCACCAGCAACCGCTCATGGGGCACAATTTTTGCTATTTCACGGATTTCAAGTGCATTTTTAAAAGTAAGAATACCTGAAAAAGAAATATAACCCCCAAGTTCAATGCCAGCACGAGCAAGCTGCATTCCAGACGAATAACAATGAAGAATAAAGGGAAAAGCCCCTTGCTTCATCTGTTCGCGTAAAATTTTCTCCATATCGATATCTGCATTGCGTGAATGTATAACAAGAGGAATCTGTGTTTCTCGAGAAGCAATGATATGTTCTTGAAATACTTTCTTTTGCTCTTCTGGTGTAGAATAATCATAATGGTAATCAAGCCCCCCTTCCCCAAATGCAACAACTTTAGGGTGTTTTGAGAGTTGAATAAGCTCTTTGGCTGTAATATCTTGTTCTTCATGCGCATGATTAGGGTGGGTTCCAACGGAACAAAAGACTTGCTCATAGCTTTGCGCAATAGCTAACAGTTTATCTAACTTACGAACATGGGTTGAAATTGTGATCATACGTCTAACGTCGGCATCAAAAGCCCGTTGGATAACATTATCCAAATCTTGTGAAAAATCTTCAAAATCAAGATGACAATGTGTATCAATGAGCATGGTGAGAATCTTCTTTCTTCAAGACATAACGAGGGAAAATCGGTTCTGGTGGTGGAAGATCAGCCCCTTCTTGAATTTTTGTATGGCTTATATGATACAATAACCGATCATCTTCAGCAACCGCAAGGCTATCAAGAAGTTTTGTTGCTGATTGGGGAATGAAAGGCAAAAGCATAATTCCTATTCGTCGCAAGATTTCGATAGTTATATAAAGAACTGTAAAAAAACGCTCTTGATCATTCTTTCGTAAATTCCAAGGCTGTTCGTTGGCAAAATAGCGATTGGCATCTGCTACAAGTAAAAAAATAGCCGAAAGGGCTAAATGCATACTATGAGAAGACATTGCTTGGTGTACAGTTTCAAGCACTTGAAGAGATTGTTCCAAAAGCTGTTTGTCTTGAACTAAAAATGCAGCGGGTCTAGGAACCTTTGCATCACAATTTTTGGCAATCATAGATAAGGAACGCTGTGCTAAGTTACCAAGATCATTAGCAAGATCGGCATTAATACGACTCACAAGGCTTTCATGATTATAACTACCATCATGTCCAAAGGGAACTTCACGAAGCAGAAAATAACGAACCTGATCAAGACCATAATGATCAACCATTTCAAAAGGATCAACGACATTCCCAACAGATTTTGACATTTTTACACCACGATTAAGTAAAAAACCATGTGCAAAAATATTTTTAGGCAATTCAACTCCAGCAGACATTAAAAATGCTGGCCAATAGACGGCATGAAAACGAATAATATCCTTACCAATGATATGCGTATTTGCAGGCCAAAAATCACGTTTTTTTGAACTTTTATTAAAAAAATCAATTGCTGATAGGTAATTTGTAAGCGCGTCAACCCAAACATACATCACGTGTTTGGGATTATCAGGAACAGCAACTCCCCAATTAAAATTTGTCCGTGAAATAGAAATATCTTTTAAACCCGATTTGATAAAACTTATAATTTCATTACGTCGCTCGAAGGGAGCGATAAAATCAGGATGTTTTTCATAATATTCAAGAAGTGCCTTTTCATAACGAGAAAGTTTAAAAAAATAACTTTCTTCTTCATTCCATTCAACAGGAGAGCCTAATTCCTTCTCGCGACGAATATTATCGGGTCCAATTTCCGTGTCTTTCTCTTCATAATAGGCTTCTTGGCGAACCGAATACCACCCCTTATAACGGCCAAGATAAATATCGCCATTCTCTTCCATCCTTTTCCAAATTTCTTGACACGTTTGAGAATGGCGCTCTTCTGTCGTGCGGATGAAATCATCATTAGAACAATTTAATACCGCAAGCATTTTTTGAAACACAGCACTATTACGATCTGCAAGTTGCTGAGGTGTTATGCCTAATGTTGCTGCGGTTTGTTGCATCTTTAGACCATGCTCATCTGTACCAGAAAGAAAAAGTACATTTTTTCCGTTTAATCGTTGAAAGCGGGCTAAGACATCACTTGCAATGGCACTATACGCATGCCCAATATGCGGATTACCATTGGGATAAAAAATGGGAGTTGTTATGTAATATGTGTCACGCATGTCATACTCGTTGTAAAACACTATAAATAAAAGATATAATGACATAACGCCTGTTTATCACATTGTCACGGAAAAACTAAACCTCATGAATGATCTTATGAACTCTAAAAAGTAAGTTAATAACAAACTGCTTCTTATCGAGATTAAATAATTGTATTTCCTCTATTTCCTGATGAATCTCCTGCCATTTTTGTGCATATTTTTTTGAGAGAAATAAATTTCCTTTTTCAACGAGTGTGATAGCTTTTTGTTGAATTTTATCAAGAACTTCATCACAGAACTGTTGAAATTGAAATGGAGAAGAAACAGATGAAAATGTTTGAGCAAGCGTGTGTACAATCGTTGCGTTACAAACAGGTTGTTCTAGGAGAGCATCAATTGTTTTAATAATTTCAAGACCACCATGGCAAATAAGTAAAGCCGCTTTTCGAGGATTTCCTTTGGATTTTTTAATAATCATTTCAATCATTTTTTCATCAGGTAAATTCTGATTGCTGAAAATATGTGTAATGACTTTTTTCATTTCATCATGACTCAACGGACGAAAAGAAATTTTTTGACACCGCGAATGAATGGTTGGAAGCAATTTTCCTAAAGAATGCGCAATAATAATAAAGAGAGTTTTTGCAGGAGGTTCTTCAAGTATTTTAAGAATTGCATTAGCTGCATTTCTATTCATATCGTCTGCAGAATCAATAATAACAATACGCCATCCATTATCTTGCGATGTTCTGCTTAAAAAATGAATAACATCACGGATATCATCAATGAGTATTCCTGTTTTAAACTTTTGTGTTTTTACATCAAATCGACGTGAAATATACAACAGACCAGGATGACTCCCCTGTGTAATTTGGCGCCATGAAATAGAATGAAGATCGGGTTTTAAGAAATTTCCCTTTTGAGAACTTAAAATATTCCAAGCAAGATGAAACGCTAATGTTGCTTTTCCAATTCCGTATTCTCCTTCAAATAATAATGCATGGTGCAAATGCCCCTCTTTAAGCATTTGTGTCAAAAAGTGACGAATATCCTCATGACCAAAAATAACATTATTCTGGGACGGAGATGAAATTGTATCAATATCATCATATTGACGTAAGATATTTATGACATCATTCATGAAAATTGATCCAACAATATCTGATGACAAAAACTTTTTATTTGATTCGCAACAACTGCCACTGAGCCAGTCGCATCAATAACGCGAAATCTCTGGGGCTCTTGTTTGGCCAATTGAAGAAAAGCTTGACGCCTTTGTTCTTGAATTTCCAACTGATCTTTTTCAAAATAATCGATTACTTCTGTTTTTTTTCTTCGCAAATTGGCACGCTTTATACCGCACGCTGCTGGCATATCTAATAAAAATGTTAAATGAGGCATGATACCGTTGAGTGCAACACACTCTAAAACAGAAAGAAGAGAAGAATTGACGGTTTCATTGAGTCCTTGATAAACGCGTGTAGAATCAATAAAGCGATCACATAAAACGACTTTACCTTTTTGCAAAGAAGGCGCGATAATCTCGGCAACATGGTCGGTACGTGCCGCTGTAAACAAAACAGCTTCAATCAATGGTCCATATTGTTGTGCCTGCCCTGACAATAAAATATGACGGATTGCTTCTGCCCCTGGTGTTCCTCCTGGTTCTCGTGTTGTAACAACATCATAACCTTGGTAAGAGAGATATTCAGCAAGTAAAGAAATCTGCACTGTTTTTCCTACCCCGTCCCCTCCTTCGAATGTGATAAAATAACCTGACACGTATAAACCTTAATCTTATTAGCGCGTAACTATAAATATTTCCGTAACCATCCTATTGTTACTTCATAGAATGCACCTTTTACTTTTGTAAAGAAGCTTCCTTCCTGAACATTTTTGCCAGCAAAAACTGGTTTTTCCAAAAGAATCTTTTTATCTTCTAAAATTTGAATAACGCCAACTGATTGCCCTGAAACGATGGGGGCTTTCAATGGACCATGATATTTAATTTTTGCTTTAACATTGACTTCTTTTTCATTGGAAAGCATAAAGCTTATCGGTTTTTTAACAATAAGTGGAACAAAATTTTCTTTCCCGCCATAAACAGAAGCACGACCAACCGTTTTTTCCTTTGTAAAAATCGTTTTGAGATCAAAAGATGTCATTCCCCATTGAAGAATGCGTTCTATTTCCTTTGTATGTTTTTTACCATCTTGCAAACCATTAATCGCTAAAAAAAGACGCCGATGATTTTTATAAATGGTAGCAACCATTGAAAAACCTTCTTTTTCACTGTAGCCAAAACCAAATCCTTCTACACCTATTTCCTTAGAAATAAGAGGGTTTTTATTCCGTTGAAAAATATTATTCCACGTAAAGTGAGGCTCACGATAAAGTGTGTAATAATCTGGATATTCCTGGGCAATATAACGTGCTAATGTAATCATATCGCGTACTGTTACAAATTGTCCCTCTTCGGGAAACCCTGTTGCATTAACAAAATGGCTTTCAGATAATCCAATTATTTTAGCGCGCTGATTCATCAGCTTTGCAAAATGAGACTCATCTCCTGATATTCCTTCAGCAAGAATAATAGCAGCATCATTTCCATTCATAATAATTAAACCACGTAAAAGATCATAAACACTGATTTCTGTCTTTATTTTTGCAAACATAGTGGTTGTACCGGAAGGTGCCCCACCCTTGCGCCAAGCATTTTCACTGACCTTGAATTTTTGGGTATTTTTTAACAATCCTTCCTTTAATTGATGAAAGACGACTTCCGCTGTCATTAATTTTGCTAATGAAGCAGGAAAAAAAGGAATATCACTTTGTTTTTCATAAAGTATTGTTTCGGTATTATCATCAAGTAACAAAACTTGTGAGGCAGAAGTTTGAAAATTCTGTGTTCTTCCCAACGAGCTAAATGCTAATATTCCCCATAAGGTCAATAAGATCCTTAATGTTGTATACATAGTCGCTCCTCCCATCCTAAAATCAATATAAAAAATTATTATATAGGAAAAAACTCTTTTATTTCTGTAAATTGAGAGACTATTGACAACTCAAGAAAAGATTTTATCTTTTTCATGGGTAGGATATTAATTTATTTATGACAAATGATCATTTTTTAAACTTAAAGCTGACCAAACTATTGTAAAATTCTCCCTTGATTTTTCCCTTTTTGAAACAATTAAAATCACTTTTTTATCCTCCATAAGTAGGGTTAGTATAGAGGTGAAGATTATTAAAGAGAGAGTAAAAATACTTTTTATAAATCTCTCAACTGCCAAGGATTATTGTAAAACATAAGAGCTTTACAAACTCTATATGATAGTATTTTGTTTATAGTTTCATACGTGTAAAGAAGGAGCATGCCTAATGGCTTTACAGTTCTCCTCTTCATAAATGCTGTCATAAAATAGGCTCGAGAGCCAGATATGTCTCCTTAAAACGAGCACGTGTGAATTGATAATGCAAAAAGGGTATTTTGTTTGAGATGTTTAGTTTAAGTGAAGGGAGTTATTCCATTAAGAAATCAGTAAAAAAAGCATGAGGCAATGCGTAATCTCTTCATAAGATATTATTACCTTTGATGCTATCGAAGGCTGCAAAGTCAAATCAAAAGGGGATATTTTTCTGCTTTTCAGGTTTTATATTCTTTTCCAATTAGACTGTGCAATCATTTCAGAGGTCACATCAACAGATTCATACAATCCGCTTATCTCCATTTGCTAAAAGCTGTCACTGCAGAAAAAGCATGTATTTTATGAGCAAACACTGTCATAAAATCAAAAAAACTGGCAATGGATTGAAGAGATGCATTAAATTATTAATAATAACACTCTTCCCCTTTTTAAATACTTTTTATTTGAAAATGATATCGATTAAAAACCAACACATTTTTCTTAAAACAGTTGTAACCAATTAAGCTTTGTTCTTTTGTTGAGCTTATTTATAGAAGCAACTTGATCAAATGGCACTGGCTTATTAACCATGATAGGGCCAATTTCTGGTAGTTTCACTGTAACAGTTTTATTGTATTTCTCTTGTGAAATAGAAGATGCTTTAGCTAGCTCTTCTTTGTTTTCTATATTGCGCTCCTTGAATAAAACAGTTTCTCTTTTTTTCAAAACCTTTTCTGACGCTAATGAATATGAGTTAGCATTTCCAGGAGTATAAGAGGCCATTAAATATGCACCATCATAATAGCCAATAGGTGCTTCAGCAATATATTCTACTTTAACATCTGCAACGCCCCTATCGACATAACCAAGTATTGTCGCAGCTTGCTTTGATAAATCAATGATACGGTCTTTCATAAAAGGTCCGCGATCATTCACTCTAACAATGAGTGAAGATCCATTTTTCAAATTAGTAACACGAGCATAGCTAGGTAAAGGCATTGTAGGATGGGCAGCAGTCAGAAGATTCATGTCATAAATTTCACCGTTTGCCGTTAAACGCCCATGAAAATCTGAACCATACCATGATGCCTCTCCAACACGTGCATACGTTGGATCATGTTCAGGATAATACCACTTTCCTTTTATCTGGTAAGGTTTACCAACAGTCGCCCGCCCACGTTTTTTTGCTTCTGATTGATTTTTATTATTGGATATTTGTTTCGATAGAACAGAAGTATTTACGTCAATTGGTTTATTATGATAGAAATCTTTTATTGAAAAATGTGCGGTCTCGCTTGAGCAACAAGACATCAATGATTGAGAAATGACGATCATCGAAAATAATTGAAATGTTGGTTTGATAATAAAAGTAAATTTCTTTTTACTATTTGAAGGCATCTATTCAGTCCACTTATTTCTATTAAGCACTACTGTAAAAACCACGTCACGCTTCTTACACGCGAGAGAAGAATTCACGCTTTTAAATGATATCCCTCGCGCATATACCATCCTTGAGTTCGCCTCTTTTATCAAAAAATTAATATATTGTTAACCATTTTGTGATTGTCATAAGAAATAAATGCGCTACATAAAAGCGTTGAAAAATAAAAATAATATAAATCAATACGTTGTAGAAAATCTATCTTTTAAGATAAGCTGTGAATAAATACAAACTGTGAATAAGTATGACGATTTTACCAACTATTTCCTGTAATGCGGCAGGTATTAAAAACAGCCTATGAATTACGAAAACGAGTAGCCACACTTACTATCAGTGCAGGTGTAATTATATCATAAGCTTTAAAGCACTTTTGGTTTGGGTAGAGGAGTACTCTATAGCAAAATAGCTGATAGAAAAAGATTGGCTATAGAATCAATAAAAAAGTTCTGAAAAAAATTAGATCAGACAAAAACTAAAGGGAATCAAAGCAACAAAGATTCTCAAACTTTTGTATAGCCTCTTGATATCCTTCAAAGTTGGTGAGCGCGCAGGGATTCGAACCCTGGACCTACTGATTAAAAGTCAGTTGCTCTACCAGCTGAGCTACGCGCTCTCACACAAGCTATTTAGTTTGCAGACTATCTAGTTTGCAGAAAGTGAAGGGAACATACGGTTGACTTTTCATTTGGTCAACACTTTTTGGAAAAAATAATAATATTTTTTCTAGTTATCAATAATTTTCCGTTTTTTTCCTTTCTTCATCATTGTAGAGTTGCTCTTTGAACTTCTTTTTGAAATCTCGATACAAAAATAATCTAACGATAAAAATATTTCATAGTTTTAAAATGCTCAAATTACAAAAAAATCCCCCCCTTTTCTTCCAAACATGGCTATTAAACATCATGGATAGAGCAGAAAAATACTTCCTACTCTATATTATCTTTATATCTTTATGTTTTAATTTTTAAGTATGAATGAGATTTATAAAATAACATATTGAGGGGTGGAAAAATAAGTATGGTAGTGCAAACTTTTGAGATGTAAAGATAGCGTTGCCCGATAGATTTTATGTTATTTGCAAGATCATCTTGAGGGAAGCGAGCACATTAAGAGATATCTTATTTTAATAAATATGCGAATGAGCAATAATGACATTTTGAGGAAGTGACTTTTATTCAGGCATGATGATTCTATAACGACAGCCAATTATTTTATAGAATAAAGCAGACGTAAAAAAAAATTAGTATTATTGAAAATATCTGACATGACTGTAAATAGTGCTCATTATTGTAGCTGTAGATAATTTGACTAAACAATAAAAAAACAGAAACAATGTGCAAAATGATTCTAAATATACATAAAGTGATTTGTTACGCTATTGAAAGAATGTATTTTATTTAACTTTTTATATAAGAAAATTATAAAACACGTAGATATAAAAAATAGAAGTATAACATTAATCATAAAATCGGGTGTTGAATAATTCAATTAGAGCTATAAAATATTTTTTATATATCATTTAATATTAGTATAGTTTTATAATACATAAATAATATTATGATATATTTGTTAAAGTAAATTTCACACTTATCATATATTAAATATGTATATAAATAAACATGTTGCCTAATTAACTTCACTTATAAGATCAAAAATTAAAGCAAATAATTTTGATTTAGCAAAAAAATTTAGAATTATTATATATACACGTATTTTTTACTGTAATCTCTTTTATTCTTTTGATTGGAACATTGAATGCTGACATGTAAACAATATGAGCTCCTCTTGTTTATTCACAATCATGTAAAAGAAACAGGTGTTCCCCCTTCTTTTGAAGAAATGAAAAATGCTTTAGAACTTTCTTCAAAGTCTAGCATTTATAAGCTCATTGTAGCCTTAGAACAACGAGGTTTTATACGTCGTTTACCCAATCGTGCTCGTGCAGTAGAGGTGATTCGACTCCCTGAGAAAATAACATTTAGCCTTTCTTTAGCACGTAAGCTTTCTCCCAGTATGATAGAAAAAAATAAAAGAAACATATCAAAAAACTTGGCTAATCTTGAGAGTTTTGAGGAAGAAGAAAAAAAAAATATCACAATCCCTATTATGGGACGTATTTCTGCGAGTGTACCCGCCTCTGCTATACAGCAACAAACAAGCACACTTTCTCTTCCACACGATATGGTTAATACAGGTGAGCACTATGCATTAGAAGTTAAAGATAATTCTATGGTGGAAGCTGGTATCCTTGATAAAGATACGATTATCGTGAAACGTCAAAACACAGCAATATCAGGTGAAATTATTATCGCATTTATTGATAAAAAAGAGGCAACATTAAAACGTTATCGACGTAAAGGAACCTCTATTGCATTAGAAGCCGCTAATCCTCACTACGAAGTACGTATATACAAATCCGAACGTGTAGAAATACAAGGTAAACTTACCGGACTTATTCGCAAATATTAAAAAATACCCCTATATACGCGATAGATATCGCAATAGAATATAGTAAAAAAACTGCTGAGCATTTTTTGATATTGTACCACTCGTAATTGACTTTCTTTCTATAACCAAAGGATTTGTCTAATTCTGTCGATAAATAATCTAAATTCCTTATCGAGTGGATTTCTCTTCTTCTCTCACATGTTTTTCACTTAACTCAAGGCTCAACAAGTAATATTCACCACGTACTCTAAAAGAGCTTGAATGCTTTGAAGGAGTCTGTTTTATATCATCGTCCTCAAAACAGCATTTGACTGTGTAATAAAATAAAATTGTAAGTATACGCAAAATAATCTAGAAAAAAATCAAATAAATTTGTAACAGATTGTTATCTATAAAAATAAAGAACATTTCTTACTTTTTAAGTCAATAAAAGTGAAACGCAATCGTTCATAGTAATTATAGGATTATCATGGTAGCACCTCGTATTAGCTTTGTCTCTCTCGGATGTCCAAAAGCACTTGTAGATTCTGAGCGAATTATTACAAGTCTTCGCTCTGAAGGGTATGAAATTTCGCGTCAACATCAAGGAGCTGATGTCGTTATTGTGAATACCTGTGGTTTTCTTGACTCTGCCAGAAAAGAATCATTAGCCAATATTGATGAAGCTCTCAAAAAAAATGGAAAAGTCATTGTAACAGGGTGTCTTGGTGCTGATCCTGAGGTTATTCGCCAAGAATACCCTAACGTATTGGCCATTACAGGACCACAAGCTTATGAAAGTGTTATACAAGCTGTTCATACAGCAATCCCCCCTGTTCATGATCCTTTTCTTGATTTAGTTCCTTCCCAAGGTATTCGTTTAACACCTCGTCATTACGCCTACTTAAAAATTTCTGAAGGATGCTCTAACAGCTGTAGTTTTTGTATCATCCCTACACTACGTGGTGATCTCACTTCACGTCCCATCAGTGATGTTCTTCGAGAAGCTGAACAACTTGTACAAGCAGGTGTAAAAGAACTTTTGGTTATTTCACAAGATACGAGTGCTTATGGTATTGATCTTAAATATCTCGAAAATTCTTGGAAAGATCGCACAATCAAAACGAAATTCTTTGATCTTTGTCGCGAACTTGGTGATATGGGCATTTGGATACGTATGCATTACGTTTATCCTTACCCCCATGTAGATGAAGTTATCGAACTTATGGCGGCAAAAAAAATTCTTCCTTATCTAGATATTCCTTTTCAGCATGCATCACCGACTGTTTTGCGTCATATGAAGCGTCCTGCTCTTATGGAAAAAACAAACCGTAGAATTGAAAAGTGGCGAAAAATATGTCCAGATCTCGCTTTACGATCAACATTTATTGTTGGATTTCCAGGCGAAACAAATGAAGATTTTAATATGCTTTTAGAATGGCTAGAAGAAGCAAAAATTGAACGCGCTGGATGCTTTAAATATGAAGAAGTAAAAGGAGCCGTTGCAAATGATTTGGGATTAGAACATATTTCTGAAGACGTAAAAGAAAACCGTTGGCATCGTTTTATGGCAAAACAACAACAAATTTCTACACATCTTTTAAAGAAAAAAATTGGAAAAAGACTCCAAGTTCTTATCGATGAAAGTCAAGGAAAAGTTGCCAAAGGACGTAGTCAATACGATGCTCCAGAAATAGATGGGGTTGTTCATATATCATCACGACGCCCCTTGCGTGTCGGTGAATTTGTCACCGTTAAAATCGAACAATCGGATTCCTATGACCTTTATGGTATAGCCGTTTAAAAATTAAACTTATCCTTATCCCAATGACGAAGTTTTCATCAGAATTAGTTTATAAAAAAGCAAGATTCACAATAGAATTTGGTTATTTGTATAACTCACTTCATGAGAATTTATAGGCAATCCCTGCCCTGAAGATTCACTGTACATCCTAAAAATACTTATTTATGATAATGTATTCTCTTAGTTTACCACTCTAAATGACGATGTTTGATCACACAACAGGATGAGATAAGGATAAGATAAAATCTACAGGGCTCTTTCATTTTTACTTTAAAAAAAAGCAAACCAATAATTTATACTATTTTTCCATATTGCGATAGTTATCGCTTATTTAAAGGAAGTTTTTTTGTATTTTATACAACAAGAACTCCGCTTGTGATATCGGGGGGATATTTTGTGGATACAATAAAAAAATTTGAAATAAAACTCCTACGATTGTTAAATTTCAAAGCAATAAATTATCATTATAAATAAGTACCTTATCTTAAACTGATTGAACTTATTTTTTAGATCTCATTTTTATTAATACATTTTAAAATCAAAGAATTTCTTATCAAGTAAGTGACTTGGGCGTACATTCGCTAAAGCGCGAATCATTGTATCTTTACGTCCTGGCATTTGTCTTTCAATATTTTTTAGCATTTCTTTCATTACATTACGTTGTAAACCATCTTGACTACCGCAAAGATTACAAGGAATAATTGGAAATTGCATTGCTTGAGCAAATTTTTCCATATCTTCCTCAGCGGCATAGACGAGAGGACGTAACACAAAAAGATCACCTTCATCATTTTTAAGTTTTCCAGGCATAGCGGCTAATCGGCCACCATGAAACAAATTCATAAAAAACGTTTCCAAAACATCATCACGATGATGCCCTAAAATTAATGCCGAACAGCCCTCCTCACGTGCAATGCGATAGAGATTACCACGTCGCAATCGAGAACAAAGTGAACAATATGTCTGTGTTTCTGCCAATTTATCTGTAACAATGGAATAAGTATCTTGATATTCAATACGATAGGGAATTTTGTAAGAATTGAAAAAGTCTGGAAGAATATGTTTAGGAAAGCCTGGTTGCCCTTGGTCAAGATTACAAGCAAGAATTTCAACGGGCAAAAGACCACGCCACTTTAAATCTAAAAGAAGTGCTAATAAACCATAAGAGTCTTTTCCGCCCGATAAAGCAACAAGCCATTTTTTTCCAGTAGAAAGCATAGAAAAATCATCCAAAGCTTGTCGCATATGACGTAAAAGTCGTTTACGCAATTTATTAAACTCTACACTTGAAGGAGCACGCCGAAATATTGGATGACAATCATCTGCTTTGCTTGCTAAAAGATCATCCTCTTCGTTTTCTTCTATTGCCGGATATTCAACAAAAACATCATTCATAAGACCATATCCTGCATAAGTAATAGCTCATTTTGCAAAGATAGAAACAAATATAAAGCAAGCTTACATTTAAGTTTTTTGAATTTATAAAAATAGATACGAAAAAATAAATGGAACTATATAAGCTTATAACACTAAAATAATGCAATAAACTTAATATAGAACCATTCGCAAAATATTTGTTAACTCAAAAGATTATAAAAACAACACAATAGTTTGAAATTATAATAATAGAAGAGAAATAACTCTTCTCATAAAAAATTATCGAGAATAAAATTCAACGACCAAATTAGGTTCCATTTGCACAGCATAAGGAACATCTGCAAAAGCAGGAATACGTGTAAAGGTCGCTTTCATCTGTTTATGATCTGCTTCAATATAATCGGGAACATCACGTTCTGCTAATTGTACTGATTCCAAAACCAACACAAGCTGTTTTGATTTTTCCCGAACCTCAATAACATCACCTGGCTTACAACGATATGATTGAATATTTGTGCGTCGACCATTTACATTCACGTGACCATGATTAATAAATTGGCGAGAAGCAAAAATCGTAGGCACAAATTTTGCACGATAGACAACAGCATCCAAACGTGATTCTAAAAGACCGATAAGATTTTCACCTGTATCACCTCGACGACGAGCAGCTTCCACATAAGTTTTATGAAATTGCTTTTCTGAAATATCGCCATAAAACCCTTTCAACTTCTGTTTAGCGCGCAATTGCACCCCATAGTCAGAAAGTTTTCCTTTACGGCGCTGTCCATGCTGACCTGGACCATAATCACGACGATTGACAGGAGATTTTGGACGACCCCAAATATTTTCTCCCATACGTCGATCAATTTTATATTTTGTTGTTTCGCGTTTACTCATCGCATTTCCTTTAAAATAAAACACGAGATCTGAAGATCCCAAGGAAACGCGCCCTCCTCTGCCTTTAAATATAAAAGACTGACAGAATAGCTTAACATACCAATTATGCGAAGTTACCCACGGGACACGTCAATGACAGCCATTTTCTTGAAAGAAAAAGCTGGAGTATCTTTATTGATCCCGTATCCCAAAGTCAACTCTTTTCATCAGTTTTAAGCCAAATTCTTTTAACAAATTCTCCGTTGAAGAAGTGATATTTTTCGATGTTAGCAATGCAAAATCTTGATATTTCTTGATGGGGTGCTGATGTATCTTTTTCGACAAGGGCAATAATGACCTAATATGTTTGGCAATCGCTTTTGCTGGATCAATCCATTTAACGGACCATAGAGCTTGTTCACGAAAGAAGTTAATCAAAAAAGGATAATGAGTGCAGGCTAAAACAATAACATCCGTATATTTGCCATTTTTTTCCACAAAACATGGCAAGATTTCTTTTCTTAACACTTCTAAATCGATAGATTTTCCTCGTAAATAATCTTCAGCAAATCCAGCAAGCTTTTCACTTCCTACAAGCTTAACATGACACTGTCCAGCAAAAGAGTTAATTAATTCATTTGTATAGGCACGTTTAACTGTTCCAGGAGTCGCTAATACAGAAATAAAACCAGATTTCGTTTGCTCAGCAGCTGATTTAATTGCAGGAACCGTTCCCACAAAAAGGACATGAGGAAAATTCTGTCGTAGATCTGCCATCATCAATGTAGAAACAGTGTTGCAAGCAATTACACATAAGGCGGGGTTATAGCGTGTTAAAAGATTTTTAAAAATCATTAAAATGCGTTCTTTAAGAACATTTTCTTCCCAATTACCATAAGGAAACCCTGCGTCATCAGCTACATAAATAAATTGTATTTCAGGGATAAAAATGCGTGCTTCCCTCAACACTGTTAAACCACCAACACCACTATCAAAAAAAAGAACAGGTCGTACATCCATCAGTTTTCACACTTGTTTTTAATTTTTTGACGATCACGCTCGTTAGGGGCTCTACTCCCCCGTGGATATTGTGGAGAGAAATGATCCAATGAAGATATAACGCCTCGCAATAAACGAACCTCAGATTCACTAAAGTTAGCGCGCGTAAAAACAGAGCGTAAATTTGTAAGCATAACCTCTTTTCGTTCTCGGGGTCTAAAATACCCACGAATATCCAAAGCCTCTTCTAATTGAGATAGAAAACCATGAAACACTGTTTTATTTGCAGGCTCCATCTCTGCTGCACGAAATGCCGTATCGCTTACATTTTCTAGACCTGCTTTCATCCATTCATAAGACATCAAAAGAACTGCTTGTGCAATATTAAGTGATGCAAAAGCAGGATTAACTGGAAAAGTAATGATCTCATCAACAAGGCTGATTTCATCATTTTCTAGTCCCCATCTCTCTCTTCCAAAGACAAGACCTGTTTTATGTCCGATATTCTCACGCTGACGGAGTACATTTGCTGCTTCGACAGCACTTTTTACAGTTTTAAATCCACATCTTTCACGGGCTGTTGTCGCAAAAACATAATGTAAATCTGCAATTGAATCACGTAATGTGTCAAAAATCACGGCGTTGTTAATGACATGATCAGCTTTACTTGCAGCAGCTCTAGCTTTTTCATTTGGAAATGTTTCTCGAGGTTTGACGAGCCGAAGCTTAGAAAGCCCAAAATTTGCCATTGCCCTTGCAACCATACCAATATTTTCTGGAAGCTGCGGTTCAACTAAAATAATAATGGGCCCATTTGTTAAATTTTCACGATTCTTATTCGTTCCAGCCATCAACCTTACCTAGTTTCATTTAACGATTTCCCCTCCCACTATTTTTTTAATGTAACCTTCTTCACAGTACTCTAAAGTTTCTTAATAATAAATTATAGGCAATGTTATCTTTTCACTCAAATAGCATAGATGCACTAAAATAAACCATGAAGTTTATAACAATTTATATAAGATATCGTAGCGTTTTTCACATCAATTTTATCTTTTTTAATAGGGAATAGCTCTTACAAATCATAATCTCAGTTGAATTATGAAATTATAAATCCTAAAAAAGAAATATGTATTTTATTCCCAAACTTTTTCCTGCAAAGCTTATCCGTCGTTATAAACGTTTCCTTGCAGATGTTAAACAGGATGACCAACATATCTTCACTGTATCGGTACCAAACACAGGATCAATGCTCGGATTGACAGCTTCCAACGCCAACGTTTGGCTTTCATATCATAAAAATACCAAGAGAAAATATGCCTATCAATTAGAAATTGTTGAATCCGATAACACTTTAGTTGGTATTAATACTGCTTTACCTAATAAACTTGCATTAGAAGCAATTCAAAACGGATTACTACCAGAATTAAGTGGATATAAAACAATTTTAAAAGAACAACGCTATGGAACACAATCACGCATTGACTTTCTTTTACGGGATGACATTCTTCCTGATTGTTACCTAGAAGTCAAAAATGTTCATTTTATTCGTCAAAAAGGATTAGCAGAATTTCCTGATAGCACAACAAAACGGGGCGCCCGTCACCTTGATGAACTCATACAAGTCGTACAACAAGGAAAACGAGCTGCTATGCTTTATGTTATTCAACGAGAAGATTGTACAGCTTTTAGCATCTGTCACGACCTTGACCCACTCTATGGACGTAAATTTGATTTGGCATTAAAATCAGGGGTAGAATGTTATGCTGTAAAATGTCAGTTAAGTGTAGAAGGTATTTTTCCGATTCAGAGAGTAAAAATAGAAAACAGAAAAAACAATGATTGAATATATTGAGTATAATAAAGCCCCTTTAAAATTTAACGGGAAAATTCGCATTTTCGATGACTATGCTTTCGCTAAAATGCGTGAAGTTGGTCGTATTGCTGCAGAATGTCTTGATGCACTTACGGATATTATTAAACCTGGTGTTACTACGCAAGAAATTGATGATTTTGTATTTACTTTTGGCGCTCAAAAAGGAGCTCTTCCTGCTGACCTAAATTATCATGGATACAGTCATTCATGCTGTACATCTATCAATCACGTTGTCTGTCATGGTATTCCTAATAAAAGACCCTTACAAGAAGGCGATATTGTGAATGTTGATGTGACCTTTATCCTTGATGGTTGGCATGGTGATTCAAGCCGCATGTATCCTGTTGGAAAAATCAGACGTGCTGCAGAACGCCTTTTACAAATAACCTATGAAAGTCTTATGAGGGGAATTGCTGTCGTTAAACCTGGAGCAACGACAGGTGATATTGGTGCAGCCATTCAACAGTATGCAGAATCTGAAAGGTGCTCAATTGTGAGAGATTTTTGCGGACATGGTATTGGTCAGCTGTTTCATGATACTCCCAATATTCTTCATTATGGAGTTCCTGGAGAAGGAATCGAATTAAAACAAGGGATGATCTTTACAATTGAGCCTATGATTAACCTTGGTAAGCCACAAGTTAAAATTTTATCTGACGGTTGGACTGCTGTTACCCGTGATCGCTCTTTGACAGCACAATATGAGCATACAATTGGTGTCACAAATGAAGGGTATGAAATATTTACACAATCGCCTAAAAATATCTTTTATATTCCAAATTCGCAGACCTAATCCACTGTAGAGATGTTATGGCTAAAAAAATAAACCAAAAGGAAAATATTCAAAGTACTCACTTTGCATTAACATCAAGTTCTTCACCCACCCCAGTATCAGAAAGAAAAAGTAAAGAGCCTAAGAAAAACACACAGCTTGATAAACATTATCAAGGACATCGTGAGCGTCTTCGAAAACGTTATTTAAAGTCAAAAGGAAATGCGCTTGAAGATTATGAATATCTTGAATTATTGCTTTTTCGCACAATACCTCGGGCAAACACAAAACCTATAGCTAAAAATTTGATAGCACATTTTGGTTCACTCGCTGATGTGTTAGGAGCTGATATTCATCGACTTCAAGAGGTTCAAGGATGTGGTCCCGCAACGGCAATTGATTTAAAAATTATTTCAGATGTTGCTGGACGTATTGCTCGTGCGCAATTGTTTAAACGCGATATTTTTTCATCATGGGATAAAGTATTAGCATATTGTAAAGCAGTTATGGCTCACGAAACACGTGAACAATTCCGTATTTTATTTCTCGATAAGAAAAATGGCTTACTTGCCGATGAAGTACAACAAACTGGAACCATTGATCATACCCCTGTTTATCCTCGTGAAGTTATTTTTCGAGCTTTAGAGTTATCCGCATCAGGACTTATCTTAGTCCACAATCACCCTTCTGGTGATTCTACACCTTCTGATGCAGATATAACAATGACATACAGATTAAAAGATGCAGCAAATGCATTAGGTATTACGGTTCATGATCATCTTATTATTGCACGCCATAACCATACAAGCTTTAAAGCACTAAAACTCATATAAACCTTATGGGAAAAAAGATTTTATTCAAGGATGAATAGCCAATCAGTTTTCTAAATCAATATCCAATATAGCCATTGAAAAATTATAAGATAGCTCATCTTCATCTTCATCTCGATAGATAACGCCTAGAAACTCATCCCCCATATAGACCTCACAAGAATCATTCTTTTTAGGCCGTGCTTTGACTTGCAATGCTGAGTTTTGGAATGTATTTTTTAAATAATTATCAAGTTTTTTTATTTCATCAGCATTCACTATGCTCTCCTGTTTTTTGAAACAATTAAAATAACCGCGTGTCGCGCGAATAAGACACTTATCTGATTCTGTAAAGCCAATAAAAAAGCTTAATCTGAATATTGACTTAATATTACATATATTTACAGCTCTTTCTTTATATATTCATAAAGAACTTTTATAAAAGGAGTCTATCATTATTAAATATACCCGTATAGATAAAAAAATGGCATAAAACTGTATATTTTAAATAATTTTACTTTATTTCCAATTTTAGCATTATGTATTCATGAGGCATGTTTAGACGAAAAAATTAATCAATGATTTATAATTCTCTCCCTTCTATAAAAAATAAAATAATAATAATTTTTCATTTAAAACTATGCTTTTTAGCAAAAACATTATTACATCACTCAAAAATAATTCTATTTAACAAACTTTAAATATAGTTATCTAAGCTTAAAATAATTACATAGTTTTAAAAATATACAAAATAAGTGAATAAGAGTTTATTCTCCTGCCTATTTTTATAAAAACTTATGTCAAAATGGAAAAGTTTTTAAACAAGCTTTTGAGTTTATATGCAAAAATATTGGGTATTTTTGTAAATGCTAAGGCCTATCAAAAGTTTTTATTTTATAGGATAACGAGAAAGAAAATTGATAACACCTTTTTTATAAACTTTATCACCTACAGCAAGCATATGATCTCGACCAGGAATTGATAAAGCCTCGCCACAAGGTAACAAAGCTGCTAATGGCTCTGCAGCACCGCCAATCTCATCTAATGAACCAACGGCAACAAGTGCGGGTTGTTCAATTTTATAAATTTCAGATGCCGTTAACTCCTGTTTTGATGTGATAATACAAGCAGCTAGAGCACGTCTATCACTTTTTGTTTGATCAGCAAATTTACGGAACATTAAACCACGCGTATTAGTAATGGTAGAGGGATCTTCCGCTAAAAGAGCCTCAGCAACAGGTTCCCAATTTCCTGCACCCGTTACCATACCAATACCTAAACCACCAAAAATAACGCTGTTCACATATGTTGGATATAAAAGAGCCATAAAAGCACTAATACGAGCTCCCATAGAATATCCCATAACATGAGCTTTAGATAATTCTAAATGCTGTAAGAGTTTGACCGCATCGCCAGCCATAGCTTGAGGTGTATAAAAGCTAGGATCATAACTTTTAACTGAATCACCATGTCCTCGATTATCAAGAGCAATAACACGATATCCCGCTTCAGTGAGAATACGAAACCAACCCGTTGCATACCAATTCACCCGAGCAGAAGACCCAAAACCATGAATCAACAAAATAGGTTCACCCTGCCCTTCTTCTCGATAAGCAAAGCGCAAACCATCATATTCAAAAAAATGAACGTCCTCAGCTGTCATTGTTTATTACACTTTCCACAAATAACAGGATGAATAATATGTTGCCCTTTTTGTATCTGTTTTTCAGAAACTTCACCAGCATTAATCTCAAGTGCAAAAGCTGCCGGAACACCTGATGAAATGATCTTTTTTGAAAATGGAGAAGTGTTTTCAATAATCGATACAATAACCCCTTCAGAGTTTAAAAAAATCATATCTAAGGGCAATGGTGTATTTTTCATCCACATAAAAAGCTTTTGTTCACCTCCCGATTGATAATTTTTTTTCTGCTTAAAAAGCATTGCACGATCGCGTGGAAAATCAGTTCGATACATTAAACCAGCTGCTTCTTGAGAGGGAGTAAAAGCAATCTCTACCTTATAAGAAATTGTACCTTGGCTTGTGTGTATTTCTAAAGGAACCGGATGGACAGGAATCTCCATGGGCTCTTTCGCGACAACAATGCGCATTTCTAACATAAAAAGCATCGCCCATAAAACAATATATCCTTTTTTAAAAGGCTTTAACATTCTTGTCTATACCATAAAAAAATTAAATTTTGTTTCTAAAATAGAAAATATCAGAGTTTAAAAGCCAAACAACTAGAGAGTTGTTCTCTTGTTTTCCTTATTTTTTCAATAGATACGCGCATTTTTTTATTTAGTTTATAAATTTACAAGAGCCATAACAAAGACCCCCTATAGCTATTTATACAATAACCACCCTTTTTAAAATACAAAAACATAATGATTTTATTCGTAAAATTCAATAAGTAACGATTTAATGTGTTGCAAAAGGAAACCCTATATCTGGATAAATTTCTGCTGTCATCAAACCTTTTTCCCCTTTACCAAACCGAACAAGAACAACTTGCCCTGAACGAAGCTCTGCTAAACCAAAACGGCGCAATGTCTCCATATGAATAAAAATATCTTCTGTCCCCTGCCCACGGCTAAGAAAACCAAAACCTTTGTCACGATTAAACCACTTAACAATTGCACGTTCTAGACCACTTTCTGGAGTAACAACAACATGAGTACGGGCAGGAACTTCTGATGGATGAACCGCTGAAGAACAATCGATGGATTTCACTTGAACGCATTTTAACCCTCGCTCAGTTTTTTCCACAGCGCAAATAACTTTAGCGCCCTCCAAAGCTGTTTGGAAACCATCCCTTCGCATGACTGTAACATGCAATAATATATCAGGAAAATGAGGTAAATCAGGTACAATAAATCCATAGCCCTTACTACCATCAAACCACTTAATGACACCACTGACTTCGATAATCTCCCCACAAGCACCTATACTATCCTCAGATAGGGAACAATCTTTTAATGCATCCTTACTCGTCATAATAACGTGATCCTGTAGCTTATAAATTGTACGATATTGATTCTCTAGGTTTAAGTAAACATTGCTCTTGTATCAACACGCAAGCCCCAAGATAAGATTTCCCCATATTGTCGTATCTCTTACACGTTAATATCAACATGAAATTTATAAAAATATTTATAAAACTGTTTGATTGTAGGCTTTACATATCCTACAAAAAGGGCCAAACAAAAAAGCTCATATAAAAGTTTTTCACATAATGATATTTTCATTAATGTGTAACTTGCATGATGAAGAAGTTCAATATAAGGTGCAAGAACGACAATTCAATTAAGGAAAATGCGCAATGCGATTGAAGAAAATCCTTACGACAATCACCACTTTTATGGCACTTACAGCGAATGTTTATGCGAGTGAACCTATAAAAATTGGTGTTTATCTTCCATTAAGTGGTCAAAATGCCTTTGGAGGTCAGCTTGAAATTCGAGGAATCGAATTAGCTCATAAACAAGTCCCAGAAGTTTTGGGACGCAAAGTGGAACTTGTTATTATTGATAATAAGTCTGATAAAGTGGAAGCAGCGAATGCTGTTATGCGTTTAACAGCAAGTGAAAAGGTAAGTGGAATTATTGGTAGCTATGGTTCTTCACTCTCACTAGCAGGTGGTGAAATATCTGAAAAAGCAAAGACTCCGACCATAGCAACTTCTTCAACGAGTCCCCTTGTTACACAGGGTAAAAAATATTACTTTCGCGCTTGTTTTATTGATTCCTATCAAGGAATCGGCGTTGCAACTTATATAAGCCAAGTTTTAAAGGCAAAAAAAGCCGCTATCCTCAAAGATATTTCAAGTGATTATGCCATTGGGCTTGCAAGTTATTTTACGCGTGCTTTCAAAAAATTAGGTGGTGAAGTTATCTCAAATTTAAATTATAATTCTGGAGATCAGGATTTTTCAGCTGTTCTCACACAGATTATCGCAAAAAAACCTGATATTTTATTCATTCCATCTTACTTTTCTGAAGGTGCCATCATCATGAAACAAGCGCGTGAATTAGGAGCAAAGTTTCAAATTATAGGTGGAGATGCCATGGATAATCCAGAAACCATTACCATTGCAGGAAGTGCGGCAGAAGGTTTCTTACATACGACACTCCCCTATAGTGAGGATATGCCAAATATGTCAGCCGCTGCGCAAAAATTCACAGAGGAATGGAAAAAAGCTTATCCTGACAAAGAGCCCAATATCAATTCAGTTCTGGGATACACAAGTTATATGATGTTTATGAAGGCTATTGAAAATGCTGGCAGCGCTGATCGTGAAAAAATTACGCTTGCGCTAAGCAAGTTAAAAGATTTTCAAACGCCTTTTGGTGATATGTCGATGGATGAAAATCATAACCCTAGAATTCCTATTGGTATCATTAAAATACAGGATGGAAAACGTGTTTATTTAGAAGAAGTTAAGCCTGCTTTTTAATTTAAAAATTGTACGTATTAAAATTGAAATGGAAAAATTGGTTGAGAATATTTTTCTCAACCAAAAGTTTAAAAAAATCTTACTATCCTATGTAAATTAACAAATGTGGAAGGATGAGAGATGAGCACTGAAATGTTCATCCAGTATTTTTTTAATGCACTGGCATTGGGGTCTCTTTATGGGCTTATCGCTATTGGGTACACCATGGTTTACGGTATATTGAGACTGATTAACTTTGCTCACGGTGATATCTTTATGCTGGGGGCCTATTTTGTTTTCTTTTCCACAATTAGCTTTATGCCTGCGTGGGCAGCTCTTCTTCTTTTGTTCCTCGCTGCTCTTATTTATTATTCAGTATTTATAGGGTTTAAAAGGCGTCCTTCAATTTATTGGATTGCTGTTTTTTTAATTTTTGCGTTAGGGATTGTTTATTATTTAAAAATTTCTCCACAAGATTTTACCCCAATCTGGGTTTTAGCTCTTTGTTTTTCTATTTTTATTACAAGTGCAGTAGGGATTATTGTTGATCAACTCGCTTATAAACCTCTACGTCATGCGCCGCGTATTTCAGCGCTTATCGGTGCAATTGGTGTTTCTTTTTTTATTGAAAATCTTGCTACTGTACTCTTTAGTGGTGTTCCCAAAGGTGTAAAACAACCAGATTTTCTGGTAACACCATTTTTATGGCAATTAGGATCAGAAGCAGAAGGTATCATTAGAATTGCTCCCATGTCATTGATTGTTCCCATTGTGTCATTGATTCTTATTGTTTTACTGTTATGGATTATCCATAAAACAAAGCCTGGTCTTGCTATGCGTGCAATCTCTCATGATATTGAAACGACGCGTTTGATGGGGGTTTCTGTCAATAAAGTCATTGCTTTTACATTTGGGATAGGCTCAGCACTTGCAGCTATAGCCGGCATTATGTGGTCTTTACGTTACCCTCAAATTCAGCCTTATATGGGTGTTCTTCCTGGTCTTAAAGCCTTTATCGCTGCTGTTATCGGAGGTATCGGTTCGATACCAGGAGCAATGTTGGGAGGATTATTATTAGGGTTTATTGAAATTATGATTATCGCATTTTTCCCCGCGCTATCTGGATATCGTGATGCCTTCGCTTTCATTTTATTGATTCTGATTTTATTGGTATTGCCCACAGGATTAATGGGTAAAAAAAGTCAGGAGAAAATCTAATGCCAAAGTCAGCGACAATTTTTTTATCGTGTATCAGTATTTTCGTTCTTATAGGTTTTTTATTCTATGCGGATAACCATTTTAATGATTATACACTTCGTATCATCAATTTAATTGCTATTAATGCGATCTTGGCAATTTCACTTAATTTGATTTATGGCTTTACAGGTATGTTTTCCCTTGGACATGCTGGCTTTATGGCTATTGGCTCTTATGTCTGCGCAATTTTACTTCTTTCCCCTGAACAAAAAGAGATGATGTGGATTCTTGACCCCATAGCTGAGCCATTATCCCATCTACAATTCCCTTTTTTTGTCGCTGTTGTTATCAGTGGTTTGTGTGCAGCAATTATCGGTTTATTGATTGCTTTGCCAATATTACGTCTTGGTGGTGATTATCTCGGAATTGCAACATTGGGTTTTGCAGAAATTATCCGCATTGTCATTACGAATGCGACATCTCTCACAAATGGTTCTTTGGGAATCAAAGGAATACCTCAAAATGCAACATTATGGTGGAACTATGGTTGGTTAGCATTTACAATTCTCTTTATTGTTCTCTTACTGCGAAGCAATACGGGTAATGTATTACGGGCTATTCGTGATGATGAAATTGCTGCGAAAACTATGGGAATTAATGCTTTTTTCTACCGTAGTTTTTCTTTTACTGTTGGGGCATTTTTTGCAGGAATAGGTGGCGCATTAATGGCTGCTCTTATTTCAACCATTGATCCGAAAATGTTTAATTTTTTGCTCACTTTTAATATTTTGATGATTGTCGTTGCTGGTGGTCTTGGCTCAATTACAGGAAGTATTATTGGTAGCGTTATTATTACCGTCATGCTTGAATGGCTTCGTATTATTGAAAGTCCATTTGACTTAGGCTTTATACATATTCCAGAAACACCAGGACTTCGCATGGTTGTTTTCTCTCTTTTATTGCTAGTAATTATTTTATTTTGGAGAAAAGGGTTGATGGGACAACGTGAATTCTCGTGGAATGGAATTTATAGCTTTTTGGTACGCAAAAAGTTTTCTAATACTGAGGGGAAGCTATGAACAACACTCTTCTTTCACTCAATGATATTGTAATGCGTTTTGGCGGATTAATTGCTGTCAATAATGTTAATATGGCCATTAAACGAAGAAGCATAACTGGATTAATTGGTCCCAATGGTGCCGGAAAAACAACAGTTTTCAATATGATTTCTGGATTTTATGCCCCTACAAGTGGTACCATTCTTTTTGATGAGCAAAAAATTTCTGGAGAACCTCCTTATATTGTCTGCAGACGTCATATTGCCAGAACATTTCAAAATATTCGTCTTTTTTCAGGGTTAACGGTTTTACAGAACGTTATGGTAGGCGCTCATGTCCGTCAAAAATATCCTTGGTTTTGTTCGGCTCTCTTTTTTTCAAAAGCAATGAGAGAAAAAAGAGAAGTTTATAAAAATTCCATGGAGCTTCTTGAACAGTTACAACTTGATCATCTTGCTAATCAATTAGCAACAGCTTTACCTTATGGTGTGCAACGGCGTTTAGAAATCGCACGTGCGTTAGCCACAAGGCCTAAATTGCTTCTTCTTGATGAACCTGTCGCTGGCATGAATCCGCAAGAAAGTGAAGACCTTAGAAAATTCATAGCAAAAGTGCAAAAAGACTTTGATCTTACAATTCTTCTTATTGAGCACGATATGAAAGTGGTTATGGAGCTTTGCCAACATATTTTGGTTATGGAATATGGCTGTTGCATTGCCAATGGCACACCAGATGAAATTCGTAATGACCCAAAAGTTATTGAAGCTTATCTTGGCGGAGATGTTTATGGATATTCTTAAAATAAAAAATCTTCACGTTCATTATGGTGCCATTAAAGCTGTCCAAAATCTTTCTATGTCCATAAAAAAAGGAAGTATTGTTACTTTAATTGGAGCTAATGGTGCAGGAAAAAGCAGTATTGTACGTTCTATTACAGGACTTAATCGCTCTGTTTATGGAGAAATTACCTATAATGGCGAATCAATTATTAAAAAAACACCAGAAGAGATTTTGCGATTAGGGATTGCTCTAAGCCCTGAAGGGCGACGTATTATGCCCCATTTTACTGTTTTAGAAAATCTTCATCTGGGCGCTTATATCCGTCATGATAAACAGGGAATTTCTCGTGATATTGAATGGATATTTGATCTTTTCCCACGCCTACGTGAAAGATCAAAACAGTTGGGAGGAACAATGTCAGGTGGAGAACAACAAATGATTGCTGTAGGGCGCGCACTCATGAGTAATCCTGATATGGTCATATTAGATGAACCCTCATTGGGATTAGCCCCCCTTCTTGTCCGGGAAATTTTTTCGATTATCCGGAAAATTAATGATATGGGAAAAACTGTTCTTCTTATTGAACAAAATGCATTTGCTGCACTTTCTATAGCTGATTATGCATATATTTTAGAGGTAGGGCATATTTTATTTCACGGTGAAGGAAAAGCTATGCTTTCTGATCCGCGCGTTAAAGAAGCCTATCTTGGTGGATAAAGATAAAAAATTAAAGGAATAGGGCCCATCCCTCCTCACTTTTAAGAAAGCATTTCTCATCACTGATGAGAAATGCTTTTCAGCTTAATGATTATATCCACCATTTTTCTGCACAAAATGTTCCTGCTGCTTGTTCAATAATATGTGCTATTTGGAAAATGACCTCTTCAGCAAAAGGTTTACCAATCAATTGCAATCCCAGGGGTAAAGCATTTGATGACAAACCAGCAGGAACAGAAATTCCTGGTAAACCAGCCATATTAACCGGTACCGTAAAAATATCATTAAGATACATTGCGACAGCATCATTTTTTATTTTTTCATCAGCAATACCAAAGGCAGGTGTTGGTGTTGCTGGTGTAAGAATAGCATCAATGCCTGAATCAAAACATTGATCAAAATCACGTTTTACAAGTGTTCTTACTTTTTGAGCTCTTAGATAACAGGCATCATAATAGCCTGATGAAAGAACATAAGTCCCAATCAAAATACGCCGTTTGACTTCATCACCAAAACCAACAGAACGCGTATTTTCATACATTTCAATGATATCTTTTCCTGGTATACGCAAACCAAAACGGACACCATCATAACGCGCTAAATTAGAAGAGGCTTCTGCAGGAGCTATAATATAATAAGAAGGTAGAGCATATTTTGTATGGGGTAAAGAAATATCGTGTATTTCAGCGCCTGCATCTTTTAACCAATTTATCCCATTTTGCCAAAGCTCAATAATTTCAGAAGACATTCCATCCAGATAATATTCTTTGGGAATACCAATTTTCATTCCTTTAATTGATTGACCAAGATAACTTTCATAATCAGGAACTGGTAAATTCATAGAAGTAGAATCTTTTTCATCAAAAGAGGCCATTGATCTGAGTAAGATAGCACAGTCACGAACATCTCTAGCAATAGGCCCAGCTTGATCAAGGGATGAAGCAAACGCGACAAGTCCCCATCGTGAACAACGTCCATAAGTTGGCTTTATTCCTACAGTACCCGTAAAAGCTGCTGGTTGGCGTATTGATCCACCTGTATCTGTTGCTGTTGCGCCTGCACAAATTTGTGCAGCAACAGCGGCAGACGATCCCCCCGAAGAGCCACCAGGAACAAGTTTTTCATTTAAGCCTTTTTTTCTCCATGGATTAATAACGGGACCATAATATGATGTCTCATTAGAAGAGCCCATAGCAAACTCATCCATATTAAGTTTCCCTAGCATTACGGCACCATCTTGCCATAAATTAGCCGTAACGGTTGATTCATAATGCGGTTTAAAACCATCAAGGATATTTGAGCAAGCTTGAGTATGAACACCACGGGTTGCAAAAAGATCTTTAACTCCTAAGGGAATCCCTTCTAAAAGCCCCCCCTCTCCTCTCGCCAAGCGATCTTCTGATTCAGCAGCCATTTTTCTTGCTTGTTCTGCTGTTATTGTTACATAAGCATTCAAAGTAGGATTAGCCAATTCTATAGCTTTTAAATAGGCTTCTGTTAGTTCCGTTGCTTTGAGCTTTTTCTTTATGAGAGCATCACGAGCTTGTGCAATTGTGAGGGTTGTTAAATCAGTCATATTGGTTCTCAAATTTCAAAAATATAAAAAGTTACTCAACAATTTTTGAGACAAGAAAAAAGTTTTCTTCTGTAACAGGGGCATTGGCGACAATATCTGCTGCTTTATTGCCATCTGTAACACGATCTTCGCGCATTCGTAGAGTCATCGGTATCAGAGATGTTAATGGTTCAACTTCACTGACATCAACTTCATTCAATTGTTCTACAAAACCTAGGACAGCATTGAATTTTTTTGTCATAGGCTCTACCTCATTATCTTGAATGGCAATCCGTGCTAAACGTGCAACCCGCTTAACGGTTTCTTGATCAACAGACATACTCTTTACGCCTTTCTGTTTTCTTTTATTTATTAATCTTTATTCTGGCTATACAAGGCTGCACTTGCAAGTGCAAGAATATTAGATAACATGAATAAAGGATATAATTATAGATCTGAAACATTAAAAAACGTATTATAATTCTTATGACTGTTATTAATATCAATGAAGTTATGACACATCTTTTGCCTGGACAAACAATAGCAGGCTTGGATTTAGGGACAAAAACGATTGGAGTTGCGATTTCTGATATGGGACTAATTGTTTCAAATCCGCGTCCTGTGCTTCAGCGAAAAAAATTTACAGAAGATGCTCACACACTGATTAAAATTTTTGATCGTGAAAATGTAGGTGTTATTATTATTGGCTTACCTCTTAATATGAATGGAAGCAGTGGATCTCGTGTTCAAGCAACTAAGGCTTTTGTAAGTAATATGAAAGCGTATACAGAAATTCCATTTGTTTTTTGGGATGAACGCTTATCAACCATTGCCGCAGAACGTTCTCTTTTAGAAATGAATGTATCACGCACTAAAAGAGCAAACAGAATTGATTCGGCAGCTGCTGCTTTTATATTGCAAGGTGCTCTCAATAGAATTCAAAACTTTCATCATATGGAAGGATAGAGAACATTGAGCAAATGACCTGCATTATAGCGCGCAATGAGCATCCCATAAGAAGATCTCCATTGTCCACCAAGGCGGCTTTCCATATAGGCATTTGCAACATGTTCTATATCTGTAGAACGTAATGACGCAGCAGCTGCTGCATAAGCTACTTGTTCAACAAAAAATCTTCCTGCTCCTTCATTTGCCGCGGCCATATCACCAGCAGACTTAATAATTTCAATGGTACGTGGTCCTGCCGGGCCAATATCAAGAGCAATTTTTTCTAACAATTTCTGAAACAATCCCGGTGCTTTTTCAGCAATAAGAATGGCATCCTTTACCAATTGATTAGCTGAACTATTTCTCACAATTCTCGCAGGTCCATTATGCAACATTTGTGATAAGGGATTGTTCTCTATAAAGCTTTCAATACCAAGTTGTGCAATAATTTCTCCAATAATAGGCACAACCAATTGACTGACGTGATAAGCAATAATAGGTGTCATAATGCGAGCGAAAGCGGCTTCAGAACGGTCATTTGCTGCATTGTCAAAGGCTCGCGCTAAACGCAAAACTAATGCTTGTGAAGCAGCAATATCTAATGCAATATCTGCAAAAATACGTTCTGTTAGTGGTGGTAAAGGCTGATTTGGCATTTTTGTGCGGAAAAAATCTATACCAAATTGAAGAGCCGCACGCAAAACACCTGCCGATATGACAGATTGATCAAAACGCATCATCGTTTCGATATCTTTAATGACTTTAAGGCCTTCTCCAGGATTTCCCAAAAGCCAACCATAACTGCCTTGAAAATCAACAACTCCCTCTGGTGTTAAATGTTCTCCAGAACGCTGAATTAAATGACGAATCGATATCAGTCCATTTAATGCACCATTTTCCTGTATACGTGGAACAAAAAAGCAACTTAAATGACCATTTAAATCCGCACTAACAAGATATCCATCAGCTGTAGGATTAATGACATTAGTTTTTACAACATTTAAACGATACAGATCACGTTCCATATTTTCATCAAAAGAAATTTTTTTAACACTTGGAAAATTGAAAGCGTATCGTTCAATGTCATCAAAAGCACACGTTAGAGAAGCAGATTTTTTATGATCAATAGGCTTTGAGGAAGAATCATATTGGCGTGACAAAAGGACATTTTGCCATTTTTTGAAGATATCACTATCACTAATTAAAACAGCAATCGCTGCACTCGTTATAATAACTTCATTCAAATGCCCTGTTTCTAAACCAGCAGATAAAGCCAAACGAATCGCACGTGCTTGATAGCGCACCCCATTTTCTGAAGAAGTATTTTCCCAAAGCGAAGTAACCAACCCTGCTTGTCTAGAATATTTTTGGAGATCTTTATAGGAAGAATGTATTTCTAATTTTTCTACCTGTTGCCCCCATTCATCGTTATAATATAGTGAAGGTTTATAATGATTCGCTGAGCAAGAAAGCTTCCATGCTTCTCGACTCGCAGCAAAATCTCCTATTTCTTCAAAGCTTGCTAGTAAAAACTTAGGTAAAGTAGAGGCTATACGAAACATAAGCGTATCGCTAAGAAATGTATTTTTTCGACGAGCATTTTGCGCAGAGACAGCACTCATAAGTCTATTCCTATATTCAAATCATTCATATCATAGACTATTTGTCTTTTTAGAGTTAAGAAACATTTATCATATTCAAACAAATGCTTGTTAAATCCGTTTTAAAGAGAGATAAAGAAGAATGCTATGATTCAAGATAATTTTTTTCCACTTTTCCCTCATAAACATCTTTTAGCTATTAAAGATCTGAATGTACAAGATCTTAATACATTGCTTGATCGTGCAGAAGCAAACATTATTCTTTCTAACAAAATTGATAAAACAAAATCTATTTTGTATGGGCGGACTCAAGTTAATCTCTTTTTTGAAGCTTCTACACGAACACAATCTTCTTTTGAATTAGCAGGCAAACGGTTGGGAGCAGACGTGATGAGTGTAGCGATCGGCAACTCATCTGTAAAAAAAGGGGAAACGTTACTTGATACAGCTGCAACGCTTAATGCTATGAAGCCAGATATACTGGTTTTTCGCCATAGCAGTGCGGGAGCAGCAGCTCTATTAGCACAAAAAGTTGATTGTTGTGTCATTAATGCCGGTGATGGTTCTCATGAACACCCAACCCAAGCTTTATTAGATGCTCTCACCATTAAAAGAGGAAAAGGTCGTATTGAAGGATTAACGGTTGCCATTTGCGGAGATATCTTGCACTCGCGTGTCGCGCGTTCCAATATCCTCAGTCTTAATGCTTTGGGGGCCAGAGTTCGTGTTGTTGCACCCTCCACGCTCTTGCCCATAGGGATTGCCGATATGAGCGTTGAGGTTTTTAACAGCATGAAAGAAGGCCTTAAAGATGCTGACGTTATCATGATGTTACGCTTACAACATGAACGTATGGCAGGCTCTTTTATTCCCTCCATACGTGAGTATTTTCATTATTTTGGCTTACATAAAGAAAATTTGGCTTATGCTAAAAATGATTGCATTATTTTGCATCCTGGTCCCATAAACCGTGGTGTGGAGATTGCATCCGATATAGCCGATGGACCACAAAGTATGATTCATACACAAGTAGAAATGGGAATTGCAGTGCGTATGGCTGTCATGGAAGCTTTATTAGATTCACGCTTGAAGATCAATGGAGAAAAAAAATGATAAAACCAATTGTTTTTCAAAAGGTTCGCATTATTGATCCTTCACGTGCAATTGATGAAATTGGTACAGTTATTGTCGAAAATGGACGGATTACAGCCGCTGGAAAAGAAGCTTTGAATCAGGGAATCCCTGCAGAAGCAGAAGTTATTAATGCACAAAACAAAGCAATTCTCCCTGGACTTGTTGATGCGCGTGTTTTTGTTGGAGAACCCGGAAATGAAAATCATGAAACGATTGCATCTGCAAGTCAAGCTGCCGCAGCAGGTGGTATTACTTCCTTTCTTATGATGCCAGACACGCACCCAGTTATTGATAATGTTGCCCTCGTTCAATTCATTAAGCGCACAGCAGGGGAAATGTCATCGGTCAATATTTATCCCGTTGCGGCAATCACACAAGGTTTCGACGGACAAAAAATAACCGAATTTGGTTTGCTTAAAGATGCAGGAGCCGTTGCTTTTAGTGAAGGAAAAAAAACACTCCAAAATTCATCTGTTATGCGACGTGCAATGACTTATGCACGCGATTTTGATGTCCCATTGATCCACGAAACACAAGATAAAGATCTTATAGGACAAGGTGTCATGAATGAAGGATTGCTCGCTAGTTGGCTAGGACTTTCTGGCATCCCTCGTGAAGCAGAAGTTATCCCACTTGAAAGGGATCTGCGCTTAGCGGCATTAACACAAACACGCTATCATGCCGCTCAGATATCGACAGCGCTCTCTGCTGATGCCCTTCGCTTAAGCAAGCAGCGCAGTGAAAAAATTTCAGCCGGTGTATCGATTAATCATTTATCTTTCAACGAAAATGATATTGGTCAATATCAAACTTCTTTCCACCTTATCCCCCCATTGCGTACAGAAGAAGACCGGATAGCACTGATTGAAGCAATAAGAGATCGGACGATAGATATCATTGTCTCTTCTCATGATCCTCAGGGTATTGACACAAAACTTTTACCATTCAGTGATGCAGCAGCCGGTGCTATTGGTATGGAGACCTTATTGAGTGCAACTTTGCGTCTTTATCATGATGAGAGCCTATCTCTTCTCCGGATAACTGAGCTTTTATCAACGGCGCCTGCAAAGCTCTTTGAACTCGATGCAGGAACACTCAAAAAAGGTGCTTATGCAGACCTTATTGTGGTTGATCTTGAAGAACCATGGGTTGTTTCGACAGAGAAGTTTTATTCACGTTCAAAAAATACGCCTTTTGAAAATGCACGTTTTCAAGGACGTGTACTTCAAACCTTTGTAAAAGGGAAATCCGTTTTTAAACTTGACCGACAAACGTAATGAGATTTTTGAATGAATGAAGCAAAAATATTTTTTCAGTCTACTCCATGGTTTATTTTCCTCGTATCTTATCTCATTGGCTCAATTCCATTTGGTCTTCTGTTTACGAGATTGGCCAAACTTGGCGATATAAGAGCAATCGGTTCCGGCAATATTGGAGCAACAAATGTTTTACGAACAGGGAATAAAAAAGTTGCTGCTCTAACACTTCTTTGTGATATGTTGAAAGGAGCTATCGTTATTTTCATTATAAAATTCTTTAATTATCCGCTCGACAAGAGTATCCTTATTTCTTTAGCGGGTTTTTTTGCTTTCTTAGGGCATCTTTTTCCCGTATGGCTTAAATTTAAAGGTGGTAAAGGTGTTGCGACCTATTTAGGGGTTTGCTTAGGCGTATATTGGCCCGCAGCAATTATTTTTATTATTGTATGGAGTGCAATTTTTCTCCTCATGCGTTATTCTTCATTATCTGCGCTTATTGCTGTTACAGTCACGCCGATATTTGTTTTTTATTTTTCTGATTTTTATTTCTGTTGTATGCTGATCGCAATGAGCCTATTTGTGTTCATAAAACATTGTGCAAATATCAGTAGATTATTAAGCGGGGAAGAAAGTAAGATTGGTACGCAACACAGAAATAAATAAAGGAATCCTGCTTACTGATCGTCAACGTCTAAGCTGGTTACGGTTATTGCGCAGTGAAAATATTGGAGCTGTTAGTTTTCGCAATCTCATTGATCATTATAAAACAGCAGAAAATGCTTTAGCAGCGCTGCCAGAGCTTATTAGAAAAGGGGGTGGTTCTGCATCTATTAAAATAGCAAGCTTAGAAGATGCGGAAAAAGAAATACAAGAAGCTGAAAGATTAGGTGTTCGGTTTATCGGTATGGGAGAACCAGATTATCCAGTTTTTCTGAAAGTTACAGAAGCCCCTCCGCCACTTATTGCTATCAAAGGTAATGTTTCAATTTTTCAAAAAACTTCGATTGGAATTATAGGCTCTCGAAATGCTTCAGCTGCTGGAAAAAAACTTACAGCTCAGTTTGCGCATTTTCTCGGAGAAGAAGATTTTGTAACAATTTCTGGGCTTGCTCGTGGAATTGATAGCGTTGCGCATCAAGCAAGTTTAAAAACAGGAACTGTTGCAGTCATGGCTGGGGGAATTGATCATATCTATCCTCCTGAAAATAAAAAGTTGTATGAAGATATCATCGCCAACGGTGGAGCCATCATCAGCGAAATGCCCATCTCTTGGAAGCCGCGCGCTATCGATTTTCCAAGAAGAAACCGTATTATTGCAGCTCTCTCACTTGGTCTCTTAGTTGTGGAGGCTGCCCTGCGTTCAGGATCCTTAATTACCGCACGTCAAGCCGTTGAAATGGGACGGTTGATTTTTGCTATTCCCGGTTCTCCACTTGATCCAAGATCTGTTGGTACAAACAACCTCATCAAGGACGGCGCTCTCCTCACCACACATCCTTCTGACATCATAGAAACACTTACGCCGTTAATTTCATCGCTTCCCAATTCCCAACTCAATTTTTTTGAGGAACCATCCTCTTTACAACTTGAAAAGGAGGATTTTAATTCAACAGACGGAAAAAAATCTCATCCCTCTTTAATGGACGATGATGCAGCACGCGCAGCAATTCTCTGTGCTCTTTCGACAACACCAATCGACATCGATACACTCAGTACCCACGCAGGTGTTCCTCTCCCAACTCTCTACCTCTTATTGGTAGAACTCGAGCTTGCTGGAAAGCTTATTCGACACTCTGGTGGTTGTGTGTCATTGTCGAATCTTGATCTTCCCCAAGAGCCTCAGCACTATTAATAATGCTTTGCCCTTCTTTGGCAACCATATCCAAAAGCAATGCTAAAAGCGGACTATGCGCCTGACGCGCCATCTGATTCATTTGCTTTGACATGTCTGTAATATATTGGATAACTTTCAAATGATTTATAAACATAATCCTCTATCCTTGAGCATTTCCCCTCCTACCTCTCAATAGACGTTATCTTAGTATTTGGCCGTACGCTTTTGTAATAACAGTGAAAAATAAATCGTGTAATTCTATATAGGGTGCGCTTTAATAATAACAATCACAAGTTGTACAATATTCATGTTTTTTATATGGCTAATATTTTTTTTATGTGTTCTTAAGCAATTGCCATTAGCTATTCACATGAAAGGCGTTTATAAAAAAGTTTTTATTTCAATATTCGGGTAAAATTATGAATATCGTTATCGTTGAATCTCCAGCAAAAGCAAAAACAATTAATAAATATCTTGGGTCTCAATACAAAGTTGTCGCATCATTTGGACATGTTCGTGATTTGCCTGCAAAAGATGGCTCCGTTTTACCGGATCAAGATTTTTCGATGAAATGGGATATAGATTCTGCGGCTGCAAAACGTTTAAATGAAATAGCAAAAGCCGTTAAAGAAGCCGATAGCCTTATCTTGGCAACAGACCCTGATCGTGAAGGAGAAGCTATTTCGTGGCATATTCTGGATGTTCTTCATCAAAAAAAAGTTTTAAAAGATAAACCTATAAAAAGAGTTGTCTTTAATGCCATCACGAAAAAGTCTGTGCTTGATGCTATGAACAATCCACGTGATATTGATACATCACTTGTCGATGCCTATCTTGCACGTCGTGCTCTCGATTATCTTGTTGGTTTTACACTTTCACCTGTTTTATGGCGTAAACTCCCTGGTGCACGCTCGGCTGGACGTGTTCAGTCGGTTGCTTTGCGAATTATTTGTGACCGTGAATCAGAAATAGAACATTTTATCAAAGAAGATTATTGGTCCATTACAACAGAGTTAAAAACCATCAGAAATGATCATTTCCAAGCAAGATTGACAATGTTTAATCAAAAAAAGATTGGTAAACTTGATATTCAATCTCAAGAACAAGCAGATCAAATTCGTCTTATGTTGGAGAAGGCCCAATATCACACACTCAGTGTTGAAGCAAAACCTACAAAAAGAAATCCTTTTCCTCCCTTTACAACCTCTACACTACAACAAGCGGCTTCTTCAAAATTAGGCTTTTCAGCTTCTCGCACGATGCAAATTGCCCAAAAGCTTTATGAAGGGATTGAAATTAACGGTGAAATGGCGGGACTTATTACTTATATGCGTACCGATGGTGTGCAAATAGCACCAGAAGCCATTGATACAGCAAGAAAAGTAATTCATGAATCTTTTGGAAATGACTATGTTCCTGAAAAACCGCGTTTTTATTCAACAAAGGCAAAAAATGCACAAGAAGCCCATGAAGCAATCCGTCCAACAGATTTTCAAAGGTCCCCCAACCAAGTCCGCAATTTTCTCGACAGTGATCAGGCAAAGCTCTATGAGCTGATATGGAAACGCGCTATTGCCAGCCAAATGCGTTCTGCTGAAATTGAACGTACAACCGTTGAAATTGAAGCCCTGCAAGGAGACAACCGTGCAAATCTTCGCGCAACAGGCTCTGTTATTCGTTTTGACGGCTTCATTTCCGTCTATACAGATCAACGAGACGAAGAAAATAATGAAGAAAATGAATCATCACGTTTACCACAAATAAATACAGGTGAAGCACTTACAAAAGAAAAAGTTGAATCTGTACAACATACCACAGAGCCCCCTTCCCGTTATTCTGAAGCCTCATTAATTAAAAAGCTTGAAGAATTGGGAATTGGTCGTCCCTCAACTTATGCCTCCACATTGGCAACATTGTGTGATCGTGGATATATTATCATTGATAAGCGGAAGCTAATTCCTGATGCTAAGGGGCGTATTGTTACAGCCTTTCTTGAAAATTTCTTTAATCGCTATGTAGAATATGGTTTCACAGCAGATCTTGAAGAAAAGCTGGATCTTATCTCTGATGGCAAACTTTCTTGGAAAGACGTATTGCGTGATTTTTGGGATGGATTTAATGCATCTATTAACAATATCCAAGAGCTTCGTATCGCCAATGTCCTTGATGTTTTAAATGTAACATTAGCACCTCTCGCCTTTCCTGAACGCGAAGATGGAAGTGATGTGCGTTCCTGTCCTCTGTGTAAAAATGGTCAATTATCCTTAAAACTTGGTCGTTATGGTGCTTTTGTTGGCTGTTCCAATTATCCTGAATGTAAATATACACGCCAACTTGGTACAGATACAGAAGAAGAAAATAAAGCTGTGCACAATGAGGAACCTGTGATGCTTGGTGTTGATCCTCAAACAGGAAAAGATATTTCTCTTCGCAATGGCCGTTTTGGTCCCTATATTCAACTTGGTGAAAGCAAAGAAGCCAAACGTGCGGGATTACCAAAAGAATGGCAGGCGGAAAATATCACTCTTGATAAAGCCTTGGCTTTACTCTCCCTTCCCCGTGAAATTGGCACGCATCCTGAAACTGGCAAAATGGTCACTGCGACAATTGGACGCTATGGTCCCTATCTTAGTCATAATGGAAAATCTGCGCGCCTTCTTCATGCGGATGAAGTTTTTGATATTGGTATCAATCGCGCTGTTACAGTATTGGCAGAACAACAAGAAAATAAAACCAAGCAAAGCAGAACAACATCTGCTGCACTTGCAACATTAGGGGAACACCCCGATGGAGGAACTGTCACTGTGCGCAATGGACGTTATGGTCCTTATGTCAATTGGGGTAAAGTTAATGCAACATTGCCAAAAGATAAAGATCCCATTAGTGTAACCCTTTCAGAGGCGTTAGAACTTATATCGGCTAAAGCATCGCGTAAAAAGACAACGTCAAAAAAAGCTTCCTCCAAAACAAAAGAGACATAAAATTTGGCTAAAGGTGAAAAAAACGTAAAACTCCTCTCCTCAGTCAGGGGAGAAAAATCGCCCAATAGGGAAGAAATTCTTTCCTTTATCAATGAAAATCCTAATCGATTAAGTAAACGAGAAATAGCTAAAGCTTTTAATTTAAAAGGCGATTCTCGTATCTGGCTTAGAGATATATTACGTACATTAAAGGATCAAAATCTTATATCTAAACAGTGCAAAAGAGCAATAAATAAAGGACAATTACCCCCAGTTACTTTAGTAAAAATTAGTAGCCGTGATAAAGATGGGGGTTTTATTGCACAACCTCTTGAATGGGAAGATACGCCAAAGCCCAATATTGAAATACACTCTTTTCGTCACATAAAGGGAGGGAGCATTGGCGTTGGAGATCATGTTCTTGCAAAAGTTTTTCGAAATAAAAATTCTCAAAAATCTTCTTATACGGGGCGAATTATTCGTAAAGTTGATGTATCCCCAAAGAGCACATTTGGTGTTGTACGAAAGTTAGAGAATAATCAATGGCGTCTTGAGCCTATAGACCGCAAAACCAATGAGCTCATCGTTGAAATGTCTCCAGAAATAAAAGTTAAAACGGGTGATCTCGTCGAAGTTGAAATTAAAAAAAATACTGGTTATAGACTGAAAAGTGCGCAAATAAAAAATGTTTTAGGGCATATTAAGAGTGAGAAAACACTCTCAATGATTGCTCTTCTTTCAAAAGGCATTCCTTATATTTTTCCTGCAGATGTTCTTGAGGAAGTTAAACACATTAAAGCTGCTAATATGGATAATCGCGAAGATTGGCGACAATTACCATTTATTACGATTGATCCACCAGATGCAAAAGACCATGATGATGCAGTCTATGCAAGCAAGGATAAGGACCCAACAAATAATGGTGGTTGGATTATTATTGTGGCCATTGCAGATGTTTCTCATTATATCAAAACAGGAAGTGCTTTAGATAAAGAAGCATTAAAACGCGGAAATTCAGTTTATTTTCCTGATACTGTTGTACCAATGCTACCTGAACGCCTTTCTCATGATTTATGTTCTTTGCGTGAAGGGAAAGAAAGACCAGCTTTAGCCGTCCGTATGATTTTTGATGCAAACGGTCATAAACTAAAACATAGTTTTCATCGCGTTATGATATGTGTAAGAGCCAAACTTTCCTATCAAGAAGTACAATTGGCAAAAAAAGGACATATCCATAAAAAAAATTCTCCCTTGCTTGAGAATATTTTGCATCCCTTATGGAAAGCTTATGCATGTCTTAAAATCGCGCGGGATCGTCGACAACCCCTAGAACTAGAAATAGCAGAAAAAAAGATTATTCTTGATCAAAATGGATGCATCCAAGATGTTGTGAGTGAAGAACATTTAGAAGCCCATCGTTTGATTGAAGAGTTTATGATACAAGCCAATATTGCAGCTTCTGAAACATTAAAAAAACATCATCAGCCCCTCATCTATCGTATTCATGACAAACCCTCTCTTGCCAAACAAGAAATATTACGGAACTTTCTTCAAAGTTTAGGGATATCCCTCTCCAAAAGTGCAGAATTAACATCAGCACGTCTTAATAGAATTTTAGAAAAGGTTGCTGATACCGAACAACAAGAGCTGGTCAATCAAGTTATTTTGCGTTCACAATCACAAGCAGAATACAATCCTAAAAATAATGGACATTTTGGCTTGAATTTGCAGAATTATACACATTTTACATCACCAATTCGCCGTTATGCTGATCTCGTTATTCATCGAGCACTCATTAAAGCTCTCAAACTAGGAAATGACCAATTAACGGATACACAAGAACAAAACCTTGCAGAAATTGCTACGCAAATTTCTTCATACGAGCGTCGTGCAATGATCGCTGAAAGAGAAACGTTTGATCGGCTTGTTGCACACTATTTAACGAATAAAATTGGTCGTATTTTTACAGGTCGTATTTCTGGAGTCACAAAAGCAGGGCTTTTTATTTCTCTTGATAAGCTCAATACAGATGGTTTTGTCCATATTTCTACACTTAAAAATGATTATTATCGTTTTGATGAAGCACAACATATTCTTATAGGACAACGTAGCCATAAAGGCTATCAGCTTAGTGATCTTGTAGAAGTAAAACTTATAACCGTACAGCCTTTTGCTGGTGCTTTAAGCTTTGAGCTTTTAACAGAGCCTCGTCCAATCAAGCTTTTATCGGCATCCCACCATAAAAACAAATTAAAAAAACAAAAAAATCGTTTTTATGGAAGAAAAAAATATTAGTTAAAAATAAAAAATATTTCTTAAATTTTTATTATCGCTTTTTTTGTTTTAAATTATAAAAAATTTTATTGGAAAATAATTAAAACTTTCACTCCCTCTTTAATAGTTAATAATAAATAATATTACAATGATTTAAACTAATAAACTTTCTATAGTATTGAATATATATTAATTCTTATATAAGATATACTTATTTTGCATATAAGATCATATTCTTTATTTTATATTAAAAGTATTTCAGAGTTTTTTATACTAAATGAAGAGAGAGAATCTTCAAAAGTTGGTTTGATCTTTCTTTCATTTCAGCTTACCTTTTCGTTGTTTGAATAAACAAAAATACCTTAAGCTATTCTCATGAAAAAAATTTTTGACTCTCAAAATAGTTCTTTGCGTGCAATTATTGCCGCTATTGCAACCATTGGCACTGTTGGAACAGCATTGGCAATGGGAACACAACTTATCTCTCTTCTTATGGCAGAGAAAGGGCTTTCTAACAGTATGATCGGCTATAGTGGAACAGTTGGTGGAATCGCCACAATTATTGCAGCTATTTTTACATCTCGAATTGCTTTATGTTTAGGCGTCGCTCAAACAATATTGCTTATGATGGCGATAGGATCTTTAAGTTTTTTAGGATTCTATTTTTTTGAATTCATATGGATTTGGTTCATTTTAAAGTTTATATTGCATTTTACTATGACAGTTATGTTTATCCTATCAGAATTTTGGATTAACAGTTATGCTCCCCCCAAAAAACGCGGTTTGATCCTTTCTATTTATGCTATTGTCTTAGGATTAGGGTTTGTGATAGGTCTAACACTGCTAGCAAAAGTGGGAACACAAGGATTTATTCCTTTTGCTGTTGGCTGTAGCCTTATTATACTTGCTACTATACCAATTCTTGCAGCTTGGAATTTAAGTCCAGAATTTCAAAAAAATCAATATACGCCATTTTTTCGTTATCTTTTTCAGGTTCCAAGCGCGATGATGGCGGCCCTTGTTTATGGGGCCATTCAAATGGGCACATTAACGCTTATAATCCCCTTTAGTTTATCCATTGGTTATAATGAGAATGAAGCAGCACATTTTATGGCAACCCTTGCACTCGGGAATATTTTTCTCTTAATTCCTATCAGCATGTTAAGCGACTATGCCAAAGATAGGCGCTATCCGCTAATAGGTTGTGCTATCTTAGGTTTTATGGGAACTTTTATAGTACCATGGATTATTCAATATCGATGGATTCTGATGTTTGATCTATTTATTCTAGGTGGTGTATCAGCGAGCCTTTATACAATTGGTCTTGCACATCTAGGCGCGCGTCTTACGGGGCAAGAACTTGCTGCTGCTAATTCTGCTTTTACTTTTTGCTATGGAATTGGTATGCTTATAGGACCAACTTTTATCGGAAAATCCATGGATATCTTTGATCCTTTTGGTTTTTCAATAGCCATGGCTGTTTTTTTTGGTTTATATGTCATCTTGCTATTTATCCAACTTATGAGAAAGCTAATCAGCTCTTGACTTTTTTGAGAACATCCGTACTGTTGCCGGAAAATTTGATGATGTCGGAAATAAGTTCTGACAACGATAATATTTTTCAGTATAAATAGGGTTTTTACATTATGGCTAAAGCAGCAACCATTAAGATCAAGCTTTTATCAACTGCAGATACTGGTTTTTTCTATGTAACAAAGAAAAACAGCCGTACAATGACAGATAAAATGAGCAAACGTAAATATGATCCAGTTGTAAAAAAGCACGTTGAATTTAAAGAAACAAAAATTAAATAAATAAGCCAATCATTATTGATAGGTTTTATACTCCAAAAGAAATGTGGGATTATTACTCTTCAAAGTTAATTTATGAGGAGTGTTTTTGTTTTTTTATTTTAAAATCTGTGTAACTTTAAATTTGTATGGCCTATACAGATTTAGTTAAGTTGATTTATTGTTTAAGTTGCTTACATATTATACTGCATGCATGTTTTATTTTTGTAATATCTAACAAAATTTTTATCATTAAAACGAAATGTTTTTTCGTCATGTGAATGAAATATTTTTTGAAAGAATTATAAGTAATGCTCTATAGAATGCGTTATGATAGTGGCAGTTTCTTTATTTCATGAAAAAAAACTTTTCCCATTTTAATCTAAGAAGTTTAAATAAAATTATCGGTTTTAGCATTTTTGTCACTGCTAGCATTCTTATCATGATGGCAACTTATTTTAGGCCGACTCAGACGTTCCCTAAAAAAGAAAATTTTTCTTCTAAAAATTCTATTGAAGGAAAGGCACTTGTCATTGATGGCGATTCCATTATGATTTCTTCTATTAAGATTCGACTGGTCGGCATTGATGCTCCTGAACTTCATCAATTTTGTGGAAAAAAAGACATACGATACCCTTGTGGGCTTGAGGCAAAAAAATATTTAGAACAATTGGTAGAAAACCAATCTGTTACATGTCATTGGCATAAAACAGATAAATACCACCGTATCCTTGCAACATGTCAAACGCAACAAGTTAGCAATATCAATTCCGCACTTGTACAGAATGGTTGGGCTGTAAGCTATTATGATTACCCCAAAGAAGAGCAAGAAGCCAGAAGAAAAAAAAGAGGAATATGGGCATCAAGTTTTCAACGACCCAAAGAATGGCGTAAAACACATCCTCGCACAGAGTAAAAATATTTTTAAATTTTATTGACTAATGAAACAATATAGCCCAATTATCGAACTTGAAAAAGAAATCTATTCCTGTCGGATTTGTATCCAACAGCCACATTATTTCCCTCCTCTTCCTCATGAACCAAATCCCGTTGTTTATTTATCCCATACGGCTTCGATTGCAATTGCAGGACAAGCCCCAGGATTGCGTGTTCATGAAACATCTATTCCTTTTAATGATCGCTCTGGTGAAAGATTACGTGATTGGCTTAATGTAACGAAAGAAGAATTTTATAATAGATCTCTCTTTGCACTTGTTCCTATGGGATTTTGTTTTCCAGGTTATGACAAAAATAAAGCTGATTTGCCACCAAGACGTGAATGTAGAGAAATATGGCATGAGAAGATATTTCAAGCGATGCCTCAAATAAAGCTTGTTCTTGCTATTGGCAGTTATGCGCAAAAGTGGCATATTACAGAATTAAAACATAAAACCGTTTCAGCAACTGTTCGTGATTGGAGAAATATTCTTTCTATCTCTCAGCCTCGAGGCTATAATGTTATGCCTTTACCTCATCCATCATGGCGAAATACTTCTTGGTTACAGAAAAATCCATGGTTTAACGATGAGCTTATTGTATATTTGCGTTATTTAGTGCGTAAATTTTTATAGATTAAAATATTGAGAAAAAATATGGATCGTCTTGACCGAAAAATTTTACATCTTTTGCAAGAAAATGCGACACTTTCTGTCGCTGATATTGCTAAAAAAGTGGGGCTTTCGACCACTCCTTGCTGGCGTAGGATTCAAAAGCTTGAAGAAGATGGTGTCATTCAGCGTCGCGTTGCCGTTCTTTCTCCAGAAAAAGTAAATGCGCACGTTACTGTTTTTGTTTCTATTCGTACAAATACCCACAGTCATGAATGGTTTAAGCGCTTTTCAAAGATTGTGCAAGAATTCCGTGAAGTCATTGAATTTTATCGAATGAGCGGGGATATTGACTATTTATTGCGTGTTGTCGTTCCCGATATTGAAGCTTATGATCTTTTTTATAAAAAATTAATTTCTAAAATTGATATCCGTGATGTTTCATCTTCTTTTGCAATGGAACAGATTAAATATACAACAGAACTTCCACTTAATTATATTAAATTACATGAAAAGGCGAATGAACAAACTTAAAAGTTTTTTTATATCCTTCTCATATTTTTTTAAGTATTCAAACTTTCTTGCTCCAAAACCGTCATTTGCGCATGTGTTAAAACCGCAGCTTTGACGATACCAGCAGCCATAGCGGCTCCGGCTCCCTCACCAAGGCACATTCCCAAATCCAAAAGTGGCTCTTTACCAATTTTTTTTAAAAGTTTACGATGAGCTTTTTCAGAAGAAACATGTCCAACAAGGGTATGTTCAAGAGCTCTTGGATGCATTTTATAAAGGATAGCAGCTGCTGCTGTTGCCACAAAACCATCTAAAATAACGGGTATTTTTTCCATTCTTGCTGCTAAAATAGCACCAACCATAGCAGCAATTTCACGCCCTCCCAAGCGACGCATTATCTCAAAAGGATCGTTAAGATGTTCTTTATGCAAAGCGATAGCTGTCTTAATCGCTGCTATTTTACGCTGATAAAAATCATCTTCCGATTCCATACCATTTCCTGTCCACTCTTCAACTTCCCCCCCAAATAATGCAAAGCATAAAGCTGAAGCTATTGTTGTATTTCCAATCCCCATTTCACCGATACATAAAAGATCTGTCCCACCAGCAATGGATTCCATGCCAAATGCCATTGTAGCAGCCGCACTCCGCTCGTCCATTGCAGCATCCTTTGTAATATTTATTGTTGGATATTCCAGTGCTAAATCAAAAATTTTTAATCCAAGATCATAAGCTATACAAATTTGGTTGATAGCAGCACCACCAGATGCAAAATTTTGAACCATCTTTTGTGTCATAGATTGTGGAAACGGCGTAACATTCTCTTCTACGATACCATGGTTTCCAGAAAAAATGGCGACCAAAGGCCGCGTTACGATAGGTTTTTCTGTCCCCCTCCACCCCGCATACCAAACAGCAATATCTCCTAGTTTTCCTAATGATCCTCGCGCTTTTGTTAAGTTTTCTTGCCGTTTTTTAGCTAAAATTATAGAAAACTCATCAGCAACAGGTAAATTTGTAAGTAAAGTACGAAAATCATCAAATGGACGAACAGTCATGAGGATACCTTTTAAAATCTACAATGTTTAATGAAAATCACGTCATATAGATAGGGTATGAATAATTTATTGCTTTTTTAAATAGTGTTTAAAAAATATTAAATATTACAGTGAAGACTTTTATATTCTATCTTCTACCCCAATAACAAACATGCAAGATTCAAAATAACATCAAAATTTTATGACAACCTTTACAGGATGTCTTTAACCTATTTTTCTGTCTAATAGATGTCATAAACATGCCGCTTAATATATAAACTCTAATATCCTTATTCATAATAAAAATTATAAGTTTCCCAAAACTATAAAATCCAAATGATCAAAATACAAAGGATCTGAGCTTTACACATGTTAATGTCTCACTTTTATCCCATAAGAGCAGAAAAAGCTTCTTTCAAAATATAGATATCTGCATTTGGTTTTGTTGCCTCATTAGATAATATTTGCCGCCATCGACGTGCTCCTCCCCGCCCATGAAATAAACCAATCATGTGACGCGTCACGTGAGAAAGGCGCCCTCCCGATACAATATGTCGAGCCGCATAATCACACATGATTTCAATAAGATCACTCTCACTCAAATTATTCTGCGACTCACCATAGAGTTCAAAATCAATATGCTTTAACAAAGCTGGATCATGATAAACTTGGCGACCAACCATGGTAGCATCACAGAAAATCAAGTGCTTTTTTATCTCATCAATTGATTTAATTCCACCATTTATCCCAATGAATTTATGAGGATATTTACGTTTTAATTTATAAACTCTTTCATAATTAAGGGGCGGAATATTGCGATTTTCTTTTGGACTTAATCCTTTTAGCCACGCTTTACGCGCATGAACCCAAAGGGCATCACATCCTGCATTCCAAACTTTCTCCGCTAAAAGATCTAAAGCTAATTCTTCATCCTGCTCGTCAACCCCAAGACGACATTTGACTGTTACAGGTATTGTAACTGCTTTTTTCATGGCTTCCACAGCATTTGCCACAGTATCAGGATGTAACATCAAACAAGCTCCAAATACACCTGCTTGAACACGATTTGAGGGACAACCAACATTGAGGTTTATCTCATTATAACCAAAATCTTCAGCAATCCGTGCAGCCTCTGCTAATTTTTTCGGATCCTCTCCCCCTAATTGTAATGCAACTGGACATTCTTTATGGCTAAAAGCCAACAATTGTTCACGAACACCATGAATGACGGCATCTGCTACCACCATTTCCGTATAAAGGAGTGCTTTTTTTGTTAAAAGACGATAAAAAAATCTGCAATGTCGATCTGTCCAGTCCAACATCGGTGCTACTGCAAATTTTATAGACGATGGAAGATTGTAAAATATCATGAGGACACTGCTCTTATATCCCCGTATCTCTCTTCATACAGAGAAAAATACTTACCTTTTAGTTTACAGAAAGCTTTATTCTCTGAAACCATTATGAATATACCAACAGCGCCTTTATTTAATTGATATAAAAGTTGACGATAATCAAGCATATAAACCACAATTTTTATAGAGTAACGCTAAAGTATATAAACATGAAAAAGAAGATCTTCACCTGTAATGACAAAAAACTCATTTTTAAATTTTTTATGTCATTAACTTCTCATCCTTGCGAATTTTACCAGAGAGTTTAAAATAATAAACTAAAACATTCCACAATTTTCCATGATAGACTTATTTTTCTTTAGCCTTTTTCAATTCATTGTGAAACAAATGCAATAGAAAGTACTTTTATTTCTCTCCAATAAAAAACAAAGATTTCTATCTTCCATACGAATCCGATTATAAATTATTTTCTCTCAATGCGTTTTTCTTAGTGGTATTTATTAAATTTTTCGTCATAGGATAAACAAACAGCATTCTTTCAATGTTTATGGATTGTGTTAAGATCTCCTGAAGAAAAATATTTTACAACATTGCAGATAAAATCTGCTAAAGTCAAACGACTATAAATGTTTTCCAATTTCTTTTTGGCTTCGCATATAGGAAGAAAGAATCTCAACTTCTTGCTCATTAAAGAAAAGGCCAAGTTTTGAACGACGCCATAACACATCTTCATATGTTTTCGCCCATTCCTTTTCCATCAACCATTTTACTTCTATTTCATAAAGTCCATGTCCAAAATTTTTTCCTCTATTCGCCTTACCATCTGCAAATATCACCAATGCGTCTGTACCATAGGAGCGTGCAAGTCTGCGATGTGTAAAAGCATCTAAATCTGGCGTCAAAAGAGCAATTCTATTTTCGATTGTATCTAATTGGTTATAAGGAAAATCACCGCCAGGAAGAACTGCATTAGCCGTCCATGATTTCCCCTTTTTACCAAGCGCCTTTTCAACGAATTTCATCGCATCTTCAGCCAATTTACGATAAGTCGTAATTTTTCCACCATAAAGATTAAGAATTTTTGGTGTACTTCCTGTTCCTATCTCTTTTAAAATATAATCGCGCGTAATTTCTTGGGCTTTTGAAGACCCATCATCATAGAGTGGACGAACTCCAGAGTAAGACCAAACAATCGTTTTAGGTGACACTGGTTGTATGAAATATTCACTAGCTGCTGCACAAATATAACTAATCTCTGCATCTGTAATATGAACATTGGCTGGATTTCCCTGATAATCACAATCTGTAGTTCCAAGCAAAGTAAAATCTTCTTGATAGGGAATAGTAAATATAATACGTCCATCACCGTTTTGAAAAATATAAGCACGATCATGCGTATAAAGCTTTGGAACCAAAATATGAGAACCTCTAACAAGCCGTACGGGTGGATGTTCTTTACAGTTTAATATGCTTGTCAAAACATGATCAATCCACGGACCTGTCATATTTGCGACATAAGAGGCTGTGACACTATATTTTTTGCCACTTAACTTATCTTGTAGAATGATACGCCATTTTTTCTCTTCTTTTTTTAAAGAGAGAACTTCTGTCCGTACTTTTATATCTGCTCCGCATTTTTCTGCATCACGCGCATTGGCAATGACTAAACGGGCATCATCGACTCTGGCATCAGAATATTCAAAACCTCTCTGATATTCTTTCTTTAGTATAGAGCAAAACTTTTTTGAAAAATTAATCGTTTTACTGCGCCACAATTTCTGATTCCATTTCCCTAAATAATCATAAATAAAAAGTCCAAAACGCAACATCCAAGCAGGGCGCAACTCTTTATGATAAGGAAGAAGAAAACGCAAAGGACGCACGATATGTGGAGCCATACGTAAAATGATCTCCCGTTCTTTTAACGCTTCACGAACAAGTTTGAACTCATAGTGTTCAAGATAACGAAGCCCTCCATGAATAAGCTTTGTTGATGCACTCGATGTCCCCGATGCAAGATCATTCATTTCAGCTAATCCTACTTTAAAACCGCGTCCAGCTGCATCTCTTGCCAATCCACACCCGTTTATCCCTCCTCCAATGATAAACAGCTCATAATGCGTTGTGGTTTTCATAATTTTACTTTTCATGATTTAATTTTGTTTCACACTACTCAATAAAGTAACAGTAAAAAATCAATACAAGTGCGTTTCATTGTATTATCAATATGCTTTTTTCCACAATAAATACGCATAAAAAGCTTTTTGATACCCTTTTATCAAAACAACATTTGACAAATTAAAGAGAATTTTTTTATCTTCAAAAAACATAATCTTTAAAAATGTGCATCATATAAAGTTTTTTTAGAGAAAAATTGACGCTTTTGCTCATTGGTGAATAACAACTATAGCTAATGCTTTATTGCACAGAGATAACGCTTTTCATATAGTTCACTTAAATAACACGATAGAAAATATGAAGGGATACAGATGACTCATCAACTTCAAAAACCAAAAGTAACACTTGTTTCAAAAGTTTTAACCTCTATTATGTTGAGTATTTTAATTTTTGTCCCTTCTTTATCAAATGCAACATCACACTCCAAAAAAGAAAATCATTTAAACTTAGAAAATCTTAAAATACAACTTTTAGAAGATTCTAATTTTTTATCTAAGCTTAAGGAAAAGATTACCCCCCATATCGATTCTCATCAAATTCAACAAATTGTGAGAGAGTATCTTCTTACTCATCCAGAAATTATGATTGAAATGCAGCTTATCCTTCAAGACAAGCTAGAAAAGCAGAATGAATACGAAAGCGAAAGACAAACCTCTGTCATCCATTCGTTAAAAAAGGAGATCTTTCACTCTCCTCATGACGCTGTTTTAGGCAATCCAAATGGCAAAAAAGTACTTGTTGATTTTTTTGATTACAACTGTCAACATTGTAAAAATTCCTATTCCGATATAGAAAACTTGATAAAAGAATACCCAGATTTACGAGTCATTATCAAGGATTTGCCAATTTTAGGGCCTGATTCTTTAGCGGTCCATACTGTTGCCTATGCATTTCGAAAACAATTTCCAGAAAAATATCCACAGTTTCACAAAACGCTTTTAATACATCAGGGGCGTGTAAATGAAGCTAAAGCTATAAAAATAGCTGTTTCATTAGGAGCAAATGAAAAAAAACTCCGTAATGCAATAAAAGATCTTAATCTGCAAAAAATCTTTAAAGAAAATATTCAAGTTGCCTCTACACTTCATATTACAGGAACGCCTTCTTATATTATCGGTAATAAAATACTCATCGGTGCAGCCAGGCGGGATATACTAAAACAAGAGATAGATAATATACAGTGAATAGCTTTTTTTATATCTAATCAATTTTAGGAAGAATACTGTAAATGAAGTGATTTTATGCTTTCTCTTTTTTGACAACAGGCTTATAAGTGCAATTTTACATACAGCAAATACGAGTTTAAAATTGCAAAGTATAATGACTAAAAGGAAATAAAAATCTTTGAAGCCTCAAAAGATATCATCCCTAATCTAGAGATGTTCAGTCATAAAATGATATAATGGCGATCTTCATTGATCAAGGAGTTAGAATTAAAATGGCAACAAAAAAAATAGATTCGGAAAAATATACCGCAATTAATACGAAAATTATTCGCGATCTTGCTGAAATTTTGAATGATACGAATTTAACAAATATTGAAGTTGAACAAGGAGAACTTCGTATTTGTGTTTCACGCCAAAATAGCTCAACTTCTTCCGAACAAATAATTTATTCCCCTGTTGCCACTCCTAGCTTTTCTGCAACATCTTCTCCAATCCCAACAACCGAATCTCCCACACAACCTCCGCAAGAAGATAAATCAAAAAATACCATAACCTCTCCAATGGTTGGCACAGCTTATCTTGCCCCTTCGCCAGGTGCTCAACCATTTGTAGAAGTAGGGCAAAATGTTTCTGAAGGAGAAACGTTACTAATCATTGAAGCGATGAAAACAATGAATCAAATTTCATCACCACACTCAGGCAAAGTAACCACTATTCTTGTCGAAGATGGCCAACCTGTTGAGTTTGGTGAACCACTTATTATTGTTGAATAAAGCGAGGGGCAGCTATGATTCGAAAAATCCTCATTGCTAATCGGGGAGAAATTGCTCTTCGTGTTTTACGTGCATGTAAAGAACTTGGTATAAAAACTGTAGCTGTTCACTCTACTGCTGATGCAGATGCAATGCATGTTCGTCTTGCTGACGAAAGTGTCTGTATTGGACCTCCTCCCGCTCGAGATTCTTATTTGAGTATTCAGCAAATTATAGCTGCTTGTGAAATTACAGGAGCTGATGCAGTTCATCCAGGTTATGGTTTTCTTTCTGAAAATGCAAAATTTGCAGATGTTTTAGAAGCCCATGATATTACATTCATCGGTCCAACGGCTGCTCATATTCGAATCATGGGCGATAAAATTGAAGCCAAAAAAACTGCCAAAAAACTTGGTATTCCTGTCGTTCCTGGTTCAGATGGAGCTGTCACAGAAGAAGAAGATGCTTTACGTACTGCTCGTGAAATTGGTTATCCCGTTATTATCAAAGCGTCTGCCGGTGGTGGTGGGCGTGGTATGAAAGTCGTTCATTCTGAACAAGAATTTTCGATAGCTCTTAAAACAACGCGTTCAGAAGCGAAAGCAGCCTTTGGTGATGACGCTGTTTATATAGAGAAATATTTAGAAAAGCCTCGTCATATTGAAATACAAGTTATAGGTGATGGTGCGGGAAATGCTATTCATTTAGGAGAACGTGATTGTTCACTTCAACGACGGCATCAAAAAATATGGGAAGAAGCTACATCACCTGCGCTTAATGAAACTGAAAGAAAAAAAATTGGTAGTATTGTTGCAAATGCCTGTGCTCAACTTGGATATCGTGGAGCTGGTACTGTCGAATTTCTTTATGAAAATGGTGAGTTCTATTTCATTGAAATGAATACGCGTTTACAAGTCGAACATCCTGTAACTGAAGCAATTACAGGTATAGATTTAGTTCATGAACAAATTCATATTGCATCAGGCTGCAAGCTTTCAGTGGCACAAGATGATGTTTGTTTCTTCGGTCACGCCATTGAATGCCGTATTAATGCAGAAGATCCTCTTACCTTTACCCCATCACCGGGAACCATTACACATTTTCATACCCCTGGAGGTTTAGGAATTCGTGTTGATTCAGGTGCTTATTCAGGTTATCGAATTCCTCCTTATTATGATAGCATGATTGGAAAATTGATTGTTCATGGACGTACCCGTTTAGAATGCATGATGCGTTTACGGCGTGCTTTAGATGAGTTTGTCGTGGATGGGATAAAAACGACACTTCCTCTCTTTCGTGAGCTCATTAACAATCAAGATGTTGCAAACGGTAACTATAATATTCACTGGCTAGAGAAGTACCTTTCTCAGCAAGAAACTTCTTCAGATGTTTAATTCAAGAACGATAGACTATCACCAGATTCTATAAGTAAGGATATTTCAGCGCTACTATAAACATTGTTAAAAAAGAAATAATCTGATTATTTTTTATTTGTTATATAATTTTCTTTTAATATGTATAAAAATTGATAATTTTCTGTTTTCCTTTTTGTAAGTTTGTGCTAACTCCTACATGGTTACGCCCTTATAGCTCAGTTGGTAGAGCACCTGATTTGTAATCAGGGGGTCGGGAGTTCGAGTCTCTCTGGGGGCACCATTGCGTTTTATACTGAAAATAACTTATTGGTTTTTAATACCTTTTTTACTGTGAGGGATACCCGAATAAAAGTTGGGGAATAGGATTTTCCAACACCCCTCTACAAAGCACGTCCTTTTTTGCTAACTTCTTTTAATAATTCTTTGAGTTTTGCTAAGTCCTGTTGTGAAAAATTCTCTAAAGCTCTAACGAACATACCAATAATTTCAGAGCAAAATGAATCAGAAGATTTAATTGTAAAACTCTTACGGCAAGAATCAGCCTCTTTTCTTAAGAGAGAAGCCATATCCTGATCTAAATTGTACAACTTTATGATCTTTTCTTCCATACCAACGGGTACAGATTTTTTACCAATTTCAACAGAAGACAAAAATGCTACAGATATATCTAATTTTTTAGCCATGTCTAAAAGACGTTCTGAGTGATCAACGCGAAGTTTACGTAAGATTTTACCAAAAGATGTCAGCATATAAAAAGTCCTGTTAGAGAAGAAATATTTCTGCTGATTCTAACAAATATTTTCGAAACTTTCTTCAATTATTGCGAATCAGAACTTCTCTTCGAGGTGTTTTTTGAGAACTTTAGAATGAAAAATCTTACGGTACTTCTTGTTTCCCAAATGAAGTGGAAAACTAAAACCGTTTACTTTTATCACAAAATAAAAATCGTCAAAACTATCGGAGCTGTAGCATTTTGCGATATAGCATTCATCAAAATCCTCCTTGAAGAGGTAATTAGACAAATAATAACTAATCAACGTAATACGCTGTGCTATTGCATCATCATCTGAAACATCAATCACATGCTTCTGAAAACTAATATCTGGATTTTTTACTTTATTTTTTTTATGATGATGATAGCTAACTATGAGAAGATTATTTAAAAAATTTTGCCAACGAAGATTCGTTTCTGATGTTAAGAGGCAATCTTGTTTTAAGCTTGCATCTCCATTATGAGTTTTTAAAAATCTAATTCTATGCGGTGTATCAAACATAGGTTTTCTCTAACTTTTTGTTATCCACTTTTTTAAGTGTGAGAAGCTATTTTCTATGGCATCCATAAAACGGGACACATCGATTACAAACATAAAGACAATAAAGGCTATCCACTTCATAATGCGTGACATCATCTTTATGCCTTGGTACGTTTCTATCATCTCGTGAAGAAGCTGTTGTTCCGTTTCCGAAAGGTCTTTTCTCCGCTTACTTTGATTGCTACTCATTTTGCCAACCACATAAACGTGCTCCCTGTTGCTTAATCTTTTAAACCAAAAAATTACAAACGCTGCTCCTTAAACCGCTTGGCAACAATCACCAGTCCTGTACAAGCGGCTAAGACCATGATGCCTGCTAATGCCCATTGGACCGGTCCATTGCCTACCAAAAAACCTCCAAACCCAGAACAAGACCCTATAATCGGCGCGAGTGCTTCTATCTTTAAAAGACCAGTTGCACTACGCGTTTCTACCCGTTCATAATTCGAAGCAATGTAAGACCCTTTTACCCATAAACCAGCTTCGGCTGCTCGACGGTTGACTAAACCTATAAAAGGCTTGCCCCCCACTTTATTCCATTTCTGTAATTCACCAGGAACTGCTTCATAATCCCCTTGATTAAGCTTCTTCAACAACGTTGACTTGCAAAAAGCTTTCGTTCCTACGTTATAGCAAAACGACACCAAGGCTGCGAATTGGTTATCTGTTAACGAAACTGTTACAGATTCCTCTACCGTCTTCTCAAATTGCTTTAAGTCCTCACAAAGGATTTTTTCTGCTTCCTCTTTCGTAATACGCATGCCTTTTTTGACAAGCGGAGTACCGGCATTGTTGGTGTGACCATACCCTATCGTCCAAATGCATGCTAAATCTCTATATGCCTCTAAACGCAAGCCTTCCCATTGTTTGATAAGCTCTAACCCTTCCCTTGATATCTTTCTCATCTGACGCTCCCATAAAAAAAGCCCCACATCAGTGGGGCTGGATTAAAATCTTCTTTTATAATCTTCTATTGGCTATGCTCTTTGATCAACTGCTCGACTTCTTCAACACTAAATCCTAGATTAAAAAGCAGCGCATAGTCGCTTTCCTGTAATTCATACTGACAACGCTTTGCTACAAAATTTCCTTTCAGATCAGAGGACATTTGCGTTGTTAGACAAACCTTATGCGTATCATCTTCTATTCCATCTTCTCCGTCACTAAGCTCTTTAATAAAGACCCAATAAAAACGCGTCTCTAAAAGATCCTTGAGCCTTCTGACCGTTTCTGCCTTATCAAAAGAAAGCATATTCAGATAATCTTGCTTGCTATTTAAATGTTCTGGATAATCTATCATCTCAATATCCCCTAGACAAAACGACGTGAACGGCTGCACCCACGCGCCGAAACTTGTTCATTGCCACCATTGATAGCTATGGACCCTCGAGAAAATCGGTGGCTCTCTTCTTCATTATTCCAACTCCCTCCAGCTACCATTGCCTTAGTACCTGCATTACCTTCTGTTGAGAAAAAAATAGAGCCTGACAAAAACTGCCATATATAGCCACAACCATCCTCACAACCAATGTAAGAAATCATACGACGATTTGCCGTATCCTTATGTCCTCCAGAATGTTTTGGAGAAGGCGACTTTTTACCTTGAATACTTCTCTTATCGTTACTTCCATACATGGCTGAAGCAAACGCCTCATCACTCAATAAAGATTTTTTAACACGCGCCATATCTGTTGCATGATCGGTATAACTACGGTTTGTTATTATATTGGTACGATAGACTGATTTCGTATTTTCACCGATGCCTGACTGAAGATAAATATCTACCCACATGTCTGTAGAGGGGTCGTAAACCATTCCTTCGGGAGAACTATGCGGACGGTGATTGAGACACCAAACAGAATTGGGTAATATATCCCCTGCTCTATAACCTGATAATGGATGACCAGAAATCGTGCCAACATCTGCACAAAGCGTATGAAAGCCTCCTATCTTGCGTGAACCACTAAATATATAATCTCTTGGATAGGTAGAGTTTTCTGAGACAACAAATTTATGAGAATCTCTTCCCTCGGGGACCAAATAAACGTAATAATCCTTGCCCGCCGAAAGAGACTGAACGCTTATTATTTTATCTGCCGTATTACTTGCAACCAAAACATCGTTGCCTTGTACCAAGGTTAGACGCGTTCCTTTTTTCAATGTTAATTGCGCTTTGCCGGTAGCAACAAGAAACGGAGCAGAAATTGACAAAACGCTTAAATTAGAAAATTTCAGAAAAGTGTTTACTGTTTCAGCTAGATTTTTTGCTTGTGTGGCTACTGTATGAGCTGTTGTTGCTGTTGCTAGGGAACTCCTGATACCACCAAGCTCTTTCTTCGTTGTATCGGCGCTTTCTTTGGCTTCTTCTGCTGTTCTTTTCGCTCTATCGGCAGTTTCCTTGGCTTTTTCGGCTTTATCTTTAGCGTCATACGCACGGTTATCAGCTTTCTCCGCTTTTTCTTTAGCTTCATCTGCGTACATCCTTGCTAAACTTGCTGTAGTCTTAGCGCTATCTGCTGCTTCCTTCGCATCATGGGCTTTACTATTAGCGTCATAAGCTATACTTTTCGCTGATTCTGCCTCACTACGAGCTTGACTCGCATTATGTTCAGCATAACTTGCTGTCTGTTTGGCTTCCTTGGCTGTTTCTTGCGCCTCTTCCGCTTCTTCTTCTAAAGACGTTGCTTTTTTACCAGCTGTTTCAGCTGCCTTCTTTGCCTCTTCTGCTATATATTTCGCCCTCTCTGCTATTTCCTTCGCTTTGTCCACTTCACCTTTGGCTTCATACGCACGGTTATCAGCTTTTTCCGCTATTTTCTTGGCTTCGTCTGCATACGTCCTTGCTAAACTTGCTGTAGTCTTAGCGCTATCTGCTGCTTCCTTCGCATCATTCGCTGTACTATTAGCGTCATAAGCTATACTTTTCGCTGATTCTGCCTCACTACGGGCTTGACCTGCATCATGCTGAGCATAACCCGCTTTTTCCTTGGCTTCTTTGGATATTTTTTGTGCCTCTTCCGCTTCTTCTTCTAAAGATGCTGCTTTTTTACCAGCTGTTTCAGCTGCCTTCTGCGCTTGTTCTGCTATATATTTTGCATTACCAGCTATTTCCTTCGCTTTGTCCACTTCACCTTTGGCTTCATACGCACGGTTATCAGCTTTCTCCGCTTTTTCTTTAGCTTCATCTGCGTACATCCTTGCTAAACTTGCTGTAGTCTTAGCGCTATCTGCTGCTTCCTTCGCATCATGGGCTTTACTATTAGCGTCATAAGCTATACTTTTCGCTGATTCTGCCTCACTACGAGCTTGACTCGCATTATGTTCAGCATAACTTGCTGTCTGTTTGGCTTCCTTAGCTATTTTGTCTGCTTCATTGGCAACTGTCTCTACCTGTGCTGCCTTCTTTTGCGCTCCTTCTGCAACCTTCTGTGCCTCTACTGCTATCGACTGCGCACTATTGACCGATTGTTTTAATCCATCCAAAGCACTTTTCGTTTCTTGAGCAAGATTCTCTGATGCCTCGGCTTTACTCTTCGCTTCTTCAGCTATCCTCTTTACCGATTCTCCACTCCCTTGCCCTGCTGCCTCTCCAGAACGGACAGCCTGTTCTGCCACTTTTTTCGCCTCTCCTGCTATTCTCGTCGCCTCACTTGCTTGCTGTTCTGCTTGTGTTGCTTTCTTGCTTGCACTATCCGCTACGCTTTTAGCAGCCTCTGCTATATTCTTCGCTGTACTCGATTGCGTCAATGATTCTGAGACTTTTTGTATCGTATCATCATCTGTCTGCTTTGCCGAATTGGCTGTTGATACCGCCCTCTCTGCAAGGCTTTTTACATCACTGAGTGTCTGTTTAACCTCATCACAAACATTCTTATTTGCTTGTGCAAGATTCTTCGCCTCTCCTGATGACGTTTTGGCTGCTTCTGCAATCCTCTTCGCATCATTAGCTGTGGTTAATGCCGCGCTTGCCGTCGTGCTCGCATCAGTCAATGCTGTTCGTGCTTGATCTGCTGTCTTTTGTGCCTCTGTGGAGGTTGCTGTCGCTTTTTCCGCTAAGTCCTTGGCTTCTTCACTAACACCTTTTGCCTCATTAACTAAGGTAATCGCCTGTGCCGATTGCTCCTTTGCTTCTGTAGAAGCCGTGAGAGCATTTGAAGACGCATCTTTTGCTTCTGACGCTCGTTGTTTTGCTTCTTCTGCTTTGCTCTTCGCATCTGATGCCTCTAAAACTGCTCTTTCAACGCTTTCTTTTACACTACGCGCTGTTGTTGTCGCTGTTTCACTTGCATTCTTGGCTTCATTGGCTGTCGTAGATGCACCATCTGCTACACCCTTGGCTTCCTCTGCTGTCTGCTTGGCTTCTCTCGCTGATCTCTCTGCTCCTTCGGCAAGAGACTTAGATTCATCAGCTACACCCTTTGCTTCAGTCGATAAACTGATCGCTTGTTCACTCGTGGCTTTCGCTGCATGTGCAATGGTCTCTACACTGTCTGCTTTACTCTTTGCATTCACGGCTGTTTCTTGTGAAGTCGCTACTAGGGATTGGACGACATCAACAGCCTTCTTCGCAGCATCAGAAGTATTTTGGGCTTCTTGTGCAACCTTCTCTGCCGCTTCCGCTTTATTCTTTGCCTCTTCTGCTATGCTCTTTATAGTTTCCGTACTAACTTGCGATGATGCCTTGGCTTCATTGGCTACTCTCGTGGCTTCTGTCGCACTTTGTTGGGCTTCTTCCGCTTGCCTCTTTGCATTATCCGCCGCATTTTTCGCTTCTAAGGCTGTCGACTTGGCTTGACCTGCCTCCTCTTTCGCTTCTTCTGAAAGCCTCTTCGCTGTTTCAGCTGTTTGGGCTGCCTGATCACTCTTTTCTTTTGCTCCATTGGCAACAGTCTCTAAACTTTCTACTTTGCTCTTCGCATCCAATGCTACCTCTTGTGATGTTTCTGATGCTTGTTTTGCCTCTTCTGCGATATTCTTTGCCGCTCTTGACTCTCTTAACGCTTCATCCGCTGTTGTTTGGCTTTGTGATGCTTTGGCTATCGCTTCATCCGCTGTTCTCTTGGATAATCCTGAAAGCGTTTGTGTGGTTTCCCCCTTCTCCTTGGCTTCTCTTGCTTCTGTTAAGGCTGTCTCTACGGATGTTTGTACTTGTGATACTGTCTTTGTTAATTCTGTAACTGAAGCTGTAGCACCTTGCGATAAACCTTTTGCCTCTTCTGCAGCCCCCTTCGCATCATTAGCTGTCGTCGACGCTATAGCCGCCGTTGATTTCGCTACTCTAGCTTCACTGAAAGCTTGTTCTGCTGTCTTTTGCGCTTCTGTAGATGCCGTGTTCGCTTTTTCCGCTAAACTTTTTGCGGTTTCAGATATACCCTTACTCTCTTGTGAAACTGCTTGCGCCTCTTCAACCTTCTTCTGAACTTCTTCTACCAAACTTTTTGTCGCTGTATCCCCTTCACGAATCGCTTGTCTATCAGCTTGTAAAGCTTGTTCTGCTGCTACTTTTGCTTCATTGGCTAGTCTAGAAGCCTCTAAAGCATCCTGTTGGGCTTGTGCTGATTTCAACGACGCTTTATCTGCTGTCTCTTTCGCAGTCTCTGCTGTCTGTTTGCCTTCTCTTACCTCTGTTAATGCTGTCTCTATTGACGTTTGTACTTGTGATACTCTTTGAGTGAGTTCTGTAACTGAAGATGTTGCCCGTTCCGATAACACTTTCGCATTTTCTGCCATATCCTTGGCATCATCCGCTGTTTGTTTAGCGCCATCCGCCTTAAGACTCGCTTGGGTCGCTACCGTCTTAACTTCATGACTCGTCGCTACTGCTGTCGCTGCTACTTGGGTCGTCTCCATGGCTGTTTGAGAAGCTTCTCTCGCTGTTTGTTCTGCACGTTCAGCAATCAATTTTGAGGAATCAGCTAATCTCTTAGCTTCTGTCGAGACATTCACTGCGCTGTCACTTATCTGCTTAACCTCTGCAAAACTTTCCAATACCGTGGCTAATGAACCTTTCGTAATATTGATTTCCCCTGAAGCTCTATCAACGGCGGCTTTCGTCTCTTCTGCCATGTGCTTTGCTGCATCAGAGGCATTCTTGGCTTCTTCGGCTAAGCTCTTAGCGCTATCCGCTGTCTCTTTCGCAACATTGGCGGTTGTTGTCACTGTTGTAACCGCTTCACCCGTTGTCGTCACCTCTCTAAGCGCTTGGTCCGATACGCGCTTCGATTCTTCTGCAACTTGTTGCGCACCATTTGCACGCGACATGGCTTTTTCAGCTTCTTGCCTTGCATTGACAACCTGTTCTAACGGCGCAAAAGTTTCATACGAATACAAAGAAGCTGTCCCTAAAATCTTCGGAACAACAACACTATCTTGCGAAAGCCCTTCTCTGATTTCCTCTTCAGTTGCTACTGGTATCAGATACTCATGACTATGATCGGGTATCTTCATCTGCCTTAATCCTTACATCATGCCTACAATAAACACTCTTTCAATTCTTCAATCTCTTCACTTAAGCTCTCTAAACGTTTCTCTAAATCTTTCAGTGAACCATCAATCTCTGTCTTCAATGATGATTTCAATAAATCAAAAACGCTATTAAGCGGCGCATGCACAAAAGCGCCCCCTGAATAAAAAACAACCCGTACTTGAGACGGGTCGTTAAGCTCTGATATTGCAAATGGTTTTGATAACATTTTATCTCCTCATGTCTTTATCCCATAAATTATACTCACATTAACGGGGCGCGTTTCAACACCACCAACCCTCTCTGTCATGAGGTGATGTTCATGATGCCCCCTGTCATTGATACCCTCTTTGATAGGCATCGAATAATATAAAATGTTCGCAAACGGACTCCGGATAAACCAAGGCAAGCGGGGCGGCTTATCCTTTTCGGTAAACCAAAAGGGAACCTCTTCTTTCATGAAGCTCTCTATTATTTTCTCACATTCAACAGCGCTAACCTGCAAGCCAGTACAGTCTCTCCTTCGCCTTGTCAAAGAATCTTCAGAAGAAGAAACATCCCGTTTCTTTCGTGAAGAATGCTCAACCGAAGATGCCGGACCTATTAAATGTTCATGCGCTTTCAAAGAACACGCTTGAACACTTGCAAAAGAACGCCAAAGATCTAGACCACGTTCATAATCCAGTCCTCGTAAAAACATCCCTCGAAAATCCGGAACATTAAATGTCGAAACGCCATCTCCTTCACCCCACGTCGTTCCTATCGCGTCAAATAATGCTCTATACGTTCTTCTCAAATATGCCCCCCCGTCACAAGGTAACCAACCTTCCGGTAAGCGTTCCATCGCAAAAGGACCTATCAGACCAGACGGTAGACGTTTTAAAGAAGAAGCTTTCTCCCTTGTTGGATTGAGAATTTGCCAACCGGTTATCTCTTCATCATACACAAGCCTATAAAGACAACCCTCTTGGATTTCTCCTCCCGATAAAGCTAATAAACCACTGTCCGTTGCCTTATAGACGGGCTTGCCGGATAAAGCATTCAAAGAAACCGTTGTCGACCCAACATTCTTACCCTTCGCTTTAAAACAAATCGATAGCCCATTCTTATACTCTAAAAACTGAGATTGGCTTAAAAGACGTATCGCACTGGTCTTTTGTGTATCATCAACCATAACAATCCCTTCAAGCGTTCCACCCGTGTCTAACAAGTATTCCTTGACACGCTGCATCATAAAACGCGCGCTGTTATTGACTGTGTTTGGATGCTGTCCTTCTGACCAATTAATCAAGCTATCTGCACTACCATTCTCAGATGCCGTTAAAGACCAATCATATATCGTCGACATCTAAAACCTCACGTCTTAATCCCGAATACAACACTCATATTAATCGGGCGTGTCTCACTGACACCTGAACTGACCAACTCAATATCACGCATGTGAAGATGAGAATGGGGAAAAGCTAGTCCATGATGCACACGGATATTCTCTGCTCTCACACCCAAACGTTCAGCGAGTTTTTCCCTTTGCTGCTCATTCAGCTCATACCCCCAGATAATTGTCATATCTCCATACCAACTCTCTTCCTCATTTGCATCATTCAAAATCGTAACTGTTTGTCCATCATGCTTATGCTTTCTCATGGCGTCATGCTGTAATGTGCCAAGATAACGCCAACGGTCTATCTCACGGTCATCATCAACACCACGCAAAAAAACACCACGTAAATCGGGAACATTAAACTTCGTCCAACTCTCACTGCCTCCCCACCTCGTACCTATAGCATCATAAAGAGCTGGATAATCACTGCGCAAATAAGCCTGACCATCACACAGTAACCAACCAGACGGCAAAACTTGCATCCCAAAAATCCCTATCGTACCGGTAGGATAAACCGGTATAACCGGTGCTTTCGGTAAAGAGAAAGGTGTAGGATTCAAAACATGCCAACCTTCATCCCTATAAACCACGTGATAAATGCATCCCTTTTGAAACTCGCCTCCCGATAAGGCTAATAAACCGCTGTCCGTTGCCTTATAGACGGGCTTGCCGGATAAAGCATTCAAAGCAATCATTGTCGACCCAACATTCTTGCCCTTCGCTTTAAAACAAATCGATAACCCATTCTTATATTTTAAAAACTGAGATTTACTTTGAAGTCTTATCAACGTTGTTTGTTGTTCCCCATCAACCGTAAAGGTATTTTCAATTATACCACTCGTATCCGATAAATATTCCTTGATGCGCTGCATCATCACACGAGCACTATTGTTCAAACTACTAGGACGTTGCCCTTTTGACCAATCAATCAAATCATCACAATAGGCATTCTCAGAGGCATTTAAAGACCAATCATAAATCGTCGACATCGTAAAACCTCATGTCTTAATCGCAAACAGAACAGAAACATTCACTGGACGCGTCTCACCTTCACCAGTGCTTCTCAAGTCAACCTCTTGATCTTCATCAAGGCTATAGGGGCTTGCAATATAACCTCCTAAATTCTCACGCTCTATACCCATAAAACTCGCCAGAGAGCTCCCTCCAAATAACCCCATACGATACCCCAAAACAGCTGTTGTATTCCCATCCCAAAAGTCTTCATTGCTGGTAAAATGAGGAAAGGAAAGACTTTGCCCCTGATGTTGGTGGGACTCGATTAAATCGGTTTGCACACTTGCAAATCTACGATTGGCATCTATAGACCGTCCACTATCTAAGCCCCGTAAAAACATCCCTCGAAAATCCGGAACATTAAAGGTCGTAACGCTATTTCCTTCACCCCAAACCGTTCCTATCGTCGCAAACAATTCACTATAATCATTTCGAGAGTAAGCCTTTCCATCGCACAACAACCAACCTTTTGGTATAGCCCGCATCCCAAATGTTCCTATAAATCCCGTTGGATAAAGGCTGCTTTCTTCTTCCAAAGGAATAGAGGTAGGATTCATAAGATACCAATGATCTCCATGATAGACCAATGTATAAATACATCCCTGCTGGATTTCCCCGCCCGATAATGCACCAATCCCGAATTCCGTTGCTTTATAAACCGGCTTGCCCTCTAAGGCATTAAGGGAGAGTGTGGTTGCACCAATATTCTTACCCGTTGCCATAAAGCATAAAACAATCCCATTCTTATATTCCAAAAATGCCGTTTGGCTTTCAAGTCTTATCAATGTCGTTTGTTCGGCATAATCATTCGTAACAATGCCTTCAAGCGTTCCACCCGTATCTAACAAGTATTCCTTGACACGCTGCATCATAAAACGCGCGCTCGTGTTCACACGGCTAGGATGCTGCCCTTCTGACCAATCAATCAAATCATCTGCGCGTGTGTTATCCGCCGCTCTAAGCGACCAATCATAAATCGTTGACATGATTTTGACCCTTAAATTCCGTAAAATGCCCGCATGAATTGCGTCATCAAAGGATTATCATCTTCTTCATGCTCTTCTTCTGAAGGCTCTTCCTGCGAGGCTAATAACGCCCGTAAAACCTCTAGCAAGTTCACTCTATTGCTAATGCCCCCTCGTGCTATAGGACTTGCTCTGTAAGGCTGTCCACCATACATTTGGAAAACACGATTAACAAAATCACTTGCACGCATTGCGTTATTGCCTGCATTCAAACCAACCACATTGCTCCCAACCAATTGCGCTGCATTGGCATGGGGATTTTGCAAAAGACGCGTGGCTCCTCCTGCTCCTTGTTGATGCGCTAAATATAATTCTGCCTCTGTGGGCGCTCTTCCCAACACACGGCTTAAATGGTTGCGATTATCAAGCGTCAACCGCCCCATGGCATCGGCTGCTTGCATGGGGTCAAAACGGTCTTGTAAGCCATATTGCTTAGCTGTGCTGTCTATAAACTGATACAAACCACCCGCAGAAGAGCGCGGATTCCTTGCATTGGGATTACCACCACTCTCAACTTGCGCAACACGGTATAAATAGCTTTCCGGCAATCCATACCGCGCCGCTGCTTGACGTATCGCTTGATCAACTGAAGGACTGTAACGGGTCATAATTTAATGCTTCCTTACTCAAATGCACTCAATACATTCAAGCCTTCTATGGAGGCTTTCCCTCCACCCCCAAACAAAGCAGCAGATAGTTTTTTCACCCATTCTTTCGTAGCATATCCCTTCTCTTGCGCTCTAACCATGCCCTGAATAAGCTCTACAATTTTCTTATTCGAAATATCTGAGCCACCTGTCAATAACTTGACGACATCCTTTTCAATCCGTTGACGCTCTCTAAAAGCTGTTTCTTTAAAAGGTATCCAAGAAGCTTTCAACGCTGCTTTCCCTGCTTGAAAGGCTGCATCACGTTTACTCGTTGGGACATTGACATTATGCGTAAAAGATATATCTTTATTTGCTATACGATTTGGTATTCCGTTGTAAAAATCTGCATAATCGGCTTCTCTCTTGACAACATTCTTAACAGCAGCAGCTTGATCTGATCCATAAATCTTTGCAAATCTATCATACAGATCGTCCGTATCAAAAATCTCCTTTGCCTTGGAGACTTTATCTCCTGTTTGCCCCATACCCTCTAAAAGTTCTGCCCTTGAACCCTTTTTAAAATATTCTTGTTGTCCCTTTGGTAGTTCATCAAAAATTTTACTGAATTCATCCTTATTAAGCGCCTTGCTAAGGATTTTGGAACCTTCATCCATAGCATCTACATGAGAACTATATTGATGATATAATCCACGTCCCTTCTTATATTCGGACGATACAGCATCCATAATCTCTAACAATTTTTTCTGTATATCAACTAAGGTATGAACTTTACTATTATCTCCTATCTTTTCGGCTGCATCTTTCATAATACCAAGTTTAACCTTCGTTTCATGGAGGACACCCATGTTGGGTTTTTCTGTAAGGAGATCAAATTTTGCAGAAGAAAATGGACCAACTTCTATGCCTTTACTCGTGAACTCTTGTAGCCCCTCTCTATAAGCTTGTCTGAAATAAGGGCGTTTCATTAATTCATTAAGAGCGCCATAATGGTGTTTTCCTATCGGGGTCTTCTTGGCTATTTCGTAAAGATCATGGGCTGCTGCCTCTCTACTCGCGATAAGATCTCCTTTTAAACCTGTAACATTTTGACGAGGAATAAAGTATTTATCAGCTGCTTGATGAATACGCTCTCCTCCTCCCAGTGCTCTTGCCTCTGCTCTTTTGGTCAAATCAAGATAAGCTCCTTGATTCCTTCGGGCTATATCAAAAACAAGGTCCTGTAAAAACGGGCTATGATCGGCTACGTAATCGGTAAGAACAGCTTTCTTAAAAGATTCTCCTAGCTCCTCAGATGCCTCACTACCTAAATGTTTACTGATTGCTCTTAATGTTGCTTTTTCAACGCCTTGCTTATGAGAAGGAGAAAAAAGTCTTCCTATTCCACCGACAGTAGAACCAGCCAAATGACCTAAAGCACTTCCAACCGCTGTCCCTGCCGCTCCTAAACCAGCACCAGCTAACGTACTGGTAAGTGTATTACCTAATCCTTCACCCTCTCCCGCTCCATGTAATGCACCAGATGCCGCTCCTACTTTAAGCAAATGAGGCAACGTTGTTTTGTTCGTGATACCTAAAAACGGGTTTACGACTGCTCCTATACGAGATGGACCTGCTTTTGAGAATGCTTGACCTAATTTTGACCCAAGAATTCCTAATCTTGCTGCTCCTCCTATTCCTAAAGTCGCAAGTGAAGGGATTATTGACCCTAAAACATTTCCTCCTAAAGACGTCCAATAATGTGTATCACTTACTCTACGTTGATAATCACGTATTTCTTTGACAGCTTTATCATACTTCTCTAAAGATTTCTTATCTCCAGACCAATATCTGCCAAGCCCCCGCACAAAAGCAGGTATAGCATAATCATCTTCATGATCACGTCCTGCCGCTGTAATCCCTGCAATTTCGTCATCTAAATTAAAACTCAATCCATGTTTTAAAGAGTTCCAAAATGCTTCGCCTTGCGTGATCTCTGGAGAAGGGGATGATATTTCAAGTTCCTCCTTAGGAATACGACGAATGACTTCTATATCAGGACCAAAATCAGGAAAGGATTCTCGTTGCGACCTTTCAAGCTCCTCCTTAGGAATACGGCGAATGACTTCTATACTAGGACCAAAATCTGGAAAATCTTCATGAGTTTTATTATGACGAACCATTTATCTTTTCCTAATAATTTCAAAAACATCATTGCCGTGTTGCACGCGTGCCGTATGCCCAATAGCAAGTTTCTTAATATCTTCTCTGCTACTTAGAATCGGCAAGTTTGCACGAGCTCCTTGCGACATCGGTGAATCTACAAAATATTGATCGGAGATTTCTTGGGGCGTGTCTAAAGCCTGACCTGTTAATGCATTATATAATACAAGATCATTATGCTTATTGAAAAAATTAAATGCTGTTTCAATTACCTGTAAAGTCCTCTCCAATCCCTCTTTATTACGCCCAACGTCCAAAGAACCAAACATTGATGATAACGCCTGACTTTCAAAATTTGATATAGGACCCGTCCCTACAGCTCCGCTAGAACTCATCGATTTTAGGTTCTCAAATACCGTCTTTAAAACACTTCCTCTAATTCCCTCTAATAATTTGTCTAATTTGTACCCATCACTTCCACCAATTTTTTTCGTAAACCACCCCTTAAACCCTGTAGAACTACCTTTTTTAAGGAGTTCAAAAGCAGCTTTCAGATCATTTAAACCAGCCCTCAACTGCTGCTTGGTAGAAAACATATTGTTTATCCTTCTACCCTCCCATTCTTTTTGTGCTTGTAGCTTCTGATTATACTCTAGTTCCTGCATAGACCCCTTAACCGGTCTATACTCACGTTCACCAGTCTCTGGATTGGTATACCATTGAAAGCCCGCAGGGGCATCACCACCTGTTAACAATGCACTAAGCATCTGAGGATTACTTGCCATAACCCGCGCTTCTTCTTCGCTGTAGCCTTTAGACTTCAAATATTCGACGGTTTGGTTAACTTTACCTCTTTGCTTATCACCTTCATTAAGACGCTTCACACCACTTGCAAGCGCATCCCATCCAGAACCACCGGACGGTGCTGCCGACATGCCTGCAAAAAGATCTTGAAGCTTTTTATAAAAATCCGACTCGACAAACTTTTCAAAACCAGTTCGAGTATCTACTGGAGAAGTTTGTGATGCAGGCGCTAATGGTTGTGCTTGAGGGACATCAACTTTAATTTTAAATTCTTGTAGATTATCCTCCAGTGCCTCTGGAATAGGTGGATGATTTCCTACACCAAGAGGCATTTCCGCTCTAGGAACCGTATAAGGCATGAATGGTCCATGTGGATTCTGCATATTTTGTAAATAGGGGTTGGAGGGGGCATGTGCTTCCTCTGGTGTCATCATACTTTCAATGGCTGACCCACCAACCATCGATGCAGTGAATTTTGGGTTCTTTGTTGCGAATTTTCCCACGGGACTCTTTGTTATTAATTGCCCCAATCTGTTCGCCCCTGTAACCGCTTTAGGAGCAAGATACCTAAAAATATGCGGAGAAGCTCTCAATAACAGCCCACCTGATGCAAGTAATGGAAATAATAATGGAAATGCCATCACACTCTCCTACAAAACTATTGTTTAATTATTCTTCAGTTATTGTTTCTTATTAATTAGATGGGCGATGTGCACTATTTTGTATTAAACCATCAGCACCTATTTTAGACATTCTAACTAAAGGGTGTTCACCTTGATCAGGAGGAACAAAAAAACGCGAAATGTTATTGAACCAAGAACCTTTTTCCATCTCTTCCTCTCCTATACACCCAATTTTTTGCCTAAAAATGCACCAAAAGGTTTAGAAATATCAGGTATCCCCATAAAACTTGTCGCTAGATTTGCTACTGCCGCAAAATTCTTCCAAGGGTTATTGCCTTCTATCATTGAAGTTGTATTATTGTTTGTTGTCGTTCCGTAATTTCTTGCAAAACCATGACCAGCATTCATCAACATGTTCAATCTATTCCAACCGCTATTGTCTTGCTCCAGCCAACGTTCGCGGTTGGCGTCAACAAGCCGTTGATTATAGTCATTAAGAATGCCGCTTCCCTGCAACATATTCGTATAAGCGTTGTTGTAAGCGGGGAATAGGTTGCCTACCATGCCTAAGCGGTTCTGATTAAATTGGTCTATCATCGAATTGGCTTGCATCATGCGTTGCCAATCCTTATCGTATTGATCAGACATTGCCCGCGCATAAACAGAACCACTCGCCTTGCGCAACTCATCTTTGTGATCGGGGGTTCCGTAACGACCTATCCCCGAAAAATATCTATTAACTCTATTTTCTACCTCATCCAATCCCTCTTGAAGAACCTGACTAAAATGTGAATTTCCCCCCATCATGCCACCAGAAGCCAACCGTCCAAGATTATTCGCAGATGAGGTTGGCGTATTCATCAAATGATTCATATAACTTTGGTACTGATGTGGAACATTTCCAAGCCCCCCAATGGCTTGGTAAGTTGGAGCACTTAACGGTGCAACACGAGGACCGCCATAAACATTGCCACCCACCCCTGTGTTATACATTTGATAGGCATCCGCACCACCACGCTTAAAAACATTCTGCATCCAAGAAGGCGGAGCACTCGTTTGCACCTGCTTCTGTTCTGTTGTTGTTGGTGTTTTGCTCCCCATGTCACAATTCCTTCTTATAATAAAGCATTTCTACCCTATAGCCTTGCTTGTCTAATGTGCGCTTCCAACCTAACCGCCCTAAAATCTCTATCTCGAAAGCGCCATTATCACGCGCCCAATCCTCTACAACTTTCAAATTCTCAATTTGATCAAGTACCCCCTTGCCACTACATTCACAAATCAAGGCGCGCTTCTTACCTAAAACGGTCTTTTGTATCTGGGTCGTAACAGCCGCTAAAAAGCCCTCATCATCATCCAAAACAAGCCATAACTGTTTCTTGCCCGTGCAAATGGCTTCAATCAATTCTTGCAACGTAACTTCATGTTTAAAACGCTCTACATACGCACTCAGTGACGCAAGTATTTCTTCAAAGTACGGGGCTATGCGCTCCAAATCCCAAGAAGTACTCAAATAAACTTTTGCCATTATCCCCTGCCTAAAGGGCGTAAATCTACATTAAAACCCGTAATCATCGTCCAAGGTTCATGTTCTGGAATACGTAATTTAAAACGGTGATAACGATTGCGTGAGCGACCATGATAAGCACCCGTGACATAAGAACATTCCCTCTCCTTGTGCCATGTGATCGGCGTATCGTGATTACGCAACCTTCTTTCTCCAATGCTTAAAAGACCTTGCGTTGTATCAACCTCTGCAAACATCTTCGTGATAAAGCTAAAGCTTCCATCCGGTGCTCCCATCTCTTGTGAAACAACCGTTGCCTCCATTGGGGTTCCTGCAAACATAACAAGATGATTTTGATCATTAAAACCACCAAGGATAGGCACACCACTTTGCCAACGGGGACTGTCTAAAGAAGCCGGCAAGGTCTCAAGATTTATTGAGATCTCATCTAATTGTTCTAAAGTATAACCTGTCGTAAAGACTGGAAACAACGTGAAAGGCTTTCCCTGTATCGTCGACCATTTCTGCAAACCCCAATCATAAACAAAAGTTGTTTGCTCGTTATTGCCTCTTTTTAAGGACCAATAAATCCGGTTATCAACGGGGTCTATAACCCCTTGCATCTCATCAAGAGCAAACTTATCAAATGTTTTAAAAACTGTTCTATCAACCTTTTCAAAACCTATCGGCAAAAGTTGACCATCGCTACTTATTTGATAAAAACCGCCATCACCGGCAAAAAAAGCATTACTACCATGGCAAGCTATAGAGCCTGCACTTCGTGCACCGCGTTTGTCATGGACCTTTTGGAAAACAAATGGAACCTTAGAACCTAACGTAAAAGAACCAACATAAATAGCAGAACGCAGAAACACGACTGGATTAGTCGATTCCGTCGCACCTTGAACATATTCACCGTCATGGAAATCAGTATAGTAGCAATCTTTCTCCTGAATCTTCCAATGTGTTGCATCATTCAAACCTGACCAATGAATGCGATTGGGATGATCTGTCAGTTGCATCAGACAAACAAAATCTCCCCAAACCTTCACCAAGCCCGCTCTTGGAGGCCCCCCTCCTAAATCTGCAAATCTCTCTGAACTACGAACATTGAATGCCTGTGGTTTGTCATTTTTGTTCACTGCAATAATGGTTTCACCAAACAAAGCAAATGACCACTTGTTCTCTTCATGGGCTTGATAAGTCACACCACTTTGACTGATGTCTTTCCAACTCTGCGTTTGGTTATCATAGCTATAAAGCTTTTGCTTCCCTCCCACGATAATCTTAACACCATTGCCACTTCTAAAGGCTATACAACCTAAAGGCTTTTCTTCCAAAGGAACCTTAGAAACAACCATTGCACTAGCCATAGGAATGTAGCCACCATCTGCCGGTAAAACATTCACAAGGGTATCCGTAAAGCTGCTGTTAACAACCGCAACATCTGGTCGATAATCGGCTATCGGAAAGAAAACCATCTTAGAAATCCGTTGGAATTATTTTGCTAACGTTATGCCGTTGAGACGTCTCTGCACGCAATTCATACAACTGCTCGTTAAAGTCATTGTAAGCTGCCGTTGCACAATCGGGGTCTTTTAAAATATTCTTGTACAACTCATATTTTGCACGCGCCTTAATCAAATCAAATGCGTGCACAAACCATGGATGCTCTTCATCGACACTCTCTATCTCTGCTAAACGCAATGGAGAGAGAAGGAGTTGAATCTGATAAGCTCTATCCGGTGTAGGATAAAGATGCAATTTCCTATCAAAATAACTGTAATAAACCGGCGTTCCTTGCTGGTCTGATCGCAACAAAGGCTCTAAAGAAACATGGTCTTTCAACTCCAATGCAAGCTTATGATCTTGACCAGAAATCAAATAAACGCTTTTGATTTTAACAGCACTTTCGATATGGCGGGTATCGCTTGCGTCATAAACCCCCTTCCCCGCCTGTGTTGTAAACACCACATCACGGCTTTCATTAAAATAAAAATTTTCTCTCTCACAAAAACGAATAGCAGCAAAAATACTTTCTTGGATTTGTGCTATATACTCATCCCCAGTGTCATCAATCTCATCTTGAATGACAGACACGAGGTGTGAAAGCGTTTTTCTGTGACGATAAACATTTTGACCAGCCGGTATCGGTCCGCCGGTCCTAACCCGAATATAATGACGTGCCATCAAAATACCTTTCAATGAAAGATAAAAATTGAAACGAACTTGACATGATACATCGTGTGTATTATAGTACACTAATGATACTCATTCATAAAACAATAGAATTTGATACTTGGCTTAAGAAACTTAAAGATAAAAGCGTTAAGGCTATTATTCTTCAACGTGTTGTACGCTTAAAACAAGGACTTTTCGGTGATGTTAAATTCTTTCATGGCATAGGGGAATTACGTATCCACTATGGTGCTGGTTACAGAATTTATTTTACCCAAAAAGGCTCTGATTTTATCCTTTTGTTATGCGGTGGAGATAAATCAACGCAGCAAAGAGATATTGAACAAGCGTTAAAATTAAAAGAGGAGTACAGTGATGAAAATAACCCCATTTAAACCAGAAGAATATCTTAAAGACATTGAGTCACAGAAAATTTTTCTCAATGAAGCCCTTAAAACCGGTGATGCCGCCCACATTGCCGATGCTCTTGGTATCGTTGCTCGTGCCCAAAATATGAGTGCCTTAGCAAAAGAAACCAATCGCGAACGCAGTGGATTATACCGTTCCTTAAGTAAAACGGGTGACCCAAAGCTTTCTACCTTAGTCGCTGTATTATCTGCCCTTAATTTACAACTCTCTGTACAATCTTCTACTTCATAAATTGAAGGGGAGTTGATAAATCTCTCCCCTTAATTTCAGTGATTTGTTACGAATTGCACGACCACAACGCATTCACCCGCTGCTGTCGTTTTGTCACGGGTTGCATAAAGAGTGGTCTCCTTATCATCCCCTACAAAAGCCTTTTGATCTGTTGGCGTAAAATCCTGTACGCTTTGGGTCTTGATCTCTTTCTCACTGTATTCGTTCCCCCCATAGGTGCTCCCTATCTTCAATTTCGCCTCTGGAAACGCTGTCTTCACAAAGGCTTTTATCGAAGTAATGACCGCTCCACGGGGTAAAATTCCTATTTTTTCTGTAAGATGCTTATCTTTATGCGAAATATTCAATCGCAAAAAGCTTACTTGTTGGGTATGAAGATTTCTCCCCTGTAATGGAGGTGGTAATTGATCTGCCATATCTTTTTTCCTTCTTAATCATCTATTAACCAGCTTCGCCGCTGTAGGTAGGAATAACAATCGTTCCAAAATCTTGGGCTGTCTGTGCACTACCTGGCATTTGGAAACGGGTTTTCTTCATTCCTATCAAAGTCTTGGCTGCAACACCAAATTCACGTTCATAATCAAAATACTCTTCTTTAAGGGTGTAATGCGTTGCACTATGATTTTTACCAAAACCTATAATCGCACTTTGAGCACCTAAGAACACCGCACGACGAACGCTTTTAACGGCTGTAGAATCTGTTGATTTAACACCATGGGTGACATGAATTGCCTCACGTAAAACAACACCATTATACATGCCTAGTGAACCATCAAAGATTGGGTTCTTCGCACGTGACGTCGCATAAACCGATTTTTGGATATCTAACCACTCACCGACGGCTGTATTGGTACGCAATTGCATCACTTGGGTGGGGTGCAAATACAAAACATATACATCATCACCGTTAACATGAACAGGTGAGATTTGTGGATTGGCTAGCTTGGCTTGTTTTACCGCTTCATCTATCAATTTAAGGCTAAAGCCATGTTTTGCCTTTTCTGTGAGTTCTTCATCCTTGGTTTTACCATCGGGACGAATAATACGTTCACTGCTTGGCGCCATAATCGGATTAAAACCATAATGAACTGGTTTAATATAGACTTCTCTACCATCAACATTGATCGTACGCGCTGTATAACCACACACCTGTAAAAAGAACATGATGCTTAAACGATTGGCATACCAGCGAACCAAGCCTTCTTTGGCTTTCTTGCGTAAATTCGGGAGAATTCTCTGTTGGTCAATCGAGTCCTCATTGGCGACACGTACTGCATGTAAGAGCTCGTTAATGACCAACCTATCATTCATAAATTGAAGCGCTTCTTCATTACCCTCTAGAGTTTCACCTTGCGTTACACCATCTCCAAACAAATTCACAAGCAAACTAAATGTAACGCTATCCCCTGCACTCTTATGGGTTTCGTTGTAAAGCTGGATAATGCTGTTTGAACTTTTCCCTATCAAGGGGGCAATTTTCGTCGCCTTCAAAACTTCATTGCTTAATTTTTGTGACCACAATTTCACCGATTGTGGGTCATGGGTTCCTATATGTGTTGTTGCCATTTTTGATTTCACCTTTCTTTGCTGTAAAAAAAACCGGCTTAAAGCCGGTGTAAAACCCGCATCAAAGGCGGATTATGTTGAAAAACTTATTCCCTAATCGGGGTCTGCACCCATAATTTCATAAAAACGCGCTTCATTTTTAGGAATGGATACCCACGCGTTGAATTCATCCTCTGGCATATCGTAAAGAGTTTGTTTGGTCATTGGTCCAACACTGCCCCCACCACCAGAGGCTGTTAAAGTCCTCGCAGAATTCTGCCTACTTTGCAGCGCTGCAACTTGATTATTGGCTTGGACTGTTTGGTTCTGATAGCCACGGTTTTGTGCTATCTTATAAAGCTCTTCTGCTGGATTGAGATTTCTTTGTGCACACGTCGCTACTATCGTCCGCAATTCATCTCCTATAATCGCATCTCTCGTGCTCTTATTGGCGTAATCGGGATAAATACCTGACCAAGAATTTAACTCTTGTTCACGCGTCTGATAAAGAAAATCTGCCGCGGCATCAAAATCACTATATTTCTTTTTGACGGTTTCAACAGAATTGTGAAAAAACTGGTTAAGGTGCATATCATGCTGTTGCTGTTCTTCAGCTTGTCTTAGCGCTTCCTTCTGCGCTCTAATATACGCATCCTGCTCTTGAAGTTTTTTTCCCATCCATCCCATATAGCCAATAATGTCTTGGCTAAGATCTGGGGGGCTTCCTTCATCTTCAGCCATTGGCGCTTGGGGTTGCTGTTCATAAAACTTAACAAGTGTTTCACGGGCTTGCTTGAGTTGTTCTTCTGAACGTTGCTGATCTATAGGAACAATCTCTGAAGGCTGTTCAACGGGCTCTGCAACCGGTTCTGAAGACGTGACATCATGGCTCTCAACCGTTTCAACCTCATGATCACTCTCAAAAGAGCTCTCATCATCAAAAACAGCTGGTTCTGCCATATAATCTTCATTCAGTCCTTCATTCATTTCTGCATTCATTCTTCACCTCTCTCAAATGCTTCTTCCTCGATATGTTGCTGCTCGCTCCCGCATGATTTGATTTTGGGCTCGTTCATTAAGAATACGTTCCCGTTCAAGTTCATGTTTCTGTTGCATAATCTCTGCTTCCAATTCTGCTCTCTGTTGATGCATGAACAGATCAATCTGCTTTCCTTGTAAATCCATCTGCTGCATCTGGGCTTTGGCGGCAATATCCTGCTGCTTTTCTTGCAACTTCATTTCTTGCTCTGGATTCATCTGCTGTTGCGCTTGTTGCGCCATTTGCTGCTGTTGTTGCATCTTTTCACTCACGCGATTAAGCAGAGATGCAGGCAATGGAGAGTAGCGCAGCAAATCAAGCATGATATCCGGTGTCACAGCATTTTGAAGCAAGGGTAACAATTGCGTGATAATGCCAAAGGTCCGCTCTTTTTCGTTCGGGCTGGTCGGTGCATCATCAACCACAATATCATAGTCAACACTCATCACCGCTTCACGGGTTAGGGGGATATACTGCGCATTCTCTTCTCCAGAAATCCGTACCAAACGACCATCAGAGAGATAATTCTGGATCAAGTGCAAAATAAGCTTGCCTTGACGCTTGCGATATAAACGCAACCCATCAAACAAACAAGCGAGCAGGTTTAAACTGGATTGACGCCGTTGTGCCTCTAAAATCCCTGCTTGTGAGACCTCTCGCGTTCCTATAAACTCTGGCGATAAGCCGGTCACTTGATTAATTGCTTCTTTCGCTTCATTGAACAGTTGGAAAAAGCCCGTAGGAAACTGAGAAACCGGTTTTGGCTGTATCTTGCCACCTGCCAAAGCTCCATTTTTTAAAACCGTAATACTGTCTGCTCTGCTCCAACTTTTTACCGCTTCTCGCTCGTCTTCAAAGGCGCCCCTCTCTGCCATAATCCCGCCTTTGGATTGGCTATTGAGAATATGCATGACTTGACTGAAATATTTATTCGCCCATCGCTGTGGGTCTTTTGTAGGGCGCACAACCCCATAAAATTGCCGTTCTATCTTATCAAAATAACCCGTTATACATTCCCAACCTAATTGACCAGCAGGAACCATCGGTTGATCGGGGCATAGTAAAACTTTCCTGCCTAAAAAAGCACGTTTAACAACCTTTTTATTAAAAGCTGCCCCTTGTATCTGAGGCATCATACATTGAAGTTGTTTAAACTCCTCTTCACTATAGTCACGAAGTTCTCCAGTACTTAAATCGGGCGCTTTGTAATATCTCTCGCTTTCAAACCAACGGCATTCGACAAGCGTAACCATTCGTCGACCATTTTCAACATCAATGCCCCTCTCATCATCATAAGCCTCTAAATCATTATGATGAACCCCTTCATAAGCACTCCCATCCCTCGCCCAATCCGCACTCAGTTCACTCCAATGGGCTTTCGGAAACATTTGTCTTGCAACTTCCAAAGGCTTGCGGTCCACATACCACATACGTTGTGCATCGGTTAAATTCGGTTGCACGGCTGCACTATCCCAAACCATCTTTAACGGGTCTAAACGTGTAATAACCGGCTCCCCATCAAGGTTGTTTTCGTAATCAAGGCGCGTATCTGTCCAGCCCATGCCACAGATGACGGCATCTTGGAAAGCATCCGAATCTGCATATTCCGCATGTGCCATGTCGCTACAACGCTTTGATTTATAATAATAATTCATTGTTTTGTATTGTTGAATGAGAGTCTCGAATAACGTAGGATTCTCTCATTTCAAAGCTGTTTATCTTGAATCAATCAAAACCATTCCCTTGCACATCAAAAGCGGGATGAGTGTGTGGATAAAATTTGTATAAGAAAGGATTTAAAAATGGCTCTTATGAACCGTCTTAATGCAAGGTCTGTCGCAACATTGGGGGCTGGCAAATATAATGATGGTGCCGGCTTGCTTCTTCATAAGCGTAAAGATGGAGGTGCTCAATGGATTTATCGTTATACCCTTCATGGGCGCCGCCGTGAAATGGGCTTGGGAACGTTGCGAAATGTTTCTTTAAAAAAAGCTCGTGAATTAGCAAATCAATGGCGTTCTGTTTTGCATGAAGGGCGTGACCCCATTCAAGAACGCAACAAACAAAAGCGTGAAGCAATAAGCAATCTCCATTATTTAAAAGATATTGCACTAGATGCTTTTGAAAGCCGTAAAGCTGAATTAAAAGGTGATGGTAAAAATGGTAAATGGTTTACACCTTTACGCCTTTATATTCTACCAAAATTAGGCTGTTTACCGGTTTCTGAGATTACCCAAACTGAGATACGCAATACCCTTGCCCCTATTTGGCATACAAAAGCTACAACAGCAGAAAAAGCACTCATCCGCCTTAATATTTGTCTCAAACATGCGGCTGCATTAGGGTTGGATGTTGATTTACAAGCAACAGAAAAAGCACGCGCTCTTTTAGGTAAACAACTCCATAAAACACAAAATATACCAGCCATGGATTGGAAAGATGTGCCGGCTTTTTATAAAACGCTTTGTCAAAAAACAGCTATAACACAACTAGCCTTGCGCTTGCTTATCCTTACAGGCGTTCGTACTTTTCCTTTGCGTCATATTCGTGAAGATCAAATTGAAGATGATGTCTGGACAATTCCTGCTGAGAATATGAAAGGAAAACGCGATGCTACAACAGAATTTCGCGTGCCTCTATCAACAGAAGCACTAAAAATAATTGAACAAGCCCGTTGTATCTCTAAAAGTGATTTTCTTCTTTCTCCTACCGGTCGTTGTCCCATAGGTGAGAATTGTATGGCAAAATATATGCAACAGATTGGAGTTGAAGCACGTCCCCATGGTTTTCGTTCTAGTTTACGCAATTGGCTTGCTGAAACAACCGATGCCCCCTATGAGGTCGCTGAAACTATTCTAAGTCATACGGTAGGGGGTAAAGTAGAGCGTGCTTATCGTCGTACTGACTATTTAGAACAGCGCCGTATCTATATGGATAAATGGGCGGCTTATGTTACAGGTCAAGCTTAAGATATGGGGTGTAATACCCCATTATCTGTGGATAACTTTCTCTCTCTCTCTTCTCTCATTCTTTCTCAATGAGACTCATAAATTATCACATTAGAAAATGTATAATAAAACACTGTTTTCTATAGACTAAATACCTTTCCAATGATTCCAAAATGTGCTTAATAAATACTTATGATTTGTTCCCATTTTTTACTTTTGAAAGGAAATTATAATGACAGAAAACGATATTCTTTTAACAGACCGTGAAAGTGCCAAATTGCTTCATATGAGTGTTTCAACATTCCGCCGTCATGTGACCAATGGCTCTTTACCAAAGCCTTTAAAATTTGGTTTTTTATCCCGTTGGTTACAATCGGATCTTTTGAATGTCATAGAGCAAGCAAAACAGCAACGTTATAACGACGTCGCATAAAAGAAAACCTTGTCACGTAAGGACGGACAAGGCATTCCATTTTCACTCAAATAATGAATAGCAAAATCCGTCCTATGGTGCAATATTCATAGGATAAAAAAAACATGTTGTCTTTTACGAATGCTCGGGGCATCACCAATGCCTTGCGTGGGGTTTGGCATGGGCATTATGGAAGTGCCCGCTGTCCAGCCCATGATGATCAATTGCCTAGCTTATCCCTTGCTAATGGACATGATGGGCGTCTCTTACTCACTTGTTATGCTGGCTGCTCTTTTAAAGAGATCATACAAGCACTCAGAAGAATTGGCTTGCTTGAGAAACAAGCCTTTTTTGATAAAACTTATGATCATAGGCTCTCTTTCTCAAAACAGTTTTCTGCTGATCTTAAAAGAGCAAAACACAAAGCAGAAAGAGCAAAAGAGATTTGGCAACAAAGTCAACCAATAAAAGAGACTTTAGCAGAAACCTATTTACGCAATCGGGGTATTTGTTATGACTTATTTCCTTATTTACGCTTTCACGACAACTGTCCACACCCATTAGGAATGACATTGCCCGCGTTGGTTGCTCTTGTTAAGGGGGCTGGCTCTTTTGCCATTCATAGGACCTTTTTACAAGCCAATGGCTGCAAAACAGATCAGAAACCAGCAAAAGCCATGTTGGGTTCTGTCATGGGCGGTGCTGTGCATTTAAGTCAAGACAATCCAAAACATCTTGTCATTTGTGAAGGCATTGAAACCGGTCTCTCTCTGCTGTCTGGTTTGTTATCAGAGCCCGTGAATTTATGGGCGTCCCTTTCCACCAGTGGCATGATGCGTGTGAATTTACCCCCCATAAAAGGACATCTGACAATCGCAATGGATGGGGATGATGCGGGTTGTAAAGCAGGCTTTACCCTTGCAAAGCGTGCTTATAGCCAAGGCTTTGAGGTCTTTATCATGCAAGCCCCTAACGCTTTAGATTTCAATGACTTTTTAATCCTAAAAGGTTATAAATAATGATAGAAGATAAAAATAACCCAAATATTTCATTCAATGATAATACTTGTTTAAAAGCTATTCCTTATGAAGTCGCCTTGCAACAAAATGGTTGGGGGGAATTACAGCCTATTGATAAAGCTTTATTACCCGTCGACCCCTTTAAAGTATATCTGCTCCCAACACCATTAATAGACTATGTTTATGACGTTACTGATATTCAACAATCTTCTATCGATTTTGTGGCGATCTCTGCTTTATGCGGTTTGGCTGCTGTCATTGGTAATGGCGTGCGTATCGCTCCAAAACAACATGCCAATTGGACAATTGTTCCTAATCTCTGGGGGGCTATTGTGGGGCAACCTTCAACGATGAAAACACCCACCATGGAAGCTGCTTTAGCTCCTCTCTATGCCTTTCAAGAGGAATGGTATCAAGAATGGGTAAAGCAGAAAAAAAGCCAAGAAACAAAAGATATTCTGGTTGAATTAGACAAACGAGAAAAGAAAAAACAAGCCTATAAAGCATTCAAAGATCAAGACGAGGAACAAGCCCTTGCTCTTCTTTCTCAAGCTCTTGAACACAAAGAAACTGATGATGATGACACGCTTAATAAACGACGTCTTATTGTCAACGATGTCACGGTTGAAAAGCTTGGGGAATTGTTAAAAGAAAACCCCCGTGGTCTATTGTTGGTTCGTGATGAATTGTCTGGGTTTTTATCTAATTTGGAGAGAAAGGAATATCAAACAGACCGTTCTTTCTATCTAACAGCTTTTAATGGCAATAAGCCATACACCTATGACCGTATAGAACGTGGAACTATTCATATTTCCAATGCAACCCTTTCCGTCATTGGGGGCATTCAACCTTCACGGATTATTCCCATTATTCAAGCCATGCACCATGGAACCAATAATGACGGTTTATTGCAACGGTTTCAAATGCTGGTCTTTCCCGATGAACGAAAAGAGCGGTTATGGGTTGATAGACCACCCAATCAAAAGGCATGGGAAAGTTATCAAGAGGTCTTTCGTTCTCTTTATGATAAACCTTTAGGATCACCAAAACACCCCATGACCATACGCTTTTCTGCTGATGCTCAAGAGATGTTTCGTGAATGGTGGGAAAATTTTCAAAAAATAATCAAAGGGGGGAATTTCTCTACAAGTTTACAAACACATCTTTTGAAAATGGATAAAACCATACCAACCCTTGCGTTGATTTTTGAACTGTGTGAAGGCGGGCGTTTTGAAATCAATAGAAATGCCCTTGAGAGAGCCTTGTGTTGGGAAAAATATCTGATAAGCCATGTCAAAAGGCTATATGCGGCGGGGAATACATTAACAGCAGAGCGTGCAAAATTGATTGTTGAACGCTGTGATTGTTTATCCGATGTTTTTACGGCAAGGGATGTTTATAAACGTGATTGGAAATGTTTAACAGACAATCAAGCTGTTAAGCAAGCTTTAGAGCTTTTATGCCGTTGTAACTATATTCGTGAAGTCTCTGGAAACAATAACTCCCAAGGCGGTCGACCTACCATACATTATGAATGGCATCCTTTAGTGAAAAGTCATAAGACACCACAATGAACAATTTTAAATTCCGATAAAGCATCTAACTTTGTAGTCATAAAATAAACCTTCAAAGTACTCCCCATTCTATTGGTTTTGGAGGTTTAGGGGGTTTTGGGTGTTCTTTTTACACCCCCTTTATATATTTTTTAAATTAAAAATAAAAGTTATTATATTTCAATATGTTAATGTTTTAAATAAACAACCTATATTAAACACAACACATAAATACAATCTTTAATATATATTTAAGAGGGTTTTGTAGGGGTTTTGGGGGTTTTAAAAACAGACAAAACCTATCTATTAAAGTCACTCATAAAACCTATCAAAATACTCATTCTGATGTTTTAAAAGCCCATAGTGTATTTGTTTTGATTGACAGGTCAAATAAATAGCAAATTTCACTATTGTGCTGATCTAACCATGCGTCATAGGCTGTGGATAAATAGGCTTTAAAAACCCCTTTTGAAAAAATTTATCCGTTTTTGTGCATTTTTCTGCATTTTTTCTCAATTCGTTCAAAATGGATTTAATAAGCTTCATTTTGATTCTTTTGAAAAGAATTAAACACATTATAAAAAAATGGGCTCTGTTGTAATATGCTGCAATCTCTTAAGTCTGATCATGAAAAAATCACTTTACGTTCTCTCTTAGAATTCTATCGTAAAAAGGCTAAATCACCCCGTGAATTGGGAACGCTGTTTGAAAACCTTGTGAAGGATTATTTCTCTGAAGACCCTTTACAAAAGCAGGAATACGAAAAGGTTCAGACTTATTCGGAATGGGCTAAGGAACATGATGAAGATGGGCGTGATATAGGTATTGATCTGGTCGCTACAATCCGTGATGAAGGAGGTTATGCGGCTATTCAATGTAAATGCTATGATGCTTCTCACATCATTAAAAAAGAAGATATTAATAGCTTTATCGCTGCCTCTGGGAAGAAAATATTCACCCGTCGCATTTTGGTTGATAGCACCGAAAGCAATTGGAGTGATAATGCTAACAACACTTGTGATGGTCAAGAGGTTCGTATTCAACAGATTAATCTGTTTGATTTAGAAAACAGTCAAATCGATTGGGGAGCTTATAAAGAACGAGGACAAGCCGTCCTTAAAGAACAACCGAAAAAAAAGCTTTTAGATCATCAGACAGAAGCACTTGAGAGAGTTTGTGAAGGTTTGCAAGAAGCAGACCGTGGCAAGCTGATTATGGCGTGTGGGACGGGAAAAACTTTCACCAGTCTTAAGATAGCAGAACAAATAGCTGGAAAAGGCAAGCGTGTGTTGTTTCTGGTACCCTCCCTTGCTTTGATGTCACAAACAATCCGTGAATGGACCATTGATACAGAAGTTCCCTTACGTTCCTTTGCCGTGTGTTCAGATACACAAGTGGGCAAGCGTCGTAAAAGTAAACATGATGATGAATCTGGTCTCGATGCTTCTGATCTGGTTTTACCGGCTACAACGAATTCACAAGAACTTGCGCGTAAAGCTAATAAGATCTCTCTTGATGTGATGACCGTGATCTTTTCGACCTATCATTCCATTCAAGTGATTTCCGATGCGCAAAAGGAATATGATTTACCCGAATTTGATCTGATCATTTGTGATGAAGCCCATAGAACAACTGGGATTGTTTTAGGAACAGATAAGCATGAATCTGAATTTATCAAGGTTCACGACAACAGCATCATTTTGGGTAAAAAACGTCTGTATATGACAGCAACCCCGAAGATCTTTGCTGATAGTGCCAAAAAGCAAGCTCATGAGATGAATGGCATTTTAGCCTCTATGGATGATGAAGCACTCTATGGAAAAGAGCTTTATACCTACACATTCTCTAAAGCCGTGAATAATGAACTCTTAGTTCCTTATAAGATTATTGTCTTAGGTGTTAATGAAGAGGAAGTGAGTGAATCCATTCAACATCTGATGACCGATGAGAATTATGAACTTACCCTTGATGATAAAACCAAGATCATAGGCTGTTATCAAGCTCTTAGTAAAATAGATCTGAAGGTTGATTTGAGTGATGACCCTAACCCTATGCGGCGGGCTTTGGCTTTTTGTAGAGATATTAAGACCTCTGAACGTATCTGTGACACATTCAATTCTAAAGGCATGCAGGAAGAATTATTAGATCTTCATAAGCTCTATAAAGAGACGCCGCCTCTTCAGTGTACCTTTGCGCATATTGATGGAACACAAAGTGCCAAGAAGCGCAATGAAGCTCTTGACTGGTTAAAGGAAGATGCGGGGGAAAATACGTGTCGTGTGCTCACCAATGTACGCTGTCTTTCTGAAGGTGTTGATGTTCCTGCTCTTGATGCGATCATGTTCTTACACCCGCGTAAAAGCCAAGTGGATGTGATACAAGCGGTGGGGCGTATTATGCGCCGTTCCAAGGGTAAGAAAAGAGGCTATATCATTTTACCCGTTGGGGTACCAGCAGGGATTTCTGCTGAAGAGGCTTTAAAATACAACAAGAGATACAGTGTTGTATGGCAAGTGATCAATGCTTTGCTTTCCCATGATGAGAACTTTGAAGTAACCCTTAACCAGATGATTTTAGGTCAAGACGTTAGTCATACTTTAGAGATTGTAGCCTTAAAGAGTATGACCACGGTTGAAGATAAACTGCATGTTTATGAGAAACCAGAAAGCGCGGGGCTTGATATTGGAAAAGCAGCTTATGAACCACAAAAATACATTCATAGTGTTACAGGAAGATTACCCTTTTATAAAGAGTTTCCCAATGCCCTTAAAACCCTTTTGGCTAAGAAATTTACCCTTGCGGATTACTGGGGCATATGGGCTGGCAATGTTGCTGAAATTGCTCAAAACCATATCAATCGTCTTAAAGATATCCTTTCTGATAAAACCAGTGAAGCCTATCATGCTTTTGAGAGCTTTCACAAAGAACTAAAAAATAACTTAAACAGCGATATCAAACAAGAGGAAGCCATTGAGATGTTAGCACAGCATCTTGTAACGCGCCCCGTGTTTGAAGCCTTGTTTGATGGCAATGAATTTGTGCAAAACAATGCCATTTCGCAAGCGATGGAAAAGATCTTAGCTGAGTTGGATAAAACCAATATTGAAGAGGTATCAAAAGAATTACAAGAGTTTTATGATAGTGTAAAATTCCGTGCCTCTGGGATTACCTCCCCCCAAGCAAGACAGAACCTTATTATCAAGCTATATGAAGACTTTTTTGCCAAGGCATTTAAGAAAACCACGGATAGGCTTGGCATTGTTTATACCCCCATTGAGGTTGTGGATTTTATCATTCATTCTGTTGATGAGGTTTTACGCAATGAATTTGGCAAAAGCCTAGGATCACGTGGTGTTTCTATTCTCGACCCTTTTACGGGTACTGGGACCTTTATCACAAGGCTTTTACAATCCAATCTCATAAAACCAGAGGACATGGAATATAAATTCCGTCATGATATCCACGCTAATGAGATTGTTCTCTTAGCTTATTACATAGCTGCGATTAATATTGAATCGACCTATCATAGTCTTATGAAAGGTGAATATACCCCGTTCAAGCATATTGGTTTAACCGATACGTTTCAGATGCTTGAAGAGAAAAATCTGCTACAAAAATTATTTAAAGAAAACAGTGAATATTTGGAACATCAGAAAAATCTGGATATCAAGGTTATCTTTGGCAATCCTCCTTATTCTTCTGGTCAAAGAAGTGAAAATGATAACAATGCGAATGTAGAATATGAAATCCTTGATAGAAGCATTCGTGATACATATGCATCAAGATCTCAAGCAATATTAAAAAGAAATCTATATGATAGCTATATACGAGCAATTCGTTGGGCAAGTAACCGTATAAAAGACTGTGGTGTTATTGGTTTTGTCACAAATGCAAGCTTTGTAGATGCAAATGCTATGGCTGGCTTACGCAAATGCCTCGTTGAAGAATTTAGCAGCCTTTATATTTTCCATTTACGAGGAAATGCTCGGACTTCTGGAGAACAACGTAAGAAAGAAAGTGGTGGAATTTTTGGAGAAGGATCTCGTGCCCCTATAGCTATCTCTATTCTCGTCAAAAATCCAGAATCTCAACAACGTGGTAAAATATATTTCCGCGATATTGGAGATTATCTCACGAGACAGGAAAAGCTTACGATAATTGAATCCCTTGGTAGTATTGATGGCATTACACGGAGTGAACAAGGTTGGCAAATAATTACACCAGACAGACATGGTGATTGGATCAATCAACGTGATGACAGTTTCAAAGCATTTTTAGCTATAGGGGATAAAAAGGTTGGTAATAAAAAGCTTTTTGAGAATTTTTCTTGTGGTATTGTAACAAGTCGTGATGCATGGGCTTATAACTCAAGCCGTGAAGCTTTAGCGAAAAATATGAGATCTATGATCATTTTTTATAATAGTGAAGTGGAGCGTTTTAATGATACTTATGCACATGCTGAACGTAAATCACGTGTAAAAATTGTAAATGATTTCGTAAATTCAGATGTGAAAAAAATTAGTTGGAGTTTTAGTATTAAACAGCAATTAATTAGAGGAAAGTTTTTTGACTTTGAAGATACATGTCTTATGCAAAGTTCATATCGCCCTTTTACACAACAATGGCTTTATTATAATCATACCTTTAATGAAGCAATTTATCAAATGCCGCGTATATTCCCAATAGGGCAAGCGGTTGATAATAAGGTAATACAACTTACAAGTACAGGAGCAACAAAAGACTTTTCTGTCATCATGATTAAGAAAGTACCTGATTTTCATGCAATAGATACTAGCCAATGCTTTCCACTATATATTTATGAAGATGTTACAGCCTTAAAAGATAATAATCAGTCTTATTTATTTACGAATTCTATAGAGAAAAGCAACAATGTTGGTTTACAGAGGCGTGATGCCATTACGGATGAAGGATTAGCACATTTTAAAGCTGCTTATCCTAATGAAACCATAACTAAAGATGATCTGTTCTATTATGTTTACGGAATCTTACATTCAGAAGATTATCGTTCCCGTTATGCTGATAACCTCTCTAAAGAATTGCCTCGTATCCCTTGTGTAAAGAGTGCTGATGATTTTTGGAAATTTGTTACAGCAGGGCGTCAACTGGGTCATTTGCACGTCAATTATGAAGATGTGGAACCTTATCCAGTCTCATTTAAAAAAGGCAATCCGAAGCAAACAGATATCTCTAACCTTGAGAAATTTTATTACGTTACAGAAATGAAATTCGCAAAAATTAAGAATAGCAAGGAAAAGGATAAATCCACTGTTATTTATAATAGCAATATCATCATGACAGATATACCCAAGGAAGCTTATGAATATATCGTCAATGGCAAACCCGCTCTTGAATGGGTTATGGGGCGTCAATGTGTAAAAACAGATAAAAAGAGTGGCATTGTTAATGATGCCAATCGCTATGCTGTTGAAACCGTTGGAAACCCTGCCTACCCTCTAGAATTGTTTCAAAGGGTTATTACCGTAAGTTTAGAGACAATGAAAATTGTTAAGAGCCTACCAAAATTAGAAATTAAAGAAATTGAATAGACTTGCCATGCTCACATAATGGATATGCTAATCATAAGGGGTATAGAGTCTTATAACTATAAACTATACCTCTTTTGTAATTTGATTACCTATAATCTTAAAAGGAGTGTTTATATGCGTTATTCTAAAAAGAAATCATTTGCACTTTTAAACACTGTCATTTGGATTGCTTTAAGACTTATAAGAAATCCACTCTTAAACAAGATAAGATTTATTTGGATTGCCTTTAAGAGATTATACCGTAATCTCAAATGAGTGCTTTATAGCTTTCAAAAAAACCTCTTTAAAGAGAGTTTTACATCTTCATTTTGCTTATATTACTTATAGGTTTTGTCTGTTTTTAAAACCCCCAAAACACCTACAAAACCCTCTTAAATATATATTAAAGATTGTATTTACGTGTTGTATTTAATATAGGTTGTTTATTTAAAACATTAACTTATTGAAATATAATAACTTTTATTTTTTATTTAAAAAATATATAAAGGGGGTGTAAAAAGAACACCCAAAACCCCCTACCCCCCTAAACTATAACCATAATGATCTTGATAGCATTTCTTATGATTATAAACTGTCTTTTGAAAGGCTTTAAAAGATTACATGCTTTCATAAGACGTGTTTTAATCATTCTCTAAAATTATAAGCTTATCCATTTAAGTGAACTGATAAAATTCATTAAAGGGATTTGGATAACGTAATCAGTTTTCATTTTCATATGCTTTTCATAAAGCACGTTTTAATCACTTACTAAAATAATCATTTTGTCAGTTCAATTTACTGACAGATAACTGACAAATGTATATTATGAGTTGAATTTATGGATTATATCTTAATAAGGATTATATCATTAAAATATTAACATATTGAAAAATAATGTTTTTAATTTTTATCTCATTAAAAAAATTCTATAGGGTCTAAAAAGAACTAACAAAAATGACAAAAATGACAAAAGTCTATTAAAAGAGATCTTTCTAATCCCTATAATGATCAGTCTCTCTTTAGAGATTTCATAATAGGCAATAAATCACAATTATCCTATTTATCCTTTCTCTTATGAAAATGAAAAATGATGCGGTAGCTATAAGAAGATAATGGCTATAGAGAATATATAAAAACTGCAGGTTTTCATAATCACAATGCAAATGAATGCGTTTGTTATAGAGATAGTCCCTATAAGAGGCTGTTAAGTTGCAAATGTGTTATAAAAGAAATTAACAGAAATCTTTAAAACCATTTAGTAAAAAAATAGATACGTCATAAAACTAAAAATACGCATTATGATAGCGTTTTTAAATATTATAAATGTATAGATTCAAAAAATAACGCAATCGTTTAATAAATCCTATAATATAGCTTTAAAAGCATATAATAAATAAGAAGCAATTAATAAGCATATGACAAATATATACACACAATGCATTTAAAAAAATCATAAAAAAATATCAAAAAAGTGCATAAATTAATTGACAATAAATACGTATTTTGTTATATAAATAATCAAGTGATTAACAAACACTGAACATGTAGCGGATAGATTACGATACAATCTTTCCAAAGCTTTTAAAAACTGGCTATCTTTTATGCTCTAATTGGCATATATGATGATTTTGTCGGGTGTCGTTACGCTATACAATACCCTTATGGGAAAAGCGTAACAACGGACTACATGCCGTGTTTGTTAGCGCCCGGCGCCCTTATGGGTGTCAATAACAAACATATAAACATGTAGGATTTAGTTATGACAAATATATCACAAAACACCCCCGTTATTTCTAATAATAAACAAGAGCCTGCAAAAAAATACGAGCTTACGGGCGAGACAATAGAGGTTGGCTTTAAAACGCTGCATAGAATTAGAGCTTTAAGAGATTTTGGTGATGTAAAAAAAGATGACCTCGGTGGTTTTATACAAGGTGAAGATAACCTCTCTCATGAGGGCAATTGCTGGGTTGGAGGTAAAGCTAAAGTTTATAGCAATGCGCGTGTTTACGATAATGCCGTTGTAAGTGGTTATGCCCATGTGAACAATGTTGCTTGCATTTATGAAAATGCCCGTGTTTATGGCAAGGCTGTTGTGGCTGGTAATGTTTATGGCAATGCGGAGGTCTATGGCTTTGCACGCATTTATCCTGATGCTCATATTTTTGAAAATGCGCGCGTTCATTATTACGCTTGTGTCTTTAATGATACAAAAATTTATGGCAATGCGAAAATCTCTGGATATGCTTGTATTTTTGCAAATGTAAAGATTTTTCGCAATGCGGTCATTAAAGGCGATACTTGGGTTCGCAATAATATTGAAGTCTGTAATAAAGAAATTCTCTATAACGATCAGTCTCTAAAAGATGCTGCTTAAATAAAGCACGGGCGCGGCGGGGGCGCCCCTTTTAAAACATTCCATTCCAAATTTTATTAAATTGTTATCACATTAAATTGTGAGGGTATCCTTATGTCTCAAAAATATAAATTAACTAGTGAAATCAAACAAATTAAAAATATGTTTACTAGAGAGATTACAACTCTTTATCGTATTAAAGCTTTAAAAGACTTTTCTGACGTCAAGGAAGGTGACCTTGGTGGTTTTATTGAAAAGGAAGTCAATCTTTCTCATGATGGCAATTGCTGGGTATATGATGATGCTTGTGCCTATGGTTATGCGCGCGTTTCTGACAATGCTACAGTTTGTGATTATGCGGGTGTTTTCGATCATGCAAAAATTGAAGGCAATTCTAAAGTTTTTGATTGTGCAAGAATTTATGACAATGCAAGGGTTTCTGATCATGCTAAAGTTTGTGGTTCCTCTTACGTTTACGATCATGCCTGCGTTTTGAATCATTCTGAGGTATCTGACAGGGCTGTTATAAAAGGTCATGCTAAAATTTATGATAATGCTTTATTAACTGGCTATGCGCAAGCTTATGGCAATGCAAGAATTTATGACCATGCGCAAGTTTGGTTTTTTGCTGTGGTTTGTGATGATGCTTGTATTTATGAAAATGCAAAAATTACCGGCTATACATACATTTGCGATAAAGTGAGTGTTTTTGGCAATTCATATATAGATACCAAAAAATTGAATGGTCATATTAACATTTGTGATCAAACCATAAAAGACGCTGCATAAATAAATGCTCGGGCGTTGCGGGGGCGCCCTTCTTACAAATTTTCCATTCCAAATTTTAGCAAATCTTTATCACATTAGATTGTGAGGGTATTCTTATGTCTAAAAAATATGAATTAACCAGCGAAATCAAACAAATAAAACATGCTCTTACTCGTAATATTATAAATCTTTATCGCATTCGGGCTTTAAAAGATTTTGATGATGTCAAAGCTGGTTCTTTGGGCGGCTTTATTGAAAAGGAAGTCAACCTCTCTCATGAGGGCAATTGTTGGGTGTATGATGATGCTTGTGTCTATGGTCATGCCCGTGTTTATGAAAATGCAAAAATACGCCATTATTCTCAAGTCTGTGGTCAAGTCTATGGGAATTGTGAAATCTATGGAAAGGCTTTTATCTCTCAATATGCAAAAATTTATGACCATGCTTTTGTTTATGGCAATGCTCATGTTTATGGGAATATTTATGGCAATGCTCATGTAAGTGGTGGTGCCCGCGTTTTTGCTGATGCTCATATTTATGACCATGCGCATGTTTCTCATGATGCTGCGGTCTTTAGTTATGCAAGGGTCTATGGTCATGCCAATGTTTCTGGCTCGGCTTGCATTTATAGCCATGGCAAGGTTTATAATTATGCTGTTATTAAGGGGCGTGCCAAGATTTATGGCAAGGTCTATGGCTCTGCTAATGTGGCTGGCTCTTGTGAGGTTTATGGTTCTGTTTATGGGAATGCAAAACTCTCATATTGTGCCAAGGTCTGGGGTCGTGCTTATGGCAATGCAAAAATAAACAAAAAAAGCAAAGAAAAGTTGGTGCCAAAAAATTGTGAGGTTTATGAAAGCGATCATGTTATCAAGATTGTTGATAAAACAGAATAAAGAACGGCATGGGGGCGCCTTCTTACAGCTATAAACGCATTATAAGATACATTCCTTAAAACGTATCATAAAAGAGAGAACTCCAAAAAAGAAAGCCGTGCCAATTGATATGACGCGGCTTTTCAATGGAGGCTTTGGAATAACCAGTTCCAAACCATAAGTATCTACATACAAAACGTATCATATTGCAAGCGTTCTATTATTTTTATGAAAACTTATCAAAAGAACCGTAAATGATGGGTATAATCTTGATAGCATTCATTTGAAATAAAGCACATTACAAAAATGATTCTTGAAAACGTTTTAAAACACTAAGCTCAAAATTGAGTTGAGTGAATTGAAATAACTTACATTCTATAATCAAAATGCTTTGTAGGTTTATCAAGACAATCAAAAGCAAATGATAACTATCTATAAAACATCAGTTTCAAACGTTTATACATTCACTTAAAGAGGTTCTTATAAGCGTATTTTTACTTTTCTTTAAAACCTAATTTCTTTAAAAATTAGCCGGCTCAATTTTGAGTTGGCAATCTTAACCACCCCAATTCTGGGGGCGTTAACATTAGAATAGAGCATTCTTTAAACATTATCGCTTTTTTCTAAAAATGAGTAAAACCCCATGTTTTGAGATTACAACGATTTTGAATTTTGCTTGCTTATCTTTTCTCTTAAAAGAGCTGTCATTAATTTTGTGAGTAAGTGCTTTAAAACTATAACTTAAAACGTTTATTGATAGCTTGCTTGCATAACATAAAAAGGCTTTTGCTTTCATAAGACATAACGTTTTGAATTTCATATCTGTTGTGATGATAGTATCTATAATTGCCTGCCTATCGTTTTCTAAATTTTTAGTAAGCGCTTTAAAAACGATTTCGTCTTTTTATACACCCTTAATGAATTACACCTATAAGCTTATAAAAGTTTCAAACGATTATTTTCCTTTTAAGGTTTCTCTCAAAAAAATGCGATTTTTTAGTGATAAAAACGTATCACAAAATTTATGAACTATTATGAATGATAACGGCTTTTCATTTCATTTGAATACACAGATACGTTATAATATTTGCATCATGATTTGCTTTTTATGCTCTATTCATACATGGCAATTGTTTATAAAAAATGGTCAATTTAAACACGCATAAAAGTATGGATTCTTAAGTGGATTCATATAAAACAATTTCACTCAACATATTGACTTTGTTGTGTTTTTATGCAATATATGGTTCCATGTCGCGAAACCATTCCGCCGCCCCGGTAAGTAATTCACTTGGCAATGCCTTGCCTATTTGACGGGGGATAAATTGTACCTCTCGCTTATTATTCCGTTCTGACCCCACAACCGCATTCACAAGCGGGGCTATCCGATTAAAAGTCATAACGGGGCGGCGCTGTTCTTTTAATGCCGCTAAATCGGCTTCATTCCACTGATCTCCATTGTAAAAACGAAAATCTTCACGGGCTTGTTCACGCCATTTGTTCACATGTTCAACATCTTCTTTGTACCAGCTGATAAGTTTACGAAACAAACCTTCTGTCGACAAATCTGAAATGTTACTATCTTGCTCTAAATGCTCTTCATCATGCATCATTCTGCCATCCATGACGTGCTCTCATAAGCTTCTCTACCGCTGTAAGCTTCTCTCTTATGTTTCTGCACCGGCTGTTCATAACCCACACACATTAAGCCAAAGGCATCGGCTGCATGACTCGACCAATCATGCTCGGCGCCTAACCCTATATTGCGCTTCTCATCCCATTTCTCGTGATACCAGTTCAGTGCCTTACGTCCAGCTACGGTCGTCTCTTCATTGAACCAAACTGAAGGTAAAATACGCCGCACCGCCTCTATCCGCATCTTGACAGCTCCCGCCCCTTGATTAGGAATGACCTGCGTTTCAAAACCCGCATCATTTAACGCACTCTCAAAACTCACATTGTGCACACGGTCTCTGGTCGCACCATCATGGGGGAGAACCATTAATGCCTTCTCATAACCATTTTGACGCAACCAACCGATATGCTCGGACAACGGCTGCCCTTGTGCCTCGTAATAATCAAGCACTCTGATCTCTCTGCCAATAAATTGCGCTATCCAAATAGCCGTTGCATCTGCCTTAGCGCCCGTGCCCCCAATATCCCAAAAGGCGCGTATCTGCATTAAAGGATCACGTGCAACACGCCCTATCCGCCCCTCCTGCTCGGCTGCCAACATCTCCTTTTGAAAGTAAGCACCCTGAACCGCTGTAAGATAAGCCCCCTCCCATATATGCTTATAGGTCTCTGGACGGTATCTCAAATCATCAAGCCGTGCTTCATTCAAGATCTTGGGAAACTTCGGATTGTCTGACCAATTGATCTCAACACGCTTAATCGCTTCATTATCTGAAAAACGAAAGCGCTTCTCAACGGGGGCATTATCACGTAATGGGTTCCATGTCACCCATAACTCTGCTCTCCAACCCTCGCCCTCTTCACGCAACGTCGGTATAAGTGTCTGCCAAGCTGTCTCTGTGACGGGTTCTGCCTCATCAACCCAACAGAGCAATATCCGCCCCATCGATTTAATACTGGCGATATTACGGTCTAGTCCACAAAACTGAAAGGCTATACGACCATCATTTGACTTAATCGAAGCCTCTCCAACTTTATAATAGTCCTTCAAAAAGTCATGCGCTTCAATAGCACGCTTAATCTCCTCCAATGAACTTTCTGCGAGCGAATTTTGGAACTGACGCGCACAAAGGATAGTCCCCGATATTCCTTGCATGCCAAATTGATAGCCTTTTAAAGCAGCCATCAAGGCAAAGGACCTTGTCTTTCCAGACCCTCGTCCACCCCAAGCCGCTCTGACCAAAGCATCCCCTGCAAAAAGTGGAATAAGCTTTGGTACAATCTTAATCTGTCTTGTCGTCATTCATTGTTAAAGGCGCTATTTCCACACGCCCTATGATCTTAATGCCTCCCCCATCTTCTCCTGTCACTTGCAAAGGCAAAATCTTACCAAGCAACGCTAAATAAGCCGCAGGGCATTTAATCGCTTGCTGTTCCAAATAAGAAATCAATCCCTCTTTACCATATTTACTGCCTGCCAATTCAGCAGCTTTAATGATTGCCTCTTTAAGAAGACGTGTATTCTTATTCGGTACCCCTTTAACACGCCCTTGACCAGCATTGGGTGGCAGAGGCTTTTTGGTCGGCTGTAAAACCTTTTGTGAGTTTTCCGATGTCATAAATTCCTCCCTCCAGATAATAAAAAACCCCGCATTTGCAGGGGTTTTAACTGTACATCACCCTCATTTAGATACAATACACCTAAGTACAGTAATGTCATTAAATACGATTTGCATCACTTTGTCAACACAAAAATAACACATATTGATAATTTCAATGGGAATCTGTTAGATGATAGATATTAGATGATAGATAGAATTAGAGGATATAAAAAAACAATGCTTATGAAAAAGTCTTTATTTAAAGAAAAACTATTATTTGTTATGCTTTTAATAGCATGTCCTATATCAAATGGATCTGCTGGACAGGAAGATAAGTCTCATTCACAAACAACAAAAATATTAGAGAACATAGAGCGTGGACAAGAAAACATATTAAAAGTTTTAGATTTTATGAAAAATGACTTACAAGAGTCGCTGTCACAACAGGCTATCATGTTTCATTACTTAAAAGAACGTTTTCCTCGTAATCAAAAGATTATTAGTATACGTGCTACGATTATAGAGAGGAATTATCTTTCTTTTGATAGAAATAAGCTGGTTTCTCAATTATTGGAACAAATTAAACAGCGAGATATTATGACTAAAGAACTTCTTTCATCGCCTGATCATTTAAAACCAGAATATATGAAGTTAATTCTTAACATAAATAGCAATATCTCTGAACTCAATGAAACAATTGACAGAAAAAATAAAATAATTAATCAATTACACAACTGGATTAGTGAAAATGCAAGCGGTTTATAAATGCAATTAAAAAATCTTAATGGAAGTACTTTTGAAGCGCATTAAGAACGACACGTAGTGAACTTACAAGATGCGGTAATTCTTGATCCTCTATAACAAGGTACTGTAGCGCAGCGTAAAGATTGTACTGTCTATAGAGATGTTGCGCTTCTTTTATTGCCTCTTGCGTGTTTAAAAACTTCTCTGTTGCAAATTCTACCCATTTGTCTCTTGCTTTATCATCAGCAGATGACGGCATTTCGTCATAAATAGCACTAGGCAAGCCTTTTGCACAAAGATAGTTATTTCTTATCTGTAGATATTGTTGTGCAGTGGCATATTGCTCTTGTGTAAGCACACCTTGCAAACAAAGCCGCCCTATATAAGTACCAGAAAGCGGATTTTTTGCATCTTGTAAGCTTAAACCAAAGCGCTTTGCACGCATTTCTATTGCCAATTTATCGACAGCTTCACGAGGCGCATTTGCACGTGATATACGTCCATTGGCTTCTCTTACCTGCCCTGTGATCTTAGGGCGTCCCCTCTTTTTCTTTGCTTTCACTTACACCGCCTTCTGTTTAAAAAGGAACATCATCATTTAAGGCGTCTGTAGGCATATCAAGAGGTCTGTAAATGCTTCTGTCATAAGCAGACGGCTCTTGATCATTATTATTTTTGCTGTCTAAAAGCTGTAATTCGCCTTTGTATTGAGGCAATATGACCTCTGTCACATACCGTTCCACGCCGTTTTTATCTTGCCATTTACGGGTTTGTAAACGCCCCTCTATATAGACTTTGCTCCCCTTCTTAAGATACTGAAGAGCCACTTTTGCCAAATGTGGATTAAAGACAACAATAGAATGCCATTCTGTTTTGTCTATTTTCTTATTGGTTGCCTTGTCTGTATAGCTCTCAGACGTTGCCATTCGAAAATTGACCACCTCGCCACCAGAAGGCATTGTTTTGCTTTCTGGATTTGCACCTAAATAACCAATTAAAATCACTTTATTTAACATGCGGTTTATATCCTTTTATAGGAACATAGAGCTAGCAACAAAACAAATTTACAACTGATAATAATATAACACACTATGTTGTATTCTTACAAACGAAATTTATTATAACACACTGAATCTAAATAATGAATCCTATTTTTATTTTACTTATTTGCTTGTTTTTTGATACGATTTGTATAATAATGGGATGTTCTTTTATATTGTGATTATTCTAATCGCTTATTTGGATTGTTAATTATTTTGAGTATAAAGACCGTATCAATTCATTTTGATGCGGTTTTTATATGTATTAAGGCTTGTGATTTTACACATATTTGTGTAAAAAAGGCTATTCGTAATACCTATGAATAACGATAACACTCATGCATTGCAAAACGAAAGCCGCGTCTAAGATAATGGCGCGGCTTTATTATATACAAATCTATAACTAGCATAAAAAGAAAACCCTGTTATGTAAAAAACATAACAAGGTCTTCTCCAATTTCTTAAATCTCATATAAGATATAGAACATTATGTATAAAATAACAAGCCTTAATATGCAAAAAACCGTATCTTTTAAAGGACACGGCTTTTTTTGTAGCGATTTTTAAAAAGTATATTATTTTAACCTAAGGAACGGCTAAAATACAACGCTGTAATAACGTTGTAAAAGAAAGTTTTTTACGCTTTCTATGTTTTAAAATATAGCACCATTTGTTTAAAGATGCAATTTGAATAAAAATAAACTTGCGTTTATACACAAACTATGTAATTCATTAATCGTTTTCATAATGAATTGTCCTTGTCAATAATGGTTTTTAATAAAAGAAGCCGCGTCCCTTAAAGACACGGCTTTCTTTTTTGCTATAAAGAAGCCTCCCGCCCCTTTATTTATGCTGCTTTATTTGTGCTTTGTTCACTAACATCACTATCTTTATAAACTCTTTTATTGCCTTTAATAACGGTATTGCCATAAATTTTTACACCCTCTGTAATAATAGACCTGTTAGAAACGCACGCATCATCATAAATTTCTGCGTTTTCATAAATACGAGCATTCTCATAAACACGGGCATTGCCATAAATCTTGACATCTTTATAAACAAGCGCTTTACCATAAACCCTAGCATTATCAAAAATATGAGACCCCTCGTATACACAAGAAGATCCTGATACTTTTGCATTGCCATAAACAAAACCCTTTACATAAGCACTATGCCAAACCTTGGCATCATCATAAATTTTTGCCTCTATAGAAATAAAGGCTTTTCCATAAACCACGGCATTGTCACAAACTTGACCACAAATTTTTGCGTTCCCATAAATCTTAGCATTATCACTAACCACGCATTTGCCATAAACCCACCCCTGGCCACGAACCCACATGGTACCACTAATACTAGCATTATCAAAAATCTTGGCATTGCCATAAACATGGGTATCACGACCATAAACTTTAGCTTTATCACTAACTATAGCATTCCCATAAACTTTAGCATTTTGAGCAACAGCAGCTTCATTACGTATTTTTGCATTTTCACTAACAATAGCATCATATGCAACTATAGCATCATCATAGACCCAGCAATTGCCATCATGCGATAGATTGCTTTCTTTTTCTACAAAACCGCCGAGGTCCCCCGCCTTGACATCATCAAAATCCCTTAAAGCACGAATGCGATAAAAGTGTTTAGGTTGACGGGTTTCAGCATCGTAAACTTCTTTTATTTCGTCTATAATTTCATATTTTTTAGATACAACTGTAGTATTCATAGGTAGCTCCCTAATCTAATATTCGTTAAATTTTTAAATGAGATGTTTTAAAGAGGCGCCCCCGCACCGCCGCATTTCAAAGGTTATCTAAAATTACCAAAAGAGATAGTTTCATTTCCAAAAAGGCGTGCACGCCCCGAAACCATTACTTTACCAAAAGCAGCGCTATGACCAAAAATTTTCATATGACCACCAACACGTGCTTTATTTGATATCTCTGTATCACCAAAAATTTTTGCATTACCTGTAACATGAGCATCATCTAGAACGCGTGCCTTACCAAATACCAATGCATAACCAGCTACCCAGCAATTGCCATCATGACTTAAATTACCCTCATGTTCTATAAAGCCACCAACGTCGCCTTTTTTTACGCTTCCAAAATCTCTTAAAGCTATAACACGACGAAATAAACGATTACCAAACTCAATAGCACCCAATGAAAGTTCATATTTCTTAGTTTGTTGTGTATCTTTTGATACGAAATCTTGTGCAATATTATCATTTGCAACGGTAGCAATAATAGGGGTGGTTTGTTTCTTAACTGTAGCATTCATGCTTGTTTTCCTTACGAAATTAGAGTTTTTAATTGACAGCCCATAAGGGCGCCGGGCGCTAAAAACACGGTCGTAAGTCCGTTGCTTATACTTTCCCCTCGCGAAGGGTATTATATGGTATAAGCACACCCGACATAATCATCATACGCTATTCAAAGCATAAAAGACAGCCAGTATTTTAAAGAATGGGAGAAACCTTATCGTGATCTATCCGCTTACGATTTAGTGGTTTTTAAGCACTTGTCGATCTTTCTAAACGACCTTTTCTTTAAAGTCAATACGTATTTTTTATTTTTTTCACTTTTTTTCATTTTGGTTCTTACCTAATTGAATATCAAGCGCTTTTTCTAGCTCTCTGTCTATCTCTTCACTGGATAATGGATAGCCTCTCTCAAAATCATTCGTAATTTCACAAATCAATTGATCATCTTTTGTACGTTTTTTGATTTGCACATTTATCTCATCTATCAATGGTTCATAACTCAATACGCTTTTTGGTAAATTACCACCGTATATCCACGCTTTTACCTGCGCTTTGGTACTGTAATCAATATTCGTTGGCATCTCATAATCTTGATATTGTCCACCATCGAATTCCTCATATTCCCTCGTGCCATCTGCATATTCGTAAAGATTGTAAAAATGCTCTGAAACCCCTAATCCCCATGGTACATATCCAACCGCCGTTGCAATAAATTTTTTTTGCTGTCTTGATTTACGGTTTCTTAAGAACATCTGATTTAATATCCCTTATCTAAATCCATAACTTTACCAATGGGTTTATTTGCCTCAAATTGGACCGTACAGCAGCGTTTTTAGTTTCAATGTGGTTTCTATTAAAAAACTTTTAAATCGCTCTGTACGGTGCCTTTTTATCGATTTAAACGCATATCTAATCTCAAAATCATCAGCACCTTTCACTATTTTACTGTTTTTCATTCAATGCCCTTTAAAACTTCTTCAAGTTCTTTTTGAAGCTTTTCAACGCGTTCTGATGTTGCAAGCGGCTTTTGTTCTCTTTCCTTTATTTCTGGCTTCTCAAGAGCCTTCAAAATATAATTTGCACTCCAGCGAATATCACTTTCAAGATTTTCGCAATAGCGATAAAAATCTGCTGTTGATGGCATAAATGTTGTATTTAACCCCTCTGCTTTGCCTTTCAAAGCGTTCTTTGTTGCCATTTGCAATATCCAGCTGCTTATGCCTTCAAGAGCGTAAAAATACGCAAGCGCTGTTGCTTTCTCATCTGAACCCATGGGGCTTTTGAGACCATTCGAAAGGACAAGAAACGTTGTTTGGATTTCCTCTTCAGTTGCTTTTCTTTCAAGCTTTTGCAACGCATCATCAACCAACGAGGTAACTCTCTCCACTTCTGCACTCAATGGCTTTTGTCCTGTTTTCCAAAGGAATGGGGGTTCTGTTGTCATCCTCGAATAAAAATTTGTAAACACTGTCTGAATTTTTGATATTGGACATATGCTGTGCAACTCGATAACTCCAGCCACGCTGCTGTTCTGTGTGTTTAGTGCTTTGTTGTGCATATTGTTTTTCCCTTTCTAATTTTTCCTTTTTCTTGGCTAAAAATCCATATTCTGGGTGTGTAATCCACTTGTACCAAGCCTTTTGCCAATCACTTTTTTTAGCATTTCGATTTGGATTATCTTGCCAATGAAGTTTAAATCTTTCGAATTCTAATAACGCCTCATCATGTGTTAATCCTTGATCAACAGCGTATTGCAAATTAGGTTTGAAATCGGCAGGCAATCGACACCCCCGATTATCTTTTGAACGTTTCGTTTTTTTCGGAACGCTTTCTTGCTCGTGAATGAGAGGTTGTTTGATTGCTATCGTTTCGATTTGTTCTGGTTGGCTTTCAACAGCAGCAACCTCTGTTGGCTCGTCATCCAAATCGGTTGTTTCTAAATCTTCAAAATCGATTTCTTTTTTTGATAAAACGATAGTTTTATTTTTTTTATATATATTATTCTTATTCTGGTTCTTTATAGCTTGATTTTGCTTGTCGTTTGCTTCAGCAAAAAAAACGTTTTGCTTACTTTTTGCTTCAGCAAAAAAATCATTTTGCTTGTCGTTTGCTTCAGCAAAAAAAACGTTTTGCTTGTCGTTTGCTTCAGCAAAATCATTAACGCATTGTTTTGTATTGTTTTTTGCTTGTGCACCTTTTTTGCCAGCTTCACTACGAATTTGCGATATGTGATCCTTTTTATCAGCAAAATCTTTTAGTTCTTCTTCAACGCGCGTGTTCCACAACCCACCATCTATCTCAATAAGTTTATCGTTCCTCATTAAATATTCGACAATAGTTGCGAACTTTTTTTGCGAACAATTGCAAGCACGTGAAAGCGTTTCAAAATCTTCTTTAATTGGTGCTTTTTTATCATACATACGAACAAGAAGTGTCATATAAGCACCTCTTTGCTCTAATGTCATTCCATCTGTACCACTTATCCAGTCATACAAATGAAATCGTATCCACGGCATCCCATTAGACATACCCCAATTCCCTTTCTTTAATTAAATGTAAAATTGCCAAAGCATCCGCTTCATTATCATCACAAGGCGCGTGTCCTTTTGCACGCATTGCCTCTATCATCTCTTCTTTCGACGCATTCCCCTTGCCCGTTGTCGCTTTCTTAATTGTACAAACCGGTATCCCCTCATACGGTATCTGATGATGTTCACACCACGCCGTTAACGTTGCTAACAAGCCACCGTAAACATGCGCTGCGTCTGTACCAACATGACGCCTCACCTCTTCAAAATACACCGCGTCAATTTGACCTGCTGCCTGCTTTATTTCATTAAGCCATTGTTTAAAGCGTAAATAACGCATCCCACCGCCTTCAAAACGGCGTGATTTAAAATCAACGGTGCCACTAGTGATACCACCATCCGCACCGCGTATCGCCCATCCTGTCTTCGTACCTAGATCAAAACAAAGTATTGTATGAGACATTTAAATCACCTGTATTTACTGATTATTCTTTTTTAGGAATGGGGCTTTAAACGATTTCTCTGCACACAATTTTGCTGCAATTCGCACAATAGGAAATGTTAGGGTTAGATAATCTTTTGATTAGATTATTTTGCTCGTCTATTGTTGTGTCTTTTTCATCTATCTCTTGTCTAAGCACTTTTATGGTTTTAAAAGCGTTATAAGCTGCATAACAAGATATAATAAGTGCAATAAAGCCCATCTCTCTCCTCACTTACTTTTCTTTACAGCCATATTCTGAACTCCCAATAATAACGGAGTCGCTCCCATATTCTACGGTGCCAAGGTAGTGATTGCATGTATTCCTGTGGTGTTAACATAGATAATTTGTAAATCTTATGAGAAATACACTTAAAGTTTTCAACTTGATCATCATCGTTTATTGTTACACTACCAAAAACCACCCCTAAACCACTGATCCAACAATTGCCTTCGTGACTGAGATTATCTTCACTCTCTACCCAACCGCCTAGATCACCTTTTTTAACATCACCAAAATCTTTTAAGGCGCGTATGCGGTATACCTTGCAAGGACCAATATCAACTACGTCATCTGTAAGTTCATACTTCTTTTTAACTTTCATATCTGCCATCTCTCTCTCCTCACTTACTTTTCTTCTTATTCTTATGAGAAGGCTTTTGTACAGATGCATCACACTGCTTAAGCTCGTCTTTAAGCTTCTCTATTTCTGCATCACGGTGTGCAATTTCTGCTATTAGTTCATACATAGATTTGATGTTCTTACCGAACGTTTCATCATACGCATCCAGCTTCAGCTTCAGTTCTTCAATTTCCTCATCACGAGATTGAACTTCTTTTTCATCCTCGGAATTTAGTTTAAGCTCTTCTTTAAGCTTCTCTATTTTCTCTTCATATTTTTTGATATCCGCATCACACTCATCAATGCTCTGCTTGGTTTCATTTAAACTCATTGTGATCTCCTAAGGCTGCAAACCGTCGCACGCGCTATCAACGCCACTTCTCTTGCAAATTTTCGTAATTGGGGGACTGGCTTGCTCGCATAATGATTTTAAAAGATAAGCAACCGCTCCTCTTGAAGGAACGCCATACTTTTCCCAACGCCATACTGTTGATTTGTTGACGCCTAATAACGCCGCCATTTCGTCCTGCGTGAGATTAAGGCGTTTTCTTAGTTCTTTTGCTTCTATCTTATTCATAAAGAAAAATATGCATTACGAGTACTTTAATGTCAAGTCGAAATGCATACCAATTTTATGCAATATGAGTAATATAGGAGATAAACATGCATGACAAAATAACAGACCAATCCTCTAGACTAATGAAAGCGCGTCTAGTACGTGGTTTTAGAAGTGCTAAAGAAGCTGCTAGGTATTTTGGATGGAACTATTCTAGTTATATACAACATGAACAAGGTCTTAGGGGGCTATCACGTGCATCTAAAAAATACGCAAAAGCATTTAGAATTAGTGAAGGATGGTTATTAACTGGAGAAGGAGAAGGTCCCTCCTTTCCAATATCTACAATAGAACAACCCATTGAAGAACAAATCATTGATCTGCTAAAGAAAACAAGTCAGACAGATAAAGAAACAATTCTTCACCTTTTAAGCCGCTTGAATAATGAAGAAAAAAAATGAATGCTTTTTGCCTTTCATAGCTAAAAGTAGAAATTAATTGTATGATTTCATTATTTAATTCTGCATCACTTTTTGTTTTTTTCATACCTTATTCCTCTCTCCTTACAGAGAAATATCAATTAATAGAAATCCAATAAAAGGATTTTTCTCTTGTTATACAAAAAATACTCGTAATGCATATTTTTTATTGACTGATATGCATAATGCGTATATATAGACACCATACCCCGAAAAAAAAAACCTATGTCAAGGCGTTTTTTTCAAAATGTATTTAAATATTTTGATATGGAGGCATTTGTGAATAAACCAGTGTTTATAAATTCTGATGAAATTCTCTTAGTCGTCTGTGAAGATGAAGAGCAAAATCTCGCTAAATACGGTACTTTCTTTGATGAAAAGGAAATTATCAAATTTATAGATCAAGCCGATAATGCTCTTCAAATCTTTCGTGTAGAACCAACCACTAACCGCTGCGAAAATATCTCTGAAGATATCGCAGAGTTATATCTTAAAGAATGTGAAGAACAATGTTTTGAAGGAAATATCCCTCACGACTTTGTTAAGCATAGCTCCGCATACGATTTTTTTTTAGAAGAAATCGAACAGCAGCGATATGAAGATGAAATGTACGGTACTTATGAACAACAGCACCGTTTAACTCTTTGGGATGTCATTCCAAACTACCCAAGCTATACGGTGCGCTTCTAATAGCACTCATTTTCTCAAAAATTATCACGCAAACCAATGCCGTTCTTTTCAAGAGCGGCAAAGGGGGAGTCTAACTTAAAGGAAATAAATCATGGGAAAAAAATACGAACTCACTGATGAGACAACCGAAGTTGGTGATCACACTCTCCACCGTATCCGCGCCTTAAGAGACTTTGGAAACGTTCAAGTTGGTGATCTAGGTGGCTTTATTGAATATGAAGGTAACCTATCTCATCTGGGGAATTGTTGGGTTTATGATGATGCTATGGTTGCTATGAATGCTGTCGTTTCTGAAAATGCCAAGGTTTTTGGGAAAGCCAATGTTTCTGGAAAAGCCGAAGTTTTTGGTGATGCCGATGTTTTTGGGAAAGCCAAGGTTTTTGGGAAAGCCAAGGTTTTTGGGAAAGCCAAGGTTTCTGGTGATGCCAAGATTTTTTATAAAGCGCGAGTTTTTGAAAATGCCAAGGTTTCTGGAAAAGCCATGGTTAATGGAAATGCCAAGGTTTATGGTGATGCATGGGTTTCTGGCAATGCCGAGGTTAATGAGTTTGCCGCGGTTTATGGTGATGCATGGGTTTGTGGCAATGCCAAGGTTTATGGCGATGCCGATGTTTATGGCAATGCTTGGGTTTCTGGTGATACCAAGGTTTATGGCGATGCCAATGTTTCTGGAAATGCCAATGTTTCTGGTGATGCATGGGTTTTTGGCAATGCACAAGTTTTTGGTGATGCACAAGTTTTTGAAAATGCCAATGTTTCTGGAAATGCCAAGGTTTATGGTGATGCGCGCGTTTATGGAAATGCACAAGTTTGTGGTGATGCATGGGTTTTTGGCAATGCCAAGGTTTATGGAAATGCACAAGTTTGTGGTGATGCATGGGTTTCTGGCAATGCCAAGGTTTATGAAAATGCACAAGTTTGTGGTTTTGCCAAGGTTTTTGGCAATGCCAAGGTTTATGGAAATGCACAAGTTTGTGGTGATGCCAATGTTTTTGGCAATGCACAAGTTTGTGGTGATGCCAAGATTTTAAGGTAGGGCGATAATCATGGAAAAAAAATACGAACTCACTGATGAGACAACCGAAGTTGGTGATCACACTCTCCACCGTATCCGCGCCTTAAGAGACTTTGGAAACGTTCAAGTTGGTGATCTAGGTGGCTTTATTGAACATGAAGGTAACCTATCTCATCTGGGGAATTGTTGGGTTTATGATGATGCTATGGTTGCTATGAATGCTGTCGTTTCTGAAAATGCTAAGGTTTTTGGTGATGCCAAGGTTTCTGGAAAAGCCGAAGTTTTTGGTGATGCCGATGTTTTTGGGAAAGCCAAGGTTTTTGGGAAAGCCAAGGTTTATGGTGATGCCAAGATTTTTTATAAAGCGCGAGTTTTTGAAAATGCCAAGGTTTCTGGAAATGCCAAGGTTTATGGCAATGCTTGGGTTTGTGGTGATACCAAGGTTTTTGGAAAAGCCATGGTTTATGGCGATGCCGATGTTTATGGTGATGCATGGGTTTGTGGCAAAGCCAAGGTTTCTGGAAATGCCAAGGTTTATGGTCATGCCCGTGTTTCTGAAAATGCCAAGGTTTATGGTGATGCCGAGGTTTATGGTTTTGCCAAGGTTTTTGGCGATGCCAAGGTTTATGAGTTTGCCAATGTTTCTGGAAAAGCCGAAGTTTTTGGTGATGCCAAGATTTTAAGGTAGGGCGATAATCATGTATAGCTATGAAATTAAACCTACTTGGTGTGTACAGACAGTTGTGAAAAGTGCTCAAAACCTTGGAGAACTTTGTATTACTATCTCTGGATATAAAGATGACCCCTATGTAGATACCATAATTCCTAAAGACGTCATGAAGGACCTTTTAGGTGAAGATAATTTTAAGAAAATGATATCAAATCACACACCTAGATGTACATATGCATCATACGCAAGCAAAGTATTTAGATGCATTGAATTTGATATAGGACGATGTTCTAATGCCAAAGAAAAAATCTTTATTGCACTTAAGTCTAATGATGGACGTAGATTTATATCAATATTAGAAACTGATGACATCATACCGCCTCTGAAATTCAATTTTTAACAACCAAACCAAACAATTTTTAACACATGCGTGATTCACGCCACGGGTGAGTTGCGCGTAAAATAAGGAAACAATAATGACCAATCCCACTTTTTTAACAACCATAGCAAATAAATATGGGTTCTCTCATGACGAGTTTCGAAAGACTATTATCAAAACTTGTATCAATCAGCACTTCTCTGATGAAGAATTCGCTGCTTTTATCTCTGTTGCTAACACTTATGGTCTTAATCCGCTAACAAAAGAAATATACGCACTCCCGAAGAGAGGCGGCGGCATTATACCTGTGGTCTCTATCGACGGGTGGATTAAGATCATTAAATCTAATCCTCAATTTGACGGCATGACATTTCAAGATCAACTCGATAAAGATGGCAATCTCATTGCTATCAAATGTGCTATACGTCTCAAAGGCGTTAAAGATCCTATCGAGGTCACCGAATATTTAAGTGAATGCTTACAAGAGAAAAGTGAACCTTGGAAAAAATATCCTGCTCGTATGTTACGCCATAAAGCTACCATACAATGTGCTCGCTATGCTTTCGGGTTTTCTGGCATTTATGAAGAAGACGAAGCAGCACGTATTAATGACACCACACCTGTACAACTTGTTTCTTATGAGATGCTTGAACAAATCAAAGGGTTAATTAAAGAAACTGGAACAAATGAAGATAATCTTCTCTTTTACGCAAAGGTAGAAAATCTAACAGATCTGTCTTGTGAAAAAGCACAAGAAGTTTTAGGGCTGTTGGAAAAAAAGAAAAATATTCAAAGAGAAAGAGCTCTACAATATCTCCCACAACAAGAGCAAACAGACACACCTATACAAGATGACGAATATATTCATATCCAAGATATTGAATATGCTCCAATGTCTCACGAACAACAAACGGCGGTGTGAAATGCAACAAAGAACTGCAGAATGGTTTCAAGCCCGTTTAGGTAAAGTCACCGCTTCAAATATTTATAACATTCTTAGTAAAACAGCAAAGGGAACGCCTACAAGCAAATATGAAGATTACAAAATTAAACTCATGACAGAGCGTTTAACTGGAGAGATAAGTCAATCTTATATAACACCCGTTATGCAATGGGGCATTGAACATGAAGAAGAGGCACTCAAAGAATATGCTTTCATTTATGATACACAAATCACTCAATGTGGCTTTATTCAACACCCTACAATTCAAATGGCGGGGGCTAGCCCTGATGGCTTTGTTGGAAATGACGGTTTAATTGAAATCAAATGCCCTCAATCAAGCAACCATTTGCGCTTCTTTATGGATAATGAGATCAAACCGGAATATCTTGCACAAATGCAATTCCAAATGGCTTGTACGGGACGCAAATGGTGTGATTTTATCAGTTATGACCCACGTTTTACGAGGGATGCATCTCATTTACGTATGAAAATCAAACGTATCCACCGTGATGACAAACAAATTGAACAAATCAATCAAGCGGTTGAAAGCTTTTTAGTAGAAATAGAACAAGAGATACAAAGAATCTCAACAAAAGCCGCCTGATAGCTTATGGGGGTGCTTTTCTTATGCCTCCTAGCACTCCCACCCTTTCATAAAAAATTTCAATCAATACGTGATTCACGACACGGGTAAATTGCATCTTAAATGTAAGGAGAAATATATGGCGCCTCGTCCAGCTACCATAACACAACCAGCCATTGCACGTGCTTTAAGAGAAGCTAAAAAGCAAGGGTGCGAACTCATAGAAATCAAGCCCACCGGCGAACTGCTTATCTATCTTAAAAACAATATCCCATTACCAAATTCAGCTAATCATCATGATAAATCATGGAATTTGTCACCTGATGATTATGATATCATCTTATAGGGTGTCACCATGCCAAAACCACGCCCCCCTCATCTTGTTAAACAAATTACACAACATGGTAAAATTGTATGGTATGTCCGTATTGGTCATGGACCACGTCGCAGAGTACGTGGAACTTATGGAACGCAGGAGTTTGTTGACAATTACAAAAATGCACTTGCCGAATTACAAGGCATAATCCCTCCTAAAACTAAAGTTGGTAAACTGATTGAAGGGACATTTGCATGGCTGCTAAAACAGTATTTTAACAGCTCTGATTGGTATCGTCTTGCTAAAGCCACCCAAAAACAAAAAGAACTCATTCTTATGAAGGTATGCGATAGCATAGGAAATGTTCCATACCAAGCAATTGATAAGAAACATATTATAGCTGGTGTTGAACGGCGTAAAGATACACCAGCAACAGCCAGGAATTTTTTGAAAGCACTCAATGGACTTTTTAATTGGGCGATTGAACAAGGTCTTTTGGAAAGTAATCCAACAGTAGGTGTTAAGAGACCTCCTCTCAAAAACAAAGAAGGCTTTCCTGCTTGGACAGAAGAAGATGTTGAGAAATATTATCAAAAATGGCATCATGGTACGCATGAACGCGTATGGATTGATGTCCTCTTATATACGGGCTTACGTCGTGGTGATGCTGTTCGCATTGGCTGGAAAGACGTTAAAGATAATATCATTCACCTCAAAACAGAGAAAAGCAAATTCCAAACAGATGTTTTTCTGCCTATTTTACCAGAACTAGCCAAAACTTTTGAAGCTGGTCCTATTGGTGATGAAACATTCATCTGTAGTAAAATTAATCAAAAGTTCACAAAAGAAAGTTTTGGCAATACATTTCGAGACGCTTGTAATGCGGCTGGAATTAAAAAATCAGCACACGGTTTGAGAAAATTAGCAGCAACCCGCGCAGCTAACTCTGGTGCAACTGTCTCACAACTCAAGGCAATTTTTGGCTGGACAGAAGACCAAATGGCATCTCTTTATACCAAGAGCGCAGATCGTAAAAGACTAGCTCTTGAAGCTATAAAAAAGCTCCAAAAAAGTTAGGGATAGAAGCAAAAAAACATAATAGAATCAAGACTCAACTATTCCCTCATTATTACAGTAACATATTAATTTTATTTGCATTCTATTTGCTCTCTGGGGGCACCATTTTTGTTTTTAGCATATTGGGATATGTGGTTTTTTCTTTAAACAGTTATTTTTAGACCACTTTAAGAGCACATCTTGTAGCTTATATAATTTTACCTAATTCTTTCTTATTGGCTCCGTATTTTTCTTTGGAGTGGAGGCTAGAATATCTTTTTTCTCCACCTTACTGTTCTCCCTAACTTATATGGCTCTGGAAATACCCCTTGAAGCACCCAATTGTGAATCTTTATTGTGGTACACTAAAAAGCTGTACACATTCACGGGTTGTTACACATCTATCGTTATCATCAAATATCATCTCATTACCTTTCTATTTTATATTACATAAATGGGCAGAGGTACTGGGAGGAAAGCACCTCCATAACATCAAGTAACTTGTATCAAGATATCCTTTATATCTTGCTCTATTTTCTTAAAAAAAACTTTGACTGCTTGATTGATCTATTTAATTTCTTTCTCATCATAGTTGAAGACGTATTTGAGTTTTTATGCGCAAGTGAAATGATCTGCCTACAAAATGCGAATTTTAGCTAACGAACTTGACCATTTACATCCAGCTCAAACCATTTAAACCAACTACAAAGACAGAGTTTTTTTGGTTTTTAAAATTTTTCCTGTATTGAAGTCTTTTTTCTAGAAACTTTGTCGCTATTTTGCGTTTTCACAGATTTGATGTTTCAGTTTTTATAAGTTTAGCGTTTTTAATAAATCTGGTCTGTATTTTAGTTAAGAGGACTAATTTTTTTTCACACTCTTCAGGAAAGATAGGCAGTCTAGCATTATACCTCAAAAAAATGCTATAAAAGACTATTCGCCCGCATGTTCCTTAATTCTTTTGTAGAGAAATTCATAAAAATTACTTGCATAATACTGAAAATCTTCAGAGGAAAACCTGAGATAGAGTGGGCATTCGCCATTTTGAAATTGAGTATAATCAAAATAAAACATTTCACCAAAATCAGTTGTGCAAACAATAAGCTGATTTGTGTTTATAAACCCATCTCTTCTATCGAGTAAGTTTCGGTAAACAATATCACCAGAAGGAATACCCGCACAGATCTCGTAAATGCTGAATATTTCTTCACCACCAATTTCTCCTCCTCCATAATTTTTCAAAAAACTCTTATAGGACGAAGTGAATTGCAGACCAAGAATTTCCTCAGCCTTTTTAATCCTTATATCATCAACCGCATTATCCGTAGTGCCAAAATTGGTAATATAATTATACACCTTAATGAATTGTGCAACGTCAGATAATGTGAAATTATCCATAAATTATACTCCAAAAATTGTAGAAAATCTTTACTTACGAAGTTTCTATTTATCAAATACTAATCTAGTGATACCCGATTGATAGGAGTAAAATTAATGGCATTGAGTTTAGAAAGAGCTCTTTTCTTGGTAAAATAACTGCATACTCCCTACCATAAACTTCACACTTGCAGCATGTGATAAAAAAATAACAGCTTGTACTATCAATTTCCATAGGAAGTTGTCTTGATATCATGCTTTAAATATTGGCATTAATCATTTTTTTCTTCTTGCTTTTTAGAAAAAAATTTTTGAAAAATCCAACAGTATGTTTTTCGGATAAAATTTGTGTTTGGATGAATATAAGCGACAGAATTCTTCTCTTGATAGAACGAGTAAAGAACCTCCCTTATAGAGCCATTTTGTTCTTGTGTTATAGGATACAACATTATAGGTCTGCAATCGACGCCAATAGGAGCTCTTCCTGATGCCATTCTCTCAATATTCGTACCATATACTATTTGTCCTTTTTCTTTCCAAGAAGAAATCGTCTCAGATTCAAAAAGCTTATCTTCCTGATAAACTTTTTTACCTTTAAATTCAAAAAGCTCAGTCAACTCACGTTTTTTTCTTCATCCATTTCATAATCTATAATCTCCTCAGTTCAATCTAAATAATTATAGATTTTTTGAATAGACTTAAGTTTTTTGAAAGAACATCGTAACTTTCCACTAAAGTATTCTAATTGATCGCTCCCCCCTTCTCAATCAAAGTAGAGCTGATTTATTTAGATTTTGTCACTTCCTTGGCTAAAGTCAGCGCGCTTTCAAGATGAACCTATTGAATATTATTGTTAAAGTCGAGATAATTCCTCGCTTCAAAGATTTTGTGATAAGATTCTAAGGTCTCAACATCGCCTAATAAAGCCAGCAGTATACAAACACGAAATATAGCTATTATGAAAAATCAGTTTTTTTGACTGTTTATTCTAAAAAGTCATTAAGCACATATTTTAAGCGATTTTCTCCCACTTCTGATTTAAACATAAACACTTTGCCTCAAAAATTAAGCTCCTAATCGAATAAATATTCAAAATATGTATAATAAATTACTTTATAAAAAGCAGTAAAATATAGATACTAGTTAAAAAGTAATTATTACATTGCAAAAAATTTTTGGCAATTTCACCGTTATTCGAGCAATTAATAGCGTGCTATATGCTCATCCCCAATCGATTTTGTTAATCGACCTGCTTAAAAATGCTATTATATTCTCCATAATCAATATTATAATTTGTTTCATCACCCCCCCTGTCACATCAACAGGTACTGTTTTAGGAATGGGAAATATTGTTGGAGAAACAATGAAAAAAAATTGAAGCATTTTGGAAAAAACAGTTCGATAATGCCAAGCGAAAGTATCTTCAGTTGTGTATCCACGGTACCGTCCACAAAACCTAGGCAGATCTTCTTAAAGCGCCCTTTGTAAAATTTGAGCTTTTCAACATCCAAATTAGAATAAGAGAAACAAGATGATGCATTACAAAGTCAAGTTTACTGTCTGTGTAGACAAAGGAGCATAATCACAGATGATTTTATTTATATTTTGGCTATGATTCCACTCAAAAGTATCTGTACAAATCTGTTTACTTTCACTCACTTCAACAGGAGAATCTGTATAAGTCTTTTCTGCCGTTTTGAAAGTAATATAAGAGTTATATAGTTGAAATAATTAAAGAAAATATCACAGTGAACAGTGAAAAACAAATGTCAAAAGCGAAGATTTGAAGGGAATTATTAGCCCTTTTCCTTTTGTATCAAGGCTGTACATTATAGTGACGAAATGCTCTTTACTTATAAAATAAGCAGTGTGATTGCAGTTTCTATCCTGATTGGCTGTTTAGCCAATCATTTATAACTTTTAAGAAACTGGATTAAGGAGAGCCAAATCTTGTAAATCAACGCGTACCTCTGTTGCCTCTCACTTCTTTAAAATCATCAGATATTCTTCAATAACTTGAATAGCATGGTTAATATATTTTCTCTCTTTGAAATAGTACTTGGAATGCTCTATGAACTGATATTGTAAAAAAAAAAAAGGAAGAAAAAATGTCATTATCAATGTGCTTGGCTTTAGAAAAGCTTTTTCCACTTTAACATTCTTTTTCAAAAAGATGCGGGCTTTCAACAATAAGCTTTTCTCGCGCTTTTTGTAACTGTTTAATGACTTCATCAATTTTTGATGGAGAATAAAGATATTCTTCGTTATTCAACAAATGCAACCTCTCCTTCTCCTCATATAAACATTGTATTTGAGATTGTAGTATTCTAATTTCTTGAAAGAAAAGACGTCCAGTTTCTTTAAAACCATTGTTAAGTAAAAAAAGTTGATCGGAAATGGAGAGCAGAATTTGTTTCAAAAAGCGCTCATTTTCTTGGCGTTTACGATATTCTAAAATAAGAGCATGGCTTATTTCATCTAATTGTTTTTTTGTAGAATCAATTTGACGCAATAAATTCGGTTTTTCCCCCATATCACCTTTTCTCACCTTCACAAGCATAGCATGAATTTCTAACAACTTAATTGCGGAATGAGATAAATAATCAACAATTGCAGGCCTATTGACATAACTTTTCCGTGCAATCATCATAAATCCATCTAATAATAGTTTTTTTACACCTCATCTCGCTATTTAGTTTTATTTTACAAAGCCATTCTAAAGAAAGTGCTAAAAAATATTCCTTCAATACATTATTTGATAGTTCCCGCTCATCTTTTTTCGCTATCGACCCGGAATCCGTGGAGAGAGAAAACGCAAAGGCGTATAAAGAATAAGATGTGTCGTTTTCTCTAATACAGTGCTACTATCAGCAAGAAGCGCTTGACTAGGTGATAACTCTGTACCCTGCATAATTGTTGAAGCCAATGACCCCTCTCGAGAAAGCGCCATCAACGTCGGTGAAGAAGCAAAAACATCATGCGTTCCACCATCAACATGAGAGAAATCAAGGACAGCTATACCATTTTTACGTAACATTTCAATGTCTGAACCATCTCCCACCCGATGATGTCCACCGGTAAGACGCCCTGAAACAGCGAGTGCTTTATCCGCACGAGATACTAAAATGGCGGTTGGTTGAGGTAATTTTTTAATATCTTTAAGTTGGCGTTCAAATACATCAATATCAATGTCTGGCGCTGCCATTAAAAGACTTGTAATATGACGAATAGGTTCATATTTTCCCTGTAATGCTAAAGTCCTAAATGCTTCCATGATAACGAAGTTGCCCATAGAATGGGCAATAACAGAAATTCGATCTGCCTTGGTTTTACTGATGAGTGTTAAAAGCTCTATGAGTCCATCACGAGCAAAATTGGCGCTATCACGATCATAAATATAAAGAGGTACAGATCCAGCAGAAGGCCAAGAATAATGTACAGTAACAACATCTAAAGAATAATCATATGTAAACTGAGCAGTACGAAATGTGCCATCTGCAAAATTGTTATTATAGCCATGGATAAAAAGAAAAATTTCTCTTTTTCCTTTCGGTTTTTTTTCTAAAGCAGCATTTAATTGTTGTTTAAATTGTTCTTTATTATCATATTTTTGCAATGAGACTGCTGCAAAATATTTATCATGGGTAGGTTTATACGCATTTATTTCAACAAGTCCCTTTACATGTTGCTGAGGAATTCCTACGTCGACGCGATTATAATGTACTTTATTCGATCGCTCTGAGCCATAAGGCTGAGCATAATTATTTTGCATCATACGACTTGTTGCAATATACACTGGAACAATGGCTTTCGGAAGAATTGGCTTGCTTTCAACTTCCTTTTGCACTGCAATCATAGATGGCGTTGCATGTATACCATGCCACAGGACGGCACGTGAATCACTACATGCTGATAATAAAGAAATACAAATAAGAAGTGTAAAATATCTTAGAATCACTCTACTTCTCACCGTAACTCCACCCCAACTATAAAAAATATAACATTTTAAATGTACAAATAAAGTAATAAAATATTAACAAACTATGAACAAAAAAACAAAAATAATACACAAAGAAATATTTTTTTATAATGGGAAAGATTTTTCTAATTTGCATAGACCACCTCTCTTTCTCATTAACAGAGAAATTAATTGCCGATGGTGCGGTCGAGAAGACTCGAACTTCCACGGGTTGCCCCACAGCGACCTCAACGCTGCGCGTCTACCAATTCCGCCACGACCGCACGTGGTTAAGCAAAACATTTTGGCCTTCAGCCTTTAACAAATCACAAAGAAAGGTACAAGCCAATTTTCTCTTTCCCATAATTTATTTTATTCGGACGATTTATAATTTAATAAAGATTACATAAAATATGGGCTTTACGATGATTTTTGAACCATCATCATAAAATGAGCTCGTGCAGCTTGATCTTTTTCATAATAACCATGAAATTTTTTTGTAATTGTTGTAGAGCCCTGCTTTTGGATTCCTCTCATAGCCATACACATGTGCTCAGCTTCGATCAATACGGCTACACCACGAGGTTTCAGGTGCACTTCTAAAGCATGAGCCACTTGTGCTGTCATCGCTTCTTGTGTTTGCAAACGACGAGAAAAAATATCTACAATACGCGCAATTTTTGAAAGACCAACAATTTTTGCATCAGGAAGATAGGCTATATGCGCTTTTCCAATAATCGGAATCATATGATGTTCACAATGCGAATAAAAAGGAATATTTTTTACGATTACCGATTCATTGTATCCTGAAACCTCTTCAAAAACTGTTCCTAAGGTTTCTTCAACTGATTGGCGATAACCATTAAAAAGCTCGCGATATGCCTTGGCTATACGTTTTGGAGTCTCTAAAAGCCCTTCTCTCCTTGGATTTTCCCCGACCCATAAGAGTAATGTACGAATCGCTTCTTCCACCTCTTCAATACTCGGACACTCTTCTTTAGATAAAAAAGAATCTTTTGCACCTTCTTTAACAACATTACGCATTCAAAAACTCCAACCTTACTCTATACAAAAACATTTGCGACAGACCTATTTCATTTTGTATAATCTCTATATAAGCGAATTAAAAGTTTAAACAATCACGTCTTTTAAAATTTCAGGCAATAGCGCATGAGTGGCAATATCTATAATGATAAAATACTTGAATATGCTGCGCATATAAGCAGAATTGGGCGTCTTAATAATCCCGATGCAACATCAAAAAAATATGCACATCCTTGCGGCTCAACAATCACTGTAGATTTAAAAGTGAAAGATTATATCGTGATAGATTTTGCTCACGAAATACATGCATGTGTTCTAGGGCAAGCCTCAGCGTCACTTTTAGCATCTCATATTATCGGACAAACAATACAAGATCTTAAAATATTACGTAAAGTTATCTATCAAATGCTAACGCAGAATGGTCCTTCTCCTCAAGCTCCCTTTGAAGATTTTTCTTGCTTACAGCCCATTAAAAACTATAAAATGCGCCATGCTGCAACACTACTACCCTTTGATGCGACAATAGACTGCATTCAACAAATTGAAGAAAAAAGAAGAAAATAAATGCTCAACTCACAGTTTCGACAAAAAAAAACGTCTCGAAACTACACAGGGACTTGGGAAAAAACACCTGGACGATTACTGGGCATTTTTTTAATACGTTTCTATCAAATAACACTTTCGAGTTTTATAGGCAACCAGTGTCGCCATGCCCCAACTTGTTCAGAATATATATATGAAGCAATCGCACGCCATGGGCTTTGGGCTGGTGGATGGATGGGCCTCTTTCGTATCATACGTTGTGGTCCCTTTGGAACAGATGGTTTTGATCCAGTACCTCCTTCACTTGGAAACTCTTGCTGTTTTTATAAACCTTGGCATTACTGGAAAATTTCTGAAAAACACAACAAATAATCCTTTTCTTTTTTCATATGTATTGATAAAAAATTAATCTATAAGCTTTTTGTTCAGTTTTCACGAAACCATCCGCAATCGTTGGCGGAATTGGATTAAAAGGGTGTTTTTATGTCTTGCTCTATTTCTCTTTCTTTTCCCGATGGTTCAAAACGTAATTACCCTGCCGAAATGACGGGCTTGGAATTAGCGGAATCCATTTCTAAATCACTCGCAAAAAAAGCAGTCGTCTATAGTCTTGATGGCATTATGCGAGATCTATCAGATCCATTAGGACAGTCTGGTCAAGTAGAGATCATTACCCGAGAAGATTCACGGGCTCTTGAACTCATAAGGCATGATTGCGCCCATGTCCTTGCTGAAGCAGTGCAAGAACTCTTTCCTGAAACGCAAGTGACAATAGGTCCTGTGATTGAAAACGGCTTCTATTATGATTTTGCACGCCAACAACCTTTTACGTTAGATGACCTCAGCGTCATTGAAAAGAAAATGCGTGAAATTATCCAACGCAATAAACCTTTTAGAAAAGAAATTTGGTCTCGTGAAAAAGCAAGAAAAGTTTTTTCTGAGAAAAAGGAGTTTTATAAAGTTGAACTTATTGATAGTATCCCTGACAATCAAGATTTAAAAATCTATTATCAAGGGGAATGGTTTGATCTTTGTCGCGGACCGCACATGCAATCTACAGGGCAAATTGGAAATGCTTTCAAATTAATGAAAGTCGCAGGAGCTTACTGGCGTGGCGATGCCAATAACCCAATGCTTACGAGAATTTATGGAACAGCATTTGCAAATGAAAATGACTTAAAAGCCTATCTTCATATGTTAGAAGAAGCTGAAAAACGTGATCATCGCCGCTTGGGACGTGAAATGAACTTATTTCATTTTCAAGAAGAAGGACCTGGAATGATTTTTTGGCATCAAAAGGGCTGGAAAATGTTCCAAAATTTGATCAATTATATGCGTAGACGCCTTGACGATCACCAATATGCCGAAGTAAATGCACCACAAGTTCTCGATAGATCACTTTGGGAAATATCGGGGCATTGGGGCTGGTATAAAGAAAATATGTTCAAAGCAATTCCAGCAGCAGAAGATTCAGACCATGGGAATGTTTATGCCCTTAAACCAATGAATTGTCCTGGTCATGTGCAAATTTTTAAACATGGCTTAAAATCTTATCGTGATTTGCCTATTAGACTTGCTGAATTTGGTCTTGTTCATCGTTATGAGCCTTCAGGATCTTTGCATGGCCTTATGCGTGTGCGTGGTTTTACACAAGATGACGCGCATATTTTTTGTACTGATGAACAATTAGCTGATGAATGTCTCAATATTAATGATCTTATTTTATCAACTTATGCTGATTTTGGTTTTAAAGAAATCAGTCTTAAGCTTTCAACACGTCCAGAAAAACGAGTTGGATCTGATGCATTATGGGATCATGCAGAAAGTATCATGGAATCTGTCCTTAAAAAAATTGAAACAAAGTTTGCGGGACAAATCAAAACAAGTATCCTTCCAGGTGAGGGAGCCTTTTATGGTCCAAAGTTTGAATATACATTAAAGGATGCTATCGGTCGTGAATGGCAATGTGGAACAACACAAATAGACTTTAATCTTCCTGAACGTTTTGGTGCATTCTATATTGATAAAAATTCAGAAAAACGCCAACCTGTTATGATCCATCGTGCCATTTTTGGATCAATGGAGCGTTTTCTTGGTATATTAATCGAAAATTTTGCTGGACACATGCCACTTTGGCTTGCTCCTGAACAAATTGTTGTCGCAACAATTACATCCGAAGCAAATGAATATGCACAGAAAATAACGGCAAGACTTAAAGCTGCTGGGCTTTCGGCAGCAACAGATCTTCGCAAAGAAAAAATTAACTATAAAATACGAGAACATTCTTTACAAAAAGTTCCCGTTATTTTGGTCTGTGGCAAACGTGAGTCTGAAACAAACAGCGTAAATATGCGTCGCTTAGGAAGTCCGAATCAAACCCTTTTATCTGTAGAAGATGCAATTAAGCAACTTTTAAATGAGGCCACGCCTCCAGATTTACAGCGTATAATAAATGCATAAAATCACAGAAGATGGTAAGATATTGTTTTTTTTATTATAAACCGTCAACTTTTGTACAAGATCAAATGTTTTGATAGTGTCGTGTTTTTTGTTTCATACATGATTACCGATTATCAGTAAAGCACGTGATAATATTTTACGAGGTCGGTTGAGGGAAGAGTTTAATGTAAGCACTATAAGCTATTTAAAGGCAATAATTATAACCCATTGAATTTAATGACTAATTTATACATTAATCTTTTATATAATAGGACGATGATGATACTATCCTAGATAGATCATTATGATGTTTAACATCAACATCAAGAAAAAACTAAAAACAAAATTATCATAAATTACTTAAATTAGTTGAATAATGATGTTTCTTATTCATTAAGATATAACTTCATCAAAAAAGGCAATAATTTGATTTATAATGATGACATACAGTTATTTATATTAAACAAGATTCTTAAATATCAGAGGATTCTCTCACTTTAAATCTTTTTATGTGCAGAAATCGAAATCATTCGTTTGCACGTGATAAGCGAGATAAGCCCGTGTGAATAAAAACTATTTAGAAAGAACTAAAAAATGTCTAAACCATTTCAAGTGCCAAGTTTTTATTGCAATATGAGTGCTGACAAAATGTGTAAAGGTACCCAACTTTTTCCTTCACAAACGTAAAATAGTGGTGCTCAATGAATTTAACGTTTTCATCCATGGGAGCTGTCGCAAAATGAGCTTGAGAGCCTTAAGAAAGAGCCCTTTAAAACAAGGACGTGAATGACAACCCAATAGTACTCCATAAAAGCACCTCGCAATCTACACTGATAAAATATCGCTTATAACTTCCCTTGAGAGTTATAAAGCTAAATCAAAGGAGAATGATAAATTTGGTATTCATTCTTTCCTCTCTCCAATATTTGACCAAATTAAAAATTATTTCTAAAAAAATAGCCAACTATGCACATAGAATATATGAGTTGCTCATTTTTATATAGTAATCTCAAACCACATTTATAAAGCGTCTAAATATCTACAAAATACCTTGCAGCGCTAAACACTACATATTGATTTATAAAAAACTTTTAAAACAGGTGTTTTACTAAAAATGGAAAATATTATTGTTATCGTGCTCTATCAAGAACACGCTTACATTCAATGAGTTCAAACAGGATTTCTTGCAATAATGCTTTATCAGTTTTATCTTTGTAAAGGTTCACAGAACCAACAGAGGTTTCCCCCTCATTTTTCATGAAACTCAAAAGCCCAAAAGAAGACTTTTTAGGTTTATTGCTCGTATTTTCAAAAGTTTGTCCTGCATGTTTTTTCTCTATGACAACATTCATAGCATCAAGATCGCCATTACCAAATGCAGACACAAAAGCAACACCATTTTCTTTCAAAAGGCGCTGCACACCTTTTATCGTATAACCCTGATCGTACAATAACTGCTTAATACCATTAAGCAAATCAACGTCGACAGGACGATAGTAACGCCTTCCTCCCCCACGTTTCATTGGTTTAATCTGCCTAAAACGTGTTTCCCAGAATCTTAAAACATGCTGCGGAAGCTCCAATAATTCGGCTACTTCGCTAATTGTGCGAAAAGCATCAGAGCTTTTATCCATTTTGCAACACCTTATCTAAAACACTACAAATGGTTTGATAATGATTCATTACGTCTCAATTTCTCAACAAGATTAGTCAAAAATAGGACCCTGACTACTTACTAAACAGTTTTTTTAAAAACATAAATCTTTATTCTATACATTTTTTAACAAATACCAAACATTACCATGGCATTTATTTATGAGAGATTATTTTTCTGTCTTGCACGATGCGAATCTAAAATTCTCTGTTTAAGGATATTTGCAGCCTTAAACGTCACAACACGTCGCGGCGGAATAGGTGCTTCAACACCTGTTTTGGGATTGCGTCCAATACGCTCATTCTTACTGCGAACCTGAAAAGTTGCAAAAGAAGATAATTTAACCGCTTCACCTCTTACAAGTGAGTTGCAAATCTCATCCAAAACCAATTCGACCAAAGCTGCTGATTCAGTATGTGACAAGCCCACTTTTTTACAAACTACGCTCGCTAAATCTGCACGCGTTACTGTCTTACTTGTCATTATAACCACCTATTAAAATATTAAAAATTACAAAATGACTTATACGTTTTATTCAAATATGGTCAAGTAACCATAATTTACCAACGAATAAGAACTGCTCCCCATGTAAATCCACCTCCCATGGCTTCTAACATAACAAGATCTCCTTTTTTTATTCTTCCATCGCAAAGAGCTGTGGTTAAAGCCAATGGAACTGATGCTGCAGACGTATTACCATGTTGATTAATGGTAATCACAACTTTATCTGGCGAAATTCTCAGTTTTTTAGCAGATGCTTCAATAATACGCTTATTAGCCTGATGAGGCACAAACCAATCGAGTTGTGAAGAATCCATACCTGCAGCGGCGAAACAATCATCAACCACATCCGTTATCATACCAACAGCATATTTAAAAACTTCTCGTCCTTCCATACGCAAATAACCTGTCGTTTGTGTTGTTGAAGGTCCACCATCGACATACAACTTATCGATATAAGCGCCATCAGAACGCAATTTTGAAGATAATATACCACGCTCAAAAGCACCTTGCCTCTCAACCTCTTGTGCTTCCAAAACAGCAGCCCCCGCACCATCACCAAACAAAACACATGTTGTACGGTCTTCCCAATCTAAAATTCGAGAAAATGTATCGGACCCAATCACTAAAATTCTTTTAGCGGCTCCACAGCGTAAATAAGCATCTCCTGTTGTTAAAGCAAAAATAAAACCAGAGCAAACAGCTTGAATATCAAAAGCAAATCCATGGCTCATTCCCAAAGCATTCTGAATTTCAACAGCAGAAGCAGGAAACGTACGATTTGGCGTTGAAGTTGCTAAAATAATACAATCAATATCTTTTATTGTAAGACCAGCATTTATAAGAGCTGCTTGCGCAGCTTCAACGCCTAAAGAAACGGTTGTTTCATTTTCATTGGCAATATAACGTTGATGTATTCCTGTACGTTGAACAATCCATGAATCTGACGTTTCAACAAACTTTGCAATCTCATCATTTGATAAACTTCTTTTCGGCAAAGCACTTCCTACACCACGTATAATTGATCGAATCATTCAGCTCTCACCTTTTCTTCAAACTTTTTATTTCCATTATAAGAGCTCATCATAAGGATTCTCCACTCATCACCACTTCATCTTCCTGATCAAAAAGTGTATCTTTATTCTCATGAAACCGCCGTAAATCAGCCGTTATTTTTTGTAAAAGCCCATTATTAACCATTTCATAACCAACACGGATAGCAGAAGCAAAGCCATTAGCATTTGCACTGCCATGACTTTTTATGACAACACCATTCAAACCTAAAAGAACGCCTCCATTCACCCTATCGGGATCCATTTTATTTTTCAGTGTACGAAAAGCCCCCCGCGATAAAAAATAACCAAGAGATGCTAAAAAAGAACTGCGCAGGGCAGAATTTAAAATCTCTGCTATCTGTCGTGCGGTCCCTTCTGCAGTTTTTAAAGCAATATTACCAGAAAACCCTTCTGTTACAACAACATCAACTGTTCCTTTTCCAATGTCATTGCCCTCAACAAATCCTTTATATTCCAATCCTTCTAATTGCACTTCACGCAGTATCATGCCTGCTTTTTTTATTTCATAAAGTCCCTTAACCTCTTCCACTCCCACATTTAAAAGTCCAACACTTGGTTTTTCCGTATGATATAAAGCGCGAAACATCCCCGCCCCCATAACCGCCAGATCGACTAACTGACGAGCAGATGCACCAATCGTTGCTCCAATATCTAAAACGATACTCTCCCTGCGAAGGGTTGGCCAGATACCCGCAATACCAGGACGTTCAGCCTCTGCCAACATTTTTAAACAAAAATAAGACATAGCCATAAGCGCCCCCGTATTACCAGCAGAAATGCAAGCATCAGCTTCACCATTTTTTACCGCTTCAATGGCATACCACATTGATGATTTACCACGTCCATTGCGAAGGGCTTGGCTTGGCTTTTCATCCATGCGTGTGTAGCTTTCTGTAGAATAAAAGCGCGATACAGAATCTAAACGGGGATATTTTTTTAAAACCGGCCGAACGACCTCTTCTATCCCATAAAATAAAAAATAAACATCTGATAAATATTTTTGGACAATTGCTGCTCCTGCAATAGCTGCTTCTGGACCGTAATCACCACCCATGACATCCACAGAAATTCTAATCACGCTTTCATATCCCACATCTTTTCATTTACATTTTTAAATGCATATTATGATTTTGGGTGACTAAACACTCATAAAACGTATCTTGCAAAAACAGCTCCGCAGAAAATACCGTTTTTATCATAGCATACAATAGATAATTTTTTTATGTTTTTACAATCACTTCCATTTTTTCAAAACAGAAAATGGCGAAAACTTTTTCTCTGCTTCTTCTAAATTTTTAACCACATGCATTTTTATCCCCTCTTTACGTGGATAATGATTAATAGACAACTCAAAAAACTCTTCCATGATTGCGCCAATATCAATTCGATCATTATAAAATACTTCCGGTATATCAAGCCCTTCCACATCTAAAAACAATTCTCGTGTATCTTCTGATATTTTAGGCTTCGTTAAATTTGAATCTTCGGGAACAAAAACAACCTCAATATTTTCACGGAGAATATTTTCTAATGGTTCTAATGTAACAACACATAACTGTACTATATGCGCTTGCAACAAACCTTTTATACGCACACCGCGTTTTTTCCACGGAAGAATATGGAATTTTCCCTCACAAGATTTTACTTCAACTAAATCATGATTTTGAGCTAAATGTGTACATTCTTTTTTGTTTGCACAAAGATGAACTCTTATCCCTTTAGCGGGAAGAGAACGGACGGATATTGGATAGGCCAAAGCAAATGCCATTTGAGAAACGTTTTGAACATCCATTGACAACTCCCAAATATAAAAAACTATAAAACACTGTGCTTTTATTTAGCTCAAGTATATTTCATTCATTTTTTTCTTTTCTAAAGAAATTCTATATGGCATAATTTGCCTTATAACAGGGAAACTCAATGTAAGCTACGGTAGATTAAGCTAAAATTAGAAAAACTTGAGGTTGCCTTCTTGTCGTACATCTCAGTATAAAAAGGAGATATCATTGTTTCAAATGCCTCACATAATGGCCTTAATCAGACGTAAATTGTTGGTTGGTCTATCAATAGCAAGTATCGTAACACTTGCGGGTTGTGGTCTTCTTGATTCTTCAGGGTCAAGCCAAATTTATAGAGAGGGTTATATTCTTGATAAAAATGCTCTAAGTTCTATTTCTATTGGCTCAAGTCAAGAGCAAGTTCTTTTAACTTTAGGAACACCTTCACTAAAAACAAAATATGATAATGAAGTTTTTTATTACATCTCACAAACACGTTATCGTGGGATGCAGTTTATGAAAACAAAGATTATTGACCGAAAAGTTTTAGCTATTTACTTCAATAAAAACAATCAGGTTACAAAAGTTGCTCACTATGGTCTACAGGACGGTCAAGTATTTGATTTCATTACGCAAACAACACCAACTATAACAAAAGAACACCCTTTCTTAATTCAAATTATAAAAGGTCCTGCGAATCCGCCAGCTCCTAATTAAAGTATATTGTCTATTTACTTTTTCGATCTTATTAGGCCTGATATTATCAGGCCTAATAAAGGAAGAACTTTTAAAAACGAACTTTTTTTGCCATACTGTCGAGAACTGCGTTAACAAGTTTTGGCTCATCACCTTCAAAAAATGCTTTGGCTATATCAACATATTCATTCATGACGACCGCAACAGGGACATCTTTACGGTTGATCAGCTCCCATAAAGCGGCTCGTAAAATTGCTCGCAATATAGAATCAAGACGTGAAAGAGACCATTCTGCAGAAAGCTGTTGATGAAGCAGAGGATCAAGCTGCTTTTGGTCTTTTACAACGCCCGTTATAATCGCCAAAAACCATTGAAAATCAGCTTCAAGATACTGGTCTCCATCAATATCTTTTCCCAAACGATAAGCCTCATACTCAGCAGCCGTTTCCATCACTCCCGATCCCACAATATCCATTTGATAGAGAGCCTGAACTGCAGCTAGCCTTGCTGCTCCACGTTTATTAGCTGAACGCGGAAAATCTCTGCTTTTTATATCAGGCATAGTTAATGATTATCTCCAAATCTCTTTTTTAGAGCGATCATGCATAAAGCAGCTTCAGCCGCAAAACCACCTTTATTTTTGTCATCTTGTTTTGCGCGTCTCCATGCTTGCTCTTCATTTTCAACAGTTAAAATACCATTTCCAATAGCTAAGTTCTTATGAACGGCTAAATCCATCAAGGCCCGACAAGAATCATTGGAAACAATTTCAAAATGATATGTTTCACCCCGAATAACACAACCCAGCGCAACATAACCATCATAAGATATCTTATTTTGTTCAGCAAAAGCTATTGCAGCTGGTATTTCTAAGGCTCCTGGAACTGTTATAATATCATAACTTGCTTCAGCTTTTTGCAAAGTACTTACAGCACCTTTCAAAAGTGCATCAGAAATCTGTTCATAAAAACGTGCTTCAACAATCAATACGTGAGGCCTTTTACGTATCTCTTTTACCATAATGGAATTCCAAAAAACGAATCAAAAAACTTAAAGCTATAGAGCATAAAACTCTAAAAACGATCAATAGAATTGTAGTTTATTCATCTTCTCTTTTAAAAGCAAAAAGCTTAGCAGCATAACGAGCAAGTTGGTCAATTTCCAAATTAACCCAATCTCCAATTTTAGCTTGTCCCCACGTTGTCATTTCAAGTGTATGGCGAATAATAAGAACATCAAAAACACAATCTTCAACACTATTAACAGTCAAAGATGTCCCATTAAGCGCAAGTGATCCCTTAGAAACAATAAAAGGCATAAATTTTCTTGAAGCTTTTAAATAAAAACGAATTGCATCCCCTTCATTTTTTTGTTCAACAATTTCAGCTAAGTCATCAATATGACCAGAAACTAAATGCCCTCCCATTTCATCACCCAATCGCAGAGAACGTTCTAAATTAATAAAAGTTCCTTTTTTCCATTGGGAAAGATTTGTTAACCGTAATGTTTCTTCCCACGCCTCAACAGCAAACCAATTGGAATCTCCTTGTTTAAAGCCTCGTTCCACAACTGTCAGACAAATTCCTGAGCACGCAATTGACGCACCAATTGCTAAGCTCTCTATAGGATAGCGTGTAGAAATCTTTACACGCATCCCCTGCTTTAAAGATTGAACATCTTCAACACAACCGATATCCGTTATAATTCCTGTGAACATAATGTCTTACGTCTCCATTTATAAAAACGGTCATTTCCAAACATTTTTGTCTCAACCTCATGAAATTGCGAGAGATAATTTTCAAAATGAGGGGCTTCAATACGTTTTTTTCCTAAAACAACGGGACTATAAAAACATATCAAATGATCAACACAACCAGCATTCAAAAACTTTTCCCCTGTCTTTACCCCCCCTTCCAGTAAAACACTATTAATTCCCTGTTTATAAAGCATCTGTAAAAGAGAAAAAGGCTCTACAAAACCATTATTCATCTCTACCGAATAAACAGACACACCATATTGCTCCAATGCATTTTTTTTATTTTTCTTTGAAAGATTCTCATTACAAATAACCCATGTAGGAATTTTTATGGCTGTTTGGACAACTTTCGCATCAAGGGGGATAGATAAGTCTGCATCCAAAATAATACGAACTGGTGAACGCATTTCCATTCCTGGCAAGCGGCAATTGAGTTGTGGATCATCGGCTAGTATAGTCCCAATACCAACCAGAATAGCGTTGTTTTGAGCCCGTAGAATATGCGTATGGGTACGAGAAAGCGTTCCACTAATTTTTATTCCCCCCTCCTCTCTTTTTCCCACACTATTATCAGCAGAAACTGCCATTTTAAAAGTGACAGCACAACGTTGCAACTTTCTTATACACCAATGCGTCCATACAGCTTCAAAAGCCTCTTCAGCTAAAATACCCTCAACGACTTCAATACCCGCCGCACGTAAAAGAGCAAGACCACGACCATCCATACGCTTGTCACAATCAGTCAGAGCAACAACAACTCGGGAAATACCTGAATCAATAAGTGCACTAACACACGGAGAAGTTTTTCCATAATGTGCGCAGGGTTCTAAAGTCACATAAGCCGTTGCTCCTTGAGCTAGAGAACCAGCCATGCGTAAAGCTTGCACTTCCGCATGAGGCCTTCCATGAAAAGCTGTTACGCCATAGCCAACAATAAATGGCTCCCCACCACCATCATTTTGCACAATTAGCGTACCCACGGAAGGATTCTCACCTGTAAGTCCCACATGACGCTCTGCTAAACGGATAGCGGCAGCCATAAACCGTTCATCTTGCACTTTTTTATTCATCAAAATGAGATTCTGTATCCGCTACACCCTTTGACAACTCATCAATAATATCGTGAAAATCGCTTGCATTACGAAAATCCCGATACACAGAAGCAAAACGGATATAAGCAATATCATCAATCCTTTTTAATGCTTCCATCACAAGATGCCCAATTTTTTCTGAAGAAATCTCTGGTTCCCCCAAACTCTCAAGCTGGCGTACAATGCCAGAGATTGCTCGTTCAATACGATTAGGATCAATATTGCGCTTACGTACTGCTACATCAACTGATCGCATTAATTTATCACGATCAAATGGCTCACATCGTCCACTTTTTTTAGTAACCAAAAGCTCACGCAATTGAACACGTTCAAAAGTTGTAAAACGACCACCGCAAACGGAACACACACGACGGCGCCGAATCACCGCCCCCTCTTCTGCTGGACGTGAATCTTTTACCTGTGTATCCTCATATTGACAGTAAGGACAGCGCATCTATTTTATATCCTTAACGCATGTTAAGATAAGAATAAAGAGGAAATTGATTTGTTATATCGTTCACCTTTTTCTTAACCGCCATTTCAATGGCATGGTTATCTTCATCACTTTTTGCATTTCGAAGACCATCAAGAACTTCTGAAATCAGATGACCAACTTGTGTAAACTCTTTTTCTAAAAAACCACGTGTTGTAGCAGCAGGTGATCCCAAACGAATTCCCGATGTTATAGATGGTGTTTCAGGATCAAAAGGAATGCCATTTTTATTGCAGGTCATATGAGCGCGTCCTAAAGCCAATTCGGCACGTTTCCCTGTTAGATTTTTCGAACGTAAATCAACCAACAATAAATGATTATCTGTACCGCCAGAAACAATATTAAAACCATTATTCTGTAATGTTTTTGCTAAAATTTTTGCATTAGCGACAACATTGGCAGTGTAACTTTTGAAAGAAGGCTGCAAAGCCTCTTCAAATGCCACAGCCTTTGCTGCAATCACATGCATTAAAGGCCCCCCTTGAAGACCAGGAAAAATAGCAGAATTAATTTTTTTGGATAAAGCCTCATCATTTGTCAATATCAAACCACCCCGAGGACCTCGAAGCGATTTATGTGTTGTGGTCGTTACAATATGTGCATGAGCAACAGGGGAAGGATGCACGCCACCAGCAACAAGACCAGCAATATGAGACATATCAACAAGGAGATAAGCACCGACCTCATCGGCAATTTCACGGAATCGTTCCCAATCCCAGAATCGAGGATAAGATGAGCCCCCTGCTATAATAAGTTTTGGCTTACGTTCTTTCGCAAGCCGCTCAACCTCATCCATATCAATAATCTGATCTTCTTGACGCACACCATAAGAAACAACATCAAACCATTTTCCCGACATATTGACAGATGAACCATGCGTAAGGTGACCACCAGCATTTAAATCCAATCCCATAAATGTATCACCAGGCTGGAGTAATGCCAGAAAGACAGCTTGATTCATTTGGCTACCAGAATTGGGTTGTACATTTGCAAAAGCAGCACCAAAAAGCTGTTTTGCTCGTTCAATTGCTAAATCTTCAACGACATCAACAAATTGACACCCCCCATAATAGCGTTTTCTTGGATAACCTTCTGCATATTTATTGGTTAAAACAGACCCTTGTGCTTCAAGAACCGCTCTTGAAACAATATTCTCTGAGGCAATCAGCTCAATCTCGTGTTGTTGCCGCTCAAATTCCCCTCTAATGGCCTTAAAAATTGCACCATCAACTGTCTGTAAATTATCATTAAAAAAGTGCTTTTGTGCGTCATTTTCTTGCTGAGTCATAGAATACATCCCTAACATTGAAAAATAAAGTCACTAAACGATAACACAGCAAATCATGCAAACCAAACATTTTAAACCACTTACACTCAAAAATACTGATACAAATGTCTATCTTATTCCTCGTCATAGAAACAGCAAAAAATTTCGCTCATAATTCGTTCATAAGAAGAGTAAAAAATGAAGTTAAGCTTTTTCTTTACGACCTTATTGATAGCTTTTATAAAAAATATCTATAATCTAAAGAAATTCAATAAGTTAGTGATTATTATTTAAGTTGGTAATGATTTAAAATAATTTATAATGTGAAGAGCTGGATATCATAGGCAAAATTAATATAAGGTAGATTAAGAATGGTAACCAAAGTTTTTATTGATGGTGAACACGGCACAACCGGTCTACAAATACAAAAACGCTTAGAGAAACGTACAGATTTAAAACTACTCTCTCTTGCTCATAAGGATCGCCATAATGTTCATCTGCGGCAAGACTATCTTACTCAAACGGATATTGCTATTTTATGTCTTCCAGATGATGCAGCACGTAAAACTGTTCATTGGCTTAAAAAAAATAAAAACATTAGGATTATTGATAGCTCAACAGCTCACCGTGTTGCACCAAACTGGGTCTACGGTTTTCCTGAAATGACAGCAGGCCAAAAAAAACGCATTCAAGCAGCCCATTACGTCTCTAATCCTGGATGTTATTCCACTGGTGCTATTAGCTTGATTCGCCCCCTTCGCGAAGCAGGAGTACTAGATGCCGATTATCCCATCTCGATTCATGCAATCTCCGGCTATACCGGTGGTGGAAGACAACTGATTACACAAATGGAAAATCAATCTCAAGAAAATATTCAGGAAAATTATTTTATCTATGGTCTCAATCTTGAACACAAACATGTGCCAGAAATTAAACTCCATGGACAAATTAATCAAACGCCACTTTTTATACCTAGTGTTGGTCGTTTTCCTCAAGGAATGATTGTGAATCTTCCACTACACCGTCATTTATTCACAAAATCAGCAAACTGTTCTGATCTGCGTGAAATTCTTACAAACCATTACGAAGGACAAAACATTATTTCAGTTGTATCACAAGATGAAATAGCTTCTCTTCAAAGACTAAATCCAGAATGTTTTGCCAATAAAGATGGTATGAAATTGTTCGTTTTTGGAAATGATCGCGAAGGAATTTTTAATCTCTGTGCGCTCTTCGATAATTTAGGAAAAGGCGCATCAGCTGCTGCTATCCAAAATCTCGATTTAATGCTTTCAGCCAATTAAATGCCATCTAGCTACACACTTTTATTCAACAACGCGATATGCCCCTTTTGTTGCTCGCCAGTGTGCAACCGAAAAACATAATACAGCTAATGCCATACTTTGATGAATGAGCCCTAAACTTATCGGAACCTCATGTAACAGTGTCAAGATACCTAAAAGTGCTTGGATAATGATCATAAAGCAGATAAGAAATGCCCGACGAGAATGGGTTGAATGCGGAACATGTTTTTGTACATAGAAAGCATGAAGAATCGAGATAATAAATAAAAAATAAGCGAAAAACCGATGAATAAATTGAACTGTTAAGGGATTTTCAAAGAAATTAAGCCAAAAAGGATGATGCTGTAATAACCCATCAGGAATAATCTGACCATCCATAAGGGGCCATGTATTATAGACTTTTCCAGCGTGAAGCCCTGCCACCAAAGCTCCTAAATAAATCTCTATCAAGACGAGAATAACGAGCCAAGCCGCAAAATATTGCACCTTTTGATTGGCTGATTTTTCTGAATACTCTGTAAGCCCGCGCGATAAATAAGTAACAAAAATAATAACCAAACATGCTGTTATAAGATGAAATGCCAAACGATATTGACTCACACTTGTTAAATTACTTTGCCCAATTCCTGAAGCAACCATCCACCAACCAATAAAGCCTTGAAAGGCGATAAGGATAGGCACAACAATAAGCGGAAGTAAAATATTTTTTTCAATACGCTTCGTCGCCCAAAACCAAATTAACCCCAATAAAGCGACAAGACCAACAAGACGCCCGAGAATACGGTGCGCCCATTCCCACCAAAAAATGATCTTAAAAGCACTTAAAGTCATATCAGAATTAAGCAACTTATACTGCGCTATTTGTTGATACTTTAAAAATTCCTCTTGCCATTGATCCACACCGATCGGTGGAATAACGCCATGTATTGGCTTCCATTCCGTTATTGATAACCCTGATCCCGTCAAACGGGTTGCACCCCCTACCAAAACAATTGCTAAGCAAAGCAATAAAATAGAATAAAGCCACACCTGAATTTGCTTTCGATTTCTCTTTTGCACAGGTGTTAAAAGGTTATCGTTTAATCTTTTTACTGCCATCTCTGATTGCCCCACGCTTCTCTCCAACTACAATGCATTTTTTAATTTAAAACACAAAATCTTCGTATTCTAGTATGTACTATAACTTTAGCAAAAAACAAGCGTAGCACTATAACATGCGATACATCTTTCTTTTTTACAAAATTCATAATGCAACAACACGATACACAGTCTTTGGAAAGCGACTGACCATCCGCATCATCCAGTCCAATTCATTAAGAACAGTATTAGAAATATAATAGTCCGTTAGCTCTGCAAATTGCTCAAATCCATATTTAGGTTCGCTTGCCATCTCTAAAACGATAAAATCATACTCTTTTTTAAATTCTTGTAATATATGAGAAATATTATTTGAAAAATCTTGTGCAGCAACAGCGCTTGTTAATCCTTGAGGGAGAATATCAACCCCCGTATCATAATCACGGTAAATAACGTCATGCAACTGAGCATTACCGGTTAAAATATCACTCAGCCCCCGATGTGGACCAATGACTTTCTCTATTTGTTGGCCAGAGATATCAACCAACAAAATTGTTTTGTTCTCTTTTGTAAGATGAAGTGAAAGTTTTGCCGCTGTCCGTGCAGCTTCTGGTCCAATGATTGAAATAACAGTTGAAGCACGCCATTTCAAAACATCAGATAATCCCTCTATCGTAATAAAGGCTTCAAGATTTTTCACTTCTTGAGAAACTGAAATATTCTCATTTTTCTTGAGGGCATTTTCTCCAGACTTCAAATCCTCTTCTGAGAGTTGATTTTTTTTGCTTCTAAAGCATGGATAAAATAATACTATTCCGAGCAAAAGAGTAAGGAAGCTCGCCAATGCACTCATGAGAATATTTTTTCCATAAAGAGCCATAAAAGAAATTGGCGCTAACGTTGTTGGCATAACCACTTGAATCTTTGTATTTTGCAAGAGAAGAGAATCATCATTCCCCCCCCGATATAAACCAATAACTTTTTCCTTCCCTTGAGCAGACTTACTCATCGCTTTATTTTGTACATCAATCTCTGCTTTTATTTTACTTTCAAACGCGTTAAAGATTTGATTCAAAGAATGTGATTGATCATTTACAAACAAGCTCACCTTTTTTTTGAGCTGTTTTTCTAACTCCGTTGCAATAATCTCATCTGAATGAATTTGGTCAACAATCTGTGAAATTTTATTTTTTAATTGATAAGAAACCGCCTCTAACTCCGCAGTCATGGCCTTAATTTGAGGATGTGTCCACCCCAATTGCGCAGCCATGTGTGCTCTTTGTGCTTCCAAGAGGTTACGTTTAGATTCCAGAGATACAATTGCTGAATTGCCTGCAATAAATGATAAAGACAGTAAAGACTGCCCTTTTTCACGCATCATGTTAATTGTTGAATTCAAACTTGTTAAATGAATACGCTTTAAAGTTGCTTGCGTTAATTGCAACGAAAGATCATGAAGCTCTGCTTGTTTGACATCATGCTGAATAAAAGAATCAACAGAAGCACGAAATTCCTGCATAACATTAACGATCGCAGTATTATCATATCGCTTGTCTTTTAATTTCTCATTTAACAAAGATTGTTTTTGTCTTACGATTACTTGTGAAAATGTAGAAAACCAAGCTTCCACCCCCCATTGAGCTGCTTCAGGTGTTTCAGCTTCGAAAGTAAGATTAATAAGATCACCATGACGCGATAAACGAATATTTTCCTGTTTTTTTTTCTTATAAGAAGCGCTTAAAGAAAAATGCGAATCATCTAAAAATATAGGCTGTGAAAACAAAAAGGTGATAATATTGTCTTGTTTTTCAATTGGAAGTGGCTTTCCTACAGAATCAGATAATGAAAAGACTATAGTTGCTTGATAACCACGAGGCTGAATAAAATAATAAAACCAAATCAAAGAGATACACAGAATTTGCAGCAGCAAAACAATCAAAGTGTTTCGCCATACTGTACGTACGAACAGTCTTTTATTGCATTTAAGACTCATCTTTATTTTAACCAGCAAAATACTTCTTCATACTGTTTTATTAAAAGAAAGTAGTAACTATCCTCTTAACTTGCTGTCATATTATTTTGAAATAAGAAAAACATAAAATTTGAGTAAAAAAGTTCAACTATAGCTTTTAAAAACTTAATTCATATTTTTTTTGATGTTCTCTAGTTGTTTTTTTGCTTCAGAAGTAAGAACGGCTCTAACGGTAACAGAGCCATCATCATGTCCTTCCTGCTTTATTTCTGCAGAGTTTTCATAAAACCAATCAATAAGCGACATTTCATGAGGTTTTAAAAGATATTCAATGCTTTGTACTTCTCCAAAAATTTTCTTTTCAATAGTTCTTAATAATTGGTCGAGTCCATCCCCTTTAAGAGCTGATACCATGAGAGCAGGATTTAATCGTGTTTTTGTGCTCGTTTGTAAAACATTCAATGCTTGCTCATCTAACATATCAATCTTATTCCAAACTTCTATGATATGCTCTGTATCATCAATATCGATATCAAGGCTTGAAAGCACTTTTAAGACATCTTGGGCATGGGCTCGATGATCAAGATCTGACATATCTCTTACATGCAGAATAAGGTCTGCCTCAACCACTTCTTCAAGGGTTGCTCTAAAAGCTGCAATCAAATTTGTTGGCAAATTAGAGATAAAACCTACGGTATCAGACAAAAGAACAGTTTTTCCATGGGGAAGAACAACTTTGCGCAAAGTCGGATCAAGCGTTGCAAATAACATATTCTTTGCTAAAACATCAGCACCGCTTAAACGGTTAAAAAGAGTTGACTTTCCTGTATTCGTATATCCAACCAAAGCAACAACAGGATAGGACGTTTTTTTTCTTTTTGCTCTATGAAGTGTACGCGTTTTAATAACCGTTTCCAATTCGCGGCGAATACGAATAATTTTTTCTTGTAAAAGACGCCTGTCTGCTTCAATTTGCGTTTCACCAGGTCCACCTAGGAACCCACGCCCTCCCCGCTGCCGTTCCAAGTGTGTCCAACTCCGCACAAGCCGCCCTTTTTGATAGGACAAATGCGCCAATTCTACTTGCAAAACCCCTTCTTTTGTTCGTGCACGATCACCAAAAATTTCAAGAATCAAAGCTGTTCTATCAATAACTTTACAATTCCATAATTTTTCTAAATTACGCTGCTGCACTGGCGTTAAAAAGTGATCTATAATCGCAAGCTCAATAGAATATTCATTGATATAATCGGTAAGAACATCTGCTTTACCTTTTCCAAAGAGCGTCCCAGGACGAGGTGTTGTAATATTAATCGTTTCATAATGAACAACTTCTAATCTTATAGCACGTGCTAACCCCAACGCCTCTTGAACACGAGAAGATATAGAGCACTCTCTCAAAGAGTTTTCAATTCTATTCTCTTGAAAAATCGGTATCAAAACAAGTGTGCGCACTTGTTTTATAATTTGCGAAAATACTCCTCCTAATATCTCATTTTTATTTACCATAGCAATCTAAGTACTTTATAAAATGGGATAAGAGGTTTATCTTAAAATGATGTGTTTACTCAGGACTTTCTCCTTCAAACATCTGTACGGGCTGTCCGGGCATAATTGTAGAAATAGCATGCTTATAAACCAATTGCGCGTGTCCATCTCGGCGCAAAAGGACACAAAAATTATCAAATGAAGTTACAATACCCGTAAGTTTGACGCCATTAACAAGAAAAATGGTAAGGGAAATTTTTTGCTTACGCACCGTATTTAAAAACACATCTTGTAGGTGTTGTGATCGCTCTGCCATTATTCTTACACCTTCATCTCGATTACATAAAACATTCGTGCATGCATATCGACTGAAAAATATCCAATTGTCAACGTAGAAGCTTCAAATTTTACCAACAAATAACTGAAATTAGAGAAAAAACCGCTCTTTAAAGCAATAAAAAAGTACGCCTTATGAAAATCTATCATTAAATTCAAAATCTTTTTCACGTTTACTTTTTATGAACTTAAAGTTAAGAAACAAATTTTTATACATCCTAATCTATATACAGATGATGCACGAGATGATGAATCTCTTTCCTTTAGAATCAGTAAAAGTAAGCAGACAACAACATTTATTATCTAATAACATTTATTATCGAGTATCGATACTCAAAAATGCATTCGCACCGCACGATTTTTTAACATTGACCTATAACTGCAATTTATAACTGCCATTAAATTGTCTTTATCTTAAAGAAAATAAGTTAATAAAGCTTTTTATAAACACAAGTTGTAAACAGTGTTTTTGTCTTTTTAAAAACCAAATAATAAATTGTTTTTATTACATTTTATAACCCTCTTAAACAGAGTATAAGATACCACGTTAACTTTATTTTGATAAGTTTTCAATTTTTTTTCCTCGGCATATTCCTTTCTAAATAATTAACAGCTAGTATGCGGAAATTATGTGGAAGAGCACGTATCCCTTTTTCCGTTTGTAAGAGTACGAGGCGAGTATGGCACGCAGAACCAAATTGCAAACATTTGAAGTTGAAGTTGAAGAAGCCCTCACCAAAGCGATGAACTTTGATTTGGATGACACAGCATTTGAAACAATATCATCCAATAATTCTGAAAATATTGTTAATGTTGATGATTTGATTCAAAAAATTGCAATGGCAGAAGAAGAGTTTTTTGCTGAAAATGGTCCTTCAACTTTTGTTTCTAATATTCATGATGATGCAGTTATTGACAAATCCGTTGTTGGACAGCTTTTTGCTCCAAAACCTTCATCTGATATTTCAGGGGGAACGGTTCACAATACGTTATTGTCAACGAAACTTCTTCCTGCAAATGATGATATAACAAGCCCTGTAAATTTTGGACACTTAAGGCAACGTTCTTCCTCTCGAATCTATTGGTATACAACAGCGCTTAGTGCTTTATGGGTAACAGGAGGAGCTTTTATTGCGCATAAGCTCGCCCCTGCCGGACTCAGTTCCTTGTCTAATATCGGCACTTTTTTGACATCCCCAACAGGACTTGCTGTAGCGGCCGGGACAGCAATTCCTATTCTTATATCTTGGGGCGTTGCTCAATTAACAAAACGTTCAAACGAATTGCATAATATTGCTCTTTTTATGACAAATGCTGCACAGCGCCTTAGTGAGCCACAACAATTATCTGAAAAACAAGCTATTGCTATCGGGCAAACCATTCGTGAAGAAGTCGCGGCAATGAATGAAGGTATTGAACGTACCCTTGGACGTGCTGTTGAACTTGAAGCAATCATACAAGGTGAAGTTCACAACCTAGAACAAGCCTATGCTGAAAATGAATCACGCATTCATACACTCATCAAAGAATTGAGTAATGAACGCATAGCCATTTTGAATCACGCCGATCGTGTACAATCAACAATTAAAGGAACTCAAGAACAACTGAGCGATGAATTTGGTTTGGTTACTTCTAAAATTGTAACCAATGTTGAAAAGCTTGCACAAACTCTTTCTCAAACTTTACAAAAACAAGGTGAAGACCTTGTTGAAAAACTTTCCTATGCTAGTGATGGTGTAACAAATCAGCTTATTGAAAAATTTAACAAAACAACAACAAAAATTCAGCAGAAAAACACAGAATTTTTCGATGAATTAGGAAAAAACTTTGATAGTTTTGCACAACAATTTGATCATAATGAAAAACAAATAGAAAAAACCTTTAATGAAACAGCAACAAAAGCAGAAGTGCATGCTGCCAAAATTGCAACACATATACAAGCAGTAGCAGATCAAACTTTGCACGTTGTCGATGAAAAGTTTAAAGCTTTAGATAAAGCTCTTCTTGATCGCAATAATCAATCTCTACAGAGTTTTGATGAGAAGATTTTAAAGCTTGACGACCAAGCACATAAACTCTCTTCTGAATTTGATAACGTAACCTCGCAAGCAATTGGAGCTTTTGAACAACGCTTAGCAACTGTTGATCTTTCTCTTAAAAAACACAGTAACTCCATTATTGATTCCTTTATAGAACGTAGTCAAGCTTTAGAAAATAATGCTGAAGAACTTGGTAAGTTCTTGGAAGATCATATCTTGAAAATAAATGAAAACCTCCAAGAAAAAACAGCAGACATTACCCATGCATTTACAAATGGACGTGAAACTATTTTGTCTGCAATTGATAAAAGTAAAGAAAATCTAAGAGAAGAAATTCGATATGTCGACAATGCCATTGTTGATATTATACAGGAGCGTTCACAAGATTTTAAATTGCAGCTTTCTGATCAACGAGCTGTCATGGCAGATATGCTTGATAACGAAAAGAATAAAATCGCTGATGCATTAAGAAATCAGATTGATATCTTGGTCCAAAATACTTCTCATATTGAAAAAGTTTTGACTGACAATGCTCAACTCGTTGATAAACAATCTGAAAATCACATTGAAAATATCATTCAATGCACGAACAAACTGCAAGAAGTCATTGTACAAAGCTGCAATACAACGCAAGATGCTTTAGAGGCTCAAGCGAGAAATATTGATATCCGTGCCGATGCTCTGCGTGACTCTTTAGCAATTAATAGCTTTTCTCTCAATGAAGTTCTCGCTGATCAAGCACGTACACTCGAGCAACGCATGGAAACAATCCATAACCTTATCGCAAAAAGTGATATACGGGTCGATGTTGCATTGAAACAACAAATAGATTTAGTTGAGAGTGCAATTATCGCCAATAATAAAAACATTACTGAAACCGTTCAAGATCATATCAAAAGCCTTGAAAGCCATACCGAAATTTTAAAGAATACTCTCTCTCAATCGAGTGGTGTTCTCTTTGAAACCCTTGAAACACGCATGGAATCATTTGATACAAATTTAGAAGGTTGTGCACATAAAATTTTTGAACGGACAACAACGCTAGAGGAAACATTATCTGAAAAATTTAGCCAAGTCTGTGAAGCTATTGATATACAAACATCTGTTATTGAGGAACGTTCTGATACGTTAAAAACGTCTCTCATGCTTAATAATGAGCAAAGTCAGATAATTCAACAAGCGCTGGAAAGCAGTGTTGACAATTTGCGCGTTAGCTTAGAAGATTCTGTTAATACAGTCACTGATAGTCTGCATAATAAGATTATAAAAGCTTCTGATATTCTTTCTTCTAAGGGTGAACAAATTCTCTCTTCTGTTACGAATGTTACCGTGCAAGCTGAAAATATTCTTTCAGAGTCAGGCAATCGCATTGTATCAAACGTTAAGAAAACAGTTTATGATACCAGTGAAAAAGTTCTGTCTGTTTTGTCTGAACAAACAGCGCATACTGTTGAAGCTTTCGCAACAGCCAGCCATAATGCACAAGCATTATTGAATGAGGCAATTCACACATCAACAACCACAATAGAGCAAGTCCTTAACGAACGTTGTGATGTTCTTCATCATTCTATGCAAAGTCTTAAAAATAATTTAGACTATCAGCTTTCTGATGTAACAAGTCGTCTGGAAGATGCGAAGAATCAGACAGTAACACAAATTTCAGAACATGTTGGAAGAATAACAGAGCTAACAAATCACTTAAATCAAGCAGCACAAAGTACAACAGAATCTATTGGTTCTTTAACACAGCATGTCGGTGAACAACTCTCTCTCTCCACACAAGATGCTGAACAAAGAATTTATGCACATAATGAATCTTTAGTGAATAGCTTGAACAAAGCGAACTCTGAAACACTTCAAACAGTAACAGCTATGAAGGAAGAGCTTGTTAATAATGTCTCATCCATCTTACAGCAGTTAAATCAATCAATTTACAACTTCCAAGAGAATAGTAATGTTTTATTATCAGCCGTTCAAAATATTGATGGTCAGTTTAATGAAACTACGAATAATTTTTTCCGCAATACGAACCAAGTAGCAGAGCGTTTATCAGCCTCAAATCAAGCTCTTAATAATAATGTTGAAATTCTACAAGGACTTTCAAACAACACCTTTGAACAAATTAATCATATAACGAACAGTTTTGGTGAACATGCGAAAACACTTTCCCAAACTATTCATGTTCTTGAACAGTCTGAAAATTCACTAAGTGCAACGCTTGAAGAAAAACATAATACACTTTCTGCATTAAGCGATGCTCTTGTTTCAAAGTCTCATGAAATTAATCAAATGATTGAGCATTATGAAAAAATCTTCAACTTAGCCCTTGAACGCTCTGATAAGAATGCGCGTAACGCCACAGATTCATTCCAACAATCCCTTAATAGGCTTATTAGTGAAGCATCAACGCGTTTTTCAGGAGCAGCAGAAGATATACGTCGCTCCGCGGATGAAGTTCGTTTAGAGCTTTCAAAGATTAATAATGATATTCATGAAAATACTAAAAAGCTTCCTGAAAAAACAAAAGAAACAACGCAAACAATTCGTACGGCTTTGAATGAGCAAATTACAGCATTAAAAGATCTCATCAGTGTTATACAAGATGATCAAAAGAACGTAAGAGAATCGTTAACGTCGGCATTTTCTACATCATCAGTGCTTAATGAGAGAAGTGAGAATTCTCCTAAGTTCATTAAAAAGATCATTCCTCCTAAACCTGTTTTACAACAAGATCAAAGTATAAAAAGACCAAATAAATGGGTGTCAAATCTCTTAGAAAGAGCTTCACGGGAAGAAACGTTTTATGATGAGACCCCCAATGATGCTGTTTTAACATCAGTGCAAACAAAACCACGTCCTACAAGCAGTTCTCTTAACGCGTTAGCATCAGGTATCGTGCAAGCGATTAATCACAATGCCATTGTTGAGTTATGGGATCATTATCAACGTGGACAAAAAAACATCGCTACAGAACGCCTTTATACCTTGAATGGAAAAACAATATTTGAAATGATTAAGAAAAAATATATGAGTGATTTTGAATTTAAACGTTCAGTGAATCAATATGTTTCGGATTTTGAAAAGCTCTTACGTGAGATATCGCGCAGTTCTGGTTCTTCCAACTCAGTTCGCAAATACCTGATATCAGATACAGGAAAAGTTTATACCATGCTTGCTCATGCAAGTGGACGAATCCAATAGACAATAAGAAAAGTGGAGAAAATATTTTTCCGCTTTTCTCTTTCCAGTTGTCTTAAGTGTTGATCATAGAGTACTTTGTGATTAGCTGGAGCTTTGTACTTCAAAGGCTGAGATAATTGGTATACAGTTTTTTATGATATTCTAAGCAATACCCCTAAAGAAACGTAAAGGCTATCAAATAACATATCATTCTAAAAATGAGAAAGCTTATAAGAAACACTTCTATCCCTTTATCCACATATTAATTTTGCTTTAAATATGTGAGTAAATATTTTTTATTATAATAGATAGAATTGAAATGAATAAATCTTATTGTATTCAAATTTTCCATTCAGCATACAAACGATTTATCATTAGAGCACCGTGTTATACGGAATATACGAATCTAGGGTAAAATGCGCAATTATAGACGACACAGTGATATCTTCTTTATTAAAGACTTACTTGTCAATATATAGGAAATACCGCTCTAAAAAATTAAGAATTTAATTGAACAATAAAAAACATAACTTCCATTTTCAACGTTCCAATCTCCTTATAAAACAATTTATAATTTTCAAATTGTTTATTCTACCTACGTATAGAAATTTATATAAAATATATATTTTATAAAAACTGGATGAAAATAATATGAAACACTCTTCTATTCTTTCCTTATTTTGTAAGCATTGCAAAAACAATAATGGCTTGGTAATATGAGCATTATTAAATATTTTATTTGTTTATAGACTAATCAATTTTTACGCGTTTGATTAAGGATAAGAAAAACAAATGTGCTACTGTCAATGAAATTATTCATGCGTACAAATGAAAAGAAACATCAAACTGGTTTTACGATCCAGAAAAATTTGCTCATGCTCATGCATTTTGATATTCAGAGGAATGAGGATCTATTAGTGGACAAAACCTTATCGTAGATGAAACACTCATAATAAACACACACTAACTTGGATATCATAAAAATGTCTAGAGAACGAAAGAGTAATTTCAGTTCACCAATAGCTGAACGTGACAGTGCTGCACTTTTTTATCACCAACACCCCAAACCTGGAAAATTAGAAATACAAGCAACAAAGCCTCTTGATAATCAACGTGATTTAGCTCTTGCTTATTCCCCAGGTGTTGCAGCACCATGTCTTGCAATTCATGAAGATCCCAATCTTGCTGCTCAATATACATCTCGTTCTAATTTAGTCGCTGTTATATCAAACGGAACGGCTGTTCTAGGTTTAGGAAACATTGGCCCCCTCGCTTCAAAGCCAGTTATGGAAGGCAAAGCTGTTTTATTCAAAAAATTTGCCAATATTGATGTTTTTGATATTGAGATTGATGCATCCGATATAGAACAAATGGTACAAACGGTATCTACCTTAGAACCTACATTTGGTGGTATTAATCTTGAAGATATTAAGGCGCCTGAATGTTTTGAAATCGAGGAAAAGCTGCGCGCTAAGATGAATATTCCAGTTTTTCATGATGACCAACACGGAACGGCCATTATTGTTTCTGCTGCTGTATTAAACGCCTTAAATCTTTCAGGAAAAAAAATTGAAAATGCAAAAATTGTTACTTCAGGTGCAGGTGCGGCCGCCCTCGCTTGTCTTAATCTTTTGGTCCGTCTTGGAGCAAAAGTTGAAAATATTTGGCTTAGCGACTTAGAAGGCGTTGTTTATGAAGGTCGCCAAACCCTCATGGATCGTTGGAAAGTCAATTATGCACAAAAAACTAAAGCGAGAACTTTATCTGATATTATTGATGATGCAGATATTTTTCTAGGCTTATCGGCGGGAGGAGTTTTAAAGCCTGAATATCTTAAAAGAATGGCTCAAAATCCACTCATTTTAGCGCTGGCTAATCCAGTACCAGAAATTATGCCCGAAGAAGCACATTCTATACGACCCGATGCGATGATCTGCACAGGTCGCTCTGATTATCCCAATCAAGTTAATAATGTCCTTTGTTTTCCCTATATCTTCCGTGGTGCATTAGACGTAGGTGCGACTGCAATTAATGAAGAAATGAAAATGGCTGCTGTTCATGCGATAGCTGCCCTTGCTCGTGAAGAAACTTCAGATGTTGCAGCACGTGCATACGCTAAAGAACCGCCCAGTTTTGGACCAAATTATCTGATCCCCTCTCCTTTTGATCCGCGTTTAATACTACGTATTGCTCCTGCTGTTGCTAAAGCAGCAATGACAACGGGTATTGCACTTCGTCCTATTGAAGATATGGAATCCTACCATGATATCCTCAATCGTTTTGTCTTTCTTTCTGGTTTAACAATGAAGCCTGTTTTTGCTGCTGCAAAAACAGCAAAACGTAAACGTGTCATCTATGCTAATGGTGAAGATGAACGCGTCCTTCGCGCAGCACAAGTTGTCATTGAAGAACAAACAGCAACACCTCTCCTTATCGGACGTCCACATGTCGTAGAAGCAAGATTAAAACGCTTTGGTTTGAAAATTCGCCCTAATATAGATTTTGAATTAACAAATCCTGAAGATGATCCACGTTTTCGTGATTATGTTAATTTATTTTTTCATTATACAGGAAGACGTGGTGTTACGCCTGAAATGGCAAAAACAATAGTGAGAACATCAACAACCGCTATTGCTGCCCTTGCCGTCATGCGTGAAGAAGCAGATGCGATGATTTGCGGTTTAGAGGGGCGTTTTGAACGTCAACTTGAATTGATCGAACAAATTATCGGTCTTGATCCTCATGTTCATCGTTTTTCTGCTATGAGTTTGCTTATCTCTCAACAGCGTACTCTTTTTCTCACAGACACTTACGTTAATGAAAATCCTTCTGCAGAAGAAATCGCTGAAATGACTGTATTAGCAGCTCAAGAAGTTGAAGCATTTGGAATAACACCTAAAGCAGCCTTACTATCACACTCAAACTTTGGTTCTAAAAACACAGAAAGTGCGTGTAAAATGCGCCGTGCAACGGAAATTCTTGCCAAAGAACACCCTCATTTAGAATCAGATGGTGAAATGCATGGTGATGCAGCCCTTTCCAAAGTTTTTCGTGATCGTGTTTTTCCTGATTCTCGTCTCAAAAGTGAAGCAAATTTGCTTGTTTTTCCAACACTTGATTCAGCCAACATCACGCTCAATACTGTTAAAAGCCTTACAAATGCACTTCATGTTGGTCCTATCTTAATAGGGGCAGCACGTCCCGCTCATATACTAACGCCTTCAGTAACGTCACGAGGCGTTGTTAATATAACAGCCCTTGCCGTTCATGCAGCAAATAGAAAAAATAAGCTCGTAAAATAAATGTGCAATAAAACTTCAAAGTTTTTTAAATATTGAGATATAGTATTTCACATACTGTAAAGCTCTTTTCTTTCTAGAAAAGACAGTTATATTCTGGATTAAGGCTTTTTTTTTAAAAGAAAAAAGGCTAGAAGAATGATATTAAATGTATTTTGAATTTGCTAACTCTATAATAAGGAATCCATACATTGCCTTCCACGTTTGATAAAGTTGCTGATATTATTGCAGAAATCAGTGAAATTGATCGCAATACAATCACACCTGAAAGTCATACAATTGATGATTTGGGAATCGACAGTCTTGATTTTCTTGATATTGTTTTCGCTATTGATAAAGCTTTCGGAATAAAAGTTCCCCTAGAACAATGGACGCAAGAAGTCAATGAAGGTACAGTTGCTACAGAAGAATACTTTGTTCTCAAAAATCTTTGTGCAAAAATTGATGATCTCGTTGCCTTAAAACAGGCGGAGTAATTTTTTTTATTATGTATGATCAATCTGTATTCATCACTGGTATAGGTCTCATAAGCTCTCTGGGGGAAGGAACTGATCAACATTGGAAACTCTTAAATGATCCGATCTGTACACCGAACCTAGATTGTACAACTTTTTCGCCCTACACAGTTCATAAATTGCCTGAAATTGATTGGAATTTACAAATTCCTAAGAAAAGTGATCAACGGCAAATGGGAATATGGCAACGTCTTGGTACCTATGCAGCTGGTCTTGCTCTTGATGATGCCGGTATGAAAAATAATGAACAATTCACATCAACAATGGACATGATCGTAGCAGCAAGTGGAGGAGAACGCGATATTACTGTTGATACGCAGATTCTTTCTAAAGCGCGTGCAGTCACAGATCATACCTCTATGTTAAATGTTGCACTTTCAACCGAACTTCGCCCAACATTATTTTTGGCACAACTTTCAAATCTTCTAGCGGGAAACATTTCAATCGTTCATAAAGTTACTGGATCATCTCGCACATTTATGGGAGAAGAAGGCAGTGGACTTTCTTCACTTCAAATTGCTGTAGCCCGTATTAAATCAGGACAAAGTACCCATGCTCTTGTAGGAAGTTCCTATAATGCACAAAGTTATGATATGTTGTTGGCCCATGAACTTGGTGGTCTTTTAACCCATAATGGATGGAGCTCAGTGTGGGATCGTGAAATTCGCCCAGGTGGTGGTATTATTACCGGTTCTGGTGGTGTCTTTCTTGTTCTTGAAAGTGGTGAACATGCAAAAAAACGTAACGCACGTGCTTATGCTGAAATTAGCCAAATTATTACAGACCAAACAGATAGAACCAAAACGCCGCTTAAGGAATCAATTGCAACAATGTTAAAAACAGTGGGCGCTAAAAATTCCTTAGCCATTTCAGCGGCATCAGGTGCTCACGAAGCAACAAAAGCAGAACAAAATGCTCTTGATGATGCCGATCTATCTTACCGAGGTATTACAACATTATTCGGTTATATGCGAGAAGCACAATTTCCTTTAGCACTTGCCCTTGCAGCACTTTCAATTGAAAAAAAACACTGTTTTCCAGCATTAAGTCCTCATGAAAAACCTTTTTCTAAAGAAGTCCATGAAATATTTGTTACCACTATTGGTATAAAAAGAGCTGAAGGTGTTGTACATCTTACGGCTGTTTGAAGGGGAATTTCTATTGTGAAATATCATGATCATTTTGGACGTCCACTTGTAGCCATAACTGGAGCTGGCGTTGTTACATCACTCGGACAAGGGAAACATGAAAATTGGCAAAAATTAACAAACGGTGTAAGCGGTATCCATAAAATAACGCGTTTTCCTGTTGAAGGATTAAATACATATATTGCTGGGACAATTGATTTTCTCAAAGAAAGTACTCTTGGTGCTTCGGCGCTTTCTGAAAAGCTTGCACATCTTTCTGCTGAAGAAGCTTTAGAACAAGCTGCTCTTAATAAAACAAACTTTAATGGACCACTCTTTCTAGCTGCGCCTCCTGTTGAGCTTGAATGGCAAGCACGTTTTAATCTTGATCAAGAGGAAGAACTCAATAATGAGCCTTCTTATGCACATCTTCTTAGAATCTGTAGGCATAAACGCCATGAGGCACTTTTTGAAACCACACAATTTGGTGCCATTGCAGAAAAGCTGCAAAAAACGTTTGGCACAAAGGGACTGCCTGTTACACTTTCCACGGCTTGTGCATCTGGTGCGACAGCAATTCAATTAGGCGTTGAAGCTATTCGACGAGGTGAAACAAATCGGGCTCTTACCATTGCGACAGATGGATCCGTTTCAGCAGAATCTCTCATTCGTTTTTCATTACTCTCTGCTCTTTCCACTCAAAATGAACCTGCAGAAAAAGCAGCAAAACCCTTCAGCCGAGATCGAGATGGATTTGTTATGGCAGAAGGCTCAGGCGCTCTTGTTCTTGAATCTCTTCAAAGCGCATTAAACCGGAATGCTACAGTTTTAGGAATTTTAGCGGGCTGTGGAGAAACGGCCGATGATTTTCACCGTACACGTTCAAAACCCGATGCATCACCAGCCATTGGATCCGTTCGCAAAGCCTTAAATGATGCACAAATAACTATCCATGAAATTGACTATATTAATGCTCATGGAACCTCAACACCTGAAAATGAAAAAATGGAATATCTTGCCTTATCGACAGTCTTCGGTAACGTTCTAGAGCATATTCCTGTTTCTTCTAATAAATCAATGATTGGGCATACCTTAACTGCTGCTGGTGCCATAGAAGCTGTTTTTTCGCTTTTGACCATTCAATCGGGGATACTTCCACCTACAATAAATTACGATAATCCTGACCCTGCTATCCCTTTAGATGTTGTTCCTCATCATAGCCGTAAAGCTAATGTCAATGCGGTTTTGTCAAATTCATTTGGGTTTGGTGGTCAAAATACAAGTCTTGTTCTCACAGCCTATAAAGGATAATCTTTTACGTACTGACCAAAGTTAATCATACTGAAGCAATAGCAATTATCAATTGAAGGGGAATAATAATGCGTGCGCTACAATTGCTAAATGAACGTCAGCTTGAAATCACCAATATTTCCTCACCTCCTTCACCTAGACCAGATGAAGTAACAGTGCGAATCAAAGCCGTTGCTCTTAATCATATTGATGTATGGGGCTGGCGTGGGATGGCTTTCGCGAAAAGAAAAATGCCCCTCATCATTGGTGCAGAAGCTTCTGGTGAGGTTGTACAAGTAGGAGATAATATTGAAAATCTTCAACTTGGACAGATTGTCTCAATTTATGGAGCACAAACCTGTGGGGCATGCCAAGCTTGTCATGAAGGACGGGATAATCTTTGCACGGATGTAAAAGGAGTCTACGGTTTTCATCTTGATGGTTTTTCTTGTGAATTTGTCAATTTACCCGCACGTTTATTGGTTCCAGCCCCTCCCCAATGTGATGAACTTCAAGCCGCTGTTGCTCCAATTACTTTTGGTACCGTAGAACATATGCTTTTCGATAATGCAAAACTACAAGCAGGAGAAACAATCCTGATACAAGCTGGTGGTTCCGGTATTGGCTCTGCTGCCATTCAACTTGCAAAACATATGGGATGTACCGTTATCACGACTGTAGGTTCAGATGAAAAAATTGCAAAAGCACAGTCTCTTGGAGCAGATCATGTGATTAATTATCGTAAAGATCGTTTTGAAGGTGTAGTGCGCAAATTAACCCAAAAAAAAGGTGTTGACGTCGTTTTTGAGCATGTTGGGGTCGATACATGGAACGGTTCTTTATTGTGTATGAAAAAAGGAGCACGTTTAGTAACTTGCGGTTCTACCTCTGGTGTTTCAGCATCAATAAATCTCATGCAATTATTTCAACAACAGCTTAAGATATTTGGTTCATTTGGCTGCCGTATGGAAAATATGAAAAATGCTATGCAAAAAATGGCACAAAAAGCCGTACACCCTGTCATTGATACAATTGTTGGACTTGATGAAATGGATACAGCTTTAAAACGAATGGAAAGCCGTGATGTTTTTGGTAAAATTATTCTTAAAATCAATTAAATCATGATGAAGCTTTCTCTTAAAAATCTCATCTATCATATTAAAGTTATAGCTAAAAAAATATCCTACTTGTTATGGGCTTATCTGCTTTTTGGTTCTTTATTTATTCTAAAATGCTTTCCAGCCAAAATGGGAATTTCTTTTTTTTCTTGGTTAGCAAAAAAAATCGGACCCCTCGTACATCGTCATCAAATAACCCTTGCAAACCTTAGGAAGGCATATCCAGAAAAAACAGAGCAAGAACGCTACGAGATTGCAATCGAAATGTGGGAAAACATAGGACGCTTTCTAGCCGAATATATTTTTCTTGATAAAATTTTTGATTTTGATCCTCATGCGGAAGAGCCAGGTTTTATTGAGGTTAAGGGAATTGAAATCTTTGAACGATTAAAAGAAGAAAAAAAGCCCCATATTTTTTTCACAGCGCATACTGGAAATTTTGAACTTCTGCCTATTTGTGCACAAAGTTTTGATCTAAATGTTACAGTCCTATTTAGACCACCCAATAACCCTCATGTTGCCAAACGAGTCCTTAAAGCACGACAAACTTCTATGGGACATCTTGTTCCCTCAAAAGCCGGTGCAGCATGGGCATTAGCAGGTAAATTAGCAGAAGGTAAAAATGTTGGTATGCTCGTTGATCAGAAGTTTCGCCGCGGTATCATGGGAACATTTTTTAACAGACCCCTTAAAACAAATCCCTTAATTATAAAGCTTGCACGGCAATATAACTGTGATATTTATCCAGCACGTTGTATTCGTCTGCCTGGAGGACGTCATCGTTTAGAATTATATGAACGTGTAGAACTTCCACGAGATGAAAAAAATGATATCGATATCGCTGCTTCTACGCAAAAATTAAATGATATTGTTGAAACTTGGGTGCGTGAATATCCCGGACAATGGATGTGGTTACATAGACGTTGGGACATCTAACATGAGCTCTATTTTTTTACAGAGGAAGTACAAATGTTAGCCTCAAAAAATATCAAAGATCTCACCGCGATTATCACTGCCTTACGAAATCCTGATAATGGTTGTCTCTGGCATAAAAAACAAACTTCTAAATCCCTCATACCCTATCTGCTCGAAGAAGTTTACGAAGTCATCGACGCCATTGAACGAAATAACCAAAAAGATCTCTGTGAAGAACTTGGTGATCTTCTTTTACAGGTTGTTTATCATGCTACCATTGCACAAGAAGAAGGTAGCTTTACTTTTGAAGATGTCGTTTATGCAATTACGGAAAAAATGATTCGCCGCCATCCTCACGTTTTTGGAAATGCCGAGCAAAAAAAACGAGGATTTATAAAAGAAGAATGGGAATATATAAAAAAAGAAGAACGGGCTGAACAAAAGAAATTGAGCAAAGAAAAAAATAATAATTCAAGTATTCTTGCAAAAGTAAAACCGATCCAGCCTGCAGACCAAGAGGCTTTTGCTTTACAAGAAGAAGCAGCTAGAGTGGGTTTTGATTGGCAAGAAAGTGATAAAGTTTTTGCAAAAATAGAAGAAGAACTGGAAGAACTCAAAGAAGCCATCAAAAATAAAAAAAAATTAGAAATAGAGGCAGAATTTGGAGATCTCTACTTTGTTCTTCTGAATCTCGCACGCCACTTAGCAATTGATTCACAAAAAGCATTAAAAAAGACAAATACAAAATTCCGAAATCGTTTTGCCTATATTGAAAAAAAGCTATCCACTCAATCTAAAACACTCACTGACACATCCTTGAAAGAAATGGAAGCACTTTGGAAGGAAGCTAAAAAAGAACAAGCCTTCTAAAATTTCTTTAAGCTTGAATAATTTCACGAAGCTCGATTCGTTTTATATTGATTTTGAGGAACAGGACGGAGTTCTACCGACTCGCCACACCCGCATGCTGAAACTTGATTAGGATTTTTAAAAACAAAACCAGAACGAAGCGTTGTCACTTCATAATCCATCTGTGTTCCTAACAAAAATAACACCGCATCATGCGCAATAAAAACACGAGCACCATTCACTTCAACAACATCTGCATCTATCCCCTCTTCTTTGACAAGAGTAATTGTATATTCCATCCCTGCACAACCGCCTTTTTTGATCCCAACAAGAATACCTCGTGCATCTTTTTCCTCCATAATCGCTTTAACACGATTCACAGCGGCTTGTGTTAAACTTATTACCGAAAAACGACTCATCGTTTACTCTTTTCTTAGCTCAATAGACACTTTAAACATTTTTTCTCTACCATATTCTATCTGGTATTTTAAAAGAAAAACAACAAGACATAAATTAAAACACCCTATCCTTTTTATTGAGATAAAAATTTATTAGAATAGAAATACATCCTCATAAAACACAAAACACCTCTGCTATAAAAACTCTAAACGAAAGAAAACGTTTCAATGCCATACATCCAATTCCAAAGTTTTAAAAATATTCATTTTTTATGACCTATAAGATAAAGAAAATAGATCTTCCCTACTTACGGGAGTTCCTCTCCTTCCCCGCCCCTTCTAAAATCACAAATCTTCTCTCGTCTCAATCTGCAAAAAGAATTAAATGCATAAATCTATTAATTATAGAGCTCAAATTTTAACGATAACAAAGAACTTTACAGATTCATGACTTATCTTGAACGAATAACAATCTATTGGTGGGCGAATTTATTCACTTTCAAAAGTTTTGAGTGTAAGAGCATTTTAGATTTTGTTCTATTTATTTTTTCTCTTGCCTTTAAAGAAACAGTCATTTAATCGTTTCACACGGACTCGGAGCGTAGCGCAGCTTGGTAGCGCACTTGACTGGGGGTCAAGGGGTCGTGGGTTCAAATCCCGCCGCTCCGACCATTTTTTAAACGCTATAAAATAAGCTTATTTTAGAATTTTTTATTTCAATTACACATCCATGATTTTTTTCAGCATAGAATAGTGCAATAAACTTTTATCATCCATTAGAGAGAGAACGTTTTTATGAGAATCGTCTTCATTCTCACGAGCACATACAGGAAACGCGAGATCTTTGCCTCGCGTTACATTATCTTTAAAAACTTATAATTATTTACTTTTCATATTTTTTAAATTTTCTTTATGCGACAACACCGTTGTTATTATTTTCTGGAATGGATGGTGACATTTGCACAGTTATTTTTTTGGGTTTTAATTCAGCTGGCATTTCCCTTTTAAGCTGAATATGAAGGAGACCATCCCCAAGCTCTGCCCCAATAACCTTTACATGATCAGCTAAATGAAAACGTCGTTCAAAAGCACGCGAAGCAATACCTCGATAAAGAAATTCTCGTCCTTCATCATCCTTTTCATGTTTTTTATCTCCCTTAACGATCAGCTGATTACAATGCGTTTCAATATCAATTTCATCTTGAGAAAAACCTGCAACGGCCATAGAAATTCTATAAGAATCTTCGGTTAAACGTTCAATATTATAAGGGGGATAAGAAGAAACTTCTTCTGGTTGTGTTCTTGAATCAAACCAGTTAAAAAGATGATCAAAACCTACTGTGGAACGATAAAATGGTGAAAAGTCTACTTGACGCATGATACTGCCCTCCTCTAGAGCGACTAAAATTTATAATTGATTCACAGAGTTCCCAAATAGCAAACTTACTTGTAAATCCGTGGCCCCATCATGGCGACCACATTGTGTTATCTGGTAATCGTTTTCTCTTATTTCAACTCTTTTATATCTGAATTGATAAAAACTATCTAAAAAAACAACTTACCCCTTTCTTAATCCTTCTTCATCATTACATAAATATCACAAAGCCTTCTCATTATCTCACGTTGAACTTAGCGGCAAATACACTTAAAGGATTTCAATTGAAAACACCTCTTTATCCCATAAACTTGAGTTCTGCTCCTCCTAATATCCATCATGGTACCCTTAAAATAGCGATAGATCGCGAAATTCGTTTTGTAACAACATATCCTGAGGTCAAACAATCTAAGGGAACAATTGTTATTCTTGAAAACAATACAAATGCTTTAGAAACATATTTTTTACCCATAAATGAAATTTCTAAACGCGGTTTTCATACAGCAATATTTGACTGGTTTGATCAAAAAAGAATATCCCTCACAACAAGAAAAAAAAGCCGTCATTATTACTTTGATATAAATAATGATATTAATGACTTATATGAATTTCTTAAAAATATTGTTTATCCTACTTGTCCTCCCCCTTACTCTATGCTCGCCTATGGTATGGGAGGACTGATCGCCCTTAGCGGCTTAGATTTCATTAATCATCAGTTTAACAGATTGCTCTGTATTTCTCCCCTTTTGTCCCCATTTGGCAATAAAACGAATGGTTTTCAACATAAATTAACACAACTTCTTTCTGATATAGGTCTTGGTTTTATACCAGTAAAAAACGGGAAAAAATTAAAAAACACAAACCCAAAAAATATACAATTGGAGCATATGCATCAAGAGCCATTCCCTTCCATTAAGCGCCCAACATCCCGATGGATGGCTTCGGTATTTAATGCGATTGATTCTGTGAAGAAAAATATACGCCACAGACATTTACAAATCCCAACACTCTTTATTCTTGCCAATCAAAACAATCTTGCCAACAACATTGAAGTACGGGAATTATGCCAAAACACTCGTCTGGCAGAAAGTATTACTATTACAGGCGCCGAACTTGATACAATTATGTATAACGAAAATTATAAAAAACAATTTTGGGCGGCATTTGATGCATTTATATGCGATAATGCGTCTATAAAATAATATAAAACCTTAACTTCCATTTCGCTCTGCTAAAAACGAAGATTTCTATCAGAAACATCGTTCTATAATGGATTTCATTTTCTAACCACTTATATGATTCGTTTTATAGGTTTTATAAGCAACCCAAGAAACAAAAATTCATCATAACTCATAACAAAAATAACGAATATATAAATTACATTATCATATCATAACGATAATAATATTATTATCGTTATAAGTAATTTAATAACATAAATATAAAAAATTACTTTAATAAACCGTGATAAATATTTTATAAATACTACATCAAAATAATATTTTTGATGTATAAAAACTCTGAAAATAAAATTTATTTATAACTTTTATTTGCTAATTTCTATGAAAATAGATAATTATAAAAATTCTATTTTTTTAGAATAAAATTTTAAAAAAAATAAATTAATATAAAATTCTTCTAATTTTTCAATATAAAGAATCCCTACAGTAATGGTTTTTATAACTTTTTTAATGGAGTTCTGGTAAGAAACAGATAAATTAAAAGAAAAAATAGCAATGAATCATTTCAAAAAATCTAGATCATCCCTTCTTTTTTCAGTCACATATATTCCGAATTTAACCAACTCACAACGAATATGTTGTATTTTGAGTAAAAATAAAGAATTAACCATTTTGCCATTCATTTCAATTATGAGTATTTTACCATCTTTTTTATAAATACTCTATATTGTATAATTGGTGTGGCAAAAACTTTTACAAATGGAGCCATTGGAACACAATCATGAAACGAATCCTGCTCGCAGAAGATGATAACGATATGCGTCGCTTTCTCGTAAAAGCCCTAGAACGTGCAGGCTATGAAGTTGCCGATTTCGATAATGGTATTAGCGCATACGAACGTTTACAAGAGGAACCATTTTCTCTTCTCCTGACTGACATTGTGATGCCAGAGATGGATGGAATCGAACTGGCACGACGCGCAACTGAGATTGACCCTGATTTACGAGTCATGTTCATTACAGGTTTTGCAGCGGTTGCACTCAATTCAAATAGTGATGCTCCTCCCGATGCAAAAGTTCTCTCTAAGCCATTTCACTTACGTGAACTTGTCAATGAAGTTGAAAAGATCCTTATTGCTGCTTAAGAGGATGTTTTTCTAAATTATTTGTATCTGTTGTTAAGAGAAAATGAAATTAAGCATTGACGTTTGTCATTCTATATGGTGTATGCAACATCGATGAATGGGCGTGTAGCTCAGCGGGAGAGCACTACGTTGACATCGTAGGGGTCACAGGTTCAATCCCTGTCACGCCCACCATTCAGCCTTTATAACATTAATAACTCAGAGGTTTGTCGTATTCTCTTCAAGGTACAGGATGTATGAATAAAAGTAGGGAATAGGATTTTCCAACCCCCCTCTACAAAGCACGTCCTTTTTTGCTAACTTCTTTTAATAATTCTTTGAGTTTTGCTAAGTCCTGTTGTGAAAAGTTCTCTAAAGCTCTAACGAACATACCAGTAATTTCAGAGCAAAATGAATCAGAAGATTTGATTGTAAAACTCTTACGGCAAAAAACAGCCTCTTTTCTTAAGAGAGAAGCCATATCCTGATCTAAATTGTACAACTCTATGATCTTTTCTTCCATACCAACGGGTACAGATTTTTTACCAATTTCAACAGAAGACAAAAGTGCTACAGATATATCTAATTTTAGCCATATCTAAAAGCCGTTCTGAGTGATCAATACGAAGTTTACGTAAAGTTTTACCAAAAGATGTAACCATCTAAAAAGCCCTGTTAGAGAAGAAACATCTCCTCTGGTCCTAACAAATATTTTTCAAACTTTCCTCAATTATTACGAATCAGCACTTCTTTTCGAAGTGTTTTTTTTGCTGTACTTGCTGTCCAAAGGGTCTCTAATTCTAAAAAGTCAAAATCTTTAAAGATCTCTCTAACAACATCACAATCATTCAGACTCAAAACAAATTTGCCTTGAATGCCTTTGAGAACTTTTGCCATATTGACAAAATCATCTTTAACAAAATTTCCAGAGCTATAGCATTTCTTCTTTATAAAATAAGAGGGGGGTAAATAAAATAAACTGTCGGGCGCATCAAATAACTCCACAACACATTCCCATGATAAATTTAAGATAGTGCTATCAAGCAGTTTTTTCCTAACACGCCGCATTCTTGCTAAAAGCTTGTCGGGATTAAACTCTGCCCTCCTTTTTTGCCAAAGCCAAAAGAAATGTAATCTTTTTTCCCATACATGACACAACGTTGGAGAAACAAAAAGCGTGCTGCTCTTTCAACTTTGGTAAGGCTTTTTGAATCAATAGCCGCAAATTAAAAAAACAACTGTCTCAAACAAACAAACCACTCCAATCGTTTGGCTAAATCATCAAAGTCATTTTGAACACATTGAAACAGATTTGTGATCTCACTATTCAAATCATTAATGACGGAATATTTCGCTGGTCGTTTGTTTGAAAAATAACCCCTGAACCTAAAAACGGTTCAATATAGGTTTCATAATCTATATTATTTAAAATCAATATCATTCGCTTGCACGTCAAAACGGGGCTGGCGTGTGGGTAAAAACTGTTAAATAAAGAACTAAAAATGCCTCTTATGAATCGTCTTAATGCAAGAGACGTCGCAACATTGGGAGCTGGCAAATAGTATGATGGTGTCGGCTTGCTTCTTCACAAGCATAAAGATGGCGGTGCTCAATGGCTTTATCGCTGTACCATTCACGGGCGCCGCCGTGAAATAGGCTTGGGAGCGTTGCGAGATGTCTCTTTAAAACAAGCCCGTGAATTGGCAAACCAATAGCGTTCTGTTTTACGTGAAAGGCGTGACCCCATTAAAGAACGTGAAAAACAAAAGCGTGAAGCAATGAGCAATCTCCATTACTTAAAAGATATTACTCTAGATGCTTTTGAAAGTCGTAAAGCTGAATTAAAAGGGGATGGGAAAGATGGACATTGGTTTTTACCTCTACGCCTTCATATTCTCCCTAAATTAGGCTGTCTGCCCGTTTCAGAGATTACCCAAACAGAGATACGCAACACACTTGCTCCTATCTGGCATACAAAAGCTGGAACAGCTCGTAAAGCACTGAACCGTCTTAATCTTTGTCTCAAACATGCGGCTGCCTTGGGATTGAATGTTGATTTACAAGCAACAGAAAAAGCACGCGCGCTCTTAGGAAAACAACGCTATAAAGTCCAAAATTTACCAGCAATGGATTGGAAAGATGTTCCTGCTTTTTATCAAACGCTTTGCGAAGCATCAACCCTAACACAACTGGCTTTGCGTTTGCTTATCCTTACAGGAGTTCGTACACGTCCTTTACGTTATATTCATAAAGATCAAGTTGAGGGGGATATATGGACTATGCCTGCTAAAAATATGAAAGGAAGGCGTGATGCTACAACAGAATTTCGCGTCCCTTTATCTTCTGAAGCATTAGACATTTTGAAATAAGCGCGCTCGCTTTCACGCAATGATTTCTTTTTTTCTGCAACCGGTCGAGGTCCTCTCGCTGATAAGTGTATGGCTCAATATATGAGAGACAATAAACTTGAAACCTGCCCGCATGGATTTCGTTCTAGTTTACGCAATTGGCTTGCTGAAACAACCGATGCCCCCTATGAGGTCGCTGAAACCATTCTAAGTCATACGGTCGGTGGTAAAGTAGAGCGTGCCTATCGTCGGACTGATTATTTAGAACAGCGTCGCATCTATATGGATAAATGGGCGGCTTATGTCACCGGTCAAGCTTAAGATATGGGGTGTAATACCCCATTATCTGTGGATAACTTGCTCTCTCTTCTCTCATTCTTTCTCAATTAAACTCATAAATTATCACATCAGAAAATGTATAATAAAACACTGTTTTCTATAGATTAAATACCTTTCCAATGATTCAAAAATATGGTTAATAAATACTTATGATTTGTTCCCATTTTTTACTCTTGAAAGGAAATTATAATGACAGAAAATGATATTCTTTTAACTGACCGTGAAAGTGCAAAATTGCTTCATATGAGTGTTTCAACATTTCGCCGTCATGTGACCAATGGCTCTCTCCCAAAACCTTTAAAATTTGGTTTTTTATCGCGTTGGTTACAATCAGATCTTTTGAATGTCATAGAGCAAGCCAAACAGCAACGTTATAACGACGTCGCATAAAAGAAAACCTTGTCACGTAAGGACGGACAAGGCTTTCCATTTTCACTCAAAGAATGAATAGCAAAATCCGTCTTGTAACGCAACATTATAGAATTAATAAGTGTATTCCCTGTTGTCATATTGCTTCACAGACAATGCTGAAATGGAAATTGAAGGAACAATCCCCATAGACATGGGAACACATGGCTGTGGGGATTGTACTTTCCACAAACAGCAAAACCTAGGGTTTGCATTCAGGTGCATTTTTATATTTTTTACAAAACGGGCTGTTTAAGCGCCTCTTGACACTGCGCTGTGGAATGACTGCGCCTGGACGACAAATCGGAAGGTTTTCGGCTCTATGATTTCCACACCATCCCCCCCCGACATCATATTTATAGCGAAACCCTGATTGAAGCATACAAGCATCAATGGTTGCCATTTGATTAAAACTGCGATTTTGGTTTTCTGGATCGACATCATAAGGGGTTGGCATGCCACATTCTAAGAGGGCTTTTCCTATCTCTGTAAAATCTGCTCCTGGTTTCTCCCATGCTCCTATAGAAGATACGGGAGGTTTATTAAACTGACATCCAGCTATACTCATTAGAGTTACTGCACCTAATAACTTTAGAGTTTGTTTCATTTTTTACTCCTTGATTTACTTAAAGGTCTTTGTTCTCGATGAGATGAACCATAAAGTGTGTTGCACATAGCATTCGCATGTCCAAGGCAAGTATGGACACTGTTGGGGTCTGTGAACATTTTCCACGCTTCTTTCCAAGCGTTACTACCAGCAGGTGCTGTCTCGTAAGTATAATCATTGCCGCCAATCATTCTGCTGACAAAGTCATATTTATGCCCATCAAAACCAATAGTGGTTTGTTTGCCGTCTCTCAAATACCTTAATAGATCGACTGCAGACAAAACATTAAAGGCTGGTCCATAGAAATTGATATCCGTGTTTTCATTCGCTATTCCATGCACACCTTCTTGTTTGAAAGAATTCAGCATATTCCCCAATGTCATGGTCCCACGGCTATGGCCATAAAGTTCTAACCCTGTAAGTCCATAACCATACATCAGAGCTTTTGCTGTTTGTGTGGAATTGGTCAAACCCCAAAAGTTATTTTCTAAAAACTTCTGATATCCTGCCACCAGAAGTTCTGAAATAGCAGAATCGGCTTCTGGGAATACAACAAAATAAAGCGGATTATTTTTATCCTCCGCATGTTGCTCTGCATAAACAGCCGCCTCCTCTGGTGGAGTAAAAATGCCATTAAAGGACACATGCACCTTGCCATCAGCACCTTCTTGCAAATGCTGCTTTTCTTCTTCCAGTATTCATAGAAATTGGAGGAACAATCCCCATAGATATGGGAATACAGAATGTGGGGATTGAAGCTTCCAAAAACAGCAAAACTTAAGGTTGGCATTTACGGCTATTTTTATATTTTTTACAAAACGGGCTGTTTAAGCGCCTCTTGACACTGCGCTGTGGAATGACTGCGCCTGGACGACAAATCGGCAAGTTTTCGGCTTTATGATTCTCACACCAAGTTCCTCCTCCTACTTTATCACGAAAACCAGCTTGAACCATGCAAGCATAAACTGTTGCTTTTTCATTATAGCTTAACTTTTGATTTTCTGGATCGACATCATAAGGGGTTGGCATGCCACATTCCAACAAAGCTTTTCCTACTTCAGTAAAATCTGCTCCTGGCTTTTCCCAAGCATCCAAAGATGATGTAGAAGGTGTACCTAAATAACATCCAGCCATACTCAATAGCCATATACTACCACTCAATAATTTTAGAGTTTGTTTCATTTCTTGCTCCTTGATTTACTTAAAGGCCTTTGTTCACGATGAGATGTGCCATAAAGCTTGTGGCACATATCATCCACACTCCCCAAACAAGTATGAACATTGCGAGGATCTGTGAACATTTTCCATGCTTCTTTCCAAGCGTTACTACCAGCAGGTGCTGTCTCGTAAGTATAGCCATTGCCGCCAATCATTCTGCTGACAAAGTCATATTTATGCCCATCAAAACCAATAGTGGTTTGTTTGCCGTCTCTCAAATACCTTAATAGATCAACTGCAGACAAAACATTAAAGGCTGGTCCATAGAAATTGATATCCGTGTTTTCATTCGCTATTCCATGCACACCTTCTTGTTTGAAAGAATTCAGCATATTCCCCAATGTCATGGTCCCACGGCTATGGCCATAAAGTTCTAACCCTGTAAGTCCATAACCATACATCAGAGCTTTTGCTGTTTGTGTGGAATTGGTCAAACCCCAAAAGTTATTTTCTAAAAACTTCTGATATCCTGCCACCAGAAGTTCTGAAATAGCAGAATCGGCTTCTGGGAATACAACAAAATAAAGCGGATTATTTTTATCCTCCGCATGTTGCTCTGCATAAACAGCCGCCTCCTCTGGTGGAGTAAAAATGCCATTAAAGGACACATGCACCTTGCCATCAGCACCTTCTTGCAAATGCTGCTTTTCTTCTTCCAGTATTCATAGAAATTGGAGGAACAATCCCCATAGATATGGGAATACAGAATGTGGGGATTGAAGCTTCCAAAAACAGCAAAACCTAGGGTTTGCATTCCGGTGCATTTTTATATTTTTTACAAAACGGGCTGTTTAAGCGCCTCTTGACACTGCGCTGTGGAATGACTGCGCCTGGACGACAAATCGGCAAGTTTTCGGCTTTATGATTCTCACACCAAGTTCCTCCTCCTACTTTATCACGAAAACCAGCTTGAACCATGCAAGCATAAACTGTTGCTTTTTCATTATAGCTTAACTTTTGATTTTCTGGATCGACATCATAAGGGGTTGGTTTTCCGCATTCTAAAAATGCTTTTGCTACTTCAGTAAAATCTGCTCCTGGCTTTTCCCAAGCATCCAAAGATGATGTAGAAGGTGTACCTAAATAACATCCAGCCATACTCAATAGCCATATACTACCACTCAATAATTTTAGAGTTTGTTTCATTTCTTGCTCCTTGATTTACTTAAAGGCCTTTGTTCACGATGAGATGTGCCATAAAGCTTGTGGCACATATCATCCACACTCCCCAAACAAGTATGAACATTGCGAGGATCTGTGAACATTTTCCATGCTTCTTTCCAAGCGTTACTACCAGCAGGTGCTGTCTCGTAAGTATAGCCATTGCCGCCAATCATTCTGCTGACAAAGTCATATTTATGCCCATCAAAACCAATAGTGGTTTGTTTGCCGTCTCTCAAATACCTTAATAGATCAACTGCAGACAAAACATTAAAGGCTGGTCCATAGAAATTGATATCCGTGTTTTCATTCGCTATTCCATGCACACCTTCTTGTTTGAAAGAATTCAGCATATTCCCCAATGTCATGGTCCCACGGCTATGGCCATAAAGTTCTAACCCTGTAAGTCCATAACCATACATCAGAGCTTTTGCTGTTTGTGTGGAATTGGTCAAACCCCAAAAGTTATTTTCTAAAAACTTTTGATATCCCGCCACCAGAAGTTCTGAAATGGCAGAATCGGCTTCTGGGAATACAACAAAATAAAGCGGATTATTTTTATCCTTCGCATGTTGCTCTGCATAAACAGCCGCCTCCTCTGGTGGAGTAAAGATGCCATTAAAGGACACATGCACCTTGCCATCAGCACCTTCTTGCAAATGCTGCTTTTCTTCTTCCGTTAAATAATGAAACTTAGGGATTTTTTGTCCACGAGCGTCTCTTATAGGTACCCCATTTGCATCTGTTTTATAGATTATATTGCCCTGTTCATCACGGTCAACCACAGCGAGAGGATGTTCTTTAAGAAACATGGTTTTATAGGACTCATCGCTGTATTTAAATCCTTCTTCTAAGAGTTGTGTTGCCATTTCACGGTTTTCATGGACGATTTGTTCCAGCTTGCCTACATCGATGGGTGAGACACCCTTATGGGCTGTCACAGTATCACGATTAAGGGAAGCGATTGTTTGTTCCCCATTTTGCCCCGTTAACACTTTCTGCCCTGCTTCATCGGTGATCACAATGGTGCCATCACTGATGGCGGATTTGGTGTAGCCTTCTTCTTCATCATGGGCTTTTGCATGATCTAAGATATTTTTGGCAATGTTTTTTCCAATACCATATTTGCCTTGATCCATCGGACCACCCCCAGAAATGCTTAAACCTTGACTGTTGGCTGTCGCTTCAGCACTGTTAGCAATATCACTCGTCGTAATGCTTCCGGTGGTCAGACTATTTTTATCCGCTGAGGCACTACTTTCAATAATACCTCCGGTCAGGGTTGTTTTGTCTTTAACAGTAATCTCAAAGCCGCCTGCCTCTGCTTTAATGCCGGATTGCTCCACAACACTGTGATAATCACTAGAGGTTTTATTCTTTTGGAAAGAGGCGCTCATGGAACCTCCTCCTCCCGTGCCATAATCGTAGCCAACATTCAGGGAAGACTTTGCGAATGATTTTGCGTTGTTAAGATTGGCATTCATCCGCATTTTTATACCTTTTACAATAAGGGCTGTTTAAGCGCCTCTTGACACTGCGCTGTGGAATGACTGCGCCTGGACGACAAATCGGAAGGTTTTCTTCCTTAAACGTATAACACCAATATGGTCCTCCCCATTTGTAATGAAACCCTGATTGTATCATGCAAGCATCAATGGATGCCTCTGCATTGATGCTTAACTTTTTATTTTCTGGGAAAACATCGTAAGGCGTCGGCATGCCACATTCTAACAATGCTTTTCCTACCTCAGTAAAGTCTGCACCAGGTTTTTCCCAAGCACTCAAAACTCCTGGAGCAGGCTTATCGATATTACATCCCGCTATACTAGACAAAACCATACCACTTAATAATTTCAAGATTTTCTTCATTTTTTTCTTCCTGAATAAATTGAATAAATGGGTGTACGATTAGGTGAACCATAAGCCTGTCGACATATTGGACTCGCATTACCATAACAAGCATGAACACTGGGGTAGCCCTTAAATATTTGAAATCTCTCTTTCCAAGGACCACTTCCAGGAGGAATTTTCTCAAAGGTATAAGGATTTTTGCCAATCTTGACACCAACAAAGTCATATTTATGATTTTCCAAATTGACATAATCCTGCTTGCCATCACTTAAGATATATAACGTATCTGCCATGTCTTGAGTATTAAAAGCTGGTCCAAAGAAATTAATCGTTGTTTCCTTTGCTATACCGTGAACACCATGCTTTGCTAAATTATACGATCCATTGCCCGCTGTCATACTACCACGGCTGTGCCCATCAATATGTAATCCTGTATTGCCAAGGCTATACAACAGATGCTGAAACTTCTTGGTCGAATTGGTCAGACCACCCAAATCTCCTTCCAGAACATACTGATACCCTGCAATAAAACCCTCCACTAACAACGAATCGCTATGTGGAAACACCAAAAAATAGTGCGGACCATTCTTATTATCAGACAACTGGACCGCATTATGAGCTGCTTCATCGGGTGTCGTAAAAATACCATTGAGGAAAACATGTACCTTGCCATCAGAACCTTTTTGTAAATGCTCTTCTTCCTCTGGCGTTAAGTAATGATATAGTGGCTGTGGATTTCCATGGCTATCTCTTATAGGATTTCCATTTTCATCTTTTGCATAGATGACATTGCCATCTTTATCATGTTCAACGGTCGCCAGGTGATGCTCTTTGTAAAACATGTTTTCGAAGCCATGATCAACGATTTTAATTCCTTCATCCAATAAATCATTGGTCATATCTAAGCGATTATGCACGGCTGCCTCAAGCGATGTGGCGTCTATTGGTGCTACAGCCTGGTGGGCTGCTGCGGTGTTGCGGTTGAGAGAGCCAATGATTTCTCCAGCATCTTGCCCCATGGACCTTTGGCCAGTTGTATCGGTTAGGATGATAGTCCCATCACTGATAGCAGATTTTGTTTCCCCTTCTGCATTATCCTTGGCCTTGCCGTGGTTTAAAACATTCTTGGTAATGTTTTTTATCGTGTCATTTCCAGAAAGGCTAAAACCATGGCTGCTGGCTGTCGCATGAGCGCTGTTGGTGATATCACTCGTCGTAATGCTTCCGGTGGTCAGTTTGTTTTTATCTGCTGGGGCAGTGCTGGCAATAATGCCTCCGGTCAGGGTTGTTTTGTCTTTAACAGTAATCTCAAAGCCGCCTGCCTCTGCTTTAATGCCGGATTGCTCCACAACACTGTGATAATCACTAGAGGTTTTATCTTTTTGGAAAGAGGCGCTCATGGAACCTCCTCCTCCCGTTGCTCCACCACCAAAGCCAACAGAAACAGAATTTTGCTTGCTAGTGGTTTGTCCCGTATCACTGAGGCTGGTAATGGTGAGATCACCTCCAACACCCATCTCTACACGGTTTCCAGAAAACACTGCACCTGCTAATGTGGTGTTTTGCCCACTGTTGGTATGGACCGTACCCGTCCCTATAACATGGCTGTTCTTGTGGTGCACTTCATCACTAGAACCTTCCCCTTGACTAAAAGAAGCACTGCCTGTTGCCCCTGCACCCCCCGTGCCAACACTCATGGAAGTGCTTTCATTGTTGTTTTGTGTGCTTTGCGTATTTTGTGCACTTTCAAAGATGATATTTTGCTCCGCTATCATATTAATATTTCCGCTCTGTTCATCATTGATCAGAGGGTTTGTGCCTGCAATAATATCAGTACCAACACCATGGATATTGCCGTTGTGAGCATTTATGTTAACAGAACGCCCCCCTTCTATTGTCGTCGTCGTCGCTGTGGAGACTTGAGAAGAGGCTTCTGCTTTCTCGCTCTTAAAGCCCACGCTCACACTGCCAGATGCACCAGCCATATTGGCAAGAACATCTTTGGTGGAGCCTCCAAACCCTCCTAATGAACTACTCAGTCCTTTGGTTATGTTCCCTCTTTCCCCTGTGTTGCCACTCAGCCAATCAACAAAATTTTTGCCTTTATTAAAGAGGTGATTGATTTTGAGACCTGTTAGTATAGCATTACCAAATTTCCCGTTTCCATCCTTATTATTCATGCGGTCTGCTGAATCTTTTAGACCTTGTACCGTGCCAAGAACACCAATATCCGCAGAGGCTGTCACACCGGCAAAGGTTTTTTCGTGTGTTTCCTTCGCATTAGAGGTATCATCAGCTTCTGAAAAGGTCACGTTATTGCCAGCATCGATATTGACATCACGGTCTGCCGAAACATTTGCCGCTTGAAAATTCGCATCATTGCCGGCATTAAAATTCGCATCATTGCCTGCATGGAAATTCGATGCTGTATTAGTCTTTTCCCATTGATCGCCCGTATCTTTATTGCTCTCAATCCCAACACCAATAGAGGCACCACTTTTGCTCTTTTCAAACTGAATGCCAAAGCCTGTGCGTTCTTCCTTTGAGTTTGCGCTATAACTATTGTGACCAGGTGAAACGTTCACATCATGGGCTGCCGAGACATTAATATTTTCTCGTGCATTAAAGTCAGAGCCGACCACATTCACATCTTCTTTTGTCGCAGTGATGGTAATATTTTTCCCATTGAACGAAGAGCCTTGATGTTCAAAGCTTTCTTCATTCTCTGTCTTTCCCTCACTGCCGTAGATTGAGACAAAGCCCTTGCCTGAGCCCACACCAAAACCAGTTTCATGGGTTTCTGAATGGCTCTTATGATGGTCTGTCATGCCATTAATCGTGACATTTTCTGCTGTAACATTGATGTTTTCATTGGCAATCATATGAGATGCCGTAATCGTGGCATCTTTTTTTGCTTGCAAATCAATATTGCCTGTCGCCCCAAGAATGGAAGAAACCGTTGTGAATGGTACACACTCATGTTTTTTTAGATTTTATTGTGATACCTTTCTGCTTCTTTATTAAAGCTTTTGCAAATACAATGCCCCAATGACTCTGTTATCTGTTACTTTCTACCAGCACCAATTCTCTTTAAAAGAATGATAAAAAACTCCTCCTCTTTACCCCACAGTAATCACAATATCTTTTTAGAGGACGCTACTCTTCTTTACAAGGGGATGCATAAAAATTCCCTCTTCGCTTCTAAAAGGTTAGCGATTTTTTTAATAACAAAATTTAAAAACTTAATTTTTAAACAAGCTTATAAAATAATTTATTTGTCTTAATTGAGTATCAATAAAAAAACATAAATCAAAATATAGAAACAATTCTCACAATAACGTCTCTTATGAAAGAGAACTTAAATAATAAGTTTAGAAAAATATATTTTCTTATAGACTTGTATCTAGTAAAATCTCTTCACATTGTTAGGCATTTTAATACAAAATCATTTTAACATAAAGTACTTATATTGCGGGCACAGCTTACCATCAAAGTCTGATACTTATATGATGGAGTTATTATCATAGGTAATGGCTCACAAAATATTCCAAAGAAAAATGATAACGAGCAGATTATTTTCAATCTAGATTGTTCCAATCTTTGGAGGAAAACGATTAAATACCCGTTCTTCTAAAGACTTCAACTATTTCTTTTTAGTTTAATCTTTATTTATTGCAGTTTCTTTTGCTTAAAATTATAAAGTTTAAGGCTATAAAAACAAATAATAAGCCAAGCAATCCAACTAACACCGACAATTAAAACTGGTCGCGTCTCATCAAAGTACCATAAGAGAATAAAAATAAAAACCATAAATAAAATAGAAAAAATTGATCCTATCGGCCAAAGTGGAATGGGAAAGCTTAAACCTTTCTGTGCTTCTTTAGACATCTTAATCCGCATAAAAATTTGCGAAAGTAGAATCATCATCCAAACAAAAACCGTCGCAAATGTTGCCATTGATGCAATAAGAAAAAAAAGCTTTTCATGATAAAAATAATTAAGGACAGCACCAAAAAGAAAAATAGCGAAGATCACCAAAATAACAAAAACTGGTATACCATTTCTTGATAAATATTGAAACTTCTTTAAAGCATAACCTTCCTGCGATAAACCATGAACCATACGACAAGCACCATACATTCCGCTATTCATTGCCGAAATAGCCGCTGTAACAACAACAATATTTAAAATATTTGCTGCATATGAAATCCCAAGATTTTCAAAAATAGACACAAAAGGACTATCCATAAGACCAATCTCATTCCAAGGATAAAGAGACATTAAAATAGCTAACGTCATGACATAAAAAAGTAAAATACGAACTGGAGTGGAATTAATTGCCTTTGAAATCGTTTGATGAGGGTTTTGAACTTCCATGACTGCCATGCCAATGATTTCTATGCCACCAAAAGCAAAAACAACAACACTAAAACAAGCTAAAAAACCAAACCAACCATTAGGAAAAATACCACCATTTTTCCATAAATTATAAACAGTAACAGTGGAAGAATCTGCACCTTCACCCCACCCCCAAAAAATAATTGCTATTCCTAAAATAATCATCGCAATGATAGCAATAACTTTAATAGAAGATAGCCAAAACTCTAATTCACCGTAAACTTCTACAGCAGCTAAATTAATACCTGTGATAATTAATGTAATACTCAGTGCCCACACCCAAGGAGCAACATCAGGATACCAAAAACCCATATAAGTCGCAAAAGCTGTAATATCAGCCAAACCCACAAGAATCATCTCAAACACATACGTCCATCCGGTTAAAAAACCTGCTAATGGCGATATGTAATTTGCCGCATAACGAGCAAAAGAACCAGGCAATGGATTATAAAGGATCATCTCTCCTAAAGCCCGCATAACCATAAAAATAGCTAAACCAGCAATACAATAGGCAATCAAAACACTGGGACCGGCAAGCTTAATTGCTTGAGCTGAGCCATAAAAAAGACCTGTTCCAATAGCAGAGCCAAGAGCTAAAAAAATAACTTGACGTTTACTCATCCCCCTCTTCAGTTCATTTATTGCCATTTCTTTCCTTTTTTATTGAAATGCTGATAAAATCCACACAACAATAACAACTTTATGATAGATAAAGCTTCATGTTTCTTTCACAAATATATTTCAAAAACATCGAAGACCAACCAGCTCAACACTTTGCTCTAAACAATGAAAAAATACTTTTATGGCGAATTACTCAGCTTTTATAGCCTGCAATTTCGTTAAATAAAGTGATAATGGATTTTTTTATAATTGTCATTTAATTCATTTCGTATTATAGAGTTTTTTACAAAGAAAATTAGCCTTAATGTAGTGTAAATTTTTAGTCTTCTATTTCAATCACTGAAATAGAAGACTAAAAATTCATAACAAGCGATTAACTATGCGTATAATTAATTTTTTGTTACTTTAAGAAAACTTTCTTTTGGCCCACAAAACAAAACTTTTACGCCAATTAAAGAACTCAATCAGTGATAAAGCGAATCTCGCCAATTTTTAAAAGTATGAGAAAGTGTATCTACAGCCCATCTTCTAAGGGCTCCAAGAGCTTTAACAACAAGTTTTCCGATGAAAAAAAAATATACGGTAAAAATAGCATCTTTGACTGTTGGTCCAATAATAGCTCTCTCCTTTCCTCTAGGAGTTTGCCCTGAGATATTAATAAAACCTTTGTTTTTTTCCGAAACGAGAGGCTCTTTCTCTTGAGCCGGTATCATAACAAAAATTTCCTCTGGAAAGCTATCTCTCCTAAAATCTGCATGAACCTCAAGAGTTTGTGAAAAAGAAAAAAGAATTGTTATTAAAATACATAATCTAGCACTTTTAAACATTTATTTCTCCTTTTTTAATTAAAATACAAAAGATGAACTATAAAACTCATAAAGTATTAACAAAGAAGAAGAATATAAAATATTTTTATTTAATATAATTTATAATTATAAAGTATATTATTTCAATTTTACAGATTATAAACTTATGATGATAAAGTTATCACAGTATAAAATAAAACATCTAGTTGGCTACAAAAAGAAGATATATACAGTAAATAAATACATAATCTATTAAGTAATTTAAATATAGTATTTATCTTCTATATTTTTATATGAGGAAGTTTTAAAATTCAATATCCATCCTTCCTCATTAGCCTTAAAACAAATATTATTAAAAACTTAAGGAAGGAAAAATTGTTCCTGGTAAAATAGATAATAAGCGCCCTTCACGTACAAGTACATGTACTTGATGAAGATCTGGAGCCAGATAGCGATCTTCCTTAAGAGAAGCAACATTTTTACGTAAACATTTCATAACAGACTGTAAGAGAGTACTTGTTTTTAAAGGTGTTCGATATTCAATTCCTTGTGCTGCAATAAGCGTTTCAATGCCAATAATTGTAAAAAGGTTTTCACTCATTACCAATAGCCGACGAGCGCCATGGCAAGCCATTGAAACATGATCTTCTTGATTAGCTGAAGTTGGTGTTGAATCAACAGAAGCAGGATGGGCCATTTGTTTATTTTCAGACATTAAAGCTGCTGCAGTTACTTCAGCGATCATAAAACCTGAATTTAGGCCTGCATTGTGCGCTAAAAAAGCTGGAAGACCATAAGAAACTGCTGGATCAACCATAAGAGCAATACGCCGTTGAGAAATAGATCCTATTTCACACAAAGCAAGAGCAATCTGATCAGCAGCAAAAGCGACAGGCTCAGCATGAAAATTCCCACCGGATACAACCTCCCCATTTCTTAAAATCAACGGATTATCTGTAACAGCATTTGCTTCAATAATCAGTGTTTTTGCTGCTGCTAGCAAAATATCAAAACATGCCCCCATAACCTGTGGCTGGCAACGTATACAATAAGGATCTTGTACACGCTCATCACCCCGTAAATGGGCTGCACGAATTTCTGAATCCTCTACAAGTTTTTCTAATGTTTTCGATACGGCAATCTGCCCATAATGGCCTCGCAAAATATGGATATCAGGATGAAATGGCGCCGTTGATCCCATCGTAGCATCTGTCGTTAAAGCCCCTGCCAACAATCCACCACATAATGCACGATAAGCTCGAAAAAGTCCAGCAAGTGCAAGTGCTGTTGATGTTTGAGTCCCATTAATCAGGGCTAGGCCTTCCTTTGCCTCTAAAATAATAGGGGATAACCCTGCTTTCTTTAAGGCAAGTGCTCCACTCATACGAATATTTTGAAAAAAAGCTTCTCCTTCTCCCATCATAACAGCCGCCATATGAGCAAGTGGCGCAAGATCACCTGAAGCGCCAACAGATCCTTTTTCTGGGATGACAGGAATAACACCTTTTTCAAGCATATTTTCCAACAAACTTACCAATTCTAAACGAACTCCTGAGGCCCCTCTTCCCAAAGAGATCAGCTTTAAGCTCATAATCAAACGCACGATATTTTCAGCGAGAGGATCTCCTACCCCACAACAATGAGACAAAATAAGATTTCTCTGTAACACAGTGACTTTATCTGCATCAATTTTAATGGAAGCCAACTTCCCAAAACCAGTATTAATACCATACACAGGCTCACTTCCAGCAACAATTTCAGCAATGCGCTGCGCCCCTTTCTCAATAGCTAAATGTGTATCCTTATGAAGCTTACAAATTTCACCATCAAAATAAATCGCTTCAAGTTCGCTAAGTGTTACCTCACCTGGTTTCAGTATAATCGTCATAATTTTCTTTCTTTTTTAATTAAAATACAATTCTTAACATGATTAATTCATCTATAAAACCTATAAAACAAAAAATATAATCACCCTTTAAGCTAAAATACTTTTTAAGACATTGCTTAGAATAAAGAGAGCATGATATTAGTATTCTCGTTCCCTAAAATTTTAACAATCCTCTCTCATGCAACACCTGTCCCAGCACCTACATCCACAATGGACAAAAGCCCTTTTTTAAAAGGAAGAAACATGGTCTCAAATAAGGTGAGAGGGCAACGAGGACGATAGCGATTATAATCATCAGCTAATCCATCAAACTTTTCACTTTGGAGTTGAACATTTACAACATAGAATTTTTCCTCTTCTTCATAATTGTTGATATCCATAATCTAAAAGCTTTTTTATCCAATAGGTTAAGCATAACTTCTAAAAAAGGGAAAATGGGAACTTCCTTTTCTTTTTATAAGCTTGATACCTACATTTTTCTTTTTACCAATTGTTATTTGCTACATTCTGAAACAGAAAAAATCCTACGAAAATAATATAATCTTTTGTAAGAATAATTGATATGAATAGTGTTGATCTTTCACAAGATAACATCTATATTCTCATTATTGTTTTTATATCAGAAGTCACCTAAGCATTCTAAAAACGCACAGAGATGTCAGTTTATTAATAATAATAGCAGTCTATAAACTTAAAAATACTTTCCACCAGTAAGATAAAACCTATATGATATATAAAATATCTATGGAGACATCTTTATGTTAAATGTACAAACTTCTTCAATGTTTAAAAGATTAAAACAATTTTCAATCGCTATTTTTTTGGCAGGGTTAATACCATTTCTAAGTGGTTGCGGATTTAATACAATACCAACAAATGAAGAAAAAGCACACGCAGCATGGAGTGAAGTGCTCAATCAATATCAACGCCGTACAGATCTCATCCCCAATCTTGTAGAAACAGTTAAAGCTTACGCAGCCCATGAACAAAGCGTTTTCACAAATGTCATTGAAGCACGTGCCAAAGCAACACAAATCAACATTAATGCAGATATGTTGAATAATCCGGAAATTATGCAGCAATATCTCAAAAATCAAGCAAATTTATCAAGTGCACTTTCGCGGCTTATGGCAGTTGTCGAAAACTATCCGGATCTTAAAGCAAACCAGAACTTTCTTGCTCTTCAATCACAACTAGAAGGAACTGAAAACCGTATCTCCGTTGCGCGCCGCGATTACATCGAAACAGTTCGTGCCTACAATACAGCTCTCAAAACAATGCCGACAATGATTTGGGCAAAGTTATGGTTTCGTGATGCTAAACCGATGCCAACTTTTACTATCGATACGGATAGTCAACAAACTCCAAAGGTTAATTTTAATTAATGAAATCATTTCAACACGCTATAAAACGTCGTTTTTTTCGACATTTATGGATTCCTTTGAGCATTCTATACTTGATCATTGCATGGGGGAATGTCTCTTACGCATACACTAAATTCCCTCCCTTAACCGGCTATATCAACGATATAGCTCATTTACTTGACCATGCAACAAAGATAAATTTAACGGAAAAACTTGCTACACTCGAAGAAAAAACAGGAGATCAAATTGTTCTTGTAACGCTTCCTACTCTTTCGGGCAATGATATAGAAACTTACAGTAATTCTCTTTTTCGTACATGGAAGTTAGGCCAAAAACAAATCAATAACGGTGTATTAATCGTCATTGCACCCAATGAACGTGAAGCACGTATTGAGGTAGGCTATGGTCTGGAAGGCGAACTAACAGATGCTATGTCCTCTGTCATCATTAATAGCTTCATGATTCCTAATTTTCGTGAAGGAAATTATCAAAAAGGAATTGTTGAATCAGTTCATGCAATTATTAAAGTGATCACACAAAGTGATGCCGATTTTTCTTATCGAATCAAACAAAAAGCTAAAGCTGTTGAAGAACAACGTAAACAAACTGCAAAAGAAGAAATGATTATAAATACAATTATGTTTTTCATTCTCTTTATAGCAATGGGGTTGCCCGTTCTTGCCATGATTTTTGGTCAGAAAGTAGGTCCACAAAAGTATCTTTGGATGGGTATTGTCTTCACACCTTGGTTTTTAAACTTAAATACGAGGGGTAGAGACTCTGGTGGAATATTTGGTGGGCATTCATCAGGAAGAGGAGGATTCAGAGGTGGTGGTGGTTCATCAGGTGGTGGTGGTGCAACAGGAAGGTGGTAAAAAAACATAACACCTTTTTTAAATAAAATTCATTGCATTTCTCATAAAATGTCCCTTAATCTTACGTTTTTGTTATTTTTCTAATTACAATATAAACTCAAACATTAAGATAAATATTGCCAATGACATTTGAATTGAAACATAGAGATCGTCGTCACTTATCGCATCACTTTAATGCAATTCTAGGAAATCCACCCGTTGAATGGAAAATAAGTGACCATTTGGTTGAATATCCTGAAGCACTGCGTTATATGCGGGAGCGTGTGGAAAAAATTCTTGCAAAAACCGCCCATGAACAAGTTTGGCTACTTGAACACCCTGCCCTTTATACAGCGGGTACGAGTGCAAATAAAAAGGATCTTTTAGCACCTCATTTATTTCCTGTTTATGAAGCAGGACGTGGAGGTGAATTTACTTACCACGGTCCAGGGCAGCGTATTGCTTATATTATGCTTGATCTTAAACGCCGAAAACAAGACATTCGTGCTTTCATTAGTGCATTAGAAGAATGGATCATACAGATGCTTGCAAGCTTTAATATTAAAGGTGAACGCAGAGAAGATCGCGTTGGTGTCTGGGTTAAACAGCCTCATGGCTCATCAAAACACAATGATCTTTCTTCCGAAGATAAAATTGCGGCGATTGGCATTCGAGTGCGCAAATGGATAAGTTTTCATGGTGTTTCTATCAATGTTAATCCTAATTTAGCCCATTACTCAGGAATTGTTCCTTGTGGAATTACAAACCACGGTGTAACAAGCTTTCTTGATCTAGGATACCCTGTAACAATGCATGATATTGATATTGCTCTCAAACAGGCTTTTGAACAAATTTTTGGTCCAACAATTGATGTTTCCTAACTGCATTGATTTTTAAATAAAAAACAGGCATAAAATTTGTTTTAATAAATATTTTATTTATGAGGTAAATAGTTAAACGCTATGAGCGATAACAACAAGGATCTTTTTAGTACTTTAAATAAAACCCAATCTAGGGTAAATACAAAAGAAAGCACTCTGCAATCTCCAATGAAATCAAAAGAAATTATTTCAAAAAAAAGTGCAAAAAGTACGCAAGAAGACGACTATAATGCCCTCTCTATTCGCGTGCTTGAGGGCTTAGAACCTGTACGTTTACGCCCTGGAATGTATATTGGTGGAACAGACAGTAAAGCACTTCACCATTTATTTGCTGAAATTATTGATAATGCGATGGATGAAGCTGTTGCTGGTTATGCAGACTCCATTGAGGTCTCATTAGATAGGGACGGCTACATCACCGTTACAGATAACGGACGCGGTATTCCTGTCGAGAATCATCCTCAAATGCCTGACAAATCAACTCTAGAAGTTATTATGACACAACTCCACTCCGGAGGAAAATTTGATGGCAAAGCATATCAAACCGCGGGCGGGCTTCATGGAGTAGGAATTTCTGTCGTCAATGCTCTGTCAGATGATATGGAAGTTGAAGTTGCACGAGAACGAAAACTTTACCGTCAACGCTTCTCACGCGGTATTCCCCAATCTGGATTGGAAGATTTGGGAGATGTTTATAATCGCCGTGGTACACGTGTTCGTTTTCATCCTGATTTTGAAATTTTTGGTGAAAAAGTAGCTTTTGATCCGGAAAAAATTTATCAGATGGCACGCTCTAAAGCCTATCTTTTTGGCGGTGTAAAAATTCGCTGGACTTGTGATCCCGTCATACTTGAAGGCGTAAAAAATATTCCTGAAAAGGCTATTTTTCATTTTCCCAATGGGCTTAAAGACTATTTACTTGCGTCATTAAAAGATGAATATCGCGTCACATCAGAAATTTTTTCTGGAAAAACACAACAAAACAATGGTCATGGCTGTGTTGAATGGGCCATCGCTTGGCATGGCGGAGATCCTTGTGTGCAATCTTATTGCAATACTATTCCCACCGGAGAAGGTGGAACACACGAAACAGGACTGCGTCAAGCTCTTTTGCGTGGCTTAAAATCTTATGCTGAGTTAACAGGAAACAAGCGCGCAGCAATCATTACATCAGACGATATTATGATTTCAACAGCTGCAATACTTTCAGTTTTCATCAAAAATCCTGAGTTCGTTGGACAAACAAAAGATCGATTAGCAACAATCGAAGCGCAACGTATCGTTGAAAATGCAATCCGCGATCCTTTTGATCATTGGTTAGCAAATTCCCCCCAAGAAGCAACGAAACTTCTTGATTGGGTTATTGAACGTGCTGAAGAACGTGTTAGACGACGTCAAGATAGAGAAATAAGTCGAAAAACAGCTGTCCGTAAATTACGTCTTCCTGGTAAGCTTGCAGATTGTAGCCAAAACCATGCTACAGGTGCTGAATTATTCATTGTTGAGGGAGATTCTGCAGGGGGTTCTGCTAAACAAGCAAGAAATAGAGCAAACCAAGCAATTTTACCTCTTCGTGGTAAAATCCTCAATGTTGCCAGTGCAGCCCATGAAAAAATGAACTCAAGCCAAACAATTAGCGATCTTATCCTAGCTCTTGGATGTGGAACACGCTCTAAATATCGTGAAAAAGATCTCAGATATGAACGTATTATCATCATGACAGATGCAGATGTTGACGGTGCTCATATTGCATCACTGCTCATTACCTTCTTTTTTCAAGAAATGCCTGATCTCATTCATCAGGGACATTTATATCTCGCCGTTCCTCCCCTTTATAGAATATCGCAAGGAGGAAAAGTTGCTTATGCACGTGATGACATCCATAAGGATGAATTGCTTAAAACTGAATTTACAGGAAAAGCTAAAATTGAAATCGGGCGTTTTAAAGGGCTGGGTGAAATGCGCGCGGAACAACTTAAAGAAACAACGATGCATCCTCAAAAACGTACATTGCTTCGTATTTCTATTGATGCCGTTGAAATAGAAGAAACAAAAAAGACCGTAGATAATCTCATGGGAACAAAACCAGAAGCACGATTTCGTTTCATACAAGAAAACTCTACTTTTGCTTCCAATTTAGATATCTAATATAAAAAAATATCTCTTTTAAACTATTGCAGCAGCGTCAATCACACGCAGTTGTGGATTGATCGTCCCATTCCAATAGTTCAAACTAAGATGACCAGCTAAATGAATCATTTCACCAATATTTCTTGACAGAAAATCACCAAGCGATGTCCCTACAGCACGAAAAGCTATACCTTGCAGTTTTTTACCTTCCACATTAGATACAATGAGGCGCAAGTGTCCTTTACCAACTTCAGATAGGTTCATTAATCGATGAGAGGGAAGAACAAAAACAGGTGTTGCATTCCCTGTCCCAAAAGGCCCAGCCTTTTCAAGCAACTCAAATAGTGCTTGATTAACACCAGAAGCAGAAAGAGAACCATCTATACTAAGAGACTTTTTTGCATGTAATTGTGAAACCATAACAGAAACTTTTTCTTCTAGCCATTTTCGAAAGCTTTCAATTTTTGTTGATTGAATTGTAATGCCCGCTGCCATACTATGTCCCCCTCCTTTTTCTAATAAATTGAGTGTAACAGCCTCACGAACGAGTGCCCCTAAATCTATGCCGCTAATTGAGCGTCCCGACCCTACGCCATTTCCATCTTCTTTCAATGCAATAGCAAAAACAGGACAAAAAAAACGCTCTTTGAGGCGGGAAGCAAGAATACCGATAATCCCCGGATGCCATTCTTTATGGGAAATGACAAGTGATAATGGTGTCTCTTGATCTTGATAAAGAGAAGCAATATAAGATTCCGCCTGTGCTAATTGAATGTTCTCCATTTCTTGGCGTTCCTGATTAAGTTGATTTAATTGTTCTGCTATTCTGTCCGCCTCATCTTTATCCTCACAACTGAGCAAACGTGCCCCCAAAGCTTGGTCGCCAATACGTCCTCCTGCATTAATTCTAGGACCTAACAAAAAACCTAAATGAAAACTATTAAGCGGCTCGCCTATCCGTGCAACCTTTGTTAAAGCTGCTATCCCAGGATTATGCATAGAGCGAGCAACTTGAAGTCCTTTCATCACAAAAGCACGGTTAACCCCCTGTAATGGAACAACATCACATATGGTTGCCAAGGCAACAAGATCAAGCATACTGAGAAGATCAGGCAACGGTCCTTCAAATTGTTTTTTTCGTAACAAATGATGAACCCAAGCTAACGTAACAAAGACAACACCCGCCGCACATAAATGCCCTTGTCCAGAAAAATCATCAGGGCGATTAGGATTGACAAGAGCAACGGCTTCTTGATGAACCTCTGACATTTGATGATGATCTAAAATTACAACATCAGCACCTGCAAGTCTTGCTGCTTTGATGGCTTCTGAACTGTTCGCCCCACAATCAACCGTAATAATTAAACGGGCACCTTCTTGCACAAGCATCCTCATTGCTTGTTCATTTGGCCCATAGCCTTCAACAATACGATCAGGAATATAAATTTTGACTTCAATCCCAAAATAGCGAAAAAAACGTGCTATGAGTGCTGATGCGCAAGCGCCATCAACATCATAATCACCAAAAACAGCAACCTGTTCTTGATTAAGAAGAGCCTTAATAATACGCTCTGTCGCGCATTGCATATCAACAAAACTTTCTGGATCAGGCATGAGCGTACGCAGCGTTGGATTAATAAAAGCAACAGCTTCAGTTTCATCCACATCTCTTGCCGAGAGAACACGAGACAATTGATCTGGAAAACCAAATTTTTGAGAAATAGCGCGCGCATTATTGATCCCTTGAATATCAAGAGCATCTAACCAAGCCTGACCACAAGCAGAAGATTCAACATTGAGAAAATAACGAGAGCGCTGCATTACTGCTTATGTTATAATGAAGGCGAATAAAATACAATCACGCGTTCAAGATAAAGCACTCTTTTGCCCCATTCATCCTCAATAAAGTGTACATAAGCGCTTTTCTAATAAGTGGTATCAAGATACCTCATTAATAACGCACTGTTTTATAAAGTTTTTATTTTCTCTTGACGTAAATCAAAAGACATTATATCAGAGAAAATAATACGCGTTAAATACTTCGCTGTACTAACAATTTTCAACGCAAACAATGAAAATGCCCTCATACTACAAGGGCTTCAATTAAAGGATACTTCTATGGCAACTTTTTCACAAAAGCCAACTGAAGTGGTGAAAAAATGGGTTATTATTGACGCAGAAAACCTTGTTTTAGGTCGTCTTGCCACATTTGTTGCGAACCGCTTACGTGGCAAACATAAAGCTACATTTACGCCACATGTTGATGATGGAGACAACGTCATTGTCATCAATGCCGATAAAATAGCTCTTACTGGTAAAAAATATACAGATAAAAAATATTATTGGCATACCGGCTATATTGGTGGAATCAAAGAACGTACAGCGCGTCAGCTTCTTGAAGGACGTTTTCCCGAACGCGTTATTGAAAAAGCTGTAGAGCGTATGATTCCGCGTGGTCCCCTTGGTCGCCGTCAATTGAAGAATCTCCGTGTTTATGCTGGAAGCCAACATCCACATGAAGCACAACAGCCCGAGTCTCTTGACCTTAGTGCTTTAAACCGCAAAAACAAAAGGATTGCTTGATTATGGCTGAAATTAATTCTCTTGCTGAGCTCAGTGTCGTAACAAATACTGTAGAAACTCATGAAAATGTCGCTCCCATCCATGTACAAAAGCTTGATTCACAAGGGCGTGCCTATGCAACAGGAAAACGTAAAGATGCTGTTGCTCGTGTATGGATTAAACCAGGTTCTGGAAAAATTACCATTAACAACAAAGAATTTGACAAATATTTTGCTCGTCCTGTTTTGAGAATGATTCTTCGTCAACCAATTGTTGCAACAAATAGGGAGACCCAATTTGATATTATTGCAACCGTTGCAGGTGGTGGCCTTTCTGGACAAGCTGGTGCAGTACGCCATGGTATTTCAAAAGCTTTAACCTATTACGAACCAGAACTTCGCCCAATTTTGAAAAAAGGGGGATTCCTTACCCGCGATAGTCGTGTCGTTGAACGTAAAAAATACGGTAAAGCAAAAGCGCGTCGTTCTTTCCAGTTTTCGAAACGTTAATTTCAATATTTGTGCAATATATGGAGCCCCGTTTTCATCGGGGCTTTTTTCGCCCTGCTAAAACAGATTTTTAGATAAATGTAGGAATAAATCTATACCGCTTAGAAGAAAACAAGAGCAAAAAACAACCACTTCTCTTAAGACAAAAACTAAAAAATCAAAATTTTCTTTCAATTTTTCAAGTCTGTTTTGATAACTTAAATATATCTACCTGCTAAAATACAAAAATACGTGCACGATAACTTTAGCAACTCATACGCTTTTCAACGTCTTTTTCTATCAGCACTTTAAAAACTCTAGTCCACAAAATGCTTTACCATTGTGATAAAATGGGGGACAGAAATAGGCTTTGACATATATTCTTCACATCCACTGGCACGAATTCGTTCCTCATCTCCCTTCATAGCAAAAGCTGTTACAGCAACAACAGGGATTGATCTCAGTTCCTCATCTTCTTTTAATTGTTTAATAACATCTATTCCAGAGACCTCTGGCAACTGAATATCCACAAGGATAAGAGATGGCATCGATGAACGCGCTAAATCTAATGCCATAAGACCATTACGTGTTTCAACCGTTTCATAGCCACTCGCTTCTACAAGATCACGGAATAACTTCATATTAAGCTCATTATCTTCCACGATCATGACTTTCTTTGACATTCGTATAACTCCGCCCTTCTCAGATAAAATAAAGAAATAGAAATGAATCCACATTCTCTTTGTTTAAGATAAAATGATAAAAAAAATTGTAAACTACAAAGAGACAAAAAGCTTCCAATAAAAGAGTTTTTACGAATATTTGTAAGACGCATCACTATGATTTTTCAGTTTATCAGAATGAAAATTCACAATAACCATGATTATATTGCTCTGTATTTTTTAGTAGATACACAAAGTTTATGGATATCTCAATTAAAGCAGATGATAACCCTGTTACTTTTGCAAAAAGATATATATTTTTATCATAGAAAAAATATCAACTACAAACTTAGTTCAAATGCATATTTTGAAGAGAAAAAAATTAATTAGCTGTTAAAAGCAGCTGATTATTTAAATTTAATCCCCTTTACACTGCTATCATACAAACAATATCTTAATGATATAAAAGGATAAATTTATCAATATCATTAAACATAAAAAATAAATAAACCGTGATTAGACATCACGGTCTATTTAATAAAAAACATTTAATAACAGAATAATTTAAAGCTCATCAAGGATTAAGAGCCCATGCACTATGAGCAATAGCATCAAACGCTCTTCCACCTGTCGCTCTATTAGCGCTCGGTGGCTTTCTCGTAAAGAAATATACAAGATATGCGATTAAACCAAAAAGCGCGGCCTCCATTCCCATTAAAGCTACAACTTTTTGGATATTTTTTTCAGCACCTTGTCCTCCAAATTGATTCATAATCATATTAATAGCTTTAGTAACCCCATTTTCTTGTGTCATTACAGAAATGAAACCAGTATTTTGAAATCGATCATTTAAAGAATCGGCATTAGCACCCAAAACCTGTGAAAAGAAAATAGCCATTGCAACAACATACAATATACAATGCTTAAATATTTTCATCATAACCACCTATATACCATTTAATAAAATAAATTATCTTTACTGTATCCTCTAAACAAAAAACTCCGCATCATCTATTGATAATGTCTATTTATCTTCTGAGAAGAAGAGTATAATACAAAATATTAATAATAAGTTTATTTTAATTATTGTTTTATATTATATAATATTTATAATTAACACAATACATATTTATTTGCCATTGTCAATTATTTAATTTGTGTTTTAATATAATATAGTTAAAATATTATATTGTTGTTTTTTGTTGCACATAATATTTTTTAATATAGAACAATAATTTTTTTATTTATAAAAAATATTTTACTGAAATATTCTAATATAATAATTTTTCTTATTATAGATTGAAAAGAAATAAGCAAATCGCGTAAAACTTAGCGCACACACAAGCTTAGCTCTTTGATTGGAAAAGCTAAAGGAACAAGATGAGAGATGACATTGATAAACACGCCAACTTTAATCCATAAAGCCATTAAAACGTTTCAACAATTTTACGACATTTTGTTTCTACAGGATTACGGAATAACCCTAATTTGAGTTTATTATTTTCCATTATTATGCTTTTGATATCGATATAACTTCATCCTTCTCAAATAAAAGAGAGAAATAGATAATAAATACACACACTCTCCACTCAAGATAAAACGATAAAAAAATCAATAACACCTAATAGAAGCATTTTCTCGTAAATATTTGTAATGCTCAGCATTATGTTTCTTCAGTTTATAACAACAAAATCCACTATAGATGTAAAATTGTTATCGTATATTTTTAGGTAAATATGCAAAATTTATGGTTCCCAATGAATCCATATTTTTATCGTAGAAAAGCTATCAATCATAAAATTTAACTCAAATGTGCACATTGAAAAAGAAAAAACTTAAGTAACTTTGATATACATAGAGTTTTTTGATTTGTAAGCAACCGGTAGTTTATATGCTAATCAAAATTTATTCTTATGTTCTCTTAAACGTTTTTATTATACATCAATATGAGCTATGTAATAATAAATCAAAAAAGAGCTTACTATATAATTTAAAATAAAACTTCAGAATGAATCACACACTATCCATACACTGTTAAAAGCAAAAGTAGTCATAATACTGGAAAATAGAAAGCTCATTATAAATACTCATATTGCCACGGTATTTATTTTTTCCTTATATAATTTTTAAAAATTTTAGTAAAAAAATATAAATGATACGCGAAAAAATTCTCAATCTTTTCAAGATTTATATCTAAAATCACACCATTTTAATACTAACCATTAAAATTATATGATCATTTATTTTACAACATAACATGAAAGCATTATTTTTGTTTAGTAAAAAAGAAACTGTCTAGATTTATTTTTCTATTTATTTCTTTAGTAAAAATTAAAAACATAATTTTATTATTTATTACTGTAATCTATATATTAACAATAAAAAATAAATAACAATTATCGATTTTTTTATAAAGTTATTTTTACTATAAAATTCATGAAATGATGACTCACCTCAATAAGTTTTTATCCTTCTCTTGGTTTACAAAAAACACTAGAAATACATTTTTATGACGTTATTGAATCAATCTTGTTACAATTCATCGTCTTACCATTCGTTTTTGGCATCAAACTGCCATCTAACTCAAATAAAATTGATCTGAAATCAAGCCATTATCTCTGGCTTCTGTTCTCCCTTACTAACAGCTGTGAGAACATGCCAATATTACTCATCAATATATTTAACAAAAAAACACCGCTGTATAAATTTTATAGGCCTTATAGCGTCGGCATAAATAACAATATTTTACAGCACAATAAAATTATTCGCTCAATTTTTTATTTTTATACATCAGGCAGACTTTTGCATTATCCCCCTAATCCATTAAATTTACGCATTGTTTTCTTATAGACCATAAAAGTCATGGCAATAGAAAGAAAAGTGCTCAACAGAAGATATCCGATATTCCATTCATTTTTACCAAAAAGGAATGATACAGGAAGGGAAGCAGAAAAAGCTAGAGGCAGCAAAAACAGCAGCCATTTCACAAGATTTAAGGGATAGATTGCTATGGGGATAAAGGAAAGTTGGTAAAGCATTGCATGAAAATAAGCGACAGGCATCTTACGGTTGGTCATGAATGTTATAAAGTTGAACATCATGAAAAAGCACATGTTTACGATAAAGGCACAACCAATTGCAATGATAAAGGAAAACCATTTCAGCTTTATTTCCGACATATCTGGTAGAGAGACAAATGAATAAGCACTCACACCAACAATCGAAAATTTGATCAGATAAAGAGGTCTGCACCAGCCAAGCAAGATTAACAGCCAAATTGAAACAGGCTTTGTCAAATAGCCCTCAATTTTACCTTCTGCTACTTTTTCAAAAAATGTTTCAATAGAACTGGTAAAAATATTCAAAAATATTCCAAGTAAAATGAAGACAACAAAGATAAAATGAATTTCATCTCTGCTATAGCTCCCAATATTTCCTGAAAAGCAAGAAATTCTGTCAATAAAGGTGAATTGAATAAAATAATAGCACAGAGAAAGAATAAATTCTCCAATGAAGTTTTTACCGTAAACAAGTTGTCGGCGCATATTCATACCGATAAAATAAAGAATTATTTTCATCTCATCCCCCTGCTCCATGATACGCTTTCATTCCTTTTTTCCAGACAAGATGAATAAAAAATAAAAGACACAAAATATAAAAAGTACTCCCCAACATAAATTGTTGAAACACAGCTAGTTTTTTTGTGGAGAGGAATTCAGCAGGGGCTGATATGATGAAACGATAAGGATTAAACTGCATCAATGGAATAAGCCATGTTGGCCAAAAAGAGGGAGGTAAAAGGGTACCGCCAAGAAGTGCTGAACTGAGAATACTAAAAGAGAGCAAGATATTGTATTCAATCACCCAGAAACTCAATAAGGCAATGGCAAAGGAGAGAAAAAAACACAGCAATTGTGAGAGAACAAAAATGAGAAAAAATAACAGAAAAGCTATGATCAATCCTAAAATATTTTCATAGGATAAAATAAGCTTTATAGTAAAAAGAGCGATTAAAGGAATGGTATAGAGCACACTCTCACCCAAAAAGGGCAACAGCATTTGTGTCATGTAACTGAATGGTTTGGTGAGATAGACTTCTAATTGACCTTCTTTCACATGTTTAGAGAAAGATTGAATAATTCCATAACCATTATTTAAGCGTGAGAATACTAAGGCAAAGGCGTAATAATACATCATATCATGAAAGCCAAAACCGTTTATGTTGTCGCCCGTATCAGAAAAAAGTGCATTCCACAACAGAAGTTGAATCATGAAAGGCGAGAGCGTCCCCATGACAAAATCAGTAAAAAACATTGCTCTGTCACTGAGGATGGTGAGCAGTCCGTTTTTGGCAAAGAGAAACAGAGCAAAGCAATGGTTAGATAAATTCTTTAAATTTAACACGGAGCATCTCTTCAAGTGAGGGAGTGAATACAGAAAACGGACAGTTAAGTTCTGTTACGATTTCTCTTATGAAACGTGAAACATCTTCATGCAACAGTGAAATCTCGAGTGTACATTTTTCATTGTTAAAGTGTTTCTCTTGTAAAGGAGCAGACAATTTTATGGCGAGTTCATCAATATTTTTTATAAGGGTTGAGGGTGTTGGCAAATGTTCACAAAAAACAGTTATTCTCACACAAGAAGGGATCATCTCTTTAAGCCTATCCATAGTGCCATGAAACTGCTTCTTTCCTTTATGCAAAAGAATAATATCATCAACATAGCCATCAATATCTCCCATATCATGACTGGTGATGATATATCCTAAACCTTGCTCTCTTTTTAGTTTTTTAAGCAGCTCTCTGATTTCATGTTTGGAGGTAATATCAAGACCAATGGTTGGTTCATCTAAAAACAACAGCTTAGGTCTAAAGGACAAATTAAACGCCAATTCACTTTTTACTCTCTCACCAAGGCTTAGCATACGCACGGGTTTATCCATGATATGCTCAATGTCTAATAACTCTGTGATTTCTTTAAGATCACGGATAAAAGAGTTCCGTTTAAGGTCTATAAGGGTTGAACCATTCCTAGACTATAGCGTAAGGGTAAATCCCACCATAAGCAATTTTTGTGACCAAAGACTACGCCAAGAGACTTAAACAAATCTTTTTTCGTTTTATAAGGATTAACTCCTAAGACTTTGACATCCCCCTCATCAGCGGCTTGTATACCAGAAAGTATTTTAATCAATGTTGATTTTCCGGCTCCATTAGGTCCAACAATGGCGAGTGATTGCCCTGAAAAAAGGGTGAAACTAATATCTTTTAGCACGTGATGATTTCTATAGGTTGGCTTAAAAAGAGAAACCACCTTGTTTATAAAACCAGGTGCACTGTCTACGCTGCGGTATATTTTTGAGACCTTGTTAAGATTAATCAATAATGATCTCATCAGACACTCCTCATTTCAACTTATCCCTCTTGGAACATTTCCATAATCTTTCAGAAAAACGAACAGAAGAATAATTGATCATTGAAAGGTGCACTTTGCTCATAAGTTCTCATTGTATAAGCAAAGGTACAAACCGTAAATCTATAGATATACTCAACCCCACCGCTAGCAGGATAAACTTCCTTGAAAACAACAATTTGTTGAGAAGCTGTTCTCCCTAAGAGTTCCTGTAAAAGTCTTCAATTATTTCCCATGAAAAAATTAAAAATTGCCATCACTTTTTCAGTCAATATCCTTCAGACTTTATCTCATTCATCTTCCTGAACCAACATGCCTCCCCAATATATCACCTCTATAGATAATTCAAAAGAGCAGCTTCATAAGCCCAAGATTATCGAAGATACACCAATTTAGAAATAACAATACAACCAATATGGACAAAGAACTGTAGGAATAAAATTGATAATATTTAAAAGTTCATCACTCAAAAACAAATGAAGTTTTTTTATTCTGTTTCAGCATCACTCTCATTAAAAGACAAAAGATTAAAACTTTGGACCATATGAGGGGGTAAAGGTGCAACAATATCCAATATGCCTCCTGAAGGATGAGGAATACGAATACGACGTGCATGAAGGTGAAGGCGGTTTTGTATGCCTCCTGGTAATGTCCAATTACTATCAGAAAAAAAATACTTTGAATCGCCAATGATAGGATGATCCATATGGGCAGCATGCACACGGAGCTGATGTGTTCTCCCCGTATAAGGTTCCATTTCAAGCCACGAAAGAGCCCGTCCACGCGACTCTAAAACGCGGTAATATGAAACCGCATGATGCGAATCCGGCTCCCCATGGTCACAAACACGCATTTTATCACCTTGTGCCGTCATTTCCTTAACCATCCACGTTGAAATTTTATCCTGTTTTTTTTTAGGAACACCCCGAACCAACGCCCAATAAGTCTTTTTTGTTTCCCGCTCTCTAAAAGCAGCTGTTAAGGCCTGTGCAGCTCCCCTGGAGCGAGCAACAATAAGCACCCCCGATGTCTCACGATCAAGACGATGAACCAAACGTGGCTTTTCACCTTTTTTATTGCGCCATACCTCAAGCATACTGTCTATATGACGTGTTAAACCAGAGCCTCCTTGTACAGCAAGACCTGCTGGTTTGTTAAAAACAAAAACCTTTGGATCTTCATAGAGCAACATTTTTTTTAAAATGACTCCATCATCTTTCCCACGAATTGTCTTATCCGTTATAGGAAGGCTTATCGTATCATCAAGAGGGAGAGGTGGAACACGAACAGACTGTCCCATACAAAGACGCGTATCGGCTTTAACACGTCCACCATCAACCCGTATCTGGCCAGAACGCAACAATTTTTGCAAAGCTCCAAATCCAAGTCCTGGATAATGCGCTTTAAACCAACGATCTAAACGCATTCCATTTTCATCTGTCTCAATTTTTTTTATTTCTACGCCTGCCATAAAAGTTCCCTTACCTGATAATTTTCACCGCCCAATATTTATTTTTTTCTGATAATTTTATTGATCTATTTTTTCATCTTTATAAACACAAAAATTCATATTCTCGTTGGCTTTATCACACCATATTACAATGAGTATCCAAATTTGCCTTTTCTTAACGTTCAATTTTTATTAGCTAGAAATTCAAGTGTTATAAAAATCAACAGCCTTTACGCTTAACAGCGAATGGAGATTATTAATAGTGTCCTTATTCAAAACCTATGCACGTGTTCTCAGTTACCTAAAGAGAGAGAAAAATGCATCCCTTTTGATCTGTAATGCTAATGTTATGTTAGCGATCATCACCATTGCAGAGCCTATTTTATTTGGACACGTTATTGATTCTATTACAGAAAAAACAGGGATCATCCCTACCCTTGCCATTTGGGTTTGTTTTGGTCTTTTCCATATTATCGCTTATGTCCTTGTTGCTCGTGGTGCAGACCGCTTAGCCCATAGACGCCGTTTAATGGTTCTAACAGAATCTTTTGAGCGTATCATTGCCATGCCTTTAATTTGGCATCAACAATGCGGAACATCCAACGCACTCCATACACTTTTGCGCGCAACAGACACTATGTCAAGCATATGGCTTGATTTTATGCGTCAACATCTCTCAACACTTATCGCCTTATTGATCCTCATCCCCACAGCCTTTAACATGAATTGGCGTCTCTCAACAGTCTTAGTTGTACTTGCCATCATCTATGTCTTAATTGCTCGTTTAGTGATGCGAAAAACAAAAGACGGACAAGCCGCTGTAGAATGCTATCATCATAACCTTTTTAAACATATCAGTGATTCAATCTCTAATGTTTCTATAGTACAAAGTTATAACCGAATAAAAGAAGAAACGTCCATACTGCACCAACATACAAATGACCTTCTTAAAGCACAAAATCCTGTTCTCAATTGGTGGGCGCTCGCCAGTGGCTTAAATCGAATGGCTTCAACAGTTTCAATCGTTTGTGTTCTTCTCCTTGGAGCTTTTTTTGTTGCAAGAGATCAATTAAGGGTAGGTGAAGTCGTTGCTTTTATCGGATTTGCACAACTCATGATTAGCCGTCTAGATCAAATGAGCAATTTTATTAATTGTGCAATATCCTCACAAGCAAAACTGCAAGAGTTTTTTGAAATGGAAGACTCAACTTTTTCTATCAACGAACCACAAGATCTCCCTTCCCTCCAAAATGTTAAAGGTGCTATACAATTCCACCACGTTACCTATAAATTTCCAAATTCTTCTCAAGGTGTTTTTGACATTTCCTTTGAAGTTGAAGCAGGAAAAACTGTTGCGATTGTAGGACCAACAGGAGCTGGAAAGACAACATTAATCAATTTATTGCAGCGTATATACGATCCTACCTTCGGACATATCTCCATTGATGGAATAAATATATGCTCGATCAATCGCGAATCTTTACGAAAATCTCTAGCAACAGTATTTCAAGATGCGGGCCTTTTTAATCGCAGTATTCATGACAATATTTCAATAGGAAAAGCAAACGCAACAAACGAAGAACTTTATGAAGCAGCAAAAATAGCAGAAGCTCACGATTTTATTCTAAAAAAAGCTGATTGTTATAACACAATGGTGGGCGAACGAGGAACTCGATTATCAGGTGGAGAAAAACAACGGTTAGCAATTGCACGTGCTATTTTAAAAAGTGCCCCCATTCTCATTCTCGATGAAGCAACAAGTGCTCTTGATGTTGAAACAGAAGCACGTGTCAAAGATACTCTTGAGAGCATAAGCCATAATCGCACCACTTTCATTATAGCACATCGCCTCTCAACAATACGCAATGCTGATGTGGTACTCTTTCTGGAACAGGGTTATTTAATTGAAAAAGGAAGCTTTCAAGAATTGATCGATAAAGGGGGCCGTTTCTCTAAATTTTTAAAAGCAAGCAATTTAACAATCACGCCACCAAAAAGAGAAGGAGAAAATGAAAACGTCGTCCCCTTACATGAAGCCATAGCATCATAAAAAATAATTACTCTTCACAAATCTCATGTAAAAAAATATCCCCATGCAAAAAAACGACAAAAACACCTTGTTCGTGCAAATGCAGTAAGTGCACACAGAAAAACTTGAATTAATATAAATCTTAATTTATATTATTAATATATGCCTTATAACTTTCAAGAAAAACCTATTCTCTTACATATGAGCTGCAAAGGGAACCAATAAAGCAGCTCTAAAAATGGGCTTCTTATGAAGAGCGAACTGTAATTTAAGCAATTTGAAACGAAAAAATATATATTACAACTTCATAAGCTTAAGAAACTGTTCTGTAATAAATCTTTCGTTATCCTCTTCACAATTTTTATTGTGAAATAGCATAGAGATGTTTTTTTTAATAAATATAATAGATGCCATACTTCATGAAATATATGTGATCCGTCCAGCTCATAAACAAAAGCATGAATCACCCCACAATCTTGCTAACGAACACCCTTTTTTATCTTTACGGTTTTATCTCTCTCAATGAGACTGTATCTATATTCCAGCAATACACCAAACAGATATCCGTTTAGATGCCAATCCAACATACCAATGTAAAAACACCAATAAGAAAATTTTTTACTTTTTAAATTTTTCTAGAAAGTCTTTTAGTGCTGCAAATGCCTCATAAGCCTTGTTCCCCTCAGGACCACCAGCCTGCGCCATATCAGGACGCCCTCCACCACCTTTCCCACCAAGAATGCTGGAAAGAATACGCACCAAATCAACAGCATTTAACTTATCTGTTAAATCATTCGTAACGCCAACAACAGCACTCCCCTTGCCATCCTCTGAAACACTAATAAAAGCAACCACTCCAGATTCAATCTGCTTTTTGCCAGAATCGACGAACGCCTTAAGATCCCGTGCTAAAATATTGTTCACAACACGTCCCATAAAAGAAATACCATTGATGATACTAATATCATCTTGACCATCTCGCTTTGTTTCACCACTCAGCAGCATTTTTTTGCGCACATCATTCAACTCTTTTTCAAGTTTACGGCGCTCTTCAAGCAAATTCTCAATCCGTTCTTCTACACCCGTAACAGAAGTTTTTAAAAGATTAGCAATTTCACGGATACGCGCCTCTTGGCATCTCAGATAAAGACGTGCTGCTGTGCCTGTTAAAGCTTCAATACGACGCACTCCAGAAGCGACAGAACTTTCAGAAACAATATGAATCAAGCCAATATCCCCTGTTCTCTCCACATGTGTTCCTCCACAAAGCTCAATGGACCAACGCCTTTTTAAGTCTCCTTTTTCAAGCAGGTCTCCCATCGAAACAACACGTACTTCGTCACCATATTTTTCACCAAAAAGTGCCATTGCCCCTTCAGAAATTGCATCATCCACCAACATAAGGCGCGTTGTTACCTCGCTATTTTGCAAAACAATATCATTTGCTAAATCTTCTATTTTTTTCAATTCTTCTACAGAAATAGCTTTTGGATGAGAAAAATCAAAACGCAACCGCTCCGGTGAGACAAAAGAGCCCTTCTGTGTAACATGAGATCCCAATATTTGTCGTAAGGACTCGTGTAACAGATGGGTAGCAGAATGATTGGCCCGGATTTTTTTACGACGCACACCATCAACACTTAATTCTACACAATCAGAGATCTTAGCATGACCAGATTTAACTTCTCCAAGATGAATAAAAACACCATCAGCCTTTTTTTGAGTATCATGCACCTCAAAAATAAAGTTTTCACCAGATATAATACCACTATCACCAATCTGCCCACCAGATTCACCATAAAAGGGTGTCTGATTTAACACAAGAATGGCCTCCTGCCCTGCAGAAACCTCATCAACAATTTTACCATCACACACAAGAGCTGTAAGAATGCCTTTAGCTTTTTCTGTTTCATACCCTAAAAATTCTGTAGCGCCAAACTTCTCACGAATAGAAAACCAAATTGCCTCTGTTTTAGCTTCACCTGAACCAGACCAATTGGCACGTGCTTCTTCTTTCTGACGTTCCATTGCTTTATCAAAAGCATCAACATCAACAGAAACTCCACGACGCCGAAGAACATCCTGCGTTAAATCAAGTGGAAAGCCATAGGTGTCATAAAGCTTGAAAGCAACTTCACCATTTAAATCATCCCCTTCTTTAAGATGAGCACTTGCTTCATTTAACAAACCAAGTCCTCGTTCAAGAGTCTTGCGAAAGCGCACTTCTTCTAACTTCAAAGTTTCTGCAATCAAAGATTCAGCACGCACCAATTCTGGATAAGCTTGTCCCATTTCGCAGATAAGAGCAGGCAAAAGCCGCCACATTAAGGGTTCTTTAGCACCAAGCAGATGTGCATGACGCATAGCACGACGCATAATACGACGTAAAACATATCCCCTCCCCTCATTAGAAGGAAGAACGCCATCCGCAATCAAAAATGCGCATGAGCGAAGATGATCAGCAATAACACGATGGCTCGCAATAAAATCACCCTTTGCCTCAATCCCTGTCATTTCTTGTGATGCACCAATTAATACACGAAAAAGATCAATGTCATAATTGTCATGTACCCCCTGTAAAACAGCAGCAATACGCTCTAATCCCATACCAGTATCGATAGAAGGATGAGGCAGTTCAATACGCTCTTCTTTACTAACTTGCTCATACTGCATAAAGACAAGATTCCAAATCTCAATAAAACGATCACCATCTTCATCCGCACTTCCAGGAGGTCCCCCAAAAATTTCATCACCATGATCATAAAAAATCTCTGAACAAGGACCACAGGGACCAGTTTCTCCCATCGACCAAAAATTATCTGCTGTCGCAATACGGATAATCTTTTCGTCTGGAAGACCTGAAATTTTACGCCATAACTGTGCCGCAACATCATCACTCTGATAAACAGTTACCAACAATTTATCTTTAGGAAGACAAAACTCCTTTGTTAAAAGATTCCATGATAAAAAAATGGCTTCTTCTTTGAAATAGTCACCAAAAGAAAAATTACCCAGCATCTCAAAAAACGTATGATGGCGTGCTGTATAGCCAACATTGTCAAGATCATTATGCTTTCCCCCCGCACGAACACATTTTTGTGCCGTTGTTGCCTTTTTATAAGAACGCTGTTCAAGTCCAGTAAAAACATTTTTAAACTGTACCATTCCTGCATTTGTAAACATGAGTGTGGGATCATTACGTGGAACAAGGGGGCTAGAAGAAAGAACTTTATGCCCATTACGATAAAAATAATCCAAAAATGTTGAGCGGATATTATTAACACTATTCATATCAATACCTGCAGAATACAGCACCAAACCATAAAAGAAAAATCCCCCCTCATTAAATATCCTCTTTGCCACGCATGGAGTTAATTTAATCAAAGAATAGAATATTTATTTAAAAAAATTGAGAAAAAAATGACTGTATATTTAAAACTCAAACAAATAAAAATAGAAAAACCTTAAATAAAGCACTTAATGCTCAAATAAACATAGCATCAAATTGCTTCATCACTTTCTGTCACATCTTCTCCTGCATTTTCTAACAATTCAATAGCAATCAAACCAGCATTTTGACGCAAAGCTGTTTCGATTTCTGCAGCAATTTCCGGGTGCTGGCGCAAAAACTGCTTCGCATTTTCACGTCCCTGCCCTAAACGTTGAGAATTATAAGAAAACCACGAGCCAGATTTTTCCACAATACCAACTTTGACTCCCAAATCAATCAACTCACCTAATTTGGAAATCCCCTCACCATAAATAATATCAAACTCAACTTGTTTGAAGGGAGGAGCCAATTTATTCTTCACCACTTTAACACGGGTCTGATTACCAACGATCACATCCCGATCTTTAATGGAGCCAATGCGGCGAATATCCAAACGAACAGAAGCATAAAACTTTAAAGCATTCCCACCTGTTGTTGTTTCAGGAGAACCAAACATCACACCAATTTTCATGCGAATTTGATTAATAAAGATCACCATACAGTTAGAGCGGAAAATTGAAGCCGTAAGTTTCCGCAAAGCTTTACTCATTAAGCGTGCTTGCAATCCAGGTAAAGCATCACCCATTTCACCATCAATTTCTGCACGCGGTGTTAAAGCTGCCACAGAATCAATAACAAGCACATCAACAGCACCAGAACGCACCAACGTTTCTGTAATTTCCAACGCCTGCTCACCGGTATCTGGCTGAGAAATAAATAAATTTTCTAAATCAACGCCGAGCTTTCGTGCATAAATAGGATCAAGGGCGTGCTCAGCATCAATAAAAGCACAAATTCCACCAATTTTCTGTGCTTCAGCAATAGCATGAAGAGCCAATGTTGTCTTTCCGGAACTTTCTGGTCCATAAATCTCAACAATCCTCCCTTTCGGTAATCCACCGACACCCAAAGCAATATCCAAGGACAATGAACCCGTTGGAACTGTTTCAATTTCAACAACTTGCTCCTTTTGCCCAAGACGCATAATGGAGCCTTTACCGAAAGAACGTTCAATTTGAGCGAGAGCAGCATCGAGAGCTTTTGTTTTATCCACGATTATATCCTTGACGATTCATAATGATCTAATACTTAAACTGTACATTGTACTTTTAACTTAACTAAAGCTTTAAGTTTAGATTTTCACAGACTATTTTCATCCTTACCCTTACGTTATGCCTATAACATATCATAATCAAAAAAATAAAGAACTGATCTTCCCTATCTTATGACACAACATAAAATCCAAATAAAATAACACTTCTACACGAGAGAAAGTTAACATATTTATCTCTCTCTAGAAAAGAAACAATTTAAATTTCAACATAATGTTTAATCTTTCTGCCTACCCCTTGATTGTCTAAGAGACAAACTCTCCCCTTAATCATACAAAAACGCCTCATTAATCAAAACCACACCCTATTGCATCGAAAAACAAAACACTTTTATGTTGCATATTTACTTACTTGTTTTAAAAAAGCATCTTCCAACGCTCGTTATACCCATTTTGTGGCGGCACTCGTGAAATGGTATAAATCCATTGCTTTATGCTCAGTACCATGATCATTACACCACCACCCACTTTTCCCGCCCCCAATGTTGCGGTAGCTCTCAATACTTGAAACTCTTCATAAGAGTCATTTTTATTTTTTTCTTGTACAGTTTTTATCACACATTAATCCAGCATGTAACATACAAGCGAATGGCTGTGATTGATGAGATTGGAAATGAGAAAATCGTATAGTATCTGGAATTCTCCATTCAACATACAAAGCAGTGGATAATCAATATCTTACTCAATTAAAATCATAAAAATAAAATAGCTTTAAGAGTTGAATGACCTATTTCTTAAAAACAAGGTATAAAAAATAAATCTAAGTTCAATAAAAAACATGTTTTAACTCAAATTTTATGGTTGATTTTTACGTTTTTTTCGCAATTGTTTCCACCATTCAAGACGTTTCACAATTTCACGCTCAAATCCACGCTCAACTGGTTTATAATAACTCTGGCGCCCAAGTTTTTCGGGAAAATATTCTTGTCCAGAGAAAGCATCTGGTTCATCATGGTCATAACAATAACCATCTCCATACCCTTCCTCCTTCATCAATTTCGTTGGTGCATTAAGGATATGTTTAGGAGGTGGTAAAGAACCATTTTTTTGTGCACAACGCAATGCAGCCTTATATGCAAGATATGTCGCGTTTGACTTTGGTGCTGTTGCAACATAAAGACATGCCTGTGCCAAAGCCAATTCTCCTTCTGGTGATCCTAAATAATCATAGGCATCTTTTGCCGCGTTACAAATGACAAGAGCTTGGGGGTCCGCCAAACCAACATCTTCAACAGCCATACGAACCAATCTTCGCCCAATATAGAGAGGATCTTCACCAGCATCCAACATACGTGCTAAATAATAAAGCGCCGCATCAGGATCAGAGCCACGAACAGATTTATGCAACGCTGAAATAAGATTATAGTGTCCATCTCGTCCTTTATCATAAATGGGTGCACGACGCTGAATAACTTTTTGCAACGCATTAGCATCAAGGATTTCTCCCGAGCTCACAACAGACCAAACTTCCTCTGCTAATGTCAATGCTACCCGTGCATCACCATCAGACATCCCTATCAAAACATCTCTGGCCCCATCATCCAAAGGAAGCAACTTTCCTACCACCTTTTCAGCACGCTTCAAAAGCATCCCTAAACTTTCATGATCATGAGAAAGAAATGTTAAAACCCGCGCACGCGAAAGAAGAGCAGCATTAAGTTCAAAAGAAGGGTTTTCAGTTGTTGCACCGATAAGAACCACCGTACCATCTTCCATCACAGGAAGAAAACTATCCTGCTGTGCACGATTAAACCGATGAATTTCATCAACAAAGAGAAGCGTTTTATCCCCAGACATAAAACGCCTCTGTGCAACTTCAAAAATCTTTTTAAGTTCAGAAACACCTGTAAAAATAGCAGAAACTTGTTCAAATGCGAAATTTGTTTCAAGTGCTAACAAACGTGCAACTGTTGTTTTTCCCGTCCCTGGAGGCCCCCAAAAAATCATCGATCCAATTGAGCCTGCTGCCACCATCCGTGAAAGAAGACCATCCTCTCCAATTAAATGCCTTTGTCCCACAACTTCATTGAGAGAACAAGGACGCATTCTCTCCGCAAGTGGCTGATTTTTATTAAGTTTAGGATCAATCGACGAAGTAAAAAAATCTTTCTTCAAAAAAAGCCTCAACGAATAAATTGGCGAATATACATACCATCGCGTTCATATTCCAATTGCCAAGTACGCGAACGCGTTTGCATAAGAATCTTTTTCAACTGATGAACTGTTTGAATCTTATAGCCATTAACAACACGTAAGATATCTCTGGGCCGAAAAATTCCCGCAGCATTGCTCATTTCATCAAGACTGGTAATCACAACACCTTTTGCCGATATAGGAAGATGAAAACGTCGACTATTTTGCGGTGTTAAATCTAACACTTCGGCACCAGCAAGAGGACTATCACCTGTAATTTTTTCAGATTTTAAAAATGCAGTTTCTGATATTGATGCAACCTTTATCTGTGTTTTTAAAGTTTTTCCATTTCGTAAATATTCTAAAGCAAGACTATGGCCAACGTCCGCTGTCATTAAACGATACCCAAGACTATCTGGACTATCAACGCGCACCCCCTGTACACTCAAAATAACATCACCTACTTTCAAACCGGCTTTTTCAGCAGGACTGTCTTTGATAACTTCAATAATAAGGGCACCATAAGGGCGTTCTAAACCTAAACCACCAGCAATATCAGATGTAATATTCTGAAAGGATGCCCCAATATAAGGTGGTACAAAATATTTTCCTCCACGTTTAACTGTATCAAGCATCACTTTTACAAGATTAACTGGAATAGCAAAACCAATCCCTACAGAACCACCGGAACGTGAATAAATAGCCGTATTAATTCCGATTAATTGCCCCTTCATATCAATTAAAGCGCCACCAGAATTTCCTGGATTAATGGCTGCATCTGTTTGAATAAAAAAGTCAAAATCAGAAATCCCAACACGTGTACGCGCTTGCGCTGAAACAATACCACTTGTAACCGTTTGACCAACACCAAAAGGATTACCAATAGCTAAAACAAGATCACCAACTTCAACAGTATCAGAATCCCCCAAAGGAAGAACAGGAAACTGTGTATCTTTTACATCAACTTCCAAAATAGCAATATCGGTTGCTTCATCTTTGAGTACGACCTTACTCTCAAATTCTCGCCCATCAGAAAAAGCTACCTTAATTTCGCTTGCATCTTTAATGACGTGGTAATTTGTAACAATCAAACCACGCACATCAACAATCACTCCTGATCCTAATGATGACTGCTTACGAACAGGAAAATTATTTTGCAAACGACCAAAAAATTGCTCAAAAAATGGATCACCCTCAAAAGGTGAACGCGCTCTAATTTGTCGAGCTGCATAAATATTGACAACAGAGGGAACGGTCTTTTTAACTAAAGGAGCAAATGAAAGAGTGATTTCTTTTTGTGTTTGAGGAACATGAGCATAGACATGATCAAACGACATCAGCATCATAATTGCAAAAAAAAGCCGCACCCCAAAAGAATACCTCATAATCTACTCCTTATAAAATCAGCCCATTCTATTGAAAATTCATAGAATTTTTTAAAAGCATCCCCGCAAATAAAGGATTTCTATTAATATTTCATAATAGAGAATAAAAACAACCTATTTAAACAGTAAATATTATAAAAATCAAACAATTCAATATCCTATAATTTTCTCTCAGCATCTATTTCTCAAGTAAAACAAACTTTAAAAACACGCATAAAAAAACCGCCTAAGACAAGGCGGCCTTTAAAACCCCAATAAAATAAAAAACTTATGAGGACGAGCCCTTGTCATTTTCTGAAGCTTCCATACGAGCACGATCCCCTGCTCCCTTTGCTTCAACATCACGATCAACAAATTCTATAACAGCCATGGGCGCATTATCACCGGTACGAAACCCCGCTTTCATAATACGCAAATATCCACCGTTGCGTGAAGCATAACGCGGCGCAAGTGTATCAAATAACTTTGCAACCTTTTCTGTATCACGAAGTGCTGCAATTGCTTGTCGACGCGCGTGCAAACCACCACGCTTACCAAGAGTAACAAGTTTTTCAACAATAGGACGAATTTCTTTAGCCTTTGGAAGTGTTGTCACAATCTGCTCATGCTCGATCAACGAAGTTGCCATATTTGCAAACATCGCTTTACGGTGACTGGCAGTCCGGTTCAACTTTCGGCCTGACTTACTATGGCGCATAAGTCCTCTCCTTAAATTCTAATTTTAATACTGATCTTCATAACGTTTAGCAAGATCATCAATGTTTTCAGGCGGCCATGCAGGAATTTCCATTCCAAGATGTAACCCCATACACGCCAAAACTTCTTTAATCTCATTCAATGACTTACGACCAAAATTTGGTGTCCGAAGCATTTCAGATTCTGTTTTTTGAATAAGATCACCAATATAAACAATATTATCATTCTTAAGACAATTTGCCGAACGAACGGAAAGTTCTAATTCATCCACTTTTTTGAGAAGTGCCGGATTAAAGGAAAGCTCAGAATCCGCCTCTTCAACAGGTTCTTTCTGTGGTTCTTCAAAGTTAATAAATAATGATAATTGATCCTGAAGAATGCGCGCCGCAAAAGCAACAGCATCTTCTCCATTAACAGCACCATTTGTTTCGATCGTCAACGTCAATTTATCATAATCGAGAACTTGACCTTCACGTGTATTCTCGACTTTATAAGATACTTTACGAATTGGTGAATAAAGACTATCAATTGGAATTAGTCCTATGCGCCCATCATCGACACAATTCCGATCAGATGGAACATACCCTTTCCCCGTGTTGACAATAAATTCCATACGAATCTCAGCATCTTCATCAAGGGTACAGATAACATGATCTGGATTGAGGATTTCCATATCCCCAACGATACTGATATCCCCTGCTTTCACAACACCAGGCCCCTCTTTATAAACGACGAGACGTTTAGGTCCTTCTTCTTCCATACGAAGTGCAATTTCCTTGATATTCAGAATAATATCTGTAACATCCTCACGGACACCTGGAATTGATGAAAATTCATGTAAAACACCATCAATCTGCACAGCAGTAATAGCAGCGCCACGAAGCGAAGACAACAACACACGACGAAGTGCATTTCCTAAAGTCAAACCAAATCCCCTCTCAAGAGGCTCAGCTATTACGCTTGTAATATTTGGATTATCATGCGTATACGATTCAACCTTATTGGGTTTAATAAGTTCCTGCCAGTTTTTCTGGATCATATTTTCATTCCCGTTCTTTAGTTCCGTTACCATTCAATCGTAACGACCAATGTGAACATCAGAGAAATCTCCGACAATAAAAAACAACACCCAATTAAACACGCCGCCTTTTACGCGGACGACATCCATTATGAGGAATTGGTGTTACATCACGAATAGAAGTAATGACAAAACCAACAGATTGCAACGCACGTAAAGCAGATTCACGCCCTGCCCCAGGACCACAAACTTCAACTTCCAAAGAACGCATACCATGTTCCTGTGCTTTTCTCGCACAATCTTCCGCAGCCACTTGAGCGGCAAAAGGTGTAGATTTACGCGCCCCTTTAAACCCTTGAGCACCAGCAGATGACCAAGCAATTGCATTCCCCTGAGCATCGGTAATGGTAATCATTGTATTATTAAATGTTGAATTTATATGAACAACACCTGATGAAATATTCTTACGTTCGCGACGACGAACACGTGTGGCTTCCTTGGCCATATTTTTCCTTTCAACGATCTCAACACTGCCGTAACATCAGCAGCTCCACCTTCTTTTTCTTGTCAAACCGCTTTCAACAAGAAACAGAATATATAAATAAACTTTCAAAAAGCTTCTTATTTCTTCTTACCAGCAATTGCCTTAGCAGGTCCCTTACGCGTACGAGCATTTGTATGTGTACGCTGTCCCCGGACAGGCAAAGACCGACGATGACGCAATCCGCGATAACAACCAAGGTCCATCAAACGCTTAACATTCATAGCAACTTCACGACGAAGATCACCTTCAACTTGATATCCCTGATCTATCGCCTCACGAATCTGCAACACCTCAGCGTCTGAAAGCTCATGCACACGACGCCCCGCAGGAATACCAACCTTTTCAATAATTTCTTGAGCAAATTTTGGTCCAATCCCGTGGATATATTGAAGCGCAATGATTACACGCTTATTTGTCGGGATATTGACGCCAGCAATACGAGCCACGCCTACTCTCCTTAGTTATGTTGACAAATTGTTATAAAATACCTGATGTACCTTACAGAAAAAAATAGACTCAGAACGAAACTTTTCCGAATCCGCTTATTTAACTTAAATAAATTAAAATTGTTTGTGATAGATTTTATCTCAAAAGTCAACTCTTTTCATTTACTTCTAAAAAAAATCTCATGAAAGAAAACCTTTAATCATACGTGTCACTTCAGCAATACCAATCATTCCATCAATGACCTTCAACATTCCTCTCTCTGAATAAAATTCTGATAAAGGAGAAGTTTTTTCACGGTACTCTACTAATCTTTTTGCAAAAGCAACAGGGTTATCATCTAAACGAACCTGCCCACCGGTCGCTATTGTCTCCTGAACACGTTTTTTCATACGTTCAATCAATGCGTCTTCATCAACACACAACTCAATAACAGCATCAAGACTCATATTTTTTGACTCAAGTATCTGTTGCAACGCTTTTGCCTGCCCTACCGTCCTTGGATATCCATCCAAAATAAAACCGTTTACACAATCAGCTTCATCAATCCGATCTGACACGATTTGATTAACAAGACTATCAGGGACCAAAGAACCAGAACTTATAATAGCTTTAGCTTTTTTACCCACTTCTGTTTCTTTAGCAATAACCTCACGCAACATATCCCCTGTTGATAAATGAGGAATATTATATTCCTCAGTTAGCATTTTAGCTTGCGTGCCTTTTCCTGCTCCAGGAGGACCTAAAAGAACCACTCTCATCGATTTCTTCGACCTCCACGAAGTTTTGATTTTTTTATCAAGCCTTCATATTGGTGTGCAACAAGATGCCCCTGGATTTGAGCAACTGTATCAAGAGTAACAGTCACAACAATCAACAAAGACGTTCCCCCAAGATAAAAAGGAACTTGGAATGCGGATATCATAAATTCAGGGAGTAAACAAACCAAGATAATATAAATAGCGCCCACAACAGTAATACGCGTCAAAACATAATCAATATATTCCGCTGTACGCTCACCTGGACGAATTCCTGGAATAAAACCAGAATGTTTTTTCAACTGATCCGCAGTATCACTCGGATTAAACACAATAGCCGTATAAAAAAAGCAAAAAAACGCCATTAAAAATGCATAAACAATCATATAAAGTGGCTGCCCATGGCCAAGAGAATAAGAAATAGTTTGCATCCATTGTGGCATTTTATCAGAAAAGTTATTAATAGTGGCGGGTAATAATAATAAAGATGAAGCAAAAATAGGCGGAATAACACCAGCAGTATTCAATTTTAAAGGAAGATGCGACATATCGCCTTGAAACATTTGGTTACCAACCTGACGTTTCGGGTACTGAATAATAATCCGCCGTTGCGCACGTTCTATAAAAACAATAAGTCCGATAACCAAAACAGCAATAAAAACGATCGCTATTAAAAGAAAAGTTGATAAATCAGCCTGACTATGCGCGGTCAAAAGCTGAGCAAAAGTAGAAGGAAAGTTGGCTACGATCCCTGTAAAAATGATGAGAGAAACCCCATTACCAACACCGCGTGACGTAATTTGCTCACCAAGCCACATAAGAAACATTGTCCCGCCAACAAGCGTAATAACAGAAGAGATACGAAACATGAGACCTGGTTCTAGAACAATTTGAAGTCCTGTCCCTATACCGCTTTCAAGCGCAACCGCAATACCAAAAGCTTGCAGAATAGCCAATACGACTGTCACATAGCGCGTATATTGATTAATCACCTTACGACCGACCTCACCCTCCTTTTTAAGAGTTTCCAAAGAAGGAATAACGGACGTGAGTAATTGTACAATAATAGATGCCGATATATAGGGCATAATTCCTAGCGCAAAAATTGCCATACGCCCAACAGCACCTCCAGCAAACATATTAAAAAGTCCTAAAACACCTGATGCATGATGTTCAAACGTTTGCCGCAAAGCATCAATATTAATCCCTGGAAGAGAAATATAAGTGCCAAAACGATAGACAAGAAGCGCTGCCAGAGTAAACCAGATACGTTTCTTTAATTCAGTTGCACGCGAAAAAGTTCCGAAGTTTATATTGGAAGCAAATTGCTCTGCTGCTGATGCCATAAAACGTCTCCACTTCACACTTCAGTTCTTTAAATCACAGAACTATAACTCTAAAATTCATATCTTTATACACAAATAATTGCAGAACTTAAACAGTTCCCTACAAAATATTCAAAAGAATAGATGTACCTCTTCTTTAAATCATAACTTATATCAAAAAAATTATTGAACAACATCAGGAAAAATAACCTGACCACCCACTTTTTCAATTTTAACACGAGCAGCTTGTGAAGCTCCAGAAACATGAAAGGTAATCTTAGCTTTTAAATCGCCATCAGAAAGAAGGCGAACCCCATCTTTCTCGCGACGAATAATACCAGCCTCTTTCAAAGCAATCATATCAACAGGTTTTTCAATGTTCAACTTACCTGCATCAACGGCCAACTGAACACGTCCCAAGGACACTTCATTATAGGCTTTAGAAAAGAAATTTTTAAATCCACGTTTTGGTAAACGCCGATAGATAGGCATTTGCCCACCTTCAAAACCATTAAGAGAGACACCAGAGCGGGATTTTTGCCCTTTTACACCACGACCACCGGTCTTACCAGTACCTGAACCAATACCACGTCCAACACGCTTACGACTTTTTGTTGCGCCTTTGCAATCACGTAGTTCATTGAGTTTCATATCTAATACTCCTGCAACCCTTAATCTTCATCTATAACGCGAACAAGATGCTGAACTCGAGCAATCATACCCCGTACACAAAGTGTATCTTCTAAAACGCGCCGGCGACGCATTTTATTAAGCCCAAGCCCCTTCAAGGTTGCACGCTGAATCCGTGAATTTCGAATAGGGCTTCCAATTTGCTCTACTGTCACAGTTTTACCACTCTGAGATTTTTTCTGAACCATTTCCTAATTCCTTTTCTGACAATCTCAGAAACTACCCTTCTACATCGACTAAATGACGACGACGCGCCTGCAAAGTCGAATATTTGATACCGCGCTGAGCGGCAATATCTCTCGGATGCATTTGATGTTTCAGTGCATCAAATGTTGCACGAACCATGTTATAAGGATTTGATGATCCTAGTGATTTTGCAACAACATCCTGCATACCAAGAGCCTCAAAAATAGCACGCATCGGTCCTCCAGCAATAATACCAGTACCAGCAGACGCTGAGCGGAGCAAAACACGCCCAGCTCCGTGACGACCTTCAAGATCATGATGCAATGTACGTCCAGACCGAAGTGGGACATAAATCATTCCACGCTTTGCAGATTCCGTTGCTTTACGAACGGCTTCAGGAACTTCACGAGCTTTACCGTGTCCAAAACCCACACGCCCTTTCTGATCTCCAACGACAACAAGAGCAGCAAAACCAAAACGCCGACCACCCTTTACAACTTTAGCAACACGATTAATATGAACGAGCCTATCGACAAACTCATTATCGCGTTCTTCTCTTTCACCACGTTCTTTTTGTGCCATTCCTCATTCCTTTTTCTTTTCCGGAAGCACGATAACAAAGCTCTTCATAAAGTCGGAAGAACTTAAACGAAATGCTCTAAAGTGTCCAGCCCCATCTATAAGGAGGAAACTTTAAAAGTTCAAACCACCTTCACGAGCAGCTTCAGCCAAAGCTTTGACACGACCATGATACACATAAGCACCACGATCAAAAACCACTTCATTGACACCAGCTTGCTTCGCACGTTCAGCAATTAACTTACCCACAGCGAAAGCGGCTTCTTTATCAGCTCCACTTTTTAAGGATTTTTTCAAATCACTCTCAAGAGTAGAAGCTGAAACAAGTGTACATCCCCGTAAATCATCAATAACTTGCGCATAGATGTTCTGATTTGAACGATAAACGCTAAGCCGCGGACGATCATGAGAAACCATCTTTATTCTACGACGAACACGTCTTGCGCGACGCTGGATAATGTCCTTAGATGAAACCATAATACAAAATCCTTATTTCTTTTTACCTTCTTTACGGAAGATACGTTCATCTGCATGCTTAACACCTTTACCTTTATAAGGCTCAGGCCTACGATACTCACGAATCTCCGCTGCAACTTGTCCAACTTGCTGTTTATCAATTCCAGAAATAACAATCTCTGTAGGCTTAGGAACAGTTACAGTAACACCCGACGGAACTTTATAAACCACATCATGCGAAAAACCTAGAGAGAGTTGAATATCTTTACCCTGCAAAGCAGCACGATAACCAACCCCATTGATCTCTAACCTTTTTTCAAAACCATCCTTTACACCACAAAAAATATTTTCAATCATTGAGCGTGACATCCCCCATTTAGAGCGCGCATCTTTTGATTGATCTCGCGGCATAACTGATATGACATTATCCTCGAATTTAACTAAGACTTCATCATTTACAACGTAACTTAGCTCACCTTTCGGACCTTTTGCTTTGACTAGCTGACCTTCAACAGTTGCGGTAACTCCAGAAGGAATTGAAATGGGCTTTTTTCCAATACGAGACATTGTTCTAACCTATTTTTCTTCTGTTTTCTTGGACATAACTTAGAAAACACGACAAAGGAGTTCTCCACCAACATTCTGTTCACGCGCTTCATGATCAGCCATAACGCCTTTAGGAGTCGATAAGATCGAAATACCTAAACCATTTGCCACCTGAGGAAGTGACTTAGCAGAAACATACACACGACGACCAGGCTTTGATACACGCGAAATTTCACGAATAGCAGCCATTCCTTCAAAATACTTCAATTCGATTTCAAGCTCAACTTTTCCGTCACCCAAATCAACTTGATTATATCCGCGAATATAACCTTCCGACTTAAGAACATCAAGAACGTGTGCGCGAAGCTTTGAAGCTGGAGTAACCACTTTGCCTTTTTTACGACCAAGCGCATTACGAATACGTGTTAACATATCACCAAGAGGATCTGACATAGACATTAAATAATCTCCTCTTACCAACTAGACTTTACAATACCAGGAATATGGCCAATAGAGCCAAGTTCACGCAATGCAATCCGTGACATTTTTAACTTACGATAATAAGCCCGCGGACGACCTGAAACCTCACAGCGATTACGAACGCGAACTTTCGAAGAATTACGCGGCAATTCTGCCAACTGAACAGAAGCCTTAAAACGTTCCTCAAGAGAAACCTTCTGATCCATAACGATTGCTTTCAAACGTGCACGACGCGCAGCATAACGCTTCACCATCACCTCACGACGCTTATTTTTTTCAACGGCACTTACTTTGGCCATAATTTCACCTCGCTACGTTTGCCGTTACGAACGAAAAGGAAAATTAAAAGCACGCAATAACTCACGCGCTTCATCATCCGTTTTCGCTGTCGTACAAACGATAATATCCATGCCCCAAATTTGATCAACTTTATCATAGTTAATTTCTGGAAACACAATGTGTTCTTTAATACCCATAGCAAAATTACCACGACCATCAAAGCTTTTTGGATTTAAACCCCGAAAGTCACGAACGCGCGGAAGAGCAATCGTAACAAGACGATCTAAAAACTCAAACATACGATCTTTACGCAATGTCACTTTAGCTCCAAGAGGCATTCCTTCACGAACCTTAAAGGTTGCAATAGAATTACGCGCACGGGTAATAACAGCCTTCTGACCTGTTATGAGTCCTAAATCCTCAGCAGCAAGAGAAGGCTTCTTTGAATCAGCAGTTGCTTCACCTATCCCCATATTAACTACAATTTTATCAATCCGCGGAATTTGCATTGTATTTTTGTAATTAAACTTCTCTTGAAGCGCCTTACGAATCACTTCAAAGTAATACGCTTTCATACGCGGTATTTGTCTTTCCTCAGCCATTAATCAACTCTCCCGAACGCTTGGCAAAACGTACCTTATTACCATCTGCATTCACACGAAAGCCCACACGTGTAGGCTTACCATCTTTAGGATCAGCAATCGCCAAATTAGACAGATGAATCGGAGCTTCTTTAGAAATAATTCCAGCTTCTTGCTTCTGTGTTTGACGTTGATGACGTTTAATCATATTAACCCCACGAACAAAAGCCTTATTCTCTTTTGGACTAACCTTAATTACTTCACCACTCGAACCTTTATCCTTACCGGATAAAACGACAACTTTATCACCTTTTCGAATCTTCTGCATAACATTAACTCCTTATAGCACTTCAGGAGCAAGTGAGATGATCTTCATATGATTCCTCCCACGCAATTCACGGGGAACAGGCCCAAAAATACGCGTACCGATCGGCTCTTTTTTATTATCCACTAAAACCGCAGCATTACTATCAAAACGAATGACACTACCATCTGCGCGACGAATATCCTTAGCAGTACGCACCACAACAGCTTTCATAACATCACCTTTTTTAACACGGCCACGAGGAATAGCATCCTTAACCGAAACAACAATAATGTCACCGACCGAAGCATATTTCCGCTTTGAACCGCCTAACACCTTGATGCACATGACACGACGAGCACCAGAATTATCAGCAACGTCGAGGTTTGTTTGCATCTGAATCATGACTGGCCACCTTTTCTTAACATATATATCCGCCTGTACCTTTTATACACTCAGATTTGCCTGCCAAATAAACATAAAGCCACCGTCTTCAAATTTATCAACGAAAAACCACTGTTAAATTCTAAAACAATAAACTTAGCTCATTACGCTACATTGTCTTTTACAACAATCCAACATTTATCTTTTGAAATTGGTCTAGATTCCTGAATAGAAACCTGATCTCCAATCTTGAATTGGTTGTTTTCGTCATGCGCTTTATAATTTTTAGACTGCCGAACAGTCTTCTTAAGAAGCGGATGAGAATAACGACGCTCAACTTTTACAACGACAGTTTTATCGCTTTTGTCGCTAATAACAACACCCTGCAAAACGCGTTTAGGCATCTCTTATTTCCTTAAACCTTACTTTCACTTAACTTTTGACGAAGAAAAGTCTTAATGCGCGCAATATCACGACGAACTTGTCTAACACGTGCAGTCTTTTCTAATTGACCTGTTGCTTTTTGAAAGCGCAAATTAAATTGCTCTTTCTTCAATTTAGCCAATTCATCTTTCATTTGGTCGAGCGTTTGCGCCCGTAATTCTCTGGCTCTCATCGCTTAACCTCTTTATTCAGCAATACGCTGGATGAAACGCGTTTTGATAGGCAACTTTGCAGCACCCAACCTTAGTGCTTCACGTGCAACATCCTCAGGAACCCCATCAAGCTCAAACATGACGCGCCCAGGAGCAACACGTGCCGCCCAATAATCAACACTTCCCTTACCTTTACCCATACGAACTTCCGTCGGTTTAGATGTAACTGGAAGATCTGGAAAAATGCGAATCCATACACGACCAGAACGCTTCATATAACGCGTAATCGCACGACGCGCCGCTTCAATTTGACGAGCAGTAACCCGCTCCGGTTCAACAGCTTTCAAACCGTAGGCACCGAAATTCAAATCCGTACCACCCTTCGCAACACCGTGAATACGGCCCTTGAACTGCTTACGGAACTTTGTGCGCTTTGGCTGCAACATTGTTCTCTACTCCAAATTTTAGTTCAATTTCAAAAACTAAGCATTTTCGCGGCGACGATTCGATGAAGAACCAGATTGATCAGCTTCCGTAGCACGACGTTCCGAAGCCATCGGATCATGTTCAAGAATCTCACCCTTAAAGACCCAAACTTTAATACCACAAATACCGTAAGCGGTCTTAGCTTCTGCTGTACCGTAATCGACATCAGAACGCAAGGTATGAAGTGGAACACGACCTTCACGATACCATTCCATACGAGCAATTTCAGCACCACCAAGACGACCAGAACAATTGATACGAATACCCTCTGCACCAAGACGCATAGCTGACTGAACAGCACGCTTCATTGCGCGACGAAAAGCAACACGACGCTCTAACTGTTGAGCAATTGATTGTGCAATAATCGTCGCATCAATCTCTGGCTTACGAATCTCCACGATATTCAATGAAGTTTCAGCATTAGTCATTTCTGAAAGCTTACGACGAAGCTTCTCGATATCAGCACCCTTTTTACCGATAATCAAACCAGGACGTGCAGAATGAATCGTAACACGACATTTTTTATGGGGGCGCTCAATAACAACCTTAGAAATCGCAGCCTGTTTAAGCTCTTCAAGCACATAAGAGCGAATTTTCAAATCTTCATGAAGAAGACGTCCATATTCACCACTATCAGCATACCAACGAGAATCCCAGGTCCGATTAACACCAAGACGAAGTCCTATTGGATTGATCTTCTGACCCATTACGCGGCCTCCACTTTTTCGCTAACTTCACGAACAACAATAGTAAGATGTGAAAATGGACGCTCAATTCGACTAGCACGCCCGCGACCACGAACATGAAAGCGCTTCATCACTATCGACTTACCAACATAAGCTTCTGCTACAATAAGCGAATCAATGTCAAGATCATGATTATTCTCTGCGTTTGCAATCGCTGATTCAAGCGTTTTTTTCACAGTAGCAGCAATACGTTTACGTGAAAACGTCAAATCAGCAAGCGCTACATTAACCCTTTTACCGCGAATCATTTCAGCAACTAAATTAAGCTTCTGCGGACTAACACGAATTGTCCGTGTGACAGCTTTTGCTTCATTATCTTTAAGCTGGCGCGGAACCTTAGCTTTTCCCATTCCTACTTCCTCTTCGCTTTTTTATCGGCACCATGACCATAATAAGTCCGGGTAGGAGCGAACTCACCAAACTTATGTCCAACCATCTCTTCAGAAACAGAAACAGGAATATGCTTATTGCCGTTGTAAACACCAAAAGTCAAACCAACAAATTGCGGCAAAATAGTAGAGCGACGACTCCATATTTTTATAACTTCATTGCGCCCACTTGCACGTACCTTCTCTGCTTTACCAAGAAGATAGCCGTCAACAAACGGACCTTTCCAAACTGAACGAACCACTTCAGACTACCTTTCTTACTTCTTGCGCTGATGACGCGTACGCATAATAAATTTATCAGTGGCTTTATTGGAGCGCGTACGCTTACCTTTCGTAGGTTTACCCCAAGGAGACACTGGATGACGCCCCCCCGATGTACGACCCTCACCACCACCGTGTGGATGATCAACAGGGTTCATAGCAACACCACGAACATGTGGACGCTTACCACGCCAACGTGACCGACCTGCCTTACCATCATTAATATTCCCATGATCAGGATTTGAAACAGCACCAACCGTTGCAAAACAGCTGCTAGAGACCATACGCTGCTCCCCAGAATTTAAACGAAGGATAGCCATACCATGATCTCGCCCAACCAACTGTGCATAAGCACCCGCTGAACGTGCAATCTGCCCCCCTTTCCCAGGCTTCATTTCAACATTATGAATGATTGTCCCTACTGGCATATTACCAAGGGGCATAGCATTCCCTGGTTTAACATCAACATTTAAACCAGCAACAACAAAATCACCAACACCAAGACGCTGTGGTGCAAGAATATAACTCAATTGTCCATCCTCATAGCGAATGAGTGCAATAAAAGCAGTGCGATTAGGATCATACTCCAAACGCTCAACTTTTGCCGAAACATCACGCTTAAGACGCTTAAAGTCGACAAAGCGGTAACTACGTTTATGGCCACCACCCTGAAAACGAGCAGTAACACGACCGCGATTATTACGCCCACCCTTTGAGGACAAACCTTCCGTCAACATCTTTACAGGTTTTCCCTTATAAAGACAAGAACGTTCCACAATGACAAGCTGACGCTGCCCAGGTGTTGTTGGATTAAATTGCTTAAGTGCCATTATTCCTATCTCCGAGCCTCTCTAAAGACCTGTCGAAACGTCGATAGACTGACCAGCAGCCAGTGTCACGATCGCTTTTTTGACATCACTCTGCCGACCAACAATACCTTTAAAACGTTTCACTTTACCCTTACGGACTATCGTGTTAACTGCTTTTACTTTTACGCTAAAAAGCGCTTCAACCGCAGCCTTAATTTCAGGTTTTGTCGCTTTCGGCGCAACATTAAAAGCAACTTGATTATATTCAGAAATCATAGTCGACTTTTCAGTAATAACTGGACTAATAATTACATCATAATGGCGAAGATCTGTCATTTAAAACGCTCCTCAAGAGCCTCAACAGCTGCCTTTGATAAAACAAGTTTGCTGCGACGCAAAATATCATAAACATTAATTCCCTGAATAGGCAAAATATCAATATTAGGGATATTCGATGCTGCACGAAAAAAGTTAATATCAATCTCTTTACCACCAATCAACAGAGCATTATTAAAGCCAAGTTTAGAAAAATGAGAAACAAGCTTTTTCGTTTTAGCATCCTTAACAGTCAACTCATCCACAATAATTAAATCTTTTGCTTTTAATTTTGCAGATAAAGCAAGACGTAACCCAAGGGCACGAATCTTTTTAGGAAGATCATGCGCATGGCTACGAACCACCGGCCCATGTGCTTTACCCCCACCCCGAAACTGTGGTGCACGAGCAGACGAATGCCGAGCACGTCCAGTTCCCTTTTGTTTAAACATCTTTGCTCCTGTTCGTGATACATCAGAGCGCCCTTGTGATTGATGAGTTCCCTGTTGACGACGGGCCAATTGCCAACGAACAACACGCTGCAAAATGTCCTCTCGCGGAACAAGATCAAAGATAGATTCTGAAACTTTCAATTTACCAGTCTCATGACCATCAAGCGTTTTAATTACAAGATCCATTATTAGGCTCCCTCAACTTCAGAGGTTTCCGTCACCGGAGTAACCATTTCCGTTTTCTCCTTCACAAGACGGCGAATACCAGCAGGCTTTGGAGCATTATCAGGGAGAGGTTTCTTCACGGCATCCCTTACCAAAATCCAAGAACCCTTCGAACCAGAAACAGCACCACGCACTAAAATTAAACCACGTTCAATATCAGTGGAAACAACTTCAATATTTTGTGTTGTTACACGCACCTGCCCCATATGGCCAGCCATTTTTTTCCCTTTAAATACTTTACCAGGGTCTTGGCACTGTCCCGTAGAACCATGAGCACGATGTGTAATCGAATTACCATGGGATGCACGATGCCCGCCAAAGTTATGCCGTTTCATAACACCAGCAAACCCCTTACCAATACTGGTACCAGTCACATCAACTCTCTGCCCTGGAACAAAATGTTCCACTGTAATCTCTGTACCGATATCAAGAAGATTATCGGGGCTCACACGAAACTCTGCTATTTTAGCTTTAGGCTCAACGGAAGCCTTAGCAAAATGTCCACGAAGAGCTTGTGAAGTATTCTTAACCTTAGCAAAGCCTACACCTAATTGAACAGCAGTATAACCATTCTTTTCAACTGTACGCTGAGCAACGACTTGACAATTCTCCAAACGAAGTACTGTCACTGGCACATGCTCACCAGCATCATTATAAATACGGGTCATGCCCAGCTTCTGTGCTATTACACCTGAACGCATCGGGTCTGTTCCTTCTGTCCTCAAACCTCAGAGCTTAATTTCTACATCCACACCAGCAGAAAGATCGAGCTTCATAAGCGCATCCACTGTTTGCGGCGTTGGATCAACAATATCAAGAAGACGCTTATGCGTACGCATTTCAAACTGCTCACGACTCTTCTTATCAATATGCGGTCCACGATTAACCGTAAATTTCTCAATCCGCGTCGGAAGCGGAATAGGACCACGGACATTTGCACCGGTCCGCTTAGCAGTCGATACAATCTCACGCGTCGATGTATCAAGAATTCTGTGATCAAACGCTTTCAAGCGAATGCGAATATTTTGACTGTTCATGCTCTTTATTTCCCTGTCATGCAAAACGCCTTTAACAACAAAGGCGCTTTTCAATAACCATTATTTACTCAATGATTTTAGAAACGATACCGGCACCAACAGTACGACCACCTTCACGAATAGCAAAACGAAGCTTCTCTTCCATTGCTATCGGGACAATCAGCGACACATCCATCGCAACATTATCCCCTGGCATAACCATTTCCGTTCCTTCTGGAAGCGTCACAATACCCGTAACATCTGTGGTACGAAAATAAAACTGAGGACGATAATTCGTGAAAAAAGGCGTATGACGACCTCCTTCATCTTTCGTTAAAATGTAAGCCTCTGCTTTAAATCTCGTATGGGGAGTAACAGAACCAGGCTTCGCCAAAACCTGTCCACGCTCAATTCCTTCACGATCAACACCACGAAGCAATGCACCAATATTATCACCCGCTTGTCCTTGATCTAAAAGCTTGCGGAACATTTCAACACCCGTGACCGTCGTCTTAGATGTTGGACGAATACCAATAATCTCAATTTCCTCGCCAACTTTAATAATACCACGCTCAACACGACCCGTAACAACCGTTCCACGTCCCGAAATCGAAAATACATCTTCTATCGGCATCAAAAATGGCTGATCAACAGGACGCTCAGGGGTTGGAATATAATTATCAACCTCACTCATTAAAAGACGAACAGCATCTTCACCTATGCTTTTATCCTTATCCTCAAGGGCTGCTAACGCAGAACCTTTTACAATCGGGATTTCATCTCCTGGAAAATCATATTTCGATAAAAGCTCGCGAACCTCAAGCTCTACAAGCTCCAAAAGCTCTGCATCATCAACCTGATCAACTTTATTAAGAAAAACAACAATTGCTGGAACACCAACCTGACGAGCAAGCAAAATGTGCTCACGGGTCTGAGGCATGGGACCATCAGCCGCAGAAACAACCAGAATAGCACCATCCATCTGCGCTGCCCCTGTGATCATATTTTTCACGTAATCTGCGTGTCCAGGACAATCAACGTGGGCATAGTGACGATTCTCCGTTTCATACTCAACGTGTGCCGTAGAAATGGTAATACCACGGGCACGCTCTTCTGGTGCTGCATCAATTTGATCATATGCTTTAAACTCACCAAAAAATTTCGTAATCGCTGCTGTCAACGAAGTCTTCCCATGATCAACGTGACCAATCGTACCAATATTAACATGCGGTTTTGTACGTTCAAATTTGCTCTTCGCCATTTGAGCTCTCCATTTTCCGTCCAAGCCAAGGACTAAGTTAAAAATTAATTTACCAACCTGAAATTACGCATATTTCTTTTGAATCTCCAAAGCAACAGCGGAAGGAACAGGTTCGTAATGATCAAACTGCATTGTATACTGCGCACGCCCCTGGCTCATAGAGCGAAGCGTATTCACATAACCAAACATATTTGCCAATGGAACCATCGCATTCACAACCGTTGCAATACCGCGCGCTTCAGTTCCTGAAATCTGCCCCCGACGAGAATTGAGATCACCAATAACATCACCAACATAATCATCCGGTGTAACAACTTCCACCTTCATGATCGGCTCAAGAAGCTGTGCACCTGCCTTCTTTGCACCATCACGAAAAGCTGCACGAGCAGCAATCTCAAAAGCCAATACAGACGAATCAACATCGTGATAACCACCATCGATAAGAGTAGCTTTTACACCAAGCATCGGGAATCCTGCAAGAGGACCTGACCCCATGACACTTTCAATCCCCTTTTGAACGCCCGGAATATATTCTTTAGGAACAGCACCACCAACAATCTTCGACTCAAAAATAAAATCATCACCTTCATGAGGCTCAAAAATAATTTTCACACGAGCAAATTGACCAGCACCACCCGATTGCTTTTTATGGGTATAATCAATCTCTGCCATTTTAGTAATTGATTCACGATAAGCAACCTGAGGCTGTCCAATATTCGCTTCAACCTTAAATTCACGCCGCATACGATCGACAATAATATCAAGATGAAGCTCACCCATTCCAGCTATAATGGTCTGACCTGATTCCTCATCTGACTTAACACGAAATGAAGGATCTTCCGCGGCCAAACGATTAAGTGCAATACCCATTTTTTCCTGATCTGCTTTTGTTTTCGGCTCAATCGCAATCTCAATAACAGGCTCAGGAAATTCCATCCGCTCTAAAATAACAGGCTTTAAAGGATCACAAAGTGTATCACCCGTTGTCGTCTCCTTAAGACCCGCAAGAGCAACAATATCACCAGCAAATGCCTCTTCAATATCCTCACGAGAATTTGAATGCATCTGAAGCATACGTCCTAAACGCTCTCTCTTCTTTTTCACAGTATTCTCAAGAGAAACACCTTTGTGAACTTTACCAGAGTAAATACGACAGAAAGTCAACGAACCAACAAAAGGATCATTCATAATTTTAAAAGCAAGCATAGAGAGCGGAGCTTCATCAGAAGATTCGCGTGTCGTCTCAGTTTCAGTCTTCACATCGATACCCTTAATCGCAGGAATATCAACCGGAGAAGGAAGATAGGAAACAACAGCATCCAAAAGCGGCTGCACACCCTTGTTTTTAAAAGCTGTACCACAAAGAACAGGATGAAACTGAACCTCTACAGTTCCCTTACGAATAAGAGAAACAAGTTGCTCGTTGGTTGGCATAACACCTTCCAAATAAGCCTCCATAGCAGACTCATCAACTTCCACAGCCATTTCAATGAGTTTTTCGCGATATTCCTCAGCCTTTTCTTTTAAGTCAGAAGGAATTTCACTTATCACCGCTGAAGCACCAATAGAACCATCCCACCTTAAAGCCTTCATCTCAACAAGATCGACAACACCTTCAAAGTCATTTTCTGCACCGATAGGCAATTGCAAAACAAGTGCTTTAGCCCCTAATCGCGAACCAACCATTTCGACACTACGGTAGAAATCAGCACCTATTTTATCCATTTTATTAACAAAAACCATGCGCGGGACACGATATTTCTCAGCCTGCCGCCAAACCGTTTCTGTCTGAGGCTCAACACCAGCATTAGCATCTAATAATGCTATCGCCCCATCGAGAACACGCAAAGAACGCTCAACCTCAATAGTAAAATCAACGTGCCCTGGCGTATCAATGATATTAAAGCGACGCTTACGGCCATCACGCCCTTCCCAAAAGGTCGTCGTTGCAGCAGATGTGATGGTAATGCCGCGCTCTTGTTCCTGCTCCATCCAATCCATCGTAGAAGCACCATCATGGGTCTCACCGATTTTGTGACTCTTACCCGTATAGAACAGAATACGCTCAGTCATCGTAGTCTTACCGGCATCAATATGTGCCATAATACCAAAATTACGATAATCTTCAATTTTATATTCGCGAGCCATTATATTTGCCTTAGTTTAAAACTTCTACCAGCGATAATGTGAGAATGCACGGTTAGCCTCAGCCATACGATGGACATCTTCACGCTTTTTCACAGCAGAACCACGATTATTAGCTGCATCCATGAGTTCAGCAGACAAACGCTCAATCATCGTCGTTTCATTCCGCCCACGCGCTGCCGAAATCAACCAACGAATCGCAAGAGCCTGACGACGATCAGGACGAACATCAATCGGAACCTGATAAGTAGCTCCCCCAACACGACGAGAACGAACCTCAATATGAGGAGCAACATTCTCTAAAGCTCTATGAAAGAGATCTACTGGATCTGTCTTTACTTTTCTCTCCACAGAATCAAGCGCACCATAAACAATACGCTCTGCAACTGACTTTTTACCATCAAACATAATGGCATTCATAAATTTTGTAATAACCAAATCACCAAATTTAGGATCTGGATTAATCTCACGTTTTTCTGCTCTATGACGACGGGACATTGACTTTGTCTCTCAATATTATTTCGGACGCTTCGCGCCATACTTTGAACGACGCTGTTTACGATTCTTGACACCTTGAGTATCAAGCAAACCACGAATAATGTGATAACGAACCCCTGGCAAATCTTTCACACGACCACCACGGATCATCACAACAGAGTGCTCTTGAAGATTATGTCCCTCTCCAGGAATATAACCAATCACTTCAAATCCATTTGTTAAACGAATTTTAGCAACTTTACGAAGAGCAGAATTAGGCTTCTTCGGCGTCGTTGTATAAACACGCGTACAAACACCACGCTTCTGCGGATTCGACTGCAAAGCAGGAACCTTATTACGTTTAACTGGCACTACACGCGGCTTGCGAATCAACTGGTTTACGGTAGGCATGCAACCTTCCTCTTTTAGATCTACACTCGTCTCACCCAATCGGGTATTTCTATTTCTGTTTCCACCCACCCCAACAGAACTGGAATAGATGTCTAATTCTACACACAAAATCGGGCACAGCTGCTAAAAACAGTCTACCCGATCATAAGCAGAGAAGGCAATAGCCTTTTGCACTAGCATTTGCTTTTAATCCTCTTAACACCCGTTTAAATGATCTTTTGCTTCATATCCAAAATAAATGATCATCTCCACATCGGTTATGTCCGTGTCTAATAGCGAGAACACAGACATTCGTCAAGAACTAAACAGCAGAAAGTTTTTAAAAATCAAAATAAATTAAATTTTAAAACTTTAAATTTGCTTTTATTGGGTCTCTTGATAAATCAATTTACCATAGTAATATCGACCTATAAATAAAAAACAATAATGTGACTGCGATAAAATATTAACGCAGTAAATTAAATTGCGTATTTGATATCGAATGATGAGTACCATGAAAATAGCAACGTGGAATATTGCCGGAATAAAAGCACGACATGAAACATTATATCAATGGCTACAGCAAAGTCAGCCAGACATAGTCTGTCTACAGGAAATTAAAAGTATTGATGAAAATTTTCCACGTAATGCAATAGAAAATCTAGGTTACCATATAGAAACACACGGACAAAAAAGCTTTAATGGTGTTGCGATTCTTTCTAAAAAAACACCAGATGAAGTAATCCGTCGATTACCAGGTAACGATAACGATGAACAAACACGTTACATCGAAGCGGTTTATTCAACAAACAAAGGTGTTGTGCGTATTGCATCTCTCTATTTGCCAAATGGAAATCCTATTGAGAGTGAAAAATATTCCTATAAAATGGAATGGATGGAAAGATTATATGCACATGCAAAATCATTGCTTGCATACGAGGAACCCCTTATTCTAGCCGGTGATTATAATGTCATCCCTACCTCACTCGATGCAAAAAAACCTCAAGAATGGAATCAAGATGCCTTATTTCTTCGAAAAACAAGAAAAGCATTCCAGCGTATCCTTCATTTAGGTCTTTACGATGCTATCCGAAATGTTACCGATACACCCTCCTTCAGTTTTTGGGATTTCCAAGCTGGAGCATGGCCTAAAAATAACGGGATTCGCATTGATCATTTACTCTTATCACCAGAAGCAGTTGATCACCTTATTTGCGCTCATAGTCAAACAGAAGTAAGGGGATACCCAAAACCATCCGACCACGTTCCTGTTTGGATTCATCTTAATATCAATTAAGGAAGTATAGCCATTACTTCATAAGACAACAAAAAAAATTCCATTCAGAAGAATAACTATGCTACACCATTCAAACAGTATATCTTAAGTAACTAAAATAAAAATGAATAAATGGAGGACATAAATGAAGAAATCATTGTTAATGTTTATTGCAGCAGCAACCATGGGACTCATAAGCGTCGCGCATGCTGAAAATGATACGCTTGAAAAAATAAAACGAACAGGGGAAATCACTTTAGGAGTCCGTGAATCATCTGGTTTGGCCTACGCCCTTGGTAATAATAAATATGTAGGCTTTCATACAGAAATGGCAGAACGTATCATTGATGATATCTCAAAAAAAATTGGTAAACCGATTAAAATCCATTATCTTCCCATCACATCTCAAAATAGAATTCCTCTCTTAAAAAATAAAACCTATGATTTTGAGTGTGGCTCAACAACAAATGATATTGCTCGCAGTAAAGAAGCAGCATTTGCTTATACGACATATGTTGAAGAAGTTCGGATTGCTGTAAAGAAAAACTCTAACATTAAATCTCTTGACGATTTAAATGGAAAAACAGTTGCCACGACCACCGGTACGACATCTGTTCAACTTATTCGTAAAAATAAACGCGCAAAAAACATCAACTTTAAGGTCGTCAAAGGAAAAGATCACGGAGATAGCTTCTTATTACTCGAATCAGGTCGTGCCGATGCATTTGTTATGGATGCCTCAATTCTTGCAGGACATATTGCAAAATCAAAAAATCCATCGGATTATGTCATTCTTGACACCGTACTTTCAGTTGAACCCATCGCCTGCATGTTAAGGTTACATGACAAAAAATTTGAACAAGCAATCAATGACAGTATCCTACGTCAGATTAAAGACGAATCACTTGAAAAGCTTTATAATAAGTGGTTTATGAAACCGATTCCTCCTGCTAATACTGTTATGAACCTTCCCTTATCAAAACAGACAAGATATGCTTGGGATCATCCAAACAATAAACCTCGCGAAAGCTACACAGAAAAAGATTTATAGAATTTGAAAAGAAAAACCACACTCTTTAAAAATTGAGTGTGGTTTATATTTTAGTTCACTTTTTAATAAATTCTGCTTATGTAGATAGACTTGATTTATCGCTCTGTTTGTGAATGACTAATTTGAGGGAATATCAATTAATGGACTTTTCTTTCCTTTGTAGAGATGACCTGACTCAGGCGCTGGTAACAGGATGCTTGGGCACGCCCGGCGTGAGTCATACTTATTTAGATACACTTCTTGATGGCTTTAAAAATACGGTTATATTGTCCATCGCTTCACTTATATTAGCTATATTTTGTGGTATCATTATAGGAACAATGCGCACTTTACCTAAAACATCCATCATCAATTGTGTCGTTCACACTATCGGTACTATTTGGGTAGAAATTATGCGTAACATTCCCCTTCTTGTACAGGTATTTTTATGGTATTTTGTTGTTCCTAAGATTTATCCACCAGCGATGAAATTTTCCCCCATTCTCTTAATAACATGTGCATTGGGATTCTTTACATCGGCACGTATCGCAGAACAGGTTCGCTCAGGCATTGAAGCCATTTCTTCAGGACAGCGCTATGCTGCTATGGCAATGGGATTTACAACTTATCAAAGTTATCGCTATATCATATTACCACGTGCTATTCGTACAATTATGCCGCCGCTTACTTCAGAAGCAATGGGCATTGTAAAGAATTCGTCTATAGCATTCGCCGTTTCAATAAATGAGCTCATGCAATTTCAATACCAAGCAATTGAAGAGGTAAGTCATGTTTACGAAAACTATTTACTTGTTACGATTCTTTATATTCTCATAGCCTTATTCGTATTCATTGTGATGACAGTTATTGAACAAATGCTCAAAATTCCTAATCTTTAAACAAAGGGAAATTGAATATGATAAATTTCATAAGCTCTCGGTTTGGACTTTATTTTCCTTTCAATTTTTCCGATTTTGATTTTTCCTTTTTTACCTTTGATGTATTTCGTTCTTACATTTTATCAGGTTTGCTCTTTAGCGTTTTTCTAACGCTTTTTGCAACGGTGTTAGGATTTGTTTTCGGCACACTTTTAGCGATGATGCGCCTTTCTTCCATAAAACTTCTTTCTTGGGTTGCAATCGTTTACATAACAGCGATGCGTTCAATACCACTTGTGATGGTTATCTTATGGTTTTTTGTGCTTCTACCTTTTTTAACGGGGACATCTATCGGAGCCAATAAATCAGCACTCATTACCTTTACCGCATTTGAAACGGCTTATTTTGCTGAAATTATGCGGGCTGGTATCAATTCGGTTTCGCAAGGACAAAAATATGCAGGACAAGCTCTTGGGATGACATATTGGCAAAGTATGTACATTGTCATTCTGCCTCAGGCCTTTAGAGATATGCTGCCAGTCTTTTTAACGCAAGTCATTATCCTTTTTCAGGATACAACCCTTGTTTATGCTATCAGCGGTCATAGCCTTTTGAATGGTTTTGATATTGCTGCTAATAACTTTGGTGTAAAGCAAGAAGCTTATATTTTAGCAGCTATTTTCTATTTTATTATCTGTTTTACACTGTCACAAATCGTTTTGTATGTACAAAAAAAAGTATCCATTATTCGCTAACAGGAAAAAAAATGTCTACTTATATGATCGAAATAAAAAATGTTTCTAATTGGTATGGCGAAATTAACGTTCTTAAAAACTGTACAACCAATATCAACAAAGGAGAAGTTGTTGTAATTTGTGGGCCATCAGGCTCAGGAAAATCAACACTCATTAAAACGATTAATGCTCTCGTCCCTTTTCAAAAAGGTGAGATTTGGATTAATGGAACACCAGTTCATTCAAAAACAACGAATCTGCCTAAATTGCGCAGCCGTGTAGGAATGGTCTTTCAGCACTTCGAGCTTTTCCCTCATCTATCTGTCACAGAAAACTTGACAATTGCACAAATAAAAGTCCTGAAACGAAGCAAAAAAGAAGCACTTGAACGTGGTTTGTTGTATCTTGAACGCGTTGGCCTCATTGAGCATAAAGACAAATATCCAGGACAACTTTCTGGAGGGCAACAACAGCGTGTTGCTATTGCGCGTGCCTTAACCATGGATCCACTTGTTATGCTTTTTGATGAACCAACCTCTGCTCTAGATCCTGAAATGGTAGGTGAAGTACTTGATGTCATGATCAGTTTAGCAGAAGAAGGGATGACGATGATTTGTGTAACCCATGAAATGGGATTTGCACAAAAAGTCTCGGAGCGTGTTATTTTCATGGATCAAGGAACGATTCTTGAAGACTGTTCATCTAAAGAGTTCTTTTCTAATCCGCAATCTAGAAGACCAAGAACGCAAGAGTTTTTGTCTAAAATCCTAAGTCATTAGCTATTTATCATCGCAAAAAGCTCTCTCTACTATAAACTTAAATACAAAATGATAGAGTTTAATAATGAGTGAGAGAATGTAAAAGATATTGCAAACATATAGTTAAAAGTTCTTATTTTTAAAAGTATCAGCAACCAGTGAAACTACTGTATGTCTTTCAAATTCATTAACAAAGAGCAAATGCCTGTTCTTGCAAAGGGTAAGTCCAATTTCTGTCTTTTATGTTAGTTTTTTCATAGGCTGCAGTTAACAGTGCCTTTCCGCGAATGATTCTTCCTTCTTGAATCAGCATATTTCAAAGCATCGCTTGGGCAGCAGGATTTCCTTTTTTTGCTGAAAGTTGAAACCATCGTGCTGCTTGTATAAGATTCTTCTCCCTTCCCTCTCCCTTTAAAAATACTTTTCCTAAATGATACTGAGCTTTAGGATTTCCATAGTTCACCGCAGCCTGAATATAAAGAAGAGTCGCATAAGAGAGATTAGGTTTCACAGACGATTGAAGAATACCCTTTTTTATAAACCCAGCAAGCTTAACCAATGCATCAGAGACATAACTTTCATCCTCTGAGCCAAGATCAGCACCTTTTTCAATGATGTATGCAAAAAAAATGATAGGCCTTGTAATCATCTTTAAGGCCACCATTACCATTTGCATAGATAGAGCCAAGTTTCCAATTCGCACCAATATGGCTTCTTCTTAGCGGCCCAATGTAGCACTGAAAGTGCCTGATTTATCTGCCCATTTTTATAAGCAGACATGCCACGCTAAAAAAAATAAAACGAACCATCATGCAATTCCTGCAAGCTATTAGCTTCTATTGTATAAGTAGTCGAAAAAAATCCTCCTAAAGTCACAATAATCGTAGCTTTTTTCCATATCTGAAAACTCTTAATCATTTCCCCCTCTCTCAATGTTCATTATTCTATCTGTTACAAATTTCTTTATAGACCTTTAAAAGCTTCTTCTTAGTAAAAAATACGAGAAACTCTAAAGTAAAATTTTTAAAAAAAAGACTGATAAATGAAAACTATCAAAACTATTCAATAAAATAACCGACACATTGAACAAAATTTCAAGAACAGAGGGAATCATGATGAATGGTAAACATTTAACTACAAAAAATAACATGCAAGATAGATAAAATATAATGATAATCATTAACTTATCCCTTCACGATTATCTCTCCAGCTTAAAGATAAAGTTTCTCACTCCCATCAATCTGTAAACAATCCATTTTTTCGATAGATTCTAACTTCTGGTCACCTTATATGCTTTTTTCATAGATGATATATTGATTTATAATAATGATTTTCTGTTTTTTATTGAATGAAGTCCCCGAATATCGTAAAATTCTCTCACTTCGAGCCTATTTCGTGTTGAATAAATCACAACCATCCACTTGCACATTACAAGCAGAAAAAGCTAAAAACACCTCTTATGAACCGTCACAACTCTGTTGCGCAATATTAAGCGCTGGCAAAGTGTGTCATGACACCGATTCATTACTTCACAAGCGTAAAGATGAGAAGGTTCAAGTGCTTTACCGTTATACCATTCACAAGTGCTGGCGCTAAATGAGCTTGGTGCCTTAAGAGATGTCTTTTTAATGATGAACATAAAAACATTGGCTTCAGCGGAAATTTTATGATCGCATTGATGAAAGACAAAAAAGAAAAATTTTTTCTTAAAAAAAAATCGATACCAGCCGTAACTCTATGAAATCATCATCAAAAAAGTAAAAATCAACCCAACCGCTCTAAAGCAATAGATACCTTCTTTCGCGCAGCACGCAATTCTACCACCCTATTTTGTTCGCTTTCAACAATTTCTGCTTTTGCATTTGCTATAAATTTGGGATTATTTAATTTAAGCGATATTTTTTCAATATCTTGTTCAATTTTACGGACCTCCTTCCTCAAACGAACACGTTCAGCCTCCAAATCAATCAACTGCCCTAATGGCAAACAAAAAACAGCCTCTCCCGAAATCATTTGTGCCGATACTTCCGGAACTTTATCAGAAAAATCAATGACTTCAATACGCGCTAACTTTTTAAGAAGTGCATCATAACGCTGCACACGCTCTCGCGTCACGTCTCCTGCTTCAACAACGACAAGAGGTGCTCGTGTAGCCGCTGGGATATTCATTTCAAAACGTACAGACCGAATCCCCGTGACCACATCAATAAGCCAATTAATATCAGCAGCAGCCTCCTCATCTATCAATGTTTTCTCTGGCCATTTTGTCAACGCGAGCATATCTTCACGCTTGATCTCTTGCGTTTCTGTAAGAGCCCACAACTCTTCTGTCATATGAGGCATAAAGGGATGAAGAAGTTTATAGACTTCATCTAAAACCCAAGCAGTACAAGCTTGAGCCTCATTTTTAGCCTCTTCATTTTCACTCTGAAAGATAGGTTTGAGAAGCTCTAAATACCAATCACAGAATGTATTCCAAATGAAACGGTAAAGTGTAGCTGCAGACTCATTGAACTTATAATTTTCAATACCCATCGTCACTGCTGAAATTGTTTTAGAGAGTTCTGTTAAAATCCAACGATTAAGAGCCAGCTTTGCGCATTCTGGCTTAAAAGTAGGATCATGCTTTACACCATTCATCTGTGCAAATCGGGTAGCATTCCACAATTTTGTAGCAAAATTGCGATAACCAGCAATGCGGGAAGTATCAAGTTTTACATCACGACCTTGCGCGGCCATAATAGCCAAAGTAAAACGAAGGGCATCAGCGCTATACTGATCAATAAGCTCTAAGGGATCAATAATATTTCCCTTTGACTTTGACATCTTTGCACCCTTTTGATCTCGGACAAGAGCGTGCACATAAACCGTTGGGAAAGGAACTTCACCCATAAAATGAAGTCCCATCATCATCATACGAGCAACCCAGAAAAAAATAATATCAAATCCTGTCACGGATAAAGATGTTGGATAAAAAGTTGATAATTCAGCCGTTTTATCGGGCCATCCTAATGTTGAAAAAGGCCAAAGAGCTGATGAAAACCAAGTGTCTAAAACATCCGGATCGCGGATTAATTCAACCACCTCACCATAATGAGCAAAAGCCGAATCTAAAGCCTCTTTTTCACTTTTTTCAACAAAAACTGTTCCATCAGGACCATACCAAGCAGGAATCTGATGTCCCCACCATAATTGGCGAGAAATGCACCAAGGCTGAATATTTTGCATCCAATTGAAGTAAGTCTTTTTCCAGTTATCGGGAACAAACTGCGTTTTTCCTTGTTGAACAGCTTCTATCGCGGGCTTTGCTAATTCAGCAGCATGAACATACCATTGGTCTGTCAAAAAAGGTTCAATAGGCACACCACTGCGATCTCCATGAGGAACCATATGGGAATGATCATCAACAGAAGCTAAATATCCTCCTTCTTCCATCAAAGAAATAATCTTCTGGCGCGCAATAAAACGATCAGCTTTATCGAGATTCTCTACTAACATTTTTAATTCATCTGATAAAACCAAACCATCAAAAAACGCTTCATTATCACAAAGAAAAATCTCGGCATTTTGGGTAAAAATATTGATCAAGCGTAAATCATTACGCTGTCCCACTTCAAAGTCATTAAAGTCATGGGCTGGTGTGATTTTTACCGCACCACTTCCTGCCTCAGGATCAGCATGCGCATCACCGACAATCAATAACCTACGCCCAACAAGGGGTAAAAGAGCATTTTTACCGATAAGATTTTTATAACGCTCATCTTCAGGGTTAACAGCAATTCCTGTATCACCAAGCATTGTTTCTGGTCGTGTTGTCGCCACTGTTATAAAAGTTGTCGCATCATTTGGATCAAAAACTTTACCCTCAAGCGGATATCTAAAATGCCACAAATGCCCTTGAACTTCTTTTTGTTCAACTTCAAGATCCGAAATAGCCGTTAACAATTTAGGGTCCCAATTGACGAGGCGCTTATCTCTATATATCAATCCTTGCTTATAAAGCGTGACAAAGACTTCACGAACAGCCTGCGACAACCCCTCATCCATTGTAAAGCGCTCACGTGACCAATCACATGAAACGCCAAGGCGGCGCAACTGGTTTGCAATAATGCCTCCCGCTTCATGACGCCATTCCCAAATACGCTCAATAAACTTTTCTCTTCCCATTTCTTGACGCGTTGGCTCTCGGCGTTCTGCAAGTTGACGCTCTACAACCATTTGTGTAGCAATCCCAGCATGATCCATACCAGGCTGCCACAATACATTTTTGCCACGCATCCGCTGAAATCTAACCATTATATCTTGAATTGTCGTATTGAGCGCATGACCCATATGAAGTGAGCCTGTAACATTAGGCGGTGGAAGCATAACGCAAAAAGGCTCTGCCCCACTTTTAGAACCCGCTCCCGCTTTAAAAGCTCCACGAGTCTCCCATCTCTTTGCAACCCGTTGCTCTATGGAAGCAGCATCATAGTTTTTTTCTAACATTCTATCCATCCATAACGCCGCTGAAAAACACAATATATGATTAATATGATTAAAATCCGATCATAATCGAGAAAACCTAGCCTTTCACTCGATAGCTCGCAAAACCTCAAAAAAAACTTTCTTATGAAATGAAAAGCATAAAAAATAATGTCAAAAAATCATTAAGATGACTTTTTAATCGCCTTCACAATCTCTTCACGTAAAATATCTTCCAGCAAAACAGGCAATTTAGACTGCAACCATTCCGCTATAGCCGGCCGCAACACATCCTTTGCAATCTTTTCTGCAGAAGAAATACAATACGCAGACAACTCTACACGACCAGTCCTTCCAGCTTCTGATTGTGACTTCCTGATCTCATCTTCATATTCTTTTGCTTTATAAACAGAATTCCGTTCTTCAGAAGAAAGCTTCATCTTTTGCACATCCACACCAACTGTATTATTTTCTACCGCTGTATCCTCTTTCTCTTGTGCATTCCTTCCTCCCTGATTTTCAGTAGAAAGACCAATGCGATCAGCTAAAGCTTTCATAGCATCATCAACCGATAGAGTTGCATCATAAACACCCTCTGATGCAACTTCTGAATGATCTTCCGAAGCATTTACTGCGACATCTTCATTTAAAAAGTGATCAGACTGAACCGCATTTTCTTCGATTATTTCACGAATAGATGTCAAAATTTCATCCATACTTGGCTCACGTAACACGCTTGAACTCTGTACCATACTTTACAACCTCTTCAAAGACGCAACAACAAATAGAATCATATTTTCAGTGTATGCAAAAGAATCATAAGATCAACATGCCTCTCGTGATATTTTCAAATATGCTTGTCATAAAGAGGGCGCTACACACAACTTTCTGCACTTTAAAAGAACATATCACTGCTCTATTTTTCAACATACCCAAAGACGGATTAACTAATTTTTTAAAAGTTAAAATTATTTGAAATCAAAAGAGCTATTTTTATACATTATCGAATATATTGAATTGTTTTTAAGCCTAGATAATTCGATGTCAATTTACCAATAGACGATTGAACACTATAGCTCGCTACAACAGCATTACGCTCTGCCATTGCGAGCGCAATTTGAGCATTAATCAATTGAGTACGAGAATTTAAAACATCTAATGTTGTTGCCTGCCCAACGCGATTTTCTTGAACACGACCTTTAAGAGCAATTTCAGCAGCACGAACACTTTCACGGTAAGCAATAACAGATGCGCGCGCACCTTCCAACTGGAACCAAGCAGAAGTAAGGGCTTGTCTCGTATTACTATGGGCCAAATCAAGTTGAAGCTGCGCCTGTCCAAGCTGCTCCTTCGATTGGCGAATCTGCGCAGACGTACGCCCCCCTTCAAAGATCGGAACACTTAACGACAATCCTATCGATTTAGAAACGCCATCCTGACCAGCACCACTGTAAATCCGATTATAAGATGCTGTTGCAGAAAAATCAACTTTAGGAAGGAGCGCTCCTTCTTTCGCTTTTACATTGTAACCACTTGCATCAACTAAATATTGAGCATAAAGGATTGCTGGATGCATCACAACGCTCATTTGGTAAGCCGTATCAAGATTGGCGGGAAGATTTGTGGCAACGGGTGGACGTTTTAGCTTTTCAGGATCAGAGCCAATAACTTGTCGATACATTGCCTCTGCTGCTTTTACATCAGCACGAGCAAGACTCAGTTCTGAAACCGCCACGGAACGTGCAGCTTGAGCTTGAGCAAGATCAACACGCCCTCCCTCACCCACATCAAATTTTGCTTTATTGGAACGAACTTGCTCTTCAAGAGCTGCTAAATTTTCTCTCCGAAGATCGGCAATACGACGCGCCTGATAGACATTCGCATAAGCTGTCACAGTCTCCAGAAAGGTATTTTGTTCAGCATTACGAAGATACTCACGTTGTGCCTGCAGCTTAACTTGAGCTGAAGAAAACATATTTTGCGTGATAAAACCGTCAAATAATCTTTGGTTTAATCTTACGCCTATAGATCCAGAAGTGACATAAGAACCTGTAAAAGACTTACTCCGCCCATAGCTCCCAATCCCTTCAATTTGTGGTAATAACCCTGATCGCGCGATGACAACATCATCACTGGCTATACGAACAGCCGCCCGTTCACTATTCAACTTAGCATTGTGTTTATAAGCTTTAGAAAAGGCATCCATCAATGTTTCAGCACAAACAGTCTCTGAGAGTAAAAGACTCAATACCAACAAAAAACACACCTGAAACTTCTTGCTTAATTTAAACACAATACACACAATAACAAACCCCAAATAGATGACAAAACTATCTCTTATACATAAAATGAACAAGCACTAAAATACAAAATCAGGTGTTTTAAAAAAACAAGGAAGAGGCTTTACGGCAAGATTAAAAGCTCGACGAGGAGAAATGATTCCATCTTCTTTTATGTAGATTCTTGCTACAGCAGCATTTCCAACCCCTTCAACCACAACAAGACGTCCACTGTCTTTCATTTGATCAAAAATACCTTGTGGAATAAAATCGACAGATCCCTCTATAAAAATCACATCATAAGGTCCCTCAACAGCGTATCCCTGCTCTAATGGACCAAGAATGACAACCACATTATCACATTGATTACGTTCCAAAGCTTCAAGAGCATGTTCAAAAAGAGACTGATTACTTTCCAACGCAATCACAGACCCTGCAAGTTTTGAAAGCAAGGCTGCACAATAACCACTATTTGCACCAATATCTAAAACAACATCTGATGATTTTACAGCAGCAAGCTGTAACAATTTTGCGAGAGATGCAGGCTTCATCAAATAGCGTGCAGGAACTTCATCGCGCACTGAGCATAAAGCAATATCGGTATCAAGATAGCTTAATGCTTTCATATCTTCCGAAACAAAATCTTCACGGGATATCGTTAAAAACGCTTCAAGAACTGATAAATCCGTCACATCAACTGTACGAATTTGATTGTCAACCATTTTGCGACGAAGCTCAGCAAAATCTGCAACCATAACGACTATTTTCTCCTAACCTACAAAAAATAAACAAAACAGCAACAATGAAGGATTAAGATCTCTTACACTATAGGTGTTACAAAAAAAGATACGACAGTCAACAACTCGATTCTAACAGGACAATTTCTTATACAAAAGTGTCTTTATAACTGTCGAGGGAAATAATCTCTTTGATCTTATACCTCCCCTAAAAGCCGTTTCGTTTAAAATCGGCTGGAGGCCTCGCCCGGAATCGAACCGGGATACAAGGATTTGCAGTCCTCTGCGTAACCATTCCGCCACAAGGCCTCATCAACAAATACAGAGGTCTCAATAAGGGAAGGTAAAGCATCCGTCAAGGTGTAGAAACCTTCTCTCGCCTTTTTTCCTCTTAACTTACACAATTTATCATATTTTTTTTTAAAAAAGTAATTTTATCCTTTGCAAATCAGTATTGCTTTGCTATAGCCTCTTCAGCTAAATGGTTGAGCATCGTTCCCCGGTAGCTCAGCGGTAGAGCAACCGGCTGTTAACCGGTTGGTCGCTGGTTCGAATCCGGCCCGGGGAGCCATTTAATTCTTCTCTTCAGATAACTTACTGCTTTTGCTAACACTTTTTAAAGTTAGGGGTGCCCGGATAAGGGTAAGGGAATAGGGTTTTTGCAATAAATGATTGATTCATTTAAAAAACTATTGCACAAGTTTCTTCTTATGGGTTAATTTCAAGATAATTGTTTTTTCAAACTACCCTACCACACCTTTATCAGAAAACACCATAATTGTTGGCACGTTATAAATTACGATTTATTTCATGAGAGGGAATTATTAAACGCCATCAATAACGAAAAAAGTTTCGTATAAGCTTTATTTCCAACCCCAAAATAATTTTTACTTCAATAAAGCAATAAATCTCAAAAAATGCTCTTGAAGCAATCATTTTTAAAAAAACGGAAGAATAACAATCAAAATCATCTATATTATAGCCATACACCCCATACCATCTTCCCTAAAAGCAGGAACTCCCAGCCCAAAAGTTTGTGAAAAATCGAGCTTCTTATCTAGCGGGTTCCTCCTTCTCATCACTTCATAAACCTTACAAACAGCCTTGCTTTGAATACTCATCACATCGTCATAAAAACACTGAGTACGTAAAGTGTTATGGGCTTTATATAATGTCCCTAAAAAGAGTGTTTTACAGTACAAACAGTATATCAATCTAAGTTGGTAAGAATCGTATGAAAACCTTAAACAAATCATAAGCGCTTTCTTCATTGCCTCCATTAATATTGTGCATCTACACCATATTTAAAGAGATACCCCTTAAATCCCCCCAATCCATTTCACAATAGCTCTCGTAATAGTATAAAATAAAAAAACATTGATGAGCACCATCTTTGACCTACAATAAAAGCCATACCATTATACTATTTTCTCACGCTCAATTTTAGCAATATTCATTTTCCTTACAAAATGTTACAAGAGATATTTTATTGATTGCTTAAATGTTTATCCACACGAAAATCTCATTTTTAATATGCAAACAAATAGTTTTAAGGAATCAATATAAACAGATTCGAAATGAGAAAATTTTACGATAGAGGTAGATTATTTAATATATAAAACAATAACTTGTTATGATATAATTAAGTTTTAAATTAAAAGTTATCGTGATAAGATAAAACAGATCTTTTATATAAATAAAATTCATCTTTACCCCCTATTAAAAAAATCGCAATAAAGCAAATAAGCTGTTGATTATACAATATTTTTAAAAATATCTTTAAACCAGTCCAAACGTCCAAAAGTTTTCATTTTTTAGAAATGAAAACCTTTGAAGACCTCTCTTATTTTAGAAAAACTATTACATATCCCTTTTTAATTGAAAAGGAATCGACAAACGTAAAAAAACTCTCAAGATATAATCCCTTTTCCAGATTTTATTTAAGCCGCTTTCTTGACTGACTTGCGAAAACGAAAAGCCCTTGCAAGCTTTGCAGCCGCTTTTGCTTTTTTATGCCTCTCATTTGGAGATGAAAAATTCTTACACTGTAATTGTGCAGAATCATCTTTTCGACCTAAATACTGCTTCTGACGTTTAGATTTTTTTAAACGGCGTTCTTTATTGTTTTCTTTCTCTTCACTTTTGGGAACAATCGGCTTTTCTGGAAATTCTGCAAATTGTTCTGGAACAGATTCAGGAACTAATTTCATGCGAATCAAGCGCTCTACAGCGCGCAACCGAGTCCTTTCTATCTTTTCATCAAAAAGTGTAAGTGCCTCACCAGATGCACCGTTGCGCCCAGTACGACCGATACGATGTACATAATTCTCAGCTTCATCTGGTAAATCATAATTAATCACGTGACTTATTCCTGGTACATCAATACCGCGTGCAGCAATATCTGTTGCAACAAGAATCCGTACCTCTCCTTCACGAAATGCTTTTAAAGCGGATTGGCGAGCACCTTGTGATTTATTCCCATGAATTGTTGCAACTAAATAGCCTATCTTTGCTAAATGACGTGTGACAGTATCAGCCCCATGTTTCGTTCGAGTAAAAACAATAACCGAATTAAAAGCCGGATTTGTCAAAATTTTACTTAAAACATTCTTTTTTTCACACGTAGGAACACAATATAACTTCTGGGTAATCTCTACAGCTGTGGTACCTTGAGGAACAACTTCAATCTTCACCGGATCATTGAGTAAAGACTTTGCAAATGTAATAATTTCTTTTGGCATTGTTGCAGAAAAAAGTGCTGTCTGACGTTCTTGATGCAAAAGCTTTGCAATTTGCTTAACATCATGAATAAATCCCATATCCAGCATACGATCTGCTTCATCCAAAACCAAAAAACGAGAGTGAGAAAGATCAATACATTTTTCACGCACAAGATCTCTCAAACGCCCTGGAGTTGCAATCAAAACATCCACACCTGCTTCCATACGCTTAATTTGTTTTAAACGTGATACCCCCCCAAAAATAAGACACGTCGAAATATGTGTCCCTTTCGCCACAGTACGAATTGCTTCATCAATCTGAATAGCAAGTTCACGCGTTGGCACTAAAATCAAAGCACGTGCAGTTTTAGGAGAGCGTTTATCACCCAAAGTTAAAATTCGACTTAAGATAGGTAAGGCAAATGCCAAAGTTTTTCCAGAACCTGTCTGTGCAATCCCTAAAATATCGTGTCCTTTCAACATCATTGGAATAGCTTGTTCCTGTATAGGCTTAGGTTTACTCATCCCAGAAATGCGTAAATTTTTAATCAAAAGAATAGGTAAACCTAACTTTTTAAAAACATCTTCTTTTTTTATAGACAAAACAAAATCTTCCCTCAGCTGCACAACTTTTACGAAGCAATCAGCTGAACTCTCTACTCAAGAATCCGCGCAAAAGAAATTCTTGACATTTTAAACGAAGCAGCGCTTGAAAAGCGACCTGCGCAACTCATGAGCACCTTGAAATCAAGGTAAAAGCATATAACTTAACGTTAAAAAAGCTAACAAACCAGCTTAGACACCTTTATTCTCATTATCCTTGGATTATGAAAAAAAGCAAGAACTTTACGAAATACATTTATCGCCCCCCCAAACATTGAAATCATTTATTTCTTAATGATTGTCTCCATTGGTAAATGTACCTTGATAAAATCAGGATAAATCTCGAGAAAAACTGGATTTTGTAAAGTTTTTTGACCGCCATAAATTAAATACCATTGGGTTTTATCAAAAATCGCCAAAGTTTTATATCGAATAATGCGATCCTTCATCTCCAGAATCGTTGGAATTAAAGCATATAAAGTACCGTTATCTGTTTGAAGATACTCAATATTTTCTTTATCTAAACAATAAGAACCAGAAGGTAAGTTCTCAAATTGCCTATGCAACTGTTGAAGAAAATTATCACGTAAAGCATCCTCTGTTGTATTCAATCGACGTGCCATCTCTTTATAAAGCCGCTCAGGCATATAATGAGATATAAGCGAAAAGTCCTCACTTTTTATAGCATTATTGACATCAACAACTATTTTGAATAGTTCAGTTTTCTGTAGTGCTGTTGGCTGAGATGCTAAACTTTGTTGATTAACAATCAAAAAGAAAAATAGACTCAGCACAAAATAAAAAATAGATTTCATTTTTACACTTCTTGTTTTAGTAAAATTTTAATTTTTTAAATAACAAAATCAAATAATGTTTGATCATCTGTAATATCACGATAGCGCCAACCTAACGCTTGAAATTTTTCCTCTAAGAGACGAAAATTATTGTATTTTTTTGTTTCAATTGCAACCAATACAGAACCAAAGTTTCTCGCTGACTTTTTAAGATATTCAAAACGCACAATATCATCATCGGGTGATAATGTGGACAGAAAATGACGCAATGCACCAGGATGCTGCGGAAAACTAAAAATAAAATATTTTCTCAAGCCTTGGAAACGTAAAGAACGTTCTTTAATCTCTGGCAAACGCTCAAAATCAAAATTACCTCCTGAAATAACGAGTAGAATTTTTTTACCCTTTAACTCTTGAGGTGAAATACTGTTAAGCGCATCAATCGATAATGCACCAGCCGGTTCAAGAACAACACCTTCTACATTAAGCATTTCAACCATAGTAGAACAAACACGATTTTCAGGAGCTGTAATGACACAATCAGGGGAAAATTGCTTTAAAATGGTATAGTTTAGCGCACCAATTTCAGCCACCGCAGCCCCATCTACAAAAGTATCAATATTGTCAAGTTTAACCCGTTTTCCACTCTCCAAGCAAGCAAGCAAGCTTGCAGCTCTTTGGGGCTCAACAAAACGAAGCTTTGTGTTCCAACCATATTCCTGTAAAAACTTGCTCACCCCACTTGCCAAACCACCTCCACCTACCGGCACAATCATTAAATCTGGTTCACTTTCTCCATTGAGTTTTTTCCATTGCAAAGCAGCTTCGCAGAGTACTGTCGCTTGCCCCGTAATAATGCGAATATCATCAAACGGAGGAGCCATCACACCACCGTTCTCCACCACAAAAGATTGCGCAGCTTCATAACATTGATCAAATGTTTCACCAACCAAACGAATATCAATAAACTCTTCACCAAAAATACGTGTCTTCTCAATTTTTTGTTGTGGCGTTGTCATAGGCATAAAAATCACACCTTTACGTTTAAAATAACGACAAACAAAAGAAACCCCTTGTGCGTGATTCCCTGCTGAAGCACACACAAATGCCGAATCTGAAGATATACTGCTCAGCATTTCTGAAACAAAATTGAAAGCACCACGAATCTTATAAGACCGCACTGGTGTTAAATCTTCACGCTTCAAATAAATTTCTGCATCATATTTTTGGCTTAGAAAATCATTTCTTTGAAGGGGAGTTTCAGCAAACACGCGATGCAATCCCGCCATAGCTTTTGTGACGTCTTGAATAAATTTACTCATAATACTGATCATTTCATGCTTTGTTTATATTATACAGGCTTCTTCTAGCGATAAAGCAAACCATTGTCAGTCAAAATTTCGCGAAAAAAAATGAAAAAAAATTCTTTTGTTATTAATTCTTGATTCAATAAAAGATATAGCTTATGAGAGAACTCTCATCGCGGACGTGATGAAAACGGTAAACATAGCAGACTTAAAATCTGCCGGTCGAAGACCTTGCGGGTTCAAGTCCCGCCGTCCGCACCATTATATTTTAATTTCCCTTTATTTTTCAGCAATTTATTAGAAATCAAAGAAAATTAAGCTACCTTTTGAAACCCCATCATAAGGCTATAAATGAAGCTGTAATCATGCGAAAGGAGAATCTCCCCTTCTCTGCAAATAAATATTTTGGCCATATCTTATGAATTAAAGAATTTTAATTCTTAATAATTAAGAATCTGAGTAACGCTTCTTTACCCCCTCTCCTCATCACTCAAAATCAAAGAGATCTCCTTCTTTACCGTGAAATAGCATTCACCATACATAAAATTTAAAAAGATAAAGGTCCTATTTAAAGATAGGACCTCTTGACTTGAGATTCTTGATTTTCACAAAAACTAAAATTTATAAGCTATTCCTGCACGGAAATCATTCATCTTATACTTAAGTTCAATCTCGTCTTTAAATTTCTTTTTACCAAAATTCGAGTAACGATATTCTGCACGTACAACAAGATTATCTGTCATCGCAAAATCAATACCACCACCAAGCGTATAACCCATCATCGTTTTTGTAGAATCATGTGTCTTACTGAAGGGGTCCTCTCCTGTAATAACTGTCGATAAAATATCTTCAAACTGTCCATAAGCGACACCACCAGCAATATAAGGCATTACCCGACCAGCAGAAAACCCGACACGTACCCGTGTAGCACCCGTCCATTTTTGTTTTAAAGTATGATTAAAAGTTAAACTATTTTTCTCTTCTTTATCCTTTGAAGCAGATCGAAGAAAGCCTCTCCCAGATCCACTGGAAAATTTAGCCTTTTTTCCTTTTCCATTTTCTGTATCTTCGGTATCACTGTCTGATCCATCAGGGTTAGTCCCTTCAGTTTCCGATCCACCAGCACCTGATTTATCAGCTTCAAATTTCGTTTTTGTATCCTTTTTTTCCGTTAAAATGATATCCGTATCAAGTCCAACAATCAAATTATTACCAAGATCAAAATTAATACCTGCATATAAACCACCTATAAACCCAGAAAGTTCAGGTATATACTGTTTTTCAACGGGGACCCATGGCTTACTTTTACTCTCCTCATCAGGATAGAGAGGAATATTAACATCACGCGCTGTTGCAGAAGCTTTACTTGAAAAGCCACCAATTTGACCTCCGAAATAAAAACCTGCCCAAGAAAAAGGTGGAGAAGAAACAGTTTCTGAAGCAACATGTACTGGATGCACTGGCTCTTCTGGCACCACCACATCGGCAGCCTGTACTATAGAAGGTGAAATAAAAGAAAAAACAGATGCTGTTAGAAATTTTGTATTCATAAAATTATACCCCATTGCTAAATTTAAATATAATCAAAAATTACATTTAGTAAAAACAAAGTTTTATAAAATTTTATACCCAAAAATCACATGTACTCCTTTATAGTTACATTTAAAATAATAACTATATAAATACATCATTACATCAAAATTTAAGTTTAGCAAATAAATTTTAATAAGTTTAAATATATTAAAATTTAATTACTTAATATATTAAATATTTAACAAAAGAATCTATTATATATTTTTAAAAATATAAATATAAAACATTTTGAATTAAAATAATCTTAGTAGAAACACAAAAAAGAATGTTTTATATATTTTTTATGAGATAAATTATTAAAGTTTCTAAAAGTGATGCAATTATTTTTATAATAATCAATATTTGTTAAAAGTATAATAAATATAAATCAATATTTTATATTAAAAATATATACTATAGATTCTCTCTATATATAGAATAACGCCTATCTTACAAGAAAATTATTCTTTTTTTCCTATCACTTTTCAAAAGGTAAGATGGTGAGCACATGCAAGTTTATTATCCTTCTAAAACTTGTCCCCACAAAAGTTTTTAATCTTTTTATTTAAAAATTGCCCTTCCCCTACTAATTTCTATATTATCATCTGCCTTTATTACAAAACGGTCTTTATTAGGAAAAGTGATAAAACATTCCTTCATACAAATTGTAACTGTTTGCTGAGGGCTCAACGATATATTTAAAGGTATACTCCCTTCAACAATGATAAGAGATTGTACTTTTGTATCAGTATTTTTCACCGTTGCTGCAAAAGTTGTCGTAGCCCAAATATCCCATAGCACAGCAGCTATAAAAACATGAATATATTTTAGCATTCTAGGATTCCCTCCTCAACAAAACGCTTATATAATACAAAGCGAAGAGCATTTGTGACTTTAGTCGGTGAGGTAATATTAGGAACATAAATAGCTAGGTTAAATGAAAATTTTTTACTATCAAATGCAGTAAAACTCACCTGTGGGGCTGGGTTTTTTAAAACTCCTTCTGTTGCAGAAGCAATCTCTAGCAAAATTTCAACAACACGCTCTGGAGTAATATTGGCAGAAACAGCAACGGGAATATCAATTCGCCCCATTTTACTCTGCCGAGTCCAATTACTAACATTATTATTAATCAGGCTTGAATTAGGAATAATAATCGTCTTACGCTGCAATGTTTCAAGTTCCGTCGCGCGCACACTGATACGTTTAACAATACCACCCACAGATCCAGATTCCACATAATCTCCGATTTTAAATGGTCTTCCGATCAGAATAATAAGTCCAGATACAAAATTTTGCACAATATTTTGCAATCCGAACCCAATACCAAGCGACAACCCACCAGCAATAAGTGCAAAATTTTTAAGATCAAAACCGGCCATTGATATTCCTATCAAAGCCGACACGACAATACCACTATAACCGATAACTGTTTTGATAGAATTACGAACCCCAGAATCAAATTCCCCATGCTCTAATACAGTTCCATCTAACCAAGCAATAATTTGCCGGATGAGAAACCAACAAATAAAGAAAGCAACAGTTCCAGTTACAAGAGAAGTTAAAGAAATGAATACATTTCCAATTTGAAAGCCCGTCATTAACTGCCACAACACCGCATTTAAATCAGAATATGAAAATCCGAATTGTACGGCAATTGGCATTGCACAAAATACAACCACAACCAAATTGAGAAAAATACTCAAAATTCCCCCCAATTGATTCATTGTTTTCTCATCTAAATGCAGCCGATGCATCAGAGTATGACCAAGGCTTGTTTTTATAAACTGTCCTTTAGTTCCAAGTGCTTGAGCACTTTGTACCCCCAAATACATGAGAACTAAAAACGCTCCACCAATTATGATCTGCTGCACAATAAAACGTGCTAGGCCAATATAACCCAAACAATTCATAACAATCAGCAATATTCCCAATACAATAAGAGGAATACGTATATAAAATGGCCAAAAACGTGGCTCTTCTTTTCCTTGAGCAATCCCACGTCTAAAGCGTAAAGGTATGAATGAGATAATAAGCAGCAATATCGCAACAAGAAAAACAGCAATAAAACTTTTCGCAATCGTCAAAGAAAGAGAGGCGGAAATAATTTGATAAATACTATCGAAAACAGCATCAAATGCCAAAACTCCACCTAAAAAAGTAACTAAAATCACCAATTGATATGCTGCAGACGGTATAATATTGAAAAGATGCGCGCGAGTCTTATTCGATGCTAAAAGAACAACTGCTAAACGATTGATTAAAAAAACGAATACGATTTGGTACCCTATCGTCTCAAATACCGTTGTGAGTTTTCCTGGATCCAAACCAAAACTATCGAGCAAAAATAATATAAGATAGACACAAACAAAACATATAAGTGAAGGAAGAAGAACTGAAATAAAAGCGACCAATAAGCGTTGTAAATACGATATTTCCTCATCACTTTTCATCAAATGACAACGCACATGCGCCAGAATTTTGCGAGAAAAATAAGAAAGCCCTAAAGCAATAAAAAGTGGAATAAAAAAACAAAGAAACAGATGTAATGATTTGAAATAAAATACAAAATTCCACCAAGAACTCAACAACAACAAAAAATCAGATGCAGCCTCTTTGGTTTTTTGGGCAAGATGTTTGACTATAGGCATTGAAAACTCAAGCCTATGTGTAAGTGTGCGTTTAAAAAGTACTCGAGATTGAGAAATAGCAAGCTCAACTATTCTATTTGTAGCCAAAAAGATTGCTTCAAATCGAAGAACTATACTATTAATTTCAGCTTTTTTTTCCATCAATTGAGAACGCTCATCCACTGTTTTTTTCAAATCATCATGGAGCTCCTCTAATTGATCAAGAAGTGCATTAATATCATTAAGAGGAGCACGCAAAACAAAGGCTGCTTCTAGGGCACGTTTACTGATATCTTGTGCACGTAACCGCAGCTCCACCAAAGCCCGTTCATCCTCTAATTTATTTTCAAATTCTTTTTGTAAAGTTTCTGTGTCTTGTTCAAGAATCTTTATAAACTGCTGTTGTTGTTGAATAATTTCATCAATGGAATAAGAAGTATTTCCTTGTCCAATGATCGCATTTTGCGATTCAATGCTCCCCCATGCACAACAACTGAATGCAATAATGAATCCAAAAATAAAGAAAAGGACGCGTAATTTTTTTCTAAAAAATGAACACATATTTGCCTTAGATGTATAAAGAGGAATCTATACCCCTTTTTAAAATATGGCATAGAATAAATATTTTCAACTTTTATAGAATAAGCTTATAAAAGCTTTTCCTTCTCTCATAATACTGATAATAAAGAAAAAGGATAACGATAGGTTTATGAAGCTTATGAAGATAACGGAGGCATTCTAACATGCTCTTTTTGCACCTTTATTGCAAAAAAGAAAACTTTCTCTCTTTTACGACCTGGCTGCTTCTGTCCAGCTTTAGCGTATTATTGACGGGCAACCTAGAAAAGCTAGTTTGTTTAAGCAAACAACCCCAAGCAAGTAACATAGTGAGAACGAATACTCTTGATCCTCAAAACGAGTGTATTCACTTGAATGCTACAACAACCGAAAACAAAAAGTTTATAACACTTTATACAGATTCCATTCTATCTATAAATATTATTCAGAATATTCTAGTATTGAATCTCTTTTTAATAACGAGCATAATTTTTTGCAGACAATTTAGGCATCTTCAAATGCAATATTTTGCCAATAAACGTGCTCCCCCTTTTGCTTGAATTATGCAACGATCTTCTGATATCATTTTTGTCTTCCATTTTTATAACTATTAGATTGCCTATTAGCGGAATATATCATGCGTACACCTAGTTGGTTAACTACTTTTTATTGTTTGATTCTTTTAAGCAGCATTTATGTTGCCTTGCCCAATTTATTTTCGCAAGAACAGGTTAAAAATTCAAAATTCTTACCCGACACCCGTGTAGCCCTTGGTCTTGATCTTCAAGGAGGCTCTTCTCTCCTGCTCGAGGTTGATAGAAAAACATTAAAACGTGATCAATTACACACCGTTTTAAGCAATGTGCGCAATGTGTTGCGTGAAAAACAAATCCGTACCTCAAGTGTTCGTATCGTCGAAGATAGCGTTGTTGCCCTTATTGCTGATGCATCACAAACTGAAAAAGCTCTCTCAGCCTTAAAAACATTAATAACCCCCATATACAGTAGTTTTGGGACGACAGAACATAACATCACCATTAGTGCGCAAAATGAAATACTCCGTGTCACGTTAACAGAAGCGGGTATAAAAGATCGTGTAAACAACGCCATTGAACAAAGCTTAGAAATCATCCGTCGCCGTATCGATCAAGTTGGTGTTTCAGAACCAGCGATCCAAAAGGTTGGAAATGATCGTATTATGGTCCAATTACCTGGCTTACAAGACCCAAAACAACTGCGAGATCTTTTAGGCACGACCGCTAAGATGAGTTTTCATCTTGTTCCCTCTAATGTGGACCCCAATAATCCCCCTATAGGTGTTTCCATTCTTCCTGGATACACTGATGAAACACAACATTATGCAATTTATGATCAAATTGCCTTAGATGGAAATGTTCTTAAAGATGCCCGCGCTGGTTTCGACCCGCAAATACCAGGACGTTCTATTATTTCATTTACGCTAGATTCTGCTGGTGCAAAAATATTTGCCGACATAACACGACAAAACATTAACCGTCCTTTTGCCATCGTTCTTGATAACAAAGTTTTGACCGCTCCTACCATCAATAGTGTCATCCCTAACGGACAAGGGCAAATTACAGGAAACTTTGATCCCAAAGAAGCCTCAACTCTGGCTGCTCTGCTCCGCGCTGGTTCCCTGCCTGCACCCCTCACCGTAATTGAAGAGAGAACTGTAGGCCCAAATCTTGGTGCTGACGCCATACAAATGGGGCTTTACACCGGCATAATTGGTTTTATGCTTGTTACAATTTTTATTTTTCTCCTCTACCGAATTTGGGGGCTCATTGCCAATATCGCCCTAGCACTCCACACGATTTTAACATTTGCAGCCCTCAGTCTCCTCGGTGCGACGCTGACCCTGCCTGGTATTGCTGGTATTATCTTAGGTATCGGTATTGCCGTTGATGCGAATATTCTCATCAATGAACGTATCCGTGAAGAAAGTCGAAAAGGTGTGAGTGCTTTTGCAGCCCTAGATCGTGGTTTTAAACAGGCTTTTGCAACCATTGTTGATGCAAATGTTACGGCAATTATAGCGACTGTTTTACTCTTTTGGTTTGGTACCGGTCCCGTTCGTGGTTTTGCCGTAACCATGTTGCTTGGTATTATCATCTCCATGTTTACAAATATAACCATTGTACGCATCATGATGATTTGGATTGTTCGTAAATTGAAAATTAAAAAATTGCATATTCACTCTGCTTTCAACATTCTACCCCAAAATACAACTTTCCATTTTATGAAAGCGAGATTTATTGGAATTGGCGTCTCAATTATTTTATCAATAGCTTCAGTTTTTTTGTTTTTTAAGCCTGGCTTGAATTTCGGAATTGATTTTATTGGCGGTAGCCAAATGAGTATTACCACGAAAGGACCAGCAGACCTAGCCGCCTTGCGTTCCAAGCTTTCTACCCTTAATATTGGTGAAATTACTCTGCAAAATATCGATAACGAAAACACTGTACTCATTCGCATGCAGAAACAAAATGGGAGCGAGGCCCAACAAACCATCGCTATTGATAAGGTTAAAACAGCTGTACAAAATATCTATCCTGATACCACATTTGATCAAATAGAAGTTGTTGGCCCTAAAATTTCAGGTGAACTTGCTACAGCTGCTTTTACTGCTGTTATTCTCGCAGCGATTGCCATGACTCTTTATATATGGTTACGCTTTGAATGGTTCTTTGCAGTTGGTGCAATTATAACGCTCATTTTAGATACTACCAAAATGATTGGTTTTTTTGCTTTATTCCAGTTTGATTTTAATTTAACAGCCATCGCTGCTCTGCTAACGATTGTTGGTTATTCCATAAATGATAAGGTTGTTGTTTATGATCGCATGCGCGAAAATATACGCCTTTATAAAAAAATGCCGTTACGCGAACTGATTGATCTGTCAATTAATCAAGTTCTTGTCCGTTGCTTTTTTACATCAGCCACAACAATTCTTGCTATGCTTCCTATGGCGATATGGGGTGGAAGTGCCGTTCATAATTTTGCATTGCCCATGGTTTTTGGGGTTATTATTGCAACATCATCTTCTATCTTTATTGCTGCTCCTATTTTACTTCTGCTAGGAAATTGGTGGCGTGAACGAAATAATCGTGTAAACACTAAGGAGAAATGAAAATGTCCTTTGATGCATATGATACATCATTCCTCCCTTCTCGAAGAAATAAGAGGCATTTTCATTCATTCGCTTTTTGATCAAGAATAGTAAATAAGCCATGCTCCATGACACACCACTTATCACAACCATTGTTGCCGGTTTATGTTTAGCATTTCTTTTGGGAATGATTGCTAGCCGTTTGCGGATTTCACCTCTTGTGGGCTATTTGTTAGCTGGTGTTATTGTGGGCCCCAATACGGGCGGATTTAAAATAGATTCCGTCATTATCAATCAGCTTGCTGAAATTGGTATTATTTTGCTCATGTTTGGTGTTGGACTCCATTTTTCATTAAAGGACCTTTTATCTGTAAAAGCGATTGCTGTCCCCGCTGCTATTGCCCAAATGGCATTTTCTACTTTTCTAGGCTTATGCCTTGGTCTGATTATGGGTTGGGGCTTTAGCGGGAGCTTGATCTTCGGACTTGCTTTATCCATAGCAAGTACTGTTATCCTGTTACGTGCTTTGCAAGAGCGTCATCTTATTGAAACAGAAAAAGGCCGCATTGCTGTTGGATGGTTGATTATTGAAGATTTAGCAATGGTCCTTATACTTGTCCTCATTCCCTCTTTAGCAAGTACCCTCAACCATACAAACAAAAAAGCATTGGATCCTCTTATTCAATGGTTGGATTTAAGTATTTGGGGTGTTTTTGGTCTCACCATCCTGAAAGTCATTATATTTATCGCATTGATGCTCATCATTGGGCGACGTGTTATCCCATGGCTTTTAAAAGTGAGCGCACAATCGGGATCACGCGAATTATTCCGTCTCAGCGTCTTTGCTATTGCCCTAGGCGTAGCATTTGGAGCCGCTCATTTATTTGGTGTTTCTCTTTCTCTTGGTGCTTTTTTTGCCGGTATGGTTATGAGCGAATCAGAATTAAGTCACCATGCTGCTGAAGAATCTTTACCCTTGCGCGATGCCTTTTCTGTTCTCTTTTTTGTTTCTGTAGGCATGCTATTTGATCCAGAAAAGCTCTTAACTCATTTTTTCCCTCTCTTAACAACCTTATTTATTATCGTCATTGGAAAATCTGCTGTCGCTTTTTTCATCGTTAAAGCTTTTCGCTATTCAAACGCAACGGCTTTAACAATTGCTGCAAGCCTTGCCCAAATCGGAGAATTTTCCTTTATCCTTGCTGGTTTAAGTCTAAGTTTAGGACTTTTAAACAATGACGCCCATGATTTAATTCTTGGAGGAGCAATTTTTTCTATTTTGCTCAATCCTCTTGTTTTCATTGCCTGTAACAAAATAAAAAAACGTCTAGAAAAAAACTCTGTCTCTTCACAAAATGCCCAAACAATTATTGATATTGATCCACAAGATCCTGACCAAGATTTTTTACCAATGACCTTAACAAACAACCATATCGTCATTATTGGCTATAGTCGTATTGGTCGATGTATTGCATTATCTTTACTAAACAGAGATCAACCCATAGTAATTGTGGAAGAATCAAAACGCCTCGCTGATAAAGCAATTGCTGATGGCTTTGAGGTTATTTGTGGTAATATTATTCAACGAGAAATAATGAACGCAGCTAATATAAACCATGCACATAAAGTTGTTATTACAATGCGAAGTACCATTGAAGTCGGAGAGTGTATCGTGAATATACGTAATATGCAGAAGGATATCCAGATAATTACACATGCATTATCCGACACAGAAACAGCTTATCTCATTGATTTAGGGGCTGATGTTGTAGTAACGGATGATAAAGAAATTGCCAATGGCATTATAGAGCATATAACAGAACAAAGGTCTGTCAAGAATATGCATAATCATGAAAATTTATAAAAAACATAACATGGATAAAGAAGCGTGAAAATAAAGCAATTTATATGGCCCTTAATTGGTATCTTAGCAATGCTGATATCTGTTCGGATTCTTTATATAAAGCTCTCTGCCATTTCGTTCGGAGACGTATTAGAACGCTTGAGCGATTTAAATACACAACACTGGTTATTAGCCTGTTCATGTTCTCTGCTTGCTTATGCTGCTCTTGCTGGATATGATCGTATCGCTTTGCAACATCTAGGCCATAAAATTTCTTGGATTTTTATTGCGATCTGTTCATTTACAACTTACGCTCTTTCACATAATATTGGTGCTTCAGTTTTTTCTGGTGCCGTCGTGCGTTATCGCGCCTATAAAATGAAAGGGTTAAATGGAACAGAGATCGCCATATTAGTAGGTTTTTGTTCTTTTACTTTTGTCATCGGTACAATCTTACTGTTGGGGATCGTTTTGGTTTTGCAACCCGAAATTATCACCCTCATTCATGAAGAGCTTCCTGAATGGCTTGGAACCATAGTTGGAGCAATTTTACTCAGTTGCATAGCACTTTATACGTTTGGGAGTTGGCTTCAATTGAAACCCTTACGTTTGGGCAAGAAAATTCAGCTTTCCTATCCACGGCTGAAAATTGTTATTCAACAGCTCCTCATTAGCCCTCTAGAGCTTTTAGGAGCAGCAGGAATTATATATGCAGTTCTCCCCTACAATGCAGATATTCATTTTATTTCTGTTCTTGGTGTTTTCCTAGCATCTTTTACAATAACGCTTCTTTCCAATGCTCCAGCAGGAGGCGTAGGCGTTCTTGAAGCGCTCTTCATAACAGGTATGCCCAATATAAATCCAACCGATGTTATCGCAGCACTTATTGTTTTTAGAATACTTTATTTGATCATACCATTCATCATTTCATTATTTGTGGTTGCTATTTTTGAAGCGCAACAATATTGGAAAAGAGCCCCCAAAGCTCCCCCTAAATAAATAAAAAACTATCTATGATTTCTTTTTTGTACGCCTATCAATGATATAATCATTGCCGGAGTTCAGTTGCATCTGTAAATTAATATAACCATTATTTTTTATTTATCTTTTTGCCTTCGAGCTTGAAATTCCCCCTTTATAAAAAGCTTATTCTAAAAAAATAGAAGAATATTTATCTCTTCTCTTTAGCCTTTTATATCTTAAAAAGTTTTACGCAATTAGCAAATTATTCATAATACAAAATAAATGGTGGGTGATGAGGGGATCGAACCCACGACCCGCTGATTAAGAGTCAGCTGCTCTACCGACTGAGCTAATCACCCTTAAGCTTCCCAAAAGATGAGAATGAGCGTTTCTATAACGCTCCTAAAGGGGGATGTCTAGATATTTTATTGTTTTTTATATAGCCTCATTGTCTGTAGGGTTTAAAATATGCTATTGACCACTTGATCTTATACAAAAATAAACCCATTATAAAAGGCTCTATAAATAAATATTCTGATTGTCATACAGAATCTATAATTGGAGGATTATCGAGCATAATGCCCGAGAAAAATTTAGAAGAATCTTCTTGTCATTGTCAGCGGAATGGGACGTTGTTTTGTTTTATCAATAATCATATGCGTTTAAAATCATATACGTTTAAGCAATATTTTCTGTTTTTCTCTTTGAATGTAAGTTTTTTACATTCAAAATTCATGATCTAATATGCAAATAAAAGCCCATGATTTTTTTGTCAATCGCGCGCTTTTAAGCTTTTAAAAGGTGAGAAATGATGGAATGGATCACTGATCCCCATGCGTGGTTTGGTTTGGTCACGTTGGTTTTCCTCGAAATTGTTTTAGGAATAGATAACCTTATCTTTATTGCAATTTTAGCTGAAAAATTGCCGCTACATTTGCGTGATCGAGCACGCTTGATAGGTCTTACTTTAGCATTAATCATGCGGCTTTTTCTTCTTACAGTTATTGGATGGGTTATGAGACTCGATACGGTCATTCTTTCACTTTCATCCTTTGTCTTTAGTTGGCATAGCTTTATTTTAATTGGAGGTGGAGCCTTTTTGCTAGCAAAAGGAACGTTAGAATTACATGAAAGGTTAGAAGGGGTATCTCATGAAAGAAAAACAGGCATTGCTTATGCTGTTTTTTGGCAAGTAATTGTTCAAGTCGTGGTTCTGGATGCCGTTTTTTCACTCGATAGTATTATCACCGCAACAGGTATGATTGCAAAAGATCAGGCAGCCGTTATGTATATTGCGGTCATTACTGCTATGGGAGTCATGATGTATGGCTCGGGCTCTCTTATGCGTTTTATTAATCGTCATCCCACCATTGTAATCCTTTGTCTTGGATTTTTGATGATGATTGGTTTTACGCTCATTGTTGAAGGGTTCGGTTTTCATATTCCCAAAGGGTATTTGTATGCTGCTATTGGTTTTTCTGTTCTCATCGAAGCTTTTAATCAAATTGGACGCCGTAACCGTGAAAAGATGATTACAACGAATGATCTACGTAGTAGAACAGCTGATGCTGTTTTGAGGCTCTTAGGAGGGGGAAATAAAGATAGTCACCTCGCTGAAACTGTAGATGTCATTGCAGAACAAGCTGCAGCTTCTGAGTTATTTAGACCAGAAGAAAAGGAGATGATTCGTGGAGTTCTTGATTTAGCAGATCGTCCTGTTCGCTCTATCATGTCGCCGCGCAATGAGATTGAGTGGTTAGATTTAAATGCTGATGAAAATGAAATGCGTGAAGAATTACAAAAGGTTAAACATAGCCGCTTAATTCTTGCGCGTGAAAAAGTGGATGAATTTGTTGGGGTTGCGTTAACAAAAGATCTTCTTTTGAATCTGGCTGAGGGTAAAAAGATTAATTGGAAAAAAGCGATGCGAGAACCGCTTGTTGTTCATGAAAACACAAGTGTTTTACGATTAATGGAACAATTACGTCATTCTTCGATTCAGCTTGCAATTATTGTTGATGAGCATGGTTCTTTTGAAGGGATTGCAACACCAACCGATATTCTTGAAGCTATTGCGGGAGATTTTCCTGATGACGATGAAGAGCTCATGATTGCAGAACAACTTGAAAATGGTAGCCTTCTTGTAGAGGGATATGCTGATATCCGTCGTTTAAGTGGTTATCTTGGACGAAATCTTGTTGATGAAGCAGACCGTTATACGACTCTGGCAGGTTTTATGCTTTGGCAATTTGGCCATTTGCCGAATGAAGGAGAAAGTTTTGAAACGGAGGGTTTACACTTTAAAGTGATTGAAATGGAACGCCGAAACATATCTAAAATCCTTATTTCTCCACTTGTGTTACCAGAAAAAAGCTAATTCTCTCGATATGTAAAGTCAGTAAAAAGATTTTTCTTCATGATTAGAAAGTAAAAAAAGACGAAGTTGATAGCTTAATTCTATAGCCCTTATTTTATAATTCTTTAAACGTGAAAGAACGAATATACAAAAATTAAGTTATCCATAAATTTTCGGTACAAAAAAATTTTCATTGATGATTTGCGAAGAGCACTAAAAGGAAAAATGGTATATAATTATATTTGTAAATGGTCATTAATCTCAAAAATGATGATTTTATACAATTTTTTGATTTATAATAATTATTTCCTTCACATTAAGAAATCTGCTTTCACACGTCAGATCATTGCCTGCAATAATGCTCAGATCTTCACTACTGTTGAGTTCACTTAACTAATGAAAACGACTTTGAGCTATACCCTATTTTCTGTAAAATTTGAGATTTTTTATATTTCTTAAGGAGCTGTTTCTTGTTTTTTTTCAATAAATTTAACTTTTTTTCTTCCAAGAGCGACGCTTCTCTTCGCCAGAAAGCTCTTGTTAAGAACGTCGTTACTTCCCCGTAGTTCATATTTTTTACTACTTTTTCACTCAAAAGAGAGCTCAACAGCCGCTTTTATAGTTATTCTATGAATCTTCCCCTACATAGCCGTAAATCGCGCTAACATCTTAAATCATTTAAGCCTTATAAAAACTGTTGCTAAAAAATTACAAATATTTTACCATTTAAATGCCTAATAATAAGACTATGATATAAAAGATTCATTAATATAGAAAAAAGGGGGGATATATGTTTGTAAATATAGATAAGGTCATTGAGGAACTAAAACAAAATAAATTCTCCCATATAGCTTCTGAAAAAATCAATATCAAGGCAAATGAGATAACTGATTTAGCCTTACTAAAAAAGAGCTGGGACTATTTGCCAATCGATCCTTACATGAAAAAAGATGATACCTACAGGAGAAGATGCTTCGGCAAATTTATCGTAGATATAGTGAATAAAACAATAGACTTTGTAGATGATAATACTTTTTTTCAGAGCTCTGAAATCAATCGTTATGCAGGTGGGATTGAAAGAAAACTGCCTAAAATGTCAGACGTAATATCATCTAATATTGTATTACGGAAAATCATTGAAAATACGCTGAACGCTTTTTTAATGTATAAAAAGAAAGAAAGCAATGTATGGGATGTTTTTGTACACCAATTTCGTATTGAATCAAAAAAAGGAATGCAAGGAAATCCTACACCAGAGGGTATTCATAAAGATGGTCATACATTTATAAGTATGCACATGATCGGTAGATATAATATTGAAGGTGGACATCCTATATCTATGATGAAAATAGAAACAAAATAAAAGAGATTGTTTTGAAAGGAAACTTAGAGAGTATACTGCTCGATGATATGGAAATGTACCATTCAGCATCCGTAATTTCATCAATAAATGATGAAGAAGGCTTTAGAGATTTGATGGTTATCGATTATAGAGAAAAACGACAATGAAAATCGCTATAACCGATAGAATAACTGAAATCAGTGAATTTGAAAAACCCCTGGCTGATTTGGGCGCTCAATTTTATTTTTTCAACTCTTTAAATGAAGACGACTTTCCTGATGAAATTTTGGAAGAAATTGATGCCTTATTGATCTGGCATGCAAAAATAACAGAGAAAACAGCCAAGAAGTTGCGTAAATGTAAAATAGCAGTACGATTTGGTATTGGTTATGACCAAGTAGATTACGAAAAGCTCAGAAAACACGGCGTTGAATTTGCTAACAACCCTTCTTATTGTATAGATGAAGTAGCTGACACTGCATTAACAATGATTTTGGAAGGATGCAGGCAAGTGTCAAGACATAATGATTTAGCAAAAAAATATGATAAAACATGGCAAGAAAACAATCTTAAAACATTCCGTCCAAAACATAAAACTATTGGATTGATTGGCTTGGGTAAAATAGGAAAAGCAACGCTAGAACGCCTAAGGCCTTTTGGGTTTGAAGTTTTGGTCTATGATCCATATATTGACGAGGGGCTCGCTAAATCGCTTAACTTCAAACTTTTAGAAGATATGAATACCCTTCTAGGAAAGTCTGATGTGGTGTCCCTACACTGTCCTCTTACACACAAAACAATAGGAATGATTAATTCAGAATTTCTCAACAGGATGAAAAAAAACGCTATCTTAGTGAATACCGCAAGAGGGAAAATCCTCCGCGATTTTGATTGCTTAGAAAAACATTTAAGGAAAAATCCTGAGTTTCATGTATTCCTTGATGTTCTTCCTGTGGAACCACCAAATAACCATCCTCTTATTAAAGCTTGGAGAAACAATGCAAAGTGGCTGTCGTCGCGGTTAGTTATTAACCCACACAACGCGTATTTTTCAGAAAGTTCACACATCGATATGAGAAAAGATATTGTTTCAACTGTTATATCTTGCCTATACAAAAAGAAAATGAAAAACTTGGTAGTTTCCTATGATTAATAATATTTACTGCGTTGGACGTAATTATGTGGAACATGCCCACGAACTAGGTAATGTTATTGAAGATGAACCTGTTATATTTAGCAAACCAAACAGTTCTCTCATCTTAGGAAATCAAATTGATCTTCCTGATTTTTCTGAAGAAATCCATTTCGAAACTGAAATTGTGCTTAAAATCTCAAAGGATACTTTTATGGTTAATGAGAGGGAAGCTGAAGAATGTTATGATGCCATAGCAATAGGTCTTGATCTCACCGCGAGGGATTTGCAAACAAAATTAAAAGAAAAAAAGCTTCCTTGGCTTTTATCTAAGGGATTTAAAGGCGCCGCATACGTCTCTGACTTCATAAAAAAGGAAAAAATAAACGGCCCAATAACTTTTGAAATGAAGCTAAATGGCGAAACGAGGCAAGTTGGCAATACGAAAAATATGATCTTTAGCTTTGAAAAAATAATATCATTTTTAAGTCACTACATTCAACTAAAGCGTGATGATATCATATATACAGGCACTCCAAAAGGCGTAGGAAAACTCTCTAAGTTTGATAGAATAGAACTATATCTCAAAGATACATTAATCTCAGAAATAAAGGTCAAATGAATCATCAAATACTGACCTTTTTCATCGTTTCATTTTTTTTAGTCATCTCACCCGGACCGAATATGGCCCTTATCATTGATAATGCAACGAGGCTGGGAAAAAAGAATGCATTTGCTAACGTTTTAGGATTGTGTACAGCAACCTATGTACATGGCGCATTTTCCATATTAGGTGTATCAGCAATTGTTCTCAACAACAAAACACTCTTTTTTTTAGTAAAGCTCATGGGTGGCTGCTATTTATTATATATGGGCGTTAAATCGATTAAATCTGGAATTAACACCTTAAACTCAAAAGAAATAATACAAAAAAACGAAAAGAATACTGAAGGTAAAGTGAAGTTTTTAATCAGCTACATGGATGGGTTCATGACACAAATACTCAATCCTAAAGTATCTATGTTCTATATAGCGGCCTTTCCTAAATTTTTGGCGTCTGGCGGTGGTAATCAAAAAGGCTTTGAACTTGTCACGATACATTCCTTCAACATCTTTGCATGGTTCACTTTAATGACCATTTTTATATCATTTGCTAGCGCCACTTTAAAAAAGAAAAGGATAAAAGGATGCATTAATATAGCAACAGGAACAGTTTTGTCTTTATTTTCTTTTTTCATTTTCTTTGGATAACACTTCCTCTTTGATAAGAGATCACAAAGCTAATTCCGTGTTTCTGTCTATCGCTATGAATATTTTAACCTCTAACAGAATTTATACAATTGCCCATTCTTTCTTATTTTCTTTGTAAAACTGAATGACGTTGCATTTCTCTCTCATAATCTAAAAAACTCGTGTATAAACAATATGAGATTTTCGCAATATTTTATCACTATCTAAATGAAACTCTTATTCATCACTTTAAAAGAAAAGAGCTTATTTTTACTTATGATAGTATCATAAAAATAAAAAAGTGATTTTAAAAAATCATTTAAATTTTCTATTATTAAAGATTTTTCCCTAAATTAAAATGACAATCCTATAATATTCCCTGAAAAGAAATTAAAACACTCTCTATTATGAATAACAACATACTGATTATAAATGATAATTTTTATAAAGTCATAAAAAAAGGCTAACAGTTTTCTGAAATAATTTCAAAGGAGCATTCTATCAAGACCTTTTTTAGGAGCCATTTATCTATTATTAAAACAATAAGAAACGCCCTATTCAAATATCGGTTATGTTATTTAAGAGAAAAAGATTCTCTTTTTTCAAAACCATATTCTTTTCTTTATCCACACAAAATTATAAAAAATATTTTTTTCCTTTACACCTCATTTATATCATGCTTCGATACGAAATATATCTTTTTAGTGTCATTTAATCTCAAAATAATTCAAAGGGAACCCTCAAAAAATGAACAGTAAACAAAATTTAAAAGATGATCCTCAAAAGAAACTACAACGTGGCCTCGATAACCGTCACGTACAACTTATAGCTCTGGGTGGAGCTATTGGAACAGGACTCTTCATGGGGTCAGGAAAAACGATTAGTGTAGCAGGTCCTTCAATCCTCCTCGTTTATGCGATTATTGGTTGTGCTCTATACTTTGTCATGCGTGCTATGGGAGAATTATTGCTTTCTAATTCACAATATCGATCTCTTATTGATTTTTCAACCGATATGCTAGGACCGGGAGTTGCTTTTTTTGTTGGCTGGAACTATTGGCTAAGCTGGGTTGTGACTGGAGCTGCAGACATTATAGCTATCATTAACTATATGCATTTTTGGTGGCCAACACTTAATCCATGGATTGTTGTTTTTGCTTGCATTGGTTTCTTTTTAATTCTTAATCTCCTTGCCGTAAAGTTTTTTGGTGAACTTGAATTCTGGTTTGGTCTTATCAAAATCGTAGCAATTTTAGCATTAGTTATTGTTGGATTTTATATGATCGCTACAGGCTTTACCTCTCCAAATGGTACTGTTGCCTCTCTTAACCATGTATGGAATGGCGGTGATATATTTCCCCGGGGAATTACAGGTTTTTTTGCTGGATTTCAAATTGCCATTTTTTCTTTTGTTGGTATCGAAATTGCTGGAACAACGGCAGCTGAAGTCAAAGAACCTAAAAAAGTTCTCCCTAAAGCAATTAATGCCATACCGGTGCGTATTGTACTCTTTTACATCCTTTCTCTTGCTGTAATTATGTCCGTTACACCTTGGAATCAAATTGTTCCAGAAAAAAGCCCCTTTGTCTCCATGTTTTGGCTTGCAGGCATCCCAATAGCTGCTGGTTTAGTCAATTTTGTTGTTCTCACCTCGGCCGCCTCTTCAGCCAATAGTGGTATTTTTTCAACTAGCCGCATGATATACGGTCTTGCAACACAAAAAGGTGCTCCTCCAATTTTAGGAAAGCTTTCCAAATACCGTGTTCCAGCCAATGCTCTGTTCTTTTCCTGCCTATGTATTCTAGTGGGATACACAATTGCGTCATCATCTCCAAGCATCATAAGTGCCTTTACAATTGTGACAAGTATTTCAGCGATTGCATTTTTATTCGTATGGTCCATTATTTTGATTAGCTATATTGTGTATCGTCGCAATCACCCTCATTTACATGCTGAATCCGTCTACAAAATGCCAGGTGGTGTCATCATGTGTGGGATTGTGTTAGTATTTTTTGCTTTCATGCTCTATCTCTTGACATTAGAACATGATACCTTCACAGCTTTAAAATACAGTATCTTCTGGTTTATTTTCTTAGGCATAATGTATTTTATGTTTATAAGAAAAAAAATTGCTCCAAAAAATAAATAAAATCGATGCAAAACGTTTCAAAAAAGAGTAACTAAGGTTACTCTTTTTTTTACTTAACCTTCTTTTGACACCTCAAAAAAGAAGATTTCTCCTAGCACCGTTTTGTAAGCAATCTGGCCTGTTAAGGGAAATGCTGCTGACCACTTATATGGTTCACCTCCATAAGGCTCTATGGGCAACCTCTACCCTAAATACTGACTACACATTCTAAAAATACCTAATGTATAAAATTTTCTATGCTTTATCACTGCTCTAAACAACGATGTTGTAAGGCATAATAGGATAAAACACGAGCTATTCTGTAAAGAATTTTTTCTATAAAAATATTTTTTTAGTAAACTATAAATTCTTATTTTTCCAAAACTATTTTAAATATATTTTATATAATAATTACAGTTATTATGAATAATAAATCCATAGTAATATAGATAATAAGTAAAATATTATATAATATATTTTTAATATAAGTATGAATAAATAATAAAAAATAAATTTTTATAATAAAAATTTATATGACATAAATTTTTATAAAATAATTATTTCATTAATTTATGAATTTTTTTCTTTATTTATATAAAATAATAGAAAAAAAAACCTTTACTCCTCCAGCATATCATGTTCCGATAGAAGAGATTATCTTTTTGAGGGTAATTTTTATTTTAAAATAACTAAAGGGAAATTCCCAAAAATGAACAAACAAAATTTAGAAAAAAAAACGAAGAAGAAATTGCAACGTGGGCTCCATAACCGCCACATACAACTTATAGCCCTTGGTGGAGCAATTGGAACAGGTCTCTTTATGGGATCAGGAAAAACAATTAGTGTAGCAGGTCCCTCAATCCTCCTCGTTTACGCAATTATTGGCTGTGCTCTATACTTTGTCATGCGCGCCATGGGAGAATTGTTACTTTCTAATACACAATATCGATCTTTTATTGACTTCTCGACCGATCTTCTAGGGCCATGTGCTGGCTTTTTTATCGGCTGGACATATTGGTTGTGTTGGATTGTCACTGGAACTGCTGAAATTATCGCTATTGTCACTTATGCACACTTTTGGTGGCCTGAACTCAATCCATGGATTCCTGTTATCATTGGTCTTATGTCCTTTTTAATCCTTAACCTCGTTGCCGTAAAACTCTTTGGCGAACTTGAGTTTTGGTTTGGTTTTATCAAAATCGTAGCAATTTTGGTTTTAATTGTTGTGGGATTTTATATGACCTTCACCGGTTTTATCTCTCCAAACGGTACGGTTGCTTCTCTTAGCAATATATGGAATGGTGGAAATCTTTTTCCAAAAGGGATTACAGGCTTTTTTGCTGGATTTCAAATTGTTATTTTTGCTTTTGTTGGCATTGAGCTCGCAGGAACAGCAGCGGCTGAAGTAAAAGAGCCTAAAATAGCCCTACCGCAAGCTGTCAATTCAATACCAATCCGCATTATATTCTTTTATATTTTTTCTCTTCTTGTGATTATGTCTGTAACGCCTTGGGATCAAATCAGTCCAGAAAAAAGCCCTTTTGTAACAATGTATGCACTTATCGGTATTCCAATTGCTGCTGGTTTGATGAACTTTGTTGTCCTCACAGCAGCCGCTTCTTCAGCAAATAGTGGAATTTTTTCTACCAGCCGTATGCTATATGGTCTAGCAACACAAAAAGGGGCTCCTAAATTTTTAGGAAAACTTTCTCGTAATCACGTTCCAGCCAACGCATTATTCTTTTCATGTGTATGCATCTTACTAGGTTATGCAGTTGTAACGTTATCTCAAACCCTCATAGCTGCCTTTACAATTGTTACAACAATTGCCGCAACATTGTTTATATTTGTATGGTCTATCATTTTGATCAGCTATATTGTCTATCGTCGCAATCGTCCTCTCCAGCATACTGTCTCTCCCTATAAAATGCCGGGGGGCGTTGTTATGTGTTGGGCGCTTCTCGTTTTCTTTGCATTCATTATTTATTTATTATCATTAGAAGCAGATACTGCCATAGCTTTAAAATACACTCCAGTATGGTTTATATTTTTAGGCATTGTATATTTTCTTTTTGGAAGAAAAAATTATGCAAAAACTTAAAAAATAAAGCCTATGTGCAAGAAACACATCAAAAAAGGGTAACCTAAGTTACCCTTTTTTGGTATTTATCTATTAAAATGATAAACACGATAAAATATCTCTAGAGAGACTTCAATTACGTTCTTTATCAACCAAAGCATTAGATTGTATCCAAGGCATCATAGAGCGAAGTTTTTTACCAACTTCTTCAATAGGATGATTATCATTTAAACGCCGCATGCTCTTAAAGTGAGCAGCACCAGCTTTATATTCTTGAATCCAATTTGATGTAAACTTACCGGTCTGAATATCTTTCAAAATACGTTTCATTTCTGCTCTTGTTTCATCGGTAATCACGCGTGGACCAGACATATATTCGCCCCACTCCGCTGTATTGGAAATTGAATAATTCATATTCGCAATACCACCTTCATACATAAGGTCAACAATCAATTTAACCTCATGTAGACATTCAAAATAAGCCATTTCTGGCGCATAACCTGCTTGTGTTAGTGTTTCATAACCTGCTCGAATAAGCTCAACAAGACCACCACACAGAACAGCTTGTTCACCAAAAAGGTCAGTTTCGCATTCTTCTTTAAATGTTGTTTCAATCACTCCAGCACGTCCCCCACCAAGACCACATGCATAAGACAATGCGACATCATGGGCTTGTCCTGATGCATCTTGTGCAACTGCAATTAAGCAAGGAACACCGCAACCCCGTTGATATTCATTGCGTACAGTATGGCCTGGACCTTTAGGAGCAATCATCACAACATCAACTGTTTTTTTAGGTTCAATGAGGCCGAAATGAATACTCAAGCCATGTGCAAAAGCAATAACAGCACCATCACGTAAATGATCATGAATATGTTCCTTATAAATATCCGCTTGCAATTCATCTGGTGTTGCCATCATAATAAGATCTGCCCATTTTGCAGCCTCAGCAACACTCACAACTTCAAAGCCATCTACTGTAGCCTTCTTAGCTGTCGCCGATCCTGCACGCAAAGCAATTTGCACATTCTGAACACCGGAATCTTTTAAGTTTAAAGCATGTGCACGCCCTTGAGAACCATAACCAACAATGGCTACTTTTTTTCCTTTAATGAGATTAACATCCGCATCACGATCATAATAAACACGCATAAAAACACTTCCTTCTCTCTACATTTAAAATAAATTTCAGATTATTTTTATTAAATAAAAAGTAAAAAATGGCCTTCAGTGCTTCACACACTATAAATAACAAAAACACTGCTTATAATAACAAAACAATGAGGCAATCTTTTAAAATTTATACACTGCATACAAAAAACCATGGCCCCCAAACCTTCCAAAAACATATCCGGATCCCCCAATAGGCTTCAAATGCTGCTCTACAAAAACGATACATTGTACAAAAACACTTCTGAAAAGAAAGATACATTCAATAAAATTCTCTTCTTCTGCATAACAAGGCATTGTATCCTTAAATTAAAGACACAATACACAGTTTTTAACATGAACCAAATCAAAATGGATAGCAAGAAAAATTATAAATAAGGACTATTGTTTTTATATTTATACTTGAGCATGAGTATACTATATCAATTTTTTCTTTCTCATAATTAATAACACTATTTGTACAGACTTTAATTTTACCAGCGCTATTATAAATAACATCGCGTATTTTTGCTAAATAAGTTCGCAATGAAAAAGTCTTAGCAAAACATTCATACAGATCAATACCGTATAAGCTTATCAAACATTTCTCTTTTAAAAAGCTCCTGAATAACCACTGTTTGACAAACATACATAGTTACCCTCATCACGGCACAGCTAGCATAAATCTAAAAGTTTTTTTCCTAAAAAAACTCTCAAAAACTTACACAACTCTTACATTTTTCATGAAATTGACTATTATTTTTTGCTTTTAAAAATAATTTTTTTGAAATTACAAAGCGTTATTGCCATTTTCCCAAGTCAACATAGTAAAAATCATTGCCCATTATGTGTAATGAAGCATGGTATTTTTTACGCAAAATTATTTTTTCTAACAAATGAACAGAACTTTCTAAAAATGCACCATGCCTCATTGTATAGAGAAAAATTACCCCAATAACCGGATAAACCGTTGAACAGTGTCATGCATCCCATACTCTAACGCATCTGCAACAAGTCCATGACCGATAGAAACCTCATCAAGCCAAGGAATATGATGAACAAGAGCAGGCAAATTTGTCATTGTCAAATCATGCCCAGCATTAACACCAAGCCTCAATTCTTTAGCTTTTCTTGCAGCTAAAACAAGTTTATTGAGCTCTTGCTCTTGTTTTGCCTTATCGTTAAACGCTCCTCCATAAGGTCCAGTATAAAACTCCACACGATCAGCACCAATCTCTTTAGCAATATCAAGACCATCAACAATAGGATCAGCAAACAGTGATACCCGAATTTTTCTTTCTTTCAAGCGTTGAATAATAGGTGCTAAAAATTCTGCATGACGCACAAAATCCCAACCATGATCAGAAGTTGACTGAGCTGGATCATCAGGAACAAGCGTAATTTGATCGGCATATTTTTCTGCTTTATCCAAAAATGCATCGCTTGGATAACCTTCAATATTAAATTCGGCACGAGGAAACATGCTGTGAATTAAATCATGTATATCTGGTAAATCAGCAAAACGAATATGTCTTTCATCAGGACGTGGATGGACTGTCAAACCCGCTGCGCCAGCTGTAAGTGCTATATGCCCAATATTGCTGATATTGGGCCAAGGAAGATTACGCCGATTGCGCAAAACAGCAATAGCATTAAGATTAACAGAAAGTTTTATGGCCATGCATACTCCTCTATTCGTATACAATTTTAAAGACAGAAAAAATATCTTCGCCCCTATAACTCCAGAAAATAAAATTTTTTCCTAGCGAACAATTGTTAAACGCTCTGCCGCACGCGTAATTCCCGTATAGAGCCACCGCGCATACATATCGCGAAATGCAAAACTCTCATCAAACAAAACAACATTATCCCATTGAGATCCTTGTGCTTTATGAACAGTTAACGCATATCCATAGTCAAAATCATCATATCTCTTTTTTAACGCCCACGAAATCTCATGATCAGGATTTTCAAACACTGCTTTTAAAAGCTTAATTTTCGCCACCCCACGCTCACTTTCTTCTGGCTTAATAAGAAGGCTCATACTTGGCTTAACAGTTTCCTTCTGTGAAGTCATCACTTTCCATAAAGAACCATTCAACAAGCCTTTAGCAGGATCATTGCGTAAACAGACAAGCTTATCTCCCGCTTGAGGATAATCTGATGTAAATCCCTTCAATGCACGCAAACGTTTATTATAAAGGTGGCGTGTTCGATTAATTCCTACCAACACCTGATCAGCATCCAAAACCAATTGTTGATCCACCTCTTTGCGTGTCATAACGCGCGCTGCTCCATAATCACCATAAGCAATATCACGTCCTTCACGCACATCCATAGCCAAACGAACAATCGGATTATCACGTGCTTGCCGATGAATTTCTGAAAGAAGAAAATCTGGCTCACCATTAGAAAAAAAGCCCCCTCCTGATATAGGAGGCAATTGGCCTGGATCCCCCAAAACAAGAATAGGTGTTTGAAAGCTCATTAAATCACGAGCCAATTGCTCGTCCACCATCGAACACTCATCAACAATGATAAGCGCAGCTTGCGCAGCCGCACTTTTCCGGTTGAGTGCAAATGTCGGCGCAATAGATTTTTTTCCCGTTACTTCATCGGAAACTTCTTCTTCTCCACGCGGACAATAAATCAATGAATGAATCGTACAAGCATTGCTTGCACCTTTAGAACGCAAAACCTGTGCTGCTTTGCCTGTAAAGGCAGCAAATTGGACAGAGCCATCAACTGTTTCAGCAAAATAGCGCGCAAGCGTTGTTTTGCCTGTACCCGCATAGCCAAAGAGGCGAAAAAGTGGAGAACGCCCTTCCCTCAACCACGCACCAACAGCCTTTAATGCCTTATCCTGTTCCCGTGAAAATTGCATAATTTATCAAAATAAGATTCGTATAAAAAGAGCAAGTATTTTGCCCCAAAAACCATTCTCAAGAAAAACTTTTTTATTAAGAATTGCTGACACACACCTATCTAACAACTCTCATAGCATAATGATCTACCCATTGTGTTTTCAAACTATTGTAACAATCTAAATTTATCTCTACATCGATCGTCGATGTAACACCTTATACTTATCAAATATCATTTTTACAACAGTAACACCAACAATAGAATATGCATATCTTAAATTTAAAATAACACCTATAGACACTTTTTCTAACCAAAATTTAGAATGAGAAAAAGAGTATTGCAATTGCAAAACCCTCGCTAGAAAAAACGTTCTTAACAGGATAAGAATAATATAATTTTATAAATACTATTTTACACAATCAATCAGCTTTCTTGCACATAAAAATAAAGGATATCCACTCTTGCGAAATAATAATTGAAACTATCAAAAACCTTTTGGCAGAAACAGAAATAGCTCTCAACAAAACGACTTAATCCTATGATGATATACCTATAAAGTTCCTATCTCCCTCTAATCATAATTTTAATAAAATTACTCTTCACGCTACAAAGCAAGTTATATCTCAACGAATAAAGAGAGACATCAAGCTTATATGAAGTACACTTTATCTCGAACAAATATGGAGCTTGTTCTGTTTCGACAATAAAATCTGCTTCGTAAGTATAGCCTTCTTGGTAGTCTATTATAAGAAAACTGGGACATGGTTTTATGTCCAGCATAGCATTTCAGGTTCGTCCTTTAAAATATGAGAAAAGCGTAATTCTCCATTTACTGCGTCAAACTTTTTCTTTTTGTTGCAATGTATTAAAGGTTATAAAAACGAACTGATTAATGCTATTCTTATTGTTAGAAATAATAATAAAATCAAGGGGGATAATTTGTTAATAAGCTTGGCGTTATGTCAAAATATCAGCGACGAGATTACTTTTTAATTGTTTTAGAAATGAAATAATGAGCGCAAATATTGATGAATGAAACGGAAGACTTAAATTGAAAATATTAATTCCAGATGACTATCAAAAAGCTACCCTAACATTACAGTCTATTAAAAAATTAATGAAATCGCATGAAGTGCTGGTTATAAATAATTTAGCTAAAGAATGTGATTTAGAAGATAAGCTCAAAGAGATAGATATTCTTATCTTAATCAGAGAACGAACTATAGTGGATAGAAATTTTCTTCTGAAACTGCCAAATTTAAAATTAATCTGCCAAACAGGACCTATAGGTCCACATATTGATATAGCAGCTTGTAGAGACTTAGGAATTGAAATATTAGACGGTGGCGGAGATCCAACTTCTGCTGCTGAATTTGCGTGGCTCTTAATGATGTCTGCGCGGAGAAAACTCTGTAAATCTGTGTCTGATATGAAAAAAGGACGATGGCAAACAACATTTGGCAACCAAATGAAAGAAGCTACTCTTGGAATATTCGGGTTTGGGCGTATTGGTAAAATAGTTGCTCAATATGCTCAAGCTTTTGGCATGTCCATTTTGGTTTATGGGAGCGAGCGCTCAACGCAAGAAGCAAAAAATTTAGGTTATCACTTTACGCATTCAAAAGATGAATTTTTTACACGTCCTGACATTATATCTATACATTTACGTTTAAGCGATAAAACCAGAGAAATTATTCAATTAGAGGATCTATTGCGCATGAAACCTCATGCTCTTTTTGTCAACACAGCGCGTTCAGCTTTGGTTGAAAAAGGAGCAATAGAAAAAATACTAAGTTTGAAAAATTCAACTTACTTTGCACTGGATGTTTATGACAGCGAGCCAGTATATGAGAGCAAACTATTGCAATCAGAGAGAGTTCTTTGCACACCGCATCTGGGCTATGTGACTGAAGAAAGCTTTGAGAATTATATGGAAAAAGCTTGCCAAAATATAGCGTCTTTTATGAAGAGAACTTAATGCCGACTAAGCTAATGTTTGTAAAATGTATCTTATATCGCTAGCCTCTCAAATTTGCGCGACACATAATAGCTTATTTCCCTAAATGAAGCATATTTCTTGGCTTGCATATTAATACCAATCGTATTGACAGATTTTTATGTCATCCGCATAAAATACCTCATTTATTGTTGCAATCATTATTAAAAAAGGCGACTTTGTTGGAATACCCTTTCATTGGAGGGGGACATAGTGAGCAATCATCAAGTTATAGAAAAAAATTATTATCGATGGATTATATTGCTTGTTGCCACTATCGCTCAAGCATCAGCCTGCTTCTTTGTTCAAGGGATTGGTCCTTTAGCTGAATTTTTTAAGAAGGATTTCTCGCTGAGTGACTCTCAGATAGGTTTGCTGTCTTCAGCAGCACAGTTCCTACCTATTATTGGATTACTTATAGCTGGTGAATTACTAGACAAGTTTAATGAGCGCTATATTGTTGGCTTTGGCGCACTCGGCATTTCCGTCGCTCTTTTGTTGGGAACAATCGCAGATAACTATATTTCCCTTTTGGTTTGTTTGCTCATTGTCGGAGGATTTTATAGTTCTGCTCAACCCGGCGGCGCTAAGTCTGTTTCTTCATGGTTTCCACAATCACAGCGTGGATTTGCAATGGGAATAAGGCAGGCGGGACTACCATTAGGTGGGGCATTAGCTGGAATAGTTCTTCCTGCTAGTGCACTTGTCTATGGCATACAAGGTGCGTTTTTGGTTGGTGCCATCGTTGCTTTTTTAGGTGGATGTATCTTTATTATTTTTTATCACTCACCAGCAAAAGTTGTCGCTATCGTTCCAAAAAGCAAGGCAAGAGTTTCGTTCTATGAAAATGTAAGGTCTCGTCTTGCGATGTTGGCTGCACCGCATATGAAGAATATTATTTTTTCAGGCGTTTCACTTGTGATCGTCCAATATGTTTTAACCATTTTTATAACGATTTATTTTTACAGAACCTATCACCTATCTCTAGATAAAAGTGCTTATTTGTTTTTTATTTCACAGACTTCTGGTGCCTTAGGAAGAATTATTTTAGCAGCGTGGAGTGATCATTGTAAAAAAGGACGATTTTTTCCTGTCTTATTTTGCATGATTGCAGTCGTTTTTGGATTTTTAATATTAATTTTGGGCATAAGTAGGTCCATAATTTATTTAACTCTTTTATCTGCTTGGTTAGGTTTTTTTGGATTAGGATGGTATGGCCCTTGGATTGCTTATATTGTAGACTCTTCGCCGAAAGAAAGCGTTGGCTTTTCTCTGGGTTTAGCAATGTCTGTCAATCAAATCGCCATTATGACCGCTCCACCATTATTTGGATTAATCCAAGATTTTACAGACACTTATTTACTAACATGGTTGATTTTAATTTTAATGATTGTTTTTTCACTTTTCTTAATAAAAAAGTAGGGGAATATAATTGGGGAGGAAACTATAATGATAAATGAAAATACTTTTGAGTTGAGCAATGTCGAAAGAGACAATCTTTGGGAGGCTTTAGACCATATTATTTATGTCCATACGGTGGTATTGAATATTCGATTGAGCTAAAAAAATAGTGTTTTCACTTCTATCCCATAGAATATGGACAATTCTTATGGATCAAAAGATGTTTAATACCCCTAGACCATATTTAGTCTTTGAAAACCTTCCTATTGATAGAAAAATTAATACTTTTCTTTATTAATCGGAGAGCCTTATTCAATTAAGTTTGAAGGCGAACATATAGTAAATAACCTAGTTCCTTTAGAGGATAATAAAAAAGATCGTACAAGATTAGGATCTGAAGTTGAGTTAGATTTTCATAGAGACGAGGATTTGAATAGCTTAGAGGATAATTTATATTATGTTCCCTATAGATGAGAAAAAATGGAGCCCCCCTAAAAGTAAGTGCCCCTCGTTCAAGGGGATGGTGAATTCCCAGATATCAACGCTATTTTTGATCCGGGCATGTGAGAGCCATAGTCAAAAAAAGCCAAGAAGCTTTAAATCATTTTATGAATCTCTTAAGGCTGTATCTTTTGGAATTAATGTACAACCAAGAAGATTATTATACATTGATAACAGAATGGCTCTACACTCTAGAGATCAATTTTGGGGATCATTTGATCGTTATAAAAATCTAATATGGTTGATTCAAAGAGTGTTTGTGTCTGCAGATTTATGGAATCGTCAATATGTAGAACAAATAAAAGAAAGAGTCTTTGATTTTCAATATTAATGTCCTGATAATGCTATGATGTTGAGTATTATTCTGGTTTATATAGATTGACGACACATCTCATATGTATAGTTTTCTCTCGCTTAAATCAGATGAGATTACTCCCTGATTATAAGCTATGATGGCCAATTGATTTTCTATAACTGCATTTGATCTTTGTTATTTTTGCCCTTCCTTCCAAGCCGCTAGGGAGGGTTCCTATCAAACCCTTGAAAGAACGATTTGGAGTAATTTCATCATGCGAAACCAAAACAGAGTGACAAACTTTTCTATTGTTTTCACAAGTATGACGGTTTGCATGGTTGCACCCTTCAAGCGCGGTGGTTTTTTCTTGCAAAATGAAATCTTTCATAGATGAGATACAGAGCTTATAATATTTTTGAGATAAACAAATAATTATACACTCCATGTCTTTAAATAAAGTCCTATATCTTCAAATAAAGAATAAAAATTATAAAATGAACTCTAAGGATCATAGGAACGCTCCACAAAGAAGAGACAGAGATGAAGACTCCAAAGAGTTCATCATCTCCATCCTTCATATGTTACTAACATATTCATTTTATACAAGAATTTTTCCCGCAGAAGAAACAGCATTTGCAACCGTTTCCTCGCTTGCTTCATCGGGTAATAACATCTCATTATGGGCACATCCCGATGGGATCATAGGAAAACAATTTTCTAAATGATAAACACGACAATCAAAAAGAACAGGCTTATCACAGTCAATCATCTGCTGAATTTTATCATCAAGTTCATCGGGTTTTGAACAATAAATTCCCACCGCTCCATAAGCTTGTGCCAATTTTACAAAATCAGGCATCGATTCCGTATAAGAATGAGAAAGACGATTACCATGCAACAATTGCTGCCACTGGCGAACCATTCCCATATACTGATTATTTAAAATAAAAATTTTCACAGGTGTGTCATGTTGAATGGCTGTTGCAAGTTCTTGAATATTCATCTGAATGGAAGCATCACCAGAAATACAAACAACAAGTGCATCAGGATAGGCTATTTGAACACCAATAGCAGCTGGGAGACCATACCCCATAGTTCCAAGACCACCAGAAGTCATCCAATGTTTTGGTTCATCAAAATGATAATACTGTGCTGCCCACATCTGATGCTGTCCGACATCCGTTGTAATATAAGCACGAACATCTTTGGTCAGTGCATAAAGCCGTTCAAGAGCATATTGGGGCATGATAACATCTTTTTTTTTCATATATATCAATGAATTACGATCTCTCCAGCGATTAATTTGCATCCACCATATTTTTCGACTTTCTTGATCAAACTTTGATTGATCTCTATGCAAATGTTGCATTATATCTTCCAAAATATGCCCCACATCACCAATAAGTGGAACTTCTGCTTTGACGATTTTATTGATTGAAGAAGGATCAATATCAATATGAATAATACGTGCATGAGGTGCAAATGCATCCAATCGCCCTGTGATACGATCATCAAACCGCGCACCAATAGCCAACATGACATCACAATCATGCATAGCCATATTTGCTTCATAAGTTCCATGCATTCCCAGCATTCCCAGCCAGTTTTTTCCAGAAGCAGGATAAGCACCAAGGCCCATTAATGTTGAAGTAATCGGAAAGTCTCCCAGTTGAACCAAATTACGTAAAAGCTGTACAGCTTGAGGGCCCGATGAAATAACACCACCACCAGAATAAATAACAGGGCGTTTTGCCTCAACTAAAAGAGAAACAGCTGATTTGATGGCCTCACGATTATTCCCTTTCAACGGTAGAGAAGAATGCAAAGATTCTTGGACTTTAGGCGCCCTATAAAATCCTGAAGCAAATTGAACATCCTTTGGAATATCAATCAAAACCGGTCCTGGGCGTCCCGAACGTGCAAAAGAAAAAGCTTCATGAATAATATTCGCAAGATCATTGACATTTTTAACCAACCAATTACGCTTCGTACAAGGCTTTGTAATTCCAACCGTATCAGCCTCTTGAAAAGCATTTGTTCCAATCAGCGTTGTCGCTACCTGACCAGAAAAACAAACAAGAGGGATAGAATCCATGAGTGCATCTTGCAAAGGTGTCACAGCATTCGTTGCCCCTGGACCAGAAGTCACAAGCATAACACCGACCTTTCCAGTACTGCGTGCATAGCCTTCAGCGGCATGCCCCGCGGCTTGTTCATGACGTACCAAAATATGCTGGAGTGTATCTTGGTGATAAAGAACGTCCAAAATAGGAAGAACAGCCCCACCAGGATAACCAAAAATATGTGTAACCCCTTGATCTATAAGAGCCTGAATCACTATTTCAGCCCCCGACATTACTTTTCCATCTGCACTCTCTTGCTGTCTTGGATCATTTCTCATTTTTCCCACTCACCTACTTAATAGGACAATAAAAAAGCCCCTAACGGAGCCCATAAAAAAAGACTCTCAAGGAGTCCTCTACACAACACATATTGTATAATCCCCCCCATTATTCTAACGCATAAAATATATAAAAAAATCCTTTACAGAAGAATCTCTAATTCCATTGAATCCATTCGTCAATAAAAAATTAATATTTTCTCAAAAGTTTCTTCTTAAAGCTCCAGCTTTTTCATCAAGAACTAAGCCTCCATTCTTCATCAAATTGATGACGAAACCATGTCATTTGTCTTTTTGCATATCTTCTCGTTTGTGTTTTTACCGCTTCCAGAGCATTTTCAAAACTTCTATATCCATCCAAATAAGCCGTAAATTCAGGTATACCAATCGCTTTCATCGCTGGTAGCGAAGAGGAAAGCATAAGTTTCTTTATGGCTAATACCTCTTCTAAAGCCCCTCTTTCAATCATAGTATCTAACCGCTGATGAATGCGTTCATAAAGCAAAGAACGTGGTAGCATGAGAAGAATTTTTTCAGCACAATGGGACGCAATGAGAGGCGTTGTTTTTTGCTTCTGCCACCAACTTAATTTCTGACCTGTTGCATCATAAACTTCCAAAGCACGAACAATACGCTGCCCATCTTGAGAAGAAATCTTTTCAGCAACAACAGCATCAATTTGTAACAACTGACGATAAAGACTTTCAGGTCCCTCTTTATCAAGCTGAAGTCGCCATTTTTGTCGCACAACATCTGGAACATGAGGTATTTGCGAAATCCCCTCCAAAAGAGCACGAAAATAAAGTCCTGTTCCACCAACAAAAATAATGGATCTCGATGTAAAAGTAACCAACAGCTTCTCAACATCACATAACCATTGTCCTACTGAATAATTCACTGCAGGATCCACATGACCATACAAATAATGTGGGACAATCAAGGTATCAGCCGCCCTCGGCCGTGCTGTTAAAATATTTAAAACGTCATAAACCTGCATGGAATCCGTATTAATAATGAGAGCATTTCTTTCTTGAGCCATTTGCAAAGCAAGTTCTGATTTTCCACTTGCCGTAGGCCCTGCTATCAATGTAATTGTTCTCTGCGCCATGAAGAGCAATTCCTACCAATCAGAAACTTATTGCAACATGCATAACTACCTGCAAAGCCCCTGTATTTTTTCCCATTATCATAAAGAAAGATGTCAATATATCAACAACTTGATTGAGTCTAATACGATTTTTCTACGGAATAACCTTTTCAAACTGAAGAGAAAAAACGTTCTCTACAGTACAAAAAATATAATTACAAAGGCTGAAAATCTCCCTCGGTAAACATTATTTACAATAATAATTAAACGTTTTGCAATTTGCCTGCAAGCTCCCAATACCATAAGATTTACTTATTTTGTCCACTCTCTCATAAGGCATGAGATCAATACCACTCACCTACGCGATCCAAAGATATAAAATCACTTTAAGAAAGACGGTAAATACAATTGCTAACTTGTACTTTTATTTAGCGCAAAATAGAGTCATCCAATGGACTTTATGTCATACAATCCATACGCTCCATCATGAAATGAGCTTAAAGATACTAGATAGATGTTACGCTAAGCTATCTAAATACTATATATTAAGACGAATAAAAACAAAAAACAAATCCTTCAAATATCAATCCATTAGGCATCAATCTATTGGGATCGTTACGAACCGTAACTCTCCATCTGGACGCGCTACAATGAGTAGAACATTTTTGCGTCCAGCTTCACGTAATTTATAAAAACGTTTTTTAGCATCATCAATTGTTGTAATAGCACTCTGATTGATATCAACAATCACTTCACCAACGCGAATACGTTTTTTATCCGCAGCACTATTTTGTGCAACAGATGTCACCACGAGTCCTCGAAGTTTATCTGAAATTGAATAACGATGACGCAAATCCTCTGTTAATTCAGATAATGTCATGCCCATCAATTGCATTGTCACACTTTTCGGCAGATCATTATTTTCTTTATCATCGACTTCTTCTTCTATATCTTCATTGTCATCGGTCTCAATCAAACGTCCAAGCCTAACTTTTACAACTTTTTCTTGCCCATTCCGTAAAATAGTAACATCCACAACTCTTCCTTCTGAACTCTCCGCGACTAAACGGGGTAAATCACGTGCATGCTTAATTTTGGCATTCCCAAAAGACAGAATAACATCTCCTGTTTGCAACTGGCTATTATCGACATTATTTTTTTCCGTCTGTTCTATTTTACCAGCTACCAACGCTCCTACAGCATTTTCTAGTTTTAAACTTTTTGCAATATCTTCTGTCACCGGCTGAATACGAATAGCCAGCCAACCACGTCTTATTTCTCCAAAATCACGCAATTGATTAATAATAGAAAGAGCCATATCTGATGGAATAGCGAACCCAATACCGATCGATCCTCCAGAAGGAGAAACAATGGCTGTATTAATGCCAATGACTTCACCATTTCTATCAAATAACGGACCACCAGAATTCCCTCGATTAATCGCTGCATCTGTTTGAATAAAATTATCATAAGGACCAGCATTAAGATCACGGTTACGTGCAGAAATAATACCAACCGTTACACTCCCACCAAAGCCATAAGGGTTACCAATCGCCATAACCCAATCACCAATACGTGCTTTTTCTGAATCACCAAAACGCACAGCTTTTAATTTTTTACTTCCCGCATCCACTTGAAGCAACGCCAAATCCGTTTTGCTATCCTTGCCAAGAAGCTTCGCCTTAAGTTTTGTACCATCCGTAAAATTCACTTCAATATCATCAGCATCAACAATAACATGATAATTTGTAACAATAAGCCCTTTTTGCGCATCAATTACAAAACCAGATCCCAAAGAACGCACCTTTTGGAATTGACTATTTTTTTCCCCCTCTTTAGGTGTAAAAAAATCATTAAAATATTCTTCCAGCAATGAATCTTTTGGAATAACAGGTATCGAAGTATTTTCATCCTGTTCTGTTCCTTCAACAGTCTGTGCCGTAGAAATATTCACAACCGTCTCCAAAAGCTCAGAAGCTAAGTCCGGAACAGAAGGCAATGTCTTATTTATCTCTGCGCTCCAAGACAAACGCATGGATCCTGATAAAAATAAAATCACACAAAAAACAACTCTTGTGATAAAAGACTTCAAAAATATATTTCTACTAACGATACTTCTATCCATGACATGCCTTTAAACCAAAGCTGTAAAGAGCCTTACTTAATACTTATTATGCAAAATCGGTATGACTTAACATTCTTTTACATTCATCATAAAAACAAGCAGCGATAGAGCATACTTCCCACACGAGTACCCTCCATACACTGGTTTCATCTATTCCCCGCTAGACTTTGAATCAGTTTTACTCAAACTAGGACTCATTGCTGATGAAGTTTTTTTCTTTACTTGGGGAGAGTTTCGAAAATAAAAAAAGAAATCCTCATTTGGCGAAATCACCATTGGTATTTTCTCTAAATTCTTATACTGTTCCATCGCTAACCAAAAATCATAAAAAGATGGATTTGCTTCTCGCGCATTGAGTAAAATGCGAATACTTTCAGCCTGTCCTTCACCGCGGGTAATTTCAGCATCACGCTTTGCTGCCGCCACGATTTCTTCATATTCACGATTTGCCTCTGCGACAATACGATCTCGTTCTTGTTGACCACGAGCGCGGATATTTTCCGCAACTGCTTCCCGCTCCGCAGCCATTTGCCGATAAACATCTTCTGAAACAGCATCAGTTAAATCGGTTTTTCGAATACGCACATCAACAATCCTAATACCCAGCGAACCTGCATCTATAGAAAATTGCCTTTGAACCTCAGCCATCATCGCGCCTCGCTCATCCGATAAGGCTGCTTTAAATTCCCGCTTACCATAAACAGCTCGCAAAGCATCAATAAAGCGTGGTGAGAGATTTTCACGCGCTGCAATTTGCGGGCGTCCTGAAGCAATACGCTGTAAAAACAATTTAGGATCTGTAATACGATAAATAAAGAACGCATCCACTTCATAATAAGCCCCCCCACGAACTTGCACAGATTGTGTAGGAACATCGTAACGCAACAACCGATTATCCACCACAATCATCTTATCCACAAAAGGTATTTTCACATAAATTCCAGGATTAGATTCTACCTTAACGATCTGTCCAAAACGCTTAATAGCGACTTGTTGACGAGGATAGACAACAAAAAATGACATCCACAACATAATCAAAAAAATTATTATAGTACTAAAAACAAACAAAAAACGAGACTGCTGCATTATTAACGTCCTCCAGAAATCTGAGTATCCAAGAGCGATGTAGAACGTGCTGACTTTATTTTTGCTTTTTCTGATAAATTATGACGCAGCAATTCATTCAAAGGAAGATAAGGCACCGCAGGAGAATTAATTTGATCGAGAACCAATTTATTGGGTGAAGAAAAAATACGCCCCATCGTCTCCATATAAAGACGATACCGTGCAGCCTCTGGTGAAACTGCAGCTTCACGGGCTATAGCCTGAAAACGTTCAGCACGCCCTGTAGCCTCTTCAATCATTTGTGCTTTTTCACCTTTTGCGATTTCCCGTGTACGTGAAGCTTCACCATTTGCCAAACCAATCTTCGTAAAACGCACACGATTTCCTTCTTCAATCATTCGTCCACGTTCCTGCTCAGCCTGCTGAACAGAATTAAACGCCGCAGCAACTTTGGTAGGAGGAGCAGCTTCACTGATCGATACACGACTTATTTCAACCCCGAGCTGATACTTATCGACAGTCAACTGGGTAATCTTTCTCACATCGTTAGCAACTTCTTCTTTTTTATCGCGCAAAACATCATCAACAGGTCTTGAACCAATGACTTCCCGCATTGCACTTTCAGCGACCTGACGAACCGTTCCCTCTTGATCATTCACATTGAATAAAAATTGTCCTGGATGTGAAATGCGATAGTAAACAGAAAAATTGACATTCACAATATTTTGATCACTCGACAGCATTAAACCTTCACTTTGTTGTCTCTGTCCAGGCTGTCCACCAATTGCAATTGTTTTTTCCGTTAAAGGTACTTTCATATAAGTTTCAATTGGCCAAAAATGAAAATGTAAACCATCACCGATAATTTCTTCTTTAGGCACACCAAAACGCAATTCTACTGCTTGCTCATTTTGTTGAACAATATAAAGTGACTGATAGAGAAAAAAGCACACAGCAAGCAGAAGAAACAAAACAAAAACGCCCCCCCGACTAAATTGTTTAAAATGATCCTGTCCTTTACGCAAAATATCATCGAGATTGGGGCCATTTCCGCCACCATTATTGCCACCAGAACCAAAAAGATTCTTAGCCGATGTCTTTTTATCACCATTGTTCTTATTTTTATCGCCACTCCATGGGCCACCACCATTTTGATTTGTCCAGGGCATTATCACCTCTTTAACTGACTACCATTCATTCAAATATCAATCCTTCACTTAAAGCCTATAGGGTTCTCTTATCTCAATTACACAACGGATAAACCCTTTCCACTTCATATCACAAAAAATCATTTCCGCTCATAAACAACAAAACGTGTCGGATGACTATCTTTATCCCCTTTGGGAATATCTTGTGTTTGCACGATAGTCCACTTTTCTTTATCAAAAATAGGAAAAAAACTATCACCTTCTATAGAATCTAAAACTTCTGTAAGGAATATTTTATCAGCAAGATCAAACGCTTGTTTAAAAATTTCACCCCCACCAATAATAAAAATTTCCTCTATATCATTTTGAGAAGCAGCATTTGTTGCAAGAGAACAAGCCTGTGATAAAGAATGTGCAACAACTGCCCCTTCGGCGCTGAAAGTACAATCGCGCGTGATGACGATATTTGTGCGCCTTGGTAACGGTCTCCCGATAGAATCCCAAGTTTTTCGCCCCATTATAATAGGTTTACCCAACGTCAATGCCTTAAAGCGTTGCAAATCCGTTGATAAATGCCAAGGCATTGCACCTTTACAACCAATAACACCATTTTCTGCAACAGCGGCAATTAAACAAATGGAAATCTTCATATTGCTACCGGAGCTTTAATATGGGGGTGTGTTTCATAATTAAGCAATTCAAAATCCTCGAATTTAAAAGAAAAAAGATCTGTTACCGCTGGATTTATACGCATACATGGCAAAGCATTTGGTATACGAGACAATTGATATTTTGCCTGTTCAAAATGATTAGAATAAAGATGAGCGTCCCCCAACGTATGAATAAAATCACCCACTTTAAGGCCACTGACTTGCGCAATCATCATCGTTAACAATGCATAGGACGCAATATTAAATGGAACTCCTAAGAAAATATCCGCAGAACGCTGGTAAAGCTGACAGGATAATTTACCCTCAGCAATGTAAAATTGAAAAAAACAATGACAAGGTGGAAGAGCCATTTCTTCTATCAATGCGGGGTTCCATGCTGATACAATGAGACGACGAGAATGAGGCGTCTCCTTAATCATAGTCAACAGATTACTGATTTGATCAATATGACGCCCATCAGGAGCTGGCCAAGAACGCCACTGGTACCCATAAACAGGACCAAGATTTCCTTGTTTATCAGCCCATTCGTCCCAAATAGATACACCATGCTCTTTCAACCATGCGATATTTGTATCGCCTTTAAGAAACCATAAAAGCTCATAAATAATTGAACGCAAGTGTAATTTCTTTGTCGTCAACAATGGAAATCCCGCTTGTAAATCAAAGCGCATCTGATACCCAAAAATAGATCGCGTTCCAACACCCGTTCGATCTGTACGATCAATGCCCTGATTTAAGACGTGAGATAAAAGAGTAAGATATGACTTCATGGAGCTATTATGTCCGATTCTTTTCATTATAGAAAATAAAAACTATAAAATCTGTACAAACATAATTCAAATCTTTTTCCAAAAACATCTTACACAAGAAATTATCATGATCTGACTAAAATTTTGATGCAAAAGATAAAATACTATAGACAGCTTCTAAGAAAATAACATAGAGGGATAATGAACAAAGATGGATGAACATAAAATGAAGGGATTGACTATGGAAAAACGAGAATCTTTAGCACCACATGATACAAGGAAACGTGTTCTTTCGATCATATCGAGTGCATCAGGGAATCTGGTGGAATGGTATGATTTTTATGTTTATTCTTTTACATCTATTTATTTTGCCTCACAGTTTTTTCCCTCCAATGGAGATGTTGTTACCGAACTTTTGAAATCTTCCTTCGTCTTTTTTATAGGTTTCCTCATGCGTCCAATTGGCGGTTGGCTCTTTGGATTCATTGCGGATCGTTATGGACGTAAACGCTCTTTGCTGATTTCCGTTTTTATGATGTGTGGTGGTTCGTTTCTCATCGCTCTTCTTCCTACATATGAAACGATTGGAGCAGTAGCACCAATTCTTCTCATTTTACTACGCATGCTTCAAGGGCTCTCCGTCGGCGGTGAGTACGGAACAACAGCAACTTATATGAGTGAAGTTGCTCTTAAAAAACGTCGTGGTTTCTTTAGCTCGTTTCAATATGCCACGCTCATTGGAGGTCAACTCCTTGCAAGTTTAGTTATGTTTATTCTCGCTCTCTATCTTTCTGAAGATCAATTAAAAGCATGGGGTTGGCGTATTCCTTTTGCAATTGGTGGATGTGGCGCAATTGTTGCGATTTATCTACGTCGTTCACTTCACGAAACAACCACTAAAGAAAGCCGTTCTAAAAAACAAGCTGGTAGTCTTAAAGAACTTTTACGCAATCACACAAAAGCGTTCCTTTTAGTTATCGGTTTTACAGCGGGAGGATCGCTGACATTTTATACCTGTACGACTTATATGCAAAAATATCTGATAACAACAACCGGATTTGATAAACATACTGCGACAACAATAATGACTGCCGCACTATTTGTTTTTATGCTACTCCAACCCCTTTTTGGTTCTCTCGCAGATAAAATTGGTACAAAAGCTTCACTGCTTATTTGGAGTTTCTTATCTATCATCTTTACAATTCCTGCACTTAGAATTATTGGAAATACTAATGATATGTGGGTTGCTCTCTCCATTATTATTGGCATGCTTTGTATTATGAGCTTTTATACATCCGTCTCTGGTATCGTAAAAGCAGAAATGTTTCCTGCTTCAATCCGAGCAATGGGAGTTGGTCTCTCTTATGCTATTGCTAACGCGCTATTTGGTGGTTCTGCTGAAGCTGTCGCACTTGAATTTAAAAAAATCGGCTATGAATCTATATTTCATTTTTACATAGCAGGTATGATGATCATTGCCTTCATTGCAATTCTCTTAATGCCAGATGCTCGCAAAAAAGGATATTTACAAGGAGATGATATTGATTAACTTTTTATTCTAATAAAAAAGCCCAGAATTCTGGGCTTTTTTTGTATCTATTCTACGAGAAATTAAAGCCCAAAAATTATCTTATAGGAAGTTTTATCAATAATAAATGACACATTGTCTCATACTTTTGTTTAATACGTTCTTTTATGGGCCCCTATATGCAAAATAAAACCTCCATGAAAAATAGAAAATACCCACTATGTTATGAACTTCCGCACTTTTTTAAGATACATTTCTCAAATAGACGCAAATCCATTTCATGATGGCGCCCATAAAGAGCATAACAGTAAAGCCCTCTAAAAAGATAAAATTGCACAACACATTGATTTATAATGATATATCTAGCATCTTCAACTTGAATTAAAACCCAATATCACGTAAAATTTTCTCATTTGATATTTGTTTTTATGTTGAATCAACTTAAAACACCTCTCGCTTGCACATTACAAGTAGAGGAAAAGTCATAGCGGATAAAATTGTATAAGAAAGGGCTAAAAATGCTCTTATAAACCGTCTTAAAAACTCAAAGGCTCAAGAACTGCTTAACATTGTTGACCAACCTCTTCATGCTTAATACTAATAAAAGCGTAAACGGCTATCATTATACTATTTATTAGCTTTACTATACTCTATTCTCTGGTCCTTAAGATTGCACATTCCCTTGATACTTGAAATAGTTCATCAAGAGATTTTACCCACACAACAATCTCACATGTAATAGCTAATAACGCCATTTTACGACACAACATCAAACCTATAAGCCCCCAAATATCCATATCCCCCAAAATACTCTCATATACAAATAATTCACAATGAAACAAAAAAATCCTTAAAAGATTCTAAAAGCACAGAATTTAAACAATACACCATAAGCTCAAAACAGCATTAATCACTCTAGAAAATCTTACAATAAAAGTTCTAAACTTTAAATATACAAGCTCATTCTTTCGCCATCGTAAGTTTTTAATCTCTACAAAAGAATATAATCATGAAACAAAAGATTATTTAGTGATTATCAATAGTATAAATTAAGTAATATTTCCTTCTGTAGTTCAATTAAAGTTTATTTTATTTATTAATAATATAAACATTATTTATTCTGTATAAATTTTAAATAAAATATTTTAAAGAAACTAAAATTACAACAAATAAACTTAAAATATTTTTCTAAGAAATTATCATTATATAATTGTATTTTTATGCTATACATCATTGACAACTTTAACGAGCAGAAAAGTTATCAATCTAAAAGGGGAAAGTTTCATGAGTAATCAAACAACTGTAGATCCACATGATACAAGGAAACGTGTTTTTGCTATCATATCCAGTGCATCAGGAAATCTGGTAGAATGGTATGACTTTTATGCTTACTCCTTTGCATCGGTTTATTTTGCATCACAATTTTTTCCTGAAGATGAAGATATTGTTACACAACTGTTAAAAACTGCAGGGATCTTTTTTATTGGCTTTCTTATGCGTCCTATTGGAGCATGGCTCTTTGGCTTCATTGCTGACCGCTATGGACGTAAACGCTCCATGCTTATTTCTATTTTTATGATGTGTGGAGGTTCTTTTCTCATTGCTATACTTCCCACCTACAAAACTTTGGGAATAACAGCAGCATTTCTACTGCTTTTAATCCGCATGTTTCAAGGGCTCTCCGTCGGTGGTGAATATGGTACAGCAGCCACTTATATGAGCGAAGTTGCCCTTAAAAATCATCGCGGATTCTTTGCATCTTTCCAATATGCTACACTCATTACCGGGCAACTTCTTGCAAGTTTCATTATCTTTATTCTAGCACTTTATTTCACTGAAGATCAGCTAAAAGAATGGGGCTGGCGAATTCCTTTTGTCATTGGTGGCTTTGGAGCGATCATTTCAATTTATCTGCGCAATTCGCTCCATGAAACAACGACCAAAGAAAGCCGCTCGACACAACATGCTGGAAGTATTATAGAACTTTTACGCAATCATACAAAAGCTTTCTTTTTGGTTATTGGCTTTACAGCGGGAGGATCGCTCACATTTTATACATATACCACTTATATGCAAAAATATCTGATCACCACCACCGGATTTGATAAGCACACTGCGACGACAATAATGACTGGCGCACTCTTTATTTTTGTGTTACTCCAACCCCTCTTTGGTTCTCTAGCCGATAAAATTGGAGTAAGAGCTTCACTCATTATTTGGAGTATCTTATCTATTATCTGTACCATTCCAGTCCTTAAAATGATTGGAAATACCCATAATGCATGGACAGCACTCTTAATTATCATTGGAATACTCTGTATTATGAGTTTTTATACATCCATTGCTGGTATAATAAAAGCAGAACTATTCCCTACTTCAATCCGAGCAATGGGGGTTGGTATCTCTTATGCTATTGCTAACGCACTGTTTGGTGGCTCTGCGGAATATGTAGCGCTTGGATTAAAAAATATAGGGTACGAATCTGTTTTCTTTTTTTACATTGTTGGAATGATGATCATTGCCCTCATCTCTATTCTCCTAATGCCCGATATAGACAAGGGGGGATATCTGAAAGATGATGATATCCATTAAATTTGTACACACAATAAAAAGCCTAAATCCTTAGGCTTTTTATGAATATTATAAAGTCTTTAAACAACAACAAACATAAAACAATTCATTTTCGACTGTTTCCATACAGTACAAACTATTATGCTTCTTGCACAAGGTGGAGAATCTATAAATCTATATTATTGAGACTTTTCACAGATCTTTAATCACTAAGCGACAAGATCATAGAAAATTACGCAACTTCTTCGCACTGTTCAAATATTCTATAGGAAATTTTTAAGCCAATCATTTAAGCACTCTTTTTACCAACATTTCATCTAGCTTAAATCTCCTCTTCAATGCCCCCTTCCCCTTACATTCGCTGTAACGCATTTTACCCTACAACACAATAACGCCCTCAAAAGGCTCAAGCCTATATACAAACAGGCTTTAGAAATTACTATGACACAATTAAATTTTAGTGATACAAATAAAAACTTAAATAATAAAAAATAAATTATCAATCTAAAAGGGGAAAATTTCATGAGTAATCAAACAACTGTAGATCCACATGATACAAGGAAACGTATTTTTGCTATCATATCCAGTGCATCAGGAAATCTGGTAGAATGGTATGACTTTTATGCTTACTCCTTTGCATCGGTTTATTTTGCATCACAATTTTTTCCTGAAGATGAAGATATTGTTACACAACTGTTAAAAACTGCAGGGATCTTTTTTATTGGCTTTCTTATGCGTCCTATTGGAGCATGGCTCTTTGGCTTCATTGCTGACCGCTATGGACGTAAACGCTCCATGCTTATTTCTGTTTTTATGATGTGTGGAGGTTCTTTTCTCATTGCTATACTTCCCACCTACAAAACTTTGGGAATAACAGCAGCATTTCTGCTGCTTTTAATCCGCATGTTTCAAGGGCTCTCCGTCGGTGGTGAATATGGTACAGCAGCCACTTATATGAGCGAAGTTGCACCCAAAAATCATCGTGGGCTCTTTGCTTCTTTTCAATATGCAACAACAATCTCAGGTCAACTTCTCGCGAGCTTGGTAATTTTTATTTTAGCCATTTATCTCACTGAAGATCAGTTAAAAGCGTGGGGATGGCGAGTTCCTTTTGTCATTGGTGGCTTTGGAGCGATCGTTTCAATTTATCTGCGAAGCTTGCTTCATGAAACAACAACCCCCAAAAGTCGTTCTGAACAACACGCCGGTAGTCTTAAGGAACTTTTTTGCAATCATAAAAAAGCATTCTTTTTGGTTGTTGGCTTCACAGCTGGCGGATCTCTCACATTTTATACATATACCACTTATATGCAAAAATATCTGATCACCACCACCGGATTTGATAAGCAAACAGCAACAACGATCATGACTGCGGCCCTCTTTATTTTTGTGTTACTCCAACCTCTTTTAGGGGCCCTAGCCGATAAAATTGGAGCAAGAGCTTCACTCATTATTTGGAGTATCTTATCCATTATCTGTACCATTCCGGTCCTTAAAATGATTGGAAATACCCATAATGCATGGACAGCACTCTTAATTATTATTGGAATACTCTGTATTATGAGTTTTTATACATCCATTGCTGGTATAATAAAAGCAGAACTATTCCCTGCTTCAATCCGGGCAATTGGTGTTGGATTTGCCTTTGCCATTGGGAATGCACTCTTTGGCGGTTCTGCTGAATATGTAGCGCTTGGATTAAAAAATATGGGATATGAATCTGTTTTCTTTTTTTACATCGTTGGAATGATGATCATTGCCCTCATCTCTATTCTCCTAATGCCCGATATTGATAAAGGAGGATATCTTGATAAAGACAAACTTCATTAAACTTATTTACTAAATAAAAAGCCCAAGAAATTGGGCTTTTTTTTTGTAATTATTTAATAAATTAATCAAACTATTTATAATATAATAAATAGATAAAATTTCCCCCAATATGTTACTTAAAATATTTTTCATAAAAAATAATCATTATACGACTGAATTTTTCTAGTAATCATAAAACATTATGTTTAAGAATATGGATTATAAATCCAAAAGGGGAACAATTCATGAAAAATGGAACAACTTCAGCATCACAGGATGCAAGAAAACGTATTTTTGCTATTATAGCAAGCGCATCAGGAAATCTCGTAGAGTGGTATGATTTTTACGTTTATTCATTTGCATCAATTTATTTTGCCTCACAATTTTTTCCTTCAGATGATGATGCGATTACGCCCCTGTTGAAAACAGCGGGGGTCTTTTTTATTGGCTTTCTTATGCGCCCTATTGGAGCTTGGTTTTTAGGATTTATCGCCGATCGTTATGGACGTAAATTCTCGATGCTTGTATCCATTTTTATGATGTGTGGGGGATCTTTTCTCATAGCCATACTTCCCACCTACAAAACTCTTGGCGTAACAGCAGCGATCCTTCTACTTTTAATTCGAATGATGCAAGGGCTTTCCGCAGGGGGCGAATATGGGACAGCAGCAACTTATATGAGCGAAGTAGCCCTCAAAAAGCATCGTGGGCTTTTTGCTTCTTTTCAATCAGCTACCCTTATTACAGGTCAGCTTCTTGCCAGTTTCATTATATTTATTTTAGCATCTTATCTGTCTGAAGATCAGTTAAAAGCATGGGGATGGCGTATTCCTTTTGTGATTGGTGGATGTGGAGCGCTCGTTGCGATTTATCTACGCCGTTCACTCCACGAAACCACCACGAAAGAAAGCCGCTCTCACAAACATTCTGGGAGTCTTAAGGAACTTCTCACCAAACATACAAAAGCTGTAGTCGTGATTGCTTGCTTTGCATCAGGAGGATCACTTACATTTTATACCTTTACGACTTATATGCAAAAATATTTGATCACCACCACCGGCTTTGATAAACATACCGCAACAACGATAATGACAGCTGTACTGTTTATTTTCATCCTGTTCCAACCTATAGCGGGAATCATCGCCGATAAAATTGGAACCAAAACTTTACTTATCATTTGGAGTATACTTTCTGCCATTTTTACATTTCCTGGACTCTGGATTATAGGTAACACCCATAATATATGGGTTGCCTTATCTGTCATTATTGGCTTGCTCTTCATTATGAGCATGTATACATCCATCTCTGGTGTCGTAAAATCAGCCATGTTCCCCTCTTCCATACGTGCATTAGGCGTTAGCATTTCTCATGCCATTGGGAATGCCTTATTTGGTGGTTCTGCTGAATACGTTGCGTTTGGATTAAAAAAAGCTGGATATGAATCACTCTTTTATTTCTACATAACCATCGTGATGATCATGGCTTTCATTGCGCTTCTCTTTGTCCCGAGTATGCGTAAAGGAGGATACCTCCAAGACGATGAAAAACGTTAACGCCCTCTATAAACGAAAAAGCCCAAGAAATTGGGCTTTTTTATCATTATTACAAATTTAATATTGTTTAAATTTTATGAAGTGCCTTGAGTTGCTTAGCAACTAAATAATAAAAAGTTATACGACTTTTTCTACGCTCTCCAGCCATCATCTGAGCAACTTTTGAAACAGCCATTTTAGCACTCTGCTCATCAACTTCTAAAACATCTTGAACCCATTTTTCAACACGTTCTAACTCTTTTGGATCTGATGTTGCAACAAGCGCTGCATCCTGCTTTTTCATCACCAAAGCTAAACGCTGACTAAGTCGTTCGACTGCCGCTGCATCAGGATTTGAATCATATACTTTAATATCTGCTAGATTATTTGTCATTTTACATCATCTCCTCTCCAAAAATGAGCGGCTATACTTTTATAGCCGCATCATATAGCTCCATAAATAATTAGAGGATTAAAAATATTAACAACCCCCCCTTTTCCTAAGACTGTTCTTCATCTATATTTAAAGGGCTGGCTTTCCAGCTATGGTAATAAATGGACGGTGAAATAAACCTATTGGACCCGGGGGCGGTACCCGGCGCCTCCACCAAAATATAAATAACCAAAATTATATTTTGGTGGGGGCGAAATAGGATCGACAAGGGTGTAAAGATCGCTCTTTTACTCGGCATTGTACCACCGTTATCGGGCTAAATGAGTAGTTGCAAATGACAACTATGCGGAAGCACGTCTCGCCGCCTAAGGTGGTGTGAATGTTTCAAATTGACTCTTAAACCGTCGCAGGTTTAAGCGGGGTTGGAAGGCACCTGGCAACAGAAGCCTTCACTTTTAAAAATGTTATTGATTGATCTTTCAGACATCATCAGACATTATTTTTTGTGTTTTTTGATTCAATGAGGTATCTCGTAGACAAAATACTGCTAACTTTTAAATACATTCTATTACACAATATCAACGCATCAACACGGCCCATTCTGCTACGTGAAATAAAAGGAATAAACTTCAATGGTTAAAGATCAAATCCGTTACGATATTCTCGTTCAGGATGCGCTTCGTGGAGTTATCCGTAAAGTTTTATCGGAAGTTGCTAAAGCAGGGCTTCCGGGAAACCATCATTTTTTTATAACTTTTTTTACAAATGCTCCGGGTGTTAAAATTTCTCCTCGGCTAAAAAATCGCTATCCTGAGCAAATGACGATCGTCTTGCAACATCAGTTTAGAGATCTCAGTGTTTCAGAAACAGCCTTTGAAGTAACCCTCTCTTTCAGGGAAATTACCGAAAAACTCGTAATTCCTTTTACTTCCATTCAAGTTTTTTATGATCCTGTAGCAACATTTGAAGCAGCATTTGATCTGCCCTCACCCCCTCCCTCTGTAGAAAGTGAAGCTTCAGAAAATATCCCATCTACGCTCACAGCTCCCTCAAACAAACAAAAAAAAGAAAGTATGCTCACAAAAAAACAAAGTCTCACTACCAATAAAGAACCTTCAAATAACGATACAAAACAAAGTGCTGATATTGTCTCTTTAGATTCTTTTCGGAAAAAATAATTTTTCTCATGACTGAACCGATAAATCTTCGCCAATTTCGAAAACAAAAAAAGCGTGCAGAAAAAGCGCTTCATGCCGAAGAAAATCGTTATCGGTTTGGACGAACAAAAACTGAAAAACTTTTTGAGCAACAAAAATCTTTTAAAACGCAAAAATTTCTTGATCAAAATCGTTTGCGAAACGATGAGTAAAGGAAAAAAATGAACGAAAGTAATTTTATTGATTGGTCAAAAGTCATTCCGAAAAAGATATCTGTTCGCGTTGATGGACATGCAACCAGCGTCTCTTTAGAACCGCCATTTTTAGATATTCTCAAAGATATAGCCCGCAAAAAAGGACAATCTTTAGCCTTTATTATCACTGATATTGATAGCCAAAGGCCACAACAAGTTAATCTTTCGGCCTCGTTGCGCGTTTACGCCCTTCAAAGTATTCTTACTCAACGTCTTTAATACTTGCTTTTAACATCCTCTCGTTCAATTAAGACTGTTGTAGCTTTAAAAAGAAAAGTTTTTTAAATCTAGCACTTTTATAAAAAAAAGATTACAAAAAAGGTATAATGAATAATTTTTCCGATCACATACCTTTTTTTGAAGAAGATGCCCCCCCAGCCTATGATGAAAAAGGCTCTGGGATTTCTTCCCATGTTCTAAAGAAAAAAAAATCATATAACACAGACTATTTAGAACAGCTCAATCCAGAACAACAACAAGCTGTTATGAATACTGAGGGGCCTCTTTTAGTTCTTGCAGGTGCAGGCACTGGAAAAACACGTGTCTTAACAACCCGTATTTCTCATATTCTGCGCTCTGGACTCGCCTCTCCTCAACAAATACTTGCTGTCACTTTTACCAACAAAGCAGCCCGTGAAATGAAAACACGTATTGGTGAACTTATTGGTGAAATTGTTGAAGGAATGCCTTGGCTTGGAACTTTTCATTCTACTGGTGCTAAAATTTTACGCCGTCACGCAGAACTTGTTGATTTAAAAAGAAACTTTACAATTCTCAATAGCGATGATGTTCTTCGACTTTTAAAACAGCTTATTCAAGCTGAAGGATTAGACGACAAGCGTTGGCCCGCACGAAATCTAGCCATGATGATTGATTCTTGGAAAAATCAAGGACTTTCACCAGAACATATCTCAAAAAGTGATGCTCATTCCTTTGGCAACGGCATGGGACGCAACCTTTATTACAGTTACCAAAATCGATTAAAAGATCTTAATGCTTGTGATTTTGGCGATCTTCTGCTTCATTCTATCTCTATCTTCCAACACAATCCAGATATTCTTCGCGAATATCATTCTCAATTTCGCTATATTCTTGTTGATGAATATCAAGATACAAATACAGCACAATATCTTTGGCTTCGCCTTTTGGCACAACATCCTCAAGGTCAAAATGTTAATCTTTGTTGTGTTGGTGATGATGATCAATCTATTTATGGATGGCGTGGTGCGAAAGTCGAGAATATATTACGATTTGAAAAAGATTTTCCTTCTTCCCAAATTATTCGTCTAGAACGCAATTATCGCTCAACATCTCATATTCTTAAAGCTGCCTCTCATCTAATTGCTCATAATGAAGAAAGACTGGGTAAAGTTCTTTTTTCTGCTCAAATAAAGAGTGAGGAAGAAAAAGTAAAAATTCATTCAGCATGGGATTCAGCAGAAGAAGCGCGAGCTATCGGAGAAGAAATCGAACGCGCTCAACAAACCGGTCATGCATTGAATCATATGGCTATTTTGGTACGCGCATCATTTCAAATGCGTGAATTTGAAGATCGCTTTGTAACGCTTGGCCTTAACTATCGCGTCATTGGTGGTCCTCGTTTTTATGAACGAATGGAAATACGTGATGCCATGGCTTATTTACGCGTTGTTGTTCATCCCGCTGATGATTTAGCCTTTGAGCGTATTATCAATACACCTAAACGCGGCATAGGCGATGCAACCTTGCGCAGTCTTTATGAGAGTGCACGCGCACGTTCTGTTTCTCTCTTTTCTGCGGCTGCTGACATCATTGAAACAGACGAGCTAAAACCTAAGGCACGCAGTGCTTTACGAAACCTTATTGAAAACTTCCGCCGCTGGCAAAATATGCTGCAAGACACCCCCCACAGAGAACTTGCCGAGATCGTCCTTGAAGATTCTGGTTATACAACCATGTGGTTAGAAGATCGCTCACCAGAAGCGCCCACACGACTAGAGAATCTTAAGGAAATGATCCGTTCCATGGAACAGTTTGAAAATCTTCAAAGCTTTTTAGAACATGTTGCACTGGTAATGGAAACGGAAAATAATGAAAACATGGATGCCGTCAACATCATGACACTCCATTCCGCTAAAGGGCTTGAATTTGAAACAGTTTTTCTTCCAGGTTGGGAAGAAGGGCTCTTTCCCCATCAGCGCTCATTAGATGAAGGTGGACGTTCAGGATTAGAAGAAGAACGACGTCTTGCTTATGTGGGGCTTACAAGAGCAAAAAAACATTTACATATATGGTTTGTATCCAACCGAAGAGTTCATGGACTTTGGCAATCTGCTCTTCCCTCCCGTTTTCTAGATGAACTACCAGCAGAACATATAGAAGCCATAGCCATGGAAACATCTTATGGTGGTTATGGGAAATCCTCCTTTCAGCATAATGATTCCTTTTATAATGACTATGTAACACCAAGAAAAAAGCATTCACAAAAATACAAAAATATTGAAGGAAAAGTTATCGCTCAATCAATCTCTCACGCACCATCAAATTTTTCTATCAATGATCGAATTTTTCACATAAAATTTGGTTATGGTCGTATTACAGCGATAGATGATCATAAATTGACAATAATGTTTGAAAAAGCTGGAGAAAAGCGTGTACTGGATAATTTTGTAGACAAAGCTTAACGAAAGAAAACTATAATCCGTTTTCTCAAAGGATTATTTTATTCTGAATGTCGTTTCCATTTGTAAACAAAAGCTTCAATAGGGAGGTTTTGCATATCAGGTAATGCGTTGTAAATTTTATCAAGCGGCCAATCCCACCAAGCCATATCTAAAAGATCTCCTATCACATGATTGGGAAAGCGCATCCGCAATTGTTGAGCTGGAACCCCAGCAACAATCGTATAAGGCATAATATCTTTTGTTATAACAGCATTAGCTCCAATAATTGCACCATGTCCAACTGTTATCCCAGGCATAATAACTGCTCCATGCCCAATCCACACATCATGCCCAATGATAACACGTTTTGCACAACGCCTTTCACGAAAAGAACAATCGAGTGACTTATAACGAAAATATTCGTTTGGACGATAGGTTATTTTATGGGTTGAAAGACGCTCTATAGGATGCTCCAACGCATTTATCCGTACATGAGATGCAATAGAACAAAAACGACCAATATCGCTATAAATAGCCTCACTGTTACGTTCTAAATAAGAAAAATCTCCAACGGTCACATTCCGCAAAATCACCCGCTCATTAATTTCCACATAGGGCCCTAATTTACAACCATGCAATCGTGCCGTTGTATGGATACGCGGTTTACTTTCATGAAATCGAAGATCGTTCTCAATATTCATATTACCTTCCATCAATTATTTCATCAAGAGATATGGAAAGACATACCAAGCAAATCCATAAAATCAACCGTGAAACAAACATTGCAAAACAAACCAACCAATGCTAGATTTTTTCAACACTTTTAAGAGAGACAAGCAATGAAAAATGTAATCCGCATCTTAGGACTAACAGCTATATTTCTTACGGGGATTTTTATTTATGATAGGTTGATCAATAAACCTTTAGGTGATGACTTTACTCTCACCGATTCAAATGGACAAACTGTTACGCAAGCTGATGTTCGCAGTAAACCTTCTATTATTTTCTTCGGTTTTACGATGTGCCCTGAAATCTGTCCTACGACATTAATGAATCTTGATCGATGGCTTACAGCCCTTGGGCCTGAGAGTGATAAATTAGGAAAATGGTTTGTGACTGTTGACCCTGAGCGTGACACTCCTGAAGTACTTCATGAATATCTCAGTAATTTTAACAATAAAATTATTGGCATTAGCGGAGATCCTGAAAAAGTTCATAAAATGGTCAATTCCTTTAATATCTTTGCTGAAAAAGTACCAGGGACAGATGGAAACTATACTTACGACCATACGGCTGCAATTTTTTTGCTTAAAAAAGGTGGCAAACTCGCTGGTATTATACCTTATGAACCCAGCGAGGATGATAATGAGTTAAAAGACCAAATCGCCATTGAACGACTTAAAAAGCTTGTCATAAATTAAATAACAAAGACGATTATAGAGAAAGAACAAGATGTCACAGCAAATTCGTCTGTATTATACTGCTTCTAAAAATGAAGCAGAGCAATTTTATACGCTTATAGAGTCAGCTTTTGACGAAGAAGGATATCCTTTGGCTCTTACAGAGATTGATGAAAAAAACACCATCTATGAACTTTCACTCTATGTAGACCAAGAAAATCAAGAACATGTATCGAAGCGTTTTGCACAGATCCTTTCTATAGATCCTCATAAAATTAACCATGAAATTTTACCCAATATTGATTGGGTACAAAAAAGCCTAGAAGGACTACAACCTGTGCATGCTGGTCCTTTTTTCCTTCATGGAAGCCATAACCGTAACGACATCCCACAAGGTGTTTTTCCCATTGAAATTGATGCAAATCAAGCTTTTGGCACTGGACATCATGGAACAACAGCCGGTTGTTTGGAAATGATTGCCAAAATAATGCAACATGAAAACCCACAAAATGCCCTTGATCTTGGAACTGGCAGTGGTGTCTTAGCCATTGGCATGGCAAAGCTCAAACCCATTGCTATACTTGCATCTGATATTGATCCCATTGCTATCAAAGTTGCAAAACACAATATCACACTCAATGGCGTAGAAAAATATATTAAGGCAATTACAGCCATAGGCTTTTCCCATGATGAAATTGCATCACGTGCTCCCTTTGATCTCATCATTGCCAATATTCTTGCCAATCCGCTTATTGAACTTGCTCCAGAAATGGTTCAATTCCTTCAAAAAGATGGCTCACTTGTACTTTCTGGAATTCTTGAAGAACAACATGATTTTGTATTGGGAGCTTATGTAAAACAGGGACTCAAACATCTTGAAACATCCTACCATCAAGGATGGGTTACGATACATCTTAAATAAATGAAAAGGACGTTGTTATGTATCAATCTTTTGAAGCAACAACAAATCCCAGCCATGCTCTCGAACGTATTTCATCTCTTCGTAAAGAGCTTGATCGTCTTGGGCTTGATGGTTTTCTTGTTCCCCGTAGCGATGAACATCAAGGAGAATATGTTCCCCCCCATGCTCAACGCTTAAGCTGGCTTACTGGCTTTACTGGATCAGCGGGTATGGCGCTCATTTTAAAAAATAAAGCTATTATCTTTACAGATGGACGCTACAAACTCCAAGTTCGTCAACAAACTGATCCTCATATTTTTGAATATGAAGATCTCATAACTTGTCCTCCCTCACAATGGCTTGAAAAAAATGGAAAACAACTTTCTATTGGCTTTGATCCATGGCTCCACACCATTGCCTCTACAGATGCATTGAAAAAATCCTTAGAGATAAAAACAGGGGGAAAGCTTATAGCTGTTCAACAAAATCCTATTGATCTTATCTGGCATGATCAGCCACCCTTCCCACAATCTCCCCTATCAATTCATCCTCTCCAATATGCAGGATGGGATAGCGATGAAAAGCTCTCTTTAATTCGCAGAACCATACAACAAGTCCGTGCAGATGCTTTTATTTTTACAGATCCCTCCTCTATTGCATGGATATTCAATATCCGTGGCAATGATGTTTCTAATACACCTTTTGTCCTTTGTTTTGCTCTCATTCCCATCAAAGAAACACCAGCCTTATTCATTGACAGTAAAAAGCTTGGTGAAGAACAAAAACGATATCTGGAACGTTATACAAAATTATATGAACCAGAACAATTTATTGCAAAGATCAAAGATTATAGTCAAAAAGGTATGGTTTTTGCTCTAGATCCACAGTTAGCATGCGAAAAGTTAAGCACTGTACTTGAAGAAGATAAAAAATCTTTCATCCCACTGACCGATCCTGCTGCTCTACCCCGTGCCATTAAAAATAGCATAGAACTAGAGGGGGCACGTGGAGCACATTTGTGCGATGGTGTTGCTCTTACCCGTTTTTTTGCTTGGTTAGACAAACAAACTCCAGGCACGATAGATGAAATTTCTGCTGCTCAAAAATTAGAAGAATTTCGCATAAAGACAGCAAAAGACATGGGGAAAAAACTAGAAGATCTCTCTTTTGATACAATCTCAGCAGCAGGAGCAAATGGAGCAATTATCCATTACCGTGTAACAAATGAAACCAATAAACCACTCAAAGCTGGTGAGCTTTATCTTGTGGATTCAGGAGGACAATACCGTGATGGCACCACAGATGTCACACGCACGATAGCAGTTGGGAATATTGGAGAAGAAGAAAAACGCTGTTTTACTTTGGTTCTCAAAGGCATGATTTCTCTTTCAACAGCACTCTTTCCAAAAGGAACACGCGGACAAGATATTGATGTTCTAGCACGCATTGCCTTATGGAAAGCCGGTTTTGATTATGCCCATGGCACGGGTCATGGCGTTGGTTCTTATCTCTCTGTTCATGAAGGACCACAAAATATTTCGCGCAAAGGATACCAAGAATTGATCCCTGGAATGATTGTTTCTAATGAACCTGGATATTATCGTGAAGGCGCTTTTGGTATCCGTCTTGAAAATTTGCTTATTGTAAAGCCAGCACAAAAAATTGCTGGTGGAGAAAAAGAAATGCTCTCGTTTGAGACACTCACTCATTGCCCCATTGATCGAAGACTCATTCTTCCAGAGCTTTTAACACAAGAAGAGAGACAATGGCTCAATAATTACCATGCTCGTGTTTATCAAATGAATGCACCTTATTTAAATGAAGAAGAGAAAGAATGGGCAAGCGAAGCAACAAAACCCCTTTAAGGGAAAAAACACAGATATCTCTTAAAGCTTTCAACAAGAACATCCCCACCCCTTTTTCAAAGCAAAAATATGCACTGAACGTGAGGAAAAAAGAGAAGAATATCCATCAATGCTTGAGCATCATTCCCCCTCTCTAAACATTCTGTTCTTCAATCAGCTGTAGCCAAGCCTCTTCATCGATAACCTCAACACCTAACTCCCCAGCTTTAGTCAATTTTGATCCCGCTCCAGGCCCTGCAACAAGAAGATCTGTTTTTTTAGAGAGTGAACCGGAAGTCTTTGCCCCTAATCGCTCTGCTAATGCTTTTGCTTCATCGCGAGACATACGCGTCAAAGTTCCTGTAAAAACTATGATCTTTCCCGCTAACGATGAAGATGCTGCCAAAACAGGCTCCTCATCGAGAGGAGTCACTTCTTCAAGCAAAACAGCCAAAACCTCACGATTATGGGCTTCCTTATAAAAATCAACAATCGCACTGCCTACCTGTGGTCCAATTCCTTCGATATTGGTAAGCTCTAGCCAAGCTTCATTACCTTCTTTATCTTCCTGCTCACATGGCATAAGTGCTTCCATTGCCGCAGTTTCAAAAGCTGTATAAGTTTGATAAGCGCGTGCAAGACGCCGCGCATTCACCTCACCAACATGACGAATCCCTAGAGCAAACAAAAAACGGCTTAAGGGAATTTTGCGACGTGCATTAATGGCATCATACAATTTCCGCACAGAAACAGCACCAAAACCTTCCATATTTTCCAAACGAACTAACGAGTTTTCTTGACGCCGTTGTAAAGTAAAAATATCAGCGGGTGTCTGAATACGAAGCGCTTCATCTTGAGCGTGGAAAAAAAACTCTACTTGTTTTTTACCCAAACCCTCAATATCAAAAGCATTGCGCGCAACGAAATGACGAATACGCTCAATTGCTTGTGCAGGACAAATAAGCCCCCCTGTACATCGACGCACCGCTTCTTCTGCTTCACGAACCGCATGACTCCCACAAGCAGGGCAGAGATGAGGGAAAACAAAAGCAGAAGAATCTTTTGGACGTTTTTCCACTACAATATCAACAACTTGAGGAATTACATCACCAGCACGTTGTATAATCACCGTATCGCCGATACGAATATCACGCCCCTCACGAATGGGCTCTCCTTTATGACCAATTCCTTTAATATAATCCTCATTATGCAAACTAGCATTGGTCACCACCACCCCACCAACAGTGATCGGCGTAAGACGCGCAACAGGTGTTAATGCACCGGTGCGCCCCACTTGAATATCAATACCCTCTAAAAGAGTCACAGCCTTTTCTGCTGGAAATTTATGCGCAATAGCCCAACGCGGCGAACGAGAAACAAATCCCAACCGCTTTTGGAGCATCAAATCATTAACCTTATAAACAATGCCATCAATATCATAGTTTAAAGAATAACGGCGTTCTTCTATATCATGATAATAGGAAATAATTTCTTCTACTTTCTTAAAAACTTTTGTTAATGGATTGATAATAAAGCCATATTCTTTGAGCTTTTTCATCATCTCCATTTGGCTTTCTGCAAATATTTCACTCACTTCACCACAAGCATAAGCAAAAAATCGCAGCTTTCTACTGGCAGTTATCCGTGAATCCAGTTGGCGCAGCGATCCAGCCGCCGCATTTCGAGGATTGGCAAAGATTAGCTTCCCCTTCTCTTGCTGGCTGATATTAAGTGCTTGGAAATCTTCCCGCCCCATATAAACTTCACCGCGAACCTCAAGAATATCAGGAAATTTTCCTTGCAAAACTTTTGGAATATCAGAAATTGTTCGTGCATTCGCTGTCACATTTTCACCAACAGTTCCATCACCCCGCGTTGCGGCACATACAAGCCGCCCCTTTTCATAGCGCAAAGACAACGACAAACCATCAATTTTTGGCTCTGCTGTTATTTCTAACATTTGTGTTTCTGAAAACCGTAAAAAACGACGCACACGTTCAACAAATTCAGTGACATCTTCAAAGCTAAACGCATTATCAAGGGAAAGCATCGGTTGTGTATGAACAGATTTTTCAAACTTCTCTAAAACCGGTGCTCCAATTTTATGTGAAGGAGAGTCTATACGAACAAGGTCAGGAAAGAGAGCTTCAATTTCCGCATTACGCCGGCGAAGAGCATCATATTCTGCATCAGAAATTTCAGGTTGATCATCACGATTATAAAGCACATCATGACGTGCAATCTCTTTTGCTAACCACTCTAATTCACTTTCTGCTTCAAGAGCAGTAAGGTTTTTAATTCTGTCCTTATTCATAAAATCTATTCCAAATGGTGGACTATCGTCATAAAAATCTCAACTCTTTAATTTAAAAAAGTGAACTTAAATAAACACATGCTTGTCAGACTTTTTATCTTATCGCAAATGCTGACTAAGCAAGAAGCTTTTGAGCAGCCGCTCGTGCCTCCTCAGTAATCTGTTCCCCTGCCAACATACGAGCAATTTCTTCTGCACGCTCCTGCTCTTCCATTTTATGAATAGCTGTAACAAAGTGCCCTTTATCATCACTTTCAATTTTTGAAATAAGAAAATGACTATGCGCTTTCGACGCAACTTGGGGTGCGTGCGTAATAGCAAAAACCTGAATCTTTTCCGACAAACGTTGCAACCGCTGCCCAATAGCGGCCGCAACAGCGCCCCCAGCACCTGTATCAATTTCATCAAAAACCAATGTGGGAGCCGATCCGCGATCAGATAACACAACCTTTAATGCCAATAAAAAACGAGATAACTCACCACCAGAAGCAACACTTAACATTGGTCCAGCCCGTGTTCCAGGATTAGTTCGAACAAAATATTCAATACGATCACACCCCTCTGCACTTCGCCTTTCAACATCAGTCTGCATTTCAACAATAAATTCTGCCTTTTCTAATTTCAATGCCGGCAACTCAGCTATAACACTTTCAGATAAATGCTTTGCTGTCTCTCGACGCTTTATTGTTAAGGCTTGTGCCAATGTATCATAATGTTTCTGTGCCTCTCTTGCCTCATCTTCAAAACGCGTTAACGTGTTCTGAGCCTCTTCAAAATCAGTAAGTTCAGCATCCATTTTATCGTGTAACTGAACCAACTCATCCGCAGAAACTTGATATTTACGAGCAAAACCGCGAAGCGTAAAAAGGCGTTCTTCTATCTGTTCTAATTCATCAGGTTCAAAATCCAATGCCCGCATAGCCGCCTCAATCCCTTCCTGTGCGGTTGCAAGTGCATGCAATGCCTCATCAAGAGATTTCACCACTGGTGTAATAAGCTCTTCTGCCTCAGGAATTTTCCGCTCCAAACGCCTTACCAAATTAGAAAGAACAGGGATTGGCGATTTTTGACCACTTAAAAGATCATCTGCTTCTTTAATATCCGTCGCTATTTTTTCTAATTTAAGCATATCGGCACGGCGAAGAGAAAGAGCACCTTCTTCACCAACTTGAAAATCAAGTTTTTCAAGCTCTTCTACACATGCCCGAAGATAATCCATCTCACGCGTTGCATTCTCTACTTTAAGACGCTGTTGTTGCAAACGCTCTTCACATTCATGCCATACCCGATAACATTGACGTAAATTTTTTACATCATCTTCAAGTCTGCCAAAAGCATCTAATAACTGGCGATGCATCGCAACATCAACAAGCGCACGATCATCATGCTGTCCATGGATTTCAACCAAGTGACGACCAACACTCCGCATTAAGGAAACACTCGCCACCTGATCATTGATAAAGACACGACTGCGTCCATCACTCGATTGCACACGTCGTAAAATGATATCCCCCTCATCATCAAGACCATTCTCACGAATAAGCTGACGTGCAGGATGTGAAAGAGGGACATCAAAAACAGCAGTGACCTGCCCGCGATCTGTACCATGACGCACAAGCGAAGCATCCCCTCGTCCTCCAAGAGCCAGCGACAAAGCATCAAGTAAAATAGATTTTCCCGCCCCTGTTTCTCCAGTTAAAACTGTTAACCCCGCCGTAAAATGAATATCGAGCGTTTCGATCAAAACAATATTATGAATCGAAAGCTGTACCAGCATGAGAGAATCAACGTACCCTCTTCTTATCACCACCTAAAGCATTTGAAATCCAAGAAGATTTATGCTCATGTGGCGCTATTTTATTTTTCTGCAAGAGATTATAAGAAAATTTATACCACTCACTTTTGGGATAATTCCGTCCTAAAATAGCTGCTGCCGTCTGTGCTTCAGCCGTTAAACCAAGAGCCAGATTAACTTCTGTCAAGCGGAAAAGCGCTTCTTCAATTTGATTTGTATCGGAATACTCTTCAACGACGGTACGAAAGCGTCTACTTGCAGCAAGATAACGCCGCCCTTCTTCGTAATAACGGCCAATCTGCATTTCTTTACCAGCCAACTGTTCGCGCCCGAAACGTATTTTATCCTTAGCATCCCTGACATATTCAGAATGAGGATAACGCTCTATAAGGAGCTGCATCGCAGCAATAGCGCGTTTTGTATCACGTTGATCACGCGTAACATCAGGAATTCGACGAAAAGAAGAAAGACCAATAATATAGTACGCATAAGCCGAGTCACTAGATCCAGGATAAAGAGTAATATAGCGTTGAGCCATACTAATTGAATCATCATATTTTCCGAGACGATAATTTGTAAAAGCACCCATGACTAGAGATTTACGACCCCAGTCTGTATAAGCATACTGTTTTTCAATCCTAAGAAATTTTTTAGCAGCATCTCCAAGCCGCCCACTTTCAAGGCTCACAAGCGCTTGATTATAGAGAACATCTGGTGGATCCATTTTTAAAACATAAGCAGATGGATCAAGGGTATTTTTCTCTTTAAAGAGACATCCCGCTAACATACAGGTGCTTCCCAAAAGCACCACCCCTAATATCTTGCGTACAATGTTAGATTTTCTATATGCCATGTTTCTAATGCACACATGAGATTTTTTCATAGTTTTTCCGGCCTCCACAGAACATCATCTTGCAGCAAAAATAATTTGTTAAAAGCTCTTATACCATATCACTTTAAAATGCACATAACCAATTTAGCAGTTTAGGTCAATCATCCCCTTAAAAATCAAATAAACAATAAAAAAATCTTGTCAATTTTCTTTTACTCTTTCTATAAGGAGTTTTTTTCGTAATATGATTCGTCTGCCAAAAGAGCTTTCACCAATTGTGCATTAATTCTATGGCCACTACAATAAGAACGAAATAATCCAATAAAAGGGCCTCCGAGCAAAGCAGTATCACCAATCGCATCAAGCATCTTATGCCGAACAAATTCATTTTCCCAATAAGGACCATCGGGATTTAAAATTTTGTCATTCAAACCGATAACAAGAGAATTTTCTAAAGAAGCGCCTCTTGCCTTTCCAGAAAGGCGTAATTTTTCCACATCTTTGATAAAACCAAAAGTCCGTGCACGTGACAAATCATCGCGAAACCCTCCTGTGGTAAGATCAAAACTGAAATGTTGCCTACCAATGGCAGAAGAAGGAAAAGAAATTGTTATATCAAAACGGCGCCCATCAAATGGCAAAAGCTCTGCAAAACCATGAGATCCTTCAACCCGTAACGGCTTTTTTATCATAAAATAAGAACGGTATACATTTTGCTGGACAATGCCAACATCTTCAAAAGCTTGGCAATATTGCCATGCAGAACCATCTAAAATAGGGATCTCATTATGCGACACCTCAATAACAAGATTGTCTAAATTATAAGCAGCAATGGCTGCCATCAAATGTTCAATTGTTTCAACCCTTACCTCTCCATCTCCAAGCACTGTTGATAACTCAGTTTCTCCCATTTGCGATGCATGGGCTTGAAATATTTTCTCTGTTCCATCTAATCCACAACGCTTAAAAAGAATACCACATCCAACATCAGCTGGACAAACCTTTACCACTGACAAACAACCACTGTGAACGCCAACCCCCTTAAACATTACTGCTTTTTTAAGAGTAGACTGATATCTTGGCACCAAATTCATCATATTATTTTATTGCATTTCTTTTACATCTTTTAAAAAAATTTATAAATCTATACAAAAAGTATTCATAGTAAATAATAAAAAAAACCGCTTATTATAAGCGGTTTTTTTTAAAACAAAGTATTTTATCTAAAACAACAGTATATTTTACTTTATAATTTCTGTCTCATCGTTAAAGAGATCATAAAGTTTCTTACTTTTCCTCATTTTTTACCAATTAATTTACCTGACGACGTAAAAACGCTGGTATTTCTAACTGATCTTCTTCACTGATAAAAGTACGCTGATCTTGTGGAACTTGAGGATGCAACTCACCAGAACGACGTGGAACATAAACAGAAGCATCTTGAGAAAGCGCCTGAGAATTTTTATTGTAAGGAGAAGATTCTTGCTGCTGTGAGGATCTCACTGCAGGTTCCAACCTTGCTTCTTGTTCTTCATCTTCGCGATGTGTCAAGCTCTGTTTCAAACGCTGCCAAAGATTACGAGGACCTTGATCAGTCACTGACGCTCTTTGTCTGTGTCCATGAGCGACAGGAGGAAAATCCTTTAACTCAGGCATCCGCATTGGAGCACGCGCTTGCATCTGTTGCGTTTGTTTTGGTGGCACTAGCTTTTCTTTTTGCTTTACAACCCCTGTCATCTCATCAAGAACATGCGCTGTAGCCTCCATGCTCACAGGAGCCGCCATAGTTTGTTGAGAAGTACGGCTCACTTGCATACGTGGAGCATTTGATATCTGATCCTGCGCAATATTTGAACCATAAGCAACAGATTTTGTCGCACTTCGCGTCGTCATTGCTTCTGCAGGCTGTGCAAAAATTTGACTTTTAGGACGGAACTGTTCACCTGTTGACTTACCTTTTTCTATTTCAAGTGATTCAATGACTTCAACCATTGATTCAGAACGTAAGGGCGATGACTGAACATGAAAAGAACTGTGTGAGGTTCCGGGATCATTCTTGCGTATTGAAGAGGTCGGTCTTTGAATCTGAGGCTGAGATGGCTGAACCACATCACTAACCTCACGATCAATACCGGTAGCAACCACAGAAACACGGATAACACCTTCCAATGACTCATCATCAATGGCCCCAAAGATCACATTCGCATCAGCATCCACTTCTTCACGAATACGATTAGCAGCTTCATCAACCTCAAAGAGAGTCATATCACGCCCGCCCGTAATAGAAATCAATAACCCACGCGCTCCACGCATAGAAGTATCATCTAACAATGGGTTCGCAATAGCCGCTTCAGCAGCAGCCAAAGCACGCCCCTCACCAGATGCCTCACCCGTTCCCATCATGGCTCGACCCATTTCGTGCATAACAGAACGAACATCAGCAAAATCGAGGTTTATCAATCCCTCTTTAATCATCAAATCCGTAATGGAAGCAACACCAGAATAAAGCACTTGGTCAGCCATAGCAAAAGCATCAGCAAATGTTGTTTTATCATTTGCAATACGGAAAAGATTTTGATTGGGAATAACAATCAATGTATCAACAGACTTTTGTAATTCTTCAATACCAGCCTCTGCTGTTTTCATACGACGAGCCCCTTCAAACTGAAATGGCTTTGTCACGACACCAACGGTCAAAATACCTTTTTCACGTGCCGCGCGAGCAACAACAGGAGCAGCCCCTGTTCCAGTACCTCCCCCCATACCAGCAGTAATAAAAACCATGTGAGAGTCTGCAAGATGATCGATAATTTCATCAATACATTCCTCTGCCGCCGCTTGTCCAACTTCTGGTAAAGCCCCAGCACCCAAACCTTCTGTCACAGCAGCACCAAGCTGGATAACACGTTCAGCCTTTGACATAGCCAAAGCCTGTGCATCCGTATTTGCAACAACAAAGTCAACTCCCTGAAGACCAGCATTAATCATATTATTCACGGCATTCCCGCCACCACCTCCAACACCAAAAACGGTAATGCGTGGCTTCAATTCCGCGATATCTGGCCGATGCAGATTAATCGTCATTTTCTTTTCCTTCTCATAAGACACCGCAAGCCAAAGCGATGAAATTTATCCAACTAGACTTAACTAAAAACTCTCACGCAACCACTGACCAACACGCTGAAAATACCCACGCGTGCTCATCGATAAATGATTTCCTGCCGCCTGCATTGTTTTTTCTTCAAAACCCACCAATTGCGGATAAATTAACAACCCAACAGCAGATGTAAACGCCGCCCCTTTTGCAAGAGAAGGAAGCCTCGAAATCCCTAAAGGCCGCCCGATACGGACATTTCTTCCTAATATAGTACGTGCCATTTCTGGCAACCCTGTTAACTGGCTTGCTCCCCCAGTTAAAATAACACGCTTACCAATGATGTGACCAAAACCAGAACGATTTAAGCAATCGCGCACCATTTCTAAAATTTCTTCAACACGCGCACGAACGATGCGCCCAAGAACCGCGCGAGGATATTGAATTTCACGCTGTTCACTTCCAATTTCTGCTACATTAATCATTTGCCGCTCATCAGCACTTGTTAAAAGTGCTGAACCATAAACAACTTTTAAACGTTCCGCCTCTGTTAGAGACATAGAAAATCCACGCGCAACATCAAGAGTAACATGATGCCCCCCAACTGCCAAAGCATCTGCGTGTACAAATTTCCCCTCAAAAAATACTGAAAACGTTGTTGTTCCACCACCAAAATCAATACATGCAGCCCCTAAATGCGCCTCATCATTCATTAAGACAGCAAGACCACTTGCAAAGGGAGTGGCAACCATTGCTTCAACACTCAAATGTGCACGATTAATACATGTTTCTAAATTGCGCAAAGAGGCTGTTTCTGCTGTGACCACATGTACATCGACACCAAATGTCTCTCCTGCCATGCCAATAGGATCCGAAATTCCTTTTTCTCCATCCAAGACATAAGAAACTGGAACTGAGTGCATAACATGGCGTTCAGCATCAAAAGCTTTACGCGAAACATCTGAAAAGACCATACGCATATCACGCTTAGTGACTTCACGACCGTTCAAATGGACCTTTCCATGAATCAAAGCACTTTGTAATCGACTTGAGGAAAAATTCACAATTACTGAATCCACCACCAAACCAGCCATTTTTTCTGCTGCATCAACAGCCAAACGTATTGATTGTTCTGCTGCAAACATATCCATGACAACACCGGATTTAATACCGCGTGAACGCTGCACTCCAAAGCCTAGAATTTCCATAGAATGCGTACGACCATGCAAATAGTGCGCATATTTCAAAGGACGCAAACAGGCAATAAGACAGACAATCTTACTTGAGCCAACATCAAGGACCGTTAAAAAACGTGTCTTACGCCCCCCCCGATGATGTGATCTGAGCAACATCATGGGTTTCCTACCTTTCGCGCCTTTAAAATACGTTCTTCTTCTGCAACACGAGCTTGATAACGCTCCAACGTTTCATCTGATAAAGAAACAGTAATTCGATCAGCAAGACGTAAATCAATATTGAGAATATCGCGTGATAAAAGATCTTGCATTGTACCAGATGAAACAAGAGAGGAAAGTCTTTCAATGGCATCATTTTCTGGCAACATAACACGCATTCCATTATCCAAAACCAGATCCCAACGCCGATCACCTACCCGCACAAAAGCACGAACACGATCATACACTTGCCGATAAACTGACAGCGCTTGAATAAATCCTTTAGCTGCATTTTGCGCACCCTGCCCAACCACAAGAGGCAAACCCCGAACAACTTCTCCTTTAAAAGGAACAATAACACGCCCCGTATGATCAACAATATCCATTATACTATCATGTTGCCAAATAGCATAAGGCTCACGCTCCACGATGGAAATACGCATTCTATTGGGATAAATTTTCTGAACATTTGCCGATTGAACCCAAGCCTGTTTTTCCAAAAGAGAACGTGCTCTTTCAACATCAAAAGTGAATATAGAAGGCGCAACATCAAGTTCTAAAATTTTCAAAATATCTCGTTTTGTCAAACGCTTATTACCACTGATATCAACATCAACGACCACAAAACCACTATCCGATATAATCGTGTTTACGATCATAGCCATCTGACCACTTGATGAAAGTCCATAAAAAGCTGTCACAAAGAAAAACCATACAACAGCAAAAGAGCCGAAATGGCGTGGAATATGAATGTTGAAAAAAGCAAACTCAAACATAAACCGAAGAAAACGACGATAAAGACGTGGCAAAGCCGGCACTGAAAGCACCTCCATCGGAACATTTATTTTATTAACATTCAACGCATACATGATGCGTCCTCCACCATCCATTGAACAATATCGCCGTAAGTACGGCCGCTCGCTTTTGCAATATCAGGAAGAAGAGACGTCGATGTCATACCGGGTTGCGTATTAATTTCAAGCCAAACCAATTCTCCTGTTTTCTCATCAAAACGAAAATCAGAACGGCTAACACCTCGACACCCTATCGCCTGATGGGCTGCTAAAGACATTCTTTGCACACTTTGGTAAATATTTAGTGAAAGTTGTGCAGGACAAATGTGAAGAGAACCACCTGTCTTATATTTTGAGTCATAATCGTAGAACTGAAAATGCGGATCAGGAAGAATTTCACACACATCCAGCACTTCATTACCTAAAACAGCACAAGTCAATTCACGACCAGGAATATATTTTTCAACCATCACCTCATCGGCATATCCCCACTCAACTCCCCCAATACTATGCGGTGGTACAGCTTCATTTTCCTGGACAATGACAACACCAAAACTTGATCCTTCACACACAGGTTTAATAACATAAGGAGGCTCCATGGGATGCACCTGCCCAACAGCAAAACGGTTCATAATACGAGAAGGAGCAACACAAACCCCAACACTTGCAACAATAATTTTTGCACGCCCCTTATCCATAGCCAAAGCAGATGCCATCACACCAGAATGGGTATAAGGAATTTTTAAATATTCAAGAATTCCCTGAATCCGACCATCTTCACCAAATGGACCATGCAATGCATTGAAAGCAATATCGGGCTGCAACCGTTCAAGAACAGAAGCAATATGAGTGTCAACATCCACGCGGCTCACGCGATACCCTTGTGCCTCAAGAACATCAGCACAAGCCACCCCTGAAGATAAACTTACAGAGCGTTCAGAAGAAAAACCTCCCATTAACACAGCTATATGTTTATCTTTCATAATAAATCACCCTCTTTCGCATACTATATGTAGCCTATATAGAAGACATCAGTACCACATACAGAAAAAACACAGTTTATCCTTGCGAATCAATAACCTAGCATTTCGCATAATGAATCAGACTCAAAAGCCTGATGCAAGATATTCTTTGTTAATTTATTGATTCTTAATGGAATTTTTTTATTATCTCTTTGAAATGACTCAATTTTTTATTTGCACTTTTTTAGTGAACAATAAATCAATGAAATGGATCAAAAGGAGAAACACTTCGACCCTGCTCAAATTGACCAATACGCTCTATTTCCCATTGTAAAAGGTGAGCCGAATGTGCAAAAACACGCGCACGCACTGTTTCTCCCAACACTTCAAGATCATAGCCGGTTGCTTGCCCTGTATTAATCATAAAATTACAGTGCATTTCACTCATTTGAGCGCCACCAACTCGTAAACCTCGACACCCTGCTTCATCAATCATACGCCATGCGGATGTATCTTTAGGATTTTTAAAAGTTGACCCCCCTGTCTTTTCACGAATAGGTTGTACAGTTTCTCTATGGAGAGCAACTTCATCCATAGCAGCACGAATAGCATCTTTATGACCAGGTTCCCCTTCCAACAAAGCAGCCGTAAAAATAAAATCTTTAGGAATATCACAATGACGATAGGAGTAATGCATATCTTTTAAACTCAAGATATGACGTTGTCCCTTACGATCCAGCGCATAGACCTCAACAACACGTGCTGCGGTTTCAACACCATTTGCACCCGCATTCATTTTGAGAGCTCCTCCAAGACCACCAGGAATACCATGATAAAAATGGAAACCTGCAATTTCGGCCTTTAAAGCAGCGGCAGCTAAATGTTTATCCGCTGTACCAGCGCCAACTAAAAAGCTTTTTGAAGAAACTTGCTGTACTTGCCCAAAATTTTTGGGTGAAAGACGAATCACAACCCCAGGAACGCCCCCGTCACGCACCAGAAGATTAGAACCAATACCTACAATTGTTACAGGAACAGTTTCAGGCAAATTTTGAAGAAAGAGAGCTAAATCTTCTTCATCAACAGGCTGATAAAAAAGCTCTGCCAACCCACCGGTGCGAAACCATGTCACCTTACGCATCTCAACATTAGGGGTAAGTTTACCTCTTATACCACCCAACAGCGGCTGCAATTGCGCCAATAGCGCTTCACCATCAATGTGCTGAAAATTTATCATGATCATCAAGTCCCGACAACTGATGAGGCAACGCACAAGCCCATTGTGTAATATTGCCAGCACCAAGAAAAACAACATAGTCCTCTGCCTGAGCAAATTTTGAGACAAGAGATACAACATCTTCCAGACCGTGTATCAAGCGCACATCACGATGACCTGCCATTTTAATATGTTCTACCAATTCTTGCGAACCAACCCCTACAATAGGCTCTTCTCCAGCCGCATAAACAGGGGCAATCAACACTGTATCAGCATCATTAAAACAAGCAGCAAACTCATCAAATAAATGATACAAACGCGAATAACGATGGGGCTGTGCAATGGCAATGACACGCCCTTTTGCACTCTCACGCGCCGCACGCAAAACAGCTTTTATTTCAACAGGGTGATGTCCATAATCATCAAATATTTCAATGCCACGCCAACTTCCAGTTCGTGTAAAACGCCGTTTTACGCCTCCAAATTCCGCTAAACCCTTCTTTATTAATTCATTTGAAATACCAAGTTCATGCGCAATCGCTATCGCTGCTGTTGCATTGGCAACATTATGCTCTCCTGCCATGGGCAAAAGCAAATTTTTCAACTCAATCGTCCTTCCTGTCTTGCGTGAACGAACAAGAACATCAAAATACGTTTTTTGACCATCCATCGAAAGATTAAGAAAACGAACATCCGCTTGTGGATTTGCACCATAAGTAATCACCCAACGATCATCAATACGACCCGCCAATGACTGAACCTCTGGATGATCAAGACACAAAACAGCGAAACCATAAAAAGGGACATTTTCGACGAATTGTCGAAAAGCCTCACGCACAGCATCAAAACTTCCATAATGATCCAAATGCTCAGCATCAATATTGGTAACAACAGCAATATCAGCAGGCAACTTTAAAAATGTTCCATCGCTTTCATCAGCTTCAACAATCATCCAATCGCCCTCTCCCGTACGAGAATTCGTACCATAGGCATTAATAATACCGCCATTAATCACCACTGGATCAAAACGACCAGCATCAAGAAGCGCTGCAACCATTGATGTAGTCGTTGTTTTACCATGTGTACCACCTACCGCAATTGCGCGCCGGAATCGCATCAATTCCGCCAGCATTTCTGCACGTCTGACAAGCGGCAAATGTCTTTCTTTTGCAGCAATATACTCAGGATTTGTTTTTTTAACGGCAGTAGAAAAAACAACAACCTCTGCATTTCCTAAATTTTTAGCACAATGACCGATATGAACATTAATTCCTTTTCTCCGTAAACGTTCAACATTGGCACTCTCAATTTGATCGGACCCTTGAACTTTATAGCCAAGATTATAAAAAACCTCCGCAATTCCACTCATACCAATCCCCCCGATTCCAATAAAATGGATAACGCCTATATCAAGTGGCATTTTCATCAAAAAGCTCCTCTTTTATATCTGACAACAATCGCCCTGCAATTAAGGATTCAGCCATATCAGCAAGGCACCGAGTTGCATGAGGTTGCCCAACTTTTTTTGCAGCAAGCGCTTGTTTTTCCAATAAATGGGGTGCACAACAAGCTTGCATTAGAAGAGCAGAAAGCTTTTGTGCATTTAAATCTTTTTCTAATATAATTTGCGCACCACCCACACGTGCAAGAAGAGCAGCGTTGGCAGACTGATCATGATCCAAAGCATGAGGATAAGGAACAAGCAAAGCAGGTCGACCAATCACCGCTATCTCACAAACCGATGAAGCCCCAGCACGCGACAAAATAAAATGGGCGTGTGCCATACGTTCAGCCATATCATCAAAGAAAGGAGCAACTTCAGCTTGTATGCCCATATCGCAATAAGTTTTAATCAATTCTTCAGCGTCACCACGAATTTGCTGTACAATCTTTAAGCGTTTACGGTTCTGATCATCGAGCAAAGCAATCGCTTCTGGAACAATATGTGAAAAAAAAGAAGCCCCTTGACTACCCCCAAAAATCAAAAAATAAAACGGCTCATCACCTATAGAAGGCTGATAGGAAATTTCAGCCGCCTTCAACACAGCCTCACGCACTGGATTCCCCGTTAAAAGCGTTTTATGAGCATAAGGACCATGTGGTGATAACAAACCACCAGCGATTGCACGCACAAAAATTGCCAACACTCGGTTAGCACGCCCCATAACGGCATTTTGCTCATGAATAAATGTTACACGCCGCATTAAGGCCGCAATAAAAAGAGGAGGAAAACTCGGATACCCCCCAAAACCGCCAACCAGAACAGGACGTAATTTATAAAACAGCCCCAACGATTGCCCCATACCTCTAAGCAAAGACCAAAATGTTTTTATCAAAGCAAAAGGATGGCATCGTGTAAACGTTGCCGATGAAACGATATGTGTATGCTCTTTATCAAAGCTGCGGACAAAAGATCGCGCTCTTTCATCTGTTATTAAATGAACATCATATCCACGCCATCTTAATTCAACAGCAAGGGCTTCAGCAGGAAAAAGATGTCCACCTGTCCCCCCCGCCACCAAAACAATAACTTTTTTATCATTCATGAAGAGGTATCCAAGACAGAAGAAGAAAAAGCTGAAAGACGGGATTCTGGCCAACGACGTGTTAAACTGAGTAAAATTCCCATTGAAAACGCAATTGCCACCATTGATGAACCACCATAAGAAATAAACGGCAATGTCATGCCTTTGGGAGGGATTAAGTGAAGATTAACAGCCATATTAATCGCTGATTGAAAGCCTATCATCATGGCTATGCCCGTAATACCTAGACGTATAAAGGAATCACGCGTATTCATAGCTATATACAATGAACGCATAACGATAAAGCCAAAAAGCATCATAATTAACAAACAAAGAATAATACCATATTCCTCAGCAGCAACAGAAAATACAAAATCTGTATGGCTATCAGGAATGATACGTTTTACTGTTCCCTCTCCAGGACCTTGCCCAAACCAACCACCATTTAAAATAGCCTCACGTCCTACATCCACTTGGAAGGTATCTCCTTCCCCTGTCAAAAAACCATTGATACGATCGCGCACATGAGGCAGAAAAAGATAAGCAAGAATAATTCCTACAACGCCCAAAATGAGAAAGAAAAAAATAACCATAAGAGGCACACCAGCAATAAAAAAAAGCCCTCCCCATGTTGCACTTATTAAAATTGTTTGTCCAATATCAGGCTGTAAAACCAGAAGAACACAACAAATAGCATAAAGTAGAGTTGCTAACATGTAACCTGGAATTCCCCTCTTGCGTATCTGTTCTGAAAAAAGCCAAGCGGATATCACCACAAAAGCCGGCTTCATAAACTCTGAAGCTTGTACAGAAAAACCAAAGAGCAAAATCCACCGCCGTGCTCCCTTTAATTCAGGCCCCCAAAATAAGGTTGCAACCATAAGAGCAAGCGTTACAATGAGCAAAAGTGCACATAAACGACGAATATTAGGAAGCGAAAAAAAGGAAATAGTAACCATCGTAAAAAATGCTGAAATGCTAAAAATGATATGCCAGCGAACAAAATAAAAACTATCAGAAATTCCGATTTTTTTTGCAATAGTGGGACTCGCAGCAAAAGACAACATAATGCCAATCCCCATTAAAATTAAACAAGCCGCGAAAATAGAGCGATCAATTGTCCACCACCAATTCGCAATTGGATCTCTATCTGCACGCGTAATCATTTATATCCACCTTATCTGTTTTATAAATTATCTCAAAGTGATAAGGTTCCCCCAACCTGTCCACAAACACTTTAAAAATAAATTACACAAAAAAAGATTCCGGAGTCTTAACGCAAAATATTTTTTATTATAAGTAATGCCTCTTGTTATTGTAATTGCATCACCAAAGAGATAAATGCTTCACCCCGCATCTCATAATTTTTAAATTGGTCATAACTTGCACAAGCAGGTGACAAAAGAACCACCACCTCCTTTGCCTTGCAATGCATTGCGTCAATGGTGGCCTCACGCACCGCATTCTCCAAAGTTAAACTCATTGAAAAGGGAAAAGCAGAACCAATAATGCGGGCAAATTCTTCTGCTGCACTCCCAATCAAATAGGCCTTACGAATTTTAGGAAAAAAATCTCTAAGAGACTCAATTCCTCCCTTTTTTGCCTGCCCCCCAACAATCCAAAAAATATCATTAAAGGCGCAAAGTGCAGGCGCTGTTGCATCCGCATTCGTCGCCTTGCTATCATTGATAAATAAAACCGCCCCCATTTTACGCACCTGCTGCATACGATGAGGCAATCCTTTATAGCTTGCTAAATGCTTGCTGATAGAGGGATCGGTTATTTTCAAAGCCTGCAACGTTGCCAAAGCCATAAGAGCATTTTGCGCATTATGACCTCCGCGCAAAGAAGGCACAGAAGCAAGATCTGCAAGCATATGCCGCTGTCCTTGACGAACAGAAAAGAGCTTGGTCCCCTCTGCATAAAAACCATTTTCTAGCAAATGATCTTTGGAAATAGCCTCAATTTGATGCCCCTCGTGAAGCAATTGTTGATACAACATCTTACAAGCTGCATCATCAACTGAAATAAAAGCCTGAGAAGCCTGAGCAACCAAATGCCTTTTGGTTTGCACATAATGCGCAAAACTCCCATGACGATCAATATGATCAGGTGTCAAGTTTAATAAAAGCCCAATGGTTGGCTGAAGAGAGGGCGTAAGATCAATTTGAAATGATGAACATTCAATCACATAGATACGTTGTTTAACAAAAGGCTTAAGCATCAATATTGCATTTCCAATATTTCCCCCCATTTGCACATCATAACCCATTTTTTCCAACAAATGTGCAAGCAAAGTCGTTGTTGTCGACTTTCCATTCGTACCCGTAATCGCAATGAAAGGAACATCCTCATCACAAAAACCATAACGCTGTAAAAAATGATGGCGCGCACGAACAAATAATTCAATATCACCGATAATTTCTATATTCGCTTGACGTGCTTTTTTAACAACCCAATGAGGTTGAGGATAATTTAAAGGAACACCAGGCGCGAGAATCAATGATACAAATTCTGACCAATCTTCACTGTGGAGATCTCTTGTTGGAATATTTTGCTGAAAAGCTTCTTGCACGCTCGCAGGATTATCATCCCATGCCACCACTTCTGCACCGCCACACATCAACGCTTGTGCCGTTGCTAATCCGGACTTTCCTAATCCAAACAGAGCAACTTTTTTCCCCTTATAACACGCAATAGAAATCAAAATCTCACCGCAATTTAAGTGTTGAAAGACCAATGAGAGCAAGAACTATTGAAATGATCCAGAACCGTATCACCACTTGACTTTCAGTCCAGCCTTTTTTTTCAAAATGATGATGGATTGGTGCCATAAGAAACACGCGTTTTCTTGTTAATTTGAAATAACCAACCTGAATAACGACCGAAAAAGCTTCCACAACAAACAGTCCACCAATAAGAGCCAACACAATTTCGTGTTTTGTAGCAACCGCAACAGTCCCCAAGAGACCTCCAAGAGCCAACGAACCAGTATCCCCCATAAAAATAGCAGCAGGTGGTGCATTAAACCATAAAAAGCCAAGCCCTGCCCCCACAACAGCTCCCAATAAAACAGCCAATTCACCTGTTCCCGATACATAATGTATTTGGAGATAATCAGCAAAATTCATATTACCACAAAGATAAGCAATCAGAGCAAAAGATAAGGCAGCAACCATCACAGGAACAATAGCAAGCCCATCAAGACCATCCGTCAAATTAACCGCATTCCCTGTCGCGACAATAACAAAAGCAGAAAAAGGAATGAAAAACCAACCTAAATTGATAAGATAATCTTTCAAAAAAGGCAAAGCGAATCCAGATGAGCCAATTTGCAGGATGATAAAAGCTGCAATTGCTGCAACAACAAACTCCAAGCTCAACCGTGCTTTCCCAGAAAATCCTTTGTCTGTTTGTTTTGTAACCTTAAGATAATCATCATAAAATCCAATTGCCCCAAAAGAAAGCATAACCAAGAGTGATACCCAAAAATAAATATTCGATAAGTTACACCACAAAAATGCCGATACAACAATGCCTGTTAAAATCATTAATCCACCCATTGTAGGTGTTCCAGCCTTTTTAAAATGTGTTTGGGGACCATCGGCACGAATTGGTTGCCCTTTGCCCTGCCGCAATTTAAGAGAAGCAATGATGCTAGGTCCAAACAAAAAAACAATGAGTCCCGAAGTCAGCATCGCTGCTATCGTACGAAAAGTAATGTAGCGAAAAACATTCACGCCTGGAAGCCAATCACTAAACGAAGAAAAAAACAGCATCATGGGATAAAAAACCTCTTAAAACTATGAAAAAACCGCTTTATAGCGCTCAAGCAATGCCGTCACAATATTTGATGAACAAAGGCTATTGGATGATTTAATCATCAAGAGATCTCCCGGAGAAATTTCTGCCAAAAGAAGTGGTAAAATTTTCTCAATATTTTCATCATAATGGACCTCAACATCAGCAGATAAATCACTGACTAAAGATTTCATCGCCTTACCAAATAAAAAAACAGGATTAGCACCAGAAAAACGTATTGGCTTTATTAAATCACGATGAAGCTTTTCACTATACTTTCCTAACTCTAGCATATCCCCTAAAACAGCAATTCGCCGCCCCCCTTCCCCGACTGGTCCTGTCGCAAGAAGCTCAAGAGCTGCACGCATAGATGCGGGATTAGCATTATAGCTTTCATCAATGAGATAAAATTCACCTCCATTCGATAAAGACAACCGATAACGAACCCCCCGCCCTTTTTGAGAAGAAAAATGGCTCAAAGAAAGTGCAATAGGGTCTAAATCAACACCAATGGCATCACAAACAGCAAGAACAGCTAAACTATTTTGCACAATATGGCGTCCAGGAGCACCAATTTGGACCTCCTTATCCTGTCCTCCAATGCGCACCATCATAGAAGAATGATCGGTTAAAAGACGTATATCCCGTGCCTGATAATCAGCATTTTCAGTCTCACCAAAGCTTAGGATCTTTTTCACACCGCATTGCATTGCTTTTTGAACGAGATAAGAAAAAAAATCACTATCTGCATTTAAAATAGCAATGCCTTTCTCATTCAATCCCTCAAAAATTTCAGCTTTTGCCTCTGCTATTTCTTCAAGATCTTTAAAAAAACCCATATGTCCTGCACAAATATGCGTAATGAGAGCAACATGCGGACAAACCAGTTTAACCAGAGGACGAATTTCATCCTTATGATTCATACCAATTTCAAAGATACCATAATCACTCTCTTTAGGCATTCGTGCCAAAGTAAGTGGAACCCCCCAGCAATTATTTAAAGAAGCAAGATTGGCATGAACATTCCCCGCCATTGCAAGGACTTGTTTTAAAGCTTCTTTTGTTGTTGTTTTTCCCACCGATCCTGTTATCGCGATAATTCTAGCTCTTGAACGTTTTCGTGCGGCTTTTCCAAGTTTTTCTAGGGCTTGCAACACATCAGGAACAACAATCAATGGAGCTGATATCTTTTCCATATCCTTCAAACGATTTTCTGCAACAATAAGAACGCCTGCACCTCGTGCATAAGCCTGCGCAGCAAAATCATGACCATCGAGATAATTCCCCTTAATGCAGAAAAAAATATCGCCTTCTACAAGAGTACGGCTATCAATGGAAACCCCAGTAAAAGTTTCCGGCACGTTTCCTATACCAATACCATCAATGGCCGCAACAAGTGCTTGTTTATCCCATAAAGTTGTCATCTCCTTGGATCCTCTAGAGCTTCTATCGCTTTCAGGCGATCTGAAAAAGGATAAGTTGTCTGCCCTATAATTTGGCCATCTTCATGACCTTTTCCAGCAATGATGAGTGTATCACCAGCTTTCAAAAGCCCCACAGCATAAGAAATAGCTTCACCACGATCTGCTATTTCTATTGCTGTTGGTACCGCCTGCAAAATATCCTTGCGTATTTTTTCTGGTATTTCTGTGCGCGGATTATCATCCGTTACAATAACAATATCCGCTTTATCGGCTGCAATTTTTCCCATCAAAGCTCTTTTCCCTTGATCTCGATCTCCTCCACAACCAAAAACAACAACCAAACGCCCTTGCGTAAAGGGACGAACAGAAAGTAAAACCTGCTCCAAAGCTTCTGGTTTATGCGCATAATCAATATAGACAGGCGCATTATTTTCTTTCTTTCCAACAAGCTCCAATCGACCAGGGGCCCCCTGCAAAGTTTCAAGTGCAGAAAAAACCTTATCAGGAGAAAGACCTGTTGCAATGGCTAGTCCAGCCGCCACAAGTGCATTGGTTACCTGAAAATCTCCAGCTAAAGGCAAATTAAATGTATAAATCTTATTTTCCACACGACACTCGATACACTGTTTTGAACGTTGATGTTCAACACGATTAATCGTGATAAATTGCCCCTTACGTCCAATTGTCAAGATACGGCGGCGCGCTTGTGTAACAGCATTAATAACCTTTTGTGAATAAACATCATCAGCAAAAATCAGAGCGGGAGCATCTTCAGGCAACAGTGTATCAAACAACCTCATTTTCGCCCGCAAATAATCCTCTACACACCTGTGATAATCCATGTGATCTCGCCCTAAATTGGTAAAGGCACCAGCCGTTAAACGGACTCCATCAAGGCGTCCTTGATCAAGCCCATGTGAAGAAGCTTCAAGAGCTACATGTGTCACACCTTCATGAGAAATTTCACAAAGAAGACGGTGCAATACAACTGGATCAGGTGTTGTAAGAGAACCATAATCATTCCGGTGAGGTGAAACAACACCAACCGTTCCTATACTGGCAGCACAAAACCCAACATGAGTCCAAATTTGCCGAACAAAAGAGACAACAGATGTTTTACCACTTGTACCGGTTACAGCAACGACCGTTTCAGGCTGAGAGCCATAAAAACGTGCAGCGGCCAACGCAAGACTATGACGAACATTAGAAACACGTAAAATTGGAACGGATAAGTCCTCAAAAACCGCCTCGCAATCAGTAACAATTGCGCGCGCTCCCCGCTTTATCGCATCATTGATATAGTCTCTTCCATCCCCTTGCTTTCCTCGAACAGCGACAAAAACATAGCCCGGCAAGACTTGTCGAGAATCTGCACTGATCCCTGTTATTTCCATTGAAGAAAGCTTCTGATCTTCAAGACATTCTGTAAAAACTGTTCCAAACAACATAACAACGCACCTTTATATTCATTTTACCGCTGTTTAACGAAACTTGAATGGCTCTTTTTACCTAAAAAAGGCTCATATTCTTTTTTAAAATCGGGTTTTATACCAAGAAAACTGGCTGAGCGACGAACAATATTCGCAAGCATTGGTCCAGCATTCATCCCTGCTGTTGCGGAATGTTTTCCTTCCTCTGGCTTAGGTTCATCAATAATTGTTAAAACAACATAAGCAGGATCATCAATCGGAAAAGCAGCCAGAAAACTATTGAAATTTTTTGTTTTAGAATATTTTCCATTTTCAACTTTCTCAGCTGTTCCTGTCTTTCCACCCACCCGATAGCCTTCTACTTTTGCATTACGTCCAGAGCCAATATCACTATTTAATTTATAGAGGTAACGCATATTCTGACTTGTTTGGGCTTTCAAAACCTGTTTTGCATGGTGCAAAGTTTGTTCTTTTGTCCGTTTTAAAAATGTCGGTGTAATCAACCAACCACCATTCATTAAAGCAGCAGCCCCAACAGCTGTTTGCAAAGGTGTTGTCGCCATACCATGCCCAAAAGAAATTGTCATAGAATGGATATCCTTCCAATGATGGGGCACAATAGGATGTGCAACTTCAGGCAACTCTGTTTTAAGACGATCCAAAAGTCCAAGTTTTTGCAAAAAACTACGATGTTTATCAATCCCTATTGCTAAAGCCTCTTTAGCAGAACCAATGTTGGAAGAATAAATAAAAACCTCCCATAACGTTAAAGGACGATTTTTTCCGTGAAAATCATGAATCGTATAGCCACTACTTGCTTTTATGGGCTTTGAAGCATCGATAACACTGTTTAAGTGAAAAATACCGGAATCAAGGGCCATGGCGGTCGTAAAGCTTTTAATGATCGAACCCATTTCAAAGGTTCCAGCCGTCATCCGATTAAGACGATCACTTTTTAAAGCTTCAATAGGATTTCCAGGATCAAAATCTGGAAGTGATGCCAAAGCCAAGATTTCCCCCGTATGTATATTTAAAATAACAGCACCTGCAGCAATTGCCTTATAACGCTTCATAGCCTGAATAAGTTCATCATGAACAATTGCTTGAAGTCGCACATCAATCGAAAGCTGAACTTGTTTTAATGATTCTTCCACAGCAAGACCAGCAGCACGCAAAGCACTCAACCCCGTATCATCGATATATTTTTCCATACCTGCAATGCCCTGATTATCCACATTGACCATGCCGAGAATATGGGAAGTTATAGCCCCATCAGGATAAAAACGACGAATTTCAGTTCGAAAACCAATTCCTGGAATGCCAAGAGCCATAATTTGCGTTTTCTGCATAGGTGTTAACCCACGCTGTATCCAAGAAAAACCGGTTTTTCTTTTTAAACGCTTATAAGTTTCCTGCCAATTCAGATCAGGCAAAACTGTTGAAAGCAATTCTATTGTTTCATCTACATCAATAATACGTCGTGGCTCAGCAAAAAGTGAATAGGTTTTAATATCTGTTGCTAATAAACGACCATTACGATCAACGATATCAGGTCGTGCCGTCAATTGAAGAATGCTTGGCCCTTTTGCTTCTTCAATCTGTCCACCTTCCAACCCATAAGAAATTAGGCAAGCTCCCATGATGCCATATAAAACCAAAAAACAGAACAACGAAAAGAGCAAACGTGGACGACTAGAGTACGAACGACGAATAGAAACATTAGGATGATTCAACGAATCCTTTAAGCGCTTTTTTTTCTGTGAGGATAAACAAGCCGATTTCATTGCTGTACGCCTTTTTGAACAACGCGATTGACTTGAGAAGCCCTATTATTTGCTAAAATATCCTGATTATCTTCCAAGGTATTTTGTTTAATTATTTCTTCAATTGGATCGTGTTCTCGTACTGGAATATCTTTAAGCTCCACGATTTGATGCGGCTGTATAACCTCTAACCCAAGTTGTTTTTGATAACGTTTCGCAAGTTTTTGCATGCGTGAAGGCTTTATCATGACAGCCCACTCAGCATGAAGCAAACTTACCGTATTTTTTGCTGCAGCAATTTCATGCTCAAGATGACGAACCTCGCTCATACGTTTTTGAACATCATATTTTACTTTATAAGTAAGACCAGCCATACAAATCATAATCATCACTAAAGTCATATCAAATGTACGGAAAACTGTCATTTCTTGCCACCTTCAAAACCGGCAATCTCTGCTAAACCAAATAACTTCATATCCTCCCCAAGAGCTTCTGCATCAGTTCGCACCCCCATACGTAATCTCGCAGAACGGGAACGAGGATTTTGCTGTAATTCCTCTTTATTTGCCGTTATTCCCCCTTTAAACAAAGGGAAAAATGTTGCTGGAGAATGCTTTATTTCAGGCAAATAGCGTGATCTCATACCTTCTCCAGAACGAGCGACAAAAAATCTTTTGACCATACGGTCTTCAAGAGAATGAAAACTGACAACGCCCAAACGGCCTCCAGCTTTTAAAATGCGTTCAGCAGCAAATAAACCACGCGCTAATTCACCAATTTCATCATTAACATAGATACGAAGAGCCTGAAATACACGTGTTGCAGGATGAATGCGATCTCCAGGTTTTCGCCCTATCAACATCTCAATGGCATGCGCAAGATCACCTGTACGCAAAAAAGGCTGAACAACACGACGCTTTTCAATCATTCGTGCAATTCGCCCCGCATAACGCTCTTCTCCTAATATCTTAAAAATACGTGCTAAATCTCTTGCTTTTAAATGATTTACAACATCACTCGCTGTAAAACCCCTCTGAGCCATTCGCATATCTAAGGGACCATCTTTTTGAAAAGAAAAACCTCTTTCTGCTTCATCAAGCTGCATTGAAGAAACACCAATATCCAAAATAACCGCATCCACCTTCTCTTCAACAACACGATCGAGCTGTGAAAATTCCATATGAACCAAACGAAGCCGTGGAAAAAATTCATCAACAAGAGATTTCCCTGCATCAATAGCATGAGGATCACGATCAAGAGCAATCACCTGTGCCCCCGCCTTTAACAAGGCGCGCGTATAACCACCAGCACCAAAGGTGCCATCAATCACTTTTGCTCCAACCAATGGCATAAGACCAGCCAAAACTGGCTGCAACAACACTGGAATATGGCGTTCAGCTCTTTGATCCTGTTTTGTCAAAATAATCCGTCTTGAAGTTATGCTGTTTCAAATCAACAGCTCTCTCATAACAACCGATATAAGAATAACCTAACCCTTAACTTTCATATTAATGACTATGAAGGAAAAAAGCTAAAGTTATCCCAAGACATATCCTAGTGTATTATACTTAAAGAAATGTTATAATTTTTTAAAATACTCTTTATTCAAGAGCCCGTTTCAAATACAGACTTCATAAAACCCCATACGTCATTGAGCGTATAAAATATCGTGTATCATCATGAAATATCAGTCGGCCTATAAGCCGGGTTCTGTATAGTAAAGCTCATACTTTACATGGCAACCATTCATCTGGGACGGATGTTACCATCCGCCTCGTGCAACCTACCCGAATGACTCGCCCGGAAATCGGCTGCAATTAAATCTTGCACGTCATTTCTATTTGGTCTTGCTCCCGGTGGGGTTTACCTTGCCACATTCATTACTGAATGCGCGGTGGGCTCTTACTCCACCCTTTCACCCTTACCTATAAAAATAGGCGGTTTACTTTCTGTGGCACTTTCCCTAGGGTCACCCCCGCCGGGTGTTACCCGGCACCGTCTTTCCATGGAGCCCGGACTTTCCTCACCTGCCGCTTTTCAGCACTGGACAAGCGCGGCTGCCCAGCCGACTGATGTGCTAAATTATAAAACATTTTCTGCTCCGTGAAAATAGCAACTTAAAATATTTTATAGCCACTCCCTTTCAAAAAGCGTTTTTATTTTAATGAAGCTAAATACATTTTCACTTTTGCGCAATATTTTGCCGAAATAGAATTCATTTTTTTTGCAGCATGACCTGCATTATATTTAAGGATTGTGCCACACGTACTTCCACCACTGAGCTTATAGGCCCGCGCCAAATAACGCATACCATATTCAAGATTGGTCGCAGGATCGTATAAATCTTTTACAGAACCACTAAAGCCCAACCCTCGCGCCGTAGAAGGTTTTATTTGCATCAAACCTATTTCACCCGCGGCCCCTTTTATGCTTGCCTTATAATTACTTTCAACTTTTACAACAGCATGTGCTAAATTAACGGGAACATTATGCTTTGTTGCAAGTTTCCGAATAAGAAACTCATAAGGACGCGCAGATGTCTTAGAAGCAACAATTACTGAGCCTTCTTTTGATTCTGCAATATTTAAGGCACTATGAGTCCAGTTTATATTAAATATAAAAAATACAGCACACGCTGTATTTAACAAGATTTTTAAAAATTGCATTTTCTTTCTCTTCACAACATTCTCAAATTCTATTCCAAGTAGTTTGCAAACATATTGTACAAAAAAGAAAGCAAAAGAACGGCTTTAAAAAGGAAATACTAAGACAATTTCAAGATAAAACTCTATATCAAAAGAAAATCTCTTTATACACAAATTATAGACTTCCCTATATCATAAAATAAAAAAATAAAGATACTATAGCTAATCTTATAGCATATTCAATGAATATGATATACTCGATCCATTTCTATTATTGCTGTTGTATCACCAGTTTTTATAGTACAAAGATAGAAATTTAAATAGACATAATATTTTTTACAGACGATGATTAAATTCTTTATTGAGATCAATTCACAAAGCAATAGAGACAAAATCATCTATTGAAGAGTCTCGATATCGCAAAAATTTCACAAAAATAAAAACCGTTATCCATGCTTCTCATGCACAAATAAATGACCGCAACACTCTTTATCCTCAATAAACCATTAACCAAAACCAATCTCTCACCCCAGCATCGTGCATAAAAAGCTCATAAATATACCAAAACTCTCATACTCCTTATCAAGTCAAAACGGCCTTTGGTATTTGAGATAACTTAAAGAAGCTTTTTACTTCTTTCTAAAAAGAGCTTTTATCCACAAAAGCCCCTTGCTTTGTGTTGTGTAAAAAACTGATTTTGATTTCTTTAACAGATTGAAAACAAGAGAATAATTCCATAATATTCGAGATTCTCTCTTCACATATAAAAGGATAAATGACTATTAAAAACAATATACTTCTTTGTTCATACAACAAAGCTTAATAATTATTTTTATCTGTTTTTTAATTCTCAAAAATACAATATCCTCAAGGCCTTTTGACGGAAATGGACCTTTCATCCTCATCTAAACATTTTTTACTTGATCCCGGGTTATCATCTTATCAGTCTAGCACCCCATCTTTACAAATCGTACAAATAAATAAACATCTTAAAATCTGCTTAACATGTTTTATTATGACAATTCGTGCCTTTGCTTTGCTAGCGATAAGTGCTCTCAGATTATTCGCACCCTTTATGAAAAGTCTGTTTTGATTTAAGCTGCTTTTTATTCTTTTTATCGCTGTAACCATTGATCATACAGTGAACCACAATAGCTCTCGATAAACCTGCGATCACTCCTATAATGATCACAACATGATTCCTATAATCCGATTGTTTTACCTTTTAGGTAATATAAATTTTACTAATGATCTTACAAGTTGACTATTTTCCTTGCACTTTTCAAAACGTCACAAAAAGCCCTCCCCCTTAAAATCACCCCCCAAAGCGCGATTAAAAAATAATTAAAAATAAGCATTCGCAATGGAAGGACGAGACATCGCTTTTGAGAGAGCCATAGCAACAGTTTCACCAAACTTGTGGGCCTTTTCACGACTCTGACCACTTTCAGAAGCAAATAAAACCGCATCGCGACGCACTTGCTCAATAAACAGCTCTTGCTGCTGAGGACTCATCTTAGAAAGACGCTCAATAACATCTGGAAAAGCCATCGCCCATCTCTCTAGCAATAACGCCTCTGTTACCTCAACCTGCTGAGAAGAAGAAGAAGAGGAGGAAGAAGAGAACAGGTAGCTAGAAAGGAACTTATGAACCACGACACTGCGAGAAGCAAAAATAGCCACGCCAAAAAAAAGAAATATAAATAAAATAAAAGCAATACGACTGGAGAAAAATCCCATTATCTCTTACCTAAAGATCACAGAATCAAACACAGATTCTCTTTATAGCATTCAACGATTTTTCAATAAAGAAAAACTCTCATTATTGAAAACCAACACGATAACACAAACCACTCAACGAACTCTTATCCCCCTAAAACTACATGCCACGTAATAATAAATTTAACACCTTTTAAGGCCCCTAAAAACACCTTACCAAGCCCTAAAAATAACTTATAAAAAAACCTGACTGAGGAAATCCTCAGTCAGGCCAGACGATCTAGGGGATCCACGCGGGGGGGGGGGGAGGAGGTTCCCCGACCGTCTTCTCGCATCGACCACTAAGATAACCGATGCAATATTCTTGCTATGGAATAAAATGCTTTAAACAACAAGAAATTCTTATCATCTTATACGCAAAAAAACAAAAAAGAATTATAAATTGTTTAAAAATGGTGAAATTTAGGCAAAAAAAATTCAAAATGCACCAATTTGAAGCAATTTTATTCTCAAAAGTATTAATCAGAATCTACAACCATCATAATTTTTATAATAATTTCTTTCACAACTCTGGTACTCATTATTAAAAAACAAGTAATCTGTATATATTCATCCTATAAAAGATAGAATCAGCAGAATCACTTGTCCAACAGCGATCACCACAAAAGAAAAACGTCGTCTTTTGCCTTATACAATAACAGTAGAAACATCTGTTCAAAAGAACAGATAAATTATTTAATAAAAACAATAAATTAGAGAGAAAATTTTATCTATCTTTATGAAGATTTCTGAAAATGCCCCTTTAAAAATATTATCAAATCTCTTGACTGCTAACATCAATAAAGAATTGAAATAACTTATGAAAAAATGAAACCTTTAAAGGTATTTATTTCAAATCATGCCCCATGATCATTCCCAATAACAATAAACTATCTTACAATAGCCAACAAACCCCTCCATGCTATCGTAAAAGAAACGATGAATGCAGATATTTCTTTTAATCTTTACCACTTAAACTGCCTTACAAAATGATCAATAAAACAATTTTTATATTCAAAAATTTCTCTACTCTTTTCACATATCAAGATATTGATTTTAATAATTATTGATCATTTTCATATTAAATGACGATCCCCAACCTTATAAGCGCCCCCTATTTTACATCTTCCAATATTAAATCAATCACAGCCCACTATCGCATATCATAAATAAGATTGGCATAGGAATAAAAGTAATAAAAAGAGTCAAAATATCTCCGATGAGCCATTTTAAAGCAAGGATAATACAATATTGAAAACTGGAAATAAAACGATGATGCAAGCTTACAATTTTTATTTACACGAAAAAAGATATTGCTCTATGAATTTTACGCTATATCACTCAATAAGCTGTACCAAAAGATACCTGCGTAAGCAAAAACAGAAATTCACTTTTGGCAAGAAAAAGGGACTTATTTAATAACCTTCATGATCAAGAGATACAAAGCTTTCATTTTTTTATTGCTTTCAACCGCTGATTACCCATAGATCACCGCCAATCTAATTTTTATAAATATAACACAAAGCATATATATAATAGCTGTGTTATATGAACTCTTGTAAGATAAGATTGAAAAGCACCATCTTTGACATTTATAAAGGTACAAACTACCACCATATTATATTGCAGCTGTTCTCATATTGAGAATATATGTAGGAAAGGATTATTGCCTTTTTCAAACGGTTCTATTGACACAAAACCTCTTTTGAAACAGAAAAACAGACGCTTTTAGATTGTAAAAATTAAAGATTTAAAATAAAAAATATTCTTTTATTGAAAGACCTTATTGGAATTTTACAAGGTCATTCATCTTTTAAAATCAATTTATTGATGAATTAATAACACGATATCAAGACACCTGAAATGATAATTCTTACAGCCTTACTCTATAAGAATTTATTACACAGACCTCCACGCCACTATGAAATACCAATACCTTAATATAAAGACATAATACAAATACAAAAAAACAATAACTTTTCAATAATTGAATAAAGTTTTATCTCTGTGCTATTCCTTGAGAAAGATCAGAGAATAAAGCATATTAACAAACACGGCTTATGCAAAATCGATTTGTTTATCTTTAATATCATCAACCAATAAACGCGGATCACGAGCAAGCCAAATTGTCACCACACATGCCTCACTCTTTTTACTTTGTATAGGAGTAAGACAAATCGTTTGCTCTAAAACAAGTCCCGCATTTTTAAGCCATTGTTCTATTTGTGAAGCCGAAAATCCAAGGTGCATCAGCTCTTGATCAGGATGTGAAGACTGAACTTTATGATAACAAAAATCCACAATTAATAAACGCCCATGAGGACGTAAAACATCTGATATTTTATGAAGAACCATTTCAGGGTTTTCAAGAAAATGTAAAACCCAATGAAGAATGACTAAATCAAAAGTTGTCTCTCCAACAGGCAAATGCAAAATATCACGATCAAGTACAACTTCAACCGCATGCGTATAAAGATCAGAAAACAATTTTAAGAGAGAATCTCCCCCTATTCCAATATTGAGCATCCTCTGAAATGGCTTATCACCCACGATCTTAAGTAAAGCATTTTCCACACTATGATCTGTCACATAGGACGATCGCAAGACATCCCATTGCGACGTATTGTGTAAGAAATGCTTCTTTCTTATTTTTTGACGCTGCTTTTTGATATCCTTCAAACGCTCTAAATCGTGCGCTAACAACATATCATGCTTTGGCAAAGACGAAAGAATGCTCATCACAATATCTTTACCCCAAAAATCATGACAAAGCTTAAAATAAAGACAACCTTCCTTCTGATAACGCCCAATCAATCGTGCTTCGTACAATAAACACAAATTTCGTAATATACACGCTTGCGACTGATCAAGAATAAAAATAAAATCAGGAATTGTTAAATCTTCATGATTTAAGAGTCTGAGAACACGTAAATGACTCACTTCTGCAACTGCTTTCAGCAGCACAATTATCGCATCTAAACTTGCACTTTTTTTCATAATTATTCCCTAAACCTCCCTATAAAGATTTGTTTATAGGAACAAAAGTCAAGCATAATGCGCATATTCTTATCTATTTTTCTCCCACTTTTTATCACATTATGAAAAAAATGGGCCACTGTAAAAGATGAATAGCTTTTATTTTATTGTCAAAAATAATTATAATATATTGATTTATAATAGTTATTTATCATTATTTAACCTAAATAAAAGGCTAAAGTATCGTAATTTTTTCTCATTTCAAACCTATTCATGGTAAATCAAACAACACCATTCTCTAGCACCTCAGAAACAGTAACCTATGGATAAAAAACATGAAGGTAAATGAAATACCCCTTCATAACTATCTCAAAACAAAAACGATCCAACTTGGGGAGAAAATAAATAATAAGATGGTTTTACTTTTCGCTTTTTCAGAAAAGACGCTCATGCTTAATGATCAGAGCATTTGCAAAATAGCATTTTCCATAAAAAGATTCCCCCTCTTCATGGCAACTTTACAAATAAGAACAGCTATATCATGAGTAGAATGGCGTTATTTACACCGTGGACTCATAAAGAGTCTCTCCTTTTTCCAATGAATAAAAACTTTCACGAAGCACACACGACTTTATTGATGAATATCACCAACATAAAAACACACTTATTTTCTCGATAAAGTTCCAATAAGATTAAGAAATTCTAGCGTGTAAGTGGCTTATAATTTACATGCTTAGGATTAAGAGACTCTGCCCCAAGGCGGCGAACTTTATCAGCCTCATATTCAGCAAAATTCCCTTCAAACCATTCCACATGGCCCTCACCTTCGAAGGCTAAAATATGCGTTGCCAATCGATCAAGAAACATACGATCATGCGATATAATCACTGCACAACCAGCAAAATTTTCTAATGCATCTTCCAATGCACCCAACGTTTCAGTATCAAGATCATTTGTTGGTTCATCAAGAAGTAGCACATTCCCCCCCTCTTTTAGAAGTTTAGCCAAATGGACGCGATTGCGCTGCCCGCCTGACAAATTTGCTACCCTTTGCTGTTGATCGACCCCTTTGAAATTAAAAGCACCACAATAAGCACGGCTATTCATCTCATATTTGCCTAACTTAATAATATCATTTCCGCCAGAAATCTCCTCCCAAACAGTTTTATCCCCAGCCAAGGAATCGCGACTCTGATCCACATAACTCATATGAACTGTTTCACCAATCCTTATTTGACCTGAATCGGGCTGTTCTTGTCCCGTCAACATTTTAAACAAGGTCGACTTTCCCATACCATTGGCCCCAATAACGCCAACAATGCCCCCAGCGGGAAGTTTAAAAGAGAGAGAATCAATCAACACACGTTCACCATAAGCTTTAGAGAGATGATCAACTTCAATAACAACCTGACCTAATCTTTCTCCAATAGGAATAATGATTTGCGCCTCTCCAGGACGGCGTTCACGTGCCGCCTGAACCAACTCATCATAAGCTTTAATACGCGCTTTTGACTTTGCTTGTCTCCCTTTTGGACTAGAAGCAATCCATTCTTTCTCACGTGATAAAGCACGTTGACGCGCAGCCTCTTCACGCCCTTCTTGAGCCAAACGCTTAGCTTTAGCCCCCAAATAAGCAGAATAGTTCCCCTCATAAGGGATACCTTTACCGCGATCTAACTCTAAAATCCATCCCGTAACATTGTCGAGAAAGTAACGATCATGGGTTATCAAAAGTACAGCGCCAGGATATTCACGCAGATACCTTTCAAGCCAAGCCGTCGTTTCAGCATCTAAGTGGTTTGTCGGTTCATCCAAAAGCAACAAATCAGGTTTTGACAAGAGCAATTTGCAAAGTGCCACACGCCGCTTTTCACCACCCGAAAGTTTTGTCACATCACCCTGAGCTGGCGGACAACCAAGAGCAGCCATCGCCATTTCCACTTGACTTTCTAAATCCCAAAGATTCTGACTGTCAATAATATCCTGAAGCTTTGCACTTTCATCAGCCGTTTCCTCGCTATAATTCATCATCAATTCGTTATAACGCTCAAGAATAGCCTGTTTATCCGCAACACCTTCCATCACATTGCCAAGCACATCTTTACTTGCATCAAGCAAAGGTTCCTGTGGTAGATAGCCACAACGAGCCCCTTCAGAAAGCCATGCTTCTCCCGTATATTCTTTATCTAGCCCAGCCATAATCCGTAGAATAGTCGATTTACCCGCGCCATTTGGCCCTAAAATGCCGATCTTCGCATCTGGATAAAAAGACAAATGAATATTTTCTAAAATTTTTTTATTGCCGTAAAACTTGTTGAGCCCAGCCATATGGTAGATAAATTGACGTGCCATAAATTTCTCTTTATATAAGTTTCTTTTTATATTGTGCGATATTAAAGATCAGGATTTTGAAAAAACTGCTTTCGCTTTTTGAAACTGTACAGTAAATAGAGCTTACATCGTCTCAAAAGCTTTTCGCTTTAATATTGATATATTTTTTCTTATCTCACAAGCCCCGGTATGGTTTTAAATGCAAAAAAACATCCCTTCAAGAAGCAAAAAGAAAATTTTTTTAGCGGTACCGGAGACATGTTATCAAACATTACCCCTCTTTTCCATACCCGATATAACATTATATTTTTACCGTATTAAACCAACCTATCAATGTAATATGGAAACAGAAAGAAAAGTAGTTCTCTATGCGCCTTCTTTTTTTTCTTTATGGGCTTTGCATTACGCAGTAAAAAATCCTTCCCTCTTTTCATCAATTTTTTGTTACGGGAAACAATGGACCTCACCCCTTGCCTTGATGTGGCTTAAATTGCGTTTACAAAACGACCGCCGCCTTATGGGATCTGATGTCCCAAGCCCAATGATCATGAAAGCTTTGCGTCAACACGTTGCAACAAATAATGACAGTGCACTTCCCATTGGTGCGTGGTTACATTTCGTAAAAAACTATAAAATGAATTATAAAAACTTATCTATTCCCCTCTTTTGGCTTGATGATTATAAAAATAAAATCAATCTTCAACAAGCCATTTTAAAACTTCAAGACGAAATATAGCTTTTAAAAATACGATAAAAGCTCATCTCCTATAGGAATATATTTATGGAAAAAAAAGCCTTACTCGTCATTGATGTTCAGAATGACTTCTTACCTGGTGGAGCACTTGCAGTACCACAAGGTGATGCTATTTTACCCACCGTCAATAATCTCATTAATCGTTTTGACCACGTTATCTTAACCCAGGACTGGCATCCCAAAAACCATTGCAGCTTTGCTTCCTGCTATCCTGAAAAAAAGCCCTATGATACCATCAATCTTGACTATGGTCCTCAAATACTTTGGCCTGATCATTGCATACAAGGAACACAAGGAGCAGAATTTCACCCATCTCTCAAAGTGGAAAAGGCACAACTTATCCTTAGAAAAGGCTATAATCAAAAAATGGATAGTTATTCTGCTTTTCTTGAAAATGATCAAAAAACACCAACAGGTTTACAAGTTTATCTCAAAGAACACGGTTTTACCAAGCTCGTTATGTGTGGCTTAGCAACTGACTTTTGTGTTGGATTTTCTGCTCTACACGCCATACAATATGGTTTTCACGTCAGTGTTTCATTAAATGCCTGCGCTGGTATTGATGTAAACGAATCCCTAAACATGATGCTTAAAACAATGAACGAAGCAGGTATCGAACTGTTAATGGTCTCCTAAAATATTGTTTTCTGGCAATCTTATAAGACACTTAATTTATAAGAAATAAGTTATTTTTACATATTTTTTCATATCTAAGTGAGAAACTAGAATAGGGTAAGATTCTCTCATTTCAAACCAATTTATACTAAATGAATATTCTCTTACACGTCATAAATAGGATCAATATGAAAATAAAACCATTCAAGAAAGCAGCAAAATGCCTCTTATGCATCGTTAAATACAAGAGCTGCCATCGGTACTGAAAGCGGATAAAAATATCACGCCCGTTTGCCCCTTTTATTCAAGTCCAATCTATCCAAGAGATTTTACATTATCCCTTCACGGGAAGAAGCATGTCATAGATTCAACTTTAAAGTCAAGGACTCCACTAAGAAAGGCAATGGCATTTTGTTTTGCACGAAAGACCTCTTCTATTAATTATATTACGAATATGCGATAAACAAAATCATGAAAAAAATAGAAGTTTTAATGAATTAAGACGCAACATGTTTATCCAATTGACGACGTTTAAAACGAAGCGAAGAATACAATGCCATTCCAATAATACAGACTCCCACAAGTCCTGTTAAGACTTCAGGAACCGATATAATCGTTTGCAGATACATAATCACGGCAAGAACTAAAATGGCATAAAAAGCACCATGCTCCAAATAACGATAATGCAACAATGTCCCTGATTCGACCAACATAATTGTCATAGAACGAACATAAAATGCACCGATCCCAAGACCAATTGCGATAATAAAAAGATTGTGTGAAAAAGCAAAAGCACCAACCACACCATCGAAAGAAAAACTCGCATCGAGAACTTCTAAATAAAGGAACGCCCCGAGTCCCCCTTGAGCCACTGTCGTCAAAGCTTTCTTAGGAGAATCCAAGAAATGCCCGACAGCTTCAACAACTATAAAGGTCAAAAGTCCATAAAGGGCTGCTAATAAAAAAGTGACTTTATCTTCCGCGCCAATCTGCCCTGATACGAATAAGATCATAATCAAAACAATTGCAATATCCATTCCAACAAGTGCTCCAAACTTTTGAGCCGGTCTCTCTATAACATTAAGCCAATGGACCTCTTTTTCAGAATCAAAAAAATATTTTAAGCCAACCATCATAAGGAAAGTTCCTCCAAAAGCGGCAATTCCCATATGCGCATCGGTTAAAACTTCGGCATATCGATGTGGTTCTCCTATTGCCAATTTAACTGCCGCAATTGGATTAATCCCAACAGCTACGACAACCACCAACAACGGGAAAACAATCCGCATCCCAAATACAGCGATCAAAATACCCCATATAAGAAAACGACGACGCCATAACGGATTCATTTTGCCAAGAACACGTGCATTAATAATAGAATTATCAAAGGATAAAGAAATTTCCAAAACCCCTAAAACACAGCAAATAAAAAAATATTTAAGAAAACCAGTAATGTTTCCCGTTTCAAACCAACCGATAGCCCCTCCTAAAAAGACACCAATAATGGTGAAAAAAAAAGCAAAACCAAAATAGCGTAATAGGGACATGATCATTCCTCAAAGTTTATTTTCTAATTCACCTACAGCACACACATAATACAAATCAAAAGCTTGTATTTCTTTAAAGTTGCATCTCTTAATGCAGAGGTGTATAGAATATATATGGTAAAGTTACATGAAAACTTTCTCAAAAAAAGCAAACAACAAATGCAATAAATAGAGAATTTTGTTTTGAAATGAATGTTAATCGTCAATACAAGAGAGTTGAGAGAGTATTTTTTATCCATTAAAATAAAAAAATTAAAAAAAATTAAAACGATAAATATTGACATTGTGTCATAGAATATTAATACATAGTGTGCTTTTATTATTTAATGATTTATACCATGATGATTTACTGAGGGAGATAATTCGTGGCACGTCCTGAAACTGAATCAAAAACCATATTTGGAAAACGTTTACGTTATGTACGTCTTGCTTTAGGCGATCCATCACGTGAAACCTTAGCTAAAAGTTTTAGTATGACAAAAAATTCCATTGCTTTTTATGAGCGTGGAGAGAGAGAACCCAATCTTAGTGTCTTACAAACATATCGCACGTTATATGGTGTCAACATTAATTGGCTTTTAACCGGACAAGGAAAAATGTTTGACGCTGAATATACAAAAGGTGATTTTGACTGGAATTACTTTATTAAAAAAATTGAGGGGCTAGAAGAAACACTTACCAAGTGTGATCGTAATGAAAAACCAAATCAGGAAAAAATCGACAGCTCTTATGAGAAATTGCAGCAATATTTATCAAGACAAGGTTTATCAAATGGCCTTAACCCTAAAACTGCAACCTCTCTGATCGATATGAAAGCCAAAATGGCTAATTCTTATACCCTTAGCTTATTCATTGATTTACTCATTCGAAGCGTATCCCAAAAAGAAGTTATTGCTAATCAATAAACACCGACGTCAAAAGAAAAAACAAGAAATGATTAAGCGCCACCAGTATGAAGAAAAGTATCTTTCCTCTATTCATGCTGGTGGAAGCTCTTGTGCTCTATAAAATTTACTTCTGTAAAAGAAAAATATTTATAGTGTAAATGAACATATAGTGTCATTAAATTAGACAAATAATTTTATAGTATAAAATTATTATTCATATCTTATTGACAAGAAATTTTTTCTTGTTACAAGAATAATAGCTCTCATAGAAATTATTTTTTAAGGTCAGAAAATTTAAGGGGAATATATTGACGACTTCCTATAGAGACATACATTAGTATTTGTAAATGGGTTAGTTGAGTATTCATCCTGAAAATTATCAGCTATTTTATGAGGTGAGAAACATGTATTTTGAGGTGTTTCAAGGTGTTCACAATCAGTGGTATTGGCGTTTAATCTCAGGTGATGCACAAAAAGTTGCTTTTTCGAGTAAAGGATATCCAACAAAACAAGATATCTTAATGAATATTGAGCAAATTAAAGAAATTACCCATAAAGCTCTTATTAAAGAACTGCAATCTTAACGTTCCTTACCATTAAGATTAAGAGTTTAATTTTTACAATGAGATTTCTGGTTACATTTTTATAATGAATAAGAGGTTTTTTATTTTCCTCAATAAAGAATTTTTTGCGTTATTTTTAACATATGTGCGTAATAATTAAATGTTTGTAAAGTGCGTGTTTATATTCAATATATAATTGAATTTTGATAGTATCTATCAAGCAGAAAGTCCTTCAAACCTTGCGTCTCTTCATAGAACAAACGCCCGTGAAGAGAAAATGAATTATCGGTTAGGAATGTGAGTGCTTTCCTAGCTATCAATATCGTTTGCGTTCATTATTCTATCTTTATCGGATCACATAACTGACTTATCCCTTCATCTTCATAAAAATAAAATATCTTTTTCTTTTTATTATCATACAATTTTTTATGCCTATTCCTTGAAACTATCGCAACATTATACCTAAGACCTAAGAAGAATAAGCAAAACTGTTTTCTACAAGAATATAAAATCACCACAAAAATAGCCGGATCGTGTAGATCCTCTTTTTAATACTCTAGCATAGCTATAAGCTGGGACATTATCATAAATTTTATTTTGTTGCCAACGATTACCTTTCTATAAACTTTAACGATTTTATAAATTATTGATCAGAGTAAGCTTGAATATTCTTTTCCAAGACAACCTCTCCACAAGCATCATCATGGACTTTATGAAAGTCATGTCTCTTTCTTATTATTTCTAATCTTGCTAACGCATCTAAAAATCCTTTAATGGATAAATTGGATGCAAAATATGAATACGATCAGCCTTTATTATCTTCAGATTTAAGCACTTTTTGATATTTTTTTTCATTTTCTTCATATTGCCTAATTTGTTTTTTTAGTTTTTCAATTGCTTGATCACGTCTTTTAATCACCATATTTTGCTCTCTAAGAGTTCTATCTCTTTCTTCAGTCATCTTTATAGAATCCCTCAAAAACTCATGCTTCATCCTTCTGGATTCCTCTTTTAGAGCTTTAATTTGACTGCGATAATATAAAGAAAACCGAAATATAACTCCACTGAACAACAAAACAACAATTATTGCTCCCAATAAAATTTCGTTTACACTCATTTTGATCTCCTCTCATTGCCGCTCAAGTGATCATCTTAAGCAATTTATTTTTGCTTCATCCTCCATCAAAAAAGAAGGCAATAAACTACATATTCCAAGTGCGAATAATCGCCATCGGCATTCATATTTTTCCATTAATATATTGATAAATAACGCAAAAACGCTCTAAAAGCGGCTAAATCCACACGCTCTTACCAATTACTTGCGATATATTTATTGAGCCAAAATATAAAAAATAAGGAACTTCTAACAAAACGAACAATGTGATAAAATCAATACACGCCTTCCTTGAAATGTCCCTATCTTACTCTTTTACGCTGTCTGGAATATGGGTGTATGTGGAAATTTTTCATTGTTACAAAAATCCTCAGTGTCACAAAATACAACTTTTCTGTAAAGTTTTACCTTCCCACAAATTTTTACATCACCACAAACCAAAACATTATTATAGACACAAGCCCTTTCTATAATCACGAGTATCTCTACAAACTTTAATATATTGAGCATTCAAAATTTGACCAAAAACAACTACGTTAGTATAAACATATACTTCTCCACTCATATTCATATGACAAAAAACTCTCCCCTCCTCATAAACATGCAAATTCCTGACCACCTTAGACGATCACATATTAGCGCATTGTCATAAACAAAAATATCATCATAAACACAGACTTTATTATAAACTGTCTTATCATCAAAAGTACCCCCATCTTCATAGGAGTATTGGTTGCGTGTATTATATTCCCCATACAACCACCTTCGTGCCCCAAATTATTTTTATGTCCTATAAAAATACCCAAATCACTTTTTTTGATATTTCCAAAGTTTTTTAATACATACATACGACATACCATCTGATAGTGACCTAATTTATTACAATAAAAGAGAAAAGAGCATTTTAAACCTATGAATTTATGTTTTTTTCACAACCACGATTTTATATCTTAAGGCTGTAAAGCTTCATTATTATATGCTCACATACCAACTTAACACAGAATTTTTACAAATGCTGATGTTGGGGTATATCTTGATTTATAATGCTGCTACGTATACTATCACAGCGAAATCTTATGAACACACGCATGCGTATTGCCGTTTCTGGTATACGCGCTGATTTCTTCACAACCGTGGAACTAAGGAACCATTTTTATTGATTCGAATCTAAAAGTGTATGGGGACATTTTGTTATTAGTTAAAAACAACTCTATATGCTTCATTAGCGAAGAGCTACGCATGGATATTTTCACGCTCCTTGTATCATATATTCTGGATTCGCGACGCAATATTAACGCTATAGCGTAAATGTGTAAAGGTCTAAAAATGACAAAGACTGAAAAAGATTGGTTCCAACGCTTAATTGAATTGATAAAAAGTGACGGACGGACGATGATTGAAATAAGCAGAGCAGCAGGATGTGGACAAAACTATGTCCAACAAATGATAAAAGGAGGAAAGAGACCTTCAGTCGATAAACTTATGGCTATTCTAAACACACTCGGAAATGCTAGTGCCATATATGTCATAACTGGTTTCAACATCTCCGATGAAGACTTAAAACTTATAGCTTTGATTTCGTCTGGAGATAAAAAGAAGATTGAGGCTTTAAATGTTCTGTTGAATGAGAAGCAGTTGTAGAATTTTCTACTCTATCCAATATGGCTTGCTTTTGAGAGGTTGATAAAGATTCCCATTTCACAATAATATCGGATAAAGTTGCCTCAAATTTTTCATCACTCTTCATAGTCACACTCCATATTGTCAAACTATATAACGCTAAAGCGTTTAAATATATCTCATACCTTAGAAAAAAATATTTGCAATAGGCAGTATGGAAGCAATTGTGTACAAACTTATTTTATAAAATAAGATAAAACTCTATGAGTTATGTACCATGGTGAAAAAGAAAGCATCGCTCGGTCCCAACTTTCTTATGAAAATTGGTACGATCTATCAACAACGCAAATAATATTACGAAAATCTTGTGATTCGGACCAATAACAAATTAATGTGAAAATATCCCTGAAGATACTCCTGAACTATTCATAAAAGGACACAAAAAGCTTATTTCAAGAGAAAAATATACCATAATCTTATTCTACATAGAGCCATCTATGTTTTTTAAACAATATTACAAAACAAGAATATAACAATGTTATAGGAATAAATCCTTATAAACAGTCACGTTCCCTAAAACCCTGTAATGCATTTATAAGGCAATCTCCCTCTAAAAACACTCTTTAAATACTGATTCTCTATCATGAATAAAAATGGCGATGTTAAAAAAATAAAATGAATCATCACCTATGATCTCCATAGGTAAATTGTATATAGATTTACAACAAGGAAGAAATTCTCTCACGTAAATAAAAAATTATGATCCTTGAAGAAAAGTGTATTTTTCCAACAAAAAATTACTTTCCTTATCAGTTATTTTTCAGAAAAGAGAAAACTCTTTTCACAGTTAATATAAAAAATGGAAGATTTACCAAAATACGGACGATTCCTTATGAGAATAAGGTCAAGAAAGATTTTGCGAGTTCAGTAACAATTTGAGCATGAGGAAGAAGATGTTATTCAAATATCTCAAAAGGTAGAGATCATTCAAAGAAAGTGGATTGACACTCACTGTTTTTCAGAACATTTATTATGAATAAGCATAACATTTAACTTTGATTTTATTGGGTCCCGTCCATTTGCAGAATAAGCATCAATAAACTCACCTCATGAAGAGGTTAGACCCTGCTTTATGAAAAACATCACACAGAAAAAGTAAAAAACAGCATATGAATTAAGAGTGTAAGCAGCAACACACATCAAATTAATCCAGATATCCCAATGTTGCAAATAAAAGCATTTTTTTGATAAGACTGAAAAGTATATCATTATTCTATATACTAAAGTGGCTTATAGAAAAACACTACAACAAAAAATAACAAAATAACCAACAACAAACGGAAAAATAAATCAAAAAACGAAGGGAAGGAGCATCTTAAAACTTTTACTAAGCTATTCCTTTTCCTATTGGCATCCCCCTATTGGTGGGCCCGGAGGGACTCGAACCCCCAACCAAGCGGTTATGAGCCGCTGGCTCTAACCAATTGAGCTACAGGCCCCATATAGGTGGTTTCTCTCTAAACTAAAATGCTCTATGATACAAGAGCTGACGTGAATTATAACCCATCTTTTTCTCTTTTCTATTGGTTTTTTTTCTAATGCCCTAATTTCTTTACAAGAACTCTCAAAAATGAGAGAGTAGTCATAGCAAATGTAAAGGAATAGATATGATAGAAAAGAAAGTTCAACCACTGAAGAGTTCTTTGGTTAAAATAGCTATATTAACATTCACACTCTTAGCCACTTCATTGAGTATTGCACGTGCTTATGCTGAAGAAAATAAAAGAGATTCAACGATTACAGTGACTGCAATCGGAGAAAGTCAAGCTGCACCGGATATGGCAATTATTAATCTCGCCGTTGTCACCCATGATAAAACAGCTCAAAAAGCATTAGCGTCCAATAATCAATCGATCAACGATATTATAAAAGCTTTTAAAAGTAATGGTATCCAAGCCAATGATTTACAAACATCAGGTTTATCTATTTATCAGTCGTCCCATGAAAAAAAGAATAATGAAAAACTCTATCACGTTTCAAATTCTTTAATTGTACGCATTCGTGATCTTAACAGTGCTGGTAAAATCTTTGATCAGGCGATGGCCTTGGGAGTTAATTCAGTGAATGGCATTACTTTTACCAACGCAGATACAAAGCCATTTTATCAAGAAGCACGTAAAAAAGCCATTACTGAAGCCATTGAAAAAGCGCAAACAATAGCAAAAGCTGCTGATTTAAAATTAGGAAAAATTATTGAAATCCATGAAAAAGATGATTACTATCGTCCAACCCCACGTCTCATGAGTAGAGCAGCAGATGCAAGCTACGCAGATACAAATTTTGCAGGGGGTGAATTAAATTATAATGTGAGTGTCACTGTCGTCTTTGCGATCGATTAAATTACCAGCCATTGTATAAAACGCTCATATCACTGGCCTTCGCATAGGAGACCAGTAATATGAGTGAGATAATCTTCTTCAGATGATAATTCATCTTCGTAGATCTCTATGTATCCACGTACAGAAATATGTGCGTTATGCACCGTCTGACAATCTCCTGATACCAATGGATGCCACCACGGGAGATCTTTTCCTTCATGAATTAATTTATAAGCACAACTTCTTGGAAGCCAACGCGCCGTTTTAACTGTTGTAATATCTAACGATATACAATCTGGTACAATTGATTTACGGTGAACATAGTCTCGACATTGGCAAGTTTCTCCATCTAAAAGACGACAAGCAATACTGGTCGCATATAGATCGCCCGTATCATCATCCTCAACTTTGTGGAGACAACAACGACCACAGCCATCACAAAGGCTTTCCCACTCAGAGAAGGAAAGTTCTTCTAGTTTTTTTACTTTCCAAAAAGGAAGTTCTCCACTCATAAACTTAAGCACACCTTTTTTAATGAAGACGATTAATAAAAAAGAAAAAATTAGAAGTTTAATTTCTATAATTATATCGATTTCTGTCTCTTAAAAAGATTCAACTCAATGCATACTTCATATAATTTTCTTAAAATTGATCTGAAGAAAAAAGGCATATTCAAAAAAATAGCGCATATAAATGAATATAACCCATTGAAAATCCCTTTGTAAACTGACAAGGAGTAAAATGCGTTATTAAACAAGTGAATAATTCTTACAAAGAATACATCTTTCGCATCAAAAAGACAGTACGCTGTACGATAAATTTATTTTTAAGATATCTCATCTTAAAAAAAACGAACCGCTCCAGGCAAGATAATATTTTATTGTTTATTTCTTAAAAAAACTCCCTCACCTCTCTACTTCATGAGCACTCTTTGCCTTATATTTATTCTTTTGAAGCAGAGAAGTACAAAACCTCAAAGCTATAAAAAACGTTAAATATCGTAAGTTTTCTAGATTATTTGAAGTTTTCCCATATTTTCTCAAAAAACATCTAAGTACACAGCAACAAGCCTCCTCCTCTATGAAGAAGAAAAGAAAAATGATTAAAATGCACCAATTTCTTTATTTAAGAATCGAGAAAACTGCGTAATTTTCGTGAACGGCTAGGATGCTTCAATTTACGAAGTGCCTTTGCTTCAATCTGACGAATGCGTTCTCTTGTAACTGAGAACTGTTGTCCTACTTCTTCTAGTGTGTGATCTGTATTCATCCCTATCCCAAAACGCATCCGCAAAACACGTTCTTCACGTGGTGTTAATGAAGCAAGAACGCGTGTTGTCGTATCGCGTAAGTTCGCTTGAATAGCAGCATCAATGGGTAATAACGCATTCCTATCCTCAATAAAATCACCCAAATGAGAATCATCTTCATCACCAACAGGTGTTTCGAGTGAAATAGGTTCCTTTGCAATTTTAAGAACCTTTCTCACTTTTTCTAATGGCATAGAAAGCTTGCTAGATAATTCTTCTGGTGTTGGCTCTCGCCCAATTTCATGGAGAATCTGACGTGAAGTACGAACGATTTTATTAATTGTTTCAATCATATGAACAGGGATACGAATAGTGCGTGCCTGATCTGCAATCGAGCGTGTAATGGCTTGACGAATCCACCATGTGGCATAAGTTGAAAATTTGTAGCCGCGCCGATATTCAAACTTATCCACAGCCTTCATCAAACCGATATTTCCCTCTTGAATAAGGTCAAGAAACTGCAAACCACGATTCGTGTATTTTTTTGCAATTGAAATGACAAGACGTAAATTAGATTCGACCATCTCTTTTTTCGCAATGGTTGATTCGCGTTCACCTTTCTGCACCTGCATCACAATCCGGCGAAATTCACCAATAGAAATAGCCGTTTCTTGCGCGAGGTTTTGTATTTCACTCCGCAGTCTTTGAATTTCTTTTGCTTCACGCATTGAAAATTCTTTCCAACCCGGTGCAGGCAAAGCGGCAATATAATTCATCCAATCCGCATCCAATTCACGTCCTTGATATTCCTTTAAAAAATCTTCATGACCAATGCCATAACTGTTTGCAATTCGTTTCAACTTACCTTCATTATGAATCAATCTCTTATTGATGTCATAAAGCTGTTCAACCAAAGCTTCGATACGATTTTGGTTCAAAGAGAGAGACTTTACAGCTTGAATCAACTCACCCTTTAGTTGAATATATTTTTTCTTTTGAGAAGCTGTAAGAGCCCCCTCTTTACGCTCTGCCAAACTGCTTTCAACATGCTGATCTTGTAATTTGCGTAATTTTACATAGGTTTGAGCAATAAAGTCCAATGTTTCCATAACTTGAGGACAAAGTTCATTTTCCATTGCTGCAAGGGATAAGTTAACATCATCATCGTCTTCTTCATCATCATCTTCTTCAATGCTTCTTTCTCCTATATTTTCCCCCATATTACGTATAGCAGAAGACATCTTTTCTTCTTTTATCTTATCAACTTCACTTCGCTCAATAACAGGAGCCTGCTTTGCTTCTGGACCAGCATAAGTCGTTTCAAGATCAATAATTTCACGAAGAAGAATGCGCTGTTCTTTTAACTCATCACGCCAGATAATCAGGGCCTGAAAAGTCAAAGGGCTCTCACAAAGTCCCGCAATCATTGTCTCACGCCCTGCCTCAATACGCTTAGCAATGGCAATTTCGCCTTCCCGTGACAGAAGCTCAACAGCTCCCATCTCACGTAAATACATACGCACCGGATCATCCGTACGATCTGTTACTTCGCGTTTATTCGTTGTCGTTGCAAGTGCGTGGTTAGAGGCCTCTACTAAATCTCCCCCCTCTACCGTAACTTCGTCTTCATAATTTTCGGACTCAACTTCATCCTCATCATCGACAACATTAACCCCCATCTCAGAAAACATCGCCAAGATATCTTCAATTTGTTCGGACGTAACCTCATCGGAAGGAAGAACGGCATTGAGTTCATCCATCGTTACGTAACCATTTTTTTTGGCAAGTTTAATCATTTTCTTGATGGCATCATCAGAAAAATCAAGAAGAGGACCATCCAAACTCGCTTGGGTTGTTACTTCTGTATTATCTTTCTGTTTAACCTTTGTTGCCATACCATAAACTCCACTCGATCACTTCATAAGTTTCATGTAACCATAGTTTCCATGTGACCAGCTTTTTTGTTCTCACTTAAATCGACCAACAGTTTCTCATATATACTTCCTTTTAAGAGATTACTATTGGAAAGAATACATTTTGTATACGCCTTAATATCCAGATAAACTTATCATCCAGACAAAAAGGCGGGAAAACTCCAGAAGTTTCCCCGACACCTCTCAGCCCTTCTGAGATAATCTCTGTACCCTATCGTTAAGAACCAATTTCCCGCTTTTCCTAAAATTCATTCTAAAATTTCATTATCATCTTTATAAAAATGTCATTCCACATACACTTCCTCATCTAAAATTTAAGTGACTGATTCGCGTTAAAAAAGCGAATCATTTTATCGTATCTTGTGTATTCCCGTCTATTTTTTCATCCAACCAACTTCCAAATCCTTCAATTAATGCTTCTGTCGCTTGCATCTCTTCCAGCTCTTTTTTTATCTCACGAAGCAGATCAAAAACCTCACTCTTAGGATTTTCTACAAGTTGCTCTTCAATATCCTGTAACCTCTTATGTAGGTGGTATTCCTGAAGATGCAAGTAGACAGCTTGTTTTAATATAGCACGTGCATCTTCTATAGGAGCCCCAGCAAAGATAATATGCATACCAATATTTTGCACAAGATGTTTCATACGCTCTAATAAAGCCTTTTGCCCTCTTTTTTCTAAGAACGCAACCATTGTTTCTTTATCATGAAGCGGCTGATTCCCAAGAATTTCCAACATCGTTTGGTGAAAATACATCAATTGTGTATTTTTTAATTCTAATTCAGAGAGAATCTCAAAATTTTCATGCCATAACTCAGGATAGTAAACTAAAGTAAGTAAAATCACAGCTTCACGTAAAGGAATAGCCTGCGAAGAATTTCGTACTATTTCAGAATTTTCTAACAGAGAAAAGGATTGATCTTTAAAGATCCTATTGGGTGAAGCCTTTTCATAGCGTCCTCCACCCTTCTTTTTTGAAAAAGAGGGACGAAAAAAATCAAAAAGACGTTGTTTTATATCTTGCAAATAATAACGACGAACATCTTCATCTTTAATCGTAAAAATTTGTTGTTTGAGTTGTTTTTCAAGCGCCGCTCGTGTCTCTGGCGTTTCAAAATGCTTTCCATAGGTAGACCGCCACCATAAAAGCTCAATCAAAGGAATGGCTTTTTGCAAAAAAGAAGAAAAGAGAGGTGCACCACCAGCGCAAACAATTTCATCAGGATCTTTTCCTTGCGGCAACAAAACAAAGCGGACACAAACCCCAACCTTTAAAAGAGGCAATACCCGATCAGCAACGCGAAAAGCAGCCTTTAAACCAGCAGCATCACCATCAAAACACAAAATGGGCTCCTTGCCCATCTGCCATAAAAGCTCAATTTGCGCTTCCGTTAATGCTGTTCCTAAGGGGGCTACGACTCCCTCAAAACCGGCTTTAGTCAATGAAATGACATCCATATACCCCTCAACAACCAGAAGTGAATGAATTTTTTCATCGCCAACAAAGCGACTATTTTTGCGAGCCGCTGCCGCATTATAAAGTATATTTCCTTTATGAAATAGCACTGTTTCAGGGCTGTTAAGATATTTTGCGCGTGTTTCTTTTTCTAACGCACGCCCTCCGAAAGCCACCACACGTCCACGCAAATCTTCGATAGGAAACATAATGCGATTTCTAAATCGATCATAAGAAGCCGTCCTCTCCTCATGCGCTGTGAGAAGTCCACATTCTTCCATTTGCTTTATTGAGATACCATGGGCACTTAAAGCTTCTTTCAAAGCTGTACGCCTTACCGGTGCAAAACCAATTCGAAAACGCTCTATAAGCTTTTGCGTAACACCACGTTCCTCCAGATAACGACGTGCCTGCGCACCTTCTTGACCCCGTAAATTATATTGAAAAAAATCTGTCGCAATCTTCATCACATCATAAAGGTCAGCTTTTTCCATTTGACGTTGATGACTTTGTGGATCTAAAACAGGCAACTTCATTCCTGCAAAGTCAGCCAAACGCTCGACGCTTTCTGAAAAATGCAGTCCATCAAGCTCGCACAGGAAGGTAAAGATATCTCCGCTTACACCACAACCAAAACAATAATAACGCCCTTTATGATCATCACAATGAAAACTGGGCGTTTTCTCACCATGAAATGGACAACAACACCAAAAGTCTCCCCGTGAAGGCTTACTTTTTCGAGAATCAAAGTCCACCCGTTGACCAATCACTGTTGAAATTGGAAGTCTGCTACGCAGTTCATTAAGAAAATCAGGCGGGAAACGCATTATCTCTCACAGAGTTTAAAAATTCTTTTTTGCATATTTAACGACTTTAGAGCATAATTCCAAGACTTCCTCTTAAGCAGTTGTAAAATTTTAATCTCTCAACTGCCTATAATTTTAGAAATGGAGAGTAAAAAGTGATCGAATTTATTGTTCAATATCCGTGGTTAGAAGCTATTTCTTGGCTTGTTATTCTTACTATATTTGCCCTTTTAATCAACTTTGTAGGACGAAAATTACTCATTCACGGAGCAAAAAAACTTTCTCCTCTCCTCCCCAAGAATACAACAACCGATATTAAAAATGCTATTCAATACCTAGCAAATATCATTTCAGCTTTTATTCTTTCAATCGGTGTTAATTTTATACCAACATTGCCCGATGCATTCAGCACTGTCATCAATAATGTTGCCAATGCCTTCATTATCTTTTTTGTTGTTCTAACAATTTCGTCCTGTCTCAATATCATTAACATCCTTTACGAACAACGGCCAACAGCCCGACTAAAACCAATAAAAGGGTATATTCAAATTGCTAAAATTGCACTTTTTGCGATTGCGGCAGTTTTAATGGTCGCCACATTAATTGACCGTTCCCCTCTTATTCTTTTCTCCGGTCTTGGTGCAATGGCCGCAGTTCTCATGTTAATTTTTCAAGATACACTTCTTTCACTTGTTGCCGGTATTCAAATTTCATCCACCGATATGGTTCGTGTTGGTGATTGGATTGAAATTCCCAATCTTGGTGCTGATGGTGATGTTATTGAAATTGCCCTTCATACTGTTAAAGTTCAAAATTTCGACAACACCATCACCTCAGTACCGATCCGTAAGCTTGTAACCGACCCTTTTAAGAATTGGCGTGGAATGCAAGAATCAGGAGGCAGACGCATCAAGCGCTCTCTTTTTATTGATCAATCCAGTATCCATTTTCTCACAGAAGAAGAACAAAAATATCTTTCCCGATTTAATTTATTAGAAAATTATTTCACGCAAAAAAGAGCAGAAATTGATCAATGGAACGCTCAATTAGATAGAAATCGTGATGTTGTAGCCAATACGCGCCGTTTAACCAACATTGGAACTTTTCGTGCTTATGTTTTTGCTTATCTACAACAACATCTCAACATCAACCCCAATATGACCTTTATGGCCCGACAACTACCCCCGACAGAAAATGGTTTACCCCTGGAAATCTATTGCTTTACGAACACCACAGTTTGGCTAGACTATGAACAAATTCAAGGTGATATTTTCGATCATCTTTATTCCATTCTTCACTGTTTTGGTCTAAAGGTTTTTCAAAATCCAAGCGGTTCTGATTTTAATCAAGCATTCAAAGTAAAAGCAAAGTAAAAGCAATAAACTTCAAGTTATCAATTTTGAGTTAAACCTATTCATAAACAAAAGAGAAAGAAAAAGTATCATGAATGGTTCATTGGTACTCCTTCATCTTGCTGGCGCTGTTTCTTTACTTCTCTGGGCGACACGCATGGTGCGTACAGGAATTGAACGCGCCTATGGTGACAAGCTTAAAGATAACCTGCGCCACGTCATTTCAAAACCATTGTTTGCGGTAAGTTTTGGGCTTTTTACAGCGATGATCTTACAGAGCTCTACAGCCATAACGCTTCTCGTTGGTTCTTTCGTTGAATCTGGTTTTGTCTCTGGAGTAGCAGGACTTATGGCTGTACGTGGAGGAGAATTAGGATCAGCACTCGTTGTTAAAATTCTCACCTACGATCTCACAATTGTTGTGCCCCTTTGTCTTTTAATTGGTACTTGTATCTTCATGACAACACAAAAACGTGAGTGGCGTCAAATAGGACGTATTGTCATCGGTATTGGTCTTTTGATTTTATCTTTACAAATGATCAGTACAGCAACAGAACCTTTGCGGGATAGTGAAATTTTGCCGAACATCATTCGTTACCTTTCAACCGATCCTGTTTCAACTTTTTTGTTAGCTGCGGCTTTAACCTATCTTTTGCATTCATCCATTGCAGGAATCATTTTACTGGTTAATTTTGCCAACTACGACCTTATCCATACACAACTTTGCGTTGTTATGGTTCTTGGTGTTAACTTTGGCTCTTCTCTTATAGCACCGCTTTTAACACGCCACGCTTCTCCGAATACCCGCCTTGTTCCTTTGGGGAATTTACTCATGCGTGGAGCTGGTTCAATCCTTGTGCTGATCTTATATCTATCTTTTCAACCACCCATCACATGGCTTGGCAACAACGCCCCTACTCAAGTGATTAACGCCCATATCATTTTTAATGTTTTCATTCTCCTCGCTGGAATACCGCTTTCAAAATGGGTTTTGAAATTAACCACTCAAATCGTTCATATGAGTACAAAAAAAACGCAAACCGATAAAACGCTTAATTTATCAGATCAAACAGCTCTTGATGATAGCGTTCTTGAACGCCCAGCTCTAGCGCTCTCCAATGTCATGCGTGAAGTTATTCATATTTGTGATCTTGTCGACATCATGCTAGAAAAAATCATGGGACTTTATGAAGAGCCAGATCCCAATATTATTGCTGAGCTCAATCAACTAAACACCATATTGGACAAAAAACATATCGCCATCAAACTTTATCTTGCACGATTAGCAGGACAAAAATTATCGGATAAAGAGGCTCTTCAAACACAAGAACTTTTAGGTGCCTGTATAAAATTAGACCAAGCAGGCGATATCATTATTCACAATATGCTGATGCTGGTTAAAAAGAAACAACAAAAAAATCTAAAGTTCAGCAACGAAGGCTGGAATGATCTCCTTCGTTTCCACGCCATTGTACTGGCCAACGCGCATATCGCATTTAATGTTCTCGTCTCCCGTGACACTCACACTGCCCATCTATTGGTCCAAAAAAAAGATCAACTACGAAACTTAGAAAAAGAGATGAGTTTAAAACATTTTAAACGCTTACGTGAGGGAGATCTCAAAAATGTAGAATCATCCAGCCTTCATCTTGATACTGTCCGTGATCTTAAACAAATTAATTCTCTGTTAACCTCAATGATCTACCCTATTTTGGAAGAACAGGGGCTTCTTCAAAGTTCGCGCCTACGCAATCCTGCTGAAGAGCAGATAAAAAAATCTTGAACTTATAAAATAAATCAAACAAGAAACAAACCCCATTAATTATTCAACTTTGAACCTTCAAATATCTTGCTTAATATATTGATTTAATAAATATTTTAGACGTTTTAAATGAACTCTCTTCAATAGTATAAATTTCTTTCATTTTTAATCTATCCATAATGAATTTCTCAAAATTATTTTCTTGCACTTAAGCGGTTTGCTCCATAACCCGTATAGAATAAAGCTCTTGAACAAAGAATTTCTCACCTTCTCAAAGAAAAAACTGTGTTTCATATAAAGCAATAGATTGATTTATAATGATAATTTACTCATTTATATTGAATAATCCCCCAAGATATCGTGAGATCCTTTCATTCCAAAGCCGTTCCCTGTTAAATCAATCAAAACATTCACTTACACATTAAAATGTGGCTAATTCTGCAGGGAATAAGATGATACAAAAAAAGACTTAAAACACCTCTTATAAACTGTCTTAAGAACCAAGAACTATTCGGGAAAAGTGCATGATACCACTGCTTGCTCTTTTATGAAGCCCAAAGATAGGGATTCTCAATGAATTTATCCCCTTTATGGGCACCGTCGTAAAATGAAGCTTATAAGCTTTGAAAGAGGGGTCGTAAGGAGATGGCAAAAAGTATGATCGTGCCAGCCTAAATTCATCTTGTAAAAAAGCGACCACTTCACAGGAGTAGAAAAATAAAGAAATATCCGATAAGGAATGCAAAATACCCCTAATTGCAATGTTTATATCAATATTTCTAGAGATTGAACTTATACAGTATTTTATAAAGCATTAACAAAACAGTTTTAAAATTTATTTAAAACAATATTGATATCAATTGGAAAGATCAAAATATTAAATATCCATTTGACTTATTGTTTTAATAAAAATTGTTTATTTTAAAACTATGGTAAATAAAATTTATTATATATACTTACACCCATTATATTTTATAATTATATTGTATTAATACTATTTAAATATAAAGAAAATTAATAAGTAAATTATTTAGCAAAAATATCCTTTCCACTGGGTAAAAAGGGAATAAACCTTGATTTTTACAAAGTCTACTCTAGTTACAATCTAAATTCAGGCAAAGGAGGGTATAATGGAAAATGCAAATATTGGTTGGATCGCAGCTATCATTATCGGCGCGGTTGCAGGTTGGGCTGCACAGTATATTATGAAAAGCCAAACAGGAATATTGTTAAACATTATCTTAGGGATTATTGGCGCTGCCTTAGCGAGCTTCCTTTTTAGTTTTTTAGGCATAAGTTTTGCTGGTTGGCTCGGTTATCTTATTTCAGGTTTTATAGGAGCCTGTATTCTTATATGGATAGGACAAAAAATCCGATCATAGAACATTTATTTATTCAAACACCTTTGGGTGTTCAATAAAACAATTGGAATATTTTGAAATATTTCCCCGTAACGCATTGATATCATTTTTGATATGATGGTGAAGTGCTTAAGTTACGATTTCTAGCATACACCATCATACATCTAACAAAAAGCAGTGAAAACTTTTATAATGCACCCTTCTATATCTATAGACTACGCATATTACGGAAAGGTGTATGCGTTATTTTAATGAAATACGAACTTACTTCGTACCGTATTTGGGCTCCAAACAAACCTGCAAATCCAGCTCATTGCACTGACATTGCAATCTACAAAGGCGACTAGAACCAGTCATGATGATTAAAGGTCTTACCACGTAATACTCAACGTCTATACACTTCATCAATAAGACCATTTTTACTAAAAGAACCGAAGAACTCTTTTGCATTCTTAAAAGATAAAGATAGGAAGTAAGCGCAAAATGATAAAAATAATTTTTCTAGTATGAAAAATAAAAGAATAAACGCTATAAAGTTGATATCCTTCTTTTTCTTTTCCATATTTTTATTATTTATCAATTAAAGAGATCAAAAGCATTGAATAAAAAATTTAAATGATGATAAATTCTGTACATTGATTTTTTAACTTAAAATCTATCTAAATAATGCTACTTTTATTATAAAAAATACGATAACCGTTTCATCTTAATCTAAAAGGTTTGAGTATCCCGCTTTTTAAAATATAATATAAGGGGCTTTACTCTTCTTAAAATTTTTTCTTTATTCTTCATCCCTTTTCCTATGCATTACAAACGAATGTTAAAGCGAAAATACTCTATAACCTATTTTTTACATATCTTCTTTTAAAGATCTTTTCTTTCGATTTTTCATTTGATATTTTCCTATAAAAATCTCGCTGCTTTTATACGCCTATACTACAATAAAGCCATCTCTTTAGTGACTCAGCATAACATGTGGAATAGGATTTTAGATGTGGAGTAAAACGATGTCTGATCTTGAAGTTTCCATCTTACCATCTCTGAAGTGGCTCTTTGATCAAAATCCTCCCATACCAGAAAACATTCGGGATTGGCTCATGGAATCGGGCTCGATGACGCTTCGATTAAAAAAATATTGCACCTGCTTCCAAGTTCAACAACAACGCGAATGTTTTATTACACGAGATAAATTAAAGGAAGAAGCAGAACATCTCCCCAAAAGTGCGCGTTATTGGTTACGCGAAGTCATATTGATAGGTGATAATAAACCTTGGCTCCTTGGACGCACTGTCATTCCACAAGAAACCCTTCATCACAATCAAGCTTTGATGCATTTAGGAACGATCCCCTTAGGCCACTATTTATTTAACAGTGAAAAACTAACCCGCGATTACATTCATATTGGCCAACAAGGCACGCTATGGGCACGCCGTTCCCGTTTGCGGCTAACGGGTGAGCCATTGTTGCTCACTGAGCTCTTTTTAAAAGACTCACCACTGTACTCCCACCATCAATGAGGATACTCATTTTATTCTGTACAATGTATAGATTTTTCATAATTTTAAGGAGGTATCAAAGCAAAAAAAATCTTAAAACCATCTCAAAAAAGTTACAAACAAAGACTTCTATCCGAAATATCTCTTTATCTCAGCTTAAAAATGTTTTTTTATAAAAAAGCGTTTTAAAATTTTTCTGTCCTTATCACAATCATGAACCAGCGCTTGAATTCAGCAGATACCCACCATACTGAAAAACCATCTGCATTTAAACTTCTTGCCAAATAATCACCCCTCTTGGAAAATAACAGCAACTCTTTATCAAAAAGATGCTTTGAAACATCTCAAAAGACAACAATACACGCTGACAAAAAGTTTAAAATTTTTATGTGTTAGCTTTTTCTCATCATCTTATTTTTTATCTTTAACAGTGAAGACAATAAATCTAAAAGCCTCTATAATCTTTTTGTTTTTTTATGATGTAATAGCTTTGAAAAGCGGCAAAATATAAGATAGAAAAAATATTCTATTTCCCCACAAGCTTCCAAAAAAAGATTGGCTCATTTCAAAAGATTATTATTGTCCAATTCCTTTGAGGAGATAAGATCTATTGCAATTTTTTACGAAGACTATTGCACACTTTAGAAAAATTCATTTGCCCTGCGTAACGTTCCTTAAGCCACGCCATTACCTTACCAATATCACGTAATTTTTTAGCTTTCGTTTGTGCCAAAGCTTCACAAATAACCTGTTCTACTTCCATCTCTTTAAGCTGATAGGGAAGAAATTCACGAATAACTTCTATTTCGGCTTGTTCTTTCTCTGCTAACTCCAAGCAACCAGATTCTTTATACACACGCATTGACGCTTCACGCTGTTGGAGCATTTTCGTAAAAACAGACTGTATCTGCTGATCATCGACTTCTAGCTTTCCTTCATCATAATAAAGAATATCACGATCCCGAACTGCAGCATTCATTAAACGAAGTGTAGCAAGACGCGCACTATCCTGCACTTTCAAAGCAGCCTTAAGAGCCCCATCAATCTGATCACGCAACATAAATTTATCCAATTTTGTTCAAACGGAAAATGCCTTTTAACCAATCTTTATCCATCTTGCAATGGAGGATAAAAAAATAATTGAAGGCTCGATCTTAGAAAAGATAAAAACAAGACTTTACCTCTTCATGGAATATCCTTATACTCCCTGTCTTAAGCAAGAAATGACTAGAATAATAGACACAGCATCTGTTAGAGGTGTGATTTTTGTGTAAAGTTGATCATTATACCTTTCAGAAAGCAAATTGTGGATACATACTATGATACAAACAGTTTCATCAAGCAGCCCTTGGAGTGTTAGCAAACCTACAGCCCTCTTAGTCCTTGCTGATGGAACTGTCATTGAAGGCAAAGGAGTAGGTGCGACAGGTATTGCTGAAGCTGAAGTATGTTTTAATACCGCCATCACGGGCTATGAAGAAATCCTCACAGACCCATCATACACACAACAAATCGTTAATTTTACATTTCCTCATATAGGAAATGTAGGAGCAAATAGTGAGGATATCGAAGCTCTCACGCCTCTCAACGGCCACGGTGCTGTTGGCGCTATTTTCAAGGCAGATATTACACATCCTTCAAACTATCGTGCCAATGAAGGCCTTCATCAATGGCTTAAAGCCCGTAAAATTATTGCACTTTGTGGTATTGATACACGTGCACTCACAATTCTTATTCGTGAAAAGGGTGCGCAAAATGCTGTCATTGCGCATGATCCTGATGGAAAATTTGACATTCCTTCTTTAAAAAAACGTGCACAAAAATGGCATGGTCTCGTCAATCTTGATCTTACGAAAGAAGTGACATCTCAATCGTCAACACAATGGGATGAAAAACCATGGCGTTGGAATAAAGGATATGGCACAAACAATGTGCACAATCTTCATATCGTTGCCATTGACTATGGTATTAAACGCAATATTCTTCGCCTTATGGCAACACAAAAGGCACGCATTACTGTTGTGCCCGCCCACACAACGGCACAAGAAATTCTAGCAATGAATCCTGATGGTGTTTTTCTTTCTAATGGGCCAGGAGATCCTGCAGCAACAGCTCAATATGCCATCCCAACAATCAACGCATTGATTGACCAGAATTTACCAATTTTTGGAATATGTCTTGGTCATCAACTTCTCGCCCTCGCGGTTGGCGCAAAAACCGTAAAAATGCACCAAGGACATCATGGAGCAAACCACCCCGTTAAAGACCTTAACAGTGGAAAAGTCGAAATTGTATCGATGAATCACGGTTTTGCTGTCGATACCACCTCTTTACCAAAACATGTTCAAGAAACACACGTCTCTCTCTTTGACGGTTCAAACTGTGGTATTCAAATCATTGGAAAACCTGTTTTTTCTGTTCAATATCACCCTGAAGCTTCTCCGGGACCACAGGATAGTCACTACCTCTTTCAACATTTTTCTGATCTCATTATGAATTATAAAAAAATATCTTAAAATAAAACGCCTCACCTTCTCCCTTCTCGTCTTCAAATTATATCATTTTCCTACCCATAACGGTATTTTTACCGACAACTTATGGAATAAGTATTATTTTACAACTTAAATAAGAATGCTGAATAGTGTAAAATTCTCATCCTCTCCTCCTGTTTGTTCCCATGCCTTTTCTTTTAGGGATTGTATCAATCAAAATCACGGGCTTACACACCCCACAAGCAAGATGAGTATCAAATATTTAGTACCTAACTAAAAGCTGTCGTAACATTGAAAGCTGGTAAGGTGAATGGTGATGTATCTTTTATGAATAAAGAGAAGTGTATTGTGAATCTTATACCATTTATGGAAACTATTCCCTTCTATTCTTCATTGACATGATGACAAAATTGGTGCAGTCCATTGAAAACGATCCTCTCAAAATAAGAGTTAGATTTACAATACAGTTCTAAACATTCTACTCTAGTTCAGAAGCATCATTTCTATTAAAGAGTGTGAAACACACAAAAGTGTGAGATAAGGCAATAAGTCCCTGCTCTTTAAAAGATATTTGCGTAAATAATAATTTTGAAAGTGGTAAGTCGAATGAAAAAAAGAGAGCTAAAAACGGCTTTTCAATTTTACAATTTTATATTCTTCACAAATGAGATTTGCTTTCGATTCCAGAAATTATGCAAATAAATACACGCAATATTTTACTTCCAATTTCAGTATAAAAAATTTGAAATTACTCGTACAACGCTGATGCATCTAACATTGGAGTATTTTTTTCAACATACTGATCCATGAATACTGAAGGGGTGATGAGAAAAACACGAGATTTACGTTTCATCCCCATATTGCAAAACAAAAAAATTGCATTCTCTAGCAAAATATTCTTACCAGCCCCTTTCAACAAATTAACCTACGCGCAAGATAAAAATGACCGTTGCAACGACAAGAAACAAGAATCCTTCACCAAAGAGAGTCCTCCCAAAAATGAAACAGTGCATTTTTATCTGTGAAACACTCAAAGAAAAACACATAAAAAAACAGAATAAAATATTAAGCTCAATAAAACAACGGATGTCATGACTTCTTGTACATTTGTCGGAACCTGCGCTGAAGCACTAGCACGTATAGGAGCATGAACAAGATATTCAAGCATTGTACACGCACAAACCATATAAAAACCATCCACTCATTTGTTGTGAATATAGCGACCGATGCAAACAAAAGCCCCACTATCGTAATACGCTAATTGCTCCATCGTTTAGAAAAACAAGGCAAAATAAGAGCGACGACAATAAATTAACCTATTCCAAAAACGCTACTATATATAAACTAATGCAAAATGAACTCCACTCATAACGTTCTTTTGCAATGAATGCCCAAATACTTAAGCCATATAGATTCCGCAAATCAATGAAGAAAAAAGACCAACAATATCCAAAGAACTATCGGATATTACTTCCGTTGCCAAACAGCACCTAAGGGATTTTCCTGCTGAATATCAAAAAAGCGCCTATTTCATAAAGAAAGAGTTTCAGGAACCATAACCCAAGAAAAAATAGAATTAATGAGTGAAAAACCAGTCGCTAAATAAAACGGTGTACGCGGACCAAACTGACCTAAAAAAAATACCAATAAACGACCCTAAAATAAATCCTAATGCAGATGCAACATCAAATAGACCTAAAATTACGTGTACGTTTTTTTCATCGGATATATCAGCAAGATAAGCTGTATACGTTGCAAAACTAGCACCACTTACTCCTGACAAAAGACGCCCGATAAATAATATAGAATAACACCATGCTATATTATCAAGAGCAAAGCAGGTAATAGAAACAAGTAAAACAGGACAAATAATTACAATGCCTATCTAACAATAAAGTGATGAACACTAAATGAGCCCACGCCGAACAAATTTTGCGATTGAGCATGTGGTCTTGCATAACACACATACTATTTTACACTCAGTTACTTATTTTACACACACACTCCCCCCGCTTTCTTTTACCTTTTCCTTTTTTAAGTACTCTATAGCGCATAAATTTCACATACAAAATAATAGAAAAGTAAAAAAATATTTTTTACATTAAACAAAAAAATATTCATAAGCATAATTCATGAATAATTACTCATGTGATATAGAAAATCTCAACAATTTTAGAGATATTATAATTGACTTTATCAAATATTATTTCCATTATCGCATCTTTAAAAAATTTAATTCTATCGAATAGATATACTTATAATTCTTAAAAATCTAAAAGAGATAAGCTTTTAAAGTTTTTTCTCATCCTCAGAATATACGATAGAGTTAAAGAAGCACCATCAGAATAACTGAGCACAATAAAAATGGAGCATATTTATTGAGACCATCAATGATTATATGCTATTATTAAACCCAATAACAATCTAACGAATAAGCATGAGGAAATACCACTTTTAGTGAGAGTTAGCCATGAGCTGTGAGTTTAAAAATGGTGTATAAAATGCGAAAAATATCCCTATTAATTCTCACTTTAATGTTTGTGACAGGATGTGATGTTCAAAATTCTGATTCACAAGAGGGTATTTTAGAAAATAAAATAGAAACCCAACAAACAACTAACGTAGAGCTAGATCTCTACACTTTAAATAAATTAAATGCTCTTCTCCAAAAGCGTTCAGAAATAAATGATCACGAAAAAGGAGCTTTGATTGATTTTTTTTCTAAAGCTTTTTTAGGGACACCTTACAAAGCAAATATGTTACAGGGCTCAGAAAAGATACCAGAAAAACTCATTATTGATTTTAGAGGCTTAGATTGCTTCACTTATCTGGACTATGTTGAAGCATTGCGTAAATCAAAATCTCCAAAAGAATTCATCAATAACGTCATAAAAACGCGTTACATTAAGGGTAAAGTTCATTTTTTAAATCGAAAACATTTTTTTACAGACTGGGCTTATAGAGAATATAAACGTGCTACTGATATTACCGCTGAGATAAGCCCTCACGCAATCAGCGTAGAAAAATATCTCAATAAAAAAGCTGATAATGGAAACTATCTTCCTGGATTGCCAGTTATAAAACGCACAATAACATATATTCCCAGTAACTTTATTAATGAAGAAGTTATAAGTCGTTTAAAATCAGGTGATTTCATTGGCATTTACACAAAACTTGCTGGATTGGATGTAACACATGTGGGGTTCTTTATCATGACAGATAAAGGCCCAATGTTACGAAATGCCTCTTCACGAAAAGAAAACGAAAAAGTCGTTGATTCCCCTTTTATGGATTATGTTGCAAAAATACCAGGAATTATTGTTTTAAGGGCTCTTTAATAACATCATAGCGATATGAAAATAATTTCTCTATTCTTAATAGAGATACTAAAGTTATTCAATAAACCTTTAATTTCGTACAAGCTACACGAATAAGGTCATTTTTGGAAAATTACAGATTTAAAATTACCTTTACTGACTGAAAGCTAAAGGCACGCAAAACTCTGTTATCGTATCACACTTTCTTTTTATATTCTCAACCAAGAATTATCTATAGATTACCGCACTCTAATTTTTATGAATATAAAAGACATATTTTTTGTAGGAATAAGTAAAGCCAGATATATTATGATTGTTGTCTCATAAAGTATTTTATATAAAATTTATAATTAAGCTTCATTTCCCCCTCATCCTAAAAAAACAAGAGATCTATTCCCGTCAGTCCCATAAACAGTCCATCTTCTTAAAGGAATTCCAGCGACAAACCATTTCATGTGATTCACTTAAAACTCCACCGGTAAGCCTTACTACTGAAGATTTACCGCACACTCTAAAAGAAGTTAATAAATCAAATTTTATAGCTCTTATCTCACCACCCCTTAAATGATAGTGTACGGCAACAGAATAGATCTTGTCTTAGATACTCAGTTTAACCTTCCACTTTATTGATGCCATAATAAAATCACCAAAAGAACATCATTGTATTTTCAAGAAATACAAACTGTCCACCGTAAAAAATTAATATTCGTAACGTGACAGGTAATTTAAAAAAAATTTATATAAAAGGTATCATTGTTGTACCAGGAGGCAATTTTGCCTCATCTTCAGGCTCGACATGAATAGAAATACGCACATTATCAAATTCTTTTTGAAGAACACCTTCAATTTTATCACAAATTTTATGGGCTTCTCCAACCTGCATGACAGCTGGAACAACCAAATGAAACTCTATAAAAGTGACCCTCCCAGCAACACGTGTGCGTAAATCATGAATCTCAAGTGCGCCATCTGCATTTGCAGAAATAAGCTCCCGAATCCGCATAGTTTCATTCAATTCAACGCCAACATCCATTAATCCTTGAACAGCATTCCTAATCACCTTCCAACCCTGTAAGAGAATATTAACAGCAACGATTATCGCTAAAATAGGATCTAAAACGCCCCATCCCCCTACAAAACCAGCAATCAGACCAATTAAAATTGCAAGCGAAGTAAAAACATCCGTTATAAAATGTACCCCATCAGCTTTAAGAGCCGGTGAGCGATGATATTTTCCCTGCCAAATCAGAACCATACCCCACATGCAATTTATAATAGTTGCAACAAGATGAATAACAAGCCACATTCCAGGTTTCTGCAATAACTTAACGCTGGCAAGCGCTATCCATGCTTCTCTTAAAATAACAATTGCCGCAACAATAATGAGAACTCCTTCAAGAATCGCAGAAAAATATTCCGCTTTATGATGTCCAAAAGGATGATCATGATCTGCTGGCTTCATACTCACCTTAACAGCCCACCATGCGGCCAATGACGCAAGAATATTGACAATTGATTCCAAGGCATCAGAATAAAGTGCAACCGACCCTGTGATATGATAAGCCCAATATTTCAAAGCAAAAACAATACACGCGATAAAAATAGAGTATAAAGTCAAGCTTTGTATATTGATTTTTACATGCATGAAACCCATCCTTTTCTTTACGAAACAAGGAATAATATTTTTCAACTCTATAACGATATTTGTGACATATCGCCAATATTTTCTCAATATTACAGAAGTTCTACCATACACTAAACGCCTCAACGCCCCCTTGTTATCTCAAAAAACTTCCCGGGTACAGGACATCAGCAATAATAAAGGATAAAGAGAGTAAGGCATAAACAAACAGCTTTTTCCAAGAGAAAACAAATAAATCCCCTTCATGAATCATCTTTTGAACAACTTAAAGCTATCTTACCTTTTATGAGCGAAAAACCTACTTTTGCTCAAATGTGTCATGATCACGCATTCTTTTTCACATTTTATAATATGCATGATGACGCCATCTATAAGCATCTCTGCACCTAGAAAAAATGACTGAGCACTCTCCTGTACCCTTACAGCTTAAGAAAATTTAAAAATATGATTACCAAAAAACTTAGAAAAAGATTTATGAACCCCAAAAAGAATCTGGGCATTGGGGACCCAGATTCTTTTCCCTTATCATTAAGGGCATACAGAACTTGGGAAATAGCGGGGACCCAAGACACTGCACCCGATACGAAAATAAAATTCATTATCCTGCATCAGTGTCTTTACAGTACACCTATTTATATATGTTGTCAACACATATTCTACCATAAGTTTTAAAATAATATTTTTTATCTCTCTTTTTAAAAATAAAGTAAATTCTAACAACTGGAAATTGAAAGAAAAAAGCATTAAGAATCTCGCATGCATTTAAATATCACAATAATCGACGAAACAAATGCCCCACTCCTAAAAGACTATCATAATATCCGTGAAAAAGATCTCGTTGGACGACAACAGCAATTTATTGCTGAAGGTAAAGTAACGTTGTCCGCATTATTGCATTCGAAAGAATTTTCTCCTCTCTCGCTGCTTATCCTAGCAAAACGCCTTCCTGGACTTCTACCGCTTTTAGAAAAAACACAGCCTCGATGTCCCATTTATTGCGTTCCACAAAAAGTCATGGATGATATCACCGGTTTCCATGTTCATCGTGGTTTTCTAGGTATTGGTAAACGCAAAGCACTCCCATCATTAAAAAGTTTTTTACAAAATCTTCCAGAAAAAGCTTTGATTCTGGTTTTATGTGGTATCTCGAATCATGATAACATGGGATCAATTTTTCGTAATGCAGCAGCCTTTGCCAGTCAGGGCATTATTGTCGACAAAACCTCTTGCGATCCACTTTATCGCAAATCAATCAGAGTTTCTGCCGGTGCTGCTCTAAAAGTACCCTATACGCAAAATGCCGATATAAACGACATTATAGCTGCTCTAAACGATGAAAACTTTCATCTTTATGCGCTCTCCCCTTCTGCCTCATACACACTCAAGCAAGCAAACAAAACCAAAAGAATAGCTCTTATTTTCGGAACAGAAGGTGATGGCTTACCACCTCATATACTACAACAAGCACAAGCCTTACGGATTCCCATGGCTGATGGCTTTGATAGCCTCAATGTCGCTACAGCCTCAGGAATTGCCCTCGCCCATTTTACCGACTTTGAGCACTCAAGATGATAAGATTTTAAGTTGTAACAAATTTGCAATAATGTGTGTTCTTTTCCAACTCCACAAGTTGCTATTCCCTAGCATTTTAGAGCATTCATCAAAGACATTTTTACATTTCTTTTTATCAACTTCCCCACCATAAGCCCACTTGTTCACCATCCCCCTTGTAATGAGAAAAAGACATGGATTGAAGGAATTCAAGCACAAAAAAATTGCACCGAGAAAGTTTTACACAAACCTTTCACTCAAATTGAAGGATAAAATTATCATTATAAATTAATTTACTATCTTTTTATGAAGCTGTTGTTTTAAGTTCAGAGGAAACAGAATCTTCTGTTTCAAGATTGCACAAAACACGCTTCAACATCATTTCAATGTCAGCAGCACGTTCTGAATGCGTTACAAATCCTCCCCCAAGAATACGCGCCTCATGGCCATTTCCATCATAAAGAACGCAAGCTTGCCCTGGTGCCACACCATTTTCACATTCCAGCAGCTCAACGGAAAAAACCCCTTCTTTATAATGCAAGCGCGCAAGATGAGGCGGACGCGTTGAACGCACCTTGACCGCCACCTCAATACCTTGAGAAGGAAAATTATCCAACGACTCATCACCAAGCCAATTCACATCACGTAAAAAAAGCTTATGCGTTTCTAACATTTCACGCGGACCAACAATAACACGGGCATTTTCCACATCGAGATAAACCACATAAAGCGCTTCCCCCGTTGATACCCCAATACCACGACGTTGACCAACAGTATAATTAACAATCCCTGAATGTTTACCTAAAATCTTTCCATCGATATGGACAATAAAACCAGGATTAGCGGCCTCTGGACGCAGTTTTGCGATAACATCTGAATATTTTCCCTGTGGAACAAAACAAATATCCTGACTATCATGCTTATTGGCAACCGCAAAGCCCATTTCTGCGGCCATTTCACGAACGCGCGCCTTTGGAAGATCGCCAAGGGGGAAACGCAAATAATCAATCTGTTCTTGTGTCGTTGCAAAAAGAAAATAACTTTGATCACGATCGTTATCGAGAGGACGAAAGAGTGCTCGATGTGCCCCATGAGAGCGCGAACGAATATAATGTCCCGTCGCCAAAGCATCTGCCCCCAACTCACGAGCTGTTGCTAATAAATCAGCAAATTTAACTGTCTGATTGCACGCAATACATGGAACTGGAGTCTCTCCATGAGCATAGCTTTCTGCAAAGGGATCAATAACAGCTTCGCGAAAACGTTTCTCATAATCAAGAACATAATGCGGTATTCCCAATGTTTCTGCAACACGGCGCGCATCTTCAATATCTTGTCCCGCACAACACGCTCCTACCCGATGCGTTGCAGCCCCATGATCATAAAGCTGCAATGTAATGCCAATGACATTATACCCTTCCTTTTTTAAAAGACCTGCAACGACCGATGAATCAACCCCCCCTGACATTGCAACAACAATGCGAGAATCCTCAGGTTGTCCTGGTAAATCAAGACTATTTAAAAACATGTATTCATTCTCTATTTAGTGCTCTATTAATGGATACCCATATGTTAACATTCTGATATGCGCTTCTTCACCACTTTTATGCTATTGATTGCCTTTATATTGTTTTTTTACCCTTTCCACAACCATAGCATCACTTTTCTTAAAAACAGCTGTAAATAAAAAAGAGTGATAGAAATAAGGCACCATGGTAATCACTTGGGGGAAATCACTTAGAAAAATCATTGAGGAAAACTTTTTCTCTTTTTTTAATCTGAAAAAATGTTGCAAGAGATATTTCTTCACAGTTCGCTTAAGCCTCTTTTAAAATGCTCAATCACTTTATTAATTTTTTCTTTCTGCGCGTTTAGCTCTTTTTTAAATTTCATGCTCTATAAACGAATCAAGTCCTTGACGAGAGGTAGAGGATACGAATGACCAATTTAATAAAAACACAAATAAAATATGTTATTGGGCCAGATGGAAGTCCACTTACAATTGCCGACCTACCGCCACAAACAACACGGCGCTGGGTGATTCGTCGCAAAGCTGAAGTTGTTGCGGCTGTCAGAGGTGGATTGTTAAGCCTTGACGAAGCGTGTCAACGTTATACTTTAACTGTGGAGGAATTTCTTTCATGGCAAAGTTTGATCGATGAACACGGCTTAGCGGGGTTACGAACGACCAGAATTCAACACTACAGGCATTAAGTTGCCGTTGACCATGATTTGATAACATAAAGCACTTTATAAAAACAGCCAAGCTTTTATTAAGTTTGGCTGTTTTTATATTATTTTAATAAGATAAGTCTGAAAAAAATAACTCATTCAATAATTGTTTTAATCACCCATTATTAAATTAGCCAACCATTAAATTAGATTGAATCGAAATATCTTCATCATCCGTAGCAGTCTTTTTTTCTCGTGCTTCCAAAAGCTGTGCATGTTGTAGCTCTGTATGCGCTTCATGAAGAGCAATTTCAGCATTTGTTTTTTGAAGCTGTAAATCACGAATAGAATTGAGCAAATTATCACGTCTTTGCCGAGCAGCACGCGCAAGAGCAGAATAAGCAAAGTGGTGAACATCATTGTTTCCAGATTTACGTTCTTCATGAGAAATTTGTGTTTCCAGTTCTAACACCATTCGTTCAAATTCTGCGATCATCATCTCAAGCTGTGCAATTTCACGGCGCTTTCCACGCACTTGAAACATTCTCAATCGCACCATATTTTCTCGTGGCTTCATACTCACTACTCCTTGATTGTGCCAACTCAAAACGCGCATTCATACTCAATTCATATCGTTTTAGTTATAATCTAGCCGAAAAAAACAGTCTATTAATGAGACTATAACTCCGCTCTTCCTTAAAGCATCTGTAAACACAACCTTCTTTAAAGAGCCATAACTATTTCTTTATTTTCCCTTCCACTATAAAATGAAGAGGTTTAAAGCTCCGTAAATAAACACTAAAATTGTAAAAAAGTAATTTATAAGGCTTTTTTTTAGATTAAAGTTTATAGAAGGAAACCTCCATCTCTTATTATGTTAAAAAATACGCGATTTTTTAAAAATAATTTTATAGCCTCTTTCAAAAATAACAATATTTTGTTAACCACTATCATGGATAGTGGGGAATTTGGTAGTGATTGTTACGCGTACTACTGAGATATTTATAAACGCTTATAACTAAGTGTTTGATTTCATGAATTACTTTTATCAACGGTGGTTTTACCAACTGTTGATGAAATAGAAATGCTCTTTATGATTCGTAAAAGAGCAAAGTGAGGGATCTAAAATGCGCGTATTATTAATTGAAGATGATAGAGCGGTTACTCAAAGCATTGAGTTGATGTTAAAGTCAGCTAATTTTAATGTTTATATCACTGATCTTGGTGAAGAAGGTATCGATTTAGGAAAACTCTATGACTATGATATCATTTTGCTTGATCTGAATTTGCCCGATATGTCAGGGTATGATGTCTTGCGAACTCTGAGGTTGGCAAAAATAAAAACGCCTGTCCTTATCCTTTCCGGTATGAATGCCATTGAAGATAAAGTTCGTGGTTTTGGCTCTGGAGCAGACGATTATATGACAAAACCTTTCCATAAGGATGAGCTTATTGCGCGTATTCATGCAGTTGTTCGTCGTTCTAAAGGACATGCACAATCAGTTATTGTTACTGGTGATCTTACTGTTAACCTTGACGCAAAAACCGTCGAAGTTGCAGGACGCCCTGTTCACTTAACAGGTAAAGAGTACCAAATGCTAGAGCTTCTCTCTTTACGCAAAGGCACAACACTTACCAAGGAAATGTTTCTCAATCATCTCTATGGTGGAATGGATGAGCCAGAGCTGAAAATTATCGATGTTTTTATCTGTAAACTACGGAAAAAATTGGAAGCAGTCTCTTCTAATGCAAATTACATTGATACCGTTTGGGGACGCGGTTATGTATTGCGTGATCCAATTGAAGAGAACGTACGAAAAACCGCTTAAGCAGTGAAGATATACATTGTAAAATCTCGGGATATAGCGGGCCGAGATTTTTCCCAAGATTTTTCTCTGTCACAAATAAAAAACTCGCACATAAAAAAATCTCATATAGAAAGCGCTTAAAGCTTAAGAAGTAACCACACTCTATTCACAAAATATAATTTTATCGCTCGTAAATTTGATCGAAGCTTCTTTTCCCCAACACGGCTTAAGCGCTTCTCTCTTAATTCAAAGCTTTTTCATACTTTCTAAAACAATGCAATGATCCCTTTCATCAATATTTATTTTCATCTCTGTCATTTCAGCAAGTAGCATTGTGTAATAAAGTTGGATGACATGCGCATCAATAAGCTCTTCTTTAATTTCTCCATGATATAACGCGAGAAAATGTGGAGGTATACGGAGATTCTCACCCAAAATCTCAAATCGAAAAGAACGTTTATTTTCCTCTTGCACAATCACAAAAACAATTTCACCACCACGAGAAGCTGTTGCATTTGCAATCAATAACAAATTAAGCAAAAGTTTAACTTCATTTTTTTGCAATAAAAGAGAGGGAGCCTGCCATTTTAAAGTTGCTTTTTCTTGCCGCATATATTGTTGAGCAACTTTCTCTGCATCACGTGTATCTATTTGTCCTCCACTTACACCAGCAAAACCAAAAGCCAATCGCGCAAATTGTAGACGTGTAGAAGCACTCGCAACGGATAAACGCACCAATTGCAAAGCCTCTTCTTCAGCGTCTCCTTCGTCATAAAGCTCCATTGCATTTTGAATAGCCCCCACAGGTGAAATTAAATCATGGCAAATACGACTACAAAGCAAAGCAGCAAGATCCATAGGCTTTAAAGAAATAGCGAACGTCATAACGATTGAAAACTCCTAAATTCAAAAAACAAACTTTAATTTAAAGAAAAACTCTTAACATCTGATGCATAAGAGAAAACATTAGCAATCATGCTAAAAAATTCAGAAATAAATTCAAGAATTTAAATAACTTTACATCTTATTTTTTATTTGAATAGAATGAAAATTCTAATATTATCTTTTTGTTTGTCACTAATAAAAGGAGAAAACTCTATGGCTCTCTCTCTGCTAAAATGCTGGTACAAAAATATTATATCTTTAATCTTCCTTTTATTCGTCACCATAAACACTACATATGCTCAACTAAAACCAATAGAGCAAAACGAGCCTCATTATTCACTTCAAGAAATCATTGATTCTGGTCATATTTTTTTTGGAAAAACAACCAGTGGTCTAGCGGTCGCAATTCAAAATATTTTTTCACAATACGGTTATCCCAATGCCTATATTTTAGGAGAAGAAGCTTCTGGTGCCTTTTTTGCTGGCTTAACCTATGGCGAAGGAAAAGTTTTTACCAAAAATTATGGTCAGCATAAAGTTTTTTGGCAAGGTCCCTCAGTAGGCTGGGATTTTGGTGGCCAAGGTTCTCGTCTCATGATCTTGGTTTACAATCTTAAGAGCATAAATAATTTATGGGGACGCTATGGTGGTATTTCAGGTTCGGCCTATTTAATTGCAGGTGTTGGTTTTCATGTTCTCAAATACCATGATACCTTATTAATCCCTATACGGACAGGGATTGGTGCACGCCTTGGTATCAACATAGGATATTTAAAATTAACACCTAGACCGACGTGGAATCCATTTTAAATGTATTCTTATTTGAAAAGGGGTATTATGCTTATTCAATCGTTTCTTTTTTTTATTCTTGGGGTTGCCTCCACTTCTTGGTTACTGGTGCTTTTATCTCCTCTCATTTGGCGTAAAGCCGTTCATTTTGCGCATAAAGGTATTTGTGCACAAATTCCATTATCACTCACAGAAATACAAGCAAACCAAGATTTTATCCGCGCACAACATGCTGTAGAATTAGCAAAAAATCAACAAAAGTACGAATCTTTGCAAAAAAAATACGCCCAACAAAAAATACACCTGAGCCAAGTAACAGAACAACTTTATCAGCTATACCTCCCCGCACAAAATACTTCTCCTAAAGAATCGATTGCCATCAAACAAAATATTGTCAAAACAAACAGCTTCAAAGGAAATCAAAAATGATGCGTGAAAAAATCGCATACTATCAGCAACGTTTACAAAAAATCCAAATGCATGAGCTTGATACGACTGCTAACCACCCACTACTGGAAGAACTCCGTGAAGAAACTAAAGACCTTGCAGCAACATTAGCAGCCCAAATAGCACTACAGGAGGGACATACATCACCCATCAACACATTAATTCAAAAATCCAAAAGCAAAAATGACTTAGCATCACGTATTCGCAAAAAAATAACTTGTCTCTCTTCTAAAAGCCCCGTTAAATAAGTTATCTCTAAAAAACACCTTCAATGAGGAAAAAAATCAATAAAGGTTCATTGTAGCTCTCATAATTCACATGCCTTTTACTAAACGTGACTTTCTCGCTAAACTAAAGAAAAAACTTCTTACCCTACACCGATTTGAAAAAATCTATCTTCTTATCTAACGATTCTGCTTGCCTGTTATATCAGAGCATCCTAAAGGACAGCATTTCATGAATCCTAAAGGCAAATAACATTTAAAAATACGCATCATATATTCTAGCAAAAAATACCTTCTAAGATGGTCCCATAAAGCTTTTACGCAAATTTTAAAGATAAAAGCACACTTTCAAGAGTGATAAAAATTTCTTATTTTTTGGATAATCATATCCTGATCCGTTTGTGCCAAGTAAGGATGCATTGGTAAACTTAACACACATTCTCCTAAAGATTCTGAAACAGAAAGGGAATCTTTTACATAAGGAAAGCGTTTATAAGCTGGCTGTTGATGTAACGGAGTTTTATAATAAATCATTGTAGGGATGGAGTTTTTTTGTAAAAAATCTTTTAATTTATCACGCTCTTTTACCTTAATTGTATATTGTGCATAAGCAGAACGAATATTTTCTCCCACTTTTGGAACTGTAACAATATCTCTTAAACCATTGGAATAGCGTTGAGCAATTTCTCCACGCTTTTCCATTTCATCTTCAAAAATCACAAACTTTTCGAGTAAAATTGCGGCCTGAATACTATCAAGACGTGAATTCATACCAATCCGTACATTATCATATTGTGTTTCACCTTTCCCATGAAACAAAATAGAACGTAAAAGTCCTGCCAAATCATCATCATTAGTGATCATAGCACCTCCATCGCCATAACACCCTAATGGTTTTGCAGGATAAAAACTTGTGGCAGCCACCTCACCAAAAGCACCACACATCGTATTACCGCTTCTTCCCCCCATAGATTGAGCAGCATCTTCAATAACAAAAAGATTTTCCTTTGCAGCCATTTGAGCAATTTGCACATAGTCAGCAGGAAGCCCAAATAAATCAACAGCAATAATAGCCTTTGGCTTTAACCTTCCCTCTTTTTTAACCATTTCAATAGCGTGAGATAGTTTTTCAACATCAATATTAAACGTATCGGGTAAAACATCCACAAAAACAGGCTCAGCTCCCACCAAAGCAACGACTTCAGCTGTTGCCGAAAACGTAAAGCTAGGACAAAATACAGCATCTCCTGGACCAATATTTTTAGCCATAAGAGGCATCTTCAAAGCATCTGTTCCATTAGCACATGCAATAACATGTTTAACGCCAAGATACTCAGCCAATTTTTCTTCAAATTCTGTTACTTTTGGCCCCAAAATATACTGACCACTCGCGACCACATGCGCAATTGCAGAATTAATTTTATCTTCAATACGCGCCCGCTGCGCCCCAAGGTCGATGAATTGCATATTAACTCCATTGATCATCATAAGAATACAAAAGCACTACTTATCTCTTTTATTTATTATAATTGACACCAGCAGCTGTTAAAATCCGTAAAACGGCAATAGCATCACTACCATTTGTACGAGGCAATTGACGCGTTTGAATACAATAAAGAAAATGCCGTAATTCACAAGTAAGTGGCAAATCTTCACAAACATCAATGTAACTCAGCTCATCCATGCTAAAAGCCCACTCTTGATTCTCTTTCCAAACGACAAAATGGTGCATTGCTAATTTACGGTTCCACGGTTCCATATCATCAAAAACGAGCATAGCCTTTGTTCCAACAACAGTTAAACGCCTCTCACGATAAGGGCTCAAACGTGAAGCAAAAAGATGGCTACGTACACCATTTGGAAAAGTCATATGAACATGAGAAAAATCAGAAATCTGATCAACGACAGCAGCCCCCTCACCGCGAATTTCGGAGGGTTCACATCCTGTCAACGCTAAAATCATTGAGAGATCATGAGGGGCAAGATCCCATAAAGCATCACTGTGTGTGTGAAATTTTCCAAAGCCTAATCGATGAGAGTAAATATATCGCACCTCCCCCAATTCCCCGTTTTTCACCAATTCACACATTTTTTCAAAAGCCGGATGGAAACGTAAAATATGACCCACCATTAAAATCCGTTCGTACTGACGAGCAATTTGAACTTGGCATTCAGCATCAGTAATATTCAAAGCTATTGGTTTTTCCACCAAAACATCTTTGTTATTTTTAACAGCACGCAGCACATTTTGTGTATGAAATTGTGGCGGCAGCGCTAATACAAGCGCATCAATATTTCGATGAGCAAAAAGATCATCTGGTGGAACAACCTCTACACCATACATCGCTGCAAAACTGGCAGCACGATCAGCATTAATATCAGAAACTGCCGCTAAAGCCCCAAGAGAATGGAGTGTCCGTATATGGTTTTCACCCCAATGACCGCATCCTAAAACCGCTACACGTGGCACCATTTTTATGCCTTACCTTACCTTATCATATAAAATTATACTTTTACATATCCAGGATAAAATAGAATGACAAGCAAAAAGCTTAAAAACGATGCTTGACATCTTACTATTCTACCCCTTATATCCGCAGAAAATGTAATTATTTGCATTTATAATTTTATTTTGGCGGAGTAGCTCAGTAGGTTAGAGCAGAGGAATCATAATCCTTGTGTCGGGGGTTCAAATCCCTCCTCCGCTACCAGTGTAGCTTGCCACCAGGTTTTGTACCAATTTATTTTGTTTCACATGATTTTTAAGGGGTTCTCAAAGGGTCTTCAAAGACCTTTCAAAGGGTGTTTAAAGACCCTTTAATGAATCTTTTTTCTCTTCTCCTATAAATCACAATTTTTGATAATCAGTCATAAGTAGGAATCGCATTACAGGAATCGCATTATTTGAAAAGCAGCATGCATAAAATGGTATCTCTTCTTTTAGCATAAACTGCGTGATAGCTTTTCGGTTTTTTGAGGCATTATTAAAACAAAAGAAGCTTGGAGGAATTCAGTCAACTTGACCGTATTGCGTACCATTGATGCAATTGTGCAATGTTTGCACTATTGCCCTTTCTGCAGTTGGTGCAACTCGCACCAATTCCTCTAAATGTTTATCACGATCGATCAAAGGAGCAGGTTGCACCTTTGATTTTCTGCTTCTAACACGTTTAAGTTTCTCATGCCTCTTTTCCCTTATCTGGTGCCTCTAAGGTTATTTCTGTGGTGTAGCCGCTTTGCTTTTCATAGCGATGGGTCACGGTTGCAGCATGCCATGGTCCATTGATTTCGCCTCGAAATCCTTGTAGGAAAAGCGGTTGGCCCGCCATGATTTCAGGGCGCCCCTCAAGGCTTAAAGAACCACTGCCCATGGCTCGACAAAGCCTATCCGACTCAGAAGCAGCGGCAGCTTGTGCTTCTTGCTCACAAGGATAACACGTCCGCAGACGGCGAATGGGCCCCGTATACCCTGTGCGATGCGTAATGGCGTGCTGTTGTCCTTTTGCGCGATCAAAATACCGTGCTTCTATCATGCCATACTGGGTACGCGGCTCAAGACTAAATTCCCATTGCGCACCCTCCTGTTGATGAATTGTCTGGAGGGGGAGATTGTCCCCGCTTAAAAATAAAAACTTATTGTCTTTGATTAAAAAACGCGCCTGCATCCGATCAGCAAGACGGGTTAAAAAATCAATCGCCGATTGATCGGTGCGCACCACATAAGGCAAGGTTTGTTTGGTGAATTTTTGGCTCACCTTTGCTTGATAACCATGACGTTTGGCAAGGGTCTCAACAATCTCAGCAATGGTTTTGTGGTCAAAATGTTCGCTGTTCTGTTCTTTGATCTCCGCACGCATCGAGGCGCTTTTACCACAAAGGCGCAAAATCTCTCCATCACTGCCCCCACAACTGATCACCGTCTCCACAACAAAACGCCCCATAAAGGCACGGATGCTATCCTGATAACCAAAGGTGACATGGAGTGCACTGTTCCTGGAGGGAATCTCTAAATCATTGCCGCTATCATCAAATTCCGCCTCGAATGTATCGGCTTCATTCCCCGCATTGTCTGTGATGGTTGCCGTTAAAAGACGCTGGTAAAAAACCTCATGAACAAGTTTCTCCCCTACCCTTACCTCAATAAAGGGATGTGTGCGCATTAATCCCATAGCCGTTTGACCACACTGTTCTTTTCTTGAGGGATAAATTCAGGCAGAAAAACTTTTAAACCCCGCGGTAAAAAAGTATCATACCCAGCAATCTCTGGATTAGCCTCCAGGGTGGCTTCTAAATAACCCCTCAATGACCCCGCCTGCCTCCGATCTCCTAAAACAGACAAGGCATGATGATAACAAATCAGGTCTAAACTCATATCCTCTAATTCGATCACGAGCTGCTTTGCGGGGATCTTCATGGGCTATCCTCCTCTTGATATTGACCCACTTGATATTGACCTTGTGGTTTTCCCCCATCAAAAAACGGCAACAGGCTAATGGAATAGCGAATACGTCCCGATTGACCAGAGCGGCTAATATAATCATGATCTTTCGTGACACTGGTAATCACCACACATCCAAGCATTAAGGCACTGGAGCTATCATCGCTCATCCAACGGATCATCTGAACGGGTTGAGCCGCACGTATGGTTCTGGTGATAGCATAATGGCAACCCGGTCACCAAACTATTCTGGAAATAATACCCCGTGGATGGTTTTGGGATCATTGCCATAGCCGGTAAATTGCAAACCAGGAGATCTGCCAAAACGCTCTAAGCAAACCCATCAGGCAGAGAATTCCTCTTCAAAAGATTGGAAGTTCAACCAGTCCACATAAAATTGATGCGGTCCTAGCATCAGCAAAGGATCTTGCATGCTCCCTCCCCTCATTCTATTTCTCGTATTATTTCCCGCCATTCCTATCTTGCTTTAATACACCTATGAATATTGGCACAAAGCATATTTGGCCATTAATAAAATATCATGAGGAAATTCTTGGTGTCTTATAATATTGCATTAAATACGAAAAAGTATTTTTTAACTATAATAAAAAAATACATTCTAAATTAAACTTATATGTTGCGTATTTAACGATAAATTCAACTTTAATTTTGACAAAAAAAGAAAAATAAATTACCAAAATTATGTGTAATTAACGAAAAGCAATATCTATTTTCTGTTCTTCTTTTGAAGACTGCGGGGAAGTAAATATTGGGGGCTTTAAAAGGAGAGTATTCGTGTATAAAAAATCCCTTCTGTCATCTATAGCAACAACCGCTATCGTGCTGTTTAATATCCAATTCAATGTCCATGCTGAATCTCTTAAGGCCTCAGGAGCAGAACAAGAGGTTAATGGAGAAACGGGAAAAACCTATGAAATTATTCACGCAGAAAAAGGTGGAAAAATCACTGGTGAAAATTTAACAGTAACCGGAAATAAAAATACCAGCGAAGGATCAGCCACTTCTTCTCCAGGATCATCTTCTTTAGAAGCACCAGCTGCTGTAACCGCTGAAGGCACGGATAGTATAATCACATTAACGGGGGATAGAACAACCATCCAAGGAACTGATTTTGACATTAATCTTGGTCTTGAAGCAAAAGACAATGGCATAATCAATATAACCGGTGGAAAAGTAAATGCAAAAGAAATGGCATTATTTGCAGGTAATGGCGGACATATTACAGTCAAAAATGTCGTTCTGTCAGCGAAAAATGACAAAGGTTTGGGTGTAGTCGTCGCTGGTGGAAATAAAGGCACGATTGAATTGCAAGGAAATACAAAGATTGAAAATGCTGTAGTCGGATTATCTGCAAACAACGATAGCACGATCAAAATGACCGGAGGGTCTATTACTGCTTCTGGAGGTGGGGCTGCTTTCTTAAATAGTAAGAGCGATGCAAACGAACTGGATGGAGTGACGATATCCAGTAATAATGAAGAACCACTGCTATTTGGAATCAACGCAAATAAAAGCATAGTCACATTAAAAAATGTAATTGTCACTAAAGCAGAAACAGGCATATTTGCGAATAATTCTAAACTAGAAGTTTTTGGGGGGAAATTTAATGGAAAAAACCAAGGCGTGCATACTTTAAACGGTGGCTCTGTTATTTTAAATAAAGGTGAAAAAGATGGTGCTGCAATTACATCAATTGATGGAACAGGACTTCTTGTAGAAGGTAAAAACTCCACAATTAAAATAACGGGGGGAAATGTAACCGGAAATCAAGCGGCATCTCTCGCAAAAAATAAAGGATATATTGAGGTAAAAGATACTACTTTAAAAGCAACAGGAGACGAAGGAACCGGTGCAGGTGCTAGCGATTCTGATAGCGTAATTAAACTCAGTGGAAATACAACAGTTGAAAGTACTTTTGTTGGCCTTGGTGCAACAAATGGCGGCAAAGTTGAGATGACTGGAGGAACAGTAACAGGAAATCAAGCAGCATTATCTGCAGTACAGGGTGGACACATTGAGGTTACAGATGTTTCTCTAAGAGCAAATGTGGAAGGATTTGGTGCACGATCTATCGGTCCTAACAGCATGATTGAATTGCACGAAAGTACAACAATTGATGATGCTATAATCGGGCTTTTTGCACAAGATGGCGGTACAATCAAAATGAGCGGTGGTTCTATCACAGTATCTGGTGATCGTGCAATTGGTGCAAGCTTCTTAAACAATAGTAAAGAAAACAAACTGGAAGGTGTGACAATATCAAAAAAAGAAGGTGATACACCCTCATTTTTGGGAGTAAGTGCCATCAATAACAGTCAAGTCACATTAAAAAATGTAATCATTAAACAAGCCCAAAAAGCTATCTTTGCGAGTAATTCTGAAATGACAGTCTCTGGAGGATCATTTGACGCAAAAAATAATGCGATATATGCTAAAGATAGCGGCACCATTATTTTAACTGATGTAACACAGATCACGTCATATGATGGTTATGGACTCTTTGCAGAAGGTAAAAACTCCACAATCACAATGACAAAGGGAAGTGTCGCAGGAAAAAATAAAGCATTGTCAGCTGCAAATGGTGGCCATATTAAAGTCACAGATGTTACCCTAAAAACGAAGGAGGGTAGATTCGGCGCATTTTCTGATGGCATAGGCAGTCTGATTGAATTGCATGGCAATACAAAAATTAATGATAGTGAAACTGGGCTTGCTGCAAACAGCGGTGGAGCAATCAGTATGACTGGAGGAACCGTCACAGCTTCTCAAATTGGTGTAGGCTTCTCAAACAGTAACAGTACCGAAAACAAACTGGAAAATGTCACGATATCAAGTGGTAAAGACGAAGCACCACTAAAATTTGGAGTAATAGTAAACCAAAACAGTACAGTCACTTTAAAAAATGTAACTGTCTCTCAAACAACAAATGCCATAGTCGCAAATGATCACTCGACAATAACAGTCTCTGGAGGATCATTTGAAAGCACGAACGATAGCATACATGCAAAACAGGGAAGTTACATTGCTTTAAACAATGCAATGGTCACATCATCTGATGGAAACGGTGTCTATGCAAACGGTTCAGATTCAAAAATTATAATGGTAGGAGGAAGTGCAGCTGCAAAAAATGGCAGTGCAGCATTATTGACAAAAAACAAAGGGAGTATCGATGCCACAGATGTTACGCTCACAACAGATGGTATAGGAACCGGCGCACTTGCGCTTGGTGAGAGCACAATTCAATTGCATGGCAATACAACAATCAACAATACTTTAGACGGTCTTAGAGCTGCTGATGGTGGTAAAATTACCGGTGAAAATTTAAATATCACCGGGGGAAAAGCTATCACGGATCCCGACACAGAACGCTCTGGTCTAAAGACAGAAGACGCTGGCAGTGAAATTAACTTAACAGGTAAAACAACTATTAAAAATGTTGATGAAGGTCTTTATGCAGACGGTGGAAGCAAGATCACCAGTAGTGATTTAACAATAATCGGTGACGAGAGCGAAAAAATAACCACTGCTGTAGGCTCCTACGAGCCTGAGAGCAAAATTGAATTAAATGGGAACACAACCATTAAAAGTTTTGATCTTGGTCTTGCTGCAGCTGGTGATGCCTCAATTATCATGAAGAGTGGCACTAAAAATAAAATAGACGTCAAAAAAATTGCACTATCCGCAGCCGCTAGGGGAAAGATTGACCTAGCAAATACTGATGTAAAAGCAGAAAGCATAGGTATGCAACTAGTGGCTTTATCGAAAACCAATACAGATAAAGATGATCCACAAAAATATGGTAGCAATGAAATCAATCTGACCAATAGCAATATTCACGTTGATAATGGCACTGGAATTCTTATTGGAGCATTTGTTGAAAAAAACATTGAAAATAGTCCTGCTCTATCAATCGGAAAAGTTAATCTTAACAACTCAGAAATCCATGCGGATGTGTTATTAGGCAATAGTGTTTTTTGGGACAAACTTTCTTGGAAAGATAAAAATGTCTGGAATGGGAAAGAAGTTAAGGATATAGCCAACGGTAGCTTTACCTTAAATGCAGATCATTCTATTTTAGAAGGAAAGGCAAACATTGCACAAGAGAGAAACGTACGCTTTGATCTGAAAAACGGAACACAATGGTTCTTAAAAAACAGCACACAAGAGAAAGATGCTGAAGGCAATTTGCTTGATATCACTCAAAGATCACGTTCTGATATTTCTATTCTCGACCTCAATGACAGCTCTCTCATTTTTCAAGAGCCAACAGAAGGTCATTACCACACATTGCATATAGGTTCGGGAAAACCAGATACCCAATCCGTCTATAATGCAACAGGCTATGCAAAAATTTATTTCAATACAAAATGGACTGATGGCACGCCAATCACAGAGCAAGAAACCGATCATCTTCTCATTCACGGCGATGTTTCAGGCTCCACAATAGTTTATATTCAAAGCGATTTAGGAGATAAAGAGAGTGTCATAAATGCTTCCGATCCTTCTAACATAGGCGGGCTTTCTCTTATCCAAGTTTCTGGAAAAGCTGATGAAAATTCTTTCAAATTAGCCCATGGTTATATCACAAGGGGTGGTTCGCCTTATAAATATATGCTAACAGGTTACGGACCAGAATCAAGCTATGGCCAAGCGAATATTGAACAAAGTCTCTTTGATGAAAAAAATGAGAATTTCTGGGATTTCCGCTTACATAAAGAACTTCTTCCTGATTCAGGAGTAGATGCGCCTGTAGCACAAATGGCAAGCTATTTGGTCATGCCCAATGCTCTCTTCTATAGTGGATTGACTGATATGGCTGAACAAAATGCATTGTTGGCAAATATCAGAACATCGCTCATAGATAAAGGACAAGAAAAACAGAACGGCTTTTTCTTACACACCTATGGAAGCACAGGAACCTTCTCCTCTGAAAGCGCACCACGTCAATATGGTTATAGCGGTGCTGATCTTCGCTATGCCGCTCTACAAGGAGGGGTGAACTTCGCAACACTGGAAGGGCATAATACCACAACACGTTTCGGTCTTTTAGGAACCTATGGACAGCTTTCCTTTACGCCAAAAGATATGCAAGATGCTGGAAAAAACACCGTTGATAAATGGTCCCTCACAGCCTATGGAACCATACAATACGACAATGGCTTTTATCTTGATACGTTGTTATCCTATGGCTTCCTAAAAGGAGAGATCACCAATGCCGTCATTGGGACAACCGCAAAGTTGAAGAATGCCAAAATGTTGAACATCTCCACCACTGTTGGCAAACAATTTGCAACAGGAATGCAGGGGGTAACATTTGAACCCCAAGCTCAAGTTGCTTATCAACATTTGGCATTTGATACAATTTTAGATGCTGATAATTTTACCATTGACATGCAAAATCCTCATCAATGGATGATCCGTGTTGGCGGACGTTTGACCAAAAGCATTACCGCTGAAAACAACCGTCCTATGTCTTTCTATGGAAAAGTCAACTTGATCAAAACCTTTGGAGATGATCAAGCACTCCATATTGATAAGGATTATAAACTTGATGCTATGGGAGCTGCGATTGAAGGAGGGCTTGGCATCAATGCACAATTATCCACGAACCTCTCCCTTCATGGTGATGTGAGTTATCAACAAAAGCTGCAAAAAACCGGTATATCGGGAGCAAGCTTTTCAGGCGGAATACGCTATCAGTTTTAAAGTAAAGCGTTAACAACAAGTGTATTGTTATTCTATACACTTTATCAAACAAAAAAGGCAGCACGATATGCTGCCTTTTTATTCTTAACACTCTTTCATTAAAAGTCGCTCGAATAATGTTATTGTTTATCCCCTTAACATCATCTCAATCAAGGTTTATTGATTTACAAGACTGAGGTATTGTTCTTGAAGTATATCAGATTAAATGCATTCATCTCTCTTAAAACAAAATGGCACAAAGCGCTTCATCTCCAAGTAAGAGAAAAACAAAACTCTCAAAAAAACACCTAGAGATAACTGTGCTCAGTCTAGATGTTATTGATAAATCTCGCTTGCTTCATAAAAGCCCTTTCCCTTTTCTCAAGAAAAAATATCAAATATTTTTATCTAGAATATCTTAAAAGCCCAAAATAATGAAAGCCGCAACCTTTTAAGAAAAGCATAATTTCTCATAAAAGTATTCTTTTATGGACCATAAGCATTATTCATTTCAAAGCTTTTTATGAATTGCATTTTTCCACTTAAAATAGGCCTTTCTTCCTCTTCACACGAATTTCACGGCATATTTTATTCGTGAACTTATCCATAAAGTTAAAAAAATCATTTTGAGAAAATAAACAGATAACAATATCTAAAAAGATAATAATAAAAAGCTCTTTCTTCGCCCCCTTGCTCTATTGATATCCCTCTATTCTTTCAATTAATAAGCTTATTATACCATCTATAAAGCTTTATTGACACTTCCCTATACCATTTTAGATAAATAATTTGAGGAATCTTATCCTCTCATAGCAAGCTCATCTTACCGAAAGAAAATAAAACGATGATAAAATTATCAAGATCAGTATAATGGCAATGAATTTTTTTAAGCACAATAGAATGTTATCAATCTTAATATAATCTTTTGAAAGTAGGGCCTATTTATCCTATTTTCTTTATTTTTTTACAAATAATGCTATTTAAAAATGATAAATATAATTCAAGATAAATTATATACTGTTATTTTAAATATCAACATAAAATAATTGTAGCTAAAAATATTCTATCGGACATAATAGCTGTAAAAATTTTACGTTTTTCCACCTATCATGCCAAAATTAAGTCCCTTAAATTTTTTGATACAAAAAACATATCCAATAGGACTTATGCAATACTTCTTATAAAACATGATAAAAAAATCATCGACGAATATTGAACTATAACGAGAGAAGAAATATATAAATTGCTGTCCCTAAAAATGCTTTTATAACTGCCAAAACTGAAGAAATGAACAGGGTAATCAAATGACTGAAGAGCATAACTATTTATAAATATAAGGCAATTCATTGATTTATAAAGAATATTCTCTTTTTCCCTATTGAATGGATATCCCAAATATCATAAGGAGTTTTCTCATTTTACCTCTATTCCACGTTGAATCAATCAAACCTCTGTCTCTTACACTTTATAAGCAAGTAAACTATGTGGAAAAAACATAAAGAAAAGACTAAAATAACCTCTTTATGAACCGTCTCAAGCGTCAAAGGCTAGTTTTGTAATATTAAAGTCTGGTAAAATATGTAATGGGCTTGCTCTTTTATCAAAAGGCGCCGGCTTTCTTCTTCATAAGCATCAAAGAGGATGAAGGGCTCTATGGATTTATCGCCATAGCATTCACGAGCGTCGTCGCAAATGAGCTATGATGCCTTAGAAAATGAGCGTTGGAGCCTTTAAAAAGATCTCTTTGAAGTCTCCCTAAATATCCCCCTCATTTCTTCTTATAGCATATCTTCTCCTAGAGCAGAGAAAATAAACTGAGATTTTCTGAGAGTGCCTAAGACAATCCATCTCAACACTATAGAGCTTTTATAACGCTTATTCTGAAATGCTAATTTTGGTTTTAGCATAAGCGAACCAAGCTAAATTTTATCAAGTTCATTGTTTCATTGCTTTTTATGATCATGAAAAAAACTTTTCTAAAGTAAAACTTTAGATCATAGAGAAAGCCGCAATTATAATTCGTTTTGTTGTTTACAATAAAAACATAATGATATAAAAGCTGTCCGGGTACTTGCGCCATCAGGGGAGTGAAGTAAGCATCAAAGCATACCAAATACTAAAGGCATATCTATGTGTAAGAAATATATTTATAAGAAAAATCTTTTGTTATGTACAATTGCTGGAACTTTGATTTTTTCTCATTTCGGTTCAACTCATGCAAATACACAGCCTCCTGAAATTATTAATGAGTTCAAGCTGGAAAACGGAGAGGAAAAGACCCTTAATAATGTTTTTATCCGCAATGGATTAAGCGCAGTGCACGCCTCTAAAAAAGCAATTGCCACAATTACAAGCTCAACAATACATTCAGGTTCGTTTGCCTTTGCTGTATCACAAGGTGGACGTATTAATGCTAAAGGAGTTAAAGTCAATGCATTGTATACTGGTCTATCAATTTCGAACGGTATCATTAGCATTGAAGATTCATTCATAGAAAGCAAAAGAAAATCCGGTATTATTTTTCATAGCATTTTAGATATTTTTCTGAAAGATGGTGAGGAAGTTATCAATAAGGCGCTTCTTACCAATACAAAACTTTTTGTGAGAGATGGTGTTGGTATTTTAGGACCTTCATCTTCAAAGTCTGTTGCCGAAGTTCAGCTTAGAAATTCAGAAATTCGTGCTGATGTATTATTACAAAATAATGTAAAAAAGAAAACAGATTCAGATCCTCATCCTGTGACTTTTGTATTAACTGCCGATAATTCGATTATGGAAGGAAGAGCAAGAACCCTAGCAGTTAATACGACTGTTTTTAATTTAACCAACGAGAGCAAATGGTATTTAAATGTAAGTCAATATGACATAAATAACGATTTTAGTACATTTAATTATGCTCTTCACGACATTGAGCAGCGATCACTGTCTACCGTTTCAGTCTTGAACCTTAATAATAGTTCTATTGTGTTTAATGCACCCCATACGCTGGCGAAGGGTCAGTATCAGACCTTGAGTGTAGGACAAACCATTGAGGTTCCTCATTCACAAGAAAATAGGAACTCTGCTACAAAAACCGTTTACAATGCGACAGGCAATGCAAAGATTTATTTCAATACAGAATGGAGTGATGGTTTAGACAAAGCACAACAAAAAACAGACCGCCTTCTTGTCCATGGAGATGTCTCAGGTACCACAACAATTAATTTCAATAGTCTTTCAAAAAGCGAAACATCAACAGCAGAAGCTTCTATTCCCGCAAATATGCGTGGTCTGTCGCTCATACAAGTATCTGGACAGGCAGATAGAAATTCCTTCAAACTAGAAAATGGCTACGTCACAATGGATGGTTCGCCCTATAAATATGTATTAAAAGCCTATGGGCCGACATCAAGTCTTGGGAAAGCCGAGAGCGCGCAAAGCCACTTAGGGGAAGTATCTCAACAATCAAAAGACAAGAGCGCAAAAACCGACACGACTCCTGTTGTATTAGGGGGAATGATTTCAGGAGTTGAGAATAATATAAAAGGTGAATCAACATCAAATTCTGAACAAACAGGCAACGGACAAAACCATTTGAGAGAACATCAAAATTTCTGGGATTTCCGCTTGCAAAGTGCAACGCTCGATGATGAAGGAAAGATCAGAGCTCTCGTTCCTCAAGTGGCAAGCTATTTGGTCATGCCTAACGCTCTATTCTCTGCTGGATTGGCTGATATAAACAATCAAAATACGTTACTGGATACAATGCAAGAAACAGGCTTTGAGACAAAAGATCATAAAAACAAAGGAGTCTTCTTCTCGACCTATGGTAATAAAATGACATTATCTTCCCACCGTACACCATTACAATATGGCTATGGTGCCGATATTCACTACGCTGCTTTACAAGCAGGCTTTACGTTGGTCGCTCTAGAAGATAAAAACATGACCACCAATTTTGGTCTTTTAGGAACATATGGGAAATTAGCTTTCACCCCCAAAGATATGGAAGGAGCTGACAAGAGTACACTCGATAAGTGGTCACTGACTGCATATAGTGGCCTGCATCATCATAATGGAACATATGTCCATGCGCTCCTCTCCTATGGAATACTCAAGGGAAATATCACCACAGCTCTCATAGGAAAAACAGCAGAATTGACGAACACCGATACATTCAGTGCATCAGCAACCGTTGGACAAAAATTTGAAACCAGTACGAAAGGATTGTCCTTTGAGCCACAAGCACAAGTTGTTTATCAACGTCTTATGCTTGGTACACTCTCAGATATTGATGGCTTTAATGTGGATATGGGGAATCCTCATCAATGGTTGGTGCGTGTTGGTGGACGCTTAACGCAAAAAATAGTTCCTACTGAAGATGGCCGTATTCTTTCTTTTTATGGTAAATTGAACGTCATCAAAGCTTTTTCTAACAATGGCACCATACAGATTGGTGAATCGTTCCACCTTGATACTATGGGAGCAGCCATTGAAGGTGGATTTGGTGTGAATGCACAATTATCCACGAATCTCTCCCTTCATGGTGATGTCAGCTATCAACAAAAGCTGCAAAAAACGGGGATATCTGGAACAAGCTTTTCAGGCGGAATACGCTATCAGTTTTAAATAAAAACTATAAAATAGTCATTCTATTCAATTTAACAAAAAAGGCAGCACAATTGCTGCCTTTTTTTTTACAGTCTTTCGGCAAGATCCGTCGATAACGGTTCTTTCTATACACCTTTCTTAAAAGGATTAATTTTGTTCAAACTAAATGCAGCCTAAATGCAACAAAATCTTTTATCTCTCTAATGACGGTTGAATTCTCAAGAAAGTGACCTTTTTGATGTATAAAAATCAAATAAATTCAGTAAAAATTTTTATCTATTAATAAAATAAAATGCAAAATACTTCAGATTTTTTACATAAAAAATTCATCATGAATAATTCTATATACAAGAAAATCAACTGAAAGCCTTTTGTAAGCGCACACTAAATCTTCTCAAAAACTTTTTAGGTTTTTTATAACAACAGCTTTAAGCAATAAATATCCTTGTAAAATATTTAATTCTTAGTGCTTTAAAACGAAAACACTTATCAAGCTCAATCTTCTGAAGTCCATCGTCGCTGTATTGAACTTTCTATTTTACAAGCGTTTTTCGGACAAATTTTTAAACGATAAATAACAAAGTATAATATTCGTTTTGTTGTTTACAATAAAAACATAATGATATAAAAGCTGTTTGGGTACTTGCGCCATCAGGGGAATGAAGTAAGCATCAAAGCATACCAAATACTAAAGGCATCTCTATGTGTAAGAAATATATTTATAAGAAAAATTTTTTGTTATGTACAATTGCTGGAACTTTCATTTTTTCTCATCTTGCTCCAACTCATGCAAATATACAACCTTCTGAGATACCTACGATCCAAGTGACGAATGGAGAAGAGAAAAATCTTAATAACGTTTTTATTCGTGGTAAATATGATGCCGTTGTTGCTAAGAAAGGCCATGTTACTATTACCAACTCAATAATGCACTCAGGCTTTACTTTACTTTCTGCAACGTCAGGTGGTCAAATTAATGCTAAAGGAATTATAGGGAGAGCAGAAGAGCGTGGTTTGTCACTCACAAATGGCACAATCCATGTTGAAGATTCAACCATAAACGTCATAGGCCACAGCAAAATCTCTGGGATAAATTTTGGTTATATTCTAAGCTCCACAATACAAGAAGGAGAAGAAGTTATAAACAAAGCCATTCTTAATAACACAAAACTTCTTGTAAAGAATGGTGTAGGTATTTTCGGACCTTCTTATTCCAAAGCTGTTGCAAATGCGGTGTACCTAAAAAACTCAGAAATTCGTTCTGATATGTTATTAGAAAATGGAGGCTCCCCCTTCACTGAGGTTCAACCTACCACTTTTACATTAGATGCTGATAATTCAATTATGGAAGGAAGAGCTAAAACGCTTCCTCAAAATACAACAATTTTCACCCTAAACAACAACAGCAATTGGCATTTAAAAATTAGTCTATTTGAATTGGAAAACAGTTTTAGTCTATTTGATTACACGCTTCTTGATCTTAAGCAACGTGCACAATCAGTTGTTTCAGTTCTAAACCTTAATGATAGCTCTATCATTTTTGATGCTCCGCATAAACTAGCAGATAATCATTATCAAACCTTGCATATAGGAAGACATCCACAAAAAACAGAGCAAAACAGAAGCTCCAATGGCACAGCAGTTTACAATGCAACGGGCAACGCAAAGATTTACTTTAATACCGAATGGAGTAACGGTCTTCCAAAAGAGCAACAAAAAACTGACCGTGTTCTCATCCGTGGTGATGTTTCAGGCACTACAACGGTCTATTTTAACAATCTTTCAAAGCACGCAGAATCATTCGATAATAAAAAAGCAAAAGATTCAATTCCTTTGAATGGACGTGGGCTCTCACTCATTCAAGTTTCTGGACAAGCTAATGAAGATTCCTTCAAACTTGCCCATGGTTACATCACAATGGGAGGCTTACCTTATAAATATATACTCAATAGCTATGGACCAACATCCCGTCTTGGGAAAGCGGATAATCAGCAAAGCCTTTTTCCAGAAGGTGGAGAATTTTGGGATTTTCGTCTCCAAAATATTACTCTTGATTTGATGGAAGAAATAAAAGCTCTTGTTCCCCAAGTGGCAAGCTATTTGGTAATGCCTAACGCAATATTCTCCTCTGGATTGGCTGACGTAAGCAATCAAAATACGCTGTTAGATAATATGCACTCAACAGTTTTTGGATTAGAAGGTCATAAAAAGAAAGGCATCTTCTTATCAACTTATGGCAACAAAGTGATGTTATCTTCCAGCCGGAGTCCATTGGAATATGGTTATGGTGCGGATGTTTGCTATGCTGCTTTACAAGCAGGTATGACATTAGCAACACTAGAAAATCAAAACTTAACCGTAAATTTTGGTCTTTTAGGCACCTATGGAAAGCTCGCTTTTACGCCAAAAGATATGAAAGGTTCTGACAAAAGCATACTGGATAAATGGTCCTTTACGTCCTATGGGAACCTCCACCATGACAATGGTCTTTATATTAATGCACTACTCTCTTATGGCATTTTAAATGGACATATCACTACAGCCCTTATTGGCAACACCGCAGAGATAAATAATACGGATATATTGAATATATCGGCAGCCGTTGGACAAAAACTAGCAACCGGTGTTGAAGGATTGTCCTTTGAACCACAAGCGCAATTGATTTATCAACATATTGCATTTGGTACGCTTTCGGATATCGATGACTTCCAGGTTAATATAAAAACGCCCCATCAATGGCTGGTCCGTGTTGGAGGACGTTTAACGAAAACCATACTTCCTATTGAAAATGATCGTGTTCTTTCTTTTTATGGTAAATTGAACGTCATTAAAGCTTTTGGAGAAAAAAGTACGATCGATATTGGTGAACCTTTCCGTCTCGATTCTATGGGCTCTTCCCTTGAAGGTGGACTTGGCATTAACGCGCAACTTTCCAAAAATATAGCCCTTCATGCTGACGTTAATTACCAACATAAACTCCAAAAATCTGGAATATCTGGAGTGAATTTTTCCGGTGGAATGCGTTATCGCTTTTAGAAATCTTAGCTTTCACTTTTGACACATAAGCAGCACTAAAACGTAAGAAGTGCTGCTTATTTTGACACATTCCTAAAAAGTCGTGATGCGTCAAAGAGTGGTTCATTTTTTATCAAAACAAAGAAAATATCTTAAGGAACATCTCTATGCATAAGAATCTTTTGTTATGTACAGCCGCTTGTGCTTTGTTTTTTTCTTCTTTTACCTTCACATCGATCAGTACCGCCTCTAGCCTAAGCACTGAAACACGCCGTGCCCTTGAAGGAATGATCAAATTACCAGAACAATATCGTTATGCCATTGATGTAATGAGCACACCAACACAGACAGAAAAAAATCTTGAAGAGATCACCTCTAGCACCATGAGGGGAAATCATTCGCACTTCAACCAAGTACATCAAAATTCTATGGATCGTGTAAGAAGAGAGACGATCAGTAGCTCTTTTTCAGGAACTACTCGTGCCGATTCTGGTGTACATCATACAGTATTAAAGCATGGAGTGGATAATATACACACCCAAGTCATGGCAAACCAATATCATCAAGATATACAATCTATAGCAGATACTGGTGAAAAACTTAACCAATTGAGAATAAAACGGAGTGCTTTACAAAAACACGCAAGTGATAAATTATCATCCGCTGACGTTGCTTCACAACACGAGGACAATTCATCTTTAAAAACAGATCTTGAAATTACGCAATCTATTATTGATCCGAAAACAAACACGGATTCCTCAGCATCAAAAATGGCTCTTAACACATCCGCAGAATCCCATGTGAAATTGTCCACAAAAATTGAGAGCATCCCTACCGCTCATGCTGAAAATACGTCTAAACTTACAGATGATAAAGCAACGACAACTTCTTCTTCTCTTGATGGAGCAGCAAACCGCAAAACACTTACTCCACAAATAGAAAACTCTTTCGTCATGCCTATTGCAATGTTTGCTGTTGGGGTTTCTGATGCCAACAATCAAAGTATCTTGTTAGACAATATGCAAATAACAATGTTTGAGCCCAAAGAGTATCAAGAGAGAAGCATTTTCTTATCCACTTATGGCAATAAGAACACATTTTTCTCCCGCATTCTTTCAAGACAAGAGAGTGCTCAAACAGAACAAGAGGGCGTTCCAACAGAGCAAGAAAGCATTCCAGCAGAGCAAGAAAGCGTTCCAGCAGAGCAAGGGAGCGTTCCAACAGAGCAAGAGGACGTTCCAACAGAGCAAGAGAGCGTTCCAACAGAGCAAGGGAGAATTCATGCGGATATTCGCTATGCCGCATTGCAAGCAGGGGCTACATTAATCGCGCGAGAACATCAAAGTATCAGCACCAATTTTGGTTTTTTCGGAACATATGGAAAATTGTCTTTTGCTCCTAAAAATGCAGAGAGCTCTCATAAGAAGATGTTTGATAAATGGTCACTCACCGCCTATGGAAACATTCAGCATGACTCTGGCATCTATGCAAGTGCTTTCCTCTCTTATGGAATTTTTAAAGAAAATATGAGAAAAGAATTCATCAAAGATACCCCCAAAGTAAAAAATAGTAAAATATTAGGGGCTGCTGCAACTGTTGGTCAAAAACTATCCACCGGGTTCGAGGGTGTCATCCTAGAACCACAAGCACAACTTGTTTATCAGCGTCTCATACTTGGTGTCTCCTCAGATAATAACTCTTCCTCAAATGACAACAGTTCTTCAGATGAAGAAAATTCTAAAATAAACATAGGCAATCCTGATCAATGGTTGCTACGTATTGGCGGGCGTTTAACGCAAAACAAAGGTCATGTTCTTTCCTTCTACGGCAAACTGAATCTGATCAAAACTTTTAGTAAAAATTTTCAGCTTGCTGCTATGGGATCGTTAGTCGAAGGTGGTTTTGGTATTCAAGCGCACTTATCGCCAAATATCGAGCTTCATAGTGATCTGAGCTATCAACATAAATTCAAAAAAGTTGGCATCTCTGGAATAAATATTTCTGCAGGAATGCGCTATCACTTTTAAAAATACTTATATTCTATCTTGAAATATAAAGTACTCTTATTATGTTTCGTTTTGTCTCTTACAAAAGAGACATAATGAGGTCAAAATTTTATATTTTATGAGAGAGGGGAAATATTTAGGAATACATCCATATGAAAAAAAATGTTTTACTATACACAGTTTCTAGCGTTCTGTTTTATTCTTCTACCAGCTTATCTTATGCTCTTCATAGCACGCCTCCATCACCAATGGGAGATCCCTTTTCTTCACAACCCACTCATGTTAACTGCCCAGTAAATACAACCGGAGTTTTTGATCCGTATACTGATCCATGTGATGGAACTGGACGACCTATTCTACCTCAACCTTCCTCTCCACCTTCAACACCGAGCGCACCTACTCTCCTTCATTCTACGAGTGCTGTAACTTCTACAAATGGTGTAACGCTCCAAACGCAACGTGAAGGAAATTTAAGAAGCGGTACAGACTCTACTGGGGGAACGGCACACTCTTCAACGCGCTCACAACCATCTGAGAGGTCTTCTCAAAACTCTCGAGAAAAAAATTCATCCCCAAAATTAACGAATGAAAACGCAGCTTCATCCTCAAAACAAAATTCTGTACCTGTTCGAGAAGGAACACAACCATCAACAACTAAAGCAACAGAAGCTCCAACGGCAGGGACAGCTTCAACAACAGACGTAGCCAAATCGAGAAGACGTTCAGGTGTCTCTTCTTTTCCTACAGATTCTTCTAGTGAAGAAACAGCACCCAATTCTACTGTAACTTCACAGCCAGAAGTAACACAACCTTCACCTAATTTACAGTCAACACCTAAAATACCTGAGCCTACAAAACCAGTAACAAAAGTATCAACAAAATCTGTACAATCAACGCCCACGCAAACTGAAACTGCACAAAAAGTACCTACAAACTCTAATCCCACAGGACTGGAGCCTCAAAAACCAGCAACAGAAGTATCATCAAGTCCTAAAGAATCAAAACCTACAAGACCAACAGCAGAGCAATCACCGGCACCTAAAGAGCCAGAACTCTCATCAATGTCTTTAAGACCAGCAGCCGGAAAATCAATATCACAGGGGGCATCAGAATCTGTGAAACCAGCGCCTGCGCACTCTGTCTCTGCACAAAAAACATCTGAGAAATCAGAGCTTTCACAACCAATATCCCCCGTAAAACAGCCTGAAAATCCTTCACGAATCGAAGATATAAGCGCTGGCGTTGAGGCTAAGAACGGTAACACTATCACTCTGCATAACAAAAAAATTCAAGACAGATGGAATGCGGTCAGTGCTGAGGGAAATAATTCAAAAATCAAAATGAATGGGGGAAGCATTGATGCGGGTTTTATTGCACTGAGTGTCTCAGAGGGTGGAGAAATTGATGCCACAGATATTACGGTGACAGCGGAAACAGCGGGATTGGTCAACATAGAGGGGACAATCAATCTTAAAGATTCAAACATCCAAATCACAGGGGAATTTGAAGCAAATGGCATTATTTTTCGCAATAATCCATATCATGTCTCTCAAAGGCGACATCCACGCAATGCTGGAATAAATGCCAACGCCATTCAGAAACAAAATATTGTCGGTAAAGTAAATCTAGAAAATACAAAATTTTTTGTTGAAAATGGTGTAGGTATCAGCCTTTATGGAACAAACACAAACGGTGTTATCAGTCTTAAAAATTCAGAAATTCATGCTGATGCTTTATTAAAAAATATAAAAAACGAAAATGAATCCACAAACACCCTTACACTGGTTGCGGAGCACTCTTTTTTAGAAGGTCGGGTAAGAACCTCTGAGAATAATAGAACAATTTTTGATCTAAAAAAAGAGACAAAATGGCTCTTAAAACCCAATAAAAACACTATAAATAATGATCGTCTCTCAGAGAACGATATTATTTCGTATGATTATAGACAGTTTGGTCTTGATGAAAAATCATTCTCTAATCTTTCTGTATTGCGCCTTACTGACAGTGCCATTATGTTTAACAAGCCTGAGGAAGGACATTACCAAACTTTGTTTATAGGCCCTCAACGTCCAAAAGAAGATGGAACAGCGCATACTGCAGCAGTTTATAGTGCAACAGGTGTTGCAGAGATTTATGTCAACACTCAATGGAACAAACACTCTCCTGTCACGGAACAACAAACCGATCGTATTGTGATTAATGGTGATGTATCTGGGAATACCATTGTTCACATTAATCTCCAAGAAACAGATAAAACAATAACCGATGGTTCTGTTATTTGGGGAGAACAGATGGCGTCACTTCCTTTAGGGACACATGGAGTTTCAATCATTCAAGTTTCCGGACAGGCAAACGAAAATTCCTTCACACTCGCCGGAAACTATATGACAATAGGTGGACAACCTTATAAATATATCCTCGCAAGCTATAAACCTGGAACATCTCATGAGAGCCAAAGTCTTTTTGGCAAGAAAAGTGATTTCTGGGATTTCCGCTTACAGAATGCCTACATTGATAAGGATAAAAAAGTTCGAGCGCTTTTACCACAGGTAGCAAACTATTTAACCCTACCGAATACTTTATTTTCTTCTGGATTTGCTGATGTAAACAACCAGAACAGGTTATTAGATGCGATGCGAACAACAGCCTTTAGTGCAGCAGATCATAAAAAGCATAATCTCTTTTTCTCCTCCTACGGCGAGAAAGTTACCTTATCTTCCAACCGCGGCCCTCTGCGCTATGGTTATGATGCTGATGTGAATTATAAAGCTTTACAATTGGGGGCTATATTAGCCACCTCGGAAAGCAAAGATATAAGCGCACATTTTGGTCTTTTAGGAACATACGGAAAACTTGCCTTTACACCAAAAGAGATGCAGGATTCTGAAAAGACAACCCTTGATAAATGGTCCATCACCGCTTATAGTAGCCTCCAACATAGCAATGGTCTATATATCAACACACTTCTTTCTTACGGAAAGTTAAAAGGAAATATTACTACCGCTCTTGTTGGGAATGCTGCAAAATTGGATGGAACTGAAATCCTTAATCTCTCTGCAACCCTTGGTCAAAAATTAACAACCGGTATAAAAGGGCTAGTCTTTGAACCACAAGCGCAATTGATTTACCAAAATCTCATGTTTGATATTTTCTCAGATGCCAATGGTTTAAAAGTAGACATGGGCAATCCGCGTCAATGGTTGATCCGTTTTGGTGGACGTTTAACAAAAACAATAACAACTGTAGAAGAAAACAAAGCTGTTTCCTTCTATGGAAAAATGAATGTTATCAGAACTTTTGGTGACGGCAAAACAATAAAAATTGCGGATACCTTTGATCTTGATCCTACCGGTTCTTCAATTGAGGGAGGCATAGGAGTGAATGCCTATCTTTCTCAGAATATTGTGCTGAATGGCGATATTAGCTATCGACAAAAACTGCAAAAAACCGGTGTATCGGGAACCAATGTTTCTGGCGGAATACGGTATCATTTTTAAAGCAAAAGCACTTTAATTTCAATAAAATAACAAGCAGCACGATGTGCTGCTTGTTATTTAAACGTCTATTTTTAAAATTTTCAAAAATCATCCTTTTATCAAAAAACATATTGATTTATAATATTTTTTACCAATCACATAAAAAACTAAAGAGCTTAGCATTCTCTTATGTCCAAACTGTTCATTTTAAAGCAATCAAAACGCTTTGCTTGCACATCACAAGCCGAGAGAATTTCAATGGAATAAAACGGCACAAAAAAATGCCTCTTTATGAACCACAACAGAAAGCAACACGGGGAAATGAGCAAAGTGAATCATACGACCAGCTTACACTCCTTTGCTATGCATAAAAATAACCGCTTTTATACCATTCTTTTTTACCACTCATAAAGGCTTATACACTTCAAAAAGCACCCTAGACCTCTTCATGAGTGCTATTGCGGAAATAAGTGTAAATATTGAGAAAAATCGCCTCAAAACAAGCATATGAATGGACCATAACAAATCTATTCTGTTTTGGGGATTTTATTTTATATGAAGCATGTCCGCTCATGAAAGCTCCACCCTATCATTATGATCTCTCAACCGCAGCAAAAGGACAAAACAAGTCATTTTGGTTATTGATTAAGAATAGCACAACACAGATAGCCTTAAACTTAACAACCTCGTTGTTTCCTTTATGAAAAACAGATCTTGAGAACATAAGTTTCGTAAGCGCATATTAAAAAATTGAAAGACAAATAGTCTCTTATTTAAGAAGTCTATCCATTTTAAGAAAAACAATTTTTATTGCCAATCTCTTAAAATTACTTTACACATTAAAAGGTGTTTTGGTCGCATACGCAACGATCAAGTGGGATTAAAAGCCTGAAGACTCAAACATGAATTTATCCCACTCTGTGGGTGTCCCGGAATTCCGGGAGATTTTGCACTGTCCAAGTGCTCGACGCACTAAAGGCAAAATGCTGATTTGAGCTCAGTACTTTTAGACTCGCGGAATACGCATAAGGGGGCACTCGCAACCGGCGGTGTAAAAACACAAACCAAAGGGTCTCCATAACGACATTATTCATTGGCAAAGAAAAATACCCTGCATCATTTTCTGAACACTATCCAATGCACAAAATAAGCTATCCGCTTGTAAAATATTATCCTCCGGATATGGAAAGATCATAGGATCAAAAGAGCGATGCCTTCTTTAATTACATGAGAAAACACCGCCTCTGGTTAAAAAGCTATTTTTTATTGTAAATTCCTTAAAATTACTTTACACATTAAAAGGTGTTTTGGTCGCATACGCAACGACCAATAGGGATTAAAAGCCTGAAGACTCAAACATGAATTTATCCCACTCTGTGGGTGTCCCGGAATTCCGGGAGATTTTGCTATGTCCAAGTGTGTCTTATGCACTAAAAGCAAAATGCTGATTTGAGTTCAGTGCTTTTAACTCCCGGAATACTCATGCGAGGGCGCTCGCAACCGGAGGGGAGCAAATGCAAACTCAAAACCTTAATATTGATCTTTTTGTCGGCAAAAAATTTGCTTGAAGCGAAAAATATTGGGAATGTCTCAAAAAACCTTAGGAGACGCTTTAGGGGTAAGTTTTCAACAAATTCAAAAGTATGAAAAAGGCTTAAATCGTGTGAGTGCCGGGCGGTTAAAGGAAATTTCCGATATCCTAAATGTTCCGGTTTCCTTTTTTTACATGGATATTATCACAAAAGAAAACACCTCGTACCATCATGAAGAAGTCACATCAAACAGAGAAGAATTTTTGCTTTTAAAAAGTTTTAGAATTCTGACATCTGCCAAACAGAAAGCCATTTTAAAATTAATTTCAGATTAGCATTAAAGCGTTTTAAATGATTTCTATCCTTGTAACTGCTTTCTGTTCTAAAAACAAAACGCTTGCAATTTTTAAACAATTTGACTTCTTAATTGAGCAAGTTCCGCTTAATCGACTTCCTACGATATGAAACACGATACTTTCTTTTTATAAGCCTTCATGCCGCTTCATAAATATTTCTGAAAATATCTTAAAACGCATCATGGCGAGAGCTCTCTTGTTTTTCCTTTACTTCCTCCTCAGATCTGTAATCAATCAAAATCTCTTGTTTGCCCATCACAAGCAAAGGTGTAAACAAAAAAGAATAAAAGTACCCCAAGAATCTCAAGAGCCAAAAGCTGTTGCAACATTGGAAAATGGCAAAGTGACGTTGCTGAAAAGTATGACAATGCCAACTTACTTCTTTATAAGGATGAGAGTGTTCTGTAAATTTTATATTATTTCCATGAAGATTTTATACCTTCATGGGTACCGTCACACCACAGACCAACATCACGAAATCGACACTGTTACAAAATGGGTGTGACACGCCTTGAGAAATATTCTTTCCAATGTCGCGCTTATTGTAAAGAATAAATCTATTCTTTTTGAATCGCTCTGCTTTGCATAAAGGGCGTGGTCCCATTAAAAATGCAATAAACAAAAACATGAAAAAATGTATGATCTTCACTCTTTAAAAGGCAGTGCTTTAAATTCTTTTAAAAGCTCTCAAGCAAAAAGATGATGATAAAAATATCACCTTTACAGCTTTATAATTCCCCCAATGAAGCTACCTCCATTTATCCCAACAGAGATACACGTGCTCCAATCGGCATACAAAACGACAATAGAAGAGAAAATACTAAACCACCTTTTCATCTCAAACATAGAGCTTGAAGTAACTAACCGCTTCATATCACCATACTTTAAAGGAAACGGTTGCATAAGGCATCACGGGGCGGTCTTAATATTTTCTTATCCCCCTTCCCTAAACGAAAAAAAATGAAGTGCCTACCAACCCACTCCGTAAAACAATGTTCCATAAAAAATTTGCCTTCTCTTAAAGCCGCTTCAATTGACTCACCACAAAGGTGTGCGCTTCACATCACCTAAAAGAGACTGTAGACTCTATTTTACAGAACAGCAGAAAGATAACTTAAATACTCAAACGCGCTTAAAATATAAAAACTAAACAACACACTCTTTCTTCAAACCACTTCCCTACCGCATCATTATAATCGCGCAAAATAACCGATATAAACGAAGTTTAGATTATTCTTCTAATTCCTTTGCAAGTCCAGAGAATTGCATAGCTTGCGAAAGATCATTGACTGCATTTAAATGTGTTTGAAGTAGTTCACTATTACGCTGTATTTTTTCTTGTAAATCAGACAGCAAACTTTCAACCTCATGCTCAATATCTTGATTCATGTAACGTCTCACATCGCTCATCGATTTATTAAGATCACGCAAACCACGTATTTTACATAAATTTATTTCTTCGTAATCTGGAACACCACTGCTTTCTAGCATATTGCTTTCATAATCAACCACTTGGGCTAATCCTTTCACAGCAGCAACAAATTTTGTCATTGCCCAATCACGATCAATAAGGTTATTATCAAGAGCTTTTGCTTTTGCAGCAAAACTATCATCACCATATTGCACTACAGACATTTTTATTTCCCCTTCAATCATATTGTTCAATCTTACTTTCAAATCAGAGAGATTAAACAGTTTTTCTTCAATGCTGATACACCCACTCGCGCTCGTGATGCGAACATTGCCCAGACAACAGCACAACAACCCTTAAAAGTGCGTACCACTTCAACTTTCAACATATTCTCTGAAATATTTTCTTGCTTTGCTCCAAAACTATTATTGCTACTACACGCATTCACCAAAACGCTATAGACTTAAACCTCTGCGCAGCAATATCGAAACTTCCAAATTTTCTCTGTCTATTTCGCCTTGCTTATTTTACCCTTGCTTATTTTATTTTGTCTGTTTTACCATCCCCAATCCTTCGACAGAAAACAACAGCTCTCTAACGATAACCTTGGCAATAAAAAACACTTGCCGACAAAAATTCACAGCAAAGAAAGACTTAAGACCATTAAGGACTTCAGCATTCCACCGATAGCAATATTTACCCTCCATAACTTTATGGCTTTCCCTTCACCTAAACTTGCATACTTTCTGGTGCGCATAAGACAGCACCCTACAAGATTAGTTGCATCCATTCAAAAAGATACCCACACGCTCTCTCTTTACTCTTTTTACATACATGCAATACCTTGCATAAAACACAAAAAGAACTCTCTTTTGAACAGACCAGCCACATAGCACTATAAAAAAGACACCTTAAAATAGCTAAATAGCCATCCATCTTTCTTTTTCAATTATCATTTTGCTTTTCTTTGCAGTGAGAAACTATATAAGATTTTTTGAACCTTTTCAAGCGTTTCTTAACCCATCCGTTCGATACACCTTTAATCTCATATTCATGCGATTGTTTGAAAAAAACAAGCGCATGAATATGCAACATAAGAATATTTCATTTGGAACATTTCTTTCTTCGTGGAAAAATATATCCCAAACAGCCTTAACTAATCTTGTTATGAGGTAAAATCGATTAAAAAGCCTATTTGACTTTCTCCCCATACCTTAAAAAACAAAAAACTTAACTCCATCTGCTGTGTATACAATCCAAGTTTTTGTCAAGCAGGCTTCTCTCGACTCCTCCTCATGAGATTCACTTGAACGAAAAACTCAACAAACAAACCTACAAATATTCACTCGCATACTAAAAGATACTTAACACACAAATAAAAAAACACTGAAACGTTTCAAAAAACTTACATGCCTTATATTCCCGCCATAAATAACCGTATTTTATGGCATCATGGGATAAAAGAATTTGACGCAATACAAAACCTATAAAATCAATTAATATTGACTTTAAAGCTTTTCTTTTTTTATGCACTCACAGTGCTCAAACGCCTCAAAAACCTTTATAAATAAAGAAAAATTTTAAGCTTGCCGAATATGTTATATCCGCATATATTACAGGCTGTAACATATTGTTACTTAATTAAAATCACCTCCAAAAGAACAGAAAGAGGCTCTTATGGCTGATCTCATAAAAGCCGCGATGCTTTATTCAACCTTGATTATTACCCTCAATGCTTTTGTTGTATTTTTAGCATTCGTCATAGAAATATACGAAGCATAAGTCTTTTAGCTTTTCGTAATCTGTGCAAATAAGCATCTTAATTTTTCACAAGATCAAAGTAAAATTTCAGCTCTCTCGATAAATCACCTCCCAATTTCAAACATCGCTTGCAACTCTTTTGGTGTTAACTTCTATTTTTTATCTGCATTTTTAACTATTAGTTTTTGTCTTTTCACGCTCCCTTAAATCCCAACGTCATCCCTCCCCTTAAAGGACAGAGTTTTCAACCAGATTCAATCTGTAAACAATTTATCTTCTTATCAAGTAGCTTATCATTAACTTCCTCCTTCAAGGCATATCACGCCCCCAAAGGATAATATTGAAGCTTATGCAGCACCACCATCTTGACGTTTATGAAAAAGAAAGATGCACCATCATACACCAAAGCCCCTCATGGTCTATCCCTTGGCTCTTGAGATAAATTTATAAAAGGCATTTACCTGCCTTTTCAATCGTTTTTTATTCACGAGGGAACACTTTCATTTTTGACGTGCAAAAACATGGGGTTGCATAGCTTAACCTAGAACATATTTGAAATGAGAGAGTTCTACGAGTATCGGGAGCTTATTCAAGATAAAAACAGTGAACACTCTTTACACATCAAAGCATTGTCCGAAGAATACGACCCCTTAAGAACAAAAAACGCATGCGTAAATTTTACATGGGCTCCACCACTACTCAAAATGATAATACGACGGCACAATTATAATAAAAACAGCAAGAAAAGGGGAGTAAACTTGGAGAGCGGTTAACACATCACAGATCCAGCAAAACCCTCCTAGTATAAATGGCTCACGCCCTCACCTGAAATAATAATATTCTCAAATAAAAAGCATTTTTTTTTAAAATAGTGTGAGAAAAACATTTGACTATAAAACAATAATAAATCCATTCAAAATACTTTTTTCCTTCTCTTAAAAACGGAAAAAAAGTAAATTCCAAACAGATATTTTTCTTTCGATTTTTTCAAAATTAGCTGTAAAGTCTAATGCCTTTCTTTGTATGATAAAATATTTATTTGTATTAAACTCTGCCACATAAATTGAATCTCATATTTCATCATGCATGCAACCAAGATGTTAAAAAAATCAGCGCATAGTTTGAAAAATGATCGCAACACGCGGCGGCTCATTCCGGTGCAACAATACCACAATTGAAAGCACTTTTTAGCGGAACAGATGCAATATGTCATCTATTCCACAAAGAGTGCAAACCATAAAAGATTAGCTCTTAAAGTCAAAAGCGCCCCAAAAGTTAGGAACAAAAATCCAAAAAACAGAATAAACTCAATAACAGTCCAATCTCTTATTGAGTTTTATTTTTTAATGAAAGCCAAAAAGAAATTCCATATATGCTTGTTTAACATTTCGACAGTTTTTAGATTTATCTCTGGAAGATTCTTCCATATTTTCACATTTCAGTCCCCATTCTTGCATCAATTTTTCATCTTTCTTAAAATCTTCTACGCTATAAGTCTTTTCGCAACCAGCAACAGCAAATCCAATGCAAAACAGCAATGCTATAATAATGACTTTATTCATCAATAATTTCCCCTTCCTTGAGATTGATAAATTTGGACACAATTGAGCACTCTCTTAAAATTGCACATTTGGCTCATTGTCCATTTTCAAAAATTTTAAATCCAACCCCTGTACGCAATTTTTTTACAATCCTTAAAATCAATAGAATTGCAAAGAAAGCATCCTCCTATCGATATTGTTTATAATTTAATTGCTGTTTTACTATTTTCTCGTTTTATGCCCCTTTTTGTTATTTCCGAGCAATTCCTTTAAAATTTTTTCAGAATTCTCTTGAACAAGGTCCGCATTGGCTTGTACAAGATTTATACAATTTTGGGATTTCGTAATAGAAGATAGCTCTATCTTATTACATTTCTCTTTCCACTCTTTGCGTAATTTAGCATCTTTCTTAAAATCTTCTACGCTATATTCTTTTTCGCAACCAGCAACAACAAATCCAATGCAAAACAGCAATGCTGTAATAATGACTTTATTCATCGGTAAATTCCCCTTCTTTTAGATGATAAAATTTGGACACAATTGAGCGCTCTCTTTAAATTACACATTTGGCTCATTGTCCATTTTCAAAAATTTTAAATCCAACTCCTGTACGCGATTTTTTTACAATCCTTAAAATCAATAGAATTGCAAAAAAGCATCCTCCTATCGATATTGTTTATAATTTAATGATTGTCCTGCTATTTTTCAGTTTCATTCCCCTTTTTGCTATTTTCACGAAGTTCCTTTGCAAGATTTCTATAATGCTCTTGAAAAAGTTCCATATCGGCTTGCATGACATTTTGACAATTCTTAGTTGCAAAAGCAGAGGGTCCCATTTTATCGCATTTCTTTCCCCATTCTTGCATCAACTTTTTATCTTTCTTAAATTCCTCAACACTGTAGTTTTTTTCACAACCAACAGCCACAAGCCCTGTGCAAAACAACAGTGCTGTTAGAATGATCTTGTTCATGGTTACCCCTCTTTTTATTTTATACTGACTTGTTTTATACTTTGAGAACGACATCATTGGTTTCACAAAATCCTTGTATTGTGCTCTTACGTATACTTTTCCTTTGATAAATACGAACACCTTCAACGCCAATATGTTGCATCATGAGAGTTGTTTTATTGGACTTGTATTTGTAATGTTATCTACGCAGTGGCTCTTTAGATTTGAGCGGTTTAAACTTAGCAGCAATTTAATATCTTAATATTTTCAAAAAGCTTTTTAATCACTTTTTTCAAGAATTTTTCTTCAAAAACCCCTTCATCATGAAAAGCAACACAAATATGGTATCAAAAATTCACCATACCTAGATCCATTGCAAATTTTCTGCAAACGAAACAACAACTCTTTTAATGATTTGATTGCGCTCTTGCTTATTTCTTAATCCACTTTCTTAATTTGTCGAGAAAGAAAAAACGTAAACTCCCCCCGACACTTTTCAAATGCTAACAGAAACTCTAAAAATTGATCTTATACATTCCTGATAGCCATAAAAAGTTCTTTACTTACCATCAAGTAACATTCAATACTCAGTCTATAAAATCACACATAATCTATAAAATTACACAAATGAAAGAAATAACTTCATATCATACTCTATGATTTCTTTTGGTTATGAGGAAAGCTTATAGCACGCTCATATCAGTTAATTTTATTGATTTTCATCCCCTCTGATAAACATGAATATAATTTAAAAAAGCCCCCTCTAACAGAAAAAAACAATCAAAGCTACTGTTAATTTACATTATTTACCCATGGTATTTCAGTAAAATAAACAACAAATAACTCCACATTAAAATCATGATCAAGACAATTGTTATGGAAGAATAAACTGACCTATCCAGCGATAATAAAAATATCAAGGGGAGGATGATCACATCCATAGGAGAAGAGTTGAAATGAAGAATTTTTTATAGGTTTATGACTCTTTCATGAAATAAGTCTTATACAAAATAATTTAAATGAAACAACCCGCGTAAAAAAATGAACGCTTCTATCACGATTAATTTCATGTAAAAACTGACCGATATCACCTTTAAAAAAACAAACCAACGCACATTTATTATCATATATCGATTATCGTATATTATTTTTATTTTCCGTATTTTTTTGCAAGCAGTTCGCGCACCTCATCAGCCATTTTAGTTCCACGGCTTGCACAACTTACCTTCATTAACCGATGCAAAGTTTCTGGGATATCGATCGTGAGACGCTTCATCCCTCCATTCGCGTTTCCTTTAGGGCTTCCTACCCATGCATCAGCCGTTAAAGGGATAGATTTATTGGTTGGTTTTGTACCAATTTTAATTTTTTTATTCATCACACGAACTCCTTGATTTCCGCTGCAACGGCTTCAATCTCTGCGGCGGCTGGTCCTTGCTTATCAACTTCATAAACAGCCTTTCCTTGGGCTGCAGCTTCTGCAAAAATCACACGTTGTGCAACGCTAGAAGAAAGAACATGGACGGGGTATATGCCAAGCGCTTCATTTACATCACGCCCTATCGCTGTATTGACTATTTTACGATTAATAACAAAAGCAGATTTAAGACTTTCTTTATAAACGCGTGCTTCGTCAATCAGCTTTACAATTCCATCAGCAGCCCAAATATCATAGGGACTAGGCAAAACAGGGATAAGCACAAAATCCGAAGCCATAAGAGCACTACGCGCAAGGTCCGTCACACGCGGGGGACCATCAATAATAATATAATCATAACTATGACCAATCTGTGTAATCTCTTTGTGAACCGTTGCACGCGGTAAACCAATAACAGAAAACAAAGGCGCCTCTTCACGCGCAGCAGCCCAATCCAATGCGCTCCCCTGTGGGTCAACATCAATAAGCAATACCCGTCCCCCGGTACGTGCAAAACTGGCCGCCAGATTCACGCTTAACGTAGTTTTTCCAACACCCCCTTTTTGATTCAAAAGTCCAATGATCATTCGTTACATCTTTCAGTATTATCGTTTTTGCGATTATACTGAAAACAACAAAAGAAGCAAGTATCCAACATCTACAAAACAACAACTTCTGCTAACTTTTACGATAAAAATGACAACCCGCAATTTGTCTTTAGAATATTCTTTTAGTATAAAGCCCCAAATATTCTGAAGGGAATATTCTTGAAAGAAAAAGATAAATTTAAACAAGCAATAGGCTCTTCTTCCCCTGCCTTAAAATAAAAATTTCTCAAATCCACGCCAATTGATCAAGCATAATCTCCTTTGGATTTTTCCCTCTTCACAAAAGCCTTGATCTCCCCCAATAAAAAAGCCTTTGCCCTGAAAAAATAACAAATGTCCCTGGAGGATTTAGGAGGAGGCCATATTGAATGAGAAAAGCAAAATCCATAAAACTCGCTCATTTTCCTCTTTTATCTTCAATCAATTAAAATCATTTATATGCCATCACCAGCAGAACGAACATATGAGAATAAACACGATAAAAAGGTAAAAATACATCTTATGAAGTGTCTTAACTGTTAAGAACTGTGGTCCGCATCGGTGGCTCGTATATAGTATATAATTGTGTCGATTTGTCCCTTTTCTTAAATGAAAGAAAAGGTGTGTACAATGAGTATTATACTCTTTAAAAGAGATATCTTGCCGCGCAACACAGTGTAATGAACTTGAAAATAAGGATAAACAAACAACACAATGGGCTCTACTTCGTGACAACAATGAACCGTCCATAAAGAGCGTTATCTTTTATAAAAGTCAATCTATTGAGCACATCTATCTTTACACTTAAGAAAGAGCAAAACCACCCCCATTACACGACTTGTGCCAGCTTATGGGCTGTATAAAGCTCTTATCCCTTGAAACGGTTCATAAAAAGACATTTTCCCCTTATCTTATACAATTTCACTCCACACGCCCCCGCTTATCAGCAAGAGATCTTGACTGATGCAACCATGAAACAGACTTGAAATAAGGGAATGCTACGATATTCAAGGTTCTAACGCGAGTTAAATAATAGGTCAATATCTTATTCAAGATCGAATATGTTGCATCTTACAACACATTTTTCCAAGCAAGTCTTCTCGACAAAAAGAATATTTTTGTTAAGATGCCCTTTAAATTATCCTTCATCATGTCTTTTATAGAGCTCAGAGTATCGTAAAAGTCGGGAAATTGGGAATAAATAAAAATGAATTTACAGCAAATTGACCCTGATATTTTTATCGGTGCACAAATGAGCATAGAAAATATCAAAACATTAGCAGAAGCTGGTTTTAAAACAATTATCTGTAACCGTCCAGATCACGAAGAACCTAATCAACCTGACTTTTCAAGTATAAAAATGGTCGCAAATGACTATGGCATAAAAGCCTATTACCTTCCCATTTCGCCTCCAACCATAAAAAAATCAGATGTTGAAACCATGCAGACAATTTTAAAAACAGCGTCTTTACCTCTCCTCGCCTATTGCCATCGTGGAACGCGTTCACTGCATCTTTATCATTTAGCACGTCTTTAATCATAGGCTTCATGCGGCGCTATCCTGCACTCTAAAAAACAAAAGTTCTTAAATTCACACCAGTCTATAAAAAATCATCTGTCAAAAATGCTTGTCCTACAGCTTCCACTTGGGAACTCCCCCGTTAAGGAGCACTCTTCATTAGGACATGATAAGAAAGTTTTTCTCTTAAATAGACAACAAACCTCCACCTCTAAAGCCATCAAGAAGCTACAAAAATGCAGGCAAATTGCATGCAAGCGATAAACTTTTAAAAGAAAAAAAATTATCGATTTTAAATTTTGTAAAATTCTAAAGTTAAAAGCGCAAGAAGTTAAAAAACAGCTCTCTTTTTTCTTCTCATCTCTTCTTTCCAAAGATGCTGTGTCCTTATTCATTCACGATTCATCATGAATTTTAACGGATCAGAAAGAAACAAGCAGTAAAGTTCTAATTGACAACAAAAGCCATACAATTAACTTTGAAAAAGACAATGCCTCAATCAGATCTTCAGATATTCGATTCTCCCTCTCAACAACGCAAAAAACATATATTCCGTGATGTTTTGGAATATATGTTTGTGCTTATCATCACTTTAAGTGCTATTTTAACAGCTCTTCTATCTTTTTCAGATAAACTTAGAGCATATTTTTAAAAGTAAGCAGCCGATCCAACTGTGATAAGGGTTGGACTGTCTTTAAAATTTCTTTTGCTTTCTTTTCATCACGCTGCATTTGTGCAATCAAAGGTTCGAGCCTATCAAATTTTTCTTGTCCGCGCAAAAATTGGAAAAAAGAAACGGTACAGCTTTCCCCATAAAGGTCATCATTAAAGTCAAATAAATAGGTTTCCAAAAGGGGAGCCCCATCTTTAACAACGGTTGGACGACAACCAAAGCTTGCAACACCATCATATAAAACACCGTTAGTGCGACGCAAGCGTACCGCATAAACACCATGAGCCAAACGAACTTGAGGAGGCAACATCTGATTAGCAGTAGGAAATCCCAAAAGACGTCCAAGTTTGTCGCCTTGAATAATATTGGAACATACCCGATAGCGATACCCTAATAAATGGGCTGCTTGGTCAACTTCCCCTTGTGAAAGAAGTTGCCGAATAAAACTAGAGGAAATGATCAACGGTTGTAAATCCTGAGGACGAAAAACACCTGGATGAGAAACGTAAGGAACTTGAACGACCTCAAATCCCTCTTCTTCTCCTCTTTGGCAAAGAAGAGAAACGTTTCCACTTTTCTTATGACCAAATTGAAAATTTTCACCTGTCACCACAACAGAAACATCAAAAGTTTTCTTTAAAATAGACTTGATAAATTCATCGGCTGAAAGAGTAGCAAATTGAGCATCAAAGGGCTGTTCAATCACGCCATCAAAGCCAAGGATTTTAAAAATTTCAGCTTTTTCAGCAGCCTCAGTCAAACGATAAACAGGCGCTGAACGTTGAAAAAAACTTCTTGGATGCGGTTCAAAGGTTAAAACAACAGCGGGTTTCTTTTTTATCCGCGCAAAATCAAGTGCTTTTTGCAACACCCCCTGATGCCCACAATGAACACCATCAAAATTTCCAAGTGCCAACACAGCTCCCCGCCAAACCGAGGGAAACATATGAATTCCCTGAAGACGTAAAAAATTAGCCATTACTGAAGTGCCCACATGATTGCTTGTGGTCTATAACCATGACGTTCTAGAAAAGTATGCAAAGCTTGCTTATCCACCACACCATTTTGCATATAATCATAACAATGAATCCCTCCCATAATATAAAGAGCATCAAGACCAAATTGGGCCGCTCCTTTAATATCCGTCAAAAGACCATCACCAATCGCTAAAACTTGACTTTTTGTTACTGTTCCACGCATTTTTTGAAGTTTTTCAAAGGCACACTCATAAATAGGGGCATGGGGTTTTCCAGCGATGCGGACTTCCCCTCCTAATTGTTGATAAAGACGTGCCAATGCGCCAGCACACCAAAATTCCTTATTTCCATAATGAACAATCACATCAGGATTAGCACAAATAAATGGTAAATTCCGCGCTCTTATGCGACGAAACATCGCCTCATAAGCAGAGGGGTCTTCTTCAAAGTCTTCAAGAAAACCGCTACAAACGACAACAGAAGCCTCCCACTCTTCAACAAATTCACACGTCAATCCTTCAAACAGCACCAAGTCACGTTCTGGACCGATGAAAAAAACTTTACGTGGCGCAGCACAAATGAGATCCTGTGTGACATCCCCTGACGTGATAATGGCATCATAATAGTCACGATGAACATTCATGCTTTGTAATTGAGCCGCAACATCTTCCCGGAGGCGAGGAGAATTGGTCAATAAAATGACCGTTTTTCCCATTTGTCGAATTTTATACAACGCTTTCAACGCTGGTTCAAATGCCTGTATACCATTATGCACAACACCCCACACATCACAAAAAACAGCATCATAACGTTCTATAACAGTCTCAATATGGGTAAGTTCATTCATGGGGGACCTATCTCTCTTTGTCATTGATCAAGCTGTCTTTTACTTCAAAACTACTTAGCGAAAGATAAGACTTCTGTCATCTGCTTTCTCAAACCATATCCCAACTTTGCATCACTTATTAAAGATCATAAGAAATGATAAAATAAATAAGGTATCAAAAGCCTGTGCAAAATTCTAAAGCGCTTTATAGCAAAAGCTTATCATTCCACAATACTCATTTTCTTCATAAAAACTTCAATTCCAACAACAACTGCGTTGATACAGCTTTTTAGCGAAAGCACTCAAGTTCTTAATTTGAAAATAAACAGATAAAAAACGCTTTAAAATTACTTCCTTAAGGATAAAATCCTTAAATTTATAATTATCGTTTATTCTTCAAACCTCATGGGAATCCCAAATATCTTTTCTCATTTCAAAATCTATTTATATTGAATCAATCAAAACACTTCGTTTTCCCATTCATTAAGTAGAAGAAATAATAAAAACACTTAAAGATAAAGAATAAAATCTCTCAAATTCAAATGTAGAAACTATCAAAGTATTTTGAACGAACAAAGAGTATGTGGCATCTATGCCGTCATGCATCTTTTTTTCAGTAAAGATAGAAACATGGCATTTATCCTACATAGAAGCTTTACCTTGATACATTTCACGTAGCATCATTCGTAAAATACGTATGAGAATTGAGAAAAATCTTTTAAAAATAAGCAGGTATAGACAACAACCAAATCTATTTTGTTTTGAGTATGTTTTGCATGAAGAATATCCATTTATGAAGATTTTTTCCTCTCTCATCATGATATCTCAACCACATAAGAAAAACCATTTTGGTTATTGATCAAAGACCTCTTTAGTTCTTCCCTAGGGCGCTTAATCTTAAATCCATGGGGGGGCTCCCTTCATCAAATACAGGGCTGAGAACATAAGTTTTGTAAGTGAATTTTAAAAAAATTTGAAAGGCAAACAGTCTCTTAATTTAAGAAATCTCTTCATTCTAAAAAAACAATTTTTATTGCTAATCTCCTAAAATTACTTTACACATCAAAAGATGTTTTGGTCGCATACGCAACGACCAATAGGGAAAACAAGCCCGAAACCTCGATACATAAATTTATCCCGCTTTGCGGGTATCCCGGAATTCCGGGAGTTTTTGCTATGTCCAGGTGTGTCTTACGCACTAAAAGCAAAAAGCTGATTCGAGGTCAGTGCTTGTTACTCCCGGAATACTTATGCGAGGGCGCTCGCAACCGGAGGGGGCAAATGCAAACTCAGAACCTTAATATTGATCTTTTTGTCGGTAAAAAAATTCGCTTGAAGCGAAAAATATTGGGAATGTCTCAAAAAACCTTAGGAGACGCTTTAGGGGTAAGTTTTCAACAAATTCAAAAGTATGAAAAAGGCTTAAATCGTGTAAGTGCAGGGCGCTTAAAGGAAATTTCCGATATCCTAAATGTTCCGGTTTCCTTTTTTTACACGGATATTATCACAAAAGAAAACACCTCGTACCCTCATGAAGAAGTCGCATCAAACAGAGAAGAATTTTTGCTTTTAAAAAGTTTTAGAATTCTGACATCTGCCAAACAGAAAGCCATTTTAAAATTAATTTCTGATTAGCATTAAAGCGTTTTAAATGATTTTTATCCTGTAATCTGCTTTCTGTTCTAAAAACAAAACGCTTGCAACTTATATCACAGCGCATTTTTTCAAATTCTCTTTGATTGACTTCCTACGATAGGAAACACAATATTTTCTTTTCATAAGCCTTCATACTGCTTCATAAATATTCCTCTGACAATATCTTAAAACACATCATGGCAAGAGCACTAGAGACATCCATGAAAACAATTCATGATACAAGCCTTAAAATGTTGAGCAACATGTCTTTGGGCTGCTCCAAACTTGGAAAGGTTCTATCCTCTCCACCTCCCCTGTTTTAAAAGGACCAGCGACAATCTAATGTCGTCTCTAACAGTTTCACTGAGCTAACTTCAACCTCTCAAAGGACAATATTCCATGTAACGCTACGCGCAAAAATGTCCTAAAAATCTAGTCTCCTACACACCTTTTAAGCACAAAAACGTTTCAATCTAGTTCAGTCTGTAAACAATGCGATAATCCGGCTTTTTAAGTGAACACATTGACTTGCTTTATTTCATATCACCTTCTATATCACCAACCTCAAAGAACAGCATTTCATGAGATTGTCAGATTTGTCCTGATCTCACACATTTTTGTAATAAACATCAAGGAAAATCAATAAAATCAATCAAGGGCTTGCAAACGGGTTATAAGATCCATTATCTCGTCGCCACTTGAAGGGTTCGGTGAAGTCGCTTGACCAAAGACCAATCTTATTGTTACGTGCTTTTTCTTCTGCATGATGATACTGTGTTGGAAGAGGATTTTTACCCTCCTTTGGGAGCACCAACATCCCTTCTGTAAGACCTGCCTCAGCTAAATCAATCCCTTGAACAAAACATTGCGCATAATAAATACCATTGTGCATAAAAGCCCGTTTACAGGATAAATCCTGACCAAGTGTTTTGGTGACAAGCCAAGCCGTTGTAACCGCACCGCAGGGCCATTCTTGATCCTTTAATTTTGCTTTTTGGCGTGGTGCACATGTATCCACACCATAAAGATGAATATCACGGGTTATATGGGAGCGCCAAGATTGTGCAGAAGGCGTTAGTAATTTAAATGTAACCCCACTTGTAACCGATGCCTTACCATGAAAAACAACCATATTATGCACACCATCATTTGATACAATACTCTTCTGTCGATCAAACGATGGTTCATTTTTTTCTAAGGACTGTTGGATAATCGATTGACTTAATTTTTTTTCTTTCTTGTAGAGATCTACAATATCTTGGATATCTTGCGTTTTTAATATTTCAAGAAAGCTAAAATCTATTTTATCTTTATATTGGCTTAATCCCCACACTATGGAAAACATAATGTAAATAATAACAATCCATTTAAATAGCATTTCTTAACACACTCGCTAAAAAATTCATATTTTTCTATCCTTTCACATTATTTATCAGCAATCCCCTTGTTTTTAAAGAAAAAAATATAAATACCTGTGTTGTACGTTAACTACATTTTGTAAATAATAATATTCCTTCTTTTTTGTTTTAATATCGTTTTCTTAATCAGAAGTACAACTTAAAATTGCCATTTTCATATACCACAATCTTAATTTGAAAAGACTTCTGTCTCTTTAAAAAAAGTATCTGAGAGTGAGAAAATCCACAATCAAGACTTTTAAAACAAAAAAACGAGGAGTTTAGACTGTCATAGAATAACAGAATTCTCCAGGGGTTAGAGGCAATGGAATGTCGACAGATGAACAAATATTGTTTGTTAAAGAGAGGTAAAATGACAGATAGTAGATTTCAGAACATCATTTTTATCGTGACCATGCTGCTTTTTACAGCAGTATTTGTATCCGATCCTTCTTTTGCTGCTCCTGCTCCTAATGGTGGGGGGTTTGGAAATCTTGATGGTGTTTTAGGCAACATTGTCGCAGTGATGACGGGTCCAACGGCAAGGCTAATTGCCATTATATGTGTTGCTGGTGTAGGTATTGGTTGGATGTACGGCTTTATTGATTTACGCAAAGCAGCTTACTGTGTTCTCGGTATTGCTCTTGTTTTTGGTGCCCCCTCTCTTGTCGCTAAATTAGCAGGGACGGCATAAATGAACGAAGATACCCTTTTCCTTGCCTGTACACGCCCAGCCATGTTTGTTGGTGTTACAATGGAAGCGATGGCACTCAATGTTATGGCGACATCCATTCTTTTTATTGTGACCAGTGATTTTACCATGTTTGGTCTTGGAGTTGGGATGCACTTTATTTTGCGTGAAGTGACAAAATATGATCACAACCAATTTCGCATATTATTTGTGTGGCTCAATACAAGAGGAAAACAAAAAAATCTCAGCCGATGGGGAGGAGGTTCTACCTCCCCCTTACGCCTTGTCCGCACTTATAAGGAACTAAGCTAAAGGAACAAAACCGGTGAAACATATGTCAATGATGAAACGGGAAACTTTGCCTGAAGAATATATTCCCTATATACGTTACATCAACCAGCATGTCATTGCTTTAAATTCACGTTGTTTAATGGTTGTGATGGCTGTTGAAGGTGTAAATTTTGACACAGCAGATATTGATCAAATCAATTCTTTACATAACCAGTTAAATACTCTTTTGAAAAATATCGCAGATGAACGGGTTGCTTTATATTCTCACATCATTCGCCGTCGTGAAACCATTTATCCAGAAGGTCATTTTCTTTCATCTTTTGCAACAACATTAGATGAAAAATACAAAAAGAAAATGGTTTCGCAAGAGCTGTATCGTAATGATCTATTTATTTCATTGCTTTGGAATCCTGCAGCGGACAAAACACAGCAATTAGCTTCATTTTTTCAGCGCTTGAGCAAAGCAAAAAAAACACAATCTGAACCCGATGAAGAAGCTATTCGTAAACTCGAAGAGTTAAGCCAAGATCTCATGCAAGGTTTAGAGGAATATGGAGTCCGTCTCCTAACAATCTATGAACATGAAGGGCTTTTATTTTCCGAACAAAGTGAATTTCTCCATCAATTGGTGGGAGGAAGACGTGAACGTATTCCTCTGACATTTGGCACCATTGCTTCAACGATCTACTCAGATCGCGTTATTTTTGGAAAAGAAACTATCGAAATTCGTCATGAAAGTAATGAACGCTTTGCCGGCATGTTTGGCTGGAAAGAATACCCTTCTAAAACACGCCCAGGGATGACCGATGGTTTGCTTACGGTTCCGTTTGAATTTATCTTAGCACAATCCTTTGTTTTTAAAAGTAAAGCGGCCGCCAGTGCAATTATGAGCCGCAAGCAAAATCAAATGATTAATGCAGCCGATCGTGCTAGCTCACAAATTGATGCGCTAGATGAAGCCTTGGATGATTTAGAGTCAAACCGTTTTGTTTTGGGCGAACATCATATTTCTTTAGCTGTTTTTGCCGATCACCCCAAAATATTGACTGAGAACTTATCAAAAGCACGCTCCCATTTAACCAATGGAGGTGCGGTTATTGCCAGAGAAGATTTAGGATTGGAAGCTGCATGGTGGGCGCAATTACCTGGAAACTTTAGCTACCGTGCGCGTTCAGGCGCCATTACCAGCAGAAACTTTGCCGCTTTATCGCCCTTCCATTCTTTTCCCGTTGGCAAATTGGACAATAATGTTTGGGGGCCTGCTGTCGCTTTGCTCAAAACACAAGCTGGTTCACCTTACTATTTTAATTTTCATTATGGTGATCTTGGAAACACGTTTGTTTGTGGTCCATCGGGATCTGGTAAAACAGTGATTGTTAATTTTCTTCTTGCACAATTACAAAAACACAATCCAACCATGGTTTTTTTTGACAAAGATCAAGGAGCAGAGATTTTTGTACGCGCTGGGGGAGGAAAATATAAACCTTTAAAAAATGGACAGCCCACCGGTATTTCTCCCTTAAAGGGCATGGAATACAGCGAAAAAAATAAAATCTTTCTTCGCAATTGGATCTTAAAGCTTGTCACAGCTGAAGGGCAAATTGTGACCGAAGAAGAGCGACAAGAAATTGCCAAAGCCATCGATTCTTTAGAAAATTTACCCCCAACACAACGCTCTCTTGGTGCGCTTCAGCTGTTTTTTGACAACACATCAAAAGAAGGGATTGCCATACGACTACAACGCTGGATTAGGGGAAATGATTTAGGATGGGTTTTTGACAATGATCAAGATGATCTCAATTTAAATGCACAATTCATTGGCTATGACATGACCGATTTCTTAGACAACGAAGAAATTCGTCGCCCTTTAATGATGTATCTCTTTCACCGCATTCTTGATCTGATTGATGGACGGCGTATCATTATTGTCGTTGATGAATTCTGGAAAGCTTTAGAAGATGATTCATTCAAAGCTTTTGCGCAAGATCGGCTAAAAACAATCCGTAAACAAAATGGCATGATGCTCTTTGCAACACAAAGCCCCAAAGACGCTTTGAACTCCACAATCGCACACACAATTATTGAGCAATGCCCCACCCAAATATTTTTTCCCAATCAAAAAGCAAATTATAATGATTATGTCGAAGCTTTCAAACTCACTGAACGTGAATTTGAACTGATACAGTCAGAATTAAGCAGAGAATCCCGTCGTTTTCTCGTCAAGCAAGGACAAAGTTCTGTCGTTGCAGAACTTAATTTACGTGGGATGAACGATGAGATCGCCGTTTTAAGCGGCACAACTCAAAATATTGAACTCATGAATGAAATTATAACCGAATATGGAGCAGACCCTAATAAATGGCTGCCCATATTTTATCAAAGGAGAAAAAACAATGAAAAAATATAGCTTAGTAACACTGTTATCTTTTTCTTTTATCCCTCATGCATTATCACAAATCTCCCCGGATGCTGATGAATATTATAAACAAGCACTCGAGAACACACAAAAACTCGATATTGCGAAATCAGAAACCGCTGAGAGTATTTATAAGACTGTAACTGAAAAGACAAAAAAAATCAACGAGATAAGAGATCAACTTGAACAACTTAAAGCACAAATAAATACAGCAACAACCAAAGCTGAAACTGAAAATGAAAATGAAAAGAAATCTAAACTTGAAGAATTGCAGAAACTTCAAACCCTTCAGCAAGAACTTCAAGTAAAAGTTTCTCTTCTTCAAGCCGATCTTCAAGCGAATGCTTTAAAACTTCAATCTCTTGATATGATTCAAGCCAAAGATACGAAGACAAAAGAAGAGCTGCGTGAAGAAAAGGAGCAAGAAAAACATAAACAACTTCAAGCACAATTAAAAGAAAAAGAAGAAAAACTAAAAGAAAAACTTGAAAGCATTGGTACAGATGTCAAACTATAGTCCTCCTACATTTGATAAGTTTTCTCCATTTTCAAGCATTGCGGGGTATATTTTATACCCCCTCGAAAATGTGATGAACGCAATGGTGAATGGGTTATCTTCTGCTGTTTCAGCGCCCTTAAATCTTGCCGCAATCATTTTTATCTTTCTTTATGGCTATAATGTTATGACAGGTCGTGTTGCACTTTCTGCACATAGTCTTCTCAATAATGTTGTTAAAATCGTTGTTGTAACAACAATGGCAACGAATGCGGATACATTTAATAGTTATGTCAAAGATGTTTTCTTCAATGATTTGTCCAACGCTATTGGGAATGCGTTAAACAGAAATCCCACAAACTCTAATGTTTTTGATTATATTTTGTTAAAGGCAAGTGATCGCTATCAAGAAGTCTTATATAATGCTTGGCTTTTTGAAAAGATCGTTGTGGGGATTCTTGGTGCTTTAATGCTTTTCACTGTTATTCTCTTTTGTATAGGTGGTTTTGTTGTCCAAATGTTTGCACAAGTTGCACTGGTCATTATTATAGGTCTTGGACCTCTGTTCATTAGTTTATATTTGTTCAATGCAACACGAAAATATACCGATGCATGGATTACAACTTTGGTCAATTTTACCATTTTACAAGTTCTCGTAATCATGCTTGGAACAATTATATGTCAAGTTATCCTACATGTTCTCAGACTTTCATATGAATCAATTTACGTTCTTTTCCCTCCTGTCGTGGTCATTTCCATCATAGGGGTTATTATCTTCCGTGCACTTCCCAGTATTGCCACGGCACTAGCCTCTGGCGGACCATACTTTAACGCTGGTATCTCTTCGGGAGGACAGATTTTCACAATGGTTGCCAATAGTGCAAGAGCGAGTGCTAATGCAATAAAAAGTGCTACTTTAAACATCTCAGGAGCTGCCGGTAAAGGTACTGCAAGCGCAGCAGCAAAAGCAGGAAGCTCTGGAGGGGGGGGTCGTGGACGGTTTTAAGATAAAGGACCTCTTTAAAAGGATAAGTATTTTTGTTTTTTCCTTGCGTGCGCCAAAGGGCGCACGCGTCATAGCCCTGTTCCATGAAAAACTTAACATCTTGGGCCTTACAACAAAATCAAACACAGTCTTGCATCACATAAACTTGTAAAAGTGTTCAAAATAAAAGGCTCTCATGCATTGTATTCCAAGATATTTGTGAGTTCAAAAAATGAAACGAAAAATAACTTTTGTTATGATCCTAACAATCGCGCTTACCGGTTGTGCCTCTCTGAGTGGCCCCAAAAAACCACCACGCTGTAATGGCAAACAGACACGTGCTTTAAATAAAGACAAGTGGAATTGGGAAAATAAAAACGTTGCCCACCCAGAAAAGTCCGTAAAGCCTGTTAGAACACCCATCATTCTCAATACTTTGGAAAGTGAAAAAGTAACAGCCAACTTAACAATTCATCCAGCTTTATTAAAGCCGGGTATTTATGAAGCACGATCTGACAAAACTGTGGAGGTTCCGCGTGAAAAATGATGCCCTTGAAGAATATATAAAAGAAGCCCGCTCTTTTGACATTGATCGCATGCATGGCATGCGCGTGCGGATGAAAATTTCCATGGCGTTAACAATGCTTTTTGGATTGATGACAATTGCGCTCGCTTTGGCTGTCGCAGCTTTAACACCTTTGAAAACGGTAGAGCCTTTTGTTATCCGCGTTGATAATTCAACAGGCATTATTGACACTGTGAGCGGTCTAAAAGAATCCCCTAACAACTATGATGAAGCGATAACGCGTTATTTTGCCAGCCAATATGTTCGTGCTCGGGAAGGTTTTCAAACCTCAGAAGCAGAAAGCAATTTTCGCTTAGTTTCTCTTCTATCTTCTCCAAAAGAACAAAACCGTTTTGCAAAATGGTACGCGGGCAATAATCCAGAAAGTCCACAAAATATTTATCATAACATGATTGCGACAGTCACAATCAAATCAATCTCTTTTATAAGCGAAGATCTTATCCAAGTTCGTTACTATAAAACGGTCAGAGACTTTAATGAAAAAGAAACTATTTCCCATTGGATTTCAATTTTAAATTTTTCCTACGTAAACGCACACATTTCAACGTCTGATCGTCTCATCAACCCGCTTGGTTTTCAAGTATCGGAATATAGATCTGATCCAGAGGTGATAAAATGATCAGACTTTTACAAACAATTTTTTTAATTTTTACAATCATTTTCAGCTTTCACACAGTTCTCTCATTTGCGGAAACAGCGCCTGTCAGTGCCCGTAAAGATAACCGCATCAGATTTATCAATTATGACCCTTACAACGTCGTACAAATCATTGGCTCCATTCGCTCTTCCGTTCAGCTGGAATTTGCCGATGACGAAGAAGTAGTCTATGTAGGAATTGGAAATTCCGTTGCTTGGCAAGTTGCGCCGGCTGGCCACTTTGTTTTTCTCAAACCGCGTGAAGTCCAACCTGTGACCAATTTACAAATCGTCACAAGCCGCCAAGATGGAACACAACGCTCTTACCAATTTGAGCTAAAAATCCGTGAAGGCGATGTTTCAGCAGGCAATGAGACCTATTTCTTGGTAAAGTTTCGTTATCCAGAAGATGAAGCCTTGCGTAAGAAACAAGCCGAAGCCGCAAAAGCTGAACAACGTGAAGCAAACTTTGTCAATGATATTTTAAATATCCATGAAGATTTTGGACCACGCAATTGGGCTTATGAAGCCCAAGGCTCATTCCTCATTGAACCTTCTTCTGTTTATGATAATGGGAAAACAACAACCTTCACCTTTTTAGGGAATGTTGAAATCCCCACCATTTACCTTGTAACGCCTGATGGGCAAGAATCCCTTATTCCAAAATCAATTAAAGGCAACAAAGTTATTGTTCATGCGACAGCAGCACAATTCACGCTACGACGTGGAAATGAAGTACTGTGCATCTTTAATAAAAGGTTCACCCCAGAAGGAATTAATCCTGAAACGGGGACGACATCACCATCTGTACAACGTAAAGTGAACATAGGAAACAGCCATGAATAACGCCGTGGATGAAAAAAACATTAATGATCGCGATACAATAAAAAATGCTCAAGGGAAAAGTCAACAGAGCTATATAGGGAAAGCAATCGCCCTTGTTATTCTTTTCAGTGTCTGTCTTTATTTAGCCTATTCAACACTTTTCACAGACAAAAAACAATCTATAGAGAAAAAGCAACCGATTGAATCTTTAAAAGAAGGGAAAGTTATCAAACAAACAGAACTTTTCCGCCCTGCACTACCAAATCCTCCCTCCCTTGAACAGACACACCGAAATAACGCTCAGCTACCCAAAGTCGAGCTACCAACACCCAGGATCAATCAATTAAATTCTGATGACCCTCTGCTGGAAGCAGCCCAACGTGCTCCTGTATTAGCGTATGCGAATACACAACAAAGCAAAATAGATTTACAAACCAATAAAAACGTTTTGCCTCACCAACTGGAAAGCAAGCTGGATGAAACAACACAACGTTTTAATCATCTTCTCAAACCCACAATGCTTGAAGGTATTCGTGCTTCAACCCTTGGTAATCGAAATTATATCATCACGATGGGAACGTCTATTCCTTGTATCTTAGAAACAGCCATCAACAGTGATCAACAAGGTTTTGCCAGTTGTATCATCTCCAGAGATATTTTATCAGACAATGGTCGTGTTGTGCTCCTTGATAAAGGCACTCAAATTGTTGGTGAATATCGCGCTGGATTGAAAAAAGGCCAAAAACGTCTCTTTGTGCTATGGAATAGAGCCAAAACCCCCAATGGGGTCATTATATCCTTAGCTTCACCGGCAACAGATAATTTAGGACGCTCTGGTATTGACGGTGATATCGATAATCATTGGTTAGAGAGGATTGGATCTGCACTTCTTATATCCCTGATAAAAGATGTAACAAGCTATGCTAATAAACGTTTATCAAAAAAACAAGACAAAGAAGAGACTGAAACAATCTCTTCAGGACAAAACATTGCAAATATTATTGTCGAAAATTACGCCAATATTCCTCCAACATTATCCAAAAACCAAGGGGAAATAGTAAACGTTTTTGTTGCCCGCGATTTGGATTTTTCTGGCGTTTATAAATTGAAAATCATCGAAAACAAAAAACAGATTATCAACCGAGCTGTTTCAAGAAACTTTTACAAAAATTCTGCGGTACCTCTAGAATGAACCAAATCTTACACACCATGAATGATGAAACCCTCACGATTGTTCTCACAAAACTTGAACCGATCAGCGCTTTTTTGAAAGATGAGAGTCTTTTTGAAATTGTTATCAATCGTCCCTATCAAGTGATGACGGAAGGGATTGATGGATGGAAAACAATAGAAGCACCGGCTCTCTCTTTTAATGAGCTTATGGGAATTGCGAAGGTTATTGCATCCTATTCCAAGCAAAATATCTCAGACAAGAATCCAATATTATCCGCGACTCTGCCAGGCAATGAGCGCATTCAAATTGTCATTCCACCAGCTGTCGAAAAAGACACAATTAGTATGACAATTCGTAAACCATCATCACAGAGTTTTTCTCTCGAAGAACTCGCTCATAAAGGTCTCTTCTCGCACTGTGAGCAGGTCTCTTTCACACCATTGAATGATTATCCTACACATTTTAATGAACTCAAAGTCACCGAGCATAACTTAGCCACTGCCTACTGTAATAAAGACTTTGTTTTCTTTTTAAATCAAGCTGTAAAATGCCAAAAAAATATTTTAATTGCCGGGAAAACTGGTTCAGGGAAAACAACATTATCAAAAGCATTAATTGCCAAAATTCCTCAAGACGAGCGTATTATCACCATTGAAGACACACAAGAGTTAGTGATCCCACACCCTAACCATGTCTCGATGATCTATTCAAAAGATGGACAAGGCTTAGCTTCTGTTGGCCCCAAAGAATTGCTTGAATCATCTTTACGGATGCGTCCTGATCGTATTCTTTTGCAAGAACTTCGCGATGGCACAGCCTTTTATTATATCCGCAATGTCAATTCGGGCCATCCAGGGTCAATTACGACGGTTCATGCCTCAACAGCCCTTGCTGCCTTTGAGCAAATGACCCTTTTGGTCAAAGAAAGTGAAGGAGGAGGTGATTTAGAGCGTGATGATATTCGAGGTTTATTGATTTCAATGATTGATATCATCATCCAATGCAAACGGGTTGAAGGAAAATTTAAGGTCACAGAAATTTATTATGATCCTTTCAAGCAACGACACATCTTTGGAGGTCATTAAGACAAGATCATAACGGTTGAAGGCTCTTTTAAAGCAACGATTGGACATACATTGCACATAAAAAGAAAAATGCATAAAAACCAAAGCAACAGAAAACAGAGAAAACCTTTTATCAATGACAGCGGAAGAATTAAAACAACGTCGTCAAGTCGTTGATTGTGCCATCAGCACCCATACGAGAGAAGGAATAAGCTTTTATTCCAAAACGCTAAAAATTTTAGAAGAATATGCAAAGGGGGCTATTTCATTCGAGGAATTTAATACTCTCATGGACAACACAAAATTATAAGGAAGCAACGATGCCCAAAGCAAAAGAAAAAAGCAAAAATATAGATTACCCCTCTCCCCATAATTATCTCTATCCCGGAACCCAAATACTCAAAAATAAATATGAAGAAACAGATTTAGAACGCTTTCGGGAAAAATGTTCACATGGTATAGAAAAAGGATTAGAAAGGCTGCGCCGTGAATCGCTGCCTGAACATTTTGATTCCTTTTATCTAAGCTATATCCATTACCATTTGTTTAAAGAAACATTTGTATGGTCTGGGCAAATCCGCGCTACTCCCGTCACATTTGCAGACGGAAGTGTTGCCGCCACGCCAGAAATAAAAAGAACAGAATGGGACAATACTTTTGTAAATGCTGAGAAAACCCTCGACGGCTTAAAGAAAATAGAGAAAACACTTGCCGAAAAAGATAATTTGAAAGGCTTAACGCGCGAAGATTTCATTTCTGAAACCGTCCCACTCTTTGTCTCTCTTAAAAAGATACACCCATTCATAGATGGCAATGAACACACAATACAGTTTTTTTTTGAAAATCTCGCCAAAAGCGCAGGCCATCACCTTGATTTTTCACTCACAACACAAGAACGTATGATGACGGCCTATACCCAAGCCGCACACTATGGCAATGCAGAACCGATGAGAGATCTTTTTGAAGATATCTCTCATCCAGAAAAAATATGTCTTTTACAAGAATTCATGAACAACATGAAAAAGAGCGGACGCGATGTAAATGATCATCTTGTTATGGTTGCAAAGGAAGATGAAACCTATACCGGAATCTATAGAGGGGCTCTCTTTGACAGCTTTATGCTCGATGTAGAAGGGATTTACATTATCGGCCGCAAAACAGATCTGACAATAGAACAACAAAAAACATTAAAACCCAGCGACAAATTGACCTTTACACCTCCTAAAACCGAACTGCTTGAAAAAATTCTCATTCCAGAGGAAAAATTAGCCCCTTTAACAAAAAATGAAAAGGCTGGAATGATTGCAGAAGATGCGTGTGTCCAAACAGCACGAAACCAAATTCAGCAATTAGCAAACATTGTTTATGGCAACGCAAAAACATTAGATAAACAAATGGTTGGGATTATTAACAATCCGCAATTAGGCCAACGACTTGCCAACCAGATCGAAAGGACACCGGACTCTGTTGCTCATCTTGCTGGTTTGAGTTTATGTGGGCTCCAAAGTCCAGCACGTGCAAATGCTAAAAACCATCTTGAGATGCTTTGTACTGCCGTTGTAAATTTCACCCATGCTGTAAAACATGCGGAGAAGGAAATTACTCAAGAACATACAACAGAACAAGCACGCCGTGCCAAAACAGTACAAATGCCAAGTCAAAGCTTACAAAATTTTTTTGCCTTGCCAAAAGAGTTACAACAAGAATCTTTAGCAAAAAATCTTGGACTTCAAAAAGAACTGACCAGCTTTGTAAAAAAAATCAATAGCCGTCTCTCAGAAAATGAACATAAAGCTGTCAAAAATAATGATTATGAAACATTAGCTCAAAGCATTGGTGTTTCAGAAAATAAAGCCAAGCAAATTACGCAAACCATTAAGCAAGCCAAAGAAGCACACCAGCAAGCCTGCACACGTACAGTCAACCGTTCAAATGTGCTTGCTATGGCCAGCTAAGAATGGATCAAGTTTTTCTTTTTCATAAGAAAACTGCATAAATGAAAACGAGTTAGCGTTATCTTGCGCCTTTACAAAAAAAGAGTATTGCCCCCCCCCCGAAAAAAAGAGCATTTCACAAAATATTCTAGAGAGACTTGAAGGTAGAATACAATGAAATATACCAAGACACAAATGGTCCTTATTTTAACCCCTATTGCTTTAGGGGCTTTAACGATATTCCTTGTTCCTCATTTTTTATTGCTGATAACAAATGGACTAAAGAGTGATCAAGTATATTGGACCCTTCGTTCAAAACCTTTATTAGACTTAGCATTAACGGCTGCTGTTTTATTGTTGTATAGTCTCTCGCAAAAATTGCACCTGCGTAAAATAATTAGTGTTGTTTCCCTGGCCTTTTTTGGAACCATTGCTCTTTACTACGTTGGAATTGAAATAAAACGTTTAAGTCCCTATGTTGGCCAACAAGGAATAACATGGAGTTACGCACTTCAATTCATGGATCCTATGGTTATTTTTGGCATCATTATTGGTGCTTTTTTTTCTATCATTCAATTTATAACAACCTCTCCACCTAAAAATAAGGTCAAGCGTGCAAAAAAAGAGGTTTTTGGGGGAGCCGCATGGATGGATTTAAGAGAGGCCGCAAAAATCTTTCCTGCCAATGGGCAAATTGTTGTGGGGGAAAGATACCGTGTTGATCAAGATAATGTGTGCAAAATTCCCTTTGCACCTGGCAATAAAACAACATGGGGTAAAGGTGGAACAGTACCTTTGCTAACCTTTAACCTTGATTTTGGTTCAACCCATATGATTTTTTTTGCTGGTTCTGGTGGTTATAAAACCACAAGTACAGTAATCCCTACGTGTTTAACTTATCCAGGATCTATTATTTGTCTTGATCCTTCAACAGAAGTTGCTCCAATCGTCAAATTTTCCCGTCAAAAAATGGAAAATAGAAATGTTATTATTCTCGATCCTAATTCACTTTTAACAAAAAGTTTTAATGTCATCGATTGGCTTTTAGACGACAGCGTCCCACGCACACAACGTGAAGCGAATATTGTCAGTTTTTCCAAACTGCTTCTCACCGATAAAAAATCAGACAACTCTTCAGCAGAATATTTCTCGACACAAGCCCATAATCTTCTAACAGCTCTTCTTGCTCATGTCATATTTTCTGATGAATATGAAGATCATGAGCGCAATTTAAAAACACTGCGTGAAATTCTCTCTCAATCAGAAACAGCTATTATCAATCAATTACGTATGATCCAAGAAACAACATCTTCTCCTTTTATTCGCGAAATGGTGGGGGTTTTTACAGAAATGGCAGAACAAACTTTTTCAGGAGTTTATACAACCGCCTCAAAAGACACTCAATGGCTTTCTTTGTCCAATTACGCAAATCTTGTCTGCGGCGATGATTTTTCCTCCTCAGATATTGCTAATGGTAATATAGATGTTTTTCTCAATCTCCCTGCAAGCATTTTAAACAGTTATCCCGCGATAGGACGTGTAATTATTGGTGCCTTTCTCAATGCCATGGTTACAGCAGACGGTAACTATAAAAAGCGTGTTTTATTTGTCTTAGATGAAGTCGATCTTCTAGGCTATATGAATATTTTAGAAGAAGCCCGTGATCGTGGACGTAAATATGGCACATCCTTAATGCTCTTTTATCAATCCACTGGTCAGTTGGTCAATCACTTTGGCGAATCAGGAGCGCGTTCATGGTTTGAAAGCTGCTCTTTTGTCAGTTATGCTGCCATTAAAGACCTTCAAACAGCGAAAGAGATTTCCGAACGCTGTGGCCAAATGACCGTTGAAGTCACCGGAGTGAACAAACCAAGAAGTCTATCTGTGGGGAAGAGCTCTTACAATATAAATTACCAACAAAGAGCCCTCATTTTACCCCACGAGGTTATTCAAGAAATGCGTCAAGATGAACAAATTATTCTTATGCAAGGGCATCCTCCTTTACGATGTGGTCGCGCGGTCTATTTCAGAAGAAAAGAAATGTTAGCCGCTGCTGCAAAAAACCGTTTTGCCCCACAAAAGAAAAATTAGCTCTCTCATTGTAGATATTGAACATAGAAAGAATAACAACAAAACAGAAAAAAGCATACATCCTTATTTTTTGAAAACCTATGAACGAAAAAACCCCGTCTACATACAAGAAAAACAGAGTCAAAAAATCCGTGACTTTTCCTTTGATATTTTGTGTATCACTTTACCAACAACTATGATCTTTTAAAAGTCTCTATCAAAAACGCCCATACACCCAACCAATAGCGAACCAATATCCCAAAAAGAAACATTCTCTCACAAAGTTTTTCATATATAATTTTAAAATACATTGATTTATAATGATAATTCATATTTTTGTGTTGAATGAGAGACCCAATAACCTAAAATTACCTCATTTCAAATCTGTTCTGTGTTGACTCAACCACAATCTTATCACCCGCCCGTAGTGGGAACCTCAAGTAAAGTAGAACTGTACAAGAAAAGCATGCCTTTTCATAAATCACCTCAAGTCCCAAGGATTGATCCACAATATTTTAGCACCAACAAAGTGTGTGATGGTACCAGCTTCTTTATGAAGCATAAAAATGGGAGGGCTCAATAGATTTTATATGCTTTATGGGGGCTTTACCATTGTACCATTGAGGAGCCCCCTCCGCCAAATGGATAAATGATCTCTCTTTAAAACAATCCTAATCCTGTAAAGATAGTACCACATAATGGTGTTCTATTTTACGTAAAGGACGTGCCTCCATTACAAAATATAATAAACAGAAGATTTTCCTTTGAGACAAAAACTCTCAAAATACCTACACAATAAACACCGTTTTCCCCTCAAAAACATCCAAGATATAAACCAAAATGAATAAAACGTTCTTAGACAAGTTTTTTCCTCTTTACGATATCATCGCGTGTTCTACTTTAACAACTAAGCGCTGAAAAAACAGCTTTTTCCTAACTCAAAGAAAGTTTTCCCCCTCTTATAGACCTTAAAGCAACGCAATAAAATTTAAGAGAAACAACAAAAGTTAAAATACATTTTGTATTTAAAAATACTAAAAAAGTGTCCGCATAGATCAATAAAAAAACATTATGGAGAGAAATTCTTGATAGCTGCTTTTATTCATAGAACCCTGAGAGTTGTATCTGGAAAATATCCAAACCATCCGATAACCAAGAACGATCTTCTCTGCCATAGCCATGCCCTTCATCAAAGGGCTCTTGCAAACAACTTTTTTAAAGGCAAAACAACGAAAATCTTAAACAACATTTTTCTTTTTAGCCTCCCCTTATCTCAAAGCTTTATCTCAAAGAATAAAAATTTTATCCAGCATGGTTTATCAAAAATCCATCTCCTCATGGGATTCATATCACTGTCTTTAATATCAGTATTTTACAGCGAACAGGATTATAAAGAATAAGCAAACATCAGAGAAACTAAAATAAATGAAAAAAGGAATAGGCATGAAAACAATAGCAACAGAACAGTGTAGAGCTCTCACACCAACAGCTTTCAAAAGCTTCATAAAAACCGTTGATACAACCATCCATACATATGAAGAAAGAGTACTTTCTCTCATAACACTCAAAATCTCAAAAGAATACGCGAAGGGGAATTTTCAACATGACCCGCGTTTAAAGCGCATATCAACCACCCCCCTATCTTTTAAGGAGAAACAATATGTTAGAGAAAAATTATCTCTATAAAGGAACCTCAACATTAAAAAATAAATATGGCATCAAAGACCCCCAAAAACTGTATGAACGCTGCGCCCAAGATATCGCAAAAGAGGCTATTAATTTTCGTCATGAACCACCACCCAAAAAGTTTGATGCCACTTATCTCAAATTAATTCACTGGAGCTTCTTCCACAAAACTTTTGAATGGGCAGGTAAAACCCGCGATACATCCTTTACCTTTGAAGATGGCAGCACTGCCCGTATGCCAGCGATGCGCCCCAAAGGTTATGAAGTTCCTTTTGCCATTGGCCCACAGATAAAAAAAGAGCTCAAACAACTCGAAAAAACACTAAGCGAAAAGAACAATTTAAAAGGTTTATCACACCAAGAGTTTGCTGAAAGTGCTGCTGAAATTTTTATGGCGCTCGAACACGCCCATCCTTTCCGAAAAGGCAATGGACGCGTTAATCGAATGTTTATGGAAAAACTTGGACAAGCAGCAGGCCATACCATTGACTTTTCGTTCATCACAAAAGGACGCATGACAGCAGCTTGTATCGAAGCCATGCAATATAACAATCCCCAACCGATGAAAGATCTTTTTGAAGATATCACCCATCCGCAAAAGTCTCTTGTTTTAAAAGAATTTATCTCCCAAATGAGAGAAGCTAAACTAGATGAAATTAACAACCGTGTTGTTGTTGCTGCAAAAGAAGGGATCCTTTATGAAGGCATCTTTAGAGGTGCTTCAGCAGAAGGGTTTGTTATGGAAGTCGAAGGCGGATTTGTCGTAGGCCACAAAGATGATCTTCCTCCAGAACAGGTCAAAACATTACAGAACGGCGATCACCTCCGTTTTCAAAAAACCAACGTTCAAAATGTCAAAGAAACTCTCATTCCAAAAGAAACATTAGCCTCTCTCTCCCATGAAGCGTTATTTGCAAAAATTTCAAATGATCCTTATGTTGAAACATGCCGAAAAGAAATCGAACATTTATCAAAGATTGTTTATGGTAAAACCCAAGCCTTAAAGACAAAATTGGATATCATAACAGCAGCTCCAAACTTAGGAAATCAATTTGCCGATGAAACTTTACAAAACCCTCAATTAATTTCTAAATTTGCCGGGAGAAAAACTCTTGGCATGAAAACTCCACATCGCAGACAAGCCGAACAGACTGTTCCACAACTCAGCCAAGCCCTTAAAAATTATGGTGCAATAACACAACAAGCAAAAGATGAAATTCTAGAGCATCATCAAAGAGAACAAAACCGCCTAAGCCACGTGGTCGAAAAACCTGGAAAAAATTTACAAAACCTTTTTGCTTTACCAGAAGAACAACAAAGGGAAACTTTATTGCATTCTCGTTCACTACGGCAAGAACTCCATACCTTTTCCCGCCAACTACACAACCGTCTCTCCTCAGATGAACGTAAAGCCATACAAGAAAAAGATCATACAAGACTAGCTTGTCTTCTTGGGACATCAGAAAGCAAAGCCAAAGAAATTGCACAGACTGTCAAGGATACCAGAGAAGCACAATGTCAAGTTCGCAGCTTGAAAGTTAGTCGTTCCTCTTCGCTAGCTCTTACCGGCTAAAAATGCGCTCTCTTTTTCCTTCCAACAAAACGAACGCTTGGTCCTAATCATTTGATCGCATGTTCCCCCACAAATTGTTTTAAAACGTTACAAAAAATAGTCCTAAAAATGACCCCCGTTATTTATTATAACTTATTGATAAGATTTCACAAAAAAACTTTATAAAAGACATAAACCTTCATTACAAATCAATATGAATAGCGCGAAATCTTTGGAGAGCATTCAATTTGATATCTTCTTTTTGATATCTTCTTTTGTCTTAAAAGCTATCAAAAAAGTAGGGAATGCACCAAAGAGGTTTTCTAACATATTGAAAGGAAACAGCCATGAAAAAAAGCTCCCCACAACCAGACCCTCAAAATCCAGAAACCCAGAACCCAGATCCCCTCTACGCACAAGTGAATAAACAACCACATAGAAGAGGCGGTCCGCGCATCCCAAGCCCAGAAGAAATACAAGCAGCAAACAGAAGACAGCCTCTCCAAGGAGCTTCCCCCTACGACACACCGCGCGGGAGATCAAATGCACAAGAAAACACTCCCTACAATACACCGCGAACGGGAACAGGTGGATATGATACGCCCCTGTCTCAACAACCACAAGAAACGCCCTATGCCCCCCAATACCCATTAGGGGCTACCCGTGCAGCAGCTGCAGCAATTGTCGGGAGGGGGTCGCGTGAACCTTCTCCAGAAAACCCCACAAATCCCTATGCCGTCGTTAATCTTGGAACAGGTGAAACAGAGTTTCAAGAACGAATAAACCCCCTTTATGACTCACCAAATGGAAGTACGCAGGATTTACGCACCTCCCAAAGACCAGAGGAACATCTCTATGCAGAAATTGATCCGAGAACACAGAGCGGGCGCTCTCCCCATAAACCAATAGAATCTGTCTACGCAATGCTTGGTGTGGGTGCTGGAGGTGGACAAGAACCCCAGCAACGGGAAAATCCCCTCTATGAAGGCGTGGGCAGAGCAGCAACGCCCCCTCCTCAAACCCCTAAAGATGTGGTTACGAGCAAACTTTTACAACACGAAGAATTTCAATATGGTGTAAGAGAAACCCAAGAGTGGTGCAAAGTTGTTTATGGAAACCAACATGCCTTGAATGAACAACTTTCGAAGATTCTTGAAAATCCTCAAGGTGCTGACAGAGTCTTATGGGACCTTGCAGCTCATCCTGAAAGCGCTGGAAAACTTGCTGGTCGGCAAGTCCTTGGCGTAAAAAGCCCTGATCGTAAAGCAGCTGAAGAAGGTTTTTCTCCCCTTTGCTCAGCCCTTGAAAGACATATAGACAAAACAAAAAAACTCCATAAACAATTTACAAATGAACTCGAAAGAGAAAGAGGTGAAAAACAAGAAAGTCCAGAAAGAGATGAACACAGACGCCATCATCACCGTCGTCATCACGCAAGAGGACAAAACCCAGACAGTCCAGAACACAGCCCACAACGACAAAGGCATGGAGAAAAAGGAATGGCTTATGCCATGTAAAGGGACATAAATATAAAAACAGATCAATTTTTGTTTTTTATATCATTTCTTTTGCATAAAGTTTTTGCAATAACTTTCTTGGCGTAAATCGTTTTCTTACGGTTACGCCAAGAATTGTTTTAAAGTGTTACAAAAAATAGTCCTAAAAGTGACCCCCGTTATTTATTATAACTTATTGATAATATTTCATAAAAAAACTGTATAAAAGACACAAATGTCCGTTACACTGATTTTGAATAGCGCGAAATCTTTGGAGGCCATTCGGTAAAATGTCTTTTTTTGTCTCAAAACAAACAAAGCATAAAAGGCAAGAATGCCCCAAGGAGGTTTTCTAAAAATATTGAAAGGAAACAGCCATGAAAAAACATCAACCATACCAAGATCCCCAAAACCAAGAACCTCTCTATGCACAAGTTAATAAACAAAACAGAGGAAACCAGCGCGGACAAAACCCAGAAGATGACGTTCTATACACATCCGTAAGCAGCGTTGACCCTTCAAGAGCTGGACGTCATCAACAAAGAAGAGAAGATCCTGAAACCGACTATACAGAGGTTGCTCCACAAAAACGCGAAGATGACGTTCTATACACATCTGTTAGCAGCGTTAACCCCCTTTCAAGAGGTGGACGTCATCAACAAAAGCTATCAGAATCTGAAACCGATTACACAGAGGTTGCTCCACAACAAAGAGGAAGACCTTCATCTTCCCTCACACCTGACCAAATGAGTGTGAGGCTTTTAAAAAATCCACAGGTGCAAGCATATGCAGAAGAGGTGGTACATTGGGGACAAGTTGTTTATGGCAATGACAAACTTTTCCAACAACATTTGCAAGACATACTTAAAGATCCCAGTAAAGGAAAAGAGCTTTCAGATCAACTTGCTGAGGAACCTGAAAGTATGGGAAAACTTGCTGGTCGCCAAGCGCTTGGCATGAAAAGTCAAACACGCAAGCAAGCTGAAGATGGATTTAAGCCTCTCGTTGATGCCATTGATGGTTATACAAAGTCTGTAGAACAGGCAACACAGAGGCTTTCGCAAACCCCTCATGCGGAACAAAGACGCTATCAAGAACATTCTCAGCAAGGTGAAAGATCTCATCACCACCATCACCACCATCATCGTCATCACGAAAGAGGACAAAACCCTGAGAGTCCAGAGCAGAGCCAACAACGACAAAGACATGGAGAAAGAGGAATGGCTTATGCCATGTAAAGGAGCATGAGCATAAAAACAGATCAATTTTTGTTTTTCATTTAATCTCTTTTTCAGTAAGTTTCTTGGCGCAAATCGTCTCCTTACGATTGCGCCAAGAATTGTTTTAGAATATTACAAAAAATAGTCCTAAAACGGTCCTAAAAGTGGATTCTGTAATTTCCTATAACTTATTGATAAAATTTCACAAAAAAACTGTATAAAAGACACAAAGCTCCATTATTCTAGCCTTAAATAGCGCAAGATCTTTGGAGCGCATATCAGTTCAATATCTTCCTTTGTCTCAAAGTAATCCAAGCATAAAGAGCGGCTATGCACCAAAGAGGTTTTCTAAAACAATTTTTGAAAGGAAACAGGCATGAAAAAAGATCACCCTCACCCTTTTCCATCCTCTTCAATACAAGAACTCATAAAACTCTATGAACAAGCAGCGGCAGAAGTCTCTGGTACTCCCCCCCTCCCTAAAGAAGAGCCTTTAAAAAGCAAAAGACTATCAACGATACCGGAAGAAGATGAGGGAAGACTTTCTCTTTCAGAAGAAGAAATGATTACAGCAAAAGGTGCACAGGCATCCGTTAGGAGAGCACCTTCAACAACGCCTCTTTCAAACACGCGCGCGCCCCAAAGACCGCAAGAAACTGAAACAACACGCACAGCATCTGCCCCACAAACTGCCCAAGGAGCAACAACACGACTCTCAGAAGAACAAATCGCTCTATTGCTTCCCCACCATTCACTGGTTCGAACTTATCAAGAAGAAATCCAACGTTTATCCGCTAGAGCTTATGGAAACCCCAACATTTTGCAAGAAAAAATGCAAGAAATTCAAAAAAATCCTCAAGCGGGAGAAGAGCTTTCATGGTGCATGGCTGCTCATCCTGAAAGTATTGCTAAACTCTCCGGCAAAAGCATGTTGGGCTTCAAAAATAGAGAACGCAGACAAGCGGAAGAGAGTTTTTCTAGCCTCTGTATCAACATTGATTGTTATACAGAAGCCGTAAGACAGGCAAGAGAGGGCCTTTCACAATCTCCAGAGCAAGAACTGAAAAACTATGAACGCCTCATGGGAAAAGCAGCTGTCGCTGAGCTGCTGAAAAAACCAAATCATCGTGAAAAAGAAAGCCTTTCAGAAACAGAAATGTCCACCCAAATTCACCAAAATTCAAAAGTCAAAAGACATCATGCCCAAACCCAATATTGGTGCAGAGTTGTTTTTGGTCAATCAGACATTTTACAATCACAAGTGGAAGAACTTTTCCAAAACCCTGAAACAATAGAACCGCTCGCACAGCAACTTGCGGGAAACCCTCAATCTATTCACAAGTACGCCGGTCGCAACTTTGGGGGCTTAAAAAATAAAGCACGCATCCATGCTGAAGCGGGTCTTTCTCACCTCATTGATGCCCTTGATAATTATGCAATGGCTGTCACACAGGTTAGAGAGAGCATTTTACAAACTCAGCAGATAAAACAAGAACGCCATGAAGCATCTGAGCAAACCCTAAGCTTGCAGCAGCAACAAAACATCTCACAATCTGCTCAACGCCTTGAGCCTTCAACAATAACACATGAAGGAGCAACGCCCTCTACCCAACAGAGAGAAAGAGAAACAGATTTTCGTCCGCGCAAAACTGCTGCTCCAAAAGCGATGGCTTTTGCCAGCTAAACAAACATAAGTTTTCACGTTGAATCCAACATCTTGGCGCAATGCATGAGAGAGGTGGTTTGCACCAAGAAAAAAGGAACGTTAGAACAAAGTTTATTTCCTCACACTTAATCTAAGCTATTGATAAAATAGTCTTTTAAAAGTGATCATAAGCGGCATCAAGAGATGTGAAATCGTGTGAGACCATTCAGTTTCATATCCTCTCTCATAAAATCAGAGTGAAAAAGCATAAAACAAAATAAACACCAACGCACATCCTTAAATAGTATTTAAAAACAATATTGAAAGAGTTTGAAAGGACCATGTATGAAAAAAAGAAACCCCTCCCCTTTTATCACCCAAATGATGGAAAAATTTCAACAACAGACTGAACAACCCCCCACCAGAACATCTCCTCCCCAAGTTTCTCAAAAAACACCTCTACAAAAACAACCAGAAAATTTTTCACCCCCTCCAAAGATTGCCCCACCGCCCCCCCCACGTACAAAAGAGAGGCAACAACACAGCTCACAAGTTGAAGCTTCTCCCTCCCCCTCAAAAGTAGCTCCACCTCCTCCCCCACGCGTAAGAGAAAAAACACCAACTGAGGCAAAAATTCAAAAGACAGAACCCCAAGAGATGCCTCTTCAACAGGCAAAAGTGGCGCCGCCAAAACCCCCACGGGCAAAAGAAAGGCAACAACACAGCCCACAAGTTGAAGCTTCCTCCTCCCCCCCAAAAGTAGCCCCACCCCCTCCCCCACGCGTAAGAGAAAAAACACCAACTGAGGCAAAAATTCAAAAGACAGAAACCCTCGAGCCCCCCCCCACGCATATAAAAACGCCGCCACAAAGACCACCGCGTGCAAAAGATAGAATCCAGCACAAAACAACAGTTCAAAAAGAAGAAAATCCCTATGCAACACCAAGAGCGCAAACACCTCCACGCGTAAGAGAAAACGCGCAAACCAGCATAAAAAACCAAAATCCTGAAACCCTCGCCCCAAGTGTTAGACCCAAAACAGCCCAGCACAGAACAGTCCGGCAGCAAAGCAGTTCATCATCACAAGACAGTGAAATATATGCAGTCCCTCGTTCAAGCAAAGCGCACCAAATAGGAGACAGAAAACAAAGCGACGCTGTTGTGCAAAAAACGGGCTCCCCACAAACAGCAAATGAACCACCCAAACCGCCTCAGGAACAAAAAACATCTTTTAATACAATGGAAAAAGAGTTTTTGCTCATGGCATATCACGAAGAAATACGATTTTTATGCGAAAAGGTTTATGGTAACCGGCTTATTTTAGAACAAAGAATAGAAGAAGTTAGAGAAAATCCTTCTATGGGAGAACAGCTCTTATGGGATGTTACAGAAAAACCTCAATCTATTTCTAAGCTTGCGGGTCGAAAAGTTCTTGGCATAAAAAGTCATGCGCGCAAAGAAGCTGAAGAAAAGCTTCCTGATCTATATGAAGCCATTAACGGTTTTGTATATACCTCAAAATATATACAAGAAAATATTTCACAGAGTCCTCACACCAAACAACGACAGCATCAACACGCGCAACAGGAAAAAACAATCGCTCAACACACACCAAATCCGCTCAATTCAGAAAAGAAAATAGAGCCTCTGTCAAATCAAGAAATTGCCCGCAGAGTTGAACAAGATCCATCGGTTCAATATGGTCAAAGAGAGGTCCAATATTGGTGCAAAATGGTTTATAATGACCCATTTATTTTGCAATATAGAATGGAAGATATGCAAAAAATTCCAGATATGGGAGAAGAGCTTGTCTTTCAAATTGAAAAGGATCCAACATTTTTTGCTCCACTTGCGGGTAGAAAAAACCTTGGCATAAAAAACGCAGCGCGCAAAGCTGCTGAAGAAAATCTTCCTACCCTTTGTACCGCTATTCAGGATTATGCTGATACGATAAAGCAATTAAGAGAAACCATTGTGCAAGACCATCAAACAGAGCAACAACAACGCCATCAACCGCTTACCAATCTCGATAAAAAAATGCAAAAGCAACAAAGCTTATCAGAATCCCCGAAGTTACCTGAGCGCTCAACAACAAAACGACGTCAAGAAGTTACTGAAACATCGAAACAAGAAGAGCAATCCCCTATTCGACCACGCAGAGGTGAAACATCAAAAGCAATGGCTTTATCGTAATGGTCTCATCCCCTTTGGTTTTTCATACACCGCCTTGGAGCAATTATCCTGCCAAGATTGCACCAAGGGTGACATATAACATACAGAAAAATTTGAATAAACTCTCCTATGACAAAACGCATCAATAAAATTGCACGATAACATTTCATAAAAGTTACAAACATTAACGCTGTTCTATCATCAACTTGGACTCCGTGCAAAGAGGGTCAAATTTTTCCCATCATTCAAATCGGTATTCTTCTTTGAAGAAGAAGAAAAAGCTTAATAAAAATAACATAGGGAAAAAAATGTAAAAAAGAAGCTTTTTAAAAAAACACATATTAAAAACTTGAAAGGAAATATACATGAAAGAAAACACAGAACAGAGGGCTTCCTCCACACAGGAAGAATTGCAAGAACAATCTCCTGCAGTAAATGCCGCCGTTTTAAAGCAAATCAATGAAGCATCGCAAAATTTTTTCTACCCCAATAGCAAAGTGCTTAAAAATAAATACCGTATTAAAGATAAAGAAATATTAAAAGAACGCTGTTCTGATGATGTAAAAAAAGAAATGATCAAACTGCGCCAAGAGCCCCCACCAGAGCAATTTGATGCCACCTATCTCAAATATCTTCATCATCGCCTCTTTTTTCGGGCATTTGAATGGGCTGGACAAACCCGCGAAGCACCTTTTACCTTTGAAGATAGCACTGTTGCTTCTATGCCCATTTTGAAGAGAAAAGAATTTACAAAACCTTTTGCTATGGGAAAAAAAATCCAGGAAGGACTAGAAAAATTAGATAAAACACTTGCTGAAAAAAAGAATTTACAAGACTTATCCCGTGAAGAATTTGTTGAACATGCTGCTGAAATAATGATAGATTTACACCACTTGCATCCTTTCAGAGAGGGCAATAGGCGTACAAAGAGACTGTTTGTTGAAAAACTCGCTCAAGCAGCAGGCCATACGCTTGATTTTTCTATTGTGAGCAAAAAGCGTAAAGACTTTGTCCGCACGGCCGCCATGGAACGTGGCGATTCAGAGCCTATGAAACATCTGCTTGAGGATATCTCTCATCCAGAAAAGTTGCTCATTTTACAAGAGTTCACCAACTCTATGAGAAAGCTTGGAATGGGTGAAAAAAATTATTATCTCACTGTCGTCGCAAAAGAAGGCGAAACCTATCATGGGACCTATAGAGGCTGTGGAGCCAATGGTTTCATGATGGATGTTCAAGGGACACTCATCTTGGGAAATAAAAAAGATCTCACACCAGAGCAAAGACAAACATTAACAAGTGGTGAGACCTTCTCCTTTACAGCACCAAAAGCTCAAAGCCCAGAAAAAAAACAGCAAAAAACATTGCTTCCAGAAGAAAAAAGAGCCGCTCTTAAAGGCGATGAAATAACTGAAAAGAGCAAAGACAACGCATCCATTCAAACAAAGAGAAAAGAAAAAGCCCATTTTTCACCATGGGTTGTCCCCCATGCTTTACAGGAGGACGCTAAAGTTATCCCCCAAAATCTGCAGGAAAAAGAACAAAGGGCACAGCCAATGGCTCACTCTGCTTCCTCTATGAGGCAAACGCAAAAAGATTTTCAAGAAACCATTTTACAAACGAGCCATATAGCGACAAATGATCAAATATCTGTCCAAATGACAAAGGAAACAGGTTCTGATCATCAAGAAAGAGCAAAACAGTACCCCCAAAAAGCAATGGCATACTGGGAGAGTGGGATAAAAACAACAGACACCGCCCTACTTAAGAAACTCTCCTTATCGCCTAAACTTAAAGAAAAGCCCACACCAGAGCCGATACAAACATTAAAAACGGAGGATACCGCCTCCTTTACAACATCAAGCGCTCAACACCAGCAAGAGGTGCTGATCGCCGCAAAAAAAATCCCCCCCCTTACAAGCAATGAAATTACCACGAGGATAAAAAATAACACATCACTTCAAGCAAGAAGAACAGAAATCGAAACTTTATGTCAAATCATTTATGGCAATCGGCATATTTTGCAGGAAAAAATTGAACGGATACATGAAAATCATAAGAGAGGAGAACAGCTCACCCATCAAATTGCCACATCTCCTCAATCGATTTCTCAGTTGTCTGGAAGCAACATCCTTGGCATAAAAAATCATGCGCGCGCTGAAGCTGAAGCCAATATTTTGCCCCTCTGTAGAGCCATTGAGTGTTATCTCGATATTTTAAAACAAACAGAAAGAGATATTCTCCATAACCATCACGCAAAACAAAAACGTTGTGAACAGTCGGTCCTAATGCCTAAGGTTTGGATGCAAAATCTCCTTTCCTTGCCAAAAGAACAACAGAAAGAAACATTATCAAACTCTCCTGAGTTAAGGGGGGAAATAAGGACTTATATGAGAAAAATCAATGAACGCTTATCCTTAAGCGAGCATGAGGCGATAAAGGAAAATAATCCCGAAAAACTGGCTAAAAGCCTTGGGACATCAGCTGTCAAAGCAAAAGAGATTCTGGAAATTGTTAAACAGACAAAAGAGATAGAACAAAACATACGCTCCATGGATTTTTATGACCGCCAATTTAATGAGCGCTCAGTACCAAACCAGCATCAATCTCTCCCGCATCAATGGCTCAAGAAAAACACTGAAAAAACATGGTCGCTCCCCCTTGATAAAGAAGCAAGTAAAACACAAAAAATGATAGAAAACGTTCATCAAAACATCAAGAGACAAGAAAATATTCCCTCTCACAAAATGCAGCACACAAAGGCTATGACTCTCTAAAATTCATATAAGCTTTCATTTTTTTGTCCTCTCTGATAAAAAAGAGGGGCTTACCCCCCTGCCTTCATCGGCAAATCAATCATGCGTCAATCAGATACGAAAACCATAAAGGGAAAACTTTTTTTATTTGCTCAGATTTTACCCCTCATCAATGATGAAAAAAATCTCAGCAGAGCAAAGGATTGATCATTTTTGAAAAGATCATATCAACCCTTATCAATTGCCTATAGTGCTCTTGCCCGTGGTGCTAAAAACGGGCAAGACACTGTTGAAGGATGACGCCTATCTATTCTTATATTTATGGAATCTCTAAAATAAGAAGGCTACCTCATTTGGTGAGAACATAAAGCCGTAAAAGTGAAAACCCATCACACTGCTTTGCCGTTGAGCTCAGTCTGATAAACTTTTAAAAGCATCGAAAGCCCTCTGTCTTTTTTAAAAATAAAAATTGTGCATTTCTTCAAGCTTTTATTTTATTTGCGTTCTTTTAAATAGGGTATAATAAATTGATTTATAATGAGTATTCACTATTTTGTATATTGAATGAGAGATCCCCAAGGATCGTAAGATTTTCTCATTTTAAATCTCTTTATGTTACATCAATCAAAACCATTCGTTTGCACGTTACAGATGGGATTAACGTATGGAGAAAAATAATTTAAGAAAAGAATAAAAATGTCTCTTATAAATCGTCTAAATGCAAAGTCTGTCGCAACATTCTAGAGTTAGAAAAATGTGTGATGGTAAGCCGGCTTGTTACTTCATAAACGTAAAAATGGGTCACACCCTTTATGTAAAACACCACGCCATTGAGATGCACTGTTTACAAACATGACTACCCTAGAGAGAAATGATCATTCTATATCTCTAAACTGTTATAACATCACTCCCATATTTCAATTTGAAAAAGAAATTTTAATTATTTTATGGCAACAATGAAAATTATAAGGCAACAATAAAACAAGGAGCATGTTAAAAAAAGTCTTCACGCAACCATTGTTGACAGAAAGACAGACACCGTCGTAAAACGACGCACAAATATATTCTTATATGAGAATATAGATTAGATTTTTTACGATTTAAAACGGCTTATTTCTCTACTCACCGCTTCTCTTTTACCACAAACCTGATATATCTTTATGACATTGATTAAAAAAATTGCAACCGTTGCTTCTGGAACCCTCATGAGCCGTATTTTTGGCTTCGTCCGTGAAATGCTTATGGCCGCAGCACTAGGGACGGGTCCTGTTTCTGATGCCTTCAATGCTGCTTTTCGTTTTCCCAATACATTCCGCCGTTTTTTTGCTGAAGGTGCCTTTAATGCTGCTTTCATTCCTCTTTTTGCTAAAAAAATCACTGAGGATGGTCAAGAATCTGCATGCAAATTCGCAGAAGAAGTCTTTGGTGTTCTTTTTTCGCTGCTTTTATTATTAACGATTGCGATGGAACTGAGTATGCCTTTTTTGGTACGAACGATTATTGCTCCAGGCTTTAGCGAAGACGCAACAAAATTTAATGCCACAATTCATTTTACGGCGATCATGTTTCCTTATTTAACCTGCATGTCGCTCGCTGCGATGATGGGGGGCATGCTCAATGCTCTGCGGCGTTATTTTATTGCCGCTGTTGCGCCACTCTTTTTAAATATTATTCTGATTGGTGTACTCGCCTATGCTTGGATCTATCAACTTGACGCTTGGCACATCGGCTTAAATCTCTCTTGGGGTGTTTTGGCGGCAGGGCTTCTTCAACTTGTCCTAATTGCTGTTGCTTTACGTCAAAGTGGCATGAAATTTTTTTTCCGTCGTCCCCATTTAACCCCTAATGTTCGCAAGCTACTAACCTTAGCGTTCCCCGCAGCCATCACGGGTGGTATCACACAAATTAATTTGCTCATCAATACCAACATTGCTTCTAGCCAATCGGGAGCTGTCTCTTCTTTAATGTATGCTGATCGGCTTTATCAATTACCTCTAGGCGTGATTGCCATTGCCGTTGCAACCGTTCTTTTACCAGAGTTAACCCGCGCATTGCGGAGCAAAAAGCATGAAGAAACCCACCATTTGCAAAACCGCTCTATTGAATTAACACTCCTGTTAACGCTTCCAGCATCTATTGCTTTTTTGCTGCTGTCCACCCCCATTGTCAGCTTACTCTTTGAGCGCGGACAGTTTACCGATCAATCAACACAGCATGTTGCACAGTTATTAAGCCTTTATGGACTAGGACTTCCAGCTTTTGTACTCATCAAGGTCTTTATTCCTAATTTCTTTGCCCATGAAGATACCAAAACACCGATGATTTTTACGGGCATTTGTGTTTTTATCAATATCAGCCTCGCTTTAACATTATTTCCTTCCTTTTCCGCACGCGGCATTGTTATTGCGGAAATTACTTCTGGATGGGTCAATACCCTATTGCTTTGGGGTGTCCTCATCAAACGGGGTTATTGGAAATATGACACCCAACTGCTCAAGCGAATATTATGCCTCATGATCGCTTCCCTTTTAAGTGCACTCGCCCTCTATTACGGATTAAATGGGTTTGGATTTTTATCTTTTCCTTTATCCTCAAAAGCCTCCTTTTTCTTGCGTTTCAGCACCTTAGCAGGGATCATGCTTGGCATATTCTCACTCTATTTTATTGCCTATTTTTTATCCAATCCCCGTTCCCTTTTTCACACGCTTAAAAATTTGAAAAAACGTCCATAATATTTATACTTTGTCAAAAACAACAAAACCAATAACCTTTAATTAAAGAAAGCGCACTCCTATGGATACCTTCACTCCCCTTGTTTTTTCCGGCGTACAACCGAGTGGTCACTTACATCTTGGCAATTATCTTGGCGCCCTTCAACATTGGGTTGAACTACAAAACGCTTATCACTGCCTCTATTGTGTTGTGGATATGCATGCGCTCACCGTCAACCCAGATCCCCTTATCTTACGCGAATCCACTAGAATGGTGACAGCCGCCTTTCTCGCCGCTGGTATTGATCCCCAAAAACACATTATTTTCAACCAATCACGTGTTTTTCAACATGCTGAACTCGCCTGGATTTTAAATTGTGTTGCCCGTATCGGCTGGCTTCAACGCATGACACAATTTAAAGATAAAGCAGGAAAAGATCGCGAAAAAGCATCCCTTGGACTTTTTGCCTATCCCACGTTGATGGCTGCTGATATTTTAGTTTATCGTGCAACGCATGTTCCGGTGGGTGAAGATCAAAAACAGCATGTTGAACTCACACGCGATATTGCACAAAAATTTAACAATGATTATGCACACCGTATTGCTGACTTAAATTTTGGCATCTCTATGCAAACGGATGAAGAAAAAAGACAAGGCTTTTTCCCCCTCCCAGAGGCACTGATTGGAACAACAGCCACACGCGTTATGTCCTTGCGTGATGGGACAAAAAAAATGTCAAAATCAGATCCTTCAGATTTCTCACGCATTAATTTGACCGATGATGCAGATCTTATCGCCCAAAAAATACGCAAAGCCAAAACAGATTCCGCGCCTCTTCCAGATTCTCTTGAGGCTTTAAAAGAACGACCAGAAGTGGATAACCTGCTTGGTATTTACGCCGCCTTTGCCAAAGTTAGTAAAGAAAAGGCTCTTTTAGAGTTTTCTGGTCATCAATTTTCGCATTTTAAAACAGCACTAGCCGACCTTGCCGTCCATAAGCTTGCCCCCATAACAGAAGAATTACGTCGACTTCACCAAGAAAGTGATTATATTGACTCTGTTTTGCATGATGGCGCACAACGTGCTAGTATACTCGCAGAAGAGAATATGAAAAAAATTCGTAAAATTGTTGGATTTTTGCACAATACATAAAAGCAATAAACTAAAAAAAACTGTAGAGAGCAAAAAAAATCGTTTGTACAAAATAGAGAAAGTGCATGTTTTCTAAACCCAAAAATCCGAAAAGAGAACCTAAGAAAAAGAACCTCGTCATCATCGATGAAACACCAGAGTGTCGGCGTGCCGTTGCGTTCGCCGCACAACATGCCCAAAACACCAATAGGACTTTGGTCTTGCTGTGTATTGTTGATAGTATAGAATTTCAACATTTTCTGGGTGTAAACAACGTTATGCGCACAGAATCAACACAAATTGCTCATAAAATGTTAGGAGATATTGCCAGTGATGTCCGCACTTCCCATGCGCTTGAAACAGAAATAGTCGTGCGTGAAGGAAAAAAAGTTGATGAAATTTCTAAACTGATTGACGAAGATAAAAGAATTGCACTGATTGTTTTAGCCGCCAGTGGACATGCAGAAGGACCAGGCCCTCTTATCCAATTAATCGGAAATAAAGGAACAGCTTTTTCAATCCCTGTCATTGTCATTCCTAGCAATCTTGCTGATGAAGATATTCGGTCTATTGCTTAAAAAATACAATATTTTTAAAATGGTATGGTCTTTCTAATTCTTCATGATAAAAGGAGAGTTTATGTTTATTCAAACTGAATCCACCCCCAATCCTGCAACACTTAAATTTCTCCCAGGGCGGGTGGTCCTTTCGGAGGGCGTCTTAGAATTTCGTGACCGTGAAGAAGCAGCTAAAAATTCACCTTTAGCGGCTAAACTGTTTAATATTCCCAATGTTAATGGTGTCTTTTTAGGCTATGACTTCATCACTGTGAGCAAAAAAGATGGGGAATGGCAACATCTCAAACCTGTCATTTTAGGCACAATTATGGAGCATTTTCTCTCCAATGAGCCTGTTATCACCACCAATGCTACAACACAAGCAAAAGCCCATGCCCTTAACGAAGAGTTTTATGACGAAAAAGACGCTGATATTGTCTTAACCATTAAAGAGCTGCTTGAAACACGTATTCGCCCAGCCGTTGCCAATGATGGTGGTGATATTACTTTTCGCGGTTTTGAAAATGGTATTGTTTATCTCAATATGCGGGGCGCTTGCGCTGGATGTCCCTCTTCAACGGCAACACTTAAACATGGTATTGAAAATCTTTTACGCCATTTTATCCCTGAAGTTTTAGGCGTTGAAGCCATGCCGCAATAAATATTGACACTTCAATAGGTAAAATGACCACACAGATTGCCTTTTTTCAACAAGGCTTAAAATACATGGAGTGTGAAAATCTTGCTCTATTTTATTCCTCATCATTTTAGACGCAAGACGTTCTGCCATAAAAAAAATACTATACTGCTTCAGAAAAAACTAGAAAATGATAGGTTTTCCTTCCACTTTCCTCTAGTCCTTAAAATGGTTTTTGCCCCCTTTAGAGATATATTTTAGAGATATTGTTTCAATGAACCCATTACATACATGCAAGAATATAATGCACAAATGGAAGCACACTTTAAAATTTATTTTGCCTCATGACCTCATCATACAATTTTATCTCCAAAAACAAAGGAGCCATTTCAGCAAAAAGAAAAGAGTGTAAGACAAAGCACACATTCATCCCCTTGTGTTTCATCATTTTTAGTATTTCCGACGATAAAATTCCGTAAAATGCTTCTTTATAGCAACCAATCGACAAGGATCATACTTTTTCACCTTTAATAGGAATCCTGACTGTCTTCTTGTTTTAATTGTATTTATGGCATCAACAAAAATCATTCACGGACACATTACAAATTGGAAGATAACAAAAATAATTTTTAAAATACCTCTTCATGAACATTTTCCAATATAAAGATGATAGTGCTCAACAGCGTTTGCCCTATACCATTTTATAAGCCTCATTGTGAAAGAGGTTTAAACATCTTAAGAAGATTTTTTAAAGATCATAGCGGCTTTTCCTCTTCTGGAAATCAAGAATTCCACTTCTATCCCCTTTACCCTTATCTCCATAACTGAAGACGCAAAAGCTATTAAGACCTTAAAAAAAATCAATCAAAACCAAATCTATGAAACTTATTTTAGAAATGATCTGATAAAAAGTAGAAAGATTCCTTCAATTTAGCCGTGGTAAATTTCTCACTTTACGCATTATTTTCCTCATAAAGCAGATGCTTTTACTATTTTGTGATCAATCAACAATCCTTAGCATAATCAGCACGTTTAAGAGAAAAGACAGAGTCAGTATTTTTCTTGTAAGACATAGTTTTGGGTTCCTCATAAGGATAAAGACCATTGTGTCTATCGGATAAGCATAATCTATGAAAATAGAAAAGCAAAAAACAATGGCAAAAGGGTAAACGCCTAAACTTTTTTAACAAATTCCGACTTTAACCCCATCTGTCCAATCCCAGGAATTTTGCAATCAATATTATGATCCCCATCCACCAAGCGAATATTTTTGACCTTTGTCCCACCTTTTAAAACAGAGGAAGCGCCTTTTACTTTCAGATCTTTTATCACCATAACGGTATCTCCATTTGTCAAGATCTGACCATTGGCATCATAAACAATCGTGGAAAGAACAGTATCGTCACTCTTTTGGGGCCATTCATGTGCACATTCAGGACACACAAAATTTTCACCCTCTTCATAAGTATAAAGACAATCACAACGAGGACACTTGGGATATTGGGTCATAAATTCCTCTTTATTAAAGAAAAACCATTCATGATGATGGGTCATAAAGCAAGAAGGGCTTATTGTCCATTATTTTAGAAAAACATGTTCTTTTATTTCCTCTCGATCGGCCACCTGTATTCACAAATGCAATCATCCCCTACAATCGATGCATTTATAACATTGTACAATGTCCCCCGTAGACCATAAGATCCTCCTCTATTGAAGCCATCAAAGCCTTTCGCTTACATGTTATAAAAGGAAAAAGCTGTGTAAAATGGTTAAAAAAAAACTTAAAAAACGCCCTCAAATGCAAGAACCAACATTACTTATCTGTCTAATAACTTACTGTAATTATATATCTTTTTTACTGTGGGGGATACCCGAATAAAAGTAAGGGAATAGGATTTTCTAAAACACCTCTCAATTATTGTGAATCAGCACTTCTTTTTGAGGTGTTTTTTTGCCATACCAGATGTTCAAAGGGTCTCAACTTCTAGAAAGTCAAAATTTTTAAAAATTTCTCTAACAGCATCACAATCATTCAGACACAAGACAAATTTGCCTTGAATGCCTTTGAGAACTTTTGCCATATTCACAAAATCATAGCTCTAAAACTCTCTCCCCTCTAAAATCATAATGTAATCAATCATGATAGCTTTGCAAAAAATATTCCAATGATCTCACGTGATAATATCAGGGCGCTTTCGCCCCAATTCTTGTTGTATGTTTAACAGTTTTAAGGCTACCTGTTGCAAAGGTTGAAGAACTTCTTGCAGATTTAAATTGTATCTGCGTGGATCTCCTTCATACTGTTCAAAATAAAGCCGTAAGGTCGCACCACACGTCCCTGTTCCCGATAAACGAACCACCAAACGTGCACCATTCTCGAAAAAAATGCGGATCCCTTGCCGTGTGCTAACACTTTGATCAACAGGATCATGATAGGTAAAATCATCTGCTTTTTTGACCAAAAATCCAAAAAGTTCTGTTCCAGCTTGTGGTAAGTGCTGCCGCAAATGTTCTAGTAATGCTAAAGCTTTGTCTTCTTCAACTTCTTCATAATCATAACGTTGTGCGTAAAAGCGCCCATAGCTCTGCCAATGCTGTTGAACAATTTGTGCAACCGTTTTTCCTGTTACCGCTAAAAGATTTAACCAAAATAAAACAGCCCATAAACCATCCTTTTCGCGGATATGATGAGAGCCGGTTCCAAAGCTTTCTTCACCACAAAAGGTTACTTTTCCAGCATCCAAAAGCGTTCCAAAAAACTTCCATCCCGTTGGCGTTTCAAAAAAGTTTAATCCACGTTTTTTAGCAACCAAATCTGCAGCAGGTGTTGTTGGCATAGAGCGCGCAACCCCCACAATGCCTTGCCGATACCCTTTAATAAGATCGGCATGTTCTACCATAATTGCCAAAGAATCAGAAGGTGAGACATATTGCTGACGTCCAATAATAAGGTTACGATCACCATCGCCATCAGACGCGGCGCCAAGATCTGGTCCTTGCTCTGACATCAATAAATCATAAAGAGGCTTAGCATAAACCAAATTGGGATCAGGATGACCACCTCCAAAATCTGGCAAAGGAAGACCATTGACCACCGTCCCTTTAGAAAATCCTAAGCATTTTTCAAAAATTTCATGGGCATAAGGTCCAGTGACCGCATGCATAGCATCAAACCGTAAAGTCAAACCTCGTTCTACAGCTTTAGCAATACAGTCAAAATCAAAAATTTCCTGCATCAAAGCGACATAATCAGCAACAGGATCAATAATCTCGATCTGCATATCACCCATAAAAGTCATCCCTTGCCGCTCTAAATCAACATCTGGCGCTTCAAGAATTTTATAAAAGGAAAGACGTTGCGATGTTTCAAAAATAGCCTCACATAGAGAATTAGGTGCGGGTCCGCCATTGGAAATATTGTATTTGATCCCACAATCTCCCTCTAAACCACCAGGATTATGGCTTGCAGAAAGAATGATTCCACCATGCGCATGGTATTTACGAATAAGATGCGAAACAGCAGGTGTGGAAAGGATACCGCCCCTCCCCACTTTAATACGAGAAACACCATGCGCTGCTGCCATCTTCAATACAATCTGAAGGAGGGTCCGGTTAAAGGTGCGTCCATCTCCCCCAAGAATCAACAGCTTTCCTTCAAGAGATCCAATGTTATCAAAAAGAGACTGTATAAAATTTTCCACATAATGGGGTTGTTGAAAAACAGACACTTTTTTACGCAAACCAGACGTTCCCGGTTTTTGCCCTTCAAAAGCCGTGGTCAAAACTGTCTTTATGGTCATGGTAATACCTTCATACTCTTTCCTTTAATTTTAAGATGAAGAGTATTCAAAGTCGACCATTAATTCCACTTGACGGAACAATGAAATATTTGCACACTTGTTAGAGATCAAAAATTTTTAAAGCAACCCTTTTATTTAAAACGCTCTTTCCATATGGTTTTAGATACGAGGGTTGCTTTAAAACACAATTTTCATAAAAATACAGGAGCATCCTTATGATAAAAAAAACCGTTCCCAATGTTACATTTCACACACGTGTCCGCGATGAATCAGTGAGTGGAGATAATCCTTATCGGTGGCAAGAAGTTAAAAGTGATGCTTACTTTAAAGGAAAGCGCGTTATTCTTTTTTCTCTTCCTGGCGCTTTTACCCCCACCTGCTCAACCTTTCAGTTGCCCGATTTTGAAAAACTCTATGATGAATTCAAACAAGCTGGTATTGATGAAATTTATTGCCTTTCCGTCAATGATGCTTTTGTCATGAATGCTTGGGGAAAAACACAAAATATCCAAAATGTGAAATTAATACCTGATGGTTCTGGTGAATTCACACGCAAAATAGGTATGCTGGTTGCAAAAGACAATGTTGGTTTTGGTATGCGATCATGGCGCTATGCTGCTGTGATTAATGACGGTGTGATTGAACAATGGTTTGAGGAAGAAGGTTTTTCAGACAATTGTGCAACCGATCCTTATGAAGTTTCTTCACCACAAAATGTTTTAAAAGCTTTAAAAAGCTAACTTCAACTCAAAATCGTCTATTTAAATTTTACGACACAAATTTCTCTAGAAAAGGGAATTTGTGTCGTTTGTGTTTTTGAAAACTTATTCATGAGAATATTTTGATTGATCATGATTATTGAAGCGTTATTCAACTTGAGTAAAATCCTGACATCCTATTCTTCCATTTCAAATTTGTTTATCTTAAATCAATCAAAACCATTGGCTTGCACGTCACAAGCGAAGTTGTCGTGTGAATAAAAATTGTACAAGAAAGAACTAAAATGCCTTTTCATGAATCGTCGAAAAATGCCAAGGGTTAGTCCGTAACATCCTAAGGCTGGAAAACATGTGGGATGATACCGGTTTTCTCCTTCACAAACGTAAAGATGGGGGGCAATAGATTTTATATTATTTTGGACTTTATCGTTATAGTATTTATGGACGCCACCGTGAAATTGAAGGAAAATTTTTTCGCAGCAATTTCTTTTACAAAACCATTACCGTTTTTGGGCTGCCAAAATATCTTGTACTGTTTGCACTAATTGCTCTTCATCCACCATCACTTGCGCAGGTCGACTTTCACGCCATGTTTGATTATCCTTAATTTCATGAGACAAACGCGCCCCTTCAATCAAATCTTTGATCTGTATTTTTCCACTCTCACGTTCTTGTGACCCTTGGATGATCACACAAGGCGCTTTTCGCCGATCAGCATATTTCATCTGCGCTTTAATTCCCGATGCTCCTAAATAAAGTTCCGCACAAATTCCCGCATTTCGCAATTGCATGACCATTTTTTGATAGCGTGCAACAGCTTCTGGCTCTTTATCCATCATCAGCACCACAACAGGTCCAAGAGTATTTTTTGCTGGCAATTTTTCAAGATTTTGCAAAGCAGCGATCAAACGTGAAACCCCTATTGAAAAGCCTGTTGCCGGAATATTTTCCCCACGAAAACGCGCAACCAACCCATCATAACGTCCCCCACCCCCAACAGAGCCAAAGACAACTTTTTGCCCATCATCATTGAGAACATCAAAAAGCAATGCCGCCTCAAAAACAGGTCCCGTATAATATTCCAATCCACGCACCACCGAAGGGTCAATTTTAATGCAATCGTGATACCCATTGGCAGCAAAGATTGTTTGCATTTCCTCAAGCTCGCCAACCCCTTCAAGACCTTGCCCACTCTGACCAACGATTTTTCTGAGAGTATCAAGCGTTTCTTCTACCGTTTTTGCTTCTATCGTGAGTAAGGAAAGAATACACTCAATCTCTTTATCTTTAAGCTCAGCCCCTTTTGTAAAATCACCACTTTCATCCAAACGTCCCTTGCCTAAAAGCAAACGTACGCCTTCTGGTCCAAATTTATCCAGTTTATCCATTGCTCGCAGAACGGTTAAGCGCCGATCAAGTTGCTCATTTCCTGCCAAACCAATCAACTGCAAAACACTTTCCAGAATTTTTCGGTTATTCAAACGAATGGCATAATCATGGCGTGCAATACCTAATTTTTCCAAACTATCGGCTGCCATCATGCAAATTTCAGCATCTGCCGCAACGGTTGGTGTTCCAACAATATCCGCATCAAATTGCATAAATTGCCGAAACCGTCCTGGTCCAGGCTTTTCATTACGAAAAACAAAGCCCAACCGATAACTGCGATAGGGTTTTGGTAACGTTTCAAAATTTTCAGCAAAATAACGGGCAAGAGGAGCCGTTAAATCATAGCGTAAAGACATCCATTGTTCATCATCATCTTGGAGCGAAAAAACCCCTGCATTGGGACGATCTGAATCCGGTAAGAACTTCCCCAACACATCCGTATATTCAAAAATGGGTGTTTCAAGCGCTTCAAAACCGTAAAGTTCATAAACTTCACGAATTTGTGCAATCATGGTTTCAGTAGCATACAATTGGGCACTTGTACGATCCACAAAACCACGGGGTAAACGGGCTTTGGTTTTTTCTTGTTTCAATAACATGTTATTCTCTAGCAACAATATGTGTTTACGGATAACCATTATCTCATAGAGACAAACGCTGCAATGACTTTATCGCTCTCAAAGCTTTTAACAACATGTTAGAGACTTTTATTTGATAAAAGCAATTCACCTTAAAACAATCTTCTAAAAAATTTTACCCTTCATGAAAGTATGCCCCCCTACACACAAAACACCCGCAACATATTGCCAATTTGCCCTCCCTGTTTTAAAAAGATCTTTCTACTCTTGCCTTCATTTCACAAATTACCTTATGAATCGTATCATGATATTCGCATAAAATCCTCTAAACGTAAGATAGATAAAGGATAAAGTCGATATGCATCCCTCCCTCTAACACCGCAATAAAAGCTGCAAGCCTGTTCATACGTTGTATCATCCTTCACTATTGCGAAAGCTCTTGGCACTCGAAAAGAGGATAAAACGCATTTTTATGTCTCATCTTCAAGTGTTTTTCGCCCCCCTTCAAGCCCCCCTTACCACAAACAGAGACATAATCTTGAATAACGATAAAAGCTTCAAAATGAGAAAAATCTTATACCATGAAGGGCTCTCACAAAACCAGTGCAACAATGAACGATTATTTTATTGTGTTGTAAAACATGATCATTTTAAATGTCATATATATTACTAAAACCCGCTTAAGGAAAACTGGCCTGTTTATAACCCCCAAACTGTCTACAGACTATTATCTACGGATCGGTAGAACTTTAAGAATTTTTATCCTTGATAAGCTGTTAAAAGGTTAAAGCAAAACAAGCGCATTATTGCCATAAAGCATTTCTAGACACTTTCTATGAATCTTTATGAAGAGACGTTGCTCATCTATTCATACGAAATAAACCAAATAGAATGCGGGAGACAAGACAGCGGATGGTTTACAAACGATTTTTTTAAAAAATCAGTGTGCGTAAAAAACCCCTCATCTTTTAAGATCAGAAGGAAATAGAGAGAAGGGAGCGCCATACATCATATATTCTGATCAGAAATCAACTTTAAAATAGCTTTTTGTTTGACAGAGGTCAGAACTCTAAAACTTTTTAAAAGTAAATATTCTTCTTTATTTGAGGCAATCTCATCATGATGGTATGAAGCATTTTCGTTTGTGATGATATCCGTGTAAAAAAGGAAACCGGAACATTTAAAATATCGGAAATTTCCTTTAATCGCCCAGCGCTCACACGGTTTAAGCCTTTTTCATATTTCTGGATTTGTTGGAAACTTATCCCTAAAGCGTCTCCTAATGTTTTTTGAGTCATTCTCAACATTTTTAGCCTAAAGCGAATTTTTTTGCCAACAAAAAGATCACTATTAAGGTTCTGAGCTTGCATTTGCCCCCACCTAGTGCGAGCGCCCTCGCATTGGTATTCCGGGAGCTTGAAAACACTGAATCCGAGTCAGCATTTTGCTTTTAGTGCGTAAGACATACCTGGACATAGCAATATATCCCGGAATTCCGGGATACCCACAACAGTGGGGTTATTTTCACGCTAAGGTTTAGGGTTTTCAAGGCCCACTTGGTCGCCGCGTATACGACCAAAACGTTTTTCAGAAAATTGCAGGATTTCTTTTTCATGAGAAGTTATCGACTTCTCAAATTTTTGAACACGCACGCATATCCTCAAGCTTCCCATTTCATGAAATGCTCTCACCCTTGTTTCTTAAACGCGCTCTCTAGAGAGGAGCCTTAACCAATAAATTTGTCCTTCACGCGAGCTCTGAGCGAATGATTCTTCTGCTATCCCATTAAAAAACATCGTTATTGAAAGGATAGAGCCCCATATGCAATCAGAAAATAGAACCTTTTATAAGGCAGATTGATCAGGAAGAGCCTTCCCCCAGTAAGAGCCCCAAAAATTAAGAAAGAAGCGTGTTTTTAGATTGCTCAGCAAAGTTATGAATAACATTTTTTAAATCAACAGGATTTCGACCAACCTCTGTAATCGACCTTGAAATTGAAGGAATAATATTCTGCCATAGCCTTTGAGGAAACTGCTTAGTTAATTGTGTTATTGTTCCCCCTTGAGCCCCAATACCCGGAACAAGAAACAAGCTATTTTCTAGTTGCTCAATTGTCTCTTTTGCTTCACAGCCTAATGTTGCACCAATCACGGCCCCGATGGGACCAATATGACGATATTGATTTGAAGATTGGCTATTATAGTCATAAATATGCTGCGCCAAATGAACAGAAACCGTTTTATCCCCAATGCGTGCATTTCGAATTTGTTTTCCCTCAGGATTAGACGATTGAACAACCATAAAAACCGCTGTTTTTGTTTCTTCTGCAATCTTTATTAAAGGAATAAGAGCATCAAACCCTAAAAAAGGATTAACTGTTATAGCATCAGCTTTGAAGGGACTATTAGCACCAAGCCAAGCTTGTCCATAAGCTTCAGCCGTAGAGCCAATATCCCCTCTTTTTGTATCAACGAGAACCAACAAACCTTGTTTTTGTGCATTTTCAATGAGTTCTTTCAAAACTTGGAGACCTTCCACTCCATATAACTCAAAAAACGCGGCTTGCGGCTTGATGATCCCCACCTTTCCCACAACCGCTGTTAAGAGGATATCACAAAAATCTTTTAAGCCTTTATAATCGCAGCTCAAATTCCATGCTTGTAAAACTTTATGACTCGGGTCAAATCCAACACAAAGGGGGCCATATTTTTCACTATTTTTAAAAAAAGCTGAACAAAACATTTGATATCCTAACACGTTCTCTCTTTAAACTTTTTGATACAATCAAAAAGAAAAGCATTTGTCAAAAAAATACAATCCTACCCCTCTCTAAGAAAGCACTCTCATATATTGCTCTCATAGACAAAATCTGCTCTTAACTTATAGAAGATATTCCCATTCACAAGGCTTATCACCTGTTTATCAATCAAGACGTTATCATAAGATCAAAAATTCAAACTTTATGACAGAATAAGAATAAAAAACATTCCATATTATTTTGTTCGATGCCCTCGTAAAGCTTTCCATATTATCTTTTTCACACTTCTTTTTTATACTCAACTAAAATGCTCAATCATGCGCTTTAAACAAAAATTAAAAAACGCTTCACCATGATGTTTTCAATCTTAACTTTAGATCTCTCCAATTCACCTTTAGCAGCCTAATTATCCGTGATGGGCTATAAACTTTGGAACATAATTGACAAAAAGACATTGTATCTCCAGCATATTCAAGGAGATAAAACATGGAAACCCGCATTCCTGAACAAACACCTTTCGATACGAATTTTCTAGGAGAAACATCTCTAGAAACAAAATATTCATTTTTTCATACACCTATTTCATGGTCCGCCATTTTTGCTGGACTGGTTACAGCTCTTGCCGTTTCAATATGCCTTTCTTTCCTCATAGCAGCTTTAGGCTTAAGCCAAATGGACTTTACCTCGTCCTCCCCTTTTAGAGGTTCTTTCCTCTCCACGGGTATTGGCTCTCTCATCGTTATGGTGATAAGCCTTGCAAGTGGAGGCTTTGTTGCTGGACGTTTTGCTGAAATCTCTGGGGCTCTTCATGGTTTTTTAACCTGGGCTCTTATAACATTGCTGATGACACTCCAAGCCATCCACGTGGTTTCACATGCAGCAAACTTAAGCGCTAAAGCGGTTGGAAAAAGCACTTCTATGATAGAACAAACCGTCGATAATCTCCCCTCTCTTCTTGCAAAATTAAACAGCGAAAATTTTGAAAAGTTTTTTGCAACAAAAAATGACAATGGGATTAATTTTGATAAACTAGGCCATGAGTTGCGTACGCTTCTCAAAAAAAGTGATATTCCAGCTCTCAATCCTGATCGCTTGAAACAAACCTATCAAGCTGCACTCAACGATATTGGCTCTGCGATAACCGCTTTCAAAAATGATCCTTCACATTATCGCTCTACTCTGAAAAATCTAGGGAATAGCCTTTCTAATCGTCTAGAAACTCTGACGACAAAAGTTAATCAAAGCGATATCATAAAAGCTCTGATGAACAATGGCATGTCACGTACAGATGCACAAACAACAGCCACCAATGCTGTTCAACTTTATCAAAGGGCAGAGGAAAAAACTGAACAAACCCTCAAAGCACTAGAAAAACAAGCCGATACCTTATCTCAAAAGCTTGATGTACGGGCAAAAGATGCTCTTCATATGGCTGATAAAGCCACGACAAAAGCAGCACACATGGGATGGTGGGGCTTCTTAGGGTGTCTGATAGGTGCCATTATTTCCAGTGTTTGTGGTTATTATGGTTACAGAAGCCGTAAGAATATTTTCAGGCTTTAAAACGTCTCGTTTTTAAAAAAGGTAAAAAAGCTGTATAAATCTATACAGCTTTTTCATCCTTTCTATACATCTTGGAGTTAAGCATTTTTATCGTTGCATTTTTACTATTTTTCCTCGTATTCTCCTTATTTTCTAAGGAGAAGAGCTCAAATTTATAAGATCCTTTGTTGCCCCTCCATAAACATTATCAATGGTAATAAACTTATAGAGCATGTTTTTTGGTTGGAAAACACCACTATGCTGGGACATTAACTCCACAGTCTTCATCTTTATAAAAAAGTACTAACTGGCGATAATTTTTAAGTTTTATATTGGTCACACCAGTCATTTTCACTTTATCACGCTTTTTTCTGCTTTACTAAAAGGGATGGACCGGGAGGGTTTAGGAATTGTATTCCTTATAGATCTCTACAGTCCTATTTTTATAGGATATTTTTCTGTTTTTAGAAAGTTTGATTTGAGTTAAGCCCGCATTTTAATGTGCTATAAAGCCATAAAGATGCAGACAAGCACGCCTACACCACAAATAAATATAAGACGAGTTTTTCCGCCTTTCTATCATGCCCTCTGATATGGAGAAACGCACCGCACGCCCGATTTAGATATTTCA